>NZ_JBXAHT010000021.1:0-576 GCF_058795375.1 Bacillus sp. GW823-FHT06A10 | reverse complement strand
GGTCAAATGTGGGCGAAAGCATTTAATCCTACATCAGCTAGGAATATGAAAGAAAATATAAAAGATATTCCTTTCTCCGCTCTTGATAAAATCATGAGTTTAGCTATCAAACAGTACAACTTCAAGGACGACATGTATGATCTGTATCAAATGCGTGTGAACAAACCGGAAGAACAAACAGAACCATATACAACAAAAGAAATTGAAACGTATTTCGGTATGATTGCAGACGATACGGATGCTATCTTTACAGATAAAGAGAAACGGGCCATTAATTTATATAATACTGTTTCGATCTTTATTGCAGCTTTCCAACAGCAGTATCATCAATTTAACGAAGAGTTAACTACTGTTAAAGGTGAGAATAAACAACTAAAAGAGCAAGTTACGAAACTAACAAACGATGTGTCCACATTAACAGAATTAGTACAAAAATTAATAGACGAGAAATCAGAGCAGCCATAAGCTGGTCTTTTTTTATTATCTAAAAAAGGAGAGAAAAAGATGGATCGTATTGATGTATTATTAAAAACCTTTATTGCCACTTTTGGTGGCTTCTGTGGGTATTTCTTGGGA
>NZ_JBXAHT010000020.1:0-714 GCF_058795375.1 Bacillus sp. GW823-FHT06A10 | reverse complement strand
TTTCCATATTACTCTCCTAAAAACTAAAAAATTTTATCTAAAGTTGCTCCGATTCCAGATTTAACTCTATCTTTTATCGAATCCTGTTTACCATCATGATTCCAATCACCTTTGTTAAATTTGATTCCATCAGTTTCTATATTAATTTCTATAAAAACATCCAAGCTTATTCCACTCCAATAAAAGATCCGTTTGCTGCATCACTAATAAGAAATAATGTAAAAAAAACTGCTTGTTTAAACAGTTTTTTACATTATTTCTTATTTTATTTTAGATAATACATTTTTTTGGAAAGTACGCTCTTCCTGATCTTCATATCCAGTTGAAACAACTTCTTGAATATCATCATGATTAAATAAATAAGTGAAATCTGGATTAATATAGCCTTCTGGATAAGGACATCCCATATAATCGAATTTTCTTACCTCATCTGTTGCTACTTTTTGTTTTCGCCCAAAAATCATAAGTTTCTTTGTACCTTCTTTTAAAATTACAATAGATCCTATAGGAAAAAGTTGCGAATTCATTGTATGTCCTCCTCCTTATTAATTGTTTTTTTAAGAATTTAAGGAATCTAGATTGGTTTTCCATCTCTTTAAATCAATATATATACATATATATACACCATATATACTAGACACAACAGCCAATAAAGAAAAGACTAAAATTAAGACCGTCGCTAAACCGTTTTGTGATAATGTACCTATACATATT
>NZ_JBXAHT010000019.1:0-799 GCF_058795375.1 Bacillus sp. GW823-FHT06A10 | reverse complement strand
ACACCACGGGACCATTTGGTTGCGGGGACAGGATTTGAACCTGCGACCTTCGGGTTATGAGCCCGACGAGCTACCGTGCTGCTCCACCCCGCGACAATATTAAATTAAAAAATGGAGGAGGTAGAGGGATTCGAACCCCCGCGCGACTCTCGCCGCCTGTCGGTTTTCAAGACCGATCCCTTCAGCCGAACTTGGGTATACCTCCATGAAGGAAAAAATAAATATTTATTATTATATGTCTAAACCATTTTTAAAAATGGAGGAGGTAGAGGGATTCGAACCCCCGCGCGATTCTCACCGCCTGTCGGTTTTCAAGACCGATCCCTTCAGCCGAACTTGGGTATACCTCCAAGACATATATTAAATAAAGTGGAGCCTAGCGGGATCGAACCGCTGACCTCCTGCGTGCAAGGCAGGCGCTCTCCCAGCTGAGCTAAGGCCCCATGTTTTTGGGAATATCGGGAAGACAGGATTTGAACCTGCGACCCCCTGGTCCCAAACCAGGTGCTCTACCAAGCTGAGCCACTTCCCGTTAATAAAAGCGCGCCCGAGAGGAGTCGAACCCCTAACCTCTTGATCCGTAGTCAAACGCTCTATCCAATTGAGCTACGGGCGCATATGGTGCCGAGGGCGGGGGTCGAACCCGCACGGTGGTCACCCACCGCAGGATTTTAAGTCCTGTGCGTCTGCCTGTTCCGCCACCCCGGCATGTCATATTGAAAATTGGAGCGGAAGACGGGATTCGAACCCGCGACCCCAACCTTGGCAAGGTTGTATTCTACCACTGAACTACTTCCGC
>NZ_JBXAHT010000018.1:0-814 GCF_058795375.1 Bacillus sp. GW823-FHT06A10 | reverse complement strand
GGTGCGGCTGGATCACCTCCTTTCTATGGAGAATTGATGAACGCTGTTCATCAATATAAGTTTCCGTGTTTCGTTTTGTTCAGTTTTGAGAGAACTATCTCTCATATATAAATGTATGTTCTTTGAAAACTAGATAACAGTGTAGCTCATATTTTTTAATTTTTAGTTTGGTTAAGTTAGAAAGGGCGCACGGTGGATGCCTTGACACTAGGAGTCGATGAAGGACGGGACTAACGCCGATATGCTTCGGGGAGCTGTAAGTAAGCTTTGATCCGAAGATTTCCGAATGGGGAAACCCACTATACGTAATGGTATGGTATCCTTACCTGAATACATAGGGTATGGAAGACAGACCCAGGGAACTGAAACATCTAAGTACCTGGAGGAAGAGAAAGCAAATGCGATTTCCTGAGTAGCGGCGAGCGAAACGGAACATAGCCCAAACCAAGAGGCTTGCCTCTTGGGGTTGTAGGACATTCTATACGGAGTTACAAAGGAACGAGGTAGACGAAGCGACCTGGAAAGGTCCGTCGTAGAGGGTAACAACCCCGTAGTCGAAACTTCGTTCTCTCTTGAATGTATCCTGAGTACGGCGGAACACGTGAAATTCCGTCGGAATCTGGGAGGACCATCTCCCAAGGCTAAATACTCCCTAGTGATCGATAGTGAACCAGTACCGTGAGGGAAAGGTGAAAAGCACCCCGGAAGGGGAGTGAAAGAGATCCTGAAACCGTGTGCCTACAAATAGTCAGAGCCCGTTAATGGGTGATGGCGTGCCTTTTGTAGAATGAACCGGCGAGTTACGATCCCGTGC
>NZ_JBXAHT010000016.1:0-2355 GCF_058795375.1 Bacillus sp. GW823-FHT06A10 | reverse complement strand
CGTTCAGTTTTCAAAGAACTACTTGGTCGCTCATTTGCGACTTCCTTATGTTAACATCTTCGTTAGTTAATGTCAACTAAGTTTTTTATTTCGTTTGTCGCTTGCGACGTTAATGTCATCGGCGACTTGTCCTATATTACACCTCTATATAATAATAGTCAATATTAATCTTTCATTTTTTAAAAAAAGATGAAAAAGACTCTCATACCCCCTCTTTATTCCTCATACATATCAGTAAAATAACTGAAAGGAGTGTAGAACTTGTTCGATCCTTCTTTATTAAACACCATAAGCGCCCATTCAAGAAGCCCACACTATCATAGGAAGTTTCCCATCATTCTATTTTGGAGTCAAAAAAGCGGTTGCACTTCTCTTGCCAATTGGTTCTTTTACCAGATTGATTTATTGCAAACAGCTCTAAGTTATAGCCCTTTCATTCATAATTATGAATATGATATATACAAAAGTACACCTGCTTATAGTGTACGACTAGGAGTAGCGTTGCGAGAAAAACAAAAAGAAACGTTTAAACTTGTTCGTAACCCTTATAGGAGAGCAGTCAGTTCTTTCGTATCCTTAATTGGACCTCCTTATATGGAAAATCCCGAATGGAAACCCATCCGAAAGTTTTTATATCAAGATGAAAATTCCCCCAAAGGGATCTCATTTAAACAATTTCTATACTATCTATTTATGAAAGGGGCTCACGCAAGTGATATTAACCCACATTTCACACAACAATATATAGCTGGTGAAGAAGAATATGTCACCAATTATATATACTTAGAAAACTTTGATCAGGAAATGAAAGAATTAGAAAAGCGTTTCGAATTAAAAAACGCACCAATAAATGAGTTCTCAACATCATGGCATCATCAAACTCCCGCCATGATTTATAAAGGGAATTTTAGCGAAGGCGATATTACTGATCCTTTATTTCCCCGTCATCCAACTTTTGAAAGCTTTTATGATACTGAATGTATACAACTTGTTCAAACAATATTTCAAAATGATTTCGACACATATAAATACAGCAAAGAATATCCATACTAATTTTAGTTTATTATCTTTGCTAAATAAAAAAGATACCTCATATATAAGGTATCTTTTTTACATGTCAATTATATAAATCATACTGTTTAACAGTCTCTATTCTTCACCTTATTACCTTTTAATAGATTACATAACTTTTGCTTATCCGCCCATCCTACTCCGATTAAAACTAAACTTGCTCCCATTATTACTCTCCATGTCAAAGATTCATTTAATAGAATAATTGAAGTAACAATACTTATTAATGGTAATGCATTTAAATATAATCCGCTTACTGATGCTGAAACTCTCTCTAGCGCTTTATTCCACAACCAATACGCTAAAATTGTTGCTCCAATAACAAGGTATATTACACTAAGTCCCGTTTTCCAAGTTTCAATCTTTGGTAAACCGTAATAAAGAATTTCTACCAGTGCAAATGGTAATAGAATAACAGCTCCGATAATTAAAGTTAATGTTGTAAAAACCTCGTTTGATAAATACTGTTCTTGTTTTGGTCGTTTTAGCAAAACCGTGTAGAAAGCAAATAGAAAAGTACTTAATAATATCAGTATATCTCCTATTAAAGACACTTCTTGATCAGCACTTTTAGATGGAATCGTAATAAAGAGTACTCCTATAGCACCCAATATAATTCCTATCCAATAATTCAATCGAATTTTCTCTTTCAAGAAGATTGCTGAAAAAAGAATTGTAACTAATGGTAATGCAGCATCTATGATACTAACATGTAATCCACTTGTTAAAGAAATACCGTACGATGTGAACATAAAATACCCAGCTACACCGGTAAAAGCTAACAAACTCATTCTTTTCCATGGAACTTTTTTATGTACAACTGATTTTTGTAGTTGCTTAAATGAAAATAGCATACAAATTCCACCTGCAAAGAAAAGACGAATAAACAACAAAGTAAACGGCTGAATAGATTCTAACGCCCATTTTGTTGGCGCAATAGCTGTCCCCCATAATATAACAGCCACTAATAACATGCATATTTCTTTCATAATCCCCCACACCCATCAAAAATATATGTTAACTACCTTAATTATAGATTTTTTCTTATGGAAAATCCTTTAAAAACACAAAAGGTTATGCAAAAAGAGCTAGATTGCTACTTTTTGCATAACCTTTTTATATAAGATCACAAACATTCTTTTATATCTCGACTATACCCTTACAAAAGGTAATTCTTACCTTTATATTTTAAGTAATAAAAATAAACACAAAAAAACCTAAGTCGAAACGACTTAGGTTTTTGCTTGGCGACGTCCTACTCTCACAGGGACAAGGTCCCAACTA
>NZ_JBXAHT010000015.1:0-2360 GCF_058795375.1 Bacillus sp. GW823-FHT06A10 | reverse complement strand
ATGTCAACCAAGTTTTTTATTTCGTTTGTCGTCTTCTGCGTTATTGCATCGGCGACTTGTTCTATATTACACCTCTAAAGTATAATCGTCAATACGTTTTTAAAAAAACTTTATATTTTATAGATTTCATTTACGTATTTCTTCTATAGTTATATACAAGCACCCTACAGAACAATCTATGGGGTGCTCTTCTACCATAAAAACTATTGTTCTTTCGACGGCACCGAACAACTTCCATCAGTACAAGAAAGATCGCTTCCACCATCTGCTGAAAGTTCCTGTAACTTCGGTGCAGGATTCTCTTCTTCCCACACTTGCTGAAGTGCACCAACAAAAGTTTCAAGTGGTTGTGCACCTGAAATAGCATACTTTTGATTAATAATAAAATAAGGCACTCCCGAAATTTGATATTGCTGAGCAATCGCTTCATCAATTCTAACATCATTTGCGTACGCATTTTTATCATTAATAACATTTAAAGCTTCTTGCTTATCTAAACCTGAGGCTTCAGCGATAATAGCAAGTGTATCCACATCACTTAAATTTTTCGATTCAGTGAAATATGCAAAAAGTAGATTCTCCGTAATCTCCTTTTCTTTTCCATGATTCTTTGCAAACTTCGCAAGACGATGCGCATCAAACGTATTCGTCGGCTTCATCTCATCAAAATTAAAACTTAAACCCATACTAGCTGCATGATTTCCTAGCTGTACGTTATTACGCTTAGCTTCTTCAATACTAATTCCATACTTTGATGCAAGCACTTCATTAATACTTGTTCCAGAGTAAACGGGAGTATTCGGATCCAACTCAAAACTTTTAAACTCAACTTCAACATCCTTCTTATGTGGAAATTGCTCTAAAGCCATCTCTAATCTACGTTTCCCAATATAGCAAAATGGGCATACAAAATCCGACCAAACCTCAATTTTCATATAAACACCTCATTAACATTTAGTTTTCAATCATTGTAGCACTGAGATTAAGGAATTCAAAAGTTTTTGCTCTATCTCCTTCATATAGTACATACAAAAATACACTTATAGCAGACTACCTAATTAACAAAAAAACGATAATCAAAAGGATTAACTATTATCCCTCTGATTATCGTCTATATAAATGCAACAACTTTAATTATGCCGGAATATACTTCCCTACGAACTTCCATACGGTATTCCAATATTTATTCGAATCTACTTTCTCCGCTTCTCCATGCCCAGCACCTGGAACAATTAATTTCTCTTTTTCTACTTTTGCAGCATTATATACTTCATCTAACATTTCAAAAGGAACGAATGTATCAGCATCCCCATGAATGAATAGCATAGGTGTTTTACTTTTCGCTACTTGTTTTACAGCTGAAGCTTCTTCTAAATCATATCCAGCTCTTAATTTTGTAACTGTATTTGCCGCATTCATAACAGGAAACTTCGGCAAGTGGAATAAATCTTTTAGCTGATAAGTAAATTCATCAATAACGGTTGAGTATCCACAATCTTCAATAATAACTTTAACATTAGAAGGTAAATCTTCTCCTGAAGTCATCATTACAGTTGCCCCGCCCATTGAAACACCAAATAGAGCTATTTCAGCATTAGGATCTTTCTTTAAGATTTGTTGAATCCAAATCAAAACATCTTTACGATCATGCCAGCCCATACCAACATAATCCCCTTCACTATTTCCGTGCCCACGAAGGTCTGGTGCTATGACATTATAGCCTTGTTCATAAAAGTTACGAATATATTTCGTCATTTCTGATGCTCTACCATTGTATCCATGAACCACAATTGCCCATTTATGACTAGATGATTCATTCATATATTCATAGCCTTTTAAATTTAATTTATCGAAAGAACGTATAGTTAATGTGTTAGGTTTATACTTCGATACGAAGTTCGCATTCTTTGCTTCATTTGTAGCCAATACATCTCCCGATGCATTTACCGTTTCTACTAAATGAGGATTATCTTGCAAAAATTCTTTTTCTTGTTTCGCATTCAACGCGTAGTTATAAAAATAATTCCCAACTAACATATACACGATTACTAGAAGGACTAAGACTACTATAGTAATTATACCTATCCTTTTCATATTATCTCCTTTTCTAACTTAAATCTTCTTATATTAAAGTACATCAAAAACAACTGTACTATTTTAACACACCGGTGAATCTTATCTTTAAGAAATAAAATAGAAAATCTTAAATTACATATCAAAAATCACGAAAGAAATCGAATAAAACTTATATAAATATGTAATTAGCTTTGAAAAGAAGTTACAAAACACAAAAAAGACGAGTCATTCTGACTCGTCTTAAAGTTGCTTGGCGACGTCCTACTCTCACAGGGACAAGGTCC
>NZ_JBXAHT010000014.1:0-3935 GCF_058795375.1 Bacillus sp. GW823-FHT06A10 | reverse complement strand
ACGTTGTTTGTTTCGTTCAGTTTTCAAAGAACTACTTGGTCGCTCATTTGCGACTTCCTTATGTTAACATCTTCGTTAGTTAATGTCAACCAAGTTTTTTATTTCGTTTGTCGTCTTCTGCGTTATTGCATCGGCGACTTGTTCTATATTACACCTCTATATACTAATCGTCAATACCTTTTTATAAAGATATTCAATTTAATATTTTTATGCTCTTTTAGCTAGATACGCCACTACAAGGATCCATTACTGGAATCCCCCTTCTGCTTCTCTTTAATCTATTCTTTCAAGTTAACTTAAACCCTAGACTTAATTTGCACAGAATTTTTTACCCAACAAAACTAACAACCCGACTTTAATAAATACTAATATGTAATTAAAAAGTTATTACACTCCCTAATACTTCTTTGTTTATCACGCACTCTATTAGAAACGATTGAAGATATACGCATTCTTATAACAGACAACGATACAGAAATTCATAATAAACTCATATACTACTCTAGTTATAGAGTCCTGAGTTCCCCTTATATGAAGTAATGGTTGCTTATCTGTTTACTCGTAAATATACAGAAACATACTAATATATTTACTAACTATCCTTATGTCACTGAAATATCAACCTTATATCTCTTTCATCTTTAGCATCATCCATTTCCATACAGCCATATCCTCTTAATAAACATTTAAGATATGCTCAAGGTCCGAATAGATTAATAGCATTTCTTTTTAAACACATATACTGGATTAAAAATACGCACCTCAATTGATCAAGTGTACCAAACATGCCAAAGAGAACATTCGTTCTTTTCATTACTTCAGTTTTTATAACATTAAAAGATGTTTATCCTATACCTATATTTACGTTTGCCGCTAGAAGAACGAATCGTTCCACTAACAAAGCATTTAGTTTTATTGTTTTTAGTATATATTTTATATCTCTTCCCTTTTGAAATACATATAGAGTCATAAATTCTTTTATTTCTACCTACAACTCTAAGAATACGCAACAATAAAAACAAAATTCTGCAACAAGGTATACTACGGCTGTACAATTATAAATCATAATCTTCTTAACATCTATAGTAGTCCTGTCAGTATGTAACGCAAATATACATTGAAAAATTTCAATATAAAATGAGCCGGAATTTCTACTCTAAGAAAAATCCGGCTCTTATTTTTAGGCCACAGCCAAAATCATTTTTACATTTAGTATTAAATGTCTATTCAATATTCCCTACTCCGCTCTGCTGAAGGTGAATGTATCATATCTGTCACTGCACGATATAAATTTTCTGGATGTTCAGCTATCCGGTGACATAGATACAAGTACCACTCTTTCCCATAAGTCAAATATACTCTAGCGTTATGTCCTTTGTTTTTCAAATCTCTTAACATATCCGGACGAATTCCATATAGCATTTCTATTTCTACATTAGTTTGACTAAAATATTGACGTTGCTCCATCTCTGTAATAAGAATTTCATCATGTGTAGCTATAGATACAGGATGATTGTGTTCAACTAGTTGTTCTACAATTTGAAGATACTGTTGATTTAAATCAGTTGACCTAGGCATAGCAATATCCGGAACTTCTTGATAGGCACCTTTTACAACTCTTATTTTCCCTGGATAATGAAGGAGTTCTTGAATATCATTGTTTGAGCGATATAAATGTGTCTGTATTGTTATCCCTACATTATGATATTGCTCAGTTACCTTTTTATAAATGGAAAGAATGTCCGCTGCTTTAGATGATTCTTCCATACTTATCATAAGGGTAGTTCCATGTACTTTCGCCTTCTCTGCCAACTCCATTAAATGAATATAAGATATTTCTGGATCTATAGATAACCCAATATGCGATAAATCGAGTGATACTGTTTGTTTCATAGATAGAGCACCCATGTCCCCAATAAGATTCAAAAACTCATTTTTAGCTTTATAACATTCCTCTATATCTAGAGTATTTTCCCCTATGTATTCTAGTGAAGTATGATAACCTTTTGTAATTAGTTCCTTTGCCGTCCCAACCCCCTCATGTCTCGTTTCTCCGGTGACAAAGCGTTTCGCAGCTTGTAATAATAACGCATAGAGTTCAGTAGATTGTTGTACATAGGATTTTATATGTTCATTTCGTGCAATCGATTTAAATGCCTGAGCTACTTGGAATTCTGGTTTAGTCATCACATTTTCATCCCCTTTAGAACTATTTGATCCAACTATAGCATGCTAAAATGGTTTGTATTAGTACCATTTCACCCAAACTTTTATGGTACCAATTTTGCTGAAGGGAGCATTTATATGCTTTGGATACCTATTGATCGATCGTTAGATATAAGTTTAATTCGACAGGTTTATCACCAAATACGTGAACGAATATTAAACGGAGAGCTGCAATCCGGAGAAAAACTACCATCAACACGGGAATTATCTTCTGAGTTAGGGGTGTCTAGGAACGTAATTTTAGAAGCTTATGATCAATTATTTTCCGAAGGTTTTTTGGTCACTCAGCAAGGAGCCGGGACATTCATTGCAGAAGGGACATATTTAGAACAACGTAAAAAATCAACTCTAATTGATTCTTTATCTTGGTGCGAAGAAAGAAACAAAGACAGTAATATCATTAATTTCCGTTCAGGGATACCAGCATTAGACTTATTTCCACGTAAGGGATGGGCAAAGTTATCCCACACTATATGGAATGAAACACCTCCTTCTACATTTGGATACGATATTCCCGAAGGGCGCCCCGAATTAAGAAAGGTTTTATCACGCTATTTACTAAAAACAAGAGGAGTTTTTTGTCATCCAGAACAATTGGTGATTACTTCCGGTGCAACTCAAGCTTTAACACTTGTTTCTAAGTTACTTTTATCACCAGGTGACGAAGTACTAATAGAAGATCCCATCACCAATGACATTCAAACAATTTTTAAAAATTCAGGAGCCTTACTTTCTCCTATACCGGTTGATGATAATGGAATGGATACATCTTTGCTGCCTGCAAATAAAAATCCAAAATTCATCTTCATTACTCCTTCTCATCAGTTTCCTTTAGGTGGAACGTTACCGATTCAACGACGGGTTCAATTGATTAACTACTCAAGAAAAACAAATTGTTATCTTATTGAAGATGATTATGACAGTGAGTTTCGATATGAAGGTTCACCTGTAAGTTCATTACAGGGATTGGATCCCGAACGTGTTATATATATAGGTTCATTTAGTAAAATTTTATCACCGGCCCTTAGGATGGGATACTTAGTTCTTCCCTCACACCTTATTGAAAAATGTCGCAGGGTAAAATGGTTTTCCGATCTACATACACCTTCTTTAAATCAGCTTGTCCTTGCTAAATTTATTGCCGAAGGTTATTTGGAACGGCATATTATGAAGATGAAAAAAATCTATAAAAATCGAAGAGACTTCCTTATCCAGCAATTAAAATCAGCATTCTCAAATAAAATCAATATTTTTGGTTATTCTACAGGATTACACCTGATTGTTGAATTCAATCAAGTTCAATTCACACAAGAATTACTTGAGAAAACCCAACAACTCGGAGTGAAGGTATATCCTGTGGAAGACCACGCCATTGAAAAAGGAAAACATCACAATCGAATTATTATAGGGTATGGACATTTAACAACTGAAGAAATAAAACAGGGTGTGAGTAGGCTACAGAGGGCAATACCTCGTATATATTCTTGTTAACAAATAGACTTTAAAGCTCAAAATTAAAGAGCCTAAAAAACTCAGCCTTATTTTTCTGAAGGTATGCTAAAACAAAGCTATTTCTTACTAGATAAACGTACTCATAGAGCCGATATTAATTACACGCTTATTTCATTAAACACAAAAAAGACGAGTCATTCTGACTCGTCTTAAAGTTGCTTGGCGACGTCCTACTCTCACAGGGACAAGGTCCCAAC
>NZ_JBXAHT010000013.1:0-8023 GCF_058795375.1 Bacillus sp. GW823-FHT06A10 | reverse complement strand
AAAGTTTCGAAACCAAAACTAGGAGGAATTGACGATGAACAATAATGAAAACGGGTTATTAGAAGGAAAGTTTTTTTGGCTGGTAGAGGGATTAAATGAAATGCTAGAGGAAGCAAACCCAAATGAGGATGAATATGCAACATTAAATAATGTTGACATGGATCGCCTTTCAGAATGTGTTCAATTAATGTGCGTCGTGACAAACCAATTGAAATAAGTATAATATCTGTTAATCTTAATATAAATAAATAATTATAATCGTGATATATCGTTAAATAGATTTAATACATGCATGAAAGACAAAGTTAATGAAGAACAGGTACACTGTATGTTACTTGAAAGCGAGCAGTATATGATAGCACAACGGCTTTCTTTCTAGAAGTCTATTTATTCGACCGTATTCGTAGTATAATAGCAATAAATGACAACGAAAAAACGCCTTATACCTCATGTCGACCAAAACAACAGGTATAAAGCGCTCCTAGGCATAGTGTATTCAATTAGATTGAACGGATTCCTTTTTGATTCCGTACATGTTTTATACAGCGGTAATTCTGTATAAATTTTATATAGTTATTATATCAATTATATAAAGAATGCACAATACCTCTGTTTCGTTGTACTTACAATTCGAAAAGGGGTTTTTTTAATGCAAGAAACTATTAATCAATTAGAAACTTTAAAAGACTATTATTACGGTGCCACAGTACCGTTTTTAGCTATACCTAAACCTATTAGAATCTACTTCATAGAAAAAGGTGTGAGCGCAAACGCAGAACGATTATATTTAACATTACGTGATATGTGGAGAGAGTCATTATATAACGTGATTGAAAACGGCGAAGCATGGATTGACGGAAAAGGCGTTTACCGTGTAGCGACAAATAAAAAACTAGCAATGTATTTAAAAACCAGTGTACGTACAATGCAAAGATATATGAATGAGTTGCGAGAATGTGGAGTTCTTCTTGCTGAACAACCAGAAAAAGAAAATGGAGAAGCAAATCGTATTTATTTGCGTGAACACATCATCATGGAACAACTAAAAAACACAGATGTATCAACGGTTGAACCGACCTATGACAAAAATGACATCACCCCTCATGACAAGAATGACACGGGTACTCATGACAAAAGTGGCACACTACTAAGCACTAGTTTTACTAAGCATTATTTTACTAATATTAAAGATTATGTGCTTTCTTACATCGAAAGACACAACTTTGAAATTGACGACACTTTAAAAGAGAAAATAGCAAACAACTATAAAGGTGTAATTATGTCTCTTGAAGAGAAAAACGAACGACTTAATTGCATGATAGATACATACATCAAGAATGAGGAAAAACTAGAATTAGGCGATACCTCAGAAGTAGCAAAGAACAAAAGAAAAAAAGGCGTCACTAGGAAGGGTACTGGTCATAGTGGTTCTATTGGTAGTAAGAAGAAAACTACTAGAAAAGAAATCACTCCAGATTGGTTTGAAGAACATAGAGAAGAATCAGAACAACCAGCAAAGCCTAAAGAAGCTACACAAGAAGAAATAGAAAGACTAGCATTGATATTAGCTAAACAAAAAGAAGAACCACAAGCCCCAAACCCTACTTTAGAGCCTAAAAAAGAACTAATAAAAACAGTAACGGGGTATCAAGAAGCAATAGTTATGCCTAAAGGCGCTGAAAATCCATTCTTAGAGGTTTCAGAACAAAAAGAGGGCAATTATACTATTAAAGAGGAAAAGCCTTTTATAAACGAAAATGAGACGTTTGAAGACTATAATAATATGAATCCTGAAACACCCAAATTAACGGGTAACCAGATTTTTAGAATTAGTAAATTAACGAAAAAGGCGAATAGTGGCGATGCGGAAGCGTGGAGAAAGTGCGAATCACTTGAAATGAAACGTTTTGTAGAAATTGGAGAACGTGGACGTTTTAAAGTAAAAGACGACATTTTGACAGCTATGTAGCAAAAGAATGAATACAAATGTATTAGAAGACAATAAAACTCGTTAGAAGCGAAAATAAGAGGTCTGAAGGGGAAAGGTTGAAAATAGCCGTTCCTCTCTTTGTCGTAAGGAAAGCGAGAGAGAATGTACAATTTATAAGACGGTTTTAGAGAATGAAGGCAAAAAAATAGAGTTGGTATACAATGAATCAGAGCCGGCCAGCTTTGAAAGTATTGTATCTCAACTCATGGAGGAAGAAGACTTAAAGTGTCTTATTCCAAAGACTTGCTTTTATACTCAATTTAAACAATATTACAAGTAGTACGTTCTCCACCACGAGAACATAATCAGTACCACTATAAACATGCTTCACACAATTAGATATTAACATGAGCTATTTGCGGGTTGCAAGTAGCTTTTTTTGGTTATTATATCGACAATTTAAAGGTGCTATTTCATAGCTTTTTCTTAAAAATCTACCTAAATAACTTGGGTAACGCTTTTCTCTCTTTTCTTTGTTGTTATAGAGCCGTTCTAACGCTGGTTACACATACGTTATTTAAGAGTTTTATATAAAAAGTTCCCGAAATCTACCTAAATAGTATTTAAGAAAGGGGTCTGGGTTTTTCTTGTTTAAACAAGTAGTGAAGAATGCTGTTATATCAAGGGTTGTTCCCAAAAGCATACTAAAGAGTATTAAAAAAGGGTTTCGGGTTTTATTAGCGTGAGCAACCACTACTGTTTTTCTTTTGTACGGGTTACTACTTCTCTATGATTTTTATACTATTTACCGAAATGTACCTAAATAACTTAGGAGGGTTAGTTTCTTGCATACGAGGTTGTATACTCCTTTAGGTGTATAGTCTGTGACAGTTGGCTTGTATATAGAGTGTGTGTAGTTGTTTGTCTTCCATGACTTCTCTCCTTGATGGTTGTATTGTTCACTAGATTGTTAAAGAGTATTGATAGTATAGAAGGATTGGTTGACACTACTTACAACATGAATGCTATGACATGATGAATGAACAAAGAGTGAAAGCTTTATTAAAGAGTGTATGTGATGCATGGTTGTCAATGAGTAGAGAGAAGGGAAGCCCTACTATATATAACAGGTGGTGTATGTAGTGTTGCTGATACCTTCTACATAGGTTACTTCTATATAACAAATAGAGGACGGTTGTATATATGATTAGTTGTGTTGTTCGACAGACTACTAAATAACTATAAGAGATAGTGTAGTGATGATAGGTAGGTGTGAGCAATGAGAGGATATGTAATAGATAGAGAGTGATAGAGTCTAGCGACTCTTTTTTTATTTCTTTCAACTTTTTTAAACAAATTTAAAAAAACCTCTGTACAAATGCGCATAGCCTGTAGTATAATAAATACAAGGAGGTGAGGCAAGGTGATGGAAACAATTAAAGATGTTGTAGCAATAATCGCTTCAGTGTTCGGAATCATAAACGTTGGTTTAGACATCCACACTAAAGCGACTAAGAAACTACAACAAAGCAAAAAGCGTAAACGTAACAAACGTAAACGCAAATAAGCAAGATGAGGGGAAGGGTTGACAGCCATATTCCCCTCATTACTATTATAACATCCGTCACCGAAAAACGATGAAGAAAATTAAACCAATTGATTTAACTGTATTTGTTATTTTATTTTTGTGGGCAATAGCCAATGATTTTAGTGTAATGACTACGTTGGATTGGATATGTATAGTTGCAGGGATTGTGTATACTATCATGTTTATAATTAAGTTATGTATGAGAGGTGAAGAATAATGAAGTATCATTTAAACTCTAAAGAAGAAGTGGATAATTTTATTAGAAACGAAGTTCTTATAACGGCGGAAGCGATGGAGATTTTAGGTGTAAACCGTTCCCGTATGAGTGCTTTAATTAAGGCTGGTAAGTTGACACCAATTAAGAAATTAGGGAATGTAAGTATATTTCTAAAAGCTGATATAGAAGCCAAAAAAGAAGAATTAGAAGAATTAAGAGCAAAGTTCCGTCCATATGACAAGTAAGAAGGGGATTCCCTTTCTTATTAAAAGTAAATCCAAATCTATTTAACATTATGAAATAAGCATGTTTTTCTCTTGAATATGTGTAAAAATATTAGGTACAATTTGTACTGTTTTTTTGTCGTTATATCGGAAAAATTAGTAATGCATACATCGGTATATGAAGGAGGACAGGAAGCCCAAAAAGGATTGAATAGAATCATGAATATTGGTAGGGAATCCATGTATATTTGTGTATGTCATTGCATAATTAAATTATCTATATATCCATTATCTTTATACATCATCCCTAGGACTCGACAAACGTTGATATAACAGCGTTCTTCTTACAACTACCTATAACATACATTATGTATACTTTATGTGAAATGATTCACATAAATATTCGCTCATGGACGTTCTTCACTGGGGAATCGTTTTAACTCGTTGTAACCATCGGGGATACAACGGGGGGTATCGGGCGAAAAATAAAACCCAACAGACGATTTTTTTTGGTAACTTTTCGGGGTTTGGATACGGCTTTAAAAGATAAGCTGACTTCCCAGCCAATCTTTTTAATCAGCAATTTTGTGTGGTGAGTTTTGTGTATACAAAGTGTTAAATGGAACAACAAATCTAATTATATATTAATTGTAGTGACAATTTAATACATCGTTATATTGACTATGATTGGGAGCGAAACGGATATGTTAGAGAACGAACAACAACATGATACAGACCAACAAACAGAAGAAACTTTTACAAAATCGGATATTGACGAAGCGGTCAACCAAGCTTTAGCGAATCGTGACGAAGCCGAACGAATCCAGCAGGAGCGCACACAAGCAATGGAAAGGCTCGATAGTGCATTTGCTGAAGCGAATAATATTAAAAAGAGTAAGGAGTTGTTAGAAATAGCAGAAACACGTTTAAACAACGCAGGACTACCAAGCAGTTTAGCAAGCATGGTACAGAACAAAGACACTCGCATCATGAATGAGCGTATTGCCATTGTAAAAGCGTTAATCCAAACAGAAGCAAAGAAATCTATTAAAAAGAGTCTCGCTGGTAAAGTGCCCGAAAAGGAAAAAGGTGTATCCGCACTAAAACAAAGTGCAGAAGCACAGGCATTTCACAAGGAGCTAAATAAATGAGTAAGCAACTAATAACTACAATCACTGGTGAAGGTGTTAACTGGCGTGTAGAAGATAGAGGAATCGTACTAGGACGTGGCAAAGCAAGTGACCACAAAGAAGTGCGGGACACTGTAAACAAACGATACGGTGGATATACAAGCGAAGACGTCCGATTGAGTACAAAACTATATGAAGAATTAAAAGGCACGTACAAAGAGACAGGAGAAGCCCCAAAAGGCTTTCTAGACGGAAACTATACATTGGAGGATGAATGAAATGGCAAATAACCCATATATCAAAGGTGACGTACACCGACCAGACTATAAAGGACTTTTAAAACAAGAGTTTTTTAATCAGAAAGAAACGTTTAATGAGGGTTTAGCAGGTTTTGAAGCAGAAGCCCAGGCACTAGCGGAAAGAAAATCCCAATTTGAAACAGAGCAGAAACAACTATTATCAGAGTTATATGTAAAGGCAATGCATGAGATTGACGGCAAAGAGATTGATTTTGTTGATAGCAAAGCAGATATTCCAGTATTTGAAGACGAAAGAGCCTTTCAAATTGCAGACGCAAACCGCGTGTATATGGAACAAGCACCAGAAGAATATACAGTAGCAGAACGTAACAATATTAAATCAATTTATGATGTCCTAAAAGCCGAACGAGACGCCTTTAACTCTCAATTTTCACTAATGACACGAGAAGAAGCAGTGGAACAATACAAAGACGCCTTATTAAGCTCAAAAATAGCTGGTGACATGTCTGGAGAAGAAACGCTATTCCCAGTAGTAGACACAAGACCAAATGAAGAGGTAGCAAGAGACGCTTTTAACCAAGAACTCGAAGGTCAATAGGTCTAGTATTGGGCTTATTACGTAAAGGAGAAGGACATGGATAAGAACGAAACAAGAACCCTATTTGTAGATACAATGCTAAACATCAAGAGCGACCGCAAATCATACGAGAAAAAAAGGTTGAACGGAAGTAACCGTAAAGCACTCTTATTAGCCGTTATGAGAGGTGAAGGTATTGGCGACAGTAAAAAGCCTTGCTAAACGATTAAACAAGATACAAACCGCAAGAACGCCTAACGGCATAGTAATTCTAGCAAATAGTGAACATGACATAGCAGAGAAGTTAGAGAAAACAAAAGCTAGAAATATAGTAGCTATCAATGGTAATATTGACCCTTTTTGTGACGTTTGCGAATGTCATTTTGAACGGTGTAAATGCAATGTGAATCATAATGGCTCTATGCATGCGAAGGAGCTGGAATACTGGCGTAAAACCGCCCCTAAACACTATGTGGTAATTATGAAACATAGCACGGTAAGAGAGGAAACCGACCCAACTGAAGGGCTTCTAAAGTGGGTAAAAGGCGATATTCTTTATACAAGACCGAGCACCAACATAAAAGAAGCGCACGAACAAAATTTAGCTGGATTAAGTCCAGTTGTAAGAAAGGCATTGACAAAAGATGCAACTACATTACATTAACGGTGAGCCGACGCCCGAAACAGCCCAATACATTCATAACATTGAAACTATCAGGGGTTTGGAGCAGGAGTTAGGACTAGAAAAGTACGGTATATATAGTTTGTCCTGGGATGATGTAAAAGCCCTGTATGACAGCGGGAAACTTACATATGCTCAACTAAAGATTATTTATAACCGAATGAAAGTCAAAGATACATCTATTCATAATACTTACTTAGATGAAGATGGCAACATGATTGATGGTAGACAATCGAATATAGTAAGAAACATTAAACGAGCGTTAGGAGGGAGACAAAATGACTACTAAAATGAAAACGACAGCCAAAAAGAAGCCGATTGACGTGAATATTAATATTGATACACCGAAAGACGCTTTAATCACACGTAAAACCTTAATGAAGCTATTCTGTGAGCGTAAAATTGATAAGACTGATTTAAACGCCCTGTTATATTCATTACAAGGTGCAAGCAGTGAACACATGAACATGATTAACCTTACTAAGATTGAGCTGGAAAGCCGTCGTATTGACGTACAAGAGCGTGATGTTATTGTGAGGGAAGAAACAAAACTACGTTTAGAAGGCAAAATCGAAGCGTTAGAAACAGTTATTGAAGAGTTGGAAGCCGAAACAGTTAGATAAACTTTGTGAAGCAGTTAAATGTTTTGTACAATATAAGGGTTACTAATTGCTTTAATTGTTTATTATCTTCTATTTTTTCTACCTCTAGATTTCTGTACAAGTGACAATAGATTGGGAAGAAGGCGCTGGCGAAAACTAGCGTCTTTTTTCTATGTATACAAAGTAGCAAATGAGATTGCTATACGGGTGATATACTGAAGATACAATTTCATAGAGAAAAACAACTTATTTTTATAAGTCTATTATCTCAACTTGTAACTATTAAGTGTGGAACGTTATCCCCACCCTCGCAAAGAGTCAGCCTAATAAACTGGCTCTTTTTTCGAGCCTTTTAATTGTATATAACAAAAGAAGGGTATTTTCGATAGGTAAATGTTAGAAAAGATGTATATAAATTACAATAAATATATTTACACGGTTTCGAAACCGTTATATACTATGTTTGTAAATGGGGTGAAACAATGCCTGTAAGAAAAGATAAGTTTGAGACGTTCTATTCAAGTAAGATGGGCTACTATGGTGTAGATAACATCAAAGACGCTGAAAAAGCATACAAGATGGAGCGTATGATTGCCAAAAACATAGTCGATTTTGGCGAAGAGAAAGTTGAAGAATGGATTGAATTGGCTAAGGTAACAGGGATTAATGACAGAAACAAAAAGCTTAAAAAAAGAGAATGGAGATAACGGACAATAGTCCATCTCTTTTTATGTAAAAAGTTTCGAAACCAAAACTAGGAGGAATTGACGATGAACAATAATGAAAACGGGTTATTAGAAGGAAAGTTTTTTT
>NZ_JBXAHT010000012.1:0-8565 GCF_058795375.1 Bacillus sp. GW823-FHT06A10 | reverse complement strand
ACGTTGTTTGTTTCGTTCAGTTTTCAAAGAACTACTTGGTCGCTCATTTGCGACTTCCTTATGTTAACATCTTCATTAGTTAATGTCAAATAAGTTTTTTATTTCGTTTGTCACTTTCGATGTTAATGTCATCGGCGACTTGTCCTATATTACACCCCAGCAGATCAATCGTCAATACTTTTTATCTTTTTTATTTTATAAATTATAAAAGCTTTTCTCTCTCTTAATTTCTAACACATCCTTAGAACTTCTTAAACATATGTATTCAAACTAACAATCTGCAGACTACACTCTCTAACTTAATACTAATACTTTTCTAAAGAATGAATGTGAGACCAAGTAAATATATATTAAGGATAATATTTTTTCTTTTAGTACGTCCCCCTTCTGCTCATCTCTAGAGGATTATATAAACCATTTCTCTTCTTTACCTTTAATCAACAAAAAGGAAAAGAAATCTAATAAACTTAGGAGGCGTTATGAAATGCATGTTAATAAAAAGATAATTTATGTATCCCATGATGCCCATTTCCACGGAGCACAGCTACTTTCTTTACATACTATTAAGGCTCTTAAAGAAAACTTTGATTACTCTGTTGCAATTATTTCTATTGGATCAGGTATTTTAATTCCCGATTTCCAAAAGTACGGTCCTGTTTATTGCCTCGAGCAAGATTATCAAACAAAGGAAAAGGTCGAATTATTAATAAAGGATTTATTATCACAGGATTTTACCCTCGCCATATGTAGCACTGTCATAAGTGGCGATATCGTCGCATTACTAGCTAGACACAATATAAAAGTTGTTTCATTAATACATGAATTACCGCATTTAATACAACAGTACTCTGCTGAAGGGAAAGCTAAAAACATCGCTGAATTTGCTTACAAAGTTGTTTTCCCTTCACAATACGTACAAGAAAAATTTCGTACAATCACTGAATTGGATCCTCAAAAATGTCACATTCTCCCTCAAGGTTTGTTTAACCACAATCCTTATAAGAACAATATCGCAAAAGCTAGAAATGAGTTACGTAAGAAGCTTAACCTGCCTCTAGATAGCAAAATCATCCTGGGTGTAGGCTTCGCAGATTATCGAAAAGGAATCGATCTATTCTCACTTATCTCTTACTCAGTAAGAAAGACTCACAAGGATATTCATTTTATTTGGGTAGGGAGAACAGACGTTCAATTCCTGAATACACTGCCCCCTAAATATAAAGCACATTTCACAGTAGTCGATCCTACTCCCGATATCGGATTATATAACGCCGGAGCTGATTTATACTTATTAACTTCAAGGGAAGATCCTTTTCCAAATGTTGTTTTAGAAGCATTAGATGCAAAACTTCCTGTTATAGGGTTTAAAAATGCTGGAGGTTTTGAAGATGTTGTTACAGAAAAAACTGGTGCCTTAGTAGACTTTTTAAATTTACCCAAAATGCTAGAAAAAATATATGAATTTATTCATGATGAGGGATTACGATTACAAAAGGGAAGCTTTGGCCAAGAACTTATCGAAAAAAACTTCAATTTTCTTACTTACATTTATCAATTACTAGATCTTCTCGAACATAATTACAAAAAGATAAGCGTAATCATACCAAACTATAATTATGAAAAATACTTACCTGATCGAATCGAATCAATAATAAACCAAACCTACCCTCTTTACGAACTAATTTTCTTAGACGATGCCTCCACTGATCATAGCGTATCAACATTTAAAGAACTGCTCTCAAAAGAAAATAAGATCCATCTGAAGGTTCAACAGGTTATTAATGATAAAAACTCTGGTTCTGTATTTAAACAATGGATAAAAGGCGTCACTGCAGCAACTGGTGATTATATTTGGATTGCAGAGGCCGATGACTTATGCGATAAGACATTTTTACAAGAGGTGATGCAGGGGTTTTATATAAATAACAATATTGCCTTAAGCTACACACAATCAAAACAAATAGACGAACAAGGAAATGTATTGGCTAATCATTATTTAAATTACACAAATGATATCGATGAAGAAAAATGGAAAGCCCCCTATTTCCGAAAAGGCGTCGACGAAATACAAGATACGTTACTTATCAAAAACACTATACCTAATGTCTCGAGTGTAGTTTTTAAAAATATAGATATGAAGAAAACAGAAAAACAGTTAGAAAAGTTCAAAATAGCTGGTGACTGGTTCTTCTATGTTTCTCTTCTTACAGAGGGAGATATTTACTTCAATCCAGCCCCCCTAAACTATCATAGACGACATTTAAATAGCGTAACAAGAACAGAAGATTCATATTCCCATTACAATGAAGTTGTGCAAATGCAAAATTTCATTAAAGAAAGCTTTACTATCGACGACATTTCTAAAATGAAAATGTATACATATAGAAAGTATCTTAAAGCATACTTAAAAATTTAAACGTATGCTTTCTCTGCCATCAATATCTCTTGTAAGGCGATACTATTATTTAAGGGGGAATACTCTTTGAAAGACTTTATAGAGGAACATAAAGATTTAATTTCTCAAATCGCACACAGCTACAATGTAAATGCAAGTATCCATCCTGAGGATCATATCTTTCAGTTCATTGTCACTAATCCCGTTTTCCCATCAAAAAAAGAAGCGATAGATTACTATTTTAAAGACGGGCAAAACTCAGCACAAATACTCTTAGACTTAATCACTTCCCTTTATCCTCCTACAGGCAATCCAATCAAATTGTTAGAGTTTGCATCTGGATACGGCTGCGTAACACGTCATTTATTAAATCTACAAGCGAATTTGAGTATAACCGCTTGTGATATACACGAAGAGGCCATTTCCTTTATTGAAAACAAATTAAATAATCCTTCTATATTATCTCATCCTGAGCCCGAACAGTTAAAATTAGACTCCTCTACGTACGATATTATTTTTTGTCTATCCTTTTTTTCTCATATGCCTGATACAACTTGGTTTCGTTGGCTGCAAACATTGTATAACGCTGTTTCACCTGGTGGTTTATTCATTTTCACAACCCATGGCTATCAAAGTAAAAAATATTTCGGGTTTCCAAATTTAAACGAACATGGCTATTGGTTTCTCTCTTCTAGTGAACAATTTGATTTAGATGTTAATCAGTACGGACAAACGATAGTTAGTCCCTCTTACGTGTGTGACAAAATTAAATTACTGCCCTATAACCCAATCATCAAAAAGTATACTGAAGGATTTTGGTGGGAACATCAAGACCTTTGGGTAATAGAAAAAGAAGTAAAATAATAAACCACGCTCTGCTTATATATAAGTAGAGTGTGGTTTATTATTTTTTACTATATAAGAACTCTTCAATCCATAGTTTATTTAATCTAATCCCATTTTTAAAATCTATTTTAGGCTCCCAATTCAATTCTTGTTTTACCTTATCAATATTTAAAATGATTCTTTGAACGTTCTCTTGTTTTTGTTTATAACAGATAAAATCCACTTTTCTTTCTGTTATTTTCTCTAGTTCCACTATAATTTGTTTTAAAGAAAGACCTTTGCCACTCCCTATGTTATATACGCAAGATTTTAATTGATTTAATTGTGCTAGTTGTATAGTAATTTCAACTAAATCATCGATATAAATATAATCTCTAATAATCTCCTCTGGATTCCCATATATATTAATCCTTTCATTACTGAGATGCTGATACAAAAAACAATTTATCGCCCCAACTTTTTTTAAGGGGTTTTGGTATTTTCCATACGGATTAGAATATCTACATACAACATAATCTATTCCATATTTTCTCTTATAAAAATACAAATAATTCTCGAGCGAAACTTTTGTTATTCCATACGGAGAAAGTGGTCTTAATGGATGTTTCTCATCAATAGGCAAATATTCAGGTTCACCATAAACTGTGCCTCCCGAAGAAGCTAATATAATTTTTTTAATACGAAAATCTTTAACACTTTCCATGAAATTAAGAAAAAATAGACTGCTATTAATATCGCCGAAAACATCTTCAATTGAAGTTGCTACGTTAGACGTCGCAGCTAAATAAATAATAATATCTATATTCACTAAAGCCTTATATATATCCTCAACATTTTCTAAATCACCTTTAATAAATTCAACTTCACTTATAATATTTTGAGGAAAATTATTTATATGTCTGGAAAATACTTTTACATTTTGCCCCTGTTTCAATAAACCCAATGCGAGGTTGATACCAATGAAACTATTTCCACCTACTATTAAATAATTATTCTTCCTCATAATATCATCTCTCTAGTAATAAATTTTTCCCGTCGTCAAACCTAAAAATATACACAAATAAACTGGATTATTTCGATTATTCATCTTCTTATCATTGTATGTTTGTTATAAATTTTCATTATCTTTATTTTCTATTTTCATTTTGGAATAGCTTCCTTATTCAGATTGACTGCAAAAACACTCATAATATTTACTCATCCCCATGAATATATTTAATAAACAATCCTCACTTGTTTAACCCATAAAAAAACTTCTACATACACAAGGTTCTCAAAAAAAGGAGTGCGAAACTCATGAGAAATATAAATCAAGAACTTTTAAATCATGTAATTCTACATAAAGACCGAATTCCGCATTACCATAAAGATTTTCCCCTTATACTACTTTGGAGTCATAGAAGCGGATGCACCGCATTAGCTAATTGGTTCTTTTTTCAAATTGGATTATTTACTGAAGCAAAGAAATACAATGACTTTATTCATTACTATGAGTTCTGGGTGTATAAAAACAATACAAATTACATACCAGAGTTACAAACTGGTCTTCTAGAAGGTAAAAAGGATGTTTGTAAACTTGTGCGAAATCCCTATACAAGGGCTGTCAGCTCATTTCTATTACTTGCTGACAATCCATATGCTAGCCCCCAATGGGAAAGTATCCGTCATTATTTTTATAATGATAAATATAGTAATCAAGGAATATCATTTAAACAATTTTTATATTACGTTCAGGTATTTGGTTCCAATTCCCTAGCAATAGATATACATTTTAGCCAGCAATACGTCCCCGGTGAAGAAAACTTCATCCAATGTTATATTCCTTTAGAAGATTTTAATGCACAAATCACCAAAATAGAACACACGTACGATTTGATGAAATCTAATTTAGCACTTCTTACAAATTCAGATCATCATCGCGCCCACAAGATGATTTATGCAGGGAGCTATGCAGAACTTAGCATTACAGATGAAGCCTTCCCACGATTTCCAACATACGAAAGCTTTTATGATAAAGAAACCATGGATTTAGTTACAGAAATATATGCACAGGACTTTGAAATGTACCCGTACACGAGAGGGATATTTTAAGTCTATACATTTTTCTATGAATAAAAGCTAATGCATCGCATAGCATAAAGTGAAACTTTAATTCGAGTCGGGTTCTCTTCAACTGATTATCCCCTTTTCCTAATCGCTATTTTAAGAGATACCTAACTTTCACCTATTCCCTTTGATTTCGCCGATTGTTGACGTGTATCATACTTTCCATAAATAGATTGCATGTAACATAGGAGTGATGTCGTGTGGAAATCAATTTGAAACACAATAATGGGTACTGCGTTATTTGCGAAAAGAAAGCTACATTTATAGAGCATAATGATTGGCTTAGAGATCATTATTTATGTTCTACATGTAACTCTATCCCAAGGCAGCGAGCTTTAATCCATGCTTTACACACATTTTTTCCAAAATGGGATTCCTATAGTATCCACGAATCCTCTCCTGGAGGAATTACAACTCAGCTACTATTAAAAAACTGTAAAAACTATACATATTCTCAATACTTTAAAAACTATCCTCTTGGCCAATACTTTCAAGGAATTAGATGTGAGAACTTAGAAGACATGACTTTTGAAAATGAATCTTTTGATTTATTCATTACTCAAGACGTTTTTGAGCATGTAATGACGCCAAACAAAGCCTTTAAAGAAATAGAACGAGTATTAAAACCTGGCGGCGCTCATGTATTTACTGTCCCTTGGTATCATACACTCACAAAAACTGTGCAAAGAGCAAGATTGAATAAAGAGGTGATTGAATATATTGAAGAGCCCATTTATCACGGAAACCCTATTGATGAGAATGGGTCTTTAGTAACGTTCGATTGGGGGCGGGATATGATTGAATATATTTATACACACACAAATATGTATACCATTGTTTATTTACAAAAGGATAGATCACTCGGGTTAGATGCTGAATTTTTACATGTTTTTATTAGTAAAAAGCAAGAAAATAAGGTTTAATCACTATATAATTCGGAGGTTTGACAAATGCATAACTTTAAGTTAGGAAGTGATTTTGATAATCTTGTTAATTCACTATCTGATGTTGAACTTCTAAATTTATTTATACAAAGTTGTTCCCAAACAACGATAAATGGGGTTCCCGTACCTAGGTTTCCTCCTGAAGAAATTCAAAAACAATTTGTAGGTGCTTCCTATGAACATGCTCTTTATGAAGCATATTTGTTTTATATCCACATAAAAGAATACGCCCATAATTTAGGTGTTCCCGTGAATAAAGAAAGTGAAATTTTAGACTTCGGCTGCGGATGGGGAAGAATTACACGCTTCTTATTTAAAGATGCCTCTGATCAAAATTTACTTGGCATTGATGTGGATCCTGCGATGATCACACTTTGTAATGAAACACTAGGAAGAGGGATATATAAAACAGCAAGTCCACATCCCCCTGTAGAATTTATTAGTGACAATTCATTAGATATCATATTCGCTTATTCTGTATTCTCACATTTATCCGAAGAAACTGCTGAAAATTGGATAAAAGAATTTTCAAGAGTTCTTCGCCCTGGTGGAATTTTCATCGCAACAACACAAGCGCGCTATTTTCTTGATTTTTGTCAACAATTCCACGAACATCCTGAATTAATTCAAACAGGATGGCATAAAACTTTATCTCAAGCTTTTCCAGATATACATCGCGCTATCTCGGATTATGAAAACGGAAAATTTGTCCACAGCGCTACTGGTGCAGGGGATGTTAGAAATAGTAGTTTTTACGGAGAAACCGTTATACCTAGGACTTATATTGAAAATCATTATGAGAAATATTTAAAGCTACAAGACTTTTTTGATGATGTAAATCGATTACCTCAAGCCCTCTTTGTCCTTCAAAAAATTTAATTCCTTTTATTCAACGTAATACACTTAATTTCATGACGAAAAGCACTTTCTATTTCAGCTATATATCAAATTACCTAATACTCTCTTATTAAGTAAGCTGTAAAAACAAATTCAATACATACCATAAAAAAGCAGTAAACAGCTAACATATCTCTTGTTTTAAAATTGCTCCACCAAATCAAGAATACCTTCCCAACAATTGAACTACGAAAAACATGAGGGGGATATACTTTGAAAATAATCGCTTTTTACTTACCACAATTCCATCAAATTAAAGAAAATGATCGATGGTGGGGGAAAGGATTTACTGAATGGACAAATACTAAAAGTGCACGCCCTTTATTTTCAGGACATTATCAACCGAGGGAACCTTATCAAGATTTTTATTATGACTTAACTAGCCCCTCCGTAAGAAAGTGGCAAGCAGAAATCGCTAAAGCATACGGTATATATGGTTTTTGTTATTATCATTATTGGTTTAAGGGAAAAAGACTATTAGAAACACCCTTTAATGACGTACTAAAGATGAAGGAACCTGACTTCCCTTTTTGTCTTTCTTGGGCAAATGAACCATGGACAAAATCTTGGGATGGTCTCGATAAACATATATTAATGCCTCAAGATTACGGAGATATATCTGATTGGAAGGAACACTTTGATTATTTATTACAGGCTTTCCAAGATGAGAGATATATTTATATAGATGATAAACCTCTATTCATTATTTATCGTCCAGGACATATTCCTGATTGTGAAAAAATGCTTAATTACTGGAATGCATTAGCGCGAGAAAATGGTTTAAAAGGCATATACTTTGCTGAAACATTAAACAGTTTTCCACTACCTAATATAAATGGATTCGATGCTAGCATTCAGTTTGAACCTTTCTATACAATTGCCCATGATAGCTCTTCAGACATAAATAAGGTCATATATGATTCTGATATGCAATTGAATGTTTGGGACTACGATAAAGTATGGATGTATATATTACAACGATCGCTCCCAAAGAAAAAAACATTTCCTGGGGCTTTTGTTGATTGGGATAATACTGCACGACGTAAAAACGCAAATAGCAGCATCTTTGTAGGTTCTACCCCTGAAAAGTTCACCATATATTTAAGCAAGCAAATTCATCGTACTTACTCTTTTTATAACAGCGAGTTTTTATTTATTAACGCATGGAATGAGTGGGCTGAAGGAACTTACTTAGAGCCAGATAAAAAATATGGATTTTCTTATTTAGAAGGAGTTAAAAATGCAATTGATAGAGGTATGAAAGCATACAAAAAAGACGAGTCATTCTGACTCGTCTTAAAGTTGCTTGGCGACGTCCTACTCTCACAGGGACAAGGTCCCAACTACCATCGGCGCTAGAGAGCTTAACTTCCGTGT
>NZ_JBXAHT010000011.1:0-14777 GCF_058795375.1 Bacillus sp. GW823-FHT06A10 | reverse complement strand
AAAGTTAGTTTGTCTAGCATCTAAAAATAAAAATTGACGTTTCACGTTGTTTGTTTCGTTTAGTTTTCAAAGTTCAACATCGCGTTTCAGCGACTTTTATAATTTAACATTTCTCATTAAATCTGTCAACAACTTTTTTCTTTCGTTCCTGACGACGCTTATTAATTTACCATATTAATCATTTAATAGTCAACACTTTTTAAAAAAATGCCAAAATAATTTTATCTTGGCATGATATAAAGCTTAATAATCACTAATGCCGCCACACCTGGTAGGCCTAATAAACTCGTTATTGCCGCTGTACCCATGTTAATTGGGATATGAAAATCAAAATATGTCCCTACAACATTTACGATAAAAAGCAATGCTATGCCTAGAGTAACATGAAAAATCACCTTTCCTATAAAACGTAATGGCTTAGAGGCAACACCAAAAACAAGAAAAATAAACACTAAAGTAAGAATGCCAACAATAATAATTGTAGAATTCATTTTTTCCTCCTTATGAATGACCTATACATCTATTTGTATGGGACAAGACAATAAAAAAGAACAGTTATCATAAACGGCATCTCTTTCATATAAACCTAATAAAACAACACCTCAGCATTTAACAAATAAAATAAAAAGGCCTGCTCAGAAAGCAGAACCCTTTACCATTGTTCCATTTTTACAGGACGACGCTTTGCTTCTTTCAACAAGAAGAAATATTTCGCCTCTGCTATTTTCAAAGAACAAATGACATCTTGAGATGGTTCTACACTTTGTTCGACCATTCTCTTCTGACGTAACCACTCATTCTTCACTTTTTCCAAAAGTACAATTAACTTATCATCATACTCTTTACGCAATTTACCCTTTTTTTGAAAGAACATTTTTGTTTCTCCTCTTATACTTCTCTGCGACCTTCTAATGCTTTCGATAGTGTCACTTCATCTGCATATTCTAAATCTCCACCAACTGGCAGACCATGTGCAATACGAGTTACTTTAATGCCTGTAGGTTTTAAGAGGCGGGAGATATACATCGCTGTAGCTTCCCCTTCAATATTAGGGTTTGTTGCTAATATTACTTCTTGTACCGTTTCATCATGTAGTCGCTTTAAGAGTTGCGGGATATTAATGTCTTCCGGTCCAATTCCCTCCATAGGAGAAATCGCACCACGTAACACATGATATACACCTTGATACTCTTTCATTTTTTCCATCGCGATTACATCTTTCGGTTCTTGCACGACACAAACAACTGATTGATCTCGATGCGAATCATTACAAATATAACAAGGATCACGATCAGTAATATGTCCACATACAGAACAATACGCTAAATCTCGCTTCGCATTTACAAGTGCTTTCGCAAAACCTAACACATCATCTTCTTTCATATCTAATACGAAAAATGCCAATCGAACCGCTGTTTTCGGTCCGATACCTGGCAACTTCATAAAACTATCGATTAGTTTTGATATTGGTTCTGGATAATGCATTTATCAATATCCTCCTAGAACATTCCACCTGGTAAGTTTAAGCCTTTTGTAAATTTACCCATCGTAGAGTTTGATAGCTCATCAGCCTTTTTAAGTGCATCATTTGTTGCAGCTAACACTAAGTCTTGTAACATTTCGATATCCTCTGGATCTACAACCTCTTCTTTAATCTTCACTTCAAGAATTTGCTTGTGACCATTTGCAATAACTGTAATCATTCCGCCGCCAGCTGTACCTTCAACTGTTTTTTCACCAAGCTCTTCTTGTGCTTTCGCCATGTCTTTTTGCATCTTTTGCATTTGTTTCATCATGTTATTCATATTTCCCATTCCGCCACGCATCATAATTAATTCCTCCTAATTATTATTACTCTTTTATTTCAATGAGTTCTTGTCCCACTAATTTCACTGCCTCTTCTATAAGAGGGTCTTCCTTTTTCTCCGGGCTTTCTTCAGACTCTCCACCTTCACGTTGTAAAAAGTCTTCACGGATTTTACCCCATTCACTTTTTGGAATGGCAATCATATTTAACCTTTTACTTAGCAATTCAAATAAAGCTTGTTCTACTGTATCCATAGCTTCTCGATTTTCGCTCGCCATCTTACAGTGAATCTCATATTGAAATGCTAAAACGTAAGTGTCATCTGAAGCTGCCACTGGTTCGCTATTTTCTAGTAGAACAGCAAACGCTACTTTGTTATATGATTTGAGTCTTCCTAACAACTCACCCCATACAGCTTTTAATTGTTCTAAATCTTGACGCTTCGCTTGTTTTAATACTTCATTTACACGCCCGACAGGAATCTTCATACTTCCTGTTCGTACGGGTTTTGGTGTTGCACGTGTCTCTCTTACTTCCTGTTGTACACCAGCTGGCACACCGTTCTTTTTGACTTGCTCTAACTCTTTCTCCAATTGCTGCATCCTGTTCATAATTGCTTGCAAACGATCAGTACCGTTTGCTTGCATCATAAACTGTTGACACAATTGCACCATAACAACTTCTAAGAAAATACGCGGATGATTTGTCCACTTCATTTCCTGTTGTCCCTTACTAAGGGTATGAATAATCTCATAGATCACTTCCGGTTGCATCTCTTCACTCAACTTACGGAATTGATCATCTACAATTACTCGTTCCAACATATGTTCTAGTTGCGGTGAAGTTTGATATAAAAGCATATCACGATAATAGTAAATGAAATCCTCCATAAAACGAACTGGATCCTTCCCTTTACTCATCATTTCATCTATGATCTGTAATGCTCTTGATACATCATTTTCACGTATGCATTCTACTAAATTGCCTAAGTATTGCTGAGAAACAGATCCTGTTACGGCCAATACATCTTCTGTCGTAACAATCTCATCACTATAAGATATAGCCTGATCAATAAGACTAAGCGCGTCACGCATACCACCTTCAGCAGCACGGGCAACAATTTGTAATGCTTCATCTTCCACTTGCGTACCTTCGTTTGTCACAACCGTTGATAATCTCTCAACAATATCATTCACTGATATTTTTCGGAATTCAAAACGCTGACAACGCGAAATAATTGTAGGCGGGATCTTATGAGGTTCTGTTGTCGCCAAAATAAAGATAACATGTCCTGGCGGCTCTTCTAAGGTTTTTAAAAGCGCATTGAATGCACCCATAGAAAGCATGTGAACTTCATCAATAATGTATACTTTATATTCTACAGCACTTGGAGCATATTTTACTTTATCTCTAATATCTCGAATTTCATCTACACCGTTATTTGAAGCCGCATCAATTTCTAATACATCTGAAATGGATCCTTGTGTAATTCCTAAACAAGAAGGACATTCATTACAAGGTTCAGCTACCGGAGCATGTTCACAGTTAATTGCTTTTGCAAATACTTTTGCAATTGTCGTTTTTCCTGTTCCCCTAGGACCAGAAAATAAATAAGCATGTGAAACTTTCTCTTGAAGAAGGGCATTTTGCAACGTTTTTGTCACGTGCTTTTGACCGACTACATCTTCGAACTTTTGCGGTCTCCATGTTCGGTATAACGCTTGGTATGACACGAAAATACGGCCTCCCTCAAAGGTTATTATCTCATTTATTATAACCCATTCTGTTTATAGATTCCAAAAGTTATTTTCTATACAAAAAACTCACCTTTGTATTAAGGTGAGTTTTGTATACATATATAACTGCCGTGCACCCTCCGTCGATTACGTACCATAAGCGTTACTCAAGCAGTTAGCTCGGTTCAGGCACTCCTGCGGCACACGAGAAGACCCGCTTATTGCTGCTTCCTTCCGGACCTGACAAGGTTCACGGGGTCCCGTTGCGCAGGACCCAAACGTCAACACCACTTACTTAAGGCAGACCTTACAGCAACATAACCTCGAGAGGGGATTCGGCCTCGCTAGAGCGGATTGCGAGTATAGGGCACCGCTACCTCCCCGCTTAGCACGGCAAAGTTAAAACCAATATTCGGTTGCCTTCATTAAAGGCATTATCAGTATAACTTGTTTCTTTATAAAATGCAAATACGTTAGTTCCCAGTATTTTTCTCTAATTTTTTTATCGCTTTTCTTTTTTTACGAAGCTCTCTAAAAAAGTTTGTTAACAACGTACCGCATTCTTCCTCTAATACACCAGATACTACTTCACATTGATGATTGAAGCGTTCATCTGTTAAAAGATTCATTAATGTCCCTGCACACCCGCCCTTCGGATCACTTGCACCATATACAACTCGCTTCACTCGTGATAAAACAATTCCACCCGCACACATTGGACAAGGTTCTAATGTTACATACAATGTTGCATCTTCTAAACGCCATGTCCCTAATTTTTTACACGCCTCATCTATCGCTAGCAACTCAGCATGAGCTATTGATCTTTGCTCAGTTTCCCTTAAATTATGGGCAACACTAATTACCTCACCATCTAACACTATAACTGCTCCAATTGGCACTTCCTGTATTTCCTCTGCCTTTTTGGCTTCTTCTATCGCTAATTGCATAAAATAAATATCTTGATCTTGTTCCATAACATAGTCCTTTCATTACAAATAAAGTACACTTATTTCCATTTACTACACAGGGGATAACTTTTATATATTCAATCCACCCTAAAAGAAAAAAGAGAGGGGATTACATATGAAAAATACCGCCTTGCTCATTATCGATATGATTAATGACTTTCAATTTTCCCACGGACCCATTCTAGCTCAAAAATGTGAGACTATCACAAACCCTATTTTACAATTAAAGAAAAAAATGAAATCCTTCGGCTATCCTATAATTTACGTTAATGACCATTATCAACTTTGGAGATCTGATATCGACCAACTTATTACTCATTGCACAAATAAATATAGCGAAAATATAATCCATAAAATTGCTCCAAATTCTGATGATTACATTTTTATTAAACCACATTATTCCGCTTTTTATGAAACACCTTTAAATTCATTACTAGGTTATTTAAAAATAGAAAATCTAATATTAACAGGAGTTGCCGGAAATATATGTATCCTATTTACAGCTAATGATGCCCATATGAGAAATTATACATTGTATGTACCACAGGATTGTATCGCCTCTAACAACGACCAAGATAATATACATGCTTTAAAAATAATGGAAGCTACATTGAAAGCAAATATAACATCGTCATCCAAAATAAAATTTAATTAATACATATATCTATTTTCTAACTTTTTATATCAAATTAACCCGCTCGCTTCCCTCTTGTGCTACAATAATTCTGTTTTGTGTTTTTAGTAGTCACGGTAAATCACTGATTGAAAGGAGGAAACAGCGTGACCGGAGTACCATTTATCACGGTTGAAGGACCAATTGGTGTTGGAAAAACTTCACTTGCGAAGGAAATTTCAACTCACATGCAACTCCACTTACTAAAAGAGATTGTTGATGAAAATCCCTTTTTAGGAAAGTTCTATGAAGACATCGACGAATGGAGTTTTCAAACAGAGATGTTCTTTCTTTGTAATAGATACAAACAATTAGAAGATATTAACATAAAGTATTTGAATCAAAGGAAACCAGTAGTAGCGGATTACCATATCTTTAAAAATTTAATTTTTGCATCCCGCACATTAAAAGACTCTCAATATGACAAGTACATGCAAATTTATCGTATCCTTACACAAGATATGCCTGTGCCAAACGTCATTGTTTATTTAACAGCTAGCCTAGAAACATTGCAAAAACGAATCGCCATGCGCGGAAGAGAATTTGAAAAAAACATGGATCCAAATTACTTACTACAGCTCACAAAAGATTATGAAACAGCAATGGATGCTTTTAAAAAAGATCATCCGGAAATACCAGTATTGAAATTTAATGGAGACGATATGGATTTTGTAAAAAATCCTGATGATTTAAACGTCATCCTATCTGCCCTTCAAAATACTCTCTTAAAGGAGTCGAAATAATAATGAATTTAAGGCAAAAATATGATATACCCAATGACGCAGTAATCACTATCGCCGGAACGGTAGGTGTGGGTAAATCAACTATGACAACTGCATTAGCTAATGCTTTAGGTTATCGCACATCATTTGAAAAAGTAGATTCCAATCCATACTTGGACAAGTTCTATGCGGACTTCACTCGCTGGAGCTTCCACCTACAAGTGTACTTTTTAGCAGAACGATTTAAGGAACAAAAAAGAATTTTTGAATACGGTGGCGGTTTTGTTCAAGATCGTTCTATTTACGAAGACACTGGAATTTTCGCAAAGATGCATCATGAAAAAGGTACGATGACGGAAACTGATTATGAAACATACAAAGGATTATTTGACGCTATGGTCATGACTCCTTACTTCCCTCATCCAGACTTATTAATTTACTTAGAAGGTTCTTTCGATGATATTGTCGATCGTATTCAAGAACGCGGACGCCCAATGGAACAGCAAACGCCAATTGAGTACTGGAAAGAAATGCATGGACGTTATGAAAACTGGATTAACAACTTTAATTCATGCCCTGTATTACGCTTAAATATTAATGAGTACGATATTTTAAAAGATGGGGATTCAATCGAACCAATCATTAAAAAAATTGGCCATTTTTTAAAACAAACACGTAAACTTGTAAAATAAAAAACCCGTGCATATGCACGGGTTTTCCTATTAAATTACTTCTTCTTTGTTGGAGCAATAATTTCACTCTCAGGTTTTCCTGCGTTAATACGCTGACGAACAGTACTTGTACTAATATCGTATGCTTCAGCAATCTCTTTAACAGTCATTTCTTTCCCATTAATTACTGCCGTTAATACTTTACCTGTACGTTTTGGAGCCGCTTCTTTCTTTACAGCTGCTTTTTTAACTTGTTTTGGCACCTCTACTTTATTCGTAGCTGGTTTTACATCACAAGTACAACCACAAAGTTTACGGAATGTATCATCACTAATAATGCGTGATACGTTTGCACCACTGTTTAAAATTCTATTGTTCTTACAGACAGGACATTGTACATAATATAAAGTTTTTCCATCTAAAGGAAACGTTTGTATAATAAGATCCATGTTGACTCCTTTCATATCTATGAAGATAATCATCGGAATATGAGTGTGTAATAAGGACAAAATTACCTTACACCATACTTTATGATTGGTTTTAAAATAAAAACTCGTTACGTGTTGGTAACGAGTTCTCCAATCTCCACTTATATGCGCTGTTGTCAATTATATCTGGAGGAGGTAGAGGGATTCGAACCCCCGCGCGACTCTCGCCGCCTGTCGGTTTTCAAGACCGATCCCTTCAGCCAGACTTGGGTATACCTCCATATTGACATCAAATATAATATCAAAAGAAAAACAGTTAGTCAACCCTACTAAAATAAATTATGAGGAAAGGAAAATTTTACTTTCCCCTTCCTACATTACAGTACTGACAACGCTCATAATTACCAATCACTCATACCGATGAATGTTTAAATTTACTTAATAACTGTTTTTCCTCCCATATAAGGGCGAAGAACTTCTGGAATTATAATTGTACCATCTTCTTGTTGGTAGTTCTCTAAAATAGCTGCAACCGTACGTCCAATTGCAAGACCAGATCCATTTAATGTATGGACATGTTCTGGTTTTCCATTTGGCTCACGGCGGAAACGGATATTTGCACGTCTCGCTTGGAAAGCTTCAAAATTACTACAAGAAGAAATTTCACGATATGTGCCATAGCTTGGAATCCATACTTCAATATCGTATTTCTTCGCTGCTGTAAATCCTAAATCGCCTGTGCACATGCTCATAACGCGATATGGCAACTCTAATAATTGTAACACGCGTTCTGCATCATTTGTTAATTTTTCTAACTCTTCATAAGAATCTTCTGGTTTTACGAACTTCACAAGCTCTACTTTATTGAACTGATGCTGGCGAATTAAACCGCGTGTATCGCGACCAGCTGAACCTGCTTCAGAGCGGAAGCAAGAGCTAAATGCAGCATATCTTATAGGCAATTGCTCTTTATTTAAAATCTCATCACGATGCATATTCGTTACAGGTACTTCAGCTGTTGGAATTAAGAAATAATCTTCACTTTCAATACGGAATGCATCTTCTTCAAACTTTGGAAGTTGTCCTGTTCCTGTCATACTTGCACGGTTTACCATATATGGAGGTAATACTTCTTCATATCCATGCTCATCAGTATGAAGATCAAGCATAAAGCTAATTAAAGCACGCTCTAATCTTGCACCAGCACCTTTGTAAAATACGAAGCGGCTTCCTGTTACTTTCCCAGCGCGTTCAAAATCTAAAATTCCTAAATCAGTAGCAAGATCCCAATGTGGTTTTGGTTCAAAAGTAAATTCTTTTACTTCTCCCCAAGTACGCGCTACTACATTATCATCCTCTGTTTCACCGACTGGAGCAGACTCATGAGGGATATTTGGAATAGATAACATTAATCTTTCTAAGTCTTCTTCAACTGTGCGAAGTTCGTTATCAAAATCCTTTACTTTTTCTCCAACCTCACGCATTTCTAAAATTAGAGCTTCTGCATCTTTCTTTTCGCGCTTTAATACAGAGATTTGTTGAGACACTTCATTACGTTTACTTTTTAATTCTTCTGTCTGAACAAGTAGTTCTCTTCTTCTCGTATCAAGTTCTTCAAAACGTCCGAAATCAGTTAAATCTTCACCTCTATGCTGTAATTTCGCTTTTACTTCTTCAAAGTTTGTACGTAAAAATTTAATATCAAGCATTATATACTCCTCCTTTTATTTTATAAAACACAAAAAACTCCCGTCCCTATATAAAGGGACGGGAGTTAACCCGCGTTGCCACCCTAGTTGAAAGCATTACCACTTTCCTCTCAAGTAGAAATAACGGCTCTTCACCGGGAATGCTTACTAATCCAAAAGATGTTCCACATTCCATTCCAGGATGGATTCACAAACTGTTTCTATCGATTTCCACCAACCATCGACTCTCTATAAGAAACAACATTTGTTACTATTTCCTATCAACACGCTTATTTTATAAAATTGTTACCATCAATTTACTATAATCTTATACAAGTTGCAAGTTACTTATACAACTTTTTTCATTTTCGCTTCTTTTACCATTTCAACAAAGTATGCTGTTACACGATGATCATCTGTTAATTCCGGATGGAATGAAGCAGCTAAAAACTGATCTTGTCTTACCGCTACCATTCGGTCACCATGCTTAGAAAGCACTTCAACATTATCAGCTACTTCTACAACATACGGCGCACGGATAAATACACCAACGAAGCCTTCACCCACACCTTCAATTGAAAGCGCAGCTTCAAAACTATCCTTTTGGCGTCCGAACGCATTGCGCTCAACTGTAATATCCATAGCACCAATATGTGCTTCTTCATAGCCAATAAGTGTTTTCGCAAGAAGAATCATCCCTGCACATGTACCAAACATTGGTTTACCAGACTTTGCAAATGTGCGAAGTGGTTCCATGAAAGCATACTTATCAATAAGACGGCGCATTGTTGTACTTTCACCGCCTGGTAAAATAAGACCATCAATCTCTTCAAGTTGCTCTATACGCTTTACAACAACAGCTTCTGCACCACTTGCTTCAACTGATTTTACATGTTCACGAACTGCACCTTGAAGACCTAGTACACCGATTTTCACCATTTTAAAGTTCTCCTTTAATTACCATCCACGCTCTTGCATGCGTTGTTCTGGTAATAACGTTGAAATTTCGATACCCTTCATTGCATTACCTAATCCTTTAGAAAGACTTGCAATTAGTTCGTAATCTTCATAATGAGTCGTTGCTTCAACAATTGCACGTGCAAATCTCTCTGGGTTTTCTGATTTGAAGATACCAGATCCAACAAATACCCCATCAGCACCAAGTTGCATCATTAATGCAGCATCTGCTGGCGTTGCTATACCACCTGCCGCAAAGTTTACAACTGGTAAGCGACCAAGACGTTTAATTTCAAGTAATACTTCGTAAGGAGCACCAGTATTTTTTGCATATGTCATTAACTCATCTTCACGTAGACTCGCAACTTGACGGATTTCTGCATTGACTTGGCGCATATGACGCACTGCCTCTACAATGTTTCCTGTTCCTGGTTCACCTTTTGTACGAAGCATAGATGCACCTTCTGCAATACGACGTGCAGCTTCTCCGATATCACGGCAACCACATACAAATGGAACTGTGTAATCACGTTTATTTAAATGGTATACTTCATCAGCAGGAGTTAATACTTCACTCTCATCGATATAGTCTACCCCTAATGATTCTAATACACGTGCTTCTACAAGGTGACCGATACGGCATTTTGCCATAACCGGAATTGACACTGCACCCATAACTTCTTCAACGATTGTTGGGTCTGCCATACGAGAAACGCCACCTGCTGCACGAATGTCTGCTGGTACACGCTCTAATGCCATAACGGCAACTGCGCCTGCCTCTTCTGCAATTTTTGCTTGTTCAGCGTTAATTACGTCCATAATAACGCCGCCTTTTTGCATTTCTGCCATTCCACGTTTTACACGCTCTGTCCCTGTTACATTTGTCATGTACAAAAACCCCCCTAGGTGAATTGCTTTCCCCCGTTAAAGGCGAAAATTAAGAATACTCTTACATTCTACCACTAACTATCAGATGCTTGTCTACTACTTTTTCATAAAGTCGGTATGAAAAATAGGAATAAAAAAAAAGCCCCTACCATGAGGAGCTTCTAAAACCAACCTTTTACTGTATCAACAGCACTATTCCACATACCACTAAAGAATGAACCAATTCCGCGCATAGCACGAGTAAACCAGTTTGCTTCTTCTACTTCAGATGTTGTTACAAGATCCACTTGCAACGACTTACCAGTTAAAAATCCAGGGTCGTTTGTATCTTTTGGCGTAATTACCATTTGACCAAGCGCAGCTCCCTTTTTAATAGGTGCTTCTTGTCCCTTACTTGATTCTTTTAATTCTGTTTTATAAACATCTTTACTTCCTTTTGGCACTGGAAGTGAAATAGCTTGTTTCGTTTGAACTGCTACATCTTTATCTTTCGCATTTTCTACTCTTACTGTTTCTTGTCCTTTTACTGAAGAACCTTTTTTATACATTTGTTTCACTTCAAAGTTAGCAAATCCATAATCATATAGCTTCTTTGTTTCATCAAAACGTGCTGTATGAGAACTTGTTTTAATAACTACAGAAATAAAACGCATACCGTTTCTTTCAACCGTACCAGTGAAGCAATCTCCTGCTTCTGGAGTTGAGCCTGTTTTCAGACCATCTACGCCATCATATTCTTTAACTAAGCCCTTTAACATCCAGTTCCAGTTTGACATTGCAAACTTCTCTTTTTCTGGACGGAATTCTTTTTTAGGAATTTTTGCTGTATCTAACACTTTTGGATAATCTTTAATTAAATGTTGTGCTAAAGTTGCAACATCCTTTGCAGACATTTTATTTTCTTCATCTGCTGTTGTTCCTTCAGGGTGCATTCCCTTTAAATCTTTATTCGTTAAACCTGTAGAATTGACAAATTTATAATTTTTCAACCCTAGTTCTTTCGATTTATCATTCATCATTTTTACGAAATCTACTTCTTTACCTGCAATTGCTTCTGCTAATGCAATTGTTGCACCATTTGCAGAAAAGATTGCCATTGCCTCATATAACTCTTTTACTGTATAAGAGCCACCATTTTCTAATGCAACATTTGATAATGAAGCATCTTGTGAAACCTTATATGCATATTCAGAAACCTTAATTTTCTGATCCCACTTAAGTTTTCCTTTATCCACTGCTTCGTGAACTAAATATTCACTCATCATCTTTGTCATACTAGCAATGGATAATAATTCATCTGCATTCTTTTGATATAAAATTTTCCCAGAATTCGCTTCTACTAAAATTGCCGCGCCTGCTTCAATGTTTAAAGCGGCTCCTGTTTCAGCTGATGCATTGCTATATGGCATAAAAATGCTACAAGCTAGTGTAAGCACTGTTACCAAAGCAATGAATCTTTTGCAAAACATACCTTTCACTTTTGCTACCCCCAATATCTATGTACTCACATAACCGTTATTCTAACATAATCAAAAAAAAATAGACAGAGATATCAAATCTCTGTCTATTTGTATATAAGACATTATAATGAGTAGTTTGGAGCCTCTTTTGTAATTTGTACGTGATGAGGATGACTTTCACGTAAGCCTGCACCTGACATACGAATGAATTGTGCATTTTCGCGTAAGAATTCTAAATCCTGTGCTCCGCAATATCCCATACCTGCACGTAAGCCACCAACTAATTGGTGAACTGTATCTGCTAAAGGTCCTTTATATGGTACTCGTCCTTCAATACCTTCTGGAACAAGTTTTTTATTTCCTTCTTGGAAGTAACGATCTTTACTTCCTTTTTCCATCGCACCGACAGAACCCATACCACGATACACTTTAAATTGACGACCTTGGTAAATTTCAGTTTCTCCAGGACTTTCGGCAACACCAGCAAACATACTACCTAGCATAACAACATGTGCTCCTGCTGCTAAAGCTTTAACCATATCACCAGAGTACTTAACACCCCCATCAGCAATAACTGGAATACCGTGTTTACGAGCTTCGGTTGCACAATCATAAACTGCTGTTAATTGTGGTACACCAACACCAGCTACAACACGTGTTGTACAAATAGAACCTGGTCCAATACCAACTTTAACTACGTTTGCACCAGCTTCAATTAATGCTTTCGTTGCTTCAGCTGTAGCAACATTTCCAGCGATAATATTTAATGATGGATATTTAGCACGAACTTCTTTTACCTTATCAATAACGCCTTTAGAATGCCCATGAGCTGTATCAAGTACAATTGCATCTACACTAGCTTTTACTAATGCATCGATACGAAGCATAGCATCAGCTGTTACACCAACTGCCGCTCCAACTAATAAGCGTCCTTGCTTATCTTTAGCAGAGTTTGGGAATTCAATTACTTTTTCAATATCTTTTATTGTAATCAGCCCTTGTAATACACCGTTATTATCAACAAGAGGGAGTTTTTCAATTTTATACTTTTGTAGGATCTTTTCAGCTTCTTCCAGTGTAGTACCAACTGGAGCTGTAATTAATTGTTCTTTTGTCATTACGTCAGAAATTTTGATTGAGTAGTCTTGGATGAAGCGCATATCACGGTTTGTAATAATACCAACTAATTTTCGCTCATCTAAATTATTTACAACCGGTACACCTGAGATACGATATTTTCCCATAAGATGTTCTGCATCATATACTTGATGTTCTGGAGTTAAGAAGAAAGGATCTGAAATAACGCCGCTTTCAGAGCGCTTTACTTTATCAACTTGCTCTGCTTGTTGCTCAATAGACATATTCTTATGAATAATTCCTAAACCACCTTGGCGAGCCATTGCAATAGCCATGTCAGCTTCTGTTACTGTATCCATTCCTGCACTAATTAACGGGATGTTTAGCTGTAAGCTTTCAGATAAAACTGTTTTAACACTTACTTCTCTTGGTAATATATCTGACCTAGCTGGTACAAGTAATACATCATCAAAAGTCAAACCTTCTTTAACAAATTTAGATTCCCACATAATTGTTCCCCCTATGATACCAGAAATTATTATTAGTAGCTTATCAATTGGTTAAAATACTGTCAAGGACGTATATATATGTTAGAATTTTTAGACAATAAAAGGAGCGTAATATATGCATCAAACATCTTGCACTTGGCAGCAGTTAAGTTTCTTTTTTTCATCTCAAAACGTACAACGTTATCTTGCCCGTTGTTATGAAAAATCCTCTATTCAGGATGCCGAAAAAAAAAGTTTTGAAAATTGTTATCCCTTTATTTATTACTTAGAACACGGGAAAAATTATTATGAATTATATAAGACAGCTCCATTTTCCATTCAACCAATGTTGTTATTTTATGGAATTAGCCAACTTTTTAAAGCATGTCTACTAACCATTGATCCTAACTATCCTGAATCCACTACTGTTTTAGCTCATGGCGTTACAACTCGCAAACGAAAAAAACAAGGGTATCAATTTTTAGAAGATGAGGTGAAGGTACAAAAAAACGGATTGTTTACTCATGTTGCAGAACAACTGTTTCACATGAAACACTTAGAAGCAGAAAAATTTAACATGTTAGAACTAATGGGAAATATTCCAGAATTACAAAATCTGCTCCGCTATAGTCAAAAAGGATCAACTTTATATAAAATCGATTCAACAATTAAAAATGAGCTCTCCTTTTCAGTCAACCTACTAGATCGATTACATATGACTAAAGAGAGATTTTCTCGCTACATTGAAACATCTTGTAAGCATTTATCAATGCAACATGTACCTGAGAAAACTAATGAATCGAATTTACTTTTTACGGCGCCAATTCAATCATGGAATCCTATGTACAGTACTCCTTTATACTATGAATATCTTACTAATACTTATTATTTACCACTTACAACTGATCCTAGAAATCCTAAACCAGTATTACCCGAACTCCTCGTTCATTATTTATTGCTCTATAATTTAAGCATGATTTCTAGGTATGAAACAGATTGGTGGTATGACTTACTTGGAAGCTATGGCTCTGAAGATTATCCATTTATTTATCAATTTCTTAATATTTCTGCTCAAAAAATCCCTTACTATATTTCATCATTTTTACTAACAGAACCTAACCTATTTCATGGGAAATAAAAAAAACACAAGTCAAAAGACTTGTGTTTTTAGTTGCTTGGCGACGTCCTACTCTCACAGGGACAAGGTCCCAACT
>NZ_JBXAHT010000010.1:0-15671 GCF_058795375.1 Bacillus sp. GW823-FHT06A10 | reverse complement strand
CCGTGGTGTAGTGGTTAACATGCCTGCCTGTCACGCAGGAGATCGCCGGTTCGACCCCGGTCGGGACCGCCATTTTATATAAAGAAAAGAACGAAACAAATTGTTTCGTATTTTTTTATTTGTTTTAACAAAAAACTAATAAAGACAGTCAAACTATCCTTAGGACAACTCCTAAGGACTTTTTTATATATTCAAAACCTGTATAATAAAGAGCAGAGAACATTGTGAGTAAAGTAGGTGAAGTCTGTGAGCAAATATGAAGTAACAACAAAATCTTCTGCGGAAACACAAAGGTTATCAGAAAAACTAGGTGAACTCGTAGAGGCACAAGATGTAATTATTTTAGAAGGAGATCTTGGAGCTGGGAAGACGACTTTTACAAAGGGGCTAGCAAAAGGTCTTGGAGTGAAAAGAGTTGTAAATAGTCCTACCTTTAATATTATTAAAGAATATAAAGGAAGATTACCACTATATCATATGGATGTGTATCGCTTAGCAGAAAGCGAAGAGGACTTAGGCTTTGATGAGTATTTCTACGGTGAAGGAATTACGGTAGTGGAATGGGCTCATTTAATAGAAGCATATTTACCGAATGAAAAGTTACAAATTAGTTTATTCCATGCGGGAGATGACACAAGAAAAATTATACTCGAGCCAATTGGAGATCGCTATATTAGATTATGTGAGGAGCTATTACAAGATGAAAGTACTAGCAATTGATACTTCAAATTACGTAATGGGTGTATCCCTTATTGAGGAAGGAAACGTGATTGGGGAAATCATTACAAATTTGACGAAAAACCATTCTGTACGTCTTATGCCAGCTGTAGAGCAACTGTTAAAAGAATGTGGTGTAAAACCGAAGGAATTAACTAAAATCGTAGTAGCTGCTGGACCTGGATCATATACAGGTGTTCGCATAGGCGTGACAGCGGCAAAAACATTAGCTTGGTCACTTCAAATACCAATTGTAGGTGTATCAAGTTTAGAGGTAGTAGCTGCAAACGGTGCTAACTTTAATGGATTAATTTGTCCTTTATTTGATGGAAGACGTGGGCAAATCTATACTGGATTATATACATATGAAGGAGAGCAGTTAACTTCAATAGAAGAAGACCGAATTATTCTTATTGTGGACTGGTTGCAAATGTTAAAAGATAAAGGACAGCCTGTTTTATTTATCGGTAATGATGTTAAATTGCATAAAGAAATAATTATAGAACATTTAGGTGATCAAGCTGTATTCGCTCCGTTTACTAAAAATAATCCAAGACCAAGTGAGCTAGCATTCTTAGGGTTACAAAAAGAAGAACAAGATGTGCATACGTTTGTTCCGAGCTATCTTCGTTTAGCTGAAGCTGAAACAAAGTGGTTAGAAAGTCAAAACAAGTAGGGGCCTTGCAGAAGATGGATATGATATTTAGAAAGATGGAACTTGATGATATTGCTCAAATTGTAGCTATTGAAGAAGTGTCTTTTTCAACTCCTTGGACTGCAGATGCCTTTCACCGTGAATTAACGATGAATGAACATGCACATTATATTGTGTTAGAAAAAGATGGTCGTGTAATCGGATATTGTGGATTGTGGATAATTATTGATGAATCACATATAACAAATATAGCTATTTTGCCAGAATACCGAGGTCAAAAATTAGGAGATGCCTTATTGAAAGCAGTTATTTCAGAAGCGAAAGAACTAGGGGTAAAAACAATGACGCTTGAAGTACGTGTATCAAATGAAGTAGCAAAGCAGTTGTACAAAAAATATGGATTTCAAAATGGTGGAATTCGTAAACGATACTATGCAGACAATCAGGAAGATGGTCTTGTAATGTGGGTGAATATATAATGGAAAAAAATACGATTATACTTGGGATTGAAACAAGCTGTGATGAAACAGCGGTAGCGGTTGTTAAAAATGGAACGGAAATTATTGCGAATGTCGTTGCATCACAAATCGAAAGTCATAAACGTTTTGGCGGGGTTGTACCAGAGATTGCATCCCGTCATCATGTAGAAGAAATTACAGTTGTGTTAGAAGAAGCTTTAAAAGAAGCAAATATCACATTTGATGATATTGATGCAATTGCTGTAACAGAAGGGCCTGGTTTAGTAGGAGCACTTTTAATTGGGGTAAATGCAGCGAAGGCAGTAGCTTTTGCACATGATATTCCGTTAGTCGGTGTTCATCATATTGCTGGCCATATTTATGCGAACCGTTTAGTAAAAGAAGTTCAATTCCCGCTATTATCACTTGTTGTATCTGGTGGGCATACAGAACTTGTTTATATGAAAGAACATGGTTCATTTGAAGTAATTGGTGAAACGCGAGATGATGCAGCTGGAGAAGCATATGATAAAGTAGCTCGTACGTTATCTATGCCATATCCAGGTGGTCCTCATATTGATCGTCTTGCACATGAAGGAGAACCAACAATTGATTTGCCTCGTGCATGGCTAGAACCGAATTCATATGATTTTAGCTTTAGTGGATTGAAATCAGCAGTTATCAACACTGTGCATAACGCGAAACAACGTGGTATAGAAATTAAACCAGAAGATTTAGCGGCAAGTTTCCAAGAAAGTGTAATAGATGTACTTGTAACGAAAGCAGCTCGTGCAGCAGAGGCTTATAATGTAAAGCAATTACTTCTTGCTGGTGGAGTAGCTGCTAATAAAGGACTTCGTGCGCGATTAGAAGAAGAATTTGCACAAAAAGAAAACATTGAACTAATTATTCCACCGCTATCTTTATGCACAGATAATGCAGCAATGATTGCAGCGGCAGGGACAATTGCGTATGAACAAGGCAAGCGTGCAACATTAGCCTTAAATGCGAATCCAGGATTAGATATTGAAGCATAGTTATGCACATAATTAACCACAGCTTGTGGATAAAACCCATATTATCTGTTGATAATGTGGGTTTTGTTGTGTATATAAAGTGTTGATATCTTTTTTGATAGTTGTGGATAATGTGGAAAAGTTGTTTTGATAGCTATTTTATAAAGGTGGATATGTGTATAAGTTTGTGGATAAACTAGATGAAGTCTGACCTTTGAATATATTGTTTTTCGGGAAATAAAAAGTAAGAAGATATCCCTGAAAAACATTTTGAAATATCCTTCTATTATAGAGGGTGCTGATATTGTCAATCCTTGTCGGTAAATCGATATTTCGTGTCGAATCGTTTATATATATAGGGTTACGATAGATGTATTTGAAAATTGGTTGATATATTCCGAGTTACCATTGATATATTCAAAAAATTATTTATGTACTTAAAGAAAAAAGATGTCACATAGTCAAAAATCATGACTGATGAGACATCTTCCTTATTTAAATACTCTTATACATGCAGCTCTTCCCACTCTGCCATACAAGTTTCAAGTTGTACTTGTAGCGTTTGTTTTTTAGTTGTAATTTCACTCGCTTTTTCATAATCTGCATATATTTCTGGTAAGCAAAGTTGATCTTCTAACGTAGCAATTTCTTCTTCTAAGTTTACGATGTTTTGTTCTAGTTCTTCAATTTTTCGAGTGCGTTGACGTTCTAATTGTTTACGCTCTTTTTCTTCGAGATAATTTAATTTTTCTTGAGCTACAGTTTTTTGAACAGGTGCCTGATTTTCTTGCTGTTCAAGTTGTTCAAATGCTGCGCGTTCAATCATTTCATTTTTCTTCTCCACATAGTAATCGTAATCCCCTAAATATTCCTGTGCACCTTCTGTTGATAACTCAATCACAGTCGTTGTTACACGGTTAATGAAGTAGCGGTCATGTGAGACAAATAGAAGAGTCCCTGGATAATCAATTAAAGCATTCTCTAAAATCTCTTTACTATTTAAATCAAGGTGGTTCGTAGGCTCATCCAGAATTAATAAATTTGACTTTTGCATCATAAGCTTCGCAAGAGCTAATCGAGCTTTTTGTCCACCACTAAGGGAAGATACTGGTTTCAGTACATCATCTCCTGTAAATAAAAAGTTCCCGAGTATAGTACGGATTTCTTTTTCAGGTTGCAGTGGATATTCATCCCATAGTTCATTTAAAACCCGTTTAGAAGATGTTAAGTTTGCTTGTTCTTGATCATAATAACCAACAGATACATTTGATCCGAAAGAAACATCACCATTTAATAGTGGTAACTTATTCACAATAGATTTTAATAATGTGGATTTCCCAATTCCGTTTGGACCAACTAAAGCAACACTATCTCCGCGAGTTAAGCGCATAGTTACGTTTTCAATTATAGGGTCCTCATCATAGCCAATGGTTGCATCCTTTACTTGTAAAACATCATTTCCACTTTGCTTTTCAATATCGAAGTGGAATGATGCTGACTTAGAATCCCCTAATGGTCTCGTTAATAATTCCATTCTGTCTAGTTGTTTACGGCGACTTTGAGCACGTTTCGTTGTAGAGGCGCGAGCTATATTCTTTTGAACGAAGTCCTCAAGTTTTGCGATTTCATCTTGTTGTTTTTCGTAACGTTTCATTTCTTGCTCATATAATGCTGATTTTAAGTCTAAATATTTACTGTAGTTACCAACAAATCGTCTGCTTTCTTTATTCGAAATTTCATATACTTGTGTAACAAGTTTGTCTAAGAAATAACGGTCATGTGAAACGATTAATATTGCGCCAGGATAACCTTGTAAATATTGCTCAAGCCATGTTAATGTTTCGATGTCTAAATGGTTTGTAGGCTCGTCCAAAATAAGTAAGTCTGGTTTTGTTAATAATAATTTTCCGAGAGCTAATCTTGTTTTTTGCCCACCGCTTAAAGTAGAAATCGTCGTCTGGTGCGTTTCAACTGGGAAGCCAAGGCCGCTTAAAATGGAGCGAATATCCGCTTCATATTGATATCCACCTTGATCTTTATAATTGAGTTGCAATTGGTCATAATCAGCTAACAATCTTTCGTATGTAGCTTCGTTTGAAAAGTTTTCTTCTTTGCCCATTTCTTGCTCAAGCCTTCGAAGTTTTGTCTCCATTTGCTGTAAGTGGGTAAAGACGGTTAGCATTTCATCCCAAATTGTTAAAGACGTTTCTAGGCCGGTATTTTGAGCTAAATACCCGATTGAGACATCTTTCGGTTTTATAATTTCGCCACCATCATGTGATAACTCACCAGCGATAATTTTTAATAATGTAGATTTTCCAGCTCCATTCCTTCCAACTAATGCGATACGATCTTTTGTTTGTACTTCCAATTTTATGTTTGCAAGAATTGTTTCTGCACCGTATAATTTCGAAAGTCCATTTACTTGTAATAAAATCAATGTTTTCACCTCAAATAATTTCTTAACTTTGCCATGTTTATATTTCTCAATCATACTAAAAATAGTGTATAGTTTAAAATAAGAGAGAATACTTCTTCTCTTTATTATACAAGGAATTTAATGAGTGCTAAACTTCTGTATTTGATTAAAGTATATGAATAAAGATAGGAAGAGAGGAGAGGTCATATGGATCAGCAAAAGATTCCACAAGCCACTGCTAAAAGATTGCCTCTATACTATCGATTTATCCAAAACTTATCTCTTTCTGGTAAGCAGCGTGTTTCATCGGCCGAATTGAGTGAAGCGGTAAAAGTAGATTCCGCAACAATACGAAGAGATTTTTCGTATTTTGGAGCGTTAGGGAAAAAGGGATATGGATATAACGTAAATTATTTATTATCATTTTTCCGCGAAACACTTGATCAAGATGATATAACGCGTGTAGCACTTATTGGAGTAGGTAATTTAGGGACCGCTTTCTTACATTATAATTTCACGAAAAACAATAATACAAAAATTGAAATGGCATTTGATGTTAGTGAAGAGAAAGTTGGAACAGAAATCGGGGGCATTCCTGTATACCATTTAGATGAATTAGAAGAGAGATTATCAAATGATATACAAGTGGCAATATTAACAGTACCGGCTACAGTAGCACAAGCTGTAGCAGATAGATTAGCTGAAACGAGCGTGCATGGTATTTTGAATTTCACACCAGCACGATTAAACGTATCAGAGAATATTAGAATTCATCATATTGATTTAGCTGTAGAGTTACAAACATTAGTTTACTTTTTGAAAAACTATCCACAATAAAACGCAGAGGAAGCGACCTCTGCGTTTTATTATTGTTTCTTCTTTGTGAATTTAACTAATATAAGGCGAAGTGCCAAATTAAAATCAATTGTTGCCATAACTGCAAATAGTATTGTCCACACATTCCAGATTGTATCTGTCACGTTCGTAATGGCGAAGCGTGTAAAGATACATCCAAGAAGGAAGTATAGTGCAGCCATGAACAATGGTGAGTTTCTCATACAAAAAATCCTCCGATAAAGCCTTGCATTTTTTCAGCTTCTTTAATCATTTCTTGAATTTGCTCATTGCTCATAAAAATTTGCCCAATAGCGACTAATGTATTCATCGCAACATGAGCTGCAATCGGAACGATAATACGCTTCGTCTTCACATATAAGAAGGCGAATACGAGCCCCATAGCAGTGTATACCAATAAATGAGTAAAATCAAAATGAATTGCTGCGAATACAAGCGAACTAATGATAGCTGCGATAAAGAAGTTAAACTTCTTATAAAGTGCACCAAATAAAATTTTTCTAAATACGATTTCTTCTAAGATAGGTCCAATTATAGATACAACAATAAGGAACCAAGGTGTGGTTCTTGCAATCTCCATCAGTTTCATTGTATTTTCTGAACCTTGTTTAATTCCTAGCAGCTGCATCTCGATCATACCAGCAACTATTTGTGAAAAGAAAGCCAAGAAGAACCCGATGAAAATCCATCCAATAGTAGCTGGAGCAGAAGAGCGCTTTGGATCTAAATGCCTGTCACGAATATCCGTTCTAAGTAACCAAAGTACGATACATAATGCAACAAAGAAGCTAATAATTGCCCAGTGTCCCGTTATGATTTGTCCTTTTTCCTCAATGGTAAATCCTCTATTATCATAGAGTCCTGTTTTTAGGAGAAGTGGCAATCCAACAACGCCAGATAACTGCATTAAAATGTATGTAACGATAATCCACCAGTATTGTTTCTTCAAATGGTTTAACCATCCTTTCTAACTATAGTGTATGAGATAAGTTAGGATAACATGTAAATATGCTACCTACGATATAAACCTCACTTGAATTATGTTTTTTTCGTAAATCCTTATTTGAAATTATAATAGAAGACAGGAGAAAGTTGTGTGTGTAGCGAAAACAACTTAGGGTGTCCTTTCATATTGTAACATACGAGCAGTGGAAACAACGATTCATATAGTAAAGGCAGTATTCTATATAGAAAGTTTATATAGTGATTTGCGAAAAAATTATGATTTTTTTACTTGCAAAAGAAATTGAGATTATTTATTATTATAAGTGTGTTAGCACTCGGATGACTTGAGTGCTAATAAAAGAAATTTACATAACAAAATGAGGAGGTTATTGTTCATGCTAAAGCCATTAGGTGATCGCGTTGTAATTGAGCTTGTTCAAGCAGAAGAAAAAACAGCAAGTGGTATCGTATTACCAGATACTGCAAAAGAAAAACCACAAGAGGGTAAAGTTGTTGCAGTAGGTACTGGTCGAGTGCTTGAGAATGGTGAGCGTGTTGCTTTAGAGGTAGCAGCAGGTGATCTTATCATCTTCTCAAAATATGCAGGTACTGAAGTGAAATATGAAGGTACAGACTACTTGATTTTACGTGAAAGTGACATTTTAGCAGTTATCGGTTAATTATATAAATCTTAAAAAATCCAAGGGGGTCAATTATTATGGCAAAAGATATTAAATTTAGTGAAGAAGCACGTCGTTCGATGCTTCGCGGTGTCGACACTCTTGCAAACGCAGTAAAAGTTACGCTTGGACCAAAAGGTCGTAACGTTGTACTTGAGAAAAAATTTGGTTCACCACTTATTACAAATGATGGTGTAACAATCGCAAAAGAAATCGAATTAGAAGATGCATTTGAAAACATGGGTGCGAAATTAGTAGCAGAAGTTGCTAGCAAAACAAATGACGTAGCTGGTGACGGAACAACAACTGCAACTGTATTAGCGCAAGCTATGATTCGTGAAGGTCTTAAAAACGTAACAGCTGGTGCTAACCCAATGGGTCTTCGTAAAGGTATCGAAAAAGCTGTTACTGCTGCAATTGAAGAATTAAAAACGATTTCTAAACCAATCGAAGGCAAATCTTCTATTGCACAAGTAGCTGCTATTTCTGCAGCTGACGAAGAAGTAGGTCAATTAATCGCTGAAGCAATGGAGCGCGTTGGTAACGATGGCGTTATTACTTTAGAAGAGTCTAAAGGATTCACAACAGAATTAGACGTAGTAGAAGGTATGCAATTTGATCGTGGATATGCATCTCCTTACATGATTACTGATTCTGACAAAATGGAAGCAGTTCTTGATAACCCATATATCTTAATTACTGACAAAAAGATTTCTAACATTCAAGAAATCTTACCGGTATTAGAGCAAGTGGTACAACAAGGTAAACCACTTCTTATCATTGCTGAAGATGTAGAAGGCGAAGCTTTAGCTACATTAGTAGTGAACAAACTTCGTGGTACATTCAATGTAGTAGCTGTTAAAGCTCCTGGATTTGGTGACCGTCGTAAAGCAATGCTAGAAGATATCGCAATCTTAACTGGTGGCGAAGTAATCACTGAAGAATTAGGTCGTGACTTAAAATCTGCTACAGTTGAATCTTTAGGACGCGCTGGTAAAGTTGTTGTTACAAAAGAAAACACAACTGTAGTTGAAGGTATTGGAAATACAGAGCAAATCGCAGCTCGCATCGGTCAAATTCGTGCGCAATTAGAAGAAACAACTTCTGAATTCGATCGTGAAAAATTACAAGAGCGACTTGCTAAACTAGCAGGTGGCGTAGCGGTAATTAAAGTAGGTGCAGCAACTGAAACTGAGTTAAAAGAGCGCAAACTTCGCATTGAAGATGCACTTAACTCAACTCGTGCAGCAGTAGAAGAAGGTATCGTTGCAGGTGGTGGTACTTCACTTATGAACGTATACACGAAAGTAGCTTCTATCGTAGCAGAAGGTGACGAAGCAACAGGTATCAACATCGTACTTCGCGCACTAGAAGAGCCAGTTCGTCAAATCGCAATCAACGCTGGTCTAGAAGGATCTGTAGTTGTAGAGCGTCTAAAAGGCGAAAAAGTAGGCGTTGGTTTCAACGCAGCTACTGGCGAATGGGTTAACATGCTTGAGTCTGGTATCGTAGATCCAGCTAAAGTAACTCGTTCTGCACTTCAAAACGCAGCATCTGTTGCAGCTATGTTCTTAACAACTGAAGCTGTAGTAGCTGACAAGCCAGAACCAAATGCGCCAGCAATGCCTGACATGGGCGGCATGGGCATGGGCGGTATGGGCGGAATGATGTAATTCCGTTTGCCCTAAAAAACATCCATTTCTATGTAGAAATGGATGTTTTTTTATGTTTTTTAGAAAAGGAAATGAATTTCTGTAGAATTTTGTCGCTTTCTCTCTTGACCATATAGATACTTCATTGTTAGAATCTAGGAAGATAATATAAAACGATCCTTCATATATCCTCAATGATATGGTTTGAGAGTCTCTACCGGGTTACCGTAAACAACCTGACTATGAAGGCAGTGTGTCTTATATTTATAAAGAGCGGAGACTATCTTTCTTTATAAAGTCAGACCCCTGCCTTTTCTTTGTTATGAGACTAGAGGCGGAGGACTGGCTTTTTTTATTATATTAGTAATGCTTTTCGCCAAATTGGTGAAAATATTTATATACGAGAACTAACGTTGGGGTGATTATTTTGAAGAAGCAACACGATACAATTATCGTTTTAGATTTTGGAAGTCAATACAATCAGTTAATAGCACGTCGAATTCGTGAGTTCGGTGTATACAGTGAACTTCATCCACATACAATTACTGCAGAAGAAATTAAAGCAATGAATCCAAAAGGGATTATTTTCTCTGGTGGACCAAATAGCGTATACGGTGAAGGTGCATTACATTGTGATGAAAAAATCTTCGAACTAGGTTTACCGATCTTCGGTATCTGTTACGGTATGCAGCTTATGACACAACACTTCGGTGGTAAAGTAGAGCGTGCCAACCACCGTGAGTACGGAAAAGCTGTTCTTAAAGTAGAGAACGAATCAAAATTATATGCGAACCTTCCAGAAGAGCAAGTTGTATGGATGAGCCATGGCGACTTAGTAACTGGTTTACCTGAAGGATTCGTAGTAGACGCAACAAGTGAGTCTTGCCCAATTGCTGGTATGAGCAATGAAGCGAAAAACTTATACGGTGTACAATTCCACCCAGAAGTACGTCACTCTGAGCACGGTAACGATTTAATTAAAAACTTCGTATTCGGCGTATGTGGTTGTTCTGAAGGATGGAACATGGAGAACTTTATCGAAGTAGAATTAGAAAAGATTCGTGAAACTGTTGGAGACAAAAAAGTACTATGTGCACTTAGTGGCGGCGTAGACTCTTCTGTTGTAGCAGTATTAATTCATAAAGCAATCGGCGATCAGTTAACATGTATTTTCGTTGACCACGGTTTACTTCGTAAAGGTGAAGCAGAAGGCGTTATGAAAACATTTAGCGAAGGCTTCCATATGAACGTTATTAAAGTGGATGCACAAGAACGCTTCATGAATAAGTTAAAAGGTGTAGAAGATCCAGAACAAAAACGTAAAATCATCGGTAACGAATTCATTTACGTATTTGATGATGAAGCATCTAAATTACAAGGTATGGACTTCTTAGCACAAGGTACACTTTACACAGATATCGTTGAAAGTGGTACAGCAACTGCACAAACAATTAAATCTCACCATAACGTGGGTGGACTTCCAGAAGACATGCAGTTCAAATTAATTGAGCCTTTAAATACGTTATTTAAAGATGAAGTACGTGTATTAGGATCTGAACTAGGAATTCCTGATGAAATCGTATGGCGTCAACCATTCCCAGGTCCTGGTCTTGGTATTCGTGTATTAGGTGAAATCACAGAAGAGAAATTAGAAATCGTTCGTGAATCTGATGCGATTTTACGTGAAGAAATTATTAAAGCGGGATTAGACCGTGAAATTTGGCAATACTTCACTGCACTTCCTGGTATGCGTAGCGTAGGTGTTATGGGTGACGAGCGTACTTACGATTACACAGTAGGTATCCGTGCAGTAACATCTATTGACGGTATGACAGCTGACTGGGCACGTATCCCTTGGGACGTACTAGAGAAAATCTCTGTTCGTATCGTAAACGAAGTAAAACACGTTAACCGTATCGTGTATGATGTAACGAGTAAGCCACCAGCAACTATTGAGTGGGAATAGTATTGTAATAAAAAAGATCCATCTATCATTCATGAATAGATGGATCTTTTTGTTTTCGTTGTTAATACGAACGAAAATATAAAAAAATATAAAAATGTTCGCTTTTAAATTGACAAAAATACATTCAAGAGTTAATATGAGTATGTAATTCAAACGAAAAGTGAATATTATGCCGTCGTATAATATCGGGGATATGGCCCGAAAGTTTCTACCTAGCTACCGTAAATGGCTTGACTACGAGGCGTTTAGATAAAGATGAGGGGAAACTTGTCTTTATTCATAGAACGCTTCCATGTATATGCAATGGAAGCCTTTTTTATTTTTAATAGATAAAAGAGGGCTAGGGAGATTACGGCGAGTAATCATATAACGGGGGAAACGTAGGATGAAACGCTATTTTCAATTTGATGAGCTCGGTACGAATTATAAGACTGAGTTCATAGCGGGGTTAACAACATTTCTATCTATGGCTTACGTACTGTTTGTCAATCCTGCTACGCTGTCGCTTGGAAATGTTAAAGGGTTACCAGCAGGTACAGGGATGGATCCAGGTGCAGTATTCGTTGCTACGGCATTAGCGGCAGCAATCGGTTCGTTAATTATGGGTATTTTCGCGAAGTATCCAATTGCTTTAGCGCCAGGTATGGGAATTAACGCGTTCTTTGCTTATACAGCAGTGTTAACGATGGGTATTCCGTGGCAAACGGCCATTGCCGGAACATTAATGTCAGGTATTATCTTTATTATTCTTACTGCTTCAGGTATTCGTGAAAAAATCATTAATGCAATTCCATCGGAGTTAAAGTTTGCAGTAGCAGCAGGTATCGGATTGTTCATTGCATTCCTTGGATTCCAAAATGCTGGAATTATCGTGAAAAACGATGCTGTTCTTGTTGGGTTGGGGGACTTAACAAAGGGCACAACGTTACTAGCAATCTTCGGGGTTGTTACGACAATCATCTTCATGATTAAGAAAGTTAATGGTGCTGTATTTTACGGTATGATTCTTACAGCGATCTTAGGAGTGGCAACAGGATTAATTGATACTCCGAAAGCTGTAGTGGGAGCAATACCGAGTCTAGAACCAACGTTCGGTGCTGCGTTAACGCACTTCGGAGATATTTTTACAGTTCAAATGGGGATTGTTATTATAACGTTCTTCTTTATCGATTTCTTTGATACAGCAGGTACGCTTGTAGCGGTTGCGAATCAAGCTGGATTAATGAAGAACAATAAATTACCACGTGCAGGAAAAGCATTATTTGCAGATGCGATTGCGACTGTAATTGGTGCGATCTTGGGTACATCAACAACAACGTCTTACATTGAATCGTCTGCAGGGGTAGCAGCGGGAGGACGTTCTGGATTTACAGCAGTTGTAACAGCAGGATTCTTCTTACTGGCACTATTCTTCTCGCCATTACTAAGTGTTGTAACGCCAGCTGTAACGGCACCAGCTTTAATTATTGTAGGAATCTTGATGGTTTCTTCTTTAGGGGAAATTGATTGGAAGAAATTCGAGATTGCAGTGCCAGCATTCTTTACAATTATCTCTATGCCACTTACGTATAGTATCGCAACTGGGATTGCGATTGGATTTATCTTCTATCCAATTACAATGGTTGTGAGTGGTCGTCGTAAAGAGGTTCATCCGATTATGTATGTTATGGGAGTTTTATTCGTACTATATTTCATCTACGTTCGTAAATAAAAGGGGTTTTTTCAAAGGTCTAGACTTAAGGGGAGTCTAGACCTTTTTTGCGTCTTCAGAAAAACTTAAGGATTTCCGAGCGTTTTTCTTCAGAAGTTTTCCTATAATAGAAGTTAGGGATTAAAAAAGTAATGGGGGAGATATTGTGGCACACGAAACAATACTTGTCGTAGATGATGAAAAAGAAATTCGGAATTTAATTACAATCTATTTAAAGAATGAAGGATATAAAGTATTACAAGCAGGGGACGGAGAAGAAGGGCTACGTTTACTGGAAGAAAATGAAGTGCATCTAGTCGTATTAGATATTATGATGCCGAAAGTAGATGGTATTCATATGTGTATGAAAGTAAGAGAATCGAAAGAGATGCCTATCATTATGCTTTCTGCGAAAACGCAAGATATGGATAAGATTTTAGGATTAACAACAGGAGCAGATGATTACGTAACGAAGCCCTTTAATCCATTAGAGTTAATTGCACGAATTAAATCTCAGTTACGCCGTTATATGAAAATGAATGGTTTTGCTATTCAAAATGAGGACGAGCTAGAAATTGGAGAGATGAAAATAAATATCTCGACCCATAAAGTTATTGTAGAGGGAGAAGAAGTGAAACTAACCCCAAGGGAATTTTCAATTTTAGAATTGCTAGCTAGAAATCCAGGTATGGTGTTTAGTGCGGAGCAAATTTATGAAAAGGTGTGGAACGAACGATCTTTCCAGTCTGATAATACTGTAATGGTGCATATTCGAAAAGTACGTGAAAAGATTGAGGAGAATCCAAGGAAGCCTAGATATATAAAAACAGTATGGGGAGTGGGGTATAAGATTGAAAAAGATATTTAATCCGTTTACTTATGTTCGGAAAATTCGAGAATTAATTGGAAAGATAATAAAGAGCGTGAAACGGAGTATAAGGATTCAACTTATTACGGCGTTTACTGCTTGTGCGTTATTAGGTCTCTTTGTATCAACGAAGATAGTAGCACCTATTTTTGAAGATGCTAGCCAGCATGCCGAGATTAATTACAGAGATGGTATGGAGCAAATTAATCGTAAAGCTCAAAGTACAGCGGAAATGATGGTTGCTGAAAATAAATTAGATGCTGTACAAAATATGATAGAACTAGAAAATGAGAATTTAGAGCAAGGGCATGATGCCTTTAAAATATTAGTTACTGACGAAAATGGTAAAGTTTTGTATAAGACGAAGCAAGCGCAAGAAGAACAAATTAATTTGCATAATACAATTCGTAATGCGACTTCATTTGCTATCAATTATTCAAATAATAATGATATTGAAAGATCAAGAAAAGAGTTTATTACATTCTCGCCTATTACAATTGAAGGTAAGAACTTATATATGTTTGTAAGCGGGATTCCTCAAGGCGAGGTAGTGTATTATAAAGTAGAAGGACCATTCCCATTTTTAATTGGTGTCCTTGTATTCATTTTCTCTTTCTTCTATATAACAAAGAGAAAGATGAAGCAGATTGAAGCAATGGCAGAAGGTGTAAAGGAAATAGAAAAAGGAAACTTAGCGTACCGCATTGAGAAGAAAGGTGAAGATGAGATTGCGTCTTTAACTGAGAATATTAATAATATGGCGGAAGAGCTTATGAATAATATAGAAAAAGAGCGTAAATTAGAAAAGCAGAAAAATGAGCTTATTACGAATGTATCTCATGATTTACGTACACCGCTTACTTCTATTATGGGTTACTTACGATTACTTCGAGATTCTAAATATGAAAATCAAGAACAACATGATGAGTATACGAGAATTGCTTTTGCAAAGTCGGAGCAGCTAAAGAATTTAATAGAAGATTTATTTGAGTATACGAAGTTAACAAATGAACAAGTTATATTAGAAAAACAAGAAGTTTGTATGAATGAGTTACTCGAGCAATTAATAGAAGAATTAGTACCGCAGGCGGAAGAGCATGGACTTACGTTTGTTAAGAAGTTTCCTGAGGAACGTGCTTATGCATCGATTGATTCGGAAAAGATGGTTCGTGTATTTGATAATTTACTAACTAATGCGATTAAGTATAGTAAAGATGATGGGGAGATAAAAGTTTCTCTTCAAAGGCAGCGCAGGGATATACAAATTGTAATTGCGAATCATAGTGAAGAGTTTACGAGAGAAGAGTTAGCGAATTTGTTTGAACGTTTCTATAAGAAGGATCAATCTCGAAGTAGAGTAACAGAAGGTTCTGGACTTGGGCTTGCGATTGCGAAAAGTATTGTTGAGTTACAAGGTGGTAGTATTCGAGCTGAATATGAGGAGGGTATTATTCGATTTATCGTCTCTTTACCTATTATAGAAAAATAATAAACGATAGCGTGTTACATGATAAAAAGACTTATTTTAAAAAGAAATAAGTCTTTTTATATTTTTTTAGAAAAACATATTGACTATTAGAGTTTAGAGGTGTAGTATTATACGAGTCGCTGATGACAACAACGTCGAAAGCGGCAAACGAAATGAAAAACTTAGTTGACATTACAAAATAGAAATGTTAACATAAGGAAGTCGCAAATGAGCGACCAAGTAGTTCTTTGAAAACTGAACGAAACAAACAACGTGAAACGT
>NZ_JBXAHT010000009.1:0-48360 GCF_058795375.1 Bacillus sp. GW823-FHT06A10 | reverse complement strand
GGAAGTTAAGCTCTCTAGCGCCGATGGTAGTTGGGACCTTGTCCCTGTGAGAGTAGGACGTCGCCAAGCAACTAAAAACACAAGTCTTTTGACTTGTGTTTTTTTGTATTGTTAAAAAGAATGGGAAAGAAGTAATGGTAATACAAACACGTTGCCCAAGAGTTAATCATATTATATAAGAGATGGGTGTATATTTTTCTGGAAATTGTTAAGGATTAGAAGTATAAAATAGGTTCACTTAAATAGGGAGGGAAGGTTATGAAATTACAAAGTGAAGTTTGTATTGTTTGTGAGACAAAAAGAAAAGAAGGTATATATGTTTATAATAATTTAATATGTTATGAATGTGAAAAGGATATGGTGAATACAGAGACAGATGATCCGAAATATATACATTATTTAAAGCAACTTCGAAAATTAGAAGTATCATATTTTTAAATAGGCATATGCCTATTATTTTTTTTGTTCTGTATAATAGATGGAGAATGAATAATAAGGAAGAGATGTAGATGAATCAAAATCATATGCCTTTATATGAGGCGTTAATCGAGTTTAAAGAAAGAGGGCCGTTATCCTTTCATGTCCCAGGTCATAAGAATGGTTTAAACTTCCCTCAGAAGGCAATAAGAGAGTTTAAAGATATTCTATCTATTGATGTAACTGAGTTAGCAGGACTAGATGATTTGCATAGTCCGTTTGAATGTATAGATGAGGCACAACAATTATTGGCTGAAGTGTATGATACAAAGAAAAGTTATTTTTTAATTAATGGTTCAACAGTCGGGAACTTAGCGATGATTTTGTCTTGTTGTGGGGAACATGATATTGTTCTTGTACAAAGAAATTGTCATAAATCAATTATTAATGGTTTAAAACTAGCGGGAGCAAATCCCATTTTTTTAGATCCATGGATTGATGAAACTTATAATGTACCAGTGGGAGTTCGTAATGAAATTATTAAGAAAGCAATTGGAAAATATCCAAATGCGAAAGCACTCATTCTAACGCATCCTAATTATTATGGTATGGGGATGGATTTAGAGGCAAGCATCGCTTTTGCACATGCACATGAAATCCCTGTTTTGATAGATGAGGCACATGGGGCACATCTTTGTTTAGGAGAACCATTCCCGAAATCAGCGTTAACATATGGTGCAGATATTGTAGTGCATTCTGCACATAAGACATTACCCGCAATGACAATGGGTTCCTATTTACATATAAATAGTCACTTAGTAGACGAAGAGAAGGTTACTACTTATTTAAGTATGCTACAATCTAGTAGTCCATCGTATCCAATTATGGCTTCCTTGGATATAGCACGCTTTACAATGGCGCGTATAAAAGAAGAAGGTCATGGTGAAATTGTTGAGTTTTTACGGAGATTTAAGGAACGGTTACGTTCTATTCCCCAAATCGCCATTTTAGAATATCCGTTGCAAGACGAGTTAAAGGTTACGGTACAAACTCGTTGTCAGTTATCAGGGTACGAATTACAGTCCGTATTTGAAAAGGTCGGTATATATACAGAGATGGCTGATCCGTACAATGTCCTATTTATTTTACCCCTGCAAGCAAATGAGGGGTATATGAAGGTTATAGAGATGATCCGAGTAGCATTGCAACATTATGACGTGAAAGACAAGAGGGAATCTATTCGTTATACTTATAAAGGTGAATTCTCTCCGTTGCCGTATACGTATAAACAACTAGAAAGATATGGAACAAGGATAGTATCTATAGAAGAGGCTGTTGGAATGATAGCGGCGGAAATGGTGATTCCGTATCCACCTGGGATTCCATTGGTTATGTATGGAGAGAGAATTACTTCAGAGCATAAAGAGCAAATTATGTATTTAGAGAGAGCAGGAGCTCGTTTTCAAGGTAATACGAAATATATGAAAGTGTATGATATAGAAAGTAGGTTTTAGGATGAAGGGATTATTTGTAACAATTGAAGGCCCAGAAGGTTCAGGTAAAACAACGTTAATTAAAAGCTTATTGCCATATTTTGAACAAAAAGCACAAAAGGTAATGGCGACAAGGGAACCAGGTGGTATTGCAATTTCTGAGGACATTAGGACGATTTTACATAAACAAGAATATACGATGATGGAAGCACGTACAGAAGCGCTTCTTTATGCTGCTGCGCGCAGACAACATTTAGTAGAAAAAGTTATGCCAGCACTTAATGAGAACTATCTCGTGTTATGTGATCGTTTTATAGATAGTTCTTTAGCATATCAAGGCTATGCAAGAGGATTGGGTATGGATAAGGTATTTGAAATAAATCGTTTCGCAACAGAGGACTGTATGCCTAGTTTAACAATTTATCTAGACATTGAGCCTGAGGTTGGCTTGGCTCGGATTGAAAAAGATGCAGGACGTGAAGTAAATCGACTAGATATGGAAGATATCTCTTTCCATAAACGTGTGCGCGAAGGGTATTTACAAGTTGTAGAACGTTTCTCGGAGCGTATTGTATTGGTAAATGCTGATCAGCCGATGGAAAAACTTATAGAAGAAGTTGTTCAGATTATAGAAGATAAATTGTTATAATAGAAGGAAAGAATGAAATAAGTGAGGTATGCATTATGATGAAGACGTGGGAGCAGCTTTCTGCTATACAACCCATCGGTGTAAAAATGTTGATGAATAGCATTGCAAAAGAGCGTATATCCCACGCTTACTTGTTAGAGGGAGGGAAAGGTACGGGAAAGTTTGCGACAGCAATTCAAATGGCAAAGAGTTTCCTCTGTTCTCAGCGGAATGGAGTAGAGCCCTGTCATGTATGCACAAATTGTAAGCGAATTGATTCAGGTAACCACCCTAACTTACATATTGTAAAACCAGACGGATTATCTATTAAGAAGCAGCAAATTCATGATTTACAAGAAGAGTTTTCAAAAACAGGATTAGAGGCAAATAAAAAATTATATATTATTGAGCACGCAGATCGTATGACGGCAAATGCGGCAAATACACTTTTGAAATTTTTAGAAGAACCAAGTAGTGATACAACCGCTATTTTACTTACTGAACAAAGTCATCAAATTTTAAATACGATTTTATCTCGTTGCCAAGTTGTTACGTTTAGACCGTTACCTACAGAATCTTTAATTAGAAGATTACAGGAAGAAGATATTACAGCATCTTTATCGACACTTGCTGCTCAACTCACAAATAGTTTTGATGAAGCTTTAGCTTTATGTAGTGATGAATGGTTTGCACAAGCACGAGCTTTAGTGATAAAATTATGTGAAGCGCTCGAAAAAGATAAAACCTCTATTTTTTTTGTACAAGAAAAATGGGGAAAACACTTTGGAGAGAAAGAACAATTACAGCAAGGGTTAGATATGTTACTCCTTATTTATAAGGATTTACTATATGTTCAACTTGGAGAAGAAGATCGTCTTGTTTTTCATGAGCAGAAAGAGATGTTTGAATCGTTTTCCTATGCTCAGAAGCGCATTGTATCAGCTCTCTTTAATATATTAGAGGCAAAAAATAGAATCAACGCTAATGTAAATGCGCAGCTTGTGTTCGAACAGTTAGTGTTGCGGTTGCAGGAGGGATGACCGTTTTGTATGATGTAGTAGGTGTTCGCTTTAAGAAGGCCGGAAAGGTATATTACTTTGATCCAAATCAGTTCGATATCTCTGAAAATGAGTTTGTTATTGTAGAAACGGTAAGAGGTATTGAATACGGAAAAGTAGTTATTACCAAAAAGCAAGTTGATGAAAACGACGTTGTATTACCGCTAAAAAAGGTTATTCGTATTGCAAATGAAAATGATCGTACCATTGTTGAAGAGAACAAACATGCTGCAAAAGAAGCATATCAAGTCTGTCAGCAAAAGGTAGTAGAGCATAATCTTGATATGAAACTTGTAGATGTAGAGTATACATTCGATCGTAATAAGATTATTTTCTATTTTACTGCGGATGGTCGGATTGATTTCCGCGAACTAGTGAAGGACTTAGCGGCAATTTTTAGAACAAGAATTGAACTAAGACAAATTGGTGTTCGTGATGAAGCGAAGATGCTAGGTGGTATTGGTCCATGTGGTCGTATGCTTTGTTGTTCTACTTTTTTAGGAGATTTTGAACCTGTATCCATTAAAATGGCAAAGGATCAAAATTTATCATTAAATCCTGCAAAAATCTCTGGTTTATGTGGTCGCTTAATGTGTTGCTTAAAATATGAGAATGATGAATATGAGGCAGCAAAGGAACAACTTCCTGATTTAGATCAACGTATACAAACCCCGCATGGTACTGGCCGTGTGATCGGATTAAATATTTTAGAAAGATTAATTCAAGTGGAACTAGTAGACAAGGAACGGATAGTAGAATATACGTTAGATGAGTTAGTGAATAAAGGGGTCGTTTCGAGTCAAACCACAGATTAATGAGGTGGGTGCTTGTGGAGAAAAAAGATATTTTTGAATCGGTTTCTAGTATGGAAGAGCAAATTGGACATTTATACAAACAGTTGGGAGAGTTAAAACAGCATCTTGCAGAGTTGTTGGAAGAAAACCAGCATATAAAAATGGAAAATAACAATTTGCGACACCGTTTTGAAGAAGTGCAGAATAAAGAAAAACAAAAAACTCAAAAGCGTAAAGAAGTGAAGCCGAAGACAGATATTGGTGAAGGCTATGACAATTTAGCGAGACTGTATCAAGAAGGTTTTCATATTTGCAATCTACATTATGGAAGTGTACGTAAAGAGGGAGATTGTTTGTTCTGTCTGTCATTCTTAAATAAAAAGTGAAATTACCTTTCCAATTATAATTGGAAAGGTAATTTTTTATACATGAAATAGGGTAGGTTAAGGGTAAGAAAAGGAGCAGTATATGAATTTATATGAAGATGAACGTTTAGATTACTTATTAGCGCAAGACATGAAGATTATACAAAGCCCATCAGTATTTAATTTTTCTTTAGATGCTGTTTTACTGGCAGATTTTGCATGGGTACCAATTCAAAAGGGGAATTTACTTGATTTGTGTACAGGTAACGCAGTTGTCCCCCTTCTATTAAGTACAAGAACAAAAGGAAAGATTACTGGTGTGGAAATTCAAGAACGCTTATATGATATGGGAGTAAGAAGTGTTCAATATAATGGGCTGGAAGAAAGAATTCACCTCATACATGGAGATTTGAAAGATATGCCAGAGAAACTCGGACGTCATCAATATGATGTTGTTACATGTAATCCACCATATTTTCAAACACCTCAAACTTCAGAGAAAAATATGAATGAACATTTAGCGATAGCTCGTCATGAAATTATGTGTACATTAGAAGATGTTGTATCTGCAAGTAGTCAGTTAGTAAAACAAGGTGGGAAAGTGGCGTTTGTACATCGTCCAGGGCGATTACTCGACATTGTCACATTAATGCGTAAATATAAAATTGAACCAAAGCGTGTGCGATTTGTTTATCCTAAGGTTGGAAAAGAAGCAAATACATTGTTAATTGAAGGAATTAAGGATGGAAATGCAGATTTAAAAATTTTACCACCTCTCGTTGTATATGAGAACAATAACGAATATACAAAGGAGATACGTTCAATTTTATATGGAGAAGAATAAGCATTTTTTTTATGTGGTAGAGTGCTCTGATGGAAGTTATTATGCTGGATATACAAACCATATAGAAAAACGAATACAGACTCATAATAGCGGCAAAGGAGCTAAGTATACACGCGTCAGGCTTCCTGTCGTTTTAAAATATGTAGAGACCCATGATGATAAACGTACAGCTATGCAAGCGGAGTATTACTTTAAGCAATTAACGAGAAAACAAAAAGAGGCATATATGCAAAAAGGAGAACGCTATGTGGCAACAAAAAAGCTTTCAACAAAATGAAAAGGGAGTTTTATATTTAGTACCAACTCCTATTGGAAATTTAGAAGATATGACATTTCGTGCAATCCGAATTTTAAAAGAAGTGGATTTAATTGCTGCTGAAGATACGAGACAAACGAAAAAACTTTGTAATTATTTTGAAATTGAAACACCTGTCACGAGTTATCATGAGCATAATAAAGAAGTAAGTGGAAAGAGAATATTAGAGAAGTTAGAGGATGGAAAGAATGTAGCACTTGTTAGTGACGCTGGTATGCCGTGTATTTCTGATCCGGGTTACGATATTGTTGTTGAGGCAGTAGCTGAGCAATATCATGTAATTCCGCTTCCTGGAGCAAATGCAGCCCTTACAGCATTAATTGCATCCGGTCTTGAAACAAAGCAGTTTTATTTCTATGGTTTCTTGCAGAGAAACAAAAAGGAACGGAAGATGGAGTTAGAAAAGCTTCGTTATGTACAAACTACAATGATGTTTTATGAAGCGCCTCATCGTTTAGATGATACTTTAATTTCGATGCAGGAAGTGTTGGGAAATAGAGAGATTGTATTGTGTCGAGAGTTAACGAAAAAATTTGAGGAATTTATTCGAGGGACAATTCAAGAAGCAATTGAGTGGACGAAGCAAAATGAAGTACGTGGTGAGTTTTGTATTTTAGTAGCTGGTTCAACAGAAGAACCTGCTCCAGAAGAACAATGGTGGGAATCTCTTTCAGTATATGATCATATTGAACACTATATAAATGAAAAAGGTATGAATTCAAAAGAAGCGATTAAAACAGTCGCTAAAGATCGAGATTTGTCGAAAAGAGATGTATATCAAATCTATCATGTCGATAAAAAATAAGCTTCTCATAATTGAGAAGCTTATTTTGCTGTTTCGATATAATCTTGAAGTTCGTTTAAGATTTGCTCAGCGCCTTCTTTGCTTAAGATGATTTTACCTTCAGCTAAAGAAAGGTTACCGTCAGATACTTCACCAGTTACTTGGCAAGTCATGTTTGGTTTATATTTCTTTAAGATGATTTTTTCGTCATCAACATAGATTTCAAGAGCGTCCTTTTCTGCAATACCTAAAGTACGGCGTAATTCGATTGGAATTACTACACGACCTAATTCATCAACTTTACGAACAATACCAGTAGATTTCATAATTTTTTTCCTCCTAAATAAATAGTTTATAAGTTTCGAGTCTATTTTTAGATTCGTCATTTTTCGACAAAATACCCTATGGACATATGATACCAATCATTTACATTTCCGTCAATTCTTAAATTCTATATTTTTTAAAAAGATTTATAGATTTCTTATTTCTTATATATAATAGATTGAGAGGAAATTCCACAATTATTTACAATATTTTCAGAAAAAAATAACAAATTTCAAGTGGAGATTGTATATTTTTTTGAAATATGAGCAATAGATGATAAAGATATCGAGCATTAAGACCCAGAATTCAAAATTAGGTTGGCTTAAAGAAGATAAGTGAGATTCGGGCTGCTCGTAAAAGCCCGATTGATGTGGGCTAATAATCAGTGGGGATGAAGAAAAACCCCACTGATTAAAGTTTCACTTTATATATGAGTTTTTGATATACTGTTTATAAATACATATGAGGTTATTCGGGAGGTCCAAAACAATGACAGAGGAAAATAAGTCCTTTTATATTACTACCCCAATTTATTATCCAAGTGGAAAATTACACATTGGACATGCTTATACGACAGTAGCAGGAGATGCAATGGCACGATATAAGCGTATGCAAGGATATAATGTGCATTATTTAACAGGAACTGATGAGCATGGACAGAAGATCCAAAAGAAAGCAGAAGAGTTAAATATTACGCCACAGGCATATGTTGATAATATTGTTGCAGGAATTAAAGAGCTTTGGGAGAAGATGGATATTTCTTATGATGATTTTATTCGTACAACTGAAGATCGTCATAAAGATGTTGTCGAAAAAATCTTTAAGCAATTAGTAGATCAAGGTGACATTTATCTTGATGAATATGAAGGTTGGTATTCTGTACAAGATGAGACGTTCTATACAGAGCACCAATTAGTAGATCCAATTATGGAAGGTGACAAAGTAGTTGGAGGAAAAAGCCCAGATAGTGGTCATGATGTAGAACTTGTTCGTGAAGAATCTTATTTCTTTAGAATGGGTAAATATGTCGACAGACTATTAAAGTTCTATGAAGATAATCCACATTTCATTCAGCCGGAGTCTCGTAAAAATGAAATGATTAATAATTTTATTAAACCAGGATTAGAAGATTTAGCAGTTTCTCGTACTTCATTTGACTGGGGAGTTCGTGTTCCTGGTAACCCAAAACACGTTATTTACGTATGGGTTGACGCATTATCTAACTATATTACGGCGTTAGGTTATGGAACAGCAAATGAAGAGAAATATAAAAAATTCTGGCCTGCAGATGTGCATTTAGTTGGGAAAGAAATCGTTCGTTTCCATACAATTTATTGGCCGATAATTTTAATGGCATTAGATTTACCTCTTCCAAAGAAAGTCTTTGCTCATGGCTGGATTTTAATGAAGGATGGAAAGATGAGTAAGTCAAAAGGAAACGTAGTAGATCCAGTTACATTAATCGATCGTTATGGATTGGATGCATTACGTTATTACTTACTTCGTGAAGTTCCATTTGGATCTGATGGCGTATTTACACCAGAAGGATTTGTGGAGCGTATTAATTTCGACTTAGCAAATGACTTAGGTAATTTATTAAATCGTACAGTAGCTATGATTGATAAGTACTTTAACGGAGAAATCCCTGCATTTAAAGCAAATGTAACAGAATTTGATGAAACGTTAGTAGCGTTTGCACAAGATACTTTGAAAAAAGTAGAAGAAGCAATGGAGAATATGGAGTTCTCTGTAGCGTTAGGATCTATTTGGCAATTGGTTAGTCGTACGAATAAATATATTGATGAAACACAACCATGGGTATTAGCAAAAGATGAGAATGATCGTGAAAAGTTAGCTTCTGTAATGGCTCATTTAGCAGAAGTACTTCGTCAAACAGGTATTATGCTTATGCCATTCTTAACAGTAGCACCAAGCAAGATGTTTGCTCAGCTTGGCCTTACTGATGAGGCTCATAAATCTTGGGAAAGTTTATCTACAATTGGCTGTATTCCAGCTGGAACAAAAGTAGAAAAAGGAAACCCAATTTTCCCTCGTTTAGAAATAGAAGTGGAAGTAGAGTACATTAAAGAACAAATGAAAAGCTCTGCCCCTAAAGTAGAAGAGAAAAAAGAAGAAGAGCCGAAGGCAGAAGAAATTACAATTGATGATTTCTTTAAAGTAGAATTACGCGTAGCTGAAGTACTATCTGCTGAACCTGTGAAAAAAGCAGACAAGTTGTTAAAAATTCAACTAGACTTAGGCACAGAAAAGCGTCAAGTTGTTTCTGGAATTGCAAAATTCTATTCGCCAGAAGACCTAAAAGGTAAAAAGGTTATTTGTGTAACAAACTTAAAACCTGTAAAATTACGCGGTGAATTATCGCAAGGTATGATTTTAGCGGGTGAAGAGAATGGCGTATTGTCATTAGCATCAATTGACCAAAATCTACCAAATGGTACAAAAATCAAGTAATTAAGACAAGAAAAGAGATGTTTCACGTGTAACATGTGTGAAGCGTCTTTTTTCTTTTTACATTCTCTATTTTTGCATTAAGATTGTAGTATTGTTATCGTTAAGTTATTAAAGAACTTATTTTTGTAGAATAAACTTGATTTCAATATAAAAGGAGTTATGTATTATGTTGTTTGATACACATTCGCATTTGAATGCAGAGCAATTTGAAGAAGATTTGCAAGAAGTTATTGCCCGAATGAAAGAAGCGGGAGTTACTTATACAGTTGTTGTTGGTTTTGATGAAGTAACGATAAAAAAGGCGATGGAATTAGCTGAAGCTTATGATTTTATTTACGCTGCGGTTGGATGGCATCCAGTTGATGCAATTGACATGACAGAAGAACATTTAGCTTGGTTAGAAGAACTTGCTTCTCATCCTAAAGTCGTTGCACTTGGAGAAATGGGTTTAGATTATCATTGGGATAAGTCTCCAAAAGAAATACAGAAAGAAGTATTTCGTAAACAAATTGCATTAGCGAAAAAAGTGAAATTGCCGATTATTATACATAATCGCGATGCAACTCAAGATATTGTTGATATTCTAGAAGAAGAGAATGCAGCTGAAGTAGGAGGCATTATGCATTGTTTTAGCGGCAGCGTAGAAGTAGCAGAGCGATGTGTTGATATGAACTTTCTAATTTCGTTAGGCGGACCAGTTACATTTAAAAACGCTAAAAAGCCGAAAGAGGTTGCTACGGAGATTCCATTAGAGAAATTGTTAATAGAGACGGATTGTCCATATCTAACGCCGCATCCATTTCGAGGGAAACGAAATGAACCGAGTTATGTAAAACTCGTAGCAGAAGAAATTGCGAATTTAAAAGGTGTTTCTTATGAAGAAGTAGCAGAAATGACAACCAAAAATGCAAAAGCTTTATTTGGTGTTGAATAAAAAAGAATGGGGAAACCTGTTCTTTTTTATTTTGAAAAAACACTAGTAGAAGTGATGAAGAAAATAAATGTGAATGATGAAGTGTTACAATAAGGACAGAGAACAAAGATTTTTCTATTCTATTTTTTAAAATATAAGAATGAGGAAAATAATAATGGAAAAGTCGTCATTTTTTTGTTTTACTAAGTAGAGACGAAACGAGTGTGGAGGCAAGCATGAAAATAAAAGAGATTATCGTTGTAGAAGGTAAAGATGATACAGTTGCGATTAAGCGTGCTGTTGATGCGGATACAATTGAAACGAACGGTTCAGCAATCGGTGATCATGTTATTGAGCAAGTTAAATTAGCGCAGCAAAAAAGGGGCGTTATTATTTTCACAGATCCAGATTATCCTGGAGAGCGTATTCGAAAAATTATTTCTGACAAGGTTCCCGGCTGTAAGCATGCCTTTTTACCGAAGGAAGAAGCGCTTGCTAAAAGGAAAAAGGGAGTTGGGATCGAACATGCTTCTAATGAGTCGATTCGCCGTGCTCTAGAGAATATACATGAAGAAATGGAAGCTTATACAAGTGAAATTAGTTGGAGTGATTTAGTCGATGCAGGCTTAGTGGGCGGAGAAATGGCAAAGAGCCGCAGAGAAAGAATGGGTAAGCTATTAAAGATTGGTTATACAAATGCAAAACAGTTACATAAACGATTACAGATGTTTCAAGTTTCAAAGGAATCATTTGGAGAAGCTTATAAGCAAGTAATACAGGAGGAAAAAAAATGAAGGATATCGCAACGCCAAATCGTACAAAAGACATTGTTGAAAAGTATGGATTTTCATTCAAAAAAAGTTTAGGACAAAACTTTTTAATTGATACAAATGTATTAAATCGTATTGTCGATCATGCAGAAATTGGTTCAGAAAGTGGTGCAATTGAAATTGGACCAGGTATCGGTGCATTAACAGAGCAATTAGCGAAGCGTGCTAAAAAAGTAGTGGCTTTTGAAATTGATCAAAGACTATTACCAATTTTAGATGAGACGTTAGCACCATATGGTAACGTTACAGTTATTAATAAAGACGTACTAAAAGCGGATGTACATGAAGTATTTAATGAGCAATTTGAAGAAGGGCAAGATGTAATGGTAGTAGCTAACTTGCCATACTATATTACAACGCCAATTTTATTTAAATTGCTTGAAGAAAAGTTACCAGTTCGTGGATTTGTTGTTATGATGCAAAAAGAAGTTGGAGATCGTTTAGCTGCTAAACCTGGAACGAAAGAGTATGGTTCTTTATCGATTGCTATTCAGTATTATACAGAAGTTGAAACAGTTATGACTGTACCGCGTACAGTGTTTGTACCACAGCCAAATGTTGATTCTGCAATTATTCGCCTTCTAAAGCGTCCGAAACCGGTTGTAGAGGTGACAGATGAAACATTCTTCTTTGAAGTAGTACGAGCAAGTTTCGCACAGCGCCGTAAAACTTTGATGAATAATTTATCAAATAATTTAAATGGTTTCCCGAAAGATAAGGAATTATTGGATCGAATTTTAACAGAAGTAGGAATTGATCCAAAGCGAAGAGGCGAAACGCTATCTATTGAAGAGTTTGCAACATTAAGTAATGCATTGGTTCTTCATAAATTATCATAAGAATATGAAAGGGACAGTTCAACTTGAACTGTCCCTTTTGTCACCTTTCTCCCTCTAAATTCATATTTTAAAAACAGGTAAGATGGCCTAATGAGTTTGGAGGTAGGAGAATGGCTTTACATGTTGGAGAATTAGTGGAACGATATTCTCATAAGAGGGATATTCTTTTTCGTATTATAGAAATAAAAGGCGAGATAGCTATATTGTTTGGAGAGGAAATTAGACTGGTGGCGGATGCGCCACTTGAAGATTTAATTAGTATAGATCAACGAGAACATAAAAAAAGGGTGAAGCGTGAGAAAGAAACAATGGAGCGCACGTATCGTTTGTTTCAACAAGATTATGTGTTAATGAAACAAAGGCATGAACATACTTCAACTGGTGGATACACAAGTGAGGTGAATTATTTTCAAATGCCGGGACGTGTATTGCATATAGATGGAGACCCTTTATATTTGCGCAAGTGCTTAGACTTATATAACAAAATTGGCGTTCCTGTACAAGGTATTCATTGTAAAGAAACGGAGATGCATGAAAAAGTAGTAGACTTAATAGATCACTTTCGCCCAGACATTCTCGTTATTACGGGGCATGATGCATATACAAAATCGAAAGGAGTGAAGGGAGATTTAGCGGCATATAGGCATTCAAGGCATTTTGTACAGGCTGTTCGAGAAGTGCGAAAAAAATATCCATCATTGGATCAACTTGTTATTTTTGCTGGGGCATGTCAATCGCACTTTGAGGCACTAATTCGTGCAGGGGCCAATTTCGCTAGTTCACCATCTAGAATTAATATTCATGCACTAGATCCTGTATATGTAGTTGGTAAAATTAGTTTTACTTCATTTATGGAGAGAGTCAATGTATGGGATGTCGTACGTAATACAATTACTGGTGAAAAGGGACTAGGTGGAATTGAAACGAGAGGGATTTTACGGACGGGATTACCTTTTCAACATTACGAAGAGTAAGCAGGGTACATATGTATCTTGCTTTTTTGTATGGAAGGATTTAAATGAATTTGGATAAAAAGAGACAAGAACGTACAGACTACGTAATGATACTTTTACAATATAGTATTTCTTCTATCTATTCAAACGCAAGATGATATTAGCTGTGAATCGAGGTTAATAATTAGGATAGATATATCGTGTTTTAAGTGTTCAATCTAAATTACAGCGAGGTGTAGCGAAGTATATGTCAAAACGTTTAGATGAAATTAAAAGCGAATTAGATCACCATCTTGGACAGCGACTTATGTTAAAAGCAAATAGTGGAAGAAGAAAAACTGTGGAGCAATCAGGTGTACTAGCAGAAACATACCGTTCTGTTTTTGTTGTACAATTGGATCAACAAGAAGATGCGTTGCAACGTGTATCTTATAGTTATGCAGATGTTTTAACAGAGACAGTAGAGTTAACATTTTATGGAGACCCTCATGATGAGGTCATTTTATAATCCGCATATCATTACATATATTTCCACAAATGAAAAGCTATATTATTTTGCATACTAACTATACCGTAGCAAAATAAGGAGGGACTCTGCATTGAGTAGACGAAGAGGTGTCATGTCAAACCAATTTAAAGAAGAGCTAGCAAAAGAGCTTGGCTTTTATGATGTTGTTCAGAAAGAAGGATGGGGCGGAATTCGTGCGAAAGATGCTGGTAACATGGTGAAACGTGCTATAGAAATTGCAGAACAGCAATTAATGAAACGAAACCAGTAGTTGTAAGATACTTTCTATGCTACGGTAGCCGAGGAGACATTCCTCGGCTTTTTGTACTCTAAAAGGTGCCATCATTTTACATAAGTAGTTTCATTCTGAATGCTTTTCGTTATAATTAGGGAAGTGTCATCGTCTTACTATAAATTTATGGTAAAATAAACGATAAAAGATTGAGTACATAGAGTGGGTGAATAGATTGAAGCTACTAGTGAAAGCACCAGCAAAGATTAATCTGTCGTTAGATGTACTGGGAAAAAGACAAGACGGATATCATGAAGTGAAAATGATTATGACAACCATTGATTTAGCAGATCGTCTAGAACTAACGGAATTAGCAGAAGACCGTATTGAAATTTTATCCCATAATCGGTATGTCCCAGACGACCAACGAAATTTAGCTTATCAGGCAGCGAAATTATTAAAAGAGAAGTTTAATGTAAACAAAGGTGTATCTATTACTATTGAAAAAACGATTCCAGTAGCAGCTGGATTAGCAGGTGGAAGTAGTGATGCAGCAGCGACATTACGTGGTCTTAATAAATTATGGAATTTAGGGCTTACAATTGATGAGTTAGCAGAGCTTGGCGCAGAAATTGGATCAGATGTATCTTTCTGTGTATACGGCGGCACAGCAATTGCCACTGGAAGAGGAGAGAAAATTGAGCATATAAAGACTCCGCCTTCTTGTTGGGTTATTTTAGCGAAACCACATATAGGTGTATCTACTGCTGATGTGTATGGAAATTTAAAGTTAAATCGAGTTACACATCCAAATGTAGATAAAATGGTTGATGTCATAAATTCTGGAGATTATAAAGGGATTTGTGATACTGTTGGTAACGTTTTAGAAGATGTAACATTTGGAATGCATCCTGAAGTTGCACGTATTAAATCACAGATGAAGCGATTCGGAGCGGATGCTGTATTGATGAGTGGAAGTGGTCCAACTGTATTTGGACTTGTACACCATGATTCTCGAATGCATCGCATTTATAACGGATTAAAAGGATTTTGTGAACAGGTCTATGCGGTACGTTTACTAGGGGAGCGAGAAACGCTTGAATAAAGACGTATAATACGTTATGATTTGTTTAGAATATTCGTGATTTGAGGTGAGAGTATGAAAATTAGAAGAAGTACAAGATTAGTCGATATGACTTATTACTTGCTACAAAACCCTCGTCAGCTAGTATCTCTCACTTTTTTTGCTGAAAGGTATCAATCGGCTAAGTCTTCCATTAGTGAGGATTTAGTTATTATTAAGCAAACGTTTGAGCAACAAGGGGTCGGCACATTGCAAACGATACCAGGAGCAGCAGGAGGAGTGAAATATATACCGTATATAAGTGAAGAAGAGGCAGATCTAATTATTGATGAGCTTTGTGGCTTATTTGAAAACCCAGATCGTATTTTGCCTGGCGGTTACTTATACATGACAGATTTATTGAGTAATCCTCGCCATATTAATGGCGCAGGTCGTTTGTTTGCTTCTGTTTTTGCTAGGCAATCAATTGATGCGGTTATGACAGTGGCAACGAAAGGGATTCCACTTGCTTATGCAGTGGCAAATTACTTAGATGTACCAGTTGTAATTGCAAGGAAAGATAATAAGGTAACAGAAGGTCCGACTGTTAGTATTAACTATGTGTCGGGTTCTTCTAAACGAATTCAAACAATGACGTTAGCAAAACGCAGCCTTCCAGAAGGATCGAATGTTTTAATTATTGATGACTTCATGAAAGCTGGTGGAACGATTCAAGGTATGATGAGTATGTTAGAAGAGTTCAAGGCTAATGTTGTTGGTATTGGTGTATTAGTAGAATCCACAGATATTGAAGAACGACTAATTAATAATTTTGTATCATTAATTCGTCTATCGGAAGTTGATGTGAAAGAAAAAACAATTCAAGTGGAAAAAGGGAATTATTCTCTTGCACCATTTGATGAAGGGCTTGTAGAGGCTGAATAAAAGGTAGAGCAGATAGCTCTATCTTTTTTTATTTTATCTTTTTTTATTTTATTTTATTTATAGATTATAAAATAGATGGACAAACTGCCTTTCGTACACTATTTTTAAAGAGTAAAATAAATAATAAAAGGGTGAAAAGTATGAAAGTTGTTCAAACAAGCAAGGCACCACAAGCGATTGGACCTTACTCACAAGGGATTATTGTAAATAATATGTTTTATAGCTCAGGACAAATTCCATTAACGGAAAATGGGGAGCTTGTAACAGGAGATGTAACAGTACAAACAGAACAAGTATTTCAAAATTTACAAGCGGTATTAGAGGAAGCGGGTGCTTCATTTGATACAGTCGTAAAAACAACAGTATTTTTAAAGGACATGGATGATTTTAATGCTGTGAATGAAGTATATAGCTCTTATTTCTCTACTCATAAACCAGCTCGATCTTGTGTGCAAGTAGCAAAATTACCGAAAGATGTTTCCGTTGAAATTGAAGTAATCGCCCTAGTTAAGTAACCTTTTGTAAGCGATAACCTCCACTAATCTCTATATTCAACTACATTAAAAATTTTTATCTTAAAAATTTTTAAAAAATTAAAGGGAAAATAGAAAATTTGTGGAATTTATACAAATATATCGCTTATTTAGAAAAGGGTGGTGAACACAAGATGGAAGTGACTGACGTAAGATTACGCCGCGTAAACACAGAAGGCCGCATGAGAGCAATTGCCTCTATTACTTTGGACCATGAATTTGTTGTTCATGATATTCGTGTAATTGATGGTAATAATGGATTATTTGTAGCAATGCCAAGTAAACGTACTCCAGATGGAGAGTTCCGTGACATTGCACATCCGATTAATTCTGGTACACGCTCTAAAATTCAAGATGCGGTTTTAACAGAGTATCATCGTTTAGGCGAGTTAGAAGAGGTTGAGTTTGAAGAAGCAGGTGCTTCGTAAAATTCGAATGAAAAGGGCTTTGACGAAAAGCCTTATAATTTTGTAGCAAACTCCTGTAAGCATTTACAGGAGTTTGTTTTTTTTGCTTTATATTTGAAAATTTCATAATTCATTAACATAAAAAGAAGAAACTACTAATTTTTTCAAAATCATTTTAAATAGTATAGCTTATTTCTTAAAAAAGATACTAAAGAGTAAAACATCTTATAAGAATTATGGTAAAATTTAATAGTTAAAATGTGTTTCTTGAAATATATGATGATTTAGGATAATATCTTTAATGGATAAATAGGTTGCGATGGAGGGTCTATATGTCAAACAGATTTGCAGTGATTCTAGCTGCAGGTAAAGGCACACGTATGAAGTCTAAGCTATACAAAGTGCTGCATCCTGTATGTGGAAAACCTATGGTACAACACGTAGTCGATCAAGTATCTCAATTAGGATTGCAGAAACTTGTAACGGTTGTTGGACATGGTGCTGAAATGGTACAAGAACAGCTAGGAAACGTAAGTGAGTTTGCATTACAAGCAGAACAACTTGGTACAGCACATGCTGTAGATCAAGCTGCAAGTGTACTTGCAAATGAAGAAGGAACAACTTTAGTTATTTGTGGGGATACGCCGCTAATAACTGCTGAAACGATGGAAGCATTACTTCAGCAACATAAAGAAGCGGGAGCAATGGCGACGGTGCTAACAGCGTACATAGAAGAACCTGCTGGATATGGCCGTATTGTTCGTAATGAGAATGGTCATGTTGAAAAGATTGTTGAGCATAAAGATGCAAATGAGAAAGAATTAGCTATTAAAGAAATCAATACAGGTACGTATTGTTTTGATAATAAGGCTTTATTTGCTTCACTTTCTAAAGTTTCAAATGATAACGTACAAGGTGAATATTACCTTCCAGATGTTATTGAGATTTTAAAAAATGAAGGTCATATCGTATCAGCTTATCAAACAGAGCAGTTCGATGAAACGTTAGGTGTTAACGACAGAGTCGCTCTATCGCAAGCGGAAATTATTATGAAAAACCGTATCAACCGAAAGAACATGGTAAATGGTGTTACAATTATTGATCCAAGTAACACTTATATTTCTGCTGATGCAATTATCGGTAGTGATACAGTTCTTCATCCAGGAACAATTATTGAGGGGAACACTGTAATTGGTTCTGATTGTGAAATTGGACCACATACAGTAATTCGTGATAGTGAAATTGGAGATCGTACGACAATTCGTCAATCTACTGTACATGATAGTAAACTTGGTACAGAAGTATCGGTTGGTCCATTTGCACACATTCGCCCAGATTCAGTTATTGGAGACGAAGTACGCGTTGGAAACTTCGTGGAAATCAAAAAAACTGTCTTTGGTAATAGAAGTAAAGCTTCACACTTGAGTTATATCGGGGATGCACAAGTTGGAGAAGACGTGAATCTTGGTTGTGGTTCAATTACGGTGAACTATGACGGTAAGAATAAATTCAAAACTGTGATTGGTAATGGGGTATTTATTGGATGTAATTCAAACCTTGTTGCTCCAGTAACAGTTGAAGATGGTGCTTATGTGGCAGCAGGCTCTACAATTACAGAGAATGTTCCATCAAAAGCATTATCGGTAGCACGTGCACGTCAAGTTAACAAAGAAGACTATGTTGATCAATTGCTGAATAAGAAAAAATCATAATGTGGAGGGTTAATCTAGATGTCGACTCAATATCTAAATTCTAATTTGAAAGTATTCTCTTTAAACTCTAATAAGGAACTTGCTGAGCAGATTGCAAAGCATATTGGAGTAGGACTAGGAAAATGTTCTGTTGATCGTTTTAGTGATGGAGAAGTTCAAATTAACATTGAAGAAAGTATCCGTGGTTGCGATGTATTCATTATTCAATCTACAAGCTTCCCAGTAAACGAACATATCATGGAATTACTTATTATGATCGATGCATTAAAACGTGCATCTGCGAAAACAATTAATATTGTTATTCCTTATTATGGTTATGCGCGTCAAGACCGTAAAGCGCGTTCTCGTGAACCAATTACATCGAAACTTGTAGCAAACTTGCTTGAAACAGCAGGTGCAACTCGTGTAATCACTCTAGATTTACATGCTCCACAAATTCAAGGGTTCTTTGATATCCCAATCGACCACTTAATGGGTGTACCGATTCTTTCTGATTACTTTGAAACAAAAGGTCTTAAAGATATCGTAATCGTGTCTCCTGATCATGGTGGTGTAACTCGTGCAAGAAAAATGGCAGATCGTCTAAAAGCGCCAATCGCTATTATTGATAAGCGTCGTCCTCGCCCGAACGTATCAGAGGTAATGAACATTATCGGTAATATTGAAGGCAAAACAGCGATTTTAATTGATGACATCATTGATACAGCTGGTACAATTACATTAGCAGCAAACGCTCTTGTTGAGAACGGTGCTTCTGAAGTATATGCTTGCTGTACACACCCAGTATTATCTGGCCCAGCAATTGAGCGTATTCAAAATTCAAATATTAAAGAGTTAGTTGTAACGAACTCTATCGTATTACCAGAAGAGAAGAAAATCGACAAAGTACATGAACTTTCAGTTGCTCCATTAATTGGAGAAGCAATCATTCGTGTATACGAAGAAGAATCTGTGAGTGTATTATTCAATTAATTGGATAGAATGAGACGTAACCAATTTTGGTTACGTCTTTTCGTATCGAAAAAAGAAAGTAGTGGTACAAGAATGAAATTGATAGTAGGACTTGGGAACCCAGGTAGAGAATATGAATTAACAAGGCATAATATTGGATTTATGGCCATTGATGAACTTGCGAAGCGTTGGAACATTTCTTTGAATGAACAAAAATTTAAAGGTGTATTTGGTGCAGGGTTTGTTAATGGAGAAAAGGTAATCTTATTAAAGCCGCTAACATATATGAATTTATCTGGGGAAAGTATTCGTCCACTCATGGATTATTATAAAATTGATGTTGAGGACTTCGTTGTTATGTACGACGATTTAGACATTCCTGTAGGTAAATTGCGTCTTCGCATGAAAGGTAGTGCTGGTGGACATAATGGTGTAAAGTCAACGATTTCGCACCTAGGAACACAAGAATTTCAACGTATCCGTATGGGAATCGATCGCCCGAAAAATGGAATGAAGGTAGTCGATTATGTATTAGGACGCTTTACATCTGAAGAGATTCCGGATGTTAACCATTCTATTGAAAAAGCAGCGGATGCATGTGAAGAGTGGCTAAATAAGCCTTTTCTCCAAATCATGAATACTTTCAATAGTTAAAAATGAGATTGGGAATATTTCTCTTTTGTTTTACCCATACTAGTAGTAATTGAATTTTTAGGAGGCTAGTATGGAAGGGTATTATTATTGCAGACACTGCGGAGGTAATGTAGGCTCCATTAACGCAGAAAAAGTATATAGCGACGTTTTATTTCAACTAACAGAGCAAGAAGTAGTAGAGATGATTCATTTTCATGAGAATGGAAATATATATATAAAAACAATTTGTGAATCGTGTCAAGAAACGCTCGCATCTTATCCTGAGTATTATGAGTATGAAAAATTTCTGCAATAAAATGTTGTCGCTTTGGCATGTCCAAAGCATTTTTCTGTTTTCCTTTTCCAAAATATTTGCATAAAATAGAATGACTTGCTCTTTATGTTGAGAGGAGTTTTAAAAATGATAGGTTTATTAGAGCAATTTTATAAAAATGAAGAGATACAATCGGTTATTAATGGATTAGAAGATGGGTTAAAAGAACAACTTATATCAGGGATGGCAACGTCTTCTCGTTCATTATTAATGGCGGCTTTATATAAAAAAACAAAAAAATCACAATTAATCGTTACACATAACTTATACCAAGCACAAAAAGTACATGAAGATTTAGTGGCGTTACTTGGTGAAAAAGATGTGTGGCTATATCCAGTGAATGAACTGATAGCATCGGAAATTGGGGTTGCAAGTCCAGAATTGAAGGCGCAACGTATAGAAGTGTTAAATCGCTTGGCTGCGGGAGAGAATGGAATCATTGTAGCGCCAGTGGCAGGATTGCGTAGATTTTTACCAATAAAAGAATTGTGGAAGCAAAAGCAAGTTGAAATCAATCTAGGGCAAGAGATTGATTTAGATGCGCTCTTGCATACTTTACATCATATTGGCTATGAACGTAAGTCGATGGTAGAAGCTCCAGGGGAGTTCAGTTTGCGCGGGGGAATATTAGATATTTATCCTTTAACTGAAGAACTACCATTTCGTATTGAATTTTTTGATACAGAAGTCGATTCTATTCGATTATTTGATGTGGATGAACAGCGTTCTCAAGGTAAAAAAGAAAGCGTTAGGTTTGGTCCGGCAACAGAGTTTTTATTTTCACAGGAAGAATTAAAATCAGGAATTCAGCATCTTGAAGAAGGTTTGACTAAGACGATGCAAAAACTTTCTGATGATAAACTAAAGACTACAGTGCTTGAGACGGTAAGTCATGAAATTGAGATGTTGAAAAACGGGCAAAGTATAGAACAGATGTTTAAATACTTATCTATTTTCTATAAAGAACCTGCTAGTCTGATAGATTATTTACCAGAAGATGGTGTTGTAATTTTAGATGAGATTTCCCGTATTCAAGAAACAGCATCACATCTTGAAACAGAAGAGGCGGAATGGTATATATCACTTCTTGGTGAAGGAACAATTATTCAAGATTTATCTTTCTCTCACGCATTTGAGGGGTTTCTTCATCATAAAAAAAGAAGTTTTGTATATTTAACGTTATTCTTGCGTCATATCGCACACACACATCCGCAAAATATTGTAAATGTAACATGTAAAACAATGCAAGATTTCCATGGACAGATGAATTTGTTAAAAACAGAAATTGATAGATGGAATGAAGGGCATTTTACGACTGTTGTACTTGGAACAGATGATGAACGTGTGAAGAAATTACAACATATTTTAAGTGATTATGATATTGAGGCAGATATTGTAGAAGGCACAGATATCTTATTGCCTGGAAGGCTACAAATTGCTGTAGGTGATTTACATGCAGGGTTTGAAATGCCGATGCAAAAGCTTGTTGTCATTACTGAAAAGGAGCTTTTTCATAAGAAAGTTAAAAAATCACAACGTAAACAAAAGTTATCGAATGCTGAACGTATTAAAAGTTATTCGGAATTAAAAGTTGGAGATTATGTAGTTCACGTAAATCATGGTATAGGTAAATTTTTAGGTATTGAGACATTAGAGATTAATGGTGTTCATAAAGATTATTTAAATATTAAATATCAAGGTAATGATAAGTTATACGTTCCAATTGAACAAATTGATCAAGTCCAAAAATATGTAGGGTCTGAAGGTAAGGATCCGAAAGTTTACAAATTAGGTGGAAATGATTGGAAAAAGGTTAAAACGAAAGTTGAAAAATCTGTACAAGACATTGCGGATGACCTAATTAAACTATATGCTGAGCGCGAAGCTTCAAAAGGCTATGCATATACGCCAGATACGGCAGAACAACAAGAGTTCGAATCATCTTTCCCATATCAAGAGACAGAGGATCAGTTACGTTCTATTGACGAGATTAAAAAAGATATGGAACGCGGACGCCCGATGGATAGGCTCCTTTGTGGTGATGTAGGGTATGGAAAGACGGAAGTGGCTATTCGTGCGGCATTTAAAGCAATTATGGATGAAAAACAAGTTGCAATTTTAGTACCGACAACGATTCTTGCGCAGCAACACTATGAAACAATTCGAGAGCGTTTTCAAGATTATCCAATCAATATAGGATTATTAAGTAGATTCCGTACGAGAAAACAACAAAATGAAACGATTAAGGGCTTAAAGGATGGCACAATAGATATTGTAATCGGAACACATCGTATTTTATCTAAAGATGTCACTTATAAAGATTTAGGGCTTCTTATTATTGATGAAGAACAAAGATTTGGTGTAACGCATAAAGAAAAAATTAAACAATTGAAGGCGAATGTTGACGTATTAACATTAACGGCAACTCCGATTCCGCGGACGCTTCATATGTCTATGCTTGGTGTGCGCGACTTATCTGTTATTGAGACACCGCCAGAAAATCGTTTCCCAGTCCAAACGTATGTAGTAGAGTATAATCCAGCATTAATGCGAGAGGCGATAGAGCGAGAGCTTGCAAGAGGCGGTCAAATTTACTTCCTATATAACCGTGTAGAGGATATTGAAAGAAAAGCAGATGAAATTTCGATGTTAGTTCCAGATGCTCGCGTAACGTACGCACATGGGAAAATGAACGAAAGTGAATTAGAGTCTGTTATGCTATCATTTTTAGAAGGACAGCATGATGTTCTTGTAAGTACAACAATTATTGAGACGGGTGTAGATATTCCGAACGTAAATACGTTAATTGTATTTGATGCAGATCGTATGGGGTTATCACAGTTGTACCAGCTTCGTGGGCGTGTTGGACGTTCTAATCGTGTTGCATATGCATACTTTGCCTATAAACGTGACAAAGTGCTGTCAGAAGTTGCAGAGAAGCGTCTGCAAGCAATTAAAGAGTTCACAGAACTTGGATCTGGTTTCAAAATTGCGATGAGAGATTTATCTATTCGTGGAGCAGGTAATTTGTTAGGAGCAGAACAGCATGGGTTTATTGATTCTGTCGGATTTGATCTATATTCTCAAATGTTAAAAGATGCAATTGAACAGCGAAGAGGAACAGATGGAGCTGAAAATACAGTTAATGTTGAAATTGACTTAGAGGTAGATGCATACTTACCAGATGCTTATATTTCAGATAGTAAGCAAAAAATTATGATGTATAAACAATTTAGAGGTGTTTCTGCAATTGAGGATATTGAAGAATTGCAGGAAGAAATGATCGATAGATTCGGTGATTACCCACAAGAAGTTGGTTATTTATTACAAATTGCAAATATTAAAGTGTTGGCAATGAAAGAACAAATTGAGTTAATTAAGCAGAATAAATTTGAAGTAACATTCCTGTTTTCTGAACAAGCAAGTCAAAATATTGATGGTGGAAAATTATTCATGCTCGGAAATAGTTTTGGGCGTATGATCGGTCTAGGAATGGAAGGATCACAATTGAAAATTGTTATGAAAACAAATGGCTTAGAGACATCGAAGTGGTTAACAATTGCTGAAAATTTATTAAAAGGCTTACCAGATGTGAAAAAAGAAGTAATAAATGCCTAAAATAAGATAAAAAAATACAATTCGACGTGCATAGAAGAACTAATGTGTAAAATACTATGTCTAACAGTTGGTGATTTTTACATGAACAGGTAAATTCACCACTTTGATCATCAGTAGAAAGTGAGGCAGCATTAGAATGAAAGCAACTGGAATCGTACGTCGAATTGATGATTTAGGCAGGGTAGTAATCCCAAAGGAAATTCGTAGAACTTTACGTATTCGAGAAGGAGACCCACTAGAAATATTTGTTGATCGCGATGGAGAAGTAATTTTAAAGAAGTATTCTCCAATTAGTGAACTAGGTGATTTTGCAAAGGAATATGCTGAGGCTTTATATGACAGCTTAGGACATAATGTGCTTGTCTGTGACCGAGATTCTATCATCGCAGTATCAGGCGTATCGAAAAAAGAATACTTAAATAAAAGTGTTGGCGATCTAATCGAAAAAACGATGGAAGAAAGAAAGTCTGTTATTATGACGGACGAAAGTGATATTTCCATTATCGATGGTGTAACAGAAAAGGTTCATTCTTATACAGTTGGACCGATTGTTGCAAACGGAGACCCAATTGGAGCCGTCATTATTTTTTCAAAAGAAGCTATTATAAGCGAAATCGAGCATAAAGCGGTTAATACTGCTGCCAGTTTCTTAGCGAAACAAATGGAACAGTAAGGGTATATTGATTTTAGAAGTAGCAATCTTTCCTAATTATGATCTTTCTTTTTGAGAAATCAATTATTTGGAGATATATGTATATTGAATGAAGGTAGCGCTTTGCTACCTTTTTTCGTTGAATATTTTTAACGTGTAGGGACCTAGTATTACCCGTGGTGGTAAGGGATTTTGTACTTTTCTTTATGATATAATACGAGAGGTGAGAATAGAAAAAGGAGTTTTCTTGTATGGAAGCGAAGAAGTATCAAGCCTTTTGGCATGGGGCTATTATATTAACGATTGCAAGTTTTGTTACAAAAGTATTAAGCGCTTTTTACCGTATTCCATATCAAAATATAGCAGGGGATATTGGTTTTTATATTTACCAACAAATTTACCCGTTTTATGGATTTTGTTTAATTTTAGCTACTTATGGGTTTCCTGTTATCATTTCAAAAATGGTTGCAGAACGACTAGAGTGGGGAAAACAGAGAGAAGCAGAAGAAATTATTTGTGTATCTTTTTGGTTTTTATTAGGAATTGGTTTTATAGGTTTCTTTACATTGTTTTTTGGGGCCGAAACAATCGCGATAGCTATGGGCGATATGCACTTAGATAAGTTGCTACGTGTTATTTCATTTTCGTTCTTATTGATGCCGTTTTTGTCTGTAGCAAGAGGGTATTTTCAAGGGTTCAATAATATGATGCCAACGGCTGTTTCGCAAGTAATAGAACAAACAATTCGAGTTTCTATTATTGTATTTTTATCGCTATTCCTAATTGCTCACGGATTTGATTTATATACAGTTGGTGCAGGGGCTATGTTAGGCTCAATTGCGGGTGGACTTATTGGGATTATTGTACTTATGTTGTATATGCGTCGAGATTTTCGTTCCATATTTTTTAAACGTGTAGCGAGAATTAAGGGTAAAAGGAAGATAATTAAAATCCTTTTTTGGCAGGGGTTAGCGATTTGTGTTAGTAATTTAGTGCTTATTTTTATACAGATGGCTGATTCAATGTCCTTGTACACTTTACTTATTGGTGCGGGAGAACAGACTGAAAGTGCAAAAGTATTAAAGGGTGTTTATGATAGAAGTATTCCGCTAATGCAATTAGGTACTGTTGTGACGACTTCTTTCTCGTTATCACTTATTCCAATTATTACAGCGGCGAAAGAAAGAGGAGATCTTTCCTTTATTCAAGAAAAGGTAAAGTTAGCAATGAAAATAACATTTGTTATTGGATTTGCAGCAGCTATTGGACTAACTTGTATTATTCAACCTACGAATATTATGTTGTTTGAAAATAGTGATGGATCAGATGTTTTATCTATTTTATCTTTATCTATTTTATTTAGTTCATTGTCAATTACGACGGCTTCTATTTTACAAGGGTTGGGACAAACATTTAAGCCAGCATTATTTGTTGTATTTGGAGGTTGCTTAAAGTTAGCGTTAAATTATATATTCATGCCTTATTTTGGTGTGAAAGGGGCAGCCTTAGCGACTTTATGTGCGTTAATCATAATTTCTGGACTAAATAGTTTGTTGCTTATGAGAGCTGTATCAGGGTCACTTATCAATAAGCGAAATATGTTAGGTGTAGTAATTAGTGGTATCTGTATGGGGTTTGTATTAATGATGTTCACGCGTGTGTTGCAGATGTCTGGATTAGTAATTGATACGGAACATAGAGCGAGCGCGACGCTTGAAGCGTTGTTAGGTGTAGCCATCGGCGGATTGACATATATGTTTTTTATTTTAAAATTACGTGTATTTACAAAAAAAGAATTAGGAACTGTTATGAAACAAGAGAAAAAAGAAGGTTCATTGAAGAAGAGTGGATAGAGGTGACAGGTTGTGAGTGGAATCATTACTGTTTTAGGTTTAGGTGCTGGTGAATTAGATCAGCTAACGATGGGTGTATATCGAAAAATAAAAGAAGCAGATCATCTGTTTGTTAGAACGAAGGAACATCCAGTTATAGAAGAATTGGAGAAAGAAGGCATACAATATACGGCTTTTGATGCTGTATATGAAGCACATGATACGTTTGAAATTGTATATGAAACAATTGCGAATAAATTGCTAGAACAAGCTGAAGGTACAGAAATTATCTATGCGGTTCCGGGGCATCCACTTGTAGCAGAAAGAACAGTTCAGCTATTGTTGGAAAAAGGAGACGTTTCAAATGTTGAAGTGCGAATTGAGGGTGGACAAAGTTTCCTTGATCCTATGTTTGCAAGCCTAAAAATTGATCCGATTGAAGGATTTCAATTACTTGATGCTACATCATTTGAAAGAGGGCAATTAGAATTACGTCAACATTTAATCTTTTGCCAAGTATATGATGCATTCGTTGCATCTGATGTGAAATTAACATTAATGGAGATGTTGCCAGATGATTATGAAGTGTATATCGTAACAGCTGCAGGAACTTCATTTGAACAAGTAAAGAAGGTACCGTTGTACATGTTAGATCATGAAACGGAATTGAATAATTTAACAAGTGTGTACGTGCCACCTGTTCAGGAGCGTGCGTCCTTGTATCAACAGTTTGATGTTCTTAGAGAAATTATTGCAGACCTGCGTGGTCCAAATGGTTGTCCGTGGGATAAAAAGCAAACGCATCAATCATTAAAGAAATATTTAATTGAGGAAGCTTATGAGGTGTTGGAAGCAATTGATGAAGAGGATGATGATCACTTAGTAGAAGAATTAGGTGATATATTATTACAAGTTATGCTTCATGCTCAAATCGGAGAAGATGAAGGTTGGTTCTCTATAGATGATATCATTCGAACTCTATCTGAAAAAATGGTTCGTCGTCATCCACATGTATTTGGAAATACGGATGTAAACAATGCGGATGAAGTGATTGCCAATTGGGAAGAAATTAAAAAACAAGAAAAAGGATTCGTGAAAGAATCTGTTTTAAATGGCGTTCCTAAAAGTTTGCCGCAGTTACTACGCGCCTTTGAAATTCAGAAGAAAGCTGGTAAGGTTGGATTTGATTGGGTTGATGTGCAGCCGATGATAGAGAAAGCTTTGGAAGAATGGCAAGAGTTCCAACAAGAAGTTACAAACATGGATGAGGAAAAGATGCTAGGTGAGTTTGGTGATTTACTATTTGCATTTGTTAATATAGCCCGTCATTACAAAATAGATCCAGAAGAGGCGTTACGTTCAACTAATGAGAAATTTACTGGTCGTTTTTTATACATGGAGGCAAAAGTAGCTGAAATGAATAAAGAGATGGAAGATTTATCATTAGAACAGTTAGATGTTTTATGGGAAGAAGCGAAACAAACAGAGCGTTAATAGGGGGATTTGATATGCGTCTAGATAAGTTTTTAAAAGTGTCACGTTTAATTAAAAGAAGAACATTAGCGAAAGAAGTAGCTGATCAAGGAAGAATATCTATTAATGGTCAAGTGGCAAAAGCGAGTTCTGATGTGAAAGTAGCTGATGAATTAACAATTCGTTTTGGTCAAAAAATAGTGACTGTAAAAATAAATGAATTGAAAGAAACAACTAAAAAAGAAGATGCAGCAAATATGTATAGCTTAGTTCGTGAAGAAAAAGTAAAAGCGGAAGAAGGCTTGTTCTAAAATCATGTATCCTCTCATACATTACTATTAGCTAGTAAAAACCTATGGGGGGATTTACGTGAATAATGGTTACTCACCTACGTCTTCTAATCAACAAAATGTTTCTGTAGAACATGATATTATTATGCGTGGTAGGCGTATAATTGATATTACCGGTGTGAAGCAGGTAGAGAGTTTTGATAGCGAAGAGTTTTTGCTAGAGACCGTAATGGGTTTTTTAACGATTCGTGGTCAAAATTTACAAATGAAAAATTTAGATGTAGAAAAAGGTATTGTGTCGATTAAAGGGAAAGTTAATGAGATGCTGTATATTGATGAAAATCAAGGGGAAAAAACTAAAGGTTTCTTTAGTAAGTTGTTTAAATGAGTCTAACAATTCAGTTGTATACAATGCTTTCAATGATTGGAATGGGTGCTTGGATTGGGGCGTCTTTAGATACATATCAACGTTTTTTAAAGCGCCAAGAACGTAAACGTTGGCTTGTATTTATACAAGATATATTATTTTGGATTGTCCAAGCATTATTCGTCTTTTATGTATTGCTTCTCGTAAATGAAGCTGAACTACGTATATATGTGTTTTTGGCATTGTTATGTGGTTTTGCGGCATATCAAAGCTTACTGAAAGCACTATACATGAAGCTGTTAAATTTTCTCATCTATATTTTTATGCAAACAACATATTTTTTTGTTCGAATTATACAGCTACTCATGATAAAACCTGTTATTATTATAGCGCAGCTATTTATTGCATTTATATTATTCTTATTTCGTATACTGCTTTCAATTGGACATGTGTTATGGAAAATTGTGATTTGGATATTACTTTTCATATGGAAAGTTTTTTTCTGGCCTGTTCGATTTATTGCTTCGCTCATATGGAAACTTCTCCCTAATCGTGTTAAACTTTTTATAGTGAAACATATAGGGTTCCTGCAATATATAGCAAAATTGAAGGGACATATCTTCCAAATATGGGAGCGTATAAAAAAGAAGTTAGGGGGACCTCGGAAATGAGGGAACTGAGACAAAGAACAATCGAAAAACAGAGTCCAAATCCTGTTAAAGAGCATATAATACAAACGGATGAGAACAGGAAGCGACTTTATCGCCGTTTAGCGGTTTTTCTTGTCTTTACTTTTACAATTATTGCGAGTATTAGTGTAACGTTTTATCAACAAAACAGTTCCATTAAAGCAAAAGAAGCAAAAGTTAAGGACATGAAAAAAGAACTTGATTCATTAACGAATAAAGAAAAAAGTCTAAAAGACGAAGTTCAAAAGTTAAATGATGAAGAGTACGTATTAAAGATTGCTAGAAGGGATTATTTCTTCTCTGGTAAAGGGGAGATAATTTTTCCTGTTTCGAAGTAGAGTATGTCTTATTGACACTATATTTTAGGATTATATATAATAAAGTAAAATTTGACTTTTTAACCACTAAGGAGGAGCATTTTTTTTATGTCAATCGAGGTAGGCAGCAAGTTACAGGGTAAAGTAACAGGTATTACAAATTTTGGGGCTTTTGTGGAGCTGCCAGAAGGCTTAACTGGTCTTGTTCATATTAGTGAGGTTGCTGATAACTATGTAAAAGATATTAACGATCACTTAAAAGTGGGCGACCAAGTAGAAGTAAAAGTTATTAATGTTGAAAAAGATGGAAAGATTGGTTTATCTATCAAAAAAGCGAAAGAACGTGAAAAAACAGAAGGAGATCGTCCACGCGGTGAATACCAACGCGGTGGTGATCAACAACGTTCTGGACGTCCACAACGTAATAATCGCTCTTTCAACAGAGATAATCGTGGTGGCGGTAACGACCGAGCTCCAAAAGAAACATTTGAGCAAAAGATGGCACGCTTCTTAAAGGATAGCGAAGATCGTTTAACTTCTTTAAAGCGTAACACAGAGTCTAAACGTGGTGGCCGTGGCGCACGTCGCGGATAATAAGGCCGTTTAGTTTTTAACATATAGAGAGGTACCCAGAGTGATGGCTCAGGGTGCTTTTTTATATGTGAAAATATATTTTAAAAAAGTTTTCAAGATGTGTTGACTTTAAATAATATCTGATGTAAGATACTAATTGTCCGTTAAATACGACGACATGGCGGTGTAGCTCAGCTGGCTAGAGCGTACGGTTCATACCCGTGAGGTCGGGGGTTCGATCCCCTCCGCCGCTATATTTATTTTAACGGCCCGTTGGTCAAGTGGTTAAGACACCGCCCTTTCACGGCGGTAACACGGGTTCGAATCCCGTACGGGTCATCTAAAAAGATCATGCAAATTTGCATGATCTTTTTTTGTTAAATGGATTAAGACATACAACACTTCTACAAAATCACCCTATATTTTCTGAATATTTAATTAAAAAATCAAGGATAACTTACATACCGTGTATATCTGTAGAGTTATTTCGAATAAAAAGTCGAACGATTATAAAAGTGAAAACTGTTGTTTTGACAAAAATCCCAACAATCATCTTTTATAATGACAGTAATTAAACTATGCAGGTGGTGTTAAAAATATGCCTAAAGCAGGAAGGAATACTATGAATACAAGTGCATTGGCAATGAATGAGAGTCAGCTTGGAGGAATAAAGTGGACGAGTAAGTTGCGAATGAAATTCGAACAAGTTTTCTTTAGATGGGGATTTATTATTGTTGTTATTGGTTTTCTTTTGGGAAGAGCATATATATTAACAAATATTTTACCGTTTGCACTACCGTTTTTTGCTGCTGTTTATGTTATGAAGCGGGATAAGATGCCGCTAGCATTTTTAGCTCTAATGGGAGGAGCTCTTTCAGTCTCGATAGATAATTTGTTTTTTACTTTTGCATCTATCTTTACTTTCTTCATTTATAATATCTTCTTTAGTAGATTTACACGTAAAACCGTTGGGCTTGTTCCATTTCAAGTATTTATCTCCGCATTAACCGCACACTTAGTTGTTGTATATTTTGCGCAACAAACTGTCACCATGTACGATTTACTCGTTAGTACCATTGAGGCTGGGCTTAGTTTCGTATTAACTATGATATTTTTACAAAGTGTCCCGCTTTTAGTGGAAAGGAAAGGAAAGCAACAGGCGTTAGAGACGGAAGAAATTGTTTGTTTGATTATATTACTAGCATCTGTTTTAACGGGTACAACAGATTGGTTTGTATATGATGCTTCTATTCAACATATTTTTACAAGGTATTTAGTACTAGTATTTGCATTTATTGCGGGTGCTGCTACAGGATCTACAGTGGGGGTCGTAACAGGATTGATATTAAGTTTAGCAAATGTGTCTAGTTTGTCTCAGCTTAGCCTTCTCGCTTTTTCTGGATTACTTGGTGGGTTGTTAAAAGAAGGGAAGCGTTTAGGTGTTAGTTTAGGTTTATTAATAGGGACAAGCTTAATTACATTATATGTAGACAAGCAGACAAATATTGTAACAACTTTAATTGAGTCAGGTGTAGCGATTGCTATCTTCTTATTAACGCCAAAGCTTGTTTTGGATCGTATTGCTAAATTTATGCCAGGTACACAAGAGCATTCGCAAGATCAACAACAATATTTAAGAAGGATGCGTGATGTTACAGCGAACAAAATCAACCAATTCGCAAATGTATTTGCTGCTTTATCTAATAGTTTTTCTGTATATGGGTATGTAGAGGAAGAAGATAAAGAGACAGAAGCAGATTTGTTTTTGAGTACAATTACTGCGAAAACATGTCAAACGTGCTTTAAAAAGGATCAATGCTGGGTAGTGAATTTCGATAAAACGTACGATTATATGAAACAAATAATGAATGAAACGGAAGAAGGAACCCTGCAACATAATCGTAAATTAGTTCGTGAGTGGGACAAGCATTGTGTGAGAGGGAAAAAAGTGACGGATTTAGTAGCGGGTGAATTAGATCACTTCTATGAGGGACAAAAATTGCGAAAACAAATGAAGGAAAATCGTAGAATAGTAGCGGAGCAACTATTAGGTGTATCAAAGGTTATGGAAGATTTTGCTAAGGAGATACAACGAGAGCGTGAAAATCATCAAGTGCAGGAAGAGCAGATTATGCAAGCGTTCCGTGATTTTGGTGTCGAAGTAGAGCATGTTGATATTTATTGTTTAGATAGAGGAAGTATTGATATTGAAATGTTGATTCCAGTTGCATCTAATGAACATGGTGAATGTGAAAAGTTAGTTGCACCGATGCTTTCGGATATCCTTAAAGAAAATATTGTCGTTAAACATGAAGAAAAGTCTTCTTATCCGAATGGCCACAGTTTAATATCATTTGGTTCGGCGAAGACGTATTCTCTTGATACAGGATTGGCTACAGCCGCAAAAGGCGGTGGATTTGTTTCAGGTGACTCTTATGCGATGATGGATTTAAGTGTTGGTAAATACGCACTTGCGATTAGTGATGGTATGGGTAATGGGCAAAGAGCTCATATGGAAAGTAAGGAAACGGTGAAATTATTACAAAAAATACTCCAATCGGGTATTGATGAAGAAATAGCTATTAAGTCTATCAATTCAATTCTTTCTTTGAGAACGACAGAAGAGATGTTTACAACATTAGATTTAGCTATGGTAGATTTGCGGGATGCGAGTGCTAGGTTTTTAAAGATTGGATCAACGCCGAGTTTTGTTAAACGCGCGAATAATATTTTGAAAATTGAAGCAAGTAATTTGCCGATGGGAATCATCGAAGATGTTGAAGTTGATGTGGTGGGTGAACAATTAAAAACGGGCGATATCCTTATTATGATGAGCGATGGTATTTTTGAGGGCGCGCAGCATGTAGAGAATCATGAATTATGGATGAAGCGGAAAATTAAAGAATTGCAAACCGAAGACCCGCAAGAAATTGCTGATATCATTATGGAAGAAGTGATTCGCTCTTGTGATGGTTATATAAATGATGATATGACTATTGTGGTGGCAAAAGTGAAGAAAAATATGCCGAAGTGGGCTACGATTCCGATTGTAGGAATGCAGGCGCAGTAAAATATAAGTGGAATGTTTATCTATAATTTGACTTTAAAAACCTAGGTGAATACCTAGGTTTTTTTGTAGGAAAAGGTAATGTTATTGATTTTATGAATATACACGGAGGATGTAAGATAAAAATGTAATTTTTGTATATCTTTTTTTTGCACAATGTTTGTAAAAGTTGTACCATTATAGACAAGGTAACTAACGTTGCTGTTCTTGTTTAATGAAAGGTGATTGCGAAGTTGAAAGATACATTTGTTGAAAAAGTAGATGACTTTGTAAAGCAGCATGATGTATTAAAGAATGATTCAACAATTGTTGTGGGAGTTTCTGGTGGTCCTGACTCGTTAGCCCTTTTATATTATTTATTAGAAAAAAGAGCGGAAAAACAGTTGGAAATTGTAGTAGCTCATGTAGATCATATGTTTAGAGGTGATGAATCTCATGAGGATTTACAGTTTGTGCAGGACCTTTGTGAAGAACTGGGAATTATTTGTGAAACGATAAGGATTAATGTATCACAATATCAACAGCAATACGGAATGAATGCACAGGTTGCTGCTAGAGAATGCAGATATGCATTTTTGGAAAGAATAATGAAGAAATATGATGCAAGATATGTTGCTCTTGGACATCATGGAGATGATCAAGTCGAGACAATTTTAATGCGTCTTGTAAGAGGGAGTACTCCGAAAGGATATGCAGGAATTGCAGTGAAGCGTCCTTTTCATAATGGATATTTAATTAGGCCGTTACTTGGGGTAACGAAGGAAGAAATTGTTGATTACTGTAATAAGCTAAATTTAATTCCACGTATAGATCCAAGTAATAAAAAGGAAGTATATACAAGGAATCGATTACGTAAATATGTCCTTCCTCACTTAAAAGAAGAAAATCCACAAATGCATGAGAAATTCCAAAAATTTAGCGTGCAGATGCAAGAGGATGAGGCTTATTTGCAGGAATTAGCTTTTGAGAAAATGAATAAAGTAATTACAAAAAAAAGTGATAAACAAATTAGCTTATCAATTCCTGCCTTTGAATCCATGTCTATGCCTTTACAAAGAAGAGGGATTCAACTAATATTAAACTATCTTTATGAATATAAGATTCCATCTTCTCTTTCTTCTATACATATTGACAAGGTGATTGAGTTTTTTAAGCGGACACAACCTTCAGGTTCACTTGATTTTCCAGGTGATTTGAAAATTGTTCGCACATACGAGGAGTGTAGCTTTAGATTTAAACAAGAAATTGTCTCTCCTTTTTTGCAAGATTTATCAGTACCCGGGACCATTACACTATTGAACGGGGATGAATTTGTAACAGAGGTGAGCGAAGATATACCAAGTAACATGAATGAAACAGTATTTGTTGCTAAGTATAATGATATATCATATCCACTTCGTATTCGTTCTAGGGAAAATGGAGATCGCATGTCAATACAAGGTATGGATGGCACGAAAAAGATAAAAGCTATTTTTATCGAAGCGAAAGTACCAAAAGAAAAAAGAGAAGAATGGCCGGTCGTTTGTGATGCAAGTGGGAACATTATTTGGGTACCCTTGTTGAAGCGATCTGCATTTGCAATTTCGAAAGAGATGGCAAAGAAGGGTAAATATATGATTATTCACTACAAAAGCAAGGAGTCTTCCGGGAGGATAATGAAATGATGAATCAAGATATCGAAAAAGTATTAATTTCTGAAGAACAAATACAAGAAAAGGTGCGCGAACTAGGTGCAGTTATTGCAGAGGATTATAAAAACACAGTACCTCTTGCAATTGGTGTATTAAAAGGTGCAATGCCATTTATGGCAGATTTATTAAAGAGAACAGATACATATCTTGAAATGGATTTTATGGCTGTATCTAGTTATGGTCACTCTACAGTTTCAACAGGCGAAGTGAAAATTTTAAAAGATCTTGATACTTCTGTAGAAGGTCGCGATATTTTAATCGTCGAAGATATTATTGATAGTGGTCTTACACTAAGCTACTTAGTAGACTTATTCAAATATCGTAAAGCGAAGTCTGTAAAAATTGTTACATTATTAGATAAGCCAACAGGCCGTAAGGTTGATCTGAAAGCGGATTATGTTGGATTTACTGTTCCACATGAATTTGTAGTAGGATATGGATTAGATTATAAAGAGCAGTACCGTAATCTTCCTTATGTAGGCGTATTAAAACCAAGCGTTTACTCAAATTAATTAAATACAGGCTTTACAATTGTATAGGAAAGTTTTTCTATGTTACGATTTACTATAGTGTTTATGCCGTGAGAGGAGGTTAGGAATGAATCGTATCTTCCGTAATACCATCTTTTATTTACTGATATTCTTAGTAGTAATTGGAATCGTGAGCTATTTTAATGGTTCGACACAAAAAACGACATCAGTTAGCTACGACAAATTCATTACTAAACTAGAAAGCGGTGAAGTGCGTAATGTGCAACTTCAACCGAAAAATGGTGTATTTGAGGTAAAAGGACAATTCAATAACTCTAGCCAAGGAGAACAATTTGTTACTTATGCACCAAATACTGAGGAATTACAAAAGAAAATCAATGATAAAGCGAAAGGTGCCGAAGTTAAGTATCAACCAGCAGAAGAAACAAGTGCTTGGGTAACATTCTTTACTTCAATCATTCCGTTTGTCATCATCTTCATTTTATTCTTCTTCTTATTAAACCAGGCTCAAGGCGGCGGTAGCCGTGTTATGAACTTCGGGAAAAGTAAGGCGAAGTTATATAATGATGAAAAGAAAAAAGTTCGTTTCAGAGATGTTGCTGGGGCGGATGAAGAGAAACAAGAACTTGTCGAGGTAGTTGAATTCTTAAAAGACCCTCGTAAGTTTTCTGAAGTTGGTGCCCGTATTCCAAAGGGTGTCCTATTAGTTGGACCTCCAGGTACAGGTAAAACTTTATTAGCACGTGCTGTTGCAGGTGAGGCTGGCGTTCCATTCTTCTCTATCAGTGGTTCTGACTTTGTAGAGATGTTTGTCGGTGTCGGTGCATCACGTGTACGTGATTTATTTGAAAATGCAAAGAAAAATGCTCCTTGTATCATTTTCATTGATGAAATTGATGCAGTAGGTCGTCAACGTGGCGCAGGTCTTGGTGGTGGTCATGATGAGCGTGAGCAAACATTGAACCAGTTACTTGTTGAAATGGATGGATTCGGTGCAAACGAAGGTATTATTATCATTGCTGCGACAAACCGTCCAGACATTCTTGACCCAGCGTTATTACGTCCAGGTCGTTTTGACCGTCAAATTACAGTAGATCGTCCAGATGTAAATGGCCGTGAAGCTGTACTGAAAGTACATGCGCGTAATAAACCGCTTGATGAGCATATTAATTTAAGAGCAATTGCGACTCGTACACCAGGATTCTCTGGTGCGGATCTTGAAAACTTATTAAACGAAGCTGCTTTAGTAGCTGCACGTCGAGATAAGAAGAAGATTGATATGAGTGATATCGATGAAGCAACGGATCGTGTTATTGCAGGTCCAGCTAAGAAAAGTCGTGTTATCTCTGAAAAAGAACGTAATATCGTTGCTTTCCATGAAGCAGGCCATACTGTAATTGGTGTTGTTCTTGATGAAGCTGATGTCGTTCATAAAGTAACAATTGTCCCTCGTGGTCAGGCTGGTGGATATGCGGTAATGCTTCCGAAGGAAGATCGTTACTTCATGACAAAGCCAGAGTTACTTGATAAAATCACTGGTTTACTTGGTGGTCGAGTAGCTGAGGAGATTGTATTTGGTGAAGCAAGTACAGGTGCTCACAACGATTTCCAACGTGCAACTGGTATTGCAAGACGTATGGTTACGGAATTCGGTATGAGTGATAAGCTTGGACCGATGCAATTTGGTAGCTCACAAGGTGGTCAGGTATTCTTAGGAAGAGACTTCCATTCAGAACAAAACTACAGTGATGCAATCGCACATGAAATTGATGTGGAAATGCAAACAATTATTAAAGAATGTTATGCTCGTGCGAAACATATTCTTACTGAAAAACGAGATAAGCTTGATATTATCGCGAAAACGTTACTTGAAGTAGAAACATTAGACGCAGAGCAAATTAATCATTTATATGATTATGGCAGATTACCTGAGCGTCCAACATCTTCAGATGATGTGAAAGTAAACATCAATATGAAGAAAGACGATGAAGATAAAGAAGATAAGTAAGAAATGAAGGAGTGACAATCGTCACTCCTTTTTTGTTTGTTAAGATTTTTGTTAATTACTATTAAGGGCTTAGTGGATAAAGTAATTTAAGTAAAACTAGTATTAAAAATTGAAATAGAGAGCAATCTTTTTGTAAAATGATGAGGATAGGAAAGCTGATTATATAAGTATGTGTGATATGATGTTTTTATAAGTTTTATACATACTACACAAATATAGATTAAATAAGATAAGTGGTGAGAATATGATTTTTGTATTGGATGTAGGGAACACAAATGCTGTACTAGGCGTGTTTGAAGAGGGGGAACTTCGTCAGCATTGGCGCATGGAAACAGATCGTCATAAGACAGAAGATGAATATGGAATGCTTGTAAAACAGTTACTTGATCATGAGGGTCTTTCGTTTGAAGATGTGAAAGGTATTATTGTGTCTTCAGTCGTACCACCAATTATGTTCGCTTTAGAACGTATGTGTGAAAAATATTTTAAAATTAAACCGCTTGTAGTAGGGCCTGGAATAAAAACGGGGCTAAATATTAAATATGAAAATCCACGTGAAGTAGGCGCAGATCGAATTGTAAATGCAGTAGCGGGAATCCAATTGTATGGAAGTCCACTTATTATTGTTGATTTTGGTACGGCTACTACATATTGTTATATTAATGAAGAAAAGCATTATATGGGTGGAGTTATTACGCCAGGAATTATGATTTCAGCAGAGGCTTTATATAGTAGGGCAGCAAAACTTCCTCGTATTGAAATTACAAAACCGAGCAGTGTTGTTGGGAAGAATACAGTAAGTGCGATGCAATCAGGTATTCTTTATGGTTATGTAGGACAAGTGGAAGGTATTGTTAAGCGTATGAAAGAAGAAGCTAAACAAGAACCGAAAGTTATTGCAACAGGTGGATTGGCGAAATTAATTTCAGAAGAATCGAATGTAATTGATATTGTAGATCCATTTTTAACGTTAAAAGGCTTGTATATGTTATATGAGCGTAATGCAAATTTACAGCATGAGAAAGGTGAATAAATAAGTATGAAAGATTATTTAGTAAAAGCGTTAGCGTTTGATGGAGAAGTACGTGCGTATAGTGTACGTACAACGAATACAGTAAGTGAGGCACAAAGACGTCATGATACATGGAGAACAGCTTCGGCGGCACTTGGTCGTTCTTTAACTGCAGGTACAATGATGGGTGCGATGTTAAAAGGTGATCAAAAGTTAACGATTAAGGTAGAAGGTAATGGTCCGATTGGCCCTATCTTAGTAGATGCTCATGCAAATGGGGATGTACGTGGCTACGTAACGAATCCACATGTTGATTTTGAAGGAACGGAACAAGGGAAATTACGTGTATATCAAGCGGTAGGTACAGAAGGGTTTGTAACAGTAATTAAAGATATTGGTATGCGTGAGCCGTTTATCGGTCAATCTCCAATCGTTTCGGGAGAACTAGGGGAAGATTTCACGTATTATTTCGCAGTTTCTGAGCAGACGCCTTCTTCTGTTGGTGTGGGTGTACTTGTAAATGGAGATGACAGCGTATTAGCGGCGGGTGGATTTATCCTTCAAATTATGCCGGGCGCACAGGAAGAAACAATTTCATTCATTGAAGATCGTTTGCAAAAAATCCCGCCTGTATCAACATTGATCGAACAAGGTCTTTCTCCAGAAGAGCTACTATATGCAGTCCTTGGAGAAGATAAAGTAAAAGTATTAGAAACAATGGATGTTCAATTTAATTGTACGTGCTCACGTGAACGTATTGAGAGTGTGTTAATTAGTTTAGGTAAAACAGAGTTAGAGCAAATTCGTGAAGAAGAAGAAGAAACAGAAGTTCATTGTCATTTCTGTAATGAACGATACAAGTTCTCTAAAGAAGATATTACAAATTTAATTGAGAATTTGTAATAAGGGTATTAACCCTCCGAATAGATTGACAAACAGGGAATTTTCTGACAAAATCTAAATATAGATAAAACCAATAAAAATACTCGGTGTTAGGAGTGACAGGAATGCGAGTGGCACAATCAGTTTCAGAATTAATCGGGAAAACGCCGATCGTTAAGTTGAACCGCATCGTAGAATCAGACAGCGCAGATATATACTTAAAACTAGAATTTATGAATCCAGGGAGTAGCGTTAAAGATCGTATTGCACTAGCTATGATTGAAGATGCTGAAAAAAAGGGATTGTTAAAAGAGGGCGATACAATCATTGAGCCAACAAGTGGTAACACAGGGATTGGTTTAGCGATGGTAGCGGCTGCTAAAGGATATAATGCAATTTTAGTAATGCCAGAAACAATGAGTATTGAGCGTCGTAATTTATTACGTGCTTACGGTGCTGAATTAGTATTGACTCCAGGTCCTGAAGGGATGGGTGGAGCAATTCGTAAAGCGACTGAATTAGCGAAAGAGCATGGCTACTTTATACCACAACAGTTCAAAAACCAATCAAATCCAGAAATTCACCGTTTAACAACAGGTCCAGAAATTATTGAACAAATGGGCGACCAATTAGATGCGTTTATTGCAGGTATTGGTACAGGTGGAACGATTACTGGTGCTGGTGAAGTGCTGAAGGAAGCGTATAAAGATATTAAAATTTATGCAGTAGAACCTGCAGATTCACCAGTATTATCTGGTGGGAAACCAGGTCCACATAAAATCCAAGGAATTGGGGCGGGATTTGTTCCGGAGACGTTGGATGTAGAAGTATATGATGAAATTATTCAAGTGAAAACAGAGCAAGCATTTGAATATGCGAGAAGAGTGGCTAAAGAGGAAGGTATTTTAGTTGGTATCTCTTCAGGCGCAGTTATTTATGCAGCAACAGAAGTTGCGAAAAAGTTAGGTAAAGGGAAAAAGGTACTTGTTATTATCCCGAGTAACGGTGAACGTTATTTAAGTACACCACTTTATCAATTTGAATCATAATTAAATGCGATTGAAAAAGCATCCTTGAAAAAGGATGCTTTTTCTTTTTGGATTGGAAATAGGAAAAGAGTGAATGACTAGAAAACTTCATGTAAAATAAGAGGTAGTATAATTAAATTATTTTCACTAGCCTTCGAGTATAATCAATCTCTATATAAATAACTTATGTAGTTGGAGCTGGTTCATCTAAGAGGGTGGGATAAAAGAAGACGGGGTGTTGATATGCAACGAAGAAAATCTTTAGCGCTTTCTATTCCATATCAGTTAGATTTCTTTAAGCAATATAAATTTCTTTCTCAGGATAAGCCGCAACATATTTTGCTGGAAAGTGGACGTGGCGGTCGTTATAACATAGTGGGTTTAAACCCGGTAGCGGTAATCCAAGGGAAGGGTGAAAAGTTACATATAAGTGAAAGCGGTAAGGAAACAATAAAAAGAGGGAATCCATTAGATTTAATGCAAGAATATATGGAGAAATGGAAAACAGACTACAATCCAGAGTACCCGCCTTTTCAAGGTGGTGCAATTGGCTACTTTAGTTATGATTGTATCCGTTATATCGAAAAACTCCCTTCTCTTGCAGAGGATGATCTGAATATACCCGATATATACTTTTTATTATTTGACGATGTGTTTGTCTATGATCAAAAAGAAAAGCTATTGTGGATTATTACACATTATGTAGATAAGCATGCAGAAGCAGAAGAACGTTTAAATGAATGGAAGGATCTTTGGGTGGCAGAAGTGCCTGAAGTGACTATGCCGTTTGAACGTCCTAAAAAGAAAAATGAAGCGGTTGCCTTTACAGAAACAGGCTTTATGAAGGCAGTTGAATGTATTCAAGAATATATTGGAGCGGGTGATGTGTTCCAAGTAAACTTGTCGACTAGACAAGAAAGAACTTTACAAACGCATCCACTAGAAATTTATACAAGTCTTCGTGAAATTAATCCATCTCCATATATGGGTTACCTGGAGCTTGGGGATTTTCAAATTGTTAGTGGATCGCCAGAGTTGTTAATTAAGAAACAAGGAACTGAAGTAAGTACAAGACCAATTGCTGGAACGAGATCTAGAGGCGCGGATGAGCAAGAGGATGAAGAATTAGCAAGAGAATTAATTGAGAACGAAAAAGAAAGAGCAGAGCATGTAATGCTTGTGGATTTAGAAAGAAATGATTTAGGGCGTGTTTGTAAATATGGCACTGTAGAAGTAGATGAATTTATGGTAATTGAGAAATACTCACATGTTATGCATATTGTTTCTAATGTGCGTGGTGAGGTGGAAGAAGATAAAGATGCTTTTGATTTAGTGAAGGCTGTATTCCCTGGTGGAACAATTACTGGTGCCCCGAAAATACGTACAATGGAAATTATTGAGGAATTAGAACCTGTTCGCCGAGGGATTTATACAGGTTCAATCGGTTGGATTGGTTATTCTGGAGATACAGAATTGAATATTGTAATTAGAACACTTCTTGCTAAAGATGGAAAAGCTCATGTACAAGCGGGGGCGGGAATTGTAATTGATTCAAATCCGGAAAACGAATATAAAGAGTCGTTAAAAAAGGCGATTGCTTTATGGCGTGCAAAAGAACGTAGCGAAGAAACGGTTAGGTGAGAGAAATGATATTAATGATTGATAATTATGATTCTTTTACATTTAATTTAGTGCAGTTTCTTGGAGAACTTGGACAAGAGCTCGTTGTTAAACGTAACGATGAAGTGACGATTTCAGATATCGAGAATATGAAACCAGATTTTCTAATGATTTCTCCAGGTCCATGTAGTCCTAATGAAGCGGGGATTAGTATGGAAGTTATTAAATACTTCGCGGGGAAGATTCCGATTTTTGGAGTTTGTTTAGGGCATCAATCTATTGCACAAGTGTTTGGTGGAGAGGTTGTTCGTGCAGAACGATTAATGCATGGGAAAACTTCGCTTATGCATCATGATGGAAAGACGATTTTTTCGGATATTCCTAATCCGTTTACTGCGACGCGCTATCATTCCCTTATTGTTAAGAAAGAGACGTTACCAGATTGCTTAGAGGTAACATCTTGGACGGAGGAAGGGGAAATTATGGCACTTCGTCATAAGACATTGCCGATAGAGGGTGTGCAATTCCATCCGGAATCTATTATGACTTCTCATGGGAAAGAGTTATTGCAGAATTTCATTCGTAAATACAGTCCAAGTGCGACATTATGTTAATTTACGTAAATGGTCAGTATGTAGAAGCAAGTGAAGCGAGAATTTCTCCTTATGATCATGGTTATTTATATGGTCTTGGAGTTTTTGAAACGTTTCGTATTTATAATGGTCATCCTTTCTTATTGGATGATCATTATGACCGTTTAATAGAGGCGCTGGATACATTGCAAATTAAATGGACAATGACAAAAAATGATGTGATGCTTATTTTGAAAGATTTACTCGCTAAGAATGAATTGAAGCATGCATATGTACGTTTTAATGTATCGGCAGGTATAGATGAAATAGGATTACAAACGGAAATATACGAAGAGCCTTCGGTTATTGTTTTTATAAAACCTTTAACAGCTCCAGGAGATGTAGTAGAAAAAGAAGGTGTTATTTTAAAACAAGTGCGAAATACACCGGAAGGGACATTTCGCCTGAAGTCTCATCACTATTTAAATAATATTTTAGGTAAGCGTGAAATTGGAAATGTTGTGAGCAAGGAAGGTATTTTCCTTACTGAAGCAGGTTATGTTGCAGAGGGTATTGTTTCGAATCTATTTTTTGTGAAAGGTGATGTTTTATATACACCTTCGTTAGAGACAGGTATTTTAAATGGTATCACTCGTGCGTTTATTATAAAGAGTGCTGAAGAATTAAATATAGAAGTAAAGGAAGGTTTCTTTACAAAAGATGAGCTACTTTCAGCGGATGAAGTCTTCGTAACAAACTCCATTCAAGAAATTGTTCCGCTTTATCGTATAGAAGCGCAGGATTTCCCGGGTAAAGTAGGAGTGGTTACAAAAAGTTTAATGTACCTTTATGGAATGCAAAGAGAGAAATTATGGAGCAGAAATGAATTACGAAGAGGAGATGTGTAGTTTGAAGTGGGATTATGATTTACGCTGCGGCGAATATACATTGAATTTAAATGAAAAGACATTAATTATGGGGATTTTAAATGTAACACCAGATTCGTTTTCTGATGGTGGGAGTTACAACGAGGTAGATGCTGCGGTACGTCACGCAAAAGAAATGCAAGGTGAAGGTGCTCATATTATTGATATTGGTGGCGAATCTACTCGCCCAGGTTTTGCTAAAGTATCAGTAGAAGAAGAAATAAAGCGAGTCGTCCCGATGATTCAAGCAGTTTCAAAAGAAGTAAAATTACCTATATCTATCGATACATATAAAGCTGAAGTTGCAAAACAAGCAATTGAGGCTGGTGCTCATATTATTAATGATATTTGGGGGGCGAAGGCGGAGCCGAAAATTGCTGAAGTCGCAGCCCATTATGATGTACCCATCATTTTAATGCATAACCGTGATAATATGAATTATCGTAATTTAATGGCGGATATGATTGCTGATTTATATGACAGTATTAAAATTGCTAAAAATGCTGGTGTGCGAGATGAGAATATTATTTTAGATCCAGGTATCGGTTTTGCTAAAACACCGGAGCAGAACTTAGAGGCGATGCGTAATTTAGAACAGTTAAATGTGCTAGGTTATCCGGTTCTCTTAGGTACTTCGAGAAAGTCCTTTATTGGGCACGTATTAGATTTGCCAGTAGAGGAACGCCTTGAGGGAACGGGAGCTACTGTTTGTCTTGGTATTGAAAAGGGCTGTGAGTTTGTTCGTGTCCATGATGTGAAAGAAATGGCGCGTATGGCTAAAATGATGGATGCGATGATTGGTAAGGGGGTAAGGTAATTGGATAAAATTTATATCCATGATATGGAATTTTATGGTTATCATGGTGTGTTTCCAGAGGAGAATAGATTAGGTCAGAGATTTAAAGTTGACTTAACGGTGGAGTTGGATTTAAAGCGTGCAGGGGAAAGTGATGACTTAGAGCATTCTGTCAATTATGGAGAGCTTTTCGAATTATGTAGAAAAGTTGTTGAGGATAGAAAGTATAAGCTTGTGGAGAGTATCGCTGAAAATATTGCTGCAGATATATTAAAGCAATATAAAAGGATTTCACGGTGTACAATTAAGGTGATTAAACCAGATCCGCCGATACCGGGCCATTATCGCGCTGTAGCAGTAGAAATTACGAGAGAACGTCCATGAATAATATAGCGTACATTGCATTAGGGTCAAATATTGGAGAGCGTTATACCTATTTAACTGAAGCCATTCAGTTTTTAAATAAAAGTCCGTATATTCAAGTTGATGATGTTTCGTCAGTGTATGAAACTGATCCAGTTGGCTATACTGACCAAAGTTGTTTTTTAAATTTAGTTATAAAAATTTCTACCAATTTATCACCGCAAGAATTATTGAAAGTAACACAAAAAGTAGAAAATGACCTAGGAAGAAAAAGGGAAATTAGGTGGGGGCCGAGGACTATCGACCTTGACATTTTACTTTATAATCAAGAGAATATTGAAGCAGAGAATCTTATTGTTCCGCATCCGCGGATGTTCGAAAGAGCTTTTGTTATCGTTCCGTTGTTAGAGATTAATCAAGATATAAAACAAAACATTTCACGTTCACAAGTAGAAGAAATGAAAAGGCGAGAGGGAGTAACGGTATGGAAGCAGAAAAATGGGGAAGACGCATTCGTGCTTTTCGAAAGCTAAAAGGCTACACGCAAGAAGGTTTTGCTAAAGAATTAGGGGTATCAGTATCTGTTTTAGGTGAAGTTGAGAGAGGGAATCGATCGCCTTCTCAAGATTTTGTAGTAGAAGTTGCTAAGGCGTTAAATGTTTCGATAGATGAATTAATGCCAAAGTGACTGTGCAGGAAGGAGTAGGTTGATTGTTAAAGATTGCAAATATTGAGATGAAAAATCCGGTTGTATTAGCACCGATGGCGGGAGTGTGTAACTCTGCATTCCGTTTAACAGTTAAAGAATTTGGTGCAGGTTTAGTTTGTGCTGAAATGGTAAGTGATAAGGCAATATTACTGAATAACAAAAGAACATTAGATATGTTATATATTGATGAGAGAGAAAAACCATTAAGTTTACAAATTTTCGGTGGAGAGAAAGAAACGCTTGTAGATGCTGCGAAATACGTAGATAAATATACGACAGCAGACATTATTGATATTAATATGGGTTGCCCAGTACCGAAAATCGTTAAATGTGATGCGGGGGCAAGGTGGCTTCTAGATCCAAATAAAATATACGAAATGGTAGCAGCGGTTGTAGATGCTGTTGAAAAGCCGGTTACGGTTAAAATGCGTATCGGTTGGGATGAAGAACATATTTTCGCAATAGAAAATGCTAGAGCTGTTGAGCGTGCTGGCGGACAAGCTGTGGCGGTTCACGGACGTACGCGAGTGCAAATGTATGAAGGGAAAGCAGATTGGGATATCATTAAACAAGTAAAGCAAGCTGTGAATATCCCGGTTATCGGAAATGGTGATGTCGAAACACCGCAAGATGCGAAGCGTATGCTTGATGAGATTGGTGTAGATGGTGTTATGATTGGTCGTGCAGCTCTTGGGGATCCATGGATGATTTATCGTACGGTAAAGTATTTAGAGACAGGTGAATTAATGCCGGAACCAACAGTCCGTGAGAAAATTGATGTATGTATGTTGCATCTAGATCGTCTTATCGATTTAAAGAACGAAAATGTTGCTGTAAGAGAGATGAGAAAGCATGCGGCTTGGTATTTAAAAGGTGTTCGTGGTAATGCGAGTGTGCGTAATGGTATCAATACTTGCAACACGCGTGAAGACCTTGCGAATGTATTAGGTGCATTTGTAGAAGAAGTAGAGGCGAAACAACAAACAATTTACGTTGGTTAATAAGGAGGACGGAGAAGATTGACATTCTTCTACACACTTCCTATAATTACGTGAAAGAAAGAAGAACTGCCAGTTAGTTGCTGGCAGTTTTTCTAGTTGAGTAGAAAATGCTATACTGTATATATTGTAAAAATTAATAGAGCTGGAGTGATATCAATATCATGGATAACATGAACCACGAAGAATTAAACGACCAATTGCTTGTTCGTCGTGAAAAGCTACATAATTTACGTGAGCAAGGAATCGATCCGTTCGGTAAACGATTTGAACGCACAAATTCAACAACCGACTTAGTAAGTCTATATGGAGAATTCTCTAAAGAAGAATTAGAAGAGAAGGAAATCACGGTTTCTATCGCTGGTCGTATTATGACAAAACGCGGTAAAGGAAAAGCTGGATTCGCACACATTCAAGATTTACACGGACAAGTTCAAATTTACGTTCGTAAAGATACTGTTGGAGATGAAGAGTACGAGTTATTTACGACAGCAGATTTAGGTGACTTAGTAGGTATTGAAGGTAAAGTGTTCAAAACAAACGTTGGAGAACTTTCAGTAAAAGCAACAGGATTTACGCTTTTAACGAAATCTCTTCGTCCATTACCGGATAAATACCATGGATTAAAAGATGTTGAACAACGATACCGTCAACGTTACTTAGACTTAATTACAAGTATGGAAAGTCGTGAAACATTTGTTACTCGTAGTAAAATCATTCGTGAAATGAGAAGATATTTAGATGACAACGGTTATCTTGAAGTAGAAACGCCTATGATGCACGCGATTGCGGGTGGAGCATCTGCTCGTCCTTTCACTACGCATCATAATGCGTTAGATATGGAATTATATATGCGTATCGCAATTGAACTTCATTTAAAACGTCTTATTGTGGGCGGATTAGAAAAAGTTTATGAGATCGGCCGTGTATTCCGTAATGAGGGTGTATCAACTCGTCATAATCCTGAGTTTACGATGATTGAATTATATGAAGCGTACGCTGATTATAATGATATTATGAAACTAACAGAAAATATGGTTGCTCATATTGCGAAAAAAGTATTGGGTACAACAACGATCCAATATGGTGATTATGAAATTAATCTAGAACCAGAATGGACACGTCTTCATATGGTAGATGCAATTAAGCAACACTCTGGAGCGGATTTCTGGACTCCGATGAGTGTAGAAGAAGCGCGTGAGCTTGCAAAAGAACATAATGTAGAAATTAAGGATACAATGGAAGTTGGTCATATCATTAATGAGTTCTTCGAGCAAAAAGTAGAAGATAAATTAATTCAACCAACATTTATTTACGGTCATCCGGTAGAAATTTCGCCACTTGCGAAAAAGAATGACGAAGATCCACGATTCACAGATCGTTTCGAGTTATTTATCGTTGCACGTGAACATGCAAATGCATTCACTGAGTTAAACGATCCGATTGATCAAAAAGAACGTTTTGAAGCTCAATTAAAAGAGCGTGAGCAAGGTAATGACGAAGCTCACATGATGGATGATGATTATATCGAAGCTCTTGAGTACGGTATGCCTCCTACGGGTGGATTAGGAATCGGTATTGATCGTCTAGTTATGTTATTAACAAATGCACCATCTATTCGTGATGTATTATTATTCCCTGCTATGCGTCATAAACAAGACTAAGCTTTGGAGATTTCTCCAAAGCTTTTTTTATTTGAGTATGAGTTGCGTGGGTATAATAGATCTTGATGGTGCGAGAAATTATATTTATATAGAAGAAATGTGCTGTTTTTATACTTTTTTACTAAGTTAAAAATTTTATTAGAAAAACTATTGCATTTTAATAATTAAACTGGTATATTTATATCCGTTGCCACGAAAGGTAACAAGCAAAACAAACGAAAAACAACTTATTGAAAAAAGTTGTTGACGAAAATATAACAAAATGTTATATTGATAAAGTCGCTTGTGAGCGACAACGTAGTTCTTTGAAAACTGAACGAAACAAACAACGTGAAACGTCAATTTTTATTTTTAGATGCTAGACAAACTAACTT
>NZ_JBXAHT010000008.1:0-58432 GCF_058795375.1 Bacillus sp. GW823-FHT06A10 | reverse complement strand
GAACACGGAAGTTAAGCTCTCTAGCGCCGATGGTAGTTGGGACCTTGTCCCTGTGAGAGTAGGACGTCGCCAAGCAACTAAAACACGAGTCAAATGACTCGTGTTTTTTCGTGTTTTATTTTATAATCCATAGTAATAAAAAATGTGTTTAAAGTATTCATATTTTGTTTAAATACAGGGGAATGTGGCTAGGATAGTGAATAAGCAAAAGAGTTGCAAATTTTATTAATACGTATATAATTAAAGTCAAAGATAGTCAAAGTCAATAAAGGTGGCGGATAAATGAGAAATATATCTGATATCATTGAGCAATATCTAAAGCAAGTTATTGACTTAAGTAATAATAATGTGATTGAAATCAAGAGAAATGAGATTGCGGATCGATTCGAGTGCGTACCATCTCAAATCAATTATGTAATCAATACCCGTTTTACGTTAGAAAGAGGATTTGTAGTAGAAAGTAAACGTGGTGGAGGAGGTTACATTCGCATTATAAAAGTCAAACTGCATGATGATATAGACATTATTGATCAAATGCTTCATATGATTGATCATAGCGTTGCGCAAGGGAATGCAGAAAGTATGATTATACGTTTAATAGAAGAGGGAATCATAACAAATCGTGAAGCGAAACTGATGTTAAGTGTAATAGACCGTTCTGTATTATCAATGGATGTTCCTTCTCGAGATGAACTTAGGGCTCGAATATTATGCGCAATGTTAAGAACACTGAAATATAAATAAATATAACTTTTGTAAAAGATTGATAACTAAGATAAAGCAGTTAAATATTGTAGAAGTTTTGAAAAAGAACATGCACTTTTATTTAAATGGATTCAGGAAAGCGAACAATCTAGTAATGTATGAAAAGTACCATGAGATAGAGCGTTCCTGTTGTAAAGGTGGGGATAGTGATGACTTGTCAAAACTGTAACATAAGACCAGCAACTTTACATTATACAAAAGTAATTAACGAGAAGAAGGCGGAAGTTCATCTTTGTGAGCAATGTGCAGAGCAAAGTGGCTATACGTCTTTCTTTCAATCATCGCAGTCTAACTTTTCATTTCATGATTTATTTGCTGGTTTATTACACGGTGAATCAACAATGTTTGAAGAAGGAAAAAATGGATTTTCAAATGCAGATATAGTAAGGTGTCCAGATTGTAAGATGACATATGAACAATTTACAAAAGTCGGACGTTTTGGCTGTTCTTCTTGTTACGATACATTTAAGGAGCATTTAAAGCCATTATTAAAACGCCTTCACGGTGGGCATACAGAACATTGTGGAAAAATTCCGGAACGTATAGAAGGAAATATCCACTTAAAGAAAGAATTAGATGAACTAAAACTTATTCTGAAACAATACGTACAGAAAGAGGAATTTGAGAAAGCTGCAGAGGTAAGGGATAAAATCCGAGGTCTTGAAATACAGCTTAGTGAGCATAGGGAGGGGGAATAATTCTATGTCACTGGACAAAATTATGAACGAAGCAATTAGTCCATGGATGAAGGGGGATGGCCCTGATTCTGATATTGTTTTAAGTAGTCGAATTCGTTTGGCTCGTAATTTTAAACAATATCAATTTTCCACTATGCAAAACGAAGAAGAAGCTAAACAGATTCATGAACTATTCAAAAAGAAATTTATAAATAAAGCAGTAGGGTCCTTTGGGGAGTTTGGACTATTAAAGATGAATGAATTAACCCCTCTTCAAAGGAGAGTTTTAGTCGAAAAGCATTTAATTAGTCCAAATCTTGCAGGGACAGAATATGGAGCATGTCTACTATCAGAAAGTGAACATATTAGTGTTATGCTTAATGAAGAAGACCATATTCGGATTCAGTGCCTATTTTCAGGATTACAGTTATCAGAGGCGCTTCAAAGCGCCAATCAAATAGATAATTGGATTGAGAAAGAAGTTGAATACGCTTTTGATGAGTCACTTGGATATATTACAAGTTGTCCTACTAATGTTGGCACAGGGTTAAGAGCTTCTGTGATGATTCATTTACCGGGACTGGTTTTAACAAAAAGAATTAGCCGTATTATACAAGTAATTCAAAAATTAGGGTTAGTAGTAAGAGGAATATACGGTGAAGGTAGCGAAGCGTTAGGTAATATATTTCAAGTTTCAAATCAAATGACGCTAGGAAAGTCTGAAGAAGATATTATTGCAGATTTAAAGAGTGTCATTCAACAAATTATACAGCAAGAAAAAATAGCTAGAGAATTAATTGTACAAAATTCAAGTATTGAACTTGAAGATAAGGTTTATCGTTCTTACGGCATACTAGCAAACAGTCGTTTAATTCAATCTGCAGAAGCAGCCAATTGCTTATCGGATGTACGACTTGGTATTGATCTAGGATATATAAAAGGTATATCGAGAAATATTTTGACTGAGCTAATGGTTCTTACACAACCAGGTATTTTACAACAATACGCAGGTGGACCTTTAGGGCCAGAAGAAAGAGATTATCGAAGAGCAACCTTAATCCGTGAGCGATTACGTATTGAAAAAAACTAAGCGCAAGTAGGAGGCGATTTCTATGATGTTTGGAAGATTTACAGAAAGAGCACAGAAAGTATTAGCTTTATCTCAAGAGGAAGCAATTCGTATTGGGCATAATAATATTGGAACAGAACATATTTTACTTGGGCTTGTACGCGAAGGTGAAGGAATTGCAGCAAAAGCATTAATTGCTCTTGGATTAAGTCCAGAGAAAGTTCAAAAAGAAGTAGAAGCGTTAATTGGGCGTGGAACAGAAGCTTCTCAAACTGTACATTATACACCTCGTGCTAAAAAGGTTATTGAATTATCTATGGATGAAGCGCGTAAGCTAGGCCATTCTTACGTTGGAACAGAACACATTTTACTCGGTTTAATCCGTGAAGGTGAAGGTGTAGCCGCACGTGTTTTAAATAATTTAGGTGTAAGTCTAAATAAAGCAAGACAACAAGTTTTACAACTTCTTGGAAGTAATGAAGCTAGTTCAGGTCATCAAGGTGGTTCAGCATCAAATGCAAATACACCGACACTTGACAGTTTAGCAAGGGACTTAACAGTTGTTGCGCGTGAAAATCGCTTAGACCCTGTTATTGGACGTGGTAAAGAAATTCAACGTGTAATTGAGGTATTAAGCCGTAGAACGAAAAACAACCCAGTATTAATTGGTGAGCCTGGTGTAGGTAAAACGGCAATCGCAGAAGGATTAGCACAGCAAATTGTAAATAATGAAGTTCCTGAAACTTTAAGAGATAAGCGTGTTATGACACTAGATATGGGTACAGTGGTAGCTGGAACGAAATATCGCGGTGAATTTGAAGATCGTTTAAAGAAAGTGATGGATGAAATTCGCCAAGCAGGCAATATTATTCTATTTATTGATGAGCTTCATACATTAATTGGTGCAGGTGGAGCAGAAGGTGCAATCGATGCATCGAATATTTTAAAACCATCTTTAGCACGAGGAGAGTTACAATGTATTGGGGCAACAACTTTAGATGAGTATCGTAAATATATTGAAAAAGACGCGGCTTTAGAAAGACGTTTTCAACCAATTCATGTTGATGAGCCAAGTTTAGAAGAATCGATTCAAATCTTGAAAGGTTTACGTGATCGTTATGAGGCGCATCACCGTGTATCTATTACAGATGACGCTATTGATGCAGCTGTAAAACTTTCAGATCGTTATATTACAGATCGCTTTTTACCAGATAAAGCAATTGATTTAATTGATGAAGCTGCTTCAAAAGTTCGCTTACGTTCTTATACAACACCACCAAACTTAAAAGAGCTTGAAGTGAAGCTTGAGGAGATTCGAAAAGAAAAAGATGCAGCTGTACAAAGTCAAGAATTTGAAAAGGCTGCATCCTTACGTGATATGGAGCAACGCTTACGTGAGAAGTTAGAAGATACAAAACGTCAATGGAAAGAGCAACAAGGAAAAGAAAATTCAGAGGTTACGGTAGAAGATATTGCAAATGTCGTTTCTACATGGACGCGTATCCCAGTTTCTAAACTTGCACAAACAGAGACTGATAAATTATTAAATTTAGAATCCATTCTCCATGATCGTTTGATTGGTCAAGATGAAGCAGTAGTAGCTGTAGCAAAAGCTGTTCGTCGTGCAAGAGCAGGATTAAAAGATCCGAAGCGCCCAATTGGTTCATTTATTTTCTTAGGGCCAACAGGTGTAGGTAAAACAGAACTTGCAAGAGCACTAGCAGAATCTATGTTCGGTGATGAAGATGCAATGATTCGCATCGATATGTCAGAATACATGGAGAAGCATTCTACTTCCCGTTTAGTTGGTTCTCCTCCAGGATATGTTGGATATGAAGAAGGTGGACAATTAACAGAGAAAGTTCGTCGCAAGCCATATTCAGTTGTCTTATTAGATGAGGTAGAGAAAGCTCATCCGGATGTGTTTAATATTTTACTACAAGTATTAGAAGATGGTCGTTTAACAGATTCTAAAGGACGTACAGTTGATTTCCGTAATACGATTGTTATTATGACGTCTAACGTTGGTGCCGAGGCGTTAAAACGTAACAAACATCTTGGATTTAATGTACAAGATGAAAGCCGTGATTATTCGGATATGAAAGGTAAAGTAATGGATGAGCTGAAAAAGGCATTTCGTCCAGAATTCTTAAACCGTATTGATGAAATTATCGTATTCCATATGCTTGAGAAAAAACATATTCAAGAGATTGTAACTCTTATGGTAAATCAGTTAGTTAATCGCTTAAAAGAACAAGAAATCGAATTGCACTTAACGGAAGGGGCAATTTCAGCTATTGCAGATAAAGGATTTGATCGTGAGTATGGCGCTCGTCCACTTCGCAGAGCAATTCAGAAACATGTAGAAGATAGACTATCAGAAGAACTTTTAAAAGGTGCTATTGAGAAAGGACAAAAAGTTATCTTTGATGTAGAAGGAGAATCATTTGTCATTCATAGTGCGGAAAAGGTAAAATAAGTATAGACAAACAAAGAGGGCTACGCGATAGCCCTCTTTCTTGTACGAGAAGGATAAACGTTTATAGACGAAAGTGAAGTGAACTATAAAAAGGTATGGCTAAAAAGAAAACGAAATTTATATGTCAAGAATGTGGTTATCAGTCACCAAAATATATGGGTAAATGTCCTGGATGTGGTCAATGGAATACACTTGTTGAAGAAATGGAGCCAGTTGTATCATCTAGGCGCCTTAATTACGCGAATGCAATTCAAACGGAAGTAACAAAACCAAGACGTCTTACCGAAGTAGAAACAAAGTCTGAGGCACGTATTGAAACGGAATTTCAAGAGTTTAATCGTGTGCTTGGTGGTGGAATTGTAGATGGGTCCTTAGTGCTTATTGGTGGAGACCCTGGGATTGGAAAATCAACATTACTATTACAGATTTCATCACAATTAGCAGATTCTTCATATGATGTATTATACATATCGGGTGAGGAGTCGGCAAAGCAGATTAAACTTCGTGCAGATCGTTTGCATGTAAAGGGTAGCAATCTATTTGTTGTAGCAGAGACAGACCTGCAGCGTATTGCAGCACATATTGAAGAGATGAATCCAGCTTTTGTTGTTATTGATTCTATTCAAACGATACATTTACCTGAAGTGACGTCAGCACCAGGAAGTGTGGCACAAGTACGTGAATGTACAGCGGAATTAATGAAACTTGCAAAAACAAAAGGAATCCCTATTTTCATTGTCGGGCATGTGACAAAAGAAGGAGCAATTGCAGGACCTCGTATGTTAGAACATATGGTCGATGCAGTTCTTTACTTTGAAGGAGATCGACACCATACGTATCGTATTTTACGGGCTGTGAAGAACCGTTTTGGTTCCACGAATGAAATGGGTATCTTTGAAATGAAAGAGCTTGGTCTTGCGGAAGTTTTAAATCCTTCTGAAATCTTCCTTGAGGAAAGGCCGGTTGGTGTTGCAGGATCAACAGTAGTTGCTTCAATGGAAGGAACAAGACCGGTTTTAGTAGAAATACAAGCATTAATCTCCCCCACTAGTTTTGGAAATCCTCGAAGAATGGCGACGGGAATTGATCATAACCGTGTTTCGCTTATTATGGCAGTATTAGAAAAAAGAACAGGTTTACTATTGCAAAATCAAGATGCATATTTAAAAGTAGCTGGTGGTTTGAAATTAGACGAACCGGCAATTGATTTAGCAGTGGCTTTAAGTATAGCCTCAAGTTTTAGGGATAAATCTACGGCACCAACTGATGCAGTAATAGGAGAAGTAGGATTAACTGGAGAAATAAGAAGAGTATCAAGAATCGAACAACGTGTACAAGAAGCGGCTAAATTAGGATTTCAACGTGTTATTATTCCTAGAAAAAACTTAGGAGGATGGACAATTCCGGATGGGATTGAGGTTGTAGGTGTTTCTAATTTAGGAGAAGCGCTTCGTTTGACATTAGGAGGCTAGGCTATGGAAGAAAATAAGCAACGTGTCAAAAGTATGATTAATATTTTACAGCTCGTGGCCCCAGGAACACCACTGCGTGAAGGGATAGATAATGTACTTCGCGCACAAACAGGGGGGCTAATTGTTCTTGGATATAATGAGCAGATTAAAAGTATTGTGGATGGTGGTTTTCACATTAATTGTGCATTCTCTCCTGCTAGTTTATATGAATTAGCAAAAATGGACGGGGCACTTATTTTAAATGAAACGGGAAGTAAAATTTTAATAGCGAATGCACAGTTAGTTCCAGAGGCATCTATTGATTCTATTGAAACCGGTATGCGTCACCGAACAGCAGAACGTGTAGCGAAGCAGACGGGCAGCCTTGTTGTGGCCATTTCACAAAGACGTAACGTAATTACGCTATATCAAGGGAACTTACGTTATACACTAAAAGATATAGGGGTTATTTTAACAAAGGCAAACCAAGCTATTCAAACGTTAGAAAAATATAAGGCTGTATGGAATGATGGTATTACGAATTTGGGCATTCTAGAATTTGAAGAGGTCGTTACAATGTCTGAGGTAGTTCACGTTTTACATAGTGTTGAAATGGTACTGCGTATTAAAAATGAAATATTGAGCTATATTCATGAGCTAGGAACAGAAGGTAGGTTAATTCGTTTACAGCTTACAGAATTACTAGCTGATTTAGAAGCAGAGGCAGCATTGTTAATTAAAGATTACCATCAGGAGAAAACACAAGACCATCATCAAATTTTGAAAAAGTTACAGGACCTTGCAAATACACAACTTTTAGAGGATAGTGATTTAGTTAAATTACTTGGTTACCCAGGGCAAACCAGTTTAGAAGAAAGTGTGACGCCAAGGGGATATCGAATTACAAGCAAAATCTCTCGTGTTCCGCCACTTATCATTGAAAATTTAATTAATCGATTCAAAACGTTGCAAGGAGTTTGTCGCGCGACTATTCATGAATTGGATGATGTGGAAGGAATTGGGGAAGTAAGGGCGAAGAAAATACGAGAAGGCCTAAAAAGAATTCAAGAGCATCTATATATGAGTAGACACAATTAAGAATATTACATTGATTCCATAATATAACGACACTAGAACATTTTTGGTATATGATATGATATATTGGTAAATAAAACTATTTATAAAAAAACACGTCCGCTTTTGCATTCGGCGTTTTGATTAGCGAAACAATGGTTAATAATGAGTAGGAGGTGGTTGGATGTTAAAACGGATCGTACAGCTCTTCTTTCTAGTGATCGGGGGAGCGTTAGGGATTTACTTAATCCCAAAAGTTATTAATGTATTAGACATCGGTGCTGTTCCTTTATTGGAAGGATCGTATGTTCGTGCGATTATTGGTGCAATTATTTTATTTTTAACAACATTTTGGCTTGTAGATTATATTGTTCAACTTATTAAGCATATTGAAGAGGCTCTTGTAAAGGCGCCTGTAGCAGATGTTTTATTTGGTACATTAGGATTGATCTCTGGTCTTATTGTTGCATATTTAATTTTAATACCGATTCGTGAATTTACAATTCCGGTTATTAGTACGGTATTGCAAGTGTTCTTCACTCTTTTACTTGGATATTTAGGATTCCAAGTAGGATTTAAAAAGAGGAATGAATTGCTAGGATTATTTACATTACCCCAACGCGGAGGTAAGAAGAAAAATAATAACGAGAACGAAGAGGCAGAAGCAGAAAAATCTACGACTCATTGGAAAATTCTCGATACGAGTGTAATTATCGATGGACGTATTGCTGACATTTGCCAAACGAAGTTTTTGGAAGGAACAATTGTGATTCCACAATTCGTATTAGAAGAGCTTCAGCATATTGCCGATTCTTCCGATGCTTTAAAGCGTAATCGTGGTCGCAGAGGACTAGACATTTTAAATCGTATTCAAAAAGAGATGCCGATTCCGGTAGAAATTTATGAAGGCGATTTCGAGGATATTCAAGAGGTGGATAGCAAACTTGTAAAGTTAGCAAAAATCACCGGTGGAACTGTAGTAACGAATGATTTTAACTTAAATAAAGTTTCTGAATTACAAGGAGTAACAGTGTTAAACATTAATGATTTAGCTAATGCAATTAAACCAGTTGTACTCCCTGGCGAAGAATTAAATGTTTATGTTGTGAAAGATGGTAAAGAGCAAAACCAAGGTGTTGCGTACTTAGATGATGGTACGATGATTGTAGTAGAAGATGGTAGAGAGTATGTAGGTTCGCAACTTAATGTACTGGTTACTAGCGTATTACAAACATCAGCTGGTCGTATGATTTTCGCAAAACGTAAATTATTAGAAAAAGCATTATAGGTAGAGGATTATTAATATGTATACATTAATTATTCCGGCAGCCGGCCAAGGAAAGCGGATGGGTGCTGGCAAAAATAAGTTGTTCTTACTTATAAATGAAGTACCGATTATCGTTCATACATTACGTGCTTTTGAAAGAGATAAAGCGTGCAAAAGTATTGTTATGGCAATTAACGAAGAGGAACGCCCGTATTTTGAAGAATTAATGCAGAAGTATCCGATTGAAAAACAGGTACAATTTATTCAGGGTGGAGCCGAAAGACAAGATAGTGTATATAACGCGATTCAGCATGCGAGTGATGTTGAATACGTTCTTGTACATGACGGAGCGCGCCCATTCGTAACGAATAAAGTGATTCAAGATGTATTAACAGCAGCAGAAAAATATGGAGCTTCCATTTGTGCAGTGCCAGTAAAGGATACAGTTAAGAAGGTAGAGCAAGGTGTTGTTGTCGAAACGGTAGAACGATCTCAGCTTAAGGCTGTACAAACACCGCAAGGGTTCTCTGTTTCTCTTTTGCTAGAAGCTCATAGAAGTGCAAAACAGAGCTGTTTTCTTGGTACAGATGATGCAAGTCTCGTGGAACGTATTGGAAAGCAAGTAGGTGTAGTAGAAGGGAGTTACTATAATATTAAAGTGACGACTCCAGAGGATTTACTAATTGCTGAAAGTTTCCTTCATGTTCTGAAAAAATAGCCGTGATGGTGTATAACAAAGAAAAGCTCGGCAATGGCCGGGCTTTTCTTTGTAAGGATATCGATATAATATAGAGTCATAAAGCTCAGTGGTTTAGCTCAAGGAGGATGTAAAGAATGTTTCGAATTGGACAAGGTTTTGACGTGCATGAATTTGCAGAAGGTAGACCGTTAATTATTGGCGGAATTACAATTCCACACGAGAAAGGATTAATCGGCCATTCAGATGCAGATGTATTGTTACATACGATTGCTGATGCATGTTTAGGTGCCATTGCAGCAGGAGATATCGGAAAGCATTTTCCTGATACAGACCCAGCTTTTAAAGATGCAGATTCAGCTGTATTGTTGCAAAAAGTTTGGGAATTTGTGCGTGAACAAGGTTACGAGTTAGGGAATTTAGATTGTACAATTATTGCTCAAAAGCCAAAAATGGCACCGCATATTGAAAGTATGCGTAAACGTATTAGTGAACTGTTAGAAACGTCTATAGATAAAATTAATGTAAAGGCAACTACAACAGAAAAATTAGGATTTACAGGTAGGGAAGAAGGAATTGCCTCTCAAGCAGTGGTATTATTACAGAAAAAATAATGGTTTTTAATTCGTAAGATGGATAATCACATTTTTTTGTTGTACAATTATAGAATGTGTAGACATTAAGAATGGAAGGTGTACCAATTATGGAAAAGCAAGTGAGAGTGCGCTATGCGCCAAGTCCAACAGGACACTTACATATCGGAAATGCGCGTACGGCATTATTTAATTATTTATTTGCTCGTCATTTAGATGGCAAGTTTATTATTCGTATTGAAGATACTGATGTAAAACGTAACGTGGCTGGTGGAGAAGAAAGCCAATTAAAATACTTAAAATGGCTCGGTATGGACTGGGATGAAGGTGTTGATGTTGGCGGTGAATTTGGACCATATCGTCAAACAGAGCGTTTAGATATTTATAAAAAATTATATCTAGATTTATTAGAGCGTGGTTTAGCTTACAAATGTTATATGACAGAAGAAGAGCTAGAAGCAGAGCGTGAAGGACAAATTTCTCGTGGTGAAACACCTCGTTATGCAGGTAACCACCGTGATTTAACTGAAGAACAAATGAAAGAATTTGAAGCTGAGGGACGTATTCCGAGTATTCGTTTCCGTGTACCAGCTAATCGTGATTACACATTCAAAGACATCGTAAAAGACGAAGTTGCATTCCATTCAAATGATTTTGGTGATTTTGTTATCGTGAAAAAAGATGGAATCCCAACTTATAACTTTGCGGTAGCAGTAGATGATCACTTAATGGAGATTACACATGTACTTCGTGGTGATGATCATATTTCAAACACGCCAAAACAAATGATGATTTATGAAGCTTTCGGTTGGGATATCCCACAATTCGGTCATATGACTTTAATTGTAAATGAAAGTCGTAAAAAATTAAGCAAGCGTGATGAATCTATTATTCAATTTATTGAGCAATATAAAGAGCTTGGATATCTTCCAGAAGCAATCTTTAACTTTATTGCGCTATTAGGTTGGTCACCAGTAGGTGAAGAAGAAATCTTCTCTAAAGATGAGTTTATCAAAATGTTTGATGCAGCTCGTTTATCAAAATCACCTGCATTATTTGATTCTCAAAAACTAAAATGGATGAACAACCAGTATATGAAAAAGCAAGATTTAGATACGGTTGTAGAGTTAAGTTTACCGCATTTAGTGAAAGCTGGACGTGTGGGAGAAACTTTAAGTGAACAAGATCAAGATTGGATCCGTGGTGTAATTGCTTTATACCATGAACAAATGAGTTTTGGAGCTGAAATTGTAGAGCTTTCTGAAATGTTCTTCAAAGATCATGTTGATTATGAAGAAGAAGGACAAGAAGTATTAAAAGGTGAACAAGTACCAGAAGTACTTCGTGCATTTGCTGGTCAAGTAGAAGCACTAGAAGCGATGGAACCAGCAGCAATTAAGGCGGCTATTAAAGCAGTTCAAAAGGAAACAGGTCATAAAGGTAAAAACTTATTTATGCCAATCCGTGTTGCAACTACTGGTCAAACACATGGTCCAGAGCTTCCGAATGCTATTGCACTTCTTGGAAAAGAAAAAGTTTTAAATCGTCTTCAAAAAGTAATTGGTTAACATTTTCTAGGTTTAGAAATATAATAAGTATACTTAAAACCTAATAAGGAAAAGCGACGAGAAGGAGAAGTAGAAAATCAGGCTTTTTACAGAGAGAACCACCTTTAGGCTGGAAGTGGTTTATAAGTGGATTTTTGAAATGCCCCTTCGAGTCTTCTGCTGAACAGTAAATTGTTTTGCGAAACGTCTTAGGGCGTAAAGTAAGCAGAAGCGGTGTACACCGTTATCAGAGATGAGTTTGAGGCTTTTTTAGCCTAAACAGAGTGGAACCGCGCTTATAAGGCGTCTCTGTCAATATGACAGAGACGCCTTTTTTTATACCGTAAAACTAGGTATGAGTATAAATTTTATCTACTTGTATAAAGATTTAGGGAGATAAGTAGGGAGTTAGTTCACTCGAAAAAGCAGCCCATAAAGGGGAGGGAACGTCGATGTTTAAGAGGCTTCGGGAAGATATTGAAGTCGTTTTTGAACAGGATCCAGCGGCAAGAAGTTATTTCGAAGTCATTTTGACTTACTCTGGATTACATGCAGTTTGGGCCCATCGAATTGCACATGCTTTTTATAAAAAAAATTTCTTCTTTATTGCACGTTGGATCTCACAAGTTAGTCGTTTCTTTACTGGCATTGAGATTCATCCAGGAGCAACAATTGGTCGTCGTTTTTTCATAGACCATGGAATGGGGGTTGTAATTGGAGAAACGTGCGAAATTGGTGATAATGTAACGATCTATCAAGGGGTTACATTAGGTGGTACGGGTAAAGAAAAGGGAAAGAGGCACCCTACAATTCAGGATAATGTATTAATTGCAACAGGTGCTAAAGTACTAGGTTCTATTACAGTTGGAGAGAATTCTAAAATTGGAGCAGGTTCTGTCGTATTAAAAGAAGTCCCTGCACATTCTACAGTTGTAGGTATACCTGGCCGAGTCGTTATTCAAAATGGAGTAAAAATCGGTCAAGAATTAAATCATTCTGACCTTCCAGACCCAATTTTTGATAAGTTAAAGGTCATGGAAGTAGAACTTGATAAATTGAAAAAACAACTTGAAGTAAAGGTAGAAAGGAAGGATAAAAATGACTATTCACATTTATAATACGTTAACACGTCAAAAGGAAGAGTTTACTCCATTAGAAGAAAATAAGGTAAAGATGTATGTGTGTGGACCTACAGTTTATAACTATATTCACATTGGGAATGCAAGACCACCTATGGTATTTGATACGGTACGCCGTTATTTAGAATATAAAGGGTATGATGTGCAGTATGTGTCCAACTTTACTGACGTAGATGATAAATTAATTAAAGCAGCAAATGAATTAGGTGAAGATGTGCCGACAATTGCTGACCGTTTCGTTGAAGCGTACTTTGAGGATGTAACGGCACTAGGTTGCAAACACGCAACAGTTCATCCGCGTGTAACGGAAAATATGGATATTATTATTGAATTTATTCAAGAACTTGTGAATAAAGGATATGCATATGAATCAGAAGGTGATGTGTACTTTAGAACGAAGGAATTCGAAGGATACGGTAAATTATCGCATCAACCAATCGCAGACTTACGTCACGGTGCGCGTATTGAAGTAGGAGAAAAGAAACAAGACCCTCTTGATTTTGCTTTATGGAAAGATGCTAAAGAAGGAGAAATCTTCTGGGAAAGCCCTTGGGGGAAAGGTCGTCCAGGCTGGCATATTGAATGCTCGGCAATGGCACGTAAATACTTAGGAGATACAATCGATATTCATGCTGGTGGTCAAGACTTAGCATTTCCTCATCATGAGAATGAAATTGCGCAGTCTGAGGCGTTAACTGGAAAAACATTTGCACGTTACTGGATGCACAATGGATATATTAATATTAATAATGAGAAGATGTCTAAGTCATTGGGGAACTTTATTTTAGTTCACGATATCATTAAGCAATATAATCCGCAGTTAATTAGATTCTTTATGCTATCGGTACATTACCGTCATCCAATTAATTTCAGTGAAGAGTTATTACAAAGCACAAATAACGGACTGGAAAGAATTAAGACGGCTTACGGTAACTTAAAACACCGTATGGAAAGTAGTACTGATTTAACAGACCATAATGAGAAATGGTTAGCGGAACTGGAAAAATTCCAGACTGCATTTGAAGAAGCGATGAATGATGACTTCAACACTGCTAATGCAATCACTGAGTTATATAATGTGGCAAATCATGCGAATCAATATTTACTGGAAGAACATACGTCTACAGTGGTAATTGAAGCATACGTAAAACAACTTGAAACATTATTTGATATTTTAGGGTTAGAATTAGCGCAAGAAGAGTTGCTTGATGAAGAAATTGAGGCACTTATTCAAAAACGCATTGAAGCTCGTAAAAATCGTGATTTTGCATTATCAGATCAAATTCGCGATGACTTAAAAGACCGTAATATTATTTTAGAAGATACCGCTCAAGGTACAAGATGGAAAAGAGGATAAGAATGATTGATGCAAAGCAATTAAACAGCTTAGCGTTAGCATACATGGGTGATGCGGTATATGAACAATATATCCGCTATCACCTACTTCAAAAAGGGAAAGTTCGCCCTAATCAATTACATCGATTAGGGACGAGCTTTGTTTCAGCAAAAGCACAGGCGAAAGTTGTTTATCATTTATTAGAGACGGCGTTTTTGACAGAGGAAGAAGAGGCGGTATTAAGAAGAGGACGTAATGCAAATTCAGGTACAGTTCCAAAAAATACGGATGTACAAACATATCGACATAGTACAGCCTTTGAAGCGCTAATTGGTTATCATCATTTATTAAATAACCGTGAAAGATTAGACGAAATTGTATATAAGGCTATTGCAGTTTTAGAAGAAAAGGAAGGGGGCACATCATCATGAGTAGTGAATATATTATCGGACGTAACCCTGTAATTGAGGCGTTACGATCAGGGAGAGATATAAATAAAATTTGGATCGCAGAAGGTGCTGCCAAAGGACAAGTACAGATTGTACTAGCGTTAGCGAAAGAAAATAAGGTTATTTTACAACATGCACCAAAGAAAAAGTTAGATCAATTAGTTGAGGGTAATCATCAAGGTGTAATTGCTCAAGTAGCTGCATATCAGTATGCGGAGTTAGAAGAGTTATTTAAAGTGGCAGAAAAACGTAATGAAGATCCATTCTTCTTAATTTTAGATGAGATTGAAGATCCGCATAACCTAGGTTCTATTATGCGTACTGCTGATGCGACAGGAGCTCATGGAATTATTATTCCAAAGAGAAGGGCTGTGGGGCTTACAGCGTCAGTTGCGAAAGCATCAACAGGAGCGATTGAATACATTCCTGTTGCGCGCGTAACGAACTTATCCCGTACAATTGATGAATTAAAAGAACGTGGACTTTGGATTGCTGGTACAGATGCCAAAGGGAAAACGGATTACCGTAATTTAGATGGTAAAATGCCAATTGGGTTAGTAATTGGTAGTGAAGGAAAAGGTATGAGTCGTATTATTGGTGAAAAGTGTGATTTCCTAATCACTCTACCGATGGTTGGTAAAGTTACATCCTTAAATGCTTCCGTAGCCGCAAGTTTGTTAATGTATGAGGTATATCGTAAACGTCACGAAATTGGTAAATAAAAGATGAACGATATTTTAATCGTTGACGGTTACAACATTATCGGAGCTTGGGGAGATTTGAAGAAACTGCGGGATGTAGATTTACAATCATCAAGAGATGCACTTATTGATAAGATGGCGGATTATCAAGGTTATACAGGTACAAAAGTGATGATAGTCTTTGATGCCTATACAGTACATGGTATTGAAAAAAAGATGAAACAATCTCGTGTGGAAGTAATATTCACACGAAAGAATCAAACTGCAGACGAAAAGATAGAGCAACTTGCGATAGAGCTTAGAAATATAAATACACGAATATATGTTGCGACTTCTGATTACACGGAACAATGGGTTATATTTGCGCAAGGTGCCCTTCGGAAATCTGCGCGTGAATTAGAGTTGGAAGTACAGGCAATGGAGCAACAAGTAAGAAGGCGTACAAAAGACACGAAAGAACAGCAACCCGCCATGCGAAAGATATTTAGTAAAGATATTACAGAAAAATTAGAAAAATTAAGAAGAGGAGAGCGTTGAAGCATTGACGCTCTTTGTCTTTTTACTGTATAATATTGCTAAATAAATAGCGGTCGGAGGGATCAAGGTGGAAGCAGGCTTCGTAAGTGTAGGCGACGTTACATTTCGTGATTTAGAGGATGAGGCAATCGTTGAGTTAGTTCGAAAAGGTAATACTGACGCTCTAGAATATTTAATTCACAAATATAAGAACTTTGTTCGCGCGAAATCAAGATCTTACTTTTTAGTGGGTGCCGATCGAGAAGATATTGTTCAAGAAGGTATGATAGGATTGTTTAAAGCAATTCGTGATTATAAAGAGGACAAGCTGTCTTCATTCAAAGCATTTGCTGAACTGTGTATCACTCGACAAATTATTACCGCTATTAAAACGGCAACAAGGCAAAAACATATTCCCTTAAATTCGTATGTGTCTTTAGATAAGCCGATTTACGATGAGGAATCTGATCGAACATTATTGGATGTTATTTCTGAAGCGAAGGTAACTGATCCTGAAGAGATGATTATTAGCCAAGAAGAATATACAGACATAGAATCAAAAATATCAGAATTATTAAGCGATTTAGAAAGAAAAGTACTTTCTTTATATCTAGATGGGCGTTCTTATCAAGAGATTTCAGAACAGTTAAACAGACATGTGAAATCTATTGATAACGCTTTACAGCGGGTGAAGAGGAAATTGGAACGATATATGGAAATGCGAGAAAGTACAACTTTAAATTCATAACAAATAACAAGTGCAACAGGTGTAAAATAAATCACCTGTTTTCTTTTGTAGACAGTACAAAATGCATGTCATTGACATTGTCTTTTATTGTATGATACATTTTTAGGGACATAATGTTACAAGGTTGGTGTAACTAATGAGGAAAAAAGTTGTACTCTCATGTGAAGAGTGTAAAAATCGAAACTACTCTACTATGAAAGATACGAGCTCAATAGAGCGACTTGAAATAAAAAAGTTTTGTAAAACATGCAATCAGCATACAGTTCACAAGGAAACAAAATAAATAATTGAAATAATACACTGGAGGTCCCGCAGATGCGTTTAACGAACTTTTTCGGCGATGTAGGTCGCGAAATGAAAAAAGTAAGTTGGCCTAAAAAAGATGAATTACTCCGCTCAACAGCGACTGTTGTTGCTACAGTTGTGTTCTTTGCGATTTTCTTCGCAGTAGTTGATATGGGCATTTCTTCTTTAATTCGGTTAATTCTTGGTTAATTCTTGAATAAGAAGCACTTATCCATGATATAATGTTATTTATAAGAACTGTGTAAAAGCCCGGTGAACGGGTTTTTTCATTTGCGCAAAAAAATGTACGTCAGGGAGGGAAGGACGCTCGTCCTAAATGAATGGAAAAAAGTTGGTATGTTGTCCATACTTATTCTGGATATGAAAATAAAGTAAAAGCAAACCTAGAGAAGCGTGTAGAATCAATGGGTATGCAAGATAAAATTTTCCGTGTTGTTGTCCCGGAAGAAGTAGAAGTAGAAATGAAAAACGGAAAAGAAAAATTAATGAAAAGAAAAGTGTTCCCAGGTTATGTATTAGTAGAATTAATCATGACTGATGATTCTTGGTATGTTGTACGTAACACGCCGGGTGTAACTGGGTTCGTTGGTTCTTCTGGTTCTGGATCTAAACCATCACCTCTATTAGAAGAGGAAGTTGTTACCATTATGAAACATATGGGAATGGACAACGAAGTGGTTGATTTCGACTTTGAACTTCATGAGACAGTACGTGTAAATGAGGGGCCATTCGCAGATTATACAGGTGCTATTGAAGAAATTGATGTGGAGAAGAAAAAGGTTAGCGTACTTGTGGACATGTTTGGTCGCGAGACTCCAGTTGAACTTGACTTCCATCAAATTGAAAAATTATAAAATGAAACTTGAAATGAATTGTAAAAAGTGATAATATCTTTTAAGTCAGTACGTCTTCGTTATCGGAGACGTTTTTTGAAAGATTTTATCCTTACAGATAAAATATGACGTGGGAGGGCAAATCACTGTCCAATTGACCACATCACGGACTTAAGGAGGTGTGTCTCGTGGCTAAAAAGGTAATTAAAATGGTAAAGCTTCAAATTCCTGCAGGTAAAGCTAACCCAGCTCCACCAGTTGGTCCAGCATTAGGACAAGCAGGTGTTAACATCATGGGCTTCTGTAAAGAGTTTAACGCTCGTACAGCAGATCAAGCTGGTCTTATCATCCCTGTTGAAATTACGGTATTTGAGGACCGTTCATTCACTTTCATTACTAAAACTCCTCCTGCTGCTGTTCTTCTTAAGAAAGTAGCTGGTATTGAGTCTGGTTCTGGTGAACCAAACCGTAATAAAGTGGCAACTGTTAAGCGTGATAAAGTACGCGAAATCGCTGAAACTAAAATGCCTGACCTAAACGCTGCTAGCGTAGAAGCTGCAATGCGTATGGTTGAAGGTACTGCACGCAGTATGGGCATCGTTATCGAAGACTAATTCGATTTGTTTTTAAAAAAGGTTGCGGGTCTGGAATTCCAATTCGCAACCTTTATTATCGTAAATGATTATTGTTTTTAAATAAATGGATGGCGCTCATCCTCAGGTTATACCTGAAAACAGGCGTAAACGTGGGAGGTTATTCCGCTAAAACCACATTCGAGGAGGAAATAAAAATGGCTAAAAGAGGTAAAAAGTACGTAGAAGCTGCAAAGCTTGTTGATCGTGCATCTGCTTACTCTGCAACAGAAGCAGTAGAATTAGTAAAGAAAACAAACACAGCTAAATTTGATGCAACTGTAGAAGCTGCATTCCGTTTAGGTGTTGACCCTAAGAAAGCTGACCAACAAATCCGTGGTGCAGTTGTTCTTCCACACGGTACTGGTAAAGTACAACGTGTATTAGTGTTCGCTAAAGGTGAAAAAGCTAAAGAAGCTGAAGCTGCTGGCGCTGACTTCGTAGGCGATACTGATTACATCGGTAAAATCCAACAAGGTTGGTTCGATTTCGATGTAGTAGTAGCAACTCCTGACATGATGGGTGAAGTTGGTAAACTTGGTCGCGTATTAGGACCTAAAGGTTTAATGCCAAACCCTAAAACTGGAACAGTTACTTTCGATGTAACTAAAGCTGTTAACGAAATCAAAGCTGGTAAAGTTGAATACCGCGTTGATAAAGCTGGTAACATCCATGTTCCAATCGGTAAAGTATCTTTCGAAGATGCTAAATTAGTAGAAAACTTCAAAACAATCGCTGACACTTTATTAAAAGTTAAGCCATCTGCTGCAAAAGGTACTTACATGAAGAACGTAACAGTTGCTTCTACAATGGGACCTGGCGTACGCGTAGACGTTTCTACATTAGCGTAAAAATTGGAAGTTGACTTCATAAAGAAGATTTAATATAATCATTTATGTTGTGAATTTAAATAGTGTACCGTAGACAGTAGGTGTCAATAGACTTAATTTCCTACCTAGGTGTTAATATACGAAACGGAATTTTTTTCTGTGACTATATGCCTCCATGTCTACAAGTTGGGCATGGAGGTTTTTAGTGCACTTTCGGTACATCTTCTATATAATCTACAGGAGGTGTAATAACATGAGCAAAGTAATCGAAACTAAACAACAAGTTGTAACTGAAATCGCGGACAAACTTCGTGCTAGTAAATCTACAATTGTTGTTGACTACCGTGGTTTAACAGTTTCTGAAGCAACAGAATTACGTAAGCAATTACGTGAAGCTGGCGTTGAGTTCAAAGTTTACAAAAACTCTCTAACTCGTCGTGCTGCAGAATCTGCTGAAATGGCTGAGTTAAACGAATTCTTAACAGGACCAAACGCAATCGCGTTCAGTAACGAGGATGTAGTTGCTCCTGCGAAAGTATTAAACGACTTCGCTACAAAACATGAAGCTTTAGAAATTAAAGCAGGCGTAATCGAAGGTAAACTTGTAACACTTGATGAGGTTAAAGCAATCGCTACTCTTCCATCACGTGAAGGCTTACTTTCTATGCTTCTTAGCGTTCTTCAAGCTCCAATCCGTAACCTTGCACTTGCTACTAAAGCAGTTGCAGAACAAAAGGAAGAGCAAGGCGCTTAATTTTTTAAAAGATAATTACTTGTTATCTATAAAACAATACAAACCTATTTAAGGGAGGATATTTACAATGACTAAAGAACAAATCATTGAAGCAGTTAAATCTATGACTGTATTAGAACTTAACGACTTAGTAAAAGCTATCGAGGAAGAATTCGGCGTAACTGCTGCTGCTCCTGTAGCTGTAGCTGGTGGCGCTGGTGAAGCTGCTGCTGAAAAAACTGAGTTTGACGTAGTACTTGCAAGTGCTGGCGCTCAAAAAATCAAAGTTATCAAAGCTGTACGTGAAATCACTGGTCTTGGCTTAAAAGAAGCTAAAGAATTAGTTGACAACACTCCAAAAGCAATCAAAGAAGGCGTTTCTAAAGAGGAAGCTGAAGAAATGAAAGCTAAACTTGAAGAAGTTGGCGCTGCTGTAGAAGTTAAGTAATTAACTTTTGATGCTTTAAAAAAAGCTCGCTCTCATGCGAGCTTTTTTTTTAACTGTAAAGAAAAGAGGTGGCCATATGGCAGACCATTATTTTTCTAACGACCCTTCTAGTAAAAGTGATCGTAAACGATGGGAATTTCCACTTCGTGGATCTCAATTTACTTTTTTATCTGACCATGGGGTGTTTTCGAAAAACGAGGTGGACTTTGGTTCTCGTCTTTTAATTGAAGCGTTTCAAATGCCGGATATTAAAGGTGATATATTAGACGTAGGTTGTGGATACGGTCCTATTGGTTTGTCGTTAGCGAAAGAGTTTCAAGGTTGTGAAGTTCACATGGTGGATGTGAATGAAAGGGCGCTTGGGCTTGCGAAAGAAAATGCCGCTAATAACAGAATCGAGAATATACGTATTTTTCAAAGTAGCGTCTATGAAAATGTAGATGGCGAGTATGCTGCTATTCTATCTAACCCTCCAATTCGTGCGGGTAAGGATATCGTACATGAGATTTTAGAAAAAGCTGTGGAGTATTTAGTTCCAGGTGGAGAACTTTGGATTGTTATTCAAAAGAAGCAAGGTGCACCATCTGCGCTGAAAAAACTAGAAGAAGTATTTTCTGAAGTTGAGATTGTAGAAAAGAAAAAAGGATATTATATCATAAAATCAAAAAAACGTTGACGGTTATTTTTGGCTATGTTAACATTATACAATGCCAATATATGATTTTCTGCGTTGAGAAAGATGTATATTTTTGTTTCTCTTGGAAAAGATAGTAAAATCAGCAGATTATGAAACAGAATGATGGTTTTCTTATAGAAGCCATTTTTCTTTTTTGAGCAGGTAGAAAGACTCAACGTATTTATCTTTAAGAGAAAAAGACTACGCTAATAGCAGTAGTTGTATTTATTTGTGATTTTGCACAAATTTTTTTGTGCATTTATAATACTCATGATTTGAGGGGTGAAGCAGTTGACAGGTCAACTAGTTCAATACGGACGCCACCGCCAACGAAGAAGTTATGCCCGTATTAGTGAAGTATTAGAGTTACCAAATCTTATCGAAATTCAAACCTCTTCTTATCAGTGGTTTCTTGATGAGGGTTTGCGAGAAATGTTCCAAGACATTTCTCCGATTGAAGACTTTACGGGAAATCTATCGCTTGAATTTATCGACTACAGCTTAGGTGAACCTAAATACTCTGTAGACGAATGCAAAGAGCGTGATGTGACGTATGCAGCACCACTTCGTGTAAAAGTGCGTCTAATCAACAAGGAAACTGGTGAAGTAAAAGAACAAGATGTGTTCATGGGAGATTTCCCACTCATGACAGAGACTGGAACATTCGTAATTAACGGTGCAGAACGTGTTATCGTTTCCCAGTTAGTTCGCTCTCCAAGCGTATACTATAGTGGCAAAGTGGATAAAAACGGAAAACGTGGTTTTACTGCTACTGTAATTCCAAACCGCGGAGCTTGGTTAGAGTATGAGACAGATGCTAAGGATGTTGTATATGTGCGTATTGACCGTACGCGTAAACTTCCTGTAACTGTTTTGTTACGCGCATTAGGGTTTGGCTCTGATCAAGAAATCACCGAGCTTTTAGGTGATAACGAATACTTAAGCAACACATTAGAAAAAGACAACACAGATAGTACAGAAAAAGCATTGCTTGAAATTTATGAGCGTCTACGTCCTGGTGAACCACCAACAGTAGAAAATGCTAAGAGCTTACTTGTGTCTCGTTTCTTCGATCCAAAGCGCTACGATTTAGCAAATGTAGGTCGCTATAAGATCAACAAGAAGTTACACATTAAAAACAGATTGTTTAATCAACGTTTAGCTGAAACATTAGTGGATCCAGAAACTGGTGAAATTTTAGCGGCAGAAGGAACAATCTTAGATCGTCGTACACTTGATCGCATTTTACCTTACTTAGAGAAAAACATTGGATTCAAAACAGCGAAACCAATGGGTGGAGTGGTAGAAGGCGATGTTGAGCTGCAATCTATTAAGATTTATGCTCCTGAGTCGGAAGGCGAACGTGTAATTAATGTAATTGGTAATGCAAATATTACTCGTGATGTGAAACACATCACACCAGGTGATATCCTTGCTTCTATCAGTTACTTCTTCAACCTACTATACAAAGTAGGGGATACAGATGATATTGACCATTTAGGAAACCGTCGTCTGCGTTCTGTTGGAGAACTATTACAAAATCAATTCCGTATCGGTCTTTCTCGTATGGAACGTGTTGTTCGTGAGAGAATGTCGATCCAAGATACAAATGCAATTACACCACAGGCGCTAATTAATATTCGTCCTGTTATTGCATCTATTAAAGAGTTCTTCGGAAGTTCTCAGTTATCTCAGTTCATGGACCAAACAAATCCATTAGCAGAGTTAACTCACAAACGAAGACTATCTGCATTAGGACCTGGTGGTTTAACGCGTGAGCGCGCAGGCTTTGAAGTACGTGACGTTCATTACTCCCACTACGGTCGTATGTGTCCGATTGAAACACCAGAGGGACCAAACATCGGTTTGATTAACTCATTATCTTCGTTCGCGAAAGTAAATGAGTTTGGTTTCATTGAAACACCATATCGTCGTGTTGACCCAGAAACTGGTCTTGTAACAGGGCATGTTGATTATTTAACAGCAGATGAAGAAGATAACTATGTTGTAGCCCAAGCGAATATGAAATTATCTGATGAAGGTGAATTCCTAAGTGAAGATATCGTAGCTCGTTTCCGTGGTGAAAACATTGTCACAAATAGAGAACGCATCGACTACATGGATGTATCTCCAAAACAAGTAGTGTCGGCAGCGACAGCTTGTATTCCGTTCTTAGAAAACGATGACTCTAACCGCGCACTTATGGGAGCGAACATGCAACGTCAGGCGGTTCCGTTAATGAATCCGGAATCTCCGATTGTAGGTACAGGTATGGAGTACGTATCAGCAAAAGACTCAGGTGCTGCAGTAATCTGTAAACATCCTGGTGTTGTTGAGCGCGTAGAAGCACGTGAAGTTTGGGTACGTCGCTATGTAGAAGTTGACGGTCAAACAGTAAAAGGCGACTTAGATCGCTACAAAATGCAAAAATTCATTCGTTCTAACCAAGGAACTTGTTACAACCAACGTCCAATCGTAAGTGTTGGAAATGAAGTTGTAAAAGGTGAAATCCTTGCGGATGGTCCTTCTATGGAATTAGGTGAACTAGCACTTGGACGTAACGTGCTTGTTGGCTTCATGACTTGGGACGGTTATAACTACGAGGATGCGATCATCATGAGTGAGCGCCTTGTAAAAGATGATGTGTACACTTCTATTCATATTGAAGAATATGAATCAGAAGCTCGTGATACGAAGCTTGGACCAGAAGAAATTACACGTGACATTCCAAATGTTGGGGAAGACGCATTACGTAACCTTGACGAGCGCGGTATCATTCGCGTTGGTGCTGAAGTAAAAGATGGAGATTTACTTGTTGGTAAAGTAACACCTAAAGGTGTAACAGAATTAACAGCTGAAGAACGTCTATTACATGCTATCTTTGGAGAAAAAGCGCGTGAAGTACGTGATACATCACTACGTGTACCACACGGTGGTGGCGGTATTATCTTAGACGTAAAAGTATTCAACCGTGAAGATGGCGATGAATTGCCACCAGGCGTGAATCAACTTGTACGTGCATATATCGTTCAAAAACGTAAAATTTCTGAAGGTGACAAGATGGCCGGACGTCACGGTAACAAAGGTGTTATTTCTCGTATTTTACCAGAAGAAGATATGCCTTACTTACCAGACGGTACGCCAATCGATATCATGTTAAACCCATTAGGGGTACCATCTCGTATGAATATCGGTCAGGTATTAGAGCTTCATCTTGGTATGGCAGCAAGATACCTGGGCATTCACATTGCAACACCAGTATTCGATGGTGCTCGTGAGGAAGATGTTTGGGGCACAATTGAAGAAGCTGGTATGGCAAATGACGCGAAAACAATCCTGTATGACGGACGTACTGGTGAACCATTCGATAACCGCGTATCTGTTGGTGTCATGTATATGATCAAACTTGCGCACATGGTTGACGATAAACTTCATGCTCGTTCTACTGGACCATACTCACTTGTAACGCAGCAACCTCTTGGAGGTAAAGCTCAGTTCGGTGGACAGCGTTTCGGTGAGATGGAGGTTTGGGCACTTGAAGCTTACGGTGCTGCTTATACTCTTCAAGAAATCTTAACAGTGAAGTCTGATGATGTTGTTGGACGTGTTAAGACTTATGAAGCAATTGTTAAAGGCGAAAATGTTCCAGAACCAGGCGTTCCTGAATCATTCAAAGTATTGATTAAAGAGCTGCAAAGTTTAGGTATGGACGTTAAAATGATGTCTAGCGACGATACAGAAATTGAAATGCGTGATACAGAAGATGACGATGATCATCAATCAGCAGATAAATTGAATGTCGAAGTTGAGACAACTAAGGAATAATTGGGATAACCTGTAGACTAAAAGGGAGGTAGGCCCCTTGATAGATGTAAATAACTTTGAATATATGAAGATTGGACTTGCTTCACCTGACAAGATTCGTTCTTGGTCATACGGTGAAGTTAAGAAACCAGAAACTATTAACTATCGTACGTTAAAGCCTGAAAAAGATGGCTTGTTCTGTGAGCGTATTTTCGGACCACAAAAGGACTGGGAATGTCATTGCGGAAAATACAAACGTGTACGTTATAAAGGTGTAGTTTGTGATCGATGTGGCGTTGAAGTAACGCGTGCAAAAGTACGTCGTGAACGTATGGGTCATATTGAATTAGCTGCTCCTGTATCTCATATTTGGTATTTCAAAGGTATCCCGAGCCGCATGGGACTTGTCTTAGACATGTCCCCTCGCGCGCTTGAAGAAGTAATTTATTTCGCTTCTTATGTTGTAACAGAAAGTGGAGATACACCACTTGATAAGAAGCAATTACTTTCTGAAAAAGAATACCGTGCATATCGTGATCGATATGGTAGCACATTCCAAGCTGCTATGGGTGCAGAAGCGATTAAAAAGCTACTACAAGACATTGATTTAGATAAAGAAGTAGACTTCTTAAAAGAAGAATTAAAAACAGCACAAGGACAACGCCGTACTCGTGCTATTAAACGTCTAGAAGTATTAGAAGCATTCCGTAACTCTGGAAATGAACCATCTTGGATGATCTTAGATGTTCTACCAGTTATCCCACCAGAACTACGCCCAATGGTACAGTTAGATGGTGGACGTTTTGCTACTTCTGACTTAAACGACTTATATCGTCGTGTAATTAACCGTAACAACCGTTTAAAACGTCTATTGGACCTAGGTGCTCCAAGCATCATCGTTCAAAACGAAAAACGTATGTTACAAGAAGCTGTAGATGCATTAATTGATAATGGTCGTCGTGGCCGTCCAGTAACTGGACCAGGTAACCGTCCATTAAAATCACTATCTCACATGCTTAAAGGTAAACAAGGACGTTTCCGTCAAAACTTATTAGGTAAACGTGTTGACTACTCTGGTCGTTCTGTAATCGTTGTAGGACCGAACTTAAAGATGTACCAATGTGGATTACCGAAAGAAATGGCGCTTGAACTGTTCAAACCTTTTGTTATGAAAGAATTAGTTGGAAAAGGGTTAGCACACAACATTAAGAGTGCGAAACGTAAAATTGAGCGTGTACACCCTGAAGTTTGGGACGTTTTAGAATCTGTGATTAAAGAACATCCAGTACTTCTAAATCGCGCACCAACACTTCACCGTCTTGGTATCCAGGCGTTTGAACCTACATTAGTAGAAGGTCGCGCAATTCGTCTTCACCCACTTGTATGTACTGCATACAACGCGGACTTTGACGGTGACCAAATGGCGGTTCACGTTCCGTTATCATCAGAGGCACAAGCAGAAGCTCGTATTCTTATGTTAGCGGCACAAAACATCTTGAATCCAAAAGACGGAAAACCAGTTGTTACTCCATCTCAGGATATGGTATTAGGTAACTACTACTTAACACTTGAGCGTGAAGGCGCAATCGGTGAAGGTATGGTCTTCAAAGATGCAAACGAAGCAATACTTGCATATCAAAATGGATATGTACATCTGCACACACGTGTTGCAGTTGCTGCAAGTTCAGTAAATAACGTAACGTTTACTGAAGAGCAAAAAGGTAAGCTTCTATTAACAACAGTTGGTAAATTAATATTTAACGAAATCTTACCAGAGTCGTTCCCTTATATTAATGAACCGACAAACTCAAACCTTGAAAAAGAAACACCAGCGGAATATTTCGTTGAAAAAGGTGCGAACATTAAAGAAATTATTGCTAGTCGCGAAGAAGTGGCGCCATTTAGCAAGAAGATCCTTGGTAACATCATTGCGGAAGTGTTCAAACGTTTCCAAATTACAGAAACGTCTCGCATGCTTGACCGTATGAAAAACTTAGGGTTCAAGTACTCTACAAAAGCTGGTATTACAGTTGGGGTATCTGACATTCTTGTATTAGGCGAAAAAGATGAAATTCTCCACGAAGCACAAGCAAAAGTAGATAATGTAATTAAACAATTCCGTCGCGGTTTAATCACGGAAGAAGAACGTTACGATCGCGTTATCTCTATTTGGAGTAATGCAAAAGATGTTATCCAAGGAAAACTGATGAAATCCTTGAATAAACGCAATCCAATCTTCATGATGAGTGACTCAGGTGCCCGTGGTAACGCATCTAACTTTACTCAGCTTGCTGGTATGCGTGGTCTGATGGCCAATCCATCTGGGCGTATCATCGAACTTCCAATCAAATCGAGTTTCCGTGAAGGTTTAACAGTACTTGAGTACTTCATCTCTACGCATGGTGCGCGTAAAGGTCTTGCCGATACAGCACTTAAAACTGCCGATTCTGGTTACTTAACACGTCGTCTTGTAGACGTTGCACAAGATGTAATTGTCCGTGAAGATGATTGTGGAACAGATCGTGGTCTATTAATTGGTGCGATTAAAGAGGGTAATGAAGTAATTGAGTCATTATATGATCGTCTTGTTGGACGTTTTGCAAGAAAAACTGTAAAACATCCTGAAACAGGTGAAGTATTAGTTAGTGAAAACCAATTAATTACTGAAGATATCGCTCATATCGTTGAAAATTCGGGTGTTGAAACTGTAAATATTCGTTCAGCGTTTACGTGTAACACTCGCCATGGTGTATGTAAGAAGTGTTACGGTCGTAACTTAGCAACTGGTACAGACGTAGAAGTAGGAGAAGCGGTAGGTATTATCGCAGCTCAATCTATCGGTGAGCCAGGTACACAGTTAACGATGCGTACATTCCATACAGGTGGGGTTGCCGGAGATGATATCACTCAAGGTTTACCTCGTATCCAAGAGATCTTCGAAGCTCGTAATCCGAAAGGTCAGGCAGTTATCAGTGAAATCGACGGTGTTATCGCAGCGATCAACGATGTTAAAGATCGCCAAGAAGTAGTTGTACAGGGTGAAGTTGAAGCTCGTACGTATGCTATTCCTTACGGTGCTCGTCTGAAAGTAACTCCAGGACAGCCAATTAGCCACGGTAAAGAGTTAACAGAAGGTTCTATTGATCCGAAAGAATTACTAAAAGTAACGGACATTACAGCAGTTCAAGAATACTTATTACGTGAAGTTCAAAAAGTATACCGTATGCAAGGGGTAGAAATTGGTGACAAACACGTAGAGGTAATGGTACGTCAAATGCTACGTAAAGTTCGTGTAAGTGATGCAGGTGAAACAGACGTATTACCAGGAACATTACTAGATATCCATCAGTTTACTGATGCGAATGCGAAGGTGTTACTGAAAGGTAAACAACCAGCGACAGCTAGACCTGTTCTACTTGGTATTACAAAAGCTTCACTTGAAACTGATTCATTCTTATCTGCAGCATCATTCCAAGAAACAACTCGTGTCTTAACTGATGCAGCAATTAAAGGTAAACGTGATGAGCTTCTAGGATTGAAAGAGAACGTTATTATCGGTAAACTTGTTCCTGCTGGAACAGGTATGAATCGTTATCGCAAAGTGGATCTTGTAAAAACAACACAAGATAACATGAATGTAGAAAACGATGAGATTTATGTGGAACAGTAAAATTTTCCGTCGTAAATTTTGTATAAAAACATCTAATCCTAGTTGACATTGTATGAGTCAAAATGTTACTATAATCAAGGTTGCTCCTGAACGATGCTTTGGAGGATATTTATATGTCTTATCAAAAAGTGTCAAATGCTGAAAATGTAGTCGTTGGTCATAAACGCACATTGGAAGCAATCAAAAATGGTATAGTTAAAGAAGTTGTTATTGCAGAAGATGCTGATGTGCGGTTAACCCATGTTATCATTCGCACTGCTTTGCAACATAACATACCCATAACAAAGGTTGAATCAGTTCGTAAGCTTGGAAAAGTTTCGGGGATTCAAGTGGGAGCTTCAGCAATAGGAATAATAAGTTAAAACTGTTTTTGTGAGGAGAGAGCATTTGCTCTTCCTTGCAAAAACTTTGTTTTCAACTAATAATGAACCACCTGGATATGTGGTCATACAAACATGCGAAGGGAGGATAATCAAATGCCTACTATTAACCAATTAGTGAGAAATGGTCGTACTGATAAAGTATGGAAATCTAAATCACCTGCGTTAAACAAAGGATTTAACTCTTTAAAGAAAAAATCAACTGATATCTCTGCACCTCAAAAACGTGGTGTATGTACTCGTGTTGGTACAATGACTCCAAAGAAACCTAACTCAGCGTTACGTAAATACGCTCGTGTACGTTTAACAAACGGTATTGAAGTTACAGCTTACATCCCAGGTATCGGTCATAACTTACAAGAGCATAGCGTAGTATTAATTCGCGGTGGTCGAGTAAAGGATTTACCAGGGGTACGTTACCACATCGTTCGTGGAGCGCTTGATACAGCTGGTGTTGACAAACGTATGCAAGGACGTTCTAAATATGGTACTAAGCGACCAAAACCTGCTAAAAAATAATAAACTTATAATGAAAGGAGGAACTCAATATGCCTCGTAAAGGACCTGTTGCGAAACGTGACGTGTTACCAGATCCAATGTACAATTCTAAGCTAGTAACACGCCTTATCAACAAAATGATGGTTGACGGTAAAAAAGGTAAATCTCAAACAATTCTTTATAACGCTTTCGATATCGTTCGTGAACGTTCAGATAAAGAACCAATGGAAGTATTCGAGCAAGCTCTTAAGAACATCATGCCTGTTCTTGAAGTACGCGCTCGTCGTGTTGGTGGTGCTAACTACCAAGTTCCAGTTGAGGTTCGTCCAGAACGCCGTACAACTTTAGGTCTTCGCTGGTTAGTAAACTATGCTCGTCTTCGTGGTGAAAAAACTATGGAAGAGCGTCTAGCTTACGAAATCCTAGATGCAGCTAACAACGCTGGTGCATCTGTTAAGAAACGTGAAGACACTCATAAAATGGCAGAAGCTAACAAAGCATTTGCTCATTACCGTTGGTAGGATTCAACGTAAAATAAATGTATGCATAAACCGCTTTATTTGTCGCTTATGGAAGTGTGGAGAGGGAGAATGCCTCTCCCTTTCGTTGGGCGCTCGTTTTACATAATGAGGGTACTGGACACTGGCATATGTAACAATATAAAGTGGCTTTTTTGCTACTTAAAATAAAAAATCCAATCCATATATGGAAGGAGCAAGACACCAAATGACAAGAGAGTTCTCTTTAGAAAACACTCGTAATATTGGTATCATGGCTCACATCGATGCTGGTAAAACAACAGCAACTGAGCGTATTCTGTATTACACAGGACGTATTCATAAAATCGGTGAAACTCATGAAGGTGCATCTCAGATGGACTGGATGGAGCAAGAGCAAGAGCGTGGTATCACAATTACTTCTGCTGCAACTACAGCTCAATGGAAAGGTCACCGTGTAAACATCATTGATACTCCAGGACACGTAGACTTCACAGTAGAAGTAGAACGTTCTTTACGCGTACTTGATGGTGCGGTAGCAGTACTTGATGCACAATCTGGTGTAGAACCACAAACAGAAACTGTTTGGCGTCAGGCTACTACTTACGGTGTACCTCGTATCGTATTCGTTAACAAAATGGATAAGATCGGTGCAGATTTCTTATACTCTGTAGGAACAATCCACGATCGTTTACAAGCAAACGCACATCCAATTCAGTTACCAATCGGTGCTGAAGATGAGTTCAATGGTATCATTGACCTTGTTGAAGAGTGTGCTTACATGTACGGTAACGATTTAGGAACAGACATCGAGCGTGTCGAAATTCCTGAAGAGCACAAAGAACTAGCTGAAGAATACCGTGGAAAGCTTATTGAAGCGGTAGCTGAGCTTGATGAAGAAATGATGATGAAGTACCTAGAAGGTGAAGAAATCACTGTAGAAGAGCTTAAAGCTGGTATCCGTAAGGCTACAACTTCTGTAGAATTCTTCCCAGTAATCTGTGGTTCTGCATTCAAAAACAAAGGTGTTCAAATTCTGTTAGACGCAGTTATCGACTACCTACCATCTCCATTAGATGTACCTGCTATTAAAGGTACTCTTCCGGATACAGATGAAGAAGTAGAACGTAAGTCTAGCGATGAAGAACCATTCGCAGCTTTAGCATTCAAAATCATGACTGACCCTTATGTTGGTAAGTTAACGTTCTTCCGTGTGTACTCTGGTGTGTTAAACTCTGGATCATACGTGAAAAACTCAACTAAAGGTAAGCGTGAGCGTGTAGGACGTATCCTACAAATGCACGCTAACAGCCGTGAAGAGATTTCAACAGTTTACGCTGGTGATATCGCTGCTGCTGTAGGTTTAAAAGATACTACTACTGGTGATACTCTTTGTGACGAGAAGAGCCTTGTTATCCTTGAGTCTATGGAATTCCCAGAGCCAGTTATCTCTGTAGCTATCGAACCAAAATCTAAAGCTGACCAAGATAAAATGGGTACAGCATTATCTAAGCTTTCTGAAGAAGATCCAACATTCCGTGCTCACACTGACCAAGAAACTGGCCAAACTATCATCGCTGGTATGGGTGAACTTCACCTTGATATCATCGTTGACCGTATGCGCCGTGAATTCAAAGTCGAAGCGAACGTTGGTGCTCCTCAGGTAGCATACCGTGAAACTTTCCGCGCTGCTGCGAAAGTTGAAGGTAAGTTTGCTCGTCAATCTGGTGGACGTGGACAATTCGGTCACGTTTGGATTGAGTTTGCACCTAACGAAGAAGGTAAAGGATTTGAATTCGAAAACAAAATCGTCGGCGGTGTAGTTCCACGTGAATACATCCCAGCTGTTGGAGCGGGTCTTGAAGACTCACTTAAAAATGGTGTACTAGCTGGTTACCCACTAGTTGACATTAAAGCAGCATTAGTTGACGGTTCTTACCATGATGTCGATTCATCTGAGATGGCGTTCAAAATCGCTGCATCTATGGCACTTAAAGCTGCGGTTTCTAAATGTAACCCAGTAATTCTTGAGCCAATGATGAAAGTTGAAGTTGTAATTCCTGAAGAGTACATGGGAGACATCATGGGTGACGTAACATCTCGTCGTGGACGTGTAGAAGGTATGGAAGCTCGCGGTAACGCACAAGTTGTTCGCGCTATGGTTCCACTTTCTGAAATGTTCGGTTATGCGACAGCATTACGTTCTAACACTCAAGGACGCGGAACATTCTCAATGACATTTGATCATTATGAAGAAGTACCGAAGTCTGTTTCAGAAGAAATTATTAAAAAAAATAAAGGCGAATAATTGATTTTTATCAATTGTTCGAGTATAACTACTTATGTAAGCTTAGAAAGTGGGACGTAAGTTTCGCTTTCTAGTCTAAATATAAAATAACCTATATAAACTAAGGAGGAATTTAGAATGGCTAAAGCTAAATTCGAACGTTCTAAACCCCATGTTAACATCGGTACAATCGGCCACGTTGACCATGGTAAAACTACATTAACTGCTGCGATCACTACAGTTCTTGCAAAAGCTGGTGGTGCTGAAGCACGCGGATACGATCAAATCGACGCTGCTCCAGAAGAAAGAGAGCGCGGAATCACAATCTCAACTGCACACGTTGAGTACGAAACTGAAACTCGTCACTATGCACACGTTGACTGCCCAGGTCACGCTGACTATGTTAAAAACATGATCACTGGTGCTGCTCAAATGGACGGCGGTATCTTAGTAGTATCTGCTGCTGATGGCCCAATGCCTCAAACACGTGAGCACATCCTTCTTTCTCGTCAAGTAGGTGTTCCTTACATCGTTGTATTCTTAAACAAATGCGACATGGTAGACGACGAAGAATTATTAGAATTAGTAGAAATGGAAGTTCGTGACCTATTATCTGAATACGGATTCCCAGGCGACGACATTCCTGTAATCAAAGGTTCTGCTCTTAAAGCTCTTCAAGGAGAAGCTGATTGGGAAGCAAAAATCATTGAATTAATGACTGAAGTTGATGCTTACATCCCAACTCCAGAACGTGAAACTGACAAACCATTCTTAATGCCTATCGAGGATGTATTCTCTATCACAGGTCGTGGTACAGTTGCAACTGGTCGTGTAGAGCGCGGAATCGTTAAAGTTGGTGACGTAGTAGAAATCATCGGTCTTGCTGAAGAGAATGCTTCTACAACTGTAACTGGTGTAGAAATGTTCCGTAAACTTCTTGACCAAGCTCAAGCTGGAGACAACATCGGTGCTCTTCTTCGTGGGGTTGCTCGTGAAGACATCCAACGTGGACAAGTTCTTGCTAAAACTGGCTCTGTAAAAGCACACGCTAAATTCAAAGCTGAAGTTTTCGTATTATCTAAAGAAGAAGGTGGACGTCACACTCCATTCTTCGCTAACTACCGTCCTCAGTTCTACTTCCGTACAACTGACGTAACTGGTATCATCCAATTACCAGAAGGTACTGAAATGGTAATGCCTGGTGACAACATCGAAATGACTATCGAACTTATCGCTCCAATCGCTATCGAAGAGGGAACTAAATTCTCTATTCGTGAAGGTGGACGTACAGTAGGTTACGGTGTAGTTGCTACTATCGTTGAGTAATCTTAGCTGATATAAAAAAACCTAAGGGATTTTCCCTTAGGTTTTTTGTTTGTGTTTATATAAAGAAGAAGAGTGTGTTTTTTTGTTTTGACGAGTTTCTTCTATAGTAATATAAAAACAACAAAAGATAATCCAGAAACTGTAAAACGAATTCTGTTAGATGAAAACTTGAAATTCTTTAAAGTGCCATGTATAATAGCAAAAGTAGAGAAAAGCAGATGCAAACAAAAAGATGCTTGCATCTAGACGAATAACATTGTATAATAGACAATGTTGGTCTTTGACTGCGATGAAGTGGAAGGTTGCTGACACACCCGGCCGCTTTGCCATGGCATGGTGTGGGGAAATTTCCATGGAGAAGGTCTATTTTAGAAATAGGCGAACGAAGGAGGGAAAATAATGGCAAAAGAAAAAATTCGTATCCGTTTAAAAGCTTATGATCACCGTATTCTTGATCAATCAGCTGAGAAAATTGTAGAAACAGCTAAGCGTTCTGGGGCAACAGTTTCTGGTCCGATCCCATTACCAACTGAGAAGACTATTTACACAATTCTTCGTGCTGTTCATAAGTACAAAGATTCTCGTGAGCAATTCGAAATGCGCACACACAAACGTTTAATCGATATCGTGAGTCCTACTCCACAAACAGTAGATTCATTAATGCGTTTAGACTTACCGTCTGGTGTAGATATCGAAATCAAACTATAAATTATATAACTTAAAAATGTAGGAGGTGTAACTCATGACCAAAGGAATCTTAGGAAGAAAGATCGGTATGACTCAAGTATTTGCTGAGAACGGTGAGTTAATCCCAGTAACAGTTATCGCTGCTAATCCAAACGTTGTTCTTCAAAAGAAAACAACTGAAACTGATGGCTACAATGCAATCCAGTTAGGATTTGAAGATAAACGTGAAAAGTTAACTAACAAACCTGAACAAGGCCACACTGCTAAAGCATCTACAACTCCTAAGCGCTTCATTCGCGAAATCCGCGATGCAGACGTGGACGGATTAGAGGTTGGTCAAGAGGTAAAAGTTGAAGTTTTCGCTGCAGGTGAAATCGTTGACGTAACAGGAATTTCTAAAGGTAAAGGTTTCCAAGGTGTTATCAAACGCCACGGACAATCTCGCGGACCTATGTCTCATGGTTCTCGCTATCACCGTCGTCCAGGTTCAATGGGCCCAGTTGCTCCGAACCGTGTATTCAAAGGCAAAAAACTTGCTGGACGTATGGGTGGAGACCAAGTTACTATCCAAAACTTAGAAATCGTTCAAGTTGACACTGAGCGCAACTTATTACTAGTAAAAGGTAACGTTCCAGGTGCTAAGAAATCTCTTGTAGTTGTTCAAGGCGCTGTGAAGGTTAGCAAATAATTCACAATAGGAAGGAGGAATTCCAATGCCAAAAGTTACTGTATATAACCAAACTGGTTCACAGGTTGGTGAAATCGAATTAGCTGAAGCTATTTTCGGTATCGAACCAAATGAAGCTGTACTTTTCGAAGCTGTAATGATGCAACGTGCATCTTTACGTCAAGGTACACACAAAGTAAAAACTCGCTCTGAAGTTCGCGGTGGTGGTCGTAAACCATGGCGTCAAAAAGGAACTGGACGTGCTCGTCAAGGGTCTATCCGCTCTCCTCAATGGCGTGGTGGTGGTACGGTATTCGGACCTACACCAAGAAGCTATGCGTACAAACTTCCTAAGAAAGTTCGTCGTTTAGCAATCAAATCTGCATTAGCTACTAAAGTAGTTGAGAACAACATTGTAGTTCTTGAAGACCTAGTGTTAAATGCACCAAAAACAAAAGACATGCTAGCAGTACTTAAAGGATTAACTGTTGAGAAGAAAGCTCTTATCGTAACTGCTGATGCAAACGAATCTGTAGAGTTATCTGCTCGCAATATCCCTGGAGTAACAGTAATCACTGCTGATGGCGTAAACGTTTTAGACGTGCTTCATCATGATAAGCTAATCATGACAAAAGCGGCAGTGGAAAAAGTAGAGGAGGTGCTTGCATAATGAGAGATCCTCGTGATATCATTAAGCGCCCAGTTATCACTGAACGTTCTATGGAAATGATGGCTGAAAAAAAATACACGTTCGATGTGGACGTTAAATCTAATAAAACAGAAGTTAAAGATGCTCTTGAAGCGATCTTTGGTGTTAAAGTAGAAAAAGTGAACATCATGAACTACAAGCCGAAAGCAAAACGCGTTGGTCGTCACGCTGGTTTTACTAGCCGTCGTCGTAAAGCAATCGTTAAGCTAACTGCTGACAGCAAAGAAATCGAAATCTTCCAAGGCGTTTAATTCTTACTAAAGAAGGAGGGAAATTGAGATGGGAATTAAAAAGTATAATCCAACTACTAACGGTCGTCGTAATATGACTACGAATGATTTCGCTGAAATCACGACTGACAGACCCGAAAAGTCATTACTTGCTCCTTTAAGCAAGAAGGCTGGTCGTAATAACCAAGGTAAAATTACTGTACGTCATCAAGGTGGCGGACATAAGCGTCAATACCGTATCATCGACTTTAAGCGTAACAAAGATGGAATTCCAGGACGCGTTGCTACGATCGAATACGATCCAAACCGCTCTGCGAATATCGCATTAATTAACTACGTTGACGGTGAAAAACGTTACATTCTTGCTCCTAAATCTTTAGAAGTAGGTATGGAAGTTATGTCTGGCCCAGAAGCTGACATCAAAATCGGTAACGCATTACCATTAATCAACATTCCAGTAGGTACTGTTGTTCATAACATCGAGCTTAAGCCTGGTCGTGGCGGACAATTAGTTCGTTCTGCTGGTACATCTGCTCAAGTACTTGGTAAAGAAGGTAAATACGTACTTGTACGTTTAACTTCTGGTGAAGTACGTCTTGTATTATCTGCTTGTCGCGCTTCAATCGGTCAAGTAGGTAACGAACAACACGAACTTATCAAAATCGGTAAAGCAGGTCGCTCTCGCTGGTTAGGTAAACGCCCAACAGTTCGTGGTTCTGTAATGAACCCGGTTGATCACCCACACGGTGGTGGTGAAGGACGTTCTCCAATCGGACGTAAGTCTCCAATGTCTCCATGGGGTAAACCAACTCTTGGATTCAAGACTCGTAAGAAAAACAAAGCGTCTGACAAATTCATCGTTCGTCGTCGTAAAAAATAATGGGATTGTAGTACGGTTCATTTCTAGAACCGTACGCCAATCACGAAGGGAGGCACCAAAATGGCTCGTAGCTTAAAAAAAGGACCATTTGTCGATGATCACTTAATGAGCAAAATGGAAAAATTAGTTGCATCTGAGCAAAAACAAGTTGTTAAAACTTGGTCTCGCCGTTCAACAATCTTCCCTCAGTTCATCGGACACACAATCGCTGTATATGATGGTCGTAAACACGTACCTGTGTACATCACTGAGGATATGGTTGGCCATAAGTTAGGTGAATTCGCACCAACTCGTACGTATAAAGGTCACCTTGCTGACGATAAGAAAACTAGAAGATAATGAGAGGAGGCACTTCAATGCAAGCTAAAGCAGTAGCGAGAACAGTTCGTATTGCTCCTCGTAAAGTTCGTTTAGTAGTAGACTTAATCCGAGGTAAGCAAGTGGGTGAAGCGATTGCTATCCTTAACCACACACCAAAAACTGCTTCTCCAGTTGTAGAAAAAGTTTTAAAATCTGCAATCGCAAATGCAGAGCACAATTATGAGATGGACATTAACAACCTAGTTGTTGAAAAAGTCTTCGTTGACGAAGGTCCAACGTTGAAACGTTTCCGTCCACGTGCAATGGGTCGTGCAAGCCAAATTAACAAACGCACAAGCCACATTACAGTTGTGGTATCAGAAAAGAAGGAGGGATAATCGATGGGTCAAAAGGTTAATCCAATTGGTCTTCGTGTCGGTGTTATCCGTGACTGGGAATCTCGTTGGTTCGCTGAGAAAGATTACGCTACATTATTACATGAAGACATCAAAATCCGTGAGTACATTAATGTACGCTTAAAAGATTCTGCTGTTGCTAAAGTAGAAATCGAACGTGCAGCAAATCGTGTAAATGTTACAATTCACACTGCAAAACCTGGTATGGTAATTGGTAAAGGTGGTACTGAAGTTGAAGCACTTCGTAAAGCTCTTAACCAATTAACAGGCAAGCGTGTACACATCAACATTTTAGAAGTTAAGAGAGCTGATCTTAACGCTAAATTAGTAGGCGAAAACATCGCTCGTCAATTAGAAAACCGTGTATCATTCCGTCGTGCACAAAAGCAAGTTATTCAACGTGCTATGCGTGCAGGTGCTAAAGGTATTAAAACACAGGTTTCTGGTCGTCTTGGCGGAGCTGATATCGCTCGTGCAGAATCTTACAGTGAAGGAACTGTTCCACTTCATACACTTCGCGCTGATATTGACTATGCAGCAGTTGAAGCTGATACAACATACGGTAAATTAGGCGTAAAAGTATGGATCTACCGTGGAGAAGTCCTTCCTACAAAAAAGAAAGCTTCTGAGGAAGGAGGAAAATAATATGTTAATGCCAAAACGCGTAAAATATCGTAGAGAGCATCGTGGTAAAATGCGTGGTCGTGCTAAAGGTGGAACTGAAGTTGCTTTCGGTGAATTCGGTTTACAAGCACAAGCTGCTTCATGGATTACAAACCGTCAAATCGAAGCTGCTCGTCGTGCAATGACTCGTTACATGAAACGTGGCGGTAAAGTATGGATTAAAATTTTCCCTTCTAAACCTTACACTGCAAAACCTCTAGAAGTACGTATGGGTTCCGGTAAAGGGGCACCAGAAGGCTGGGTAGCAGTAGTAAAACCTGGGAAAATTATGTTCGAAATCGCGGGTGTATCTGAAGAGGTAGCACGCGAAGCATTACGTCTTGCAGCTCACAAGTTACCTGTGAAATGTAAATTCGTAAAACGTGAAGAAAATGGTGGTGAATCTAATGAAAACTAATGATATTCGTGAATTAACCACTGCCGAAATCGAAACAAAAGTTAAAGCTTTAAAGGAAGAGTTGTTTAATCTTCGCTTCCAACTTGCTACAGGACAATTAGAGAATCCAACTCGCATTCGTGAAGTGCGTAAAGCAATTGCTCGTATGAAAACTGTAGTTCGTGAAAGAGAGATCGGAATTAATCGATAAATTGAGGGGAGGTTTGCATAGTGAGCGAACGTAACCAACGCAAAGTTTATACTGGTCGTGTAGTGTCTGACAAAATGGACAAAACGATTACAGTTTTAGTTGAAACTTACAAAACTCATTCCTTGTACGGAAAACGTGTTAAGTATTCTAAGAAGTACAAAGCCCATGATGAGCAAAACCAAGCGAAACTTGGCGATATCGTTAAAATCATGGAAACTCGCCCGCTTTCTGCTACTAAGCGTTTCCGTTTAGTTGAAATCGTTGAAGAAGCGGTTATTATCTAAATAGACGAATCGGAATTTTTAGTCCGAAGGGAGGTTTCATAACATGATCCAACAAGAATCTCGTTTGAAAGTTGCTGACAACTCTGGTGCACGTGAACTTTTAACAATTAAAGTATTAGGCGGCTCTGGTCGTAAATATGCTAACATTGGTGACATTATCGTTGCTACGGTAAAACAAGCAACACCAGGTGGCGTTGTTAAAAAAGGTGACGTTGTTAAAGCAGTAGTAGTACGTACGAAGAGCGGAGCTCGTCGTCCGGACGGTTCTTACATCAAATTTGATGAAAACGCAGCGGTTATCATTAAAGACGATAAGAGCCCACGTGGTACTCGTATCTTCGGACCAGTAGCTCGTGAATTACGTGATAGCAACTTCATGAAGATCGTTTCTTTAGCTCCAGAAGTTCTATAATTTAAGGTATTGCCTTGCTAAGGAGGTGCAGAATTAAGATGCATGTAAAAAAAGGTGATAAAGTACAGGTAATCACTGGTAAAGACAAAGGAAAACAAGGCGTTATCCTTGTGGCTTTCCCAAAGCAAAACCGTGTTATCGTTGAGGGTGTTAACATCGTTAAAAAACACTCTAAGCCATCTCAATTAAATCCACAAGGTGGAATTATTACTAAAGAAGCACCTATTCACGTTTCTAACGTTATGATTTTAGATCCGAAAACAGGTGAACCTACTCGCGTAGGCTTCAAAGTAGAAGATGGTAAAAAAGTTCGTATTGCAAAAAAATCTGGTGAATTATTAGATAAATAATTTTCTTAAGAAAGGAGGTCACTTCATTGAATCGCCTTAAAGAGAAGTTCCAAAAGGAAATTACTCCTGCTCTAGTGAGCAAGTTTAACTATAAATCTGTGATGGAAGTACCGAAAATCGAAAAGATCGTAATCAACACTGGTGTTGGTGACGCGGTATCTAACTCAAAAGCTTTAGACAATGCAGTAGAAGAATTAACACAAATCGCAGGTCAAAAACCTGTTGTAACTCGTGCTAAAAAATCAATCGCTGGTTTCCGTCTTCGTGAAGGTATGCCAATCGGTGCGAAAGTAACTTTACGCGGCGAGCAAATGTATGAGTTCTTCGACAAATTAGTATCGGTTTCTTTACCACGTGTACGTGATTTCCGTGGTGTTTCTAAGAAATCATTCGATGGTCGTGGGAACTACACATTAGGTGTTAAAGAGCAACTTATCTTCCCTGAGATTGATTATGATAAAGTAAGCAAAGTACGCGGTATGGACATCGTAATCGTTACTACAGCGAAAACTGATGAAGAAGCTCGTGAACTTTTAACACAATTCGGTATGCCATTCCAAAAATAATGGAAGCCAACGCTAAGTAGAGGAGGCGAAAACGTGGCTAAAAAATCTATGATAGCGAAACAAAAGCGTACTCCTAAGTTTAAAGTACAAGAGTATACACGTTGCGAACGCTGCGGTCGTCCGCATTCTGTATACCGCAAATTTAAACTTTGCCGTATTTGTTTCCGTGAACTTGCATATAAAGGTCAAATTCCTGGTGTTAAAAAAGCTAGTTGGTAAAACCCACAAATGGGAAGGAGGTAAAACACATGGTGATGACAGATCCAATTGCAGACATGCTTACTCGCATCCGTAATGCGAACATGGTACGTCATGAGAAATTAGAGGTTCCTGCTTCTAAAATCAAAAAAGAGATCGCTGAACTTTTAAAACGTGAAGGTTTCATTCGTGATGTAGAATACATCGAGGATAACAAACAAGGTATCCTTCGTATTTTCCTGAAATATGGTGCAAACAATGAACGTGTAATCACTGGATTAAAACGTATCAGTAAACCTGGCTTACGCGTTTACGCTAAAGCTGACGAAGTACCACGTGTACTTAACGGATTAGGTATCGCTCTTGTTTCTACATCTAAGGGAGTAATGACAGACAAAGACGCTCGTCAATTACAAACTGGTGGAGAAGTAGTAGCATACGTTTGGTAATATATATTTAAAACGAACGGAGGTGTGACCACATGTCTCGTATTGGTAAAAAGATTCTTGAAATCCCTGCAGGTGTTACTATTACAATTGCAGAAGACAATACTGTAACAGTAAAAGGCCCTAAAGGTGAATTAACTCGTAAATTCAATGCTGATATGTCTATCAAAATTGAAGAAAATACACTAACAGTTGAGCGTCCATCTGAACAGAAGGAACACCGTGCATTACACGGTACAACTCGTGCTTTAATCGGAAACATGGTTGAAGGTGTAACTGCAGGTTTCGCACGCGGACTTGAATTAGTCGGTGTTGGTTACCGTGCTCAAAAACAAGGAGATAAACTTGTTTTAAGCGTAGGTTATTCTCATCCAGTAGAAATGACTCCGGAAGCAGGTCTTGAAGTTGAAGTACCTGCACCAACTAAAATCGTAATTAAAGGTATCGACAAGCAACGTGTTGGCGAATTTGCTGCTAACATCCGTGCTGTACGTGCTCCTGAGCCTTACAAAGGTAAAGGTATTCGTTACGAAGGCGAAGTTGTTCGTCGTAAAGAAGGTAAAACTGCTAAGTAAACCCGTTAGGTGAGAGAAAGGAGTGACAAGAAAATGATCACTAAAGCTGATAAAAATGCGACTCGTAAGAAAAGACATGCACGTGTACGTGCTAAACTTACTGGTACTGCAGAGCGTCCACGTTTAAACGTGTTCCGTTCTAACCAACATATTTACGCTCAAGTTATTGATGATGTGAATGGTGTAACGTTAGTAAGTGCATCTACTCTTGATAAAGACCTTGCTCTTAACGGTACTAGCAATACTGAAGCTGCTACGAAAGTTGGAGAATCAGTTGCTAAGCGTGCTGTAGAGAAAGGCGTTAAAGAAGTAGTATTTGATCGCGGTGGTTACTTATACCATGGCCGTGTTAAAGCTCTAGCTGAAGCTGCTCGTGAGGCTGGATTACAATTTTAATGGTCAAAGGAGGGAAAATTGATGCATCGCATTGACCCAAGTAAATTAGAACTTGAAGAACGTGTAGTTACGATAAATCGTGTCGCGAAAGTTGTTAAGGGTGGTCGTCGTTTCCGCTTTGCTGCACTAGTTGTAGTTGGCGATAAAAACGGTCATGTTGGATTCGGTACTGGTAAAGCACAAGAGGTACCAGACGCAATCCGCAAAGCTATCGAAGACGCTAAGAAAAACTTAATCGCTGTACCATTAGTTGGTACAACAATTCCACACACAATCAACGGTCACTTTGGAGCTGGTGAAGTATTCTTAAAACCTGCTGCTGAAGGTACTGGTGTTATTGCTGGTGGACCTGTTCGTGCGGTACTTGAATTAGCTGGTGTACAAGATATTCTTTCGAAATCTCTTGGTTCTAACACACCAATCAACATGATTCGCGCTACTGTGAACGGATTAAGCGAACTTAAGCGCGCTGAAGATGTTGCAAAATTACGCGGTAAATCTGTAGAAGAGCTACTAGGTTAAGGAGGGAAAACAAATGGCGAAAAAGTTAGAAATTACCCTCACTCGTAGTGTAATTGGTCGTCCACAAGATCAACGTGCGACGGTAGAAGCTTTAGGTCTTAAAAAGTTGAATTCAACTGTAGTTAAGGAAGAAACTCCTGCTATTCTTGGTATGATCAACAAAGTTTCTCACCTTTTAACTGTAAAAGAAGCTTAAGGATAACTCATTAATATAAGGAGGTGCCTGGGAATGAAACTTCATGAATTAAAACCTGCAGAAGGTTCTCGTAAAGTACGTAACCGTGTCGGTCGTGGTATCGGTTCTGGTAACGGTAAAACTGCTGGTAAAGGTCATAAAGGACAAAACGCACGTTCTGGTGGCGGTGTTCGTCTTGGCTTCGAAGGTGGTCAAACTCCATTATTCCGTCGTTTACCAAAACGCGGCTTCACAAACATTAACCGTAAAGAGTTTACTATTGTAAACTTATCAACGTTAAATCGTTTTGAAGATGGTACAGAAGTAACACCTGAATTATTGCTGGAAACTGGCGTTATCAGCAAGTTAAACGACGGTGTTAAAATTCTTGCAAGCGGAGCAGTAGAGAAAAAACTAACTGTTAAAGCGCACAAGTTCTCTTCAAGTGCTAAAGAAGCAATTGAAGCAGCTGGCGGATCAGTTGAGGTGATCTAATGTTTCGTACAATCTCCAACTTTATGCGCGTTGCTGAGATAAGACGTAAAATATTATTCACTTTAGCGATGTTAATCGTATTCAGGATTGGCACGTTTATCCCAGTGCCATTTACAAATGGAGACGTACTGAAAGCACAAGACCAATTAAATGCTTTAGGTATTCTAAATACATTTGGCGGTGGCGCCTTGAAAAACTTCTCCATCTTTGCGATGGGAATCATGCCGTATATTACAGCATCCATCATCGTGCAATTATTGCAGATGGATGTTGTTCCTAAATTTTCGGAATGGTCGAAGCAAGGTGAAATGGGCCGTCGTAAACTAACGCAATTCACGCGTTACTTTACAATTGTTCTTGCGTTTATTCAGGGGTTTGGTATGTCAATCGGTTTTAACGGTATGGTAGGTGGGCAATTAATTTTGAATCCTGGTTGGAGCACTTATTTATACATTGCTACGGTACTGACTGCTGGTACTGCATTTTTAATGTGGTTAGGCGAACAGATTACAGCTAAAGGTGTGGGTAATGGTATTTCCATCCTTATCTTTGGCGGTATTGCTGCAGCGATCCCAAGTGTTATATCTCAAGTGTATCAACAACAGTTTCAAAATATCGGAGATCAATTGTTCATGAGTATCGTTAAAGTTGCATTGATTTTACTAGCTGTGCTAGCAGTTATTGTTGGTGTTATTTTCATTCAACAAGCTGTTAGAAAGATCCCAATTCAATACGCGAAGCGTGTAACAGGAGGGAATGGGAATCATGCTGGAGCACAAAACACACATTTACCGCTTAAGGTAAATAGTGCGGGTGTTATTCCAGTCATTTTTGCTGTTTCATTCTTAATTACGCCTCCAACTATTGCACAGTTCTTCCCGAAACATGATGTATCGCAGTGGATTATTGCAAACTTTAACTATTCTCACCCAGTGGGAATGATCATATATGTTGCGCTCATTGTAGCCTTCACATATTTCTATGCGTTTGTTCAGGTTAATCCAGAGCAAATGTCAGAGAATCTAAACAAGCAAGGTGGATATGTTCCAGGTATTCGTCCGGGTAAGAATACAGAACAATATCTAACAAAAATCTTGTATCGTTTGACCTTTGTAGGATCAATTTTCCTAGCAGCGATTGCAATCTTACCAGTTATCTTTACGAAATTGGGAAATCTTCCTCCATCTGCACAGATTGGTGGAACGAGTATGTTAATCGTTGTCGGCGTTGCTTTAGAAACAATGAAGCAGCTAGAAAGCCAACTGGTAAAACGCCATTACAAAGGGTTTATCAAGCAGTGAGTAAGTGGGAAGAACCATCTTCCCTACATGCTCATGTACTGAGGGGGAACAAGGATGAACTTAATTTTAATGGGGCTTCCTGGTGCTGGTAAAGGTACACAAGCCGAACAGATTGTAGCCAAGTATAACATCCCTCACATTTCAACAGGAGATATGTTCCGTGCAGCTATGAAGGCTGAAACTGAAATGGGTCTACAAGCAAAATCTTTTATTGATAAAGGTGCACTTGTTCCAGATGAAGTTACAATCGGAATTGTTCGTGAACGTTTAAGTCAAGAAGACTGCGTAAGAGGTTTCTTACTAGACGGTTTCCCACGAACTGTTGCACAAGCATCAGCTCTTGAAGAGATTATGAAAGATCTTGGCAAAAAAATCGACTATGTTTTAAACATTAATGTGGATTCAGGGTTGTTATTAAAACGCCTTACAGGCCGTCGCATTTGTAAAGAGTGCGGTGCGACTTACCACTTAGAATTCAATCCACCAGCAACAGCTGATGTGTGCGATAAATGTGGTGGCGAATTATACCAACGCTCTGATGACAATGAAGAAACTGTAGCAAATCGTTTAGATGTGAATATTAAGCAAACAAAACCTTTGCTTGATTTCTACGACGAGCTTGGTTACTTAAAAAGCATTAATGGTGAGCAAGATATCAATAAAGTATTTGCTGATATCGATGTTCTCATCGGAGGCTTAGCGTAATGATCATCTGCAAAACTCCTCGCGAGATAGAAATCATGCGAGAAGCTGGCAGAATCGTTGCTTTAACTCATCAAGAGTTGAAACAGCACATTACTCCAGGAATTACAACGAAAGAGCTCGATCAAATAGCGGAAAAGACGATTCAAAAATATGGTGCTACGCCATCTTTTAAAGGATACAACGGATTTCCGGGGAGCATATGTGCTTCTGTAAATGAAGAGCTTGTACACGGAATTCCAGGAAAGCGCAAGCTCAAAGAGGGCGATATCATCAGTATCGATATTGGTGCGAAATACAATGGGTACCATGGAGATTCTGCATGGACGTATCCAGTTGGAAACATTTCTGAATCTGTTCAAAAGCTACTTGATGTCACAGAAAAATCGTTGTATCTTGGTCTAGAACAAGTAAAACCAGGCGAGAGATTATCAAATATCTCACATGCGGTTCAAACCCATGCTGAAGAGAATGGATTCTCGATCGTTAGGGAGTATGTTGGTCACGGAATCGGGCAAGACTTACATGAGGACCCTCAAATCCCGCACTATGGTCCACCAAATAGAGGCCCTAGATTAAAGCCGGGAATGGTCATCTGTGTTGAGCCGATGGTGAATCAAGGAAGACGATATGTAAAAACACTATCTGATGACTGGACAGTGGTAACGGTAGATGGTAAATGGTGTGCCCATTTTGAGCACACGATTGCTCTTACAGAAGCAGGATACGAAATCCTTACCACTTTATAAGTAGCTGGCTCTCCGGGATTTCAGAGCAGTGTAAAATGTTACTGATTTGAAGAAGGGAGAACTATTGAATGGCTAAAGATGATGTAATTGAAGTCGAAGGTACCGTTCTTGAAACGTTGCCAAATGCTATGTTCAAAGTAGAATTAGAGAATGGGCATGTCGTATTGGCTCACGTTTCTGGTAAAATCCGTATGAACTTCATTCGTATTTTACCAGGAGACAAAGTTACGGTAGAATTATCTCCGTACGATTTAAATCGTGGTCGTATTACGTACCGTTTTAAATAATATAGCACTCCGTAATCTTTAAGGAGGTTCGAGACATGAAAGTAAGACCGTCAGTTAAACCAATCTGCGAAAAATGTAAAGTTATTCGTAGACGTGGAAAAGTAATGGTTATTTGTGAAAACCCTAAACATAAACAAAAACAAGGTTAATCAGAAGGAGGTGCATTCAGAATGGCACGTATCGCAGGTGTAGATATTCCTCGAGACAAACGCGTTGTTATTTCTTTAACTTACGTATTCGGCATTGGTCGCACAACTGCTGAAAAAATTCTTACTGAAGCTGGTATTTCTTCAGAAACACGAGTTCGTGATTTAACGGAAGACGAATTAGGACGTATCCGTGATGTTATCGATCGTATTAAAGTTGAGGGAGACCTTCGTCGTGAAGTATCTCTTAACATTAAACGTCTAATGGAGATCGGTTCTTACCGTGGTCTTCGTCACCGTCGTGGTTTACCAGTTCGTGGTCAAAATTCTAAAAACAATGCTCGTACACGTAAAGGTCCACGTCGTACAGTAGCAAATAAAAAGAAATAATAAGTAAAGGAGGTTGAACTAACAATGGCACGTAAAACAAACACTCGTAAAAAACGTGTGAAAAAGAATATCGAAGCTGGTATAGCTCATATTCGTTCTACTTTCAACAACACAATCGTAACACTTACAGATACTCACGGTAACGCGCTTTCTTGGTCTAGTGCTGGTGCACTTGGTTTCCGTGGATCTCGTAAATCTACTCCATTCGCTGCGCAAATGGCTGCTGAAGCTGCTGCTAAAGTTGCAATGGAGCACGGTTTAAAAACTTTAGAGGTTACTGTTAAAGGTCCTGGTGCTGGTCGTGAAGCTGCAATTCGTGCTCTTCAAGCTGCAGGTCTAGAAGTAACAGCAATTAGAGATGTTACTCCAGTTCCTCATAATGGATGTCGTCCGCCAAAACGTCGTCGTGTGTAATTTTTCTGTATAGAATTTTCCCTTTTGTCTATAATGGATATGATGCATTATCGAGAAATTTCGTACAGAAACATCGCTTGTTGTGCACAATCGGGAACTGCCTAAGGGGGACTTTCGGTTAGACAGGGGTTATACCTTTGTTTAACCGGGGTTTCGACGTTTTGAAGGAGGGTTTAGTTAATGATTGAAATCGAAAAGCCGAAAATCGAAACGGTTGAACTTAACGAAGATGCTAAATATGGTAAATTCGTAATTGAACCGCTTGAGCGTGGATATGGTACTACTTTGGGTAACTCCTTACGTCGTATTCTTTTATCCTCACTCCCTGGTGCCGCTGTTACTGCTATCCAAATCGATGGCGTATTACATGAATTTTCAACAGTTGAGGGCGTAGTAGAAGACGTTACGACGATCATCTTAAACTTGAAAAAGTTAGCTCTTAAAATCTACTCTGAAGAAGAGAAGACGTTGGAAATTGATGTGCAGGGCGAAGGTATTGTCACAGCTGCTGATATTACTCACGATAGTGATGTAGAAATCTTAAATCCAGATTTACACATTGCAACGTTAGCAAAAGATGCGCATTTCCGCGTGCGTTTAACTGCAAAGCGTGGCCGTGGGTATACGCCAGCTGATGCAAATAAAAGCGAAGATCAACCAATAGGAGTAATTCCTATTGATTCTATTTATACTCCAGTATCACGTGTGACTTACCAAGTGGAAAAGACACGTGTCGGACAAGTGGCTAATTATGATAAGCTTACGCTTGATGTATGGACGGATGGAAGCATCGGGCCAAAAGAAGCTATCTCTTTAGGTGCCAAAATCTTAACTGAGCATTTAAATATCTTTGTTGGTTTAACTGATGAAGCACAAAATGCTGAGATTATGGTCGAGAAGGAAGAAGATCAAAAAGAGAAAGTTCTTGAGATGACTATCGAAGAACTAGACCTTTCTGTTCGTTCTTATAATTGCCTAAAACGTGCAGGAATTAATACTGTACAAGAGCTTGCGAACAAAACAGAAGAAGATATGATGAAAGTTCGTAACTTAGGACGTAAATCCTTAGAAGAAGTTAAACATAAACTTGAGGAATTAGGTTTAGGTTTACGTAAAGACGACTGAGGATTTAAACCCATGAACAAAGGAGGGAACTACGAATGGCATACAGAAAATTAGGCCGTACAAGTGCGCAACGTAAAGCTATGTTACGTGACTTAGCTACTGATTTAATTATCAACGAGCGCATCCAAACGACAGAAACTCGTGCAAAAGAACTTCGTTCTGTAGTGGAAAAAATGATCACTTTAGGTAAACGCGGAGATCTTCATGCTCGTCGTCAAGCAGCAGCTTTCATTCGCAATGAAGTAGCTAACGCTGAGACTGGTCAAGATGCACTTCAAAAATTATTCGCTGATGTAGCTCCACGCTATGCTGAGCGCCAAGGCGGATACACTCGTATTGCAAAAATTGGTCCACGTCGCGGAGACGCAGCACCAATGGTAATTATCGAGTTAGTATAATGATAATTAAAAGGGCAGGACAGTTCTTTTCAAGAAACTGGTCATGGCCCTTTTTTTTAAATATAAAAATAGGCGAGCTTGGCGAAGGAAAGGGTGCCTTCTATTGAAAAAAGAGAAACTTCGGATAGGAAATATATCATTTCAATATCCTGGGGCAGCCACGTATGCATTAAAAGATGTTTCATTTTCCTTATATGAGGGAGAATGGGTATCTATTATTGGACAAAACGGTTCAGGAAAGTCTACACTTGCAAAATTATTGAATGGTTTGTTTTTGCCGGAAGCAGGGACTATTACAGTAAATGATTCAATGGTTTTATCAGAGGAAACGGTATGGGATGTTCGAAAACAAATTGGAATGGTATTTCAAAATCCAGATAATCAATTTGTTGGAACAACAGTGCAAGATGATGTTGTATTTGGCTTAGAGAATATCGGAATGCCCAGAGAACAAATGATTGAAAGATTAGAACAGGCCTTACGACTTGTCCGTATGGAAGATTTTCTTAATGATGAGCCTCATTCCTTATCTGGTGGGCAAAAGCAGCGAGTGGCAATAGCAGGCGTTTTAGCACTTCAGCCATCTATTTTAATATTAGATGAAGCAACGTCAATGTTAGATCCTCAAGGAAGACGTGAAGTAGTAGAAACGGTTAGACAACTTGTTAATCAAAAAGGTATTACTGTGCTATCAATTACACACGATTTAGAAGAAGCGGCACAGTCAGATCGTGTCATTATTTTAAATAAGGGAGAAATATTAGAGGAAGGGACTCCAGAAAAAATTTTCAAATCCTCTCATATGCTCCAAGAAATTGGCTTAGATGTACCGTTTTCGGTGAAAATAGCAGAATTATTAAAAAGAAATGAAATTCTTTTGCAAAATACGCATCTTACAATGGAAAGCTTGGTGAACGAACTTTGGAGATTACATTCCAAAAAGTAGAACATCGTTATCAATATAAAACTCCATTTGAAAGACGCGCACTTTATGATGTAGACGTGTCGTTTCCAAGTGGGGGCTATTATGCCATTATCGGTCATACTGGTTCAGGTAAGTCGACGATGATTCAACATTTAAATGGTTTATTGCAGCCGACAAATGGTACAGTTCAAATTGGTGAACATTTGATTTCGGCAGGAAAGAAAGAAAAAAAGCTAAAGCCACTACGTAAAAAAGTAGGGGTTGTCTTTCAATTCCCAGAACATCAGTTGTTTGAAGAGACTGTGGAGAAAGATATTTGTTTCGGCCCTACTAATTTTGGGGTATCTGTAGAAGAAGCGAAGCAAAAGGCAAGAGAGGCAATTGAACTTGTAGGGTTAGAGCCAGAACTGTTAACACGTTCACCGTTTGAGTTAAGTGGCGGGCAAATGAGGCGTGTTGCGATAGCGGGTGTATTGGCGATGGAACCTGAAGTGCTTGTATTAGATGAACCTACAGCAGGTCTAGATCCAAAAGGGCAGAACGAACTTATGCAGATGTTTTATAAGTTGCATAAGGAGAAGGGGCTTACAGTTATCCTTGTAACGCATAATATGGAGGATGCCGCTCAGTATGCGGAGCAGATTGTAGTTATGCATAAAGGAACGGTCTTTTTGCAAGGAAGTGCAGAGGAAGTATTTTCACATGCTGATGAACTAGAGAAAATTGGTGTGGATCTTCCTATGTCATTAAAGTATAAACGTGCAATTGAAGAGAAGTTTGGTATTTCAATTCCAAAGGCTACCTTATCTTTAGAGGATCTTACTCATGAAGTTGTGCAGGTGTTACGAAAAGGTGGTCATGAATCATGCAGCAGTTGATTATTGGGAGATATATCCCAGGGAATTCACTTATTCATCAACTTGATCCACGTACGAAGCTGCTGATTGTCTTTTTATATGTATTTGTTGTTTTCTTAGCAAATAATGCGATTTCATATGGATTTTTATTTTTATATGCACTCATTGCTTTATTTTTTGCAAAAGTGCCGATTCGTTATGTACTTTCGGGCTTAAAACCAATTTTATGGATTTTTCTTTTTACATTTTTCCTGCATATTTTTACAAATAAAGAGGGGGATGTACTACTCCAGCTTGGTTGGTTTTCGATACATGAAAAAGGATTAGAGCAAGGGATATACATTTCTGTACGATTCTTCGTTATTATTTTAATGACGACATTATTAACGTTAACGACGACACCTATTGAAATTACAGATGGTTTGGAGACGTTATTAAAGCCGTTGAAGCGTATAAAGGTTCCTGTTCATGAAATCGCATTAATGATGTCAATTTCTCTTCGTTTTATTCCGACATTAATGGATGAAACGAGTAAAATAATGAAAGCACAAGCATCACGTGGTATTGATTTCGCTGGGGGACCGATAAAAGATAGAATGAAAGCTATTATCTCACTGCTTGTTCCTCTGTTTATCAGTGCTTTTAAGCGTGCAGAGGACTTAGCTATTGCGATGGAAGCTCGTGGATATCAAAGTGGTGAAGGACGTACTAAATTTAGGCAACTACGCTGGAAAACAAGCGATACAGTAACGATTGTAAGCTTATTTTGTTTAGCTTGTATTTTGGCATGGGTGCGATCGTAATGGAGAATAGAGAAATGGATAGAATAAAATGTACGGTTGCATATGATGGCATGCATTTTTGTGGTTATCAAATTCAGCCGAAGCATCGTACTGTTCAACAGGAGATAGAAAAAGCATTACAGAAATTGCATAAGGGAGAACTTGTTCGTGTTCAGGCATCTGGTAGAACAGATTCTACGGTTCATGCAAAAGGACAAGTCATACACTTTGATACTCCTTTGTCTCTTGAAGAGTGGCAATGGAGTAACGCTTTAAATACAATGTTGCCAGATGATATTGTTATTAGGCAAGTAGAGAAAAAAACAGAAGAGTTTCATGCACGTTACGGTGTTGAGAAAAAAGAATATCGTTATCGTGTATTATTATCAAAGACTGCGGATGTATTCCGTAGAAATTACGTATATCAATATCCATATCCGCTCGAAATCAAAAAAATAAGAAAAGCAATTCCGTATTTTATTGGAACGCATGATTTCACTTCTTTTTGTTCGGCAAAAACTGACAAAAAAGATAAAGTGCGAACAATTTATGAAATCGAGTTAATTGAGCAAGACGATGAATTAATTTTTCGTTTTGTAGGTAATGGATTTTTATATAATATGGTCAGAATTATTGTTGGTACGTTACTTAACGTAGGGCAAGGAAAGCTTGATCCTGATAGCATTCCAGAGATTTTAGCGAAACAAAATCGTCAGTTTGCTGGAAAGATGGCTCCAGGTCATGGGCTTTACCTATGGGAGGTAAACTATAACAACTAATCCTGGTGTAACATTTGCTTGACATTAGAAACTCAAAAGTATATCATAACATATGGTATTGTTTCTAAAACCACGATTAGCCCCGGAAGGAAATCGTGTTTAAGATAAACAATAGATTTTTTCTATGGAAAAGATAACGAGGAGGGAAACACATGCGTACGACTTTTATGGCAAAAGCTAACGAAGTTGAGCGTAAATGGTATGTGGTTGATGCTGAAGGTCAAACTTTAGGTCGCCTATCTACTGAAGTAGCATCCATTTTACGTGGTAAAAACAAACCTACATTTACACCACACGTTGACACGGGTGATCATGTAATTATTATTAACGCTGAGAAAATTCATTTAACAGGTAATAAATTAAACGATAAAATTTACTACCGTCACACTAACCACCCAGGTGGACTTAAGCAAAGAACAGCTCTTGAAATGCGTACAAACTACCCTGTACAAATGTTAGAGCTTGCAATTAAAGGCATGCTTCCAAAAGGACGCTTAGGCCGTCAAGTTTCTAAGAAACTTAACGTGTATGCTGGAGCAGAGCATCCACACCAAGCACAAAAACCAGAAGTTTACGAACTTCGCGGATAATTAATTAAAGGAGGGCTTACTTTGGCACAGGTTCAATACTATGGCACTGGACGTCGTAAGAGTTCAGTAGCGCGCGTACGCCTAGTTCCAGGCGAAGGACGCGTTATCATTAACGGTCGTGATTTTGAAAACTATATCCCATTTGCTGCATTACGTGAAGTAGTGAAACAACCTCTAGTTGCAACAGAAACTTTAGGTAACTACGATGTACTTGTAAACGTAAATGGTGGTGGATACACTGGTCAAGCTGGTGCTATTCGTCACGGTATTTCTCGCGCTTTATTAAAAGCTGATCCAGAATACCGTCTAACACTAAAACGTGCAGGTCTATTAACTCGTGACGCACGTATGAAAGAGCGTAAAAAATACGGTCTTAAAGGCGCACGTCGTGCACCTCAGTTCTCAAAACGTTAATTTTTGCGAACTACAAACCCCAACCATTTTGGTTGGGGTTTTTTTATGTTTCATTCCTCTTTTGTAATTTTTATAGCTTGGAATATTTTAGTGCTACCACCGCGCGTATGCTTCTTCTTTAGAAGTTTAGACTAATACGTATTAGGGAGGTTTATAAGTACTATGAATGTCATTGTCAGCTTACAAGAAAAACAAAAAGAAAAGCAGTTAAAATACGAGCGGAAGATGTTGCGGGAATTATCATTAAAAACATTACGTTCAAATATTCGTGATGCCTTTCAAATGCAAGAGCTTCATCGTCAGTATGAAGATTACTGTATTGAATTAGGGATAGAATCTTATTTATTAGGAGCGAGATATAGTAAATTTGGTTATTATGGTGAATCGTTTTTTGATGTGAAATATAGAGCTTTAGAAGAAGAACAACAATTAACTGAAACGCTATTTCAATTTTTAACGAGTATGACTATGCGAGAAATAAAGTTGAAAGATGAGGAATTACTTTTTGAATCTTGTCAGCAGTTTATAGGATTGTGGTGGCAAGAAGGGTATGAAAAAGGTGAAAGAAGATATCGATTAAAGCTTCATTAAGACAAGCATAAACTTTCCTCTTGTCCCATATAAGTAATTAGAGGGACTAGCTGGAGGAGGAAAGGTATGAAGAGAATTCGAATTATCTCTTTTGCACTCGCTGCGGTTGTATTGTTTTTTTTAGTCAAACAAGAATTTCAAATTACAAAATCGTGGCGAGCTTGGAATTTACCCTTATCAGGGAAAGTAATTGTATTAGATGCTGGTCATGGTGGACCAGATGGAGGGGCTGTTGGAGGAAAGGATATTATAGAAAAGGATATTACGCTTGAAATTACAAAAAAGGTACAAGACTATTTACAAGAACAAGGTGCACTAGTTATTTTAACGCGTGAGGGAGATTATGATTTAGCTAACAAAGATACAAAGTCATATAGTAGACGTAAAGCAGAGGATTTAAAAAAACGTGTAGAAATCATCAATAAACCTGATGTAGACTTTTTTGCAAGTATTCATTTAAATGCTTTAACTAGTAGTGGATCAAAAGGCGCACAAACGTTCTATTACCGCTCTTCAATTGAAAATGAACGTGCTGCAAAATTTATACAGGCTGAATTGAGAACAAGTTTAGAGAACACGAATCGTTCTGCTAAGACAATTTCGCATGTGTATTTATTAAAGTATTCTAAAACACCAGGTGCTTTAATTGAAGCCGGCTTTTTATCGAATGTGAACGAAAGGTATATGTTAAATTCGGAGAAATATCAGCAAAAGGTAGCGGCTGCAATATACCGGGGTATATTACGCTATTTCACGGAAAAAGGAAATCCTCCAGAATAAGGAGGATTTTTTTGAGTTTCTCTCGTTAACGAAGTTTTCGGAAAATATGTTATACTGGAAATGTAAACGCATTTATTTCAAGAATAAGCAGAGATAAATTCAATTAACATTACGTTATTTTTCATACAGGGGGCTGGGCTAATTATGGTAACGAAAGAACAAGTGGTTGAAGCGTTAGAAGGGATTGTAGATCCGTTTTTACATAAAACATTAAAAGAAACAAGTGCAATTAAAGAGGTAACAGTCAAGCCTGAGAAGGAACATGTGAGTGTCAAAATTGCAATCGTAAAAACTGGTACAGCGGAACAAATGCAGTTGCAGTCTGGAATTGTAAAGTTATTAAAAGAACTTGGAGCAGCAACAGTTGGACTTCGTTTTGCAGAATTTACAGAAGAGGAATTAGCTCAGTTTGCACCAGAACAAGAAGCAGAGCAAAGTGAATCTTTATTGTCACCAAATTCAAAAACGACATTCTTAGCAGTAGCGAGTGGAAAAGGTGGCGTGGGAAAATCAACCGTTTCCGTTAACCTTGCAGTTGCTTTAGCTCGTTTAGGAAAAAAAGTTGGTATTATTGATGCGGACATTTACGGTTTTAGTGTGCCAGACATGATGGGGATAGAAAAACGTCCCATCGTAAGAGGTGATAAGATAATTCCGGTGGAACGTTTAGGTGTAAAGGTAATCTCAATGGGCTTCTTTGTAGAGGATAATGCACCCGTTATTTGGAGAGGACCTATGCTTGGGAAAATGTTAAACCACTTCTTCACAGAAGTAGAATGGGGCGATTTAGATTATTTAGTATTAGATTTGCCACCAGGCACAGGTGATATTGCGTTAGATGTGCACTCAATGTTGCCATCTTGCAAAGAGATTATTGTAACGACGCCGCATCCAACAGCTGCGTTTGTAGCAGCGCGTGCTGGAGCGATGGCATTACGCACTGAACATAGTATTCTCGGTGTTGTTGAGAACATGGCATATTTTGAAAGTAAGGTAACTGGTGAGAAAGAATATGTATTTGGAAGAGGTGGGGGAGATAAGTTAGCTACCGAACTACAAACAAATGTTCTTGGGCGTATTCCACTGCAACAACCCGATTGGAATAAAGAAGACTTTGCTCCTTCGGTATATGAAGATACACATACAACCGGCATTATTTATAGTAAAATAGCTGAAACAGTAATTGATAAAACAGCTGTTACACAAAAATAAAGCGAAACTTTAATCAGTGGGGCTCATCTGTTACTGGCAACAACTAGTAAACCTTTCGCTTAACTAGAGGGCCATTTTGTCTGTTAATAGCAAGATAAAGTAATAACGAGTGGACAATTTATACATTGTCCACTCGTTATTATAGTTATTATTTTTACTGTTCTTCCTTCTTCTCGCCTTGAGAACCGCCGTCACCACCTGCTTCTTTCTTATCAGATCCACCTTTTTCAGCCTTTTGTACACCTTTACTAATGATATCAATCATCTTGGCTTGGAAGAGTGGACTTTCAGTAGTTTCTGTTAGTACTTGTTGTAGATATTGACGGTATTCTTTACTCTTCATTGTTTGTAACATCATTTTTTCTACTTCAGGATTTTTCATAATTTCTATAACGCCTGCTTGGTATTCAGGGTCTTTTAATAAGGTTTTCATTAATTGGGTTTGTTCTTTCCCCATACTTTTAGCAAACTTTGATGAGAACTCAGGATCTTTAAAGAGCTTTTCCCAGAATTGTTGCCCTTTATCGGATACCATGGCATCTTCAATCGTTTTCTTTACTACTGTTTCATCTAGTATGAGTGCTTGTTTCATTTTTTCATCAGTTAATACATCTTGAATAGCTTTCTTACCTTGATCTGTTTTTAAAATATCAACAATCATTTTCTTTGTTTGATCGTAATCTAGTTCGGATTTCGTTTCTTTTCCTTGTGCGCATGCTACAAGTGCGATAAGTAGAAAAGAAGAAACGAAAATGAATAGTATCCGTTTCATAAGTTGGAACTCCTTTCAGCACAGTTCTCTCTTTTTAATATAAATATCTTTAAGGAATTTATACATGAACATGGCTAGCTTTTTGAAATTGTCATTGATACAATTTAATTAGAAATATAAGGATAATGGGGGATGTGTTGTGAATAGCCGCAAGTGGGTACGACTATTTTTAACGACGTTGTTTCTTGGTGGGATTAGCACAGTTATTATTGGTTTTGTTTTGGAGTGGGACAGGTACAATGAATTTTTTCAAAATTTCGACGTTAAGGAGATTTTAGCGGTATCTTTCTGGTTGATGGGTGTAGGATTTATTTTTAGCGTTATAAGTCAAATGGGATTCTTTGCATATTTAACAATCCATCGTTTTGGACTAGGGATGTTTCGCTCATCGTCTTTATGGAATGCAGTCCAGCTCTTTTTTATTGCATTCGTATTATTTGATTTTGTGTATTTAAGATCTGTACTTATTGCAAATGGGGAAATCTCATTGGGGAATAACATACTTGTTGCTGGAATTTTATTTGTGTTTGGAGCAATTGTTGCTTATGTAAAAAGTAAAGAAACAAATAAAAAAGCATTTGTGCCAGCTCTGTTCTTTATGGTTGTTGTAACGATTCTTGAATGGGTACCGGCGCTTCGGATTAATGATACAGATTGGTTATATTTAATGGTTATACCGCTATTGTTATGTAATGCATATCAATTACTTGTATTACATCGTTTAATCGGAAAAACGAGTAAATCTGCTTAATAGAGAGAGGTTTTATATATCAGCAGTTATATTACTGGAAATGGTGTGATTAAAAAAGCTCTACCACCTTTTTGAAAGGTAGTAGAGCTTTTTATACGTGAAGAGTAGTAGGGACGAAGCTATTTCACATCTTCACTTTTCGTACTTGTGTTGGAAATAAGTTGTGATACGGATATTTGCTCATATCCATCACTTTTTAATTTTTGCAGGAGCAGCGGTAAAGCTCTATTTGTTTGAAGGGCAGAATCGGATGCGTGTAATAAGACAATATCTCCACCTTTCAAATTATTAGAGACGGTGGAAACGATGTGATTTACACCTGGGTTTTTCCAATCGTTGGAATTATTACTCCAATGCACGACGGTGTATCCAAGTGATTCTGCAATTTTAAGGGTTACCTTGTTAAATTCGCCACTAGGTGGACGTAACAGCTTGACTTGTTTTACCCCAAGTTTTGTAAAAACATCTTGTGCTCGTAGAAGGTCTCGTCTTATTTCGTTCGTCTCTAGAGAAGTATAGGATGTGTAATTGTAACCCATACTACCAATTTCGTGTCCATCTTTCATGATGCGCTCTACAATATCGGGGTGTCTTTCGGCCCATGCAGCAGAAAGGAAGAAGGTTGCATTCTTAATTTGTCTTTCTTTAAGAGTATCAAGGATTGGAATTGCTTTTTTGTCTCCCCAACTAATATCAAACGTAAATGCAACTTGCTTTTTAGCGGTATCTCCTTTGTAAATTACTTTAGGACCTGTAGCAGTTGAAAAAGCAGATTCATGTGAATATGTTTTTAAAAAGAGTAGCCATGCTGTAAATAAGGAAAGTATCACTATTAAGCTAATGTGTTTAAAAGTTCTCTTACTCGTAATAAAAAAGAAAAACATAATATTACGCCCCTTTGTCCAATCCTTTTCAGTTACATATATGCTGTAAATATAAAAAAGAGAACAAAGGATTAATATCGTAAGTAGTGGATATAATGAATGATAGGATTGTAATAAGTGAAAATGAGCGAAACGTTTATTGTTACGTAAGGAATTATTGAGGTGATCATTTGCTTGGGCTGATGTTGACAAAAGAAGAGAGAAAAGAGATGGAATACATATTAAAGAGAGAGTTAGAGGAACTTTTATTTGATTTTGAAGATGAGCGTATTCATGAAGTTGTAAAAAAGGCGATGGAAGAAAGATATAAAATCATTTTTTGTTTATTTCGGAGAGTTGCTAACGCAGAGGAATGTATTCGTTATGTAAGAAAAAGAACTTTTTATTAAAAAGTGTTGACGTTAATAGTTTGTATATGGTAAATTAATAAACGTCGCTGATGCGGAAACGCAGAAAACGACAAAAAAGAAATTGAAAAACTTAGTTGACATCGAAAAACGAAGATGTTAACATAAGGAAGTCGCAAATGAGCGACCAAGTAGTTCTTTGAAAACTGAACGAAACAAACAACGTGAA
>NZ_JBXAHT010000007.1:0-72103 GCF_058795375.1 Bacillus sp. GW823-FHT06A10 | reverse complement strand
TGCAGTTGAAATTTTAGGTGGTAAACAAAAACAAGAAGAGAAAAAGGGAGATGTTCAATAATGGAAATCAGAAAAAAATTAGTTGATCCAAGTAAATATGGTACAAAGTGTCCGTATACAATGAATCCAGAATTTATCACAGTCCACAATACTTACAACGATGCTACAGCAGAAAATGAAGTATCTTATATGATTCGCAATGATAACCAAGTATCATTTCATATTGCAGTAGATGATAGAGAAGCAGTACAAGGAATCCCTTTAGAGCGTAACGCTTGGCATGCTGGCGACGGTAACGGGAATGGTAATCGGAAATCTATTGGAGTTGAAATTTGCTACTCTTTAAGCGGTGGAGATAGATACTATAAAGCGGAAGACAATGCCGCTATCGTTGTAGCTCAACTCATGAAACAGTACAATATTCCAATTAGTAAAGTTCGCACACACCAATCATGGAGTGGAAAGTACTGTCCGCATCGTATGTTAGCAGAAGGACGTTGGAATAGCTTTATCGAAAGAGTCCAAAATGCATATAACGATGATAGTAATAACGTAGCCCCAACGCCTACTCCACCTTCATCTAGTGGGGCAGGTATTGCATATATCGAAGGTAATAATGTTAACCTTCGTAAAGGACCTGGTACTGGATACGGAGTTATTCGCCAATTAGGTAAAGGCGAACCATATCAAGTGTTTGGGGAATCGAATGGCTGGTTAAACCTCGGCGGTGAGCAATGGGTTTATAACGATCCATCATATATCAATTACACTGGAGGGAATGCGCCAGAACCTTCGAAACCTTCAAATGATGGCGTTGGTGTCGTGACTATTACAGCTGATGTGTTACGCGTCCGCACTGGTCCAGGAACTAATTATGAAATTGTGAAAAATGTGTACCAAGGTGAAAAATATCAAGCGTGGGGATGTAAAGATGGTTGGTATAATGTTGGTGGCGACCAATGGGTTTCAGGTGGATATTTGAAATTCGAAAAATAAAAACAAGAGCCGTCCTATCGGGCGGCTTATTTTACATTTTTATGATAATAGTCATGGTCATCCTTATCTCCACCAATCCCATCTCCATCAAAGTCCTCAGTGTAAGGATTGTTGTTGTATTCCTCATTGTCGCTTCCTTCTATAAGAGCACCTATGAATCCAAATATCCCTAATCCGATTACTAAAAGTATTACAATAAAACAACCCGCTCCCAAAAACATACTAAGATCATCGTCTTTATCCCCTTGCTTTTTATCCAAAACTACTCCCCCTTTAGTGCATCCCCGTAACTTATATATACTAAACCAATTATAATCTATTCACGCGAAAAAACTGACCGTATTCAGTCAGTTTATACTCACTAGTTCATCAAATTTAAACTCTGTATTTAAACCGAAAGCATCTGTACAATACAAAGTTTTTAGCATTGGTTCGATATGTAATACATTTATGTACATGTCTTGCACCATTCCGTCACGATAGTATGAGATATGTATTTCTTCTTTGTTTTGTAGCGATTGCACAAGACCGATTTGCAGCTGCTCTTTCATATCTTCAGTAACAATTGGTTTCGGCACTTTATTCAAATCGCTAATTATTTCTCGTATTACTTCGTATTGTTCTGGCATACTGGCAAATGGCCGCCACTTCACCATGCCCCTCCCGCGTAATTTAGGTGTTCCCCAACTCTGACTTTCCATGATGATCCCCCGATTCGTGTAATTTAAGTTCAGTATACACGAACGTACGTTCTTTTTAAACTGCTTTTTCTGCGTTGTTTTTTTCCTCTAATTCCTTATTTAAAAATTCTATTCGTCGTTGGATAAATTCAATTTCGCTTCGGCGAGCTGCATTATATCCTTTAAAATGACCTTTTGCATATCCATCAGCAGATTTTATTTCCTTTTCGAAATCATTAATGCTATCCGTTAAGAATTGAATGCGTTCATTCATTACTTCTATGAAATATTCAACGGACTTTCGCTCCATACCCATATAAACAGCTCCTTTTGTAAAATTACACTATTGTTTTACATATCCCAAAAATCATCAGCTTTTGCATTTGGTTTTACATGACGAATGGCTCTCAATATTTTTTTCATAACAGTTGGACTAGGTATGTACTCTTTATCATTACACGCTTTCGAAACAGTAGGTCGGCTTAACTTAGCGGTCTTTTCTAAATCATGTTGATTAAATCCGTTCCGATCCAAAAAATCACCTAATTTTGTACGTTTCTTTCCTCCGAACTTCCAAAACACGTTTATCCCTCCCGAACTTATTTTCAACATTCTCGTCGAAAACGTAAAAAAATATTCGCGTAGACCGAAAAAGTTTTTTACATATTGTCCAAGCTGTACCCCATATGCTTTATCAAGGTCGCTACCAAAGTAGTTATCAAACTTATTATCAAAGTGGCTACCAAAGTAAATAGCTTAATTACTATCAAGGTAACTAGTATTTGTACTATCAAAGTAGCTATCAAGTTAGCTATCAAAGTAACACTATCAAGGTATGAGGGCGATAAACCTACGTGTCATAAGGATTCTAAATTCTGTTTATAAAGGGGAGTTTTATATGTTAACTACATTTATTTCTTTAGGAGTTTTAGGAGCAACAACAATTGGTGGAGCAATATTAGAGAAACATCTTGTAAAGAATGAACACGTTGCGGCAGCTAAACTTTTAAGTGAGGGAATGTATCACGGAATGAGGATAGGCGGAGTTTGTTTCATCGGTTATGTATTTATCAAAATCTTAATCATGTTCTAGGAGGATGTGAAATGGGGATCATCAAAGAATGGATTCATAAACAAAATTTAAAGAACCAACTTATAGAAGTATTCGGAAAAGCAGGGTTATTTGTGGACCATCAAACACGGGGTGGGAAAGTGCCAATTTATCCAAAGATACACAACATTTCCGCCACAAAAGAGAGCGTTAGATATATATTTACCATTCCGAACGGTCTAGATCCGAAGACAATTGAAAAGAAATGGTTTTGCTTTCAACAAATACTAGGACGGAATGTAGCAATTGAAGGGGATATCAAAAAGTTTGTACTTAATGTGTTTCATTCTGATGCAGGGCTAAAACCATACAATTACAGTTATAAGAAATGGCAGCCGTTACTAAAACAGCATCGTCTACCTGTTGTGGTAGGTCGTGACCAATTTGGAAACATGATTGTATATGACATGGTTGAAGCGAATGCACCGCATTTACTCATTGCAGGAGAAACAGGAAGTGGTAAAAGTAGTATGGTACGCGTTGTTCTGTCCACACTGATTCAAAGCATGTCTCCTGATAAATTACATTTGTACCTGGGTGACTTAAAAAACTCTGAATTTCATTTCTTGAGGAGAGTAAAACACGTAAAAGAGGTTTGCATGGAAGAAATCGAAATGAAGATTATGTTGCAGAAAGTGTGGAAGGAAATACGCGAACGTAGAAAATTGATGGAAGAGTATGAAGTGGATCATATTGATGAATATAACAAATTGAATCCTGATAATCAGAAACCATACATTTTATTAGCAAGTGATGAAGTGGCCATGTTGCAAGACGAAAAGGAATGTATGTCTACAATTGAAAAGATATCGGCAGTTGGCAGGGCACTTGGAGTCTTCCTTATGCTTTCTATGCAACGTCCTGACGCAAAAGTATTAGATGGTAAGTTAAAGCTGAATATGACCGTTAGAATGGGCTTTAAATGCGATAGTACGATTAACAGTAATATCATGGGTACACCTGGTTCAGAACACTTGGAGCAATCGGGCCAAATGATATTGAAATTAAATGGATTAAAGAAAGTGCAAGCTCCTTATTTAGAATTAAGCAAAGCGAAACAAATCGTTGAACCTTATCGGATTCCCAAAGAGGATACAAAGCTTCAGAATCCTCCACAAGAAAAGAACCAATTATTCGGGGTGTTAGATTATGAAGAATAGAGATAAAGCGATACTGAGCGATTTGAAACGGTTTAGATGTATGTCACGCAATGACATTATAGATTTGCATTTTCATGGAGTGAAAAACGCGGTTACTTGCTGTAACACGGTGATGAAACGATTAAGGAGAGACGGTCATGTGGATGCCAATATCTCACAGCAGCCATTTATATATTTCCCTCAACCTAGCACACTTCGAAAAACTAGCCAAAAGATTCCCCACTTCCTCGGTATTGTGGATATATATATACAGCTTATCCATTATGAAAGGCCGAAACTATTTAAAGTGGAACCAAAGTACGGGAAAGATTATATGGAACCTGATGCATTTACAATATGGCGCAGATCTCCATTCTTTATTGAAGTGCAGAAGTCAGTTTACAGCAAGAAGGTTATGCAAGATAAAATCAACAGGTATGAATTATACTTCCACAGTCAGGAATGGCATAACGAGTCATGGCAGCCGAAAGGATCTAAATACTTCCCATCAATCCTCATTATTACTGATAAACAGTACGATATTAATTCTTCTAATTTACGAATCTTTCAAGCTTCTTCAATTAGCAATTTTATGGAGAGCCTTGCTGTAAAAGCATAATAAGGAGAGTTTTATTAGTGGGAATTGCATCCGTTGTAGCGTTATGCGGTGGGCTGTTCATTATGGTTGGTAGCCAGGAACGGGGATTCTCGCTAATAAGTCGTGCAGGAATTGGTTATATAGTGGTGCAAATGATTCCATTGTTTATGAGATTACTTGTTGAGATTGCGAAAGCTATTTAGTCCTACAAATGTAGGGCTTTTTCTTTGCAGAAATTTCTTAACCGTCATGAGACATAGAGTGATTCAATATTCTAAATAATATAATTTTTACTTGATTTTTTTGGAAAAAACAGTAATTATATGAATGTGTAACTCTAATATTATATTAGAAACAATAGAAATAAGGGGGGGGTATAAGTGGGAGATATTAAAGTTACTCCAGAGGAATTAAGAAATAGAGCAAAAACTTTTAAATATGCTAGTGCTGAAGCAACCGATCGTCATAATAGAATTCTTTCAGAAGTGTTTAATCTTCAAATGAGATGGATAGGAGCTTCTAGTTTAACTTTTTATAATGATTTGCCTCGATTTAATAAGTCTTATGAAGATTATGTTCAATGTTTGAACCATATTGAAAGTGAATTGGAACGCATAGCAGAAAAATTTGAACAGGCAGATAATCATTATATATTTAAAGATGCAGGCGCAGTGATTGGCGATTCAATAAAAGATAATAGTCCTTTTGCTCAAGTTTTAAATTATAATACAGATATAACACTCCCTAAGAATGCAAAGACTTTTTTTGATGATGTAAATGGATATGATAAGATAGGTGGAGAGGCTAAAGGGGCAGTTATAGATGCTGGATTTAAGGTTGGAGATTTTACTATACATGAACAACTTCTTAGAGGTGAGGTTAAGGCGCAATTTGGCGGAGGAATAGGTGGAGAAGCTAAAGCTGGAGTAACTTTTAATGATTTTGGAGTAGATCATGAAGATGGAAAAGTCCATGTGAAAGTTGGGAATGCTGAAGCTGGTGTTGAGGCTAAAGATGGTCATGTTGGCATTGGAGCTAAAGCAGATTTAATTAAAGGGGAAGCTGAAGTTAAAATTCCTATTCCTTTTATTGATGATTGGAAGATAGTGGTTGGTGGAGAGGCAGCTTATGGTAGTATAGGCGGGGAAGCCAAACTGGGATTAATGAACGAGCTTGATGTTGGTTTTGGAATAGGATTAGGTGTAAAATTTGGAGTTGAAAAAGACTAAATAGTTTGTTTTTTATAGGGGGGATAAGATGCTTTCTTTAGATGTATTTAGGAAGATTTTAACGATTTTTTGTGCTATTGCTGTTCCTGCTAGTCTATTGGCTATATGGTTTGGAGCAGATGCTACATTGAAAGAAAAAATGATTTTATCAGTGGTATTTTGTGTAGTAATGCCATTATTTATTTTCATATTTTATAAGATTGTTTCATTTTTTTTTAAGAAATCTTATTCTTCAAAGAAGTATTAATTTTATAATTTATTAGAAGGGGTTTTTAATTATGGAAAATACATATGTACCAAATTTATTAATTGGAGAAGATTTATTACCAATTGGTTCTGTAGTTCTTGTTGAGGGTATTAATCAACCTCTTATGGTTTATGGTAGAAAGCAACAACAAGCAAATGAAGACAAAATGTGGGATTATGTATCTTGTCCTTATCCACATGGTAATTTATCTAAAGAATACAATGTATTTTTTAATCATAATCAGATAGCAAGCTTATTTTTTAAGGGGTTTGAAACAGTTGAAGAGTTAGAATTAAGAAATAAGTTATCGGAATTTTAGTGAAAGGGCAGACTAATTTTATGTTCTTAGGATTTGGATGGTTTCCAAAGAGATGGGGAAAAAGGAAGGTTTCAGAAAAGTTTCTGCAAGCAAAATTTGCTGATGAAGGAAAAGGGATTTTGATTATTACTTATGCTATAGATTTATATGTGATATCTATTCCTTTAAAAGTAAAGAAACATAATTCACTTTAATTTCTATTGAATATAGAAGTGATTATGCTACGAAAGTCATGTGTATACATGGCTTTTTTGTTTGCAGGAATTTCTTAACCACCATGGAATACTCTCACTAGGAGGTGTTGTGACGTTATGACGGACGAAATTGTTTATTCTGCTAGTGAAGTATATAAACGACTAGGAATAAGTGATAGCACCCTTAGAAAGTACATGGAAGTATTGTCACGTGAGGGATTCGCAGTAAAGAAAGATAATCGCGGCAGACGCCAGTACACAGACAATGACATTATGGTGATTGAAAAATTAATTGAACTGAGTAAGCATGACGGTATGACGCTAGAAAAGGCAGCGAAGATGATTGCACAGCAAATAGAGAAAGTTAATCCGGATCTGATTCAAGAAGAGTCTGAGGAAACGGACTTAGTGCCATTCCATATTAAACAGCAACTACAGGAACAGTACAGCGTTATGGCGCAAGAAATGAATCAGAGTATGTTAGCAATGGAGAAGCGATTAAGCGAGCAGGCGAAGCAAAGCAACGAGGAAATCAAAGCGAGCGTAGAAGCGCATAATGAACGCGTGGAAAAACGATTAGAAGCGCGAGATGAGACACTTATGAAGACACTACGTGAGATGCAGGAAACGAAGAGAATGATGCAGGAATTCCGGGATGAGGTTGCTGCAGCGAAAGAGAAGAAAAAGCCGTGGTGGCGGTTCTGGTAACAAAATATAAAAATGAACTAAGTATATAATGGAACGCCTAGAATCATAGAACAGGGAAAAGCCCGACTAAATTAACCGGGCTTTTTTTAATAGATTATTTCGTTATATCAATAGCTTTCATTAATGGTACGGATATATTCCAACCTGCTTGTGATGTATAAGAATAACTTCCTTCTATGTTTCCTGTTACTGTAACTATATCTTTTTCAACAAATTCTGTTGGTTTATCGAAAGTTACATAAACAATGTCGTTGGTGTTATATCCATATGACCTTTTTGTAACAGCTAATCTAATATCAGTTGAACCGCCACTTTCTATGATCTGAACAATTTCACCAGTATATTTCACTAATTCGTCCTTGTGTCCATCCGGATTTTTCTTTAATTCAGGATAAGAAAGATCTTTCGCTAGTTTCTTTTTTTCTTCAATTTTTGCTTTTTCAGCTTCTTCTGCTGATAGAGCATTTTCAATATTTACTTTTCCAGCATTAATTCCTCTAACTTTAAATCCATTTTCTATCTCTTCTAATTCCCCATTAGATTTATAGTTTTTTTCGAAATTGTCATAGTCTTTGAATGCATCTAATGCAGCTTTGTTTTCGGCATCAACAGTAAAAGTTATTTTAAAATCATAGTTTCCATTTTTAACAACTTCACGTCCTGACGTTTCGGATACATGGTCACCAAATTCAAAATGAAAATTCCCATCATGAACAGTGCTCTCTTTTGACATTACTGCTATATATTCTTTTTCTGGCTCTTTGATAACACCTTTTGCTTTTGATCCTTCCGGCATATTTGTTTTTACATTTACCGTTAACATTTTAGTTTCTGGATTATAAGAGTATTCGCCTACTTCAAAATTAATTGCTTCTTTTTGTGCTTCTTTTTCGGCTTGTTCTTTTTCTAATCTTTGCTCATGTTCTGTCCAAGATTCCCTTTTTTTCTCTTCAGCTTTTTCTCCATTCCCACAGCCGCTAGCGAAGAGCGATGCAGCAAGAATAATTCCGCCAATTTTATAATGTCTTTTCAATGCATGATCCTCCAAGATGTTTTCTAATAAGTTTTTTGTCGTATTATATTATAACAGAAATGTAATATTGTTCAATTTTGTTACTTAGTTTCCATTTTTAAGGTGATTAACTTTTCTTTTATGAGTAGCCTTGCTAAATGTATCTAAAGATACAAAGATAAAAGGATAAAAAGATACATTTATCTTTAGATACAAGGATACATAATAAAAAGTACCCCCGATATAGGGATACTTCTATGATTTTATAAGTTTGTAAGTAATTCGAATTTCCCTTTTTGCTCCAAAGTTAGTTCATTTTTTACATAACTTTTTATAAGTAAATCAATTATTTCATGAGCATATTTGGTATTTGTAAGTTTATTTAGAGCTTCAAGTTGTTTCTTGGATTGACTAGAAATTTTAATACTACCCTGTTGGTTTTTAAAGTTCTTTTTCTCTGGAGTTTTCAATTCCTTTTCTGTATTCAAATCCAAGTTTTCAGTAATAGGTGTAACGGTTACTACAAATGAATTATTCTTATTCTCCACAGGTACCACTCCTATTTAGTAATCACTTAAAGCTATTTATTGTTAGATGTTATGTTTTTTAAAATACGTTGCTCACGCTCAGTTAAATTATTTGCAATGTAGAATTCTAAAATTTCATCAATAAATTCGTAATTCTTCATACTCTTCATCGTGCAAATAGTTTTAATTTTGCTAAATGATTCAGGAGTTACTTTTATGTTCTTTCTATCTTGTGCTGTTAAAACTTTCTTTTTGGGTGTAGTGTTGTTATTTGTACTTTGAACATTTCTCTCTGTGTTAGCAGATTGCGTTATCTTCGGTTCTTGCGGTGTTTCCCTTTTGATTAAAGCCACTTATGTCAATCCCCTTCCCTAACTTAGTAAGTTTATTTTCTACGAAATACTTTTGTGTATATCTATATCCCGGTTCAATATCTCCCTCAGTTTCGAAAAGGTGAATTCTTTCTTCTAACTCACAGAAAATATCACAGAATAAAGCTAGCATTCTCTTATCATGATGATCTTCAAATTGTAACCCGATTCGTGGATACCATTCTAAACGTGCGTGATTGTTAATAATTGTAGTAAATACATTCTCTTCACCAAAAGTAGCGATTGTACTTTTAACGATTTCTTTGTGTAAGGCACGCTTTTGCTGCAGTAATACAGGAAGTACTCCAGCAACTTGCATTTTTACGAGTGATCCAAAGTCATCAACTAATGTTTGGATGTATTCAAAGATTAAACGTTGGCTTCCTTCGTATGAAAATTGTTGAGTTTCTTGAACAACAATAATATAGTCACTTGCTACCATCGCATTATCCACTTTTAAATCTGTTGAAGGTGGAATATCGATAAATATGTAATCATAGTTGTATTTGATTTTTTCTAGCAATCTAGAAAGGTAAAAAGTTCTGTCTTCAACAGTATTGAATGTTTCGATTAAGAAGTCAGCATATTTCCTCATGTCATATCCGCATGGAATCATGTCTAGGTTTTCATGCAGATGCACAATACCTGATGATAAGTCTCCTTCTTCAAGACACTTCATTAAAGTCTTTTGCATTTCGGTAATATTAAATGATTTCGCTAAGAATGTTGTGCCATTCCCTTGAAGGTCAGTATCAATAAATAAAACTTTCTTATTAAAGATTAAAGAAGCCACAAGAGATTCCATACACGAATCAGTTGTTTTTCCAACTCCACCTTTTTGTTGGGCGTTGATTATTACGTATCCTTTTTTCACAGGAATCGCTCCTTTTAAATTTGTAATATAATTGTAACAAAGGATAAATGTATCTTTTTATCTTTTTATTCTCGACTTGATGATAACACGAGCTTGTACAAAAAGTAAAAGGATAAATGTATCTTTTTTATGTTTAATAGATTAATCCGATTTTTCTTGTACAGAATATTTAACAGAAACCCTATAATATTAACGATTATCGATGTATCTTTTTATCTTTCTATCTTTTTATCTTTGTATCTAAAGATACATAAAGGTAAACTATGTATCTTTGTATCTAAGGATAAATGTATCTTTGTATCCTTGTATCTTTTTATCCTTTATTTAAGCTTGTTAGATGATACAAACCCACTTACAGGGGCATTTACAAAGAAAAAAACTTGTTGTAACTTAATAAACAACAAGCAACATTCTACAAAACAAAACATATTTTGATAAATCAAATTTACATAAATAGATCGAGCAAAACAATTGAATATGAACACAAAACAAAAAGCCACTCCCATATGCTAACGGCTACCAACCATTAGCGGGAATGACTTGCTCTAGCAAGTGTACCACCACTTGACTAGAAATTAGCTGTATTCAACCACAGTGTTAACGTTTAAGTAGTGTACCACCACTAACCTTAAACAACTATGCCTTTTCACGAGGCTTCTTTGATATACCCATTTTATCTATTGTTTGACTAAAATTCAACTAGTAAATGCTAGAATTGTATTTTTTGCAGTCAAAAGATATATATAGGGCATCTCTAAGCCTAGAAGTCTTGTGAATGTACAGGCCATTTAGGAGTTGGAGATGCCTTTTTGTTTTTTGTTCGCGTGGAATTGCCTGATACCACGTAAATAAAAACTGATAAGCCGTAATTCCGTGCTGCCATACATTTAGCGGGAACGTGTTACGGCGTGGCTAGCTGTTGGTCGTGCAGGGGGTACAGAGTATGCGCCCACAAAAACAGCACCCCTCATTGGAATCCTGTTCTTCTGGTGAGGGTGGGCGAGAACGTGCCCAGGGACGAATCCCTAAAAGGTTCGGGTGGTTATCGTTAGCATCAAGGTGCTAGGGAGTACATTCAGTTTGTCGTGTAGGGACGATATTACAAGGACAAGCCATAGTAAAAGGATGTATGCGGTGAAGATCGCTGAGTGAGCAGGGTCTATACATACGGATACCTTATAAGTGACCGCATGGCGAAAACAAGACGCTTATCCATCTATTTTGATCGATTACTTTTTTGTGATCTTTCAAAGTAGGGGATAAATCTGCCTTCCAGCCGTGTTCCATAATCGTTCCCACATGATAAAAACCCTCAAGATCTTCAGTCAAGCTTAATTACGAAGAAAAGCAGAAAAATATGAGAGTGTTTAACTCATGGGGGAATGAATCACTAAGATAGAGGAATAAATAGAGGATTTACTACTTTTTTGGTTAGAGGATAAGGGGACGGATGGTAGAATAGGTTTTATTGCAAGATTTGGTTTTACACATCGGATATAGTACGTGAAATTTATAAGGTTAATTTCTTGTTTATAGAAATAAAGTATTATTTTACAATTGATTAGAAGGATAAAATTTAAGGGGAATATTTTATGACTAATAATCTTATAGAGAAGAATTGGATAGATGATTTTATTAAAACAGATGTATTTTCAGAGGCTTTAGGTATGGTATGGCGTAATGGTTATGAATCAGGAGGTTATTTTCAATTCACTCATAAGTCACAAGTGATAGTAAAAAAGTTTGCTGATTTCTTTGGGAAAGAAACAAGATCAAGATATTGTGAAGATAAAGGGTATGTGGAATGGTATATGTCTATGAATAGTGACCATCCATTTATTACAAAGGTAAAAGAATTTGGTTGGACACCGATACGAGGAAAATCTAGGTTATTTCCTAAAGGTGAGTTTAATAAAAAAATATTCATTAAAAAATATGTTTTATTGAGGCATGAACTTGGCACGATAAAAGTTAAACGATCTGAAAATAAAATTTATGTTAGACCACGCTTTCGTATTCATGGGTCTGAAGATATCTTGGAGCATTTAAATAATTTTATGTTTGAAGAATTAGGTATTAAGAAGAAAAAATTACAAACTGACGGGAAAATACCAAAAGCAAAAATTTTATATTTTCAATCATACAAAGATATAGAGAGTATTTTGAAATATATTGGAGCTTCAGAGACATTAGAAACGTTGTATTCGTTCGATTTAGGATTTCATGATGCTGAAGAATTTAAGAAGACCGACCTAGGGAAATAAGCAGGTTTTTAGGAGGGGTATTACTATCTCATTGGACAAAAATTTAACATTTTATGATTATAAGAATAGTTTTCAACTTTTAATCTAATGTAAAATTAGTGAGACGTTTATTTTATATCAAAAAGTTAATTAAAAAAGAGTTAGAAGTGATTATTTGAATAAATTAATATTATTGTCTTTATTGGCTACATTTTGTTTAAATATCGCAGGATGTTCTAATGATATAGCTATACCAAGGGATAATTCTAAACCCTCAATATCTAAGAAGGTTAAATGCATTAACAAAGCATGGTACAAAAAAACATATGTTATGTAATAGTTTAAAGAAACTTTAAATGGTGGATGATAAAGATTACAAGAGAATAATAACAATTTATTCATCCTAATATTTTTATAATATAATTAATATCTCTAAATTTACCTAAAAAGACTATCAGTAATAGTGAAATTTTGGAGAAATAAAATGTGTTTATAATAAAATCAATGAATTGGATAATAAATAATATACATAAAGAAAAGGCGCCCATATAAGGGTGCCTTTTCTAATGTTTTTTTAGCAGAAGCAAGAAGCTCCAACAATAATTAATAAAATAAATAATACAACTAATAAAGCAAATCCTCCTGCAAAGCCACAGCCACCACCGCAGCTACCACCAAAGCCCATAATAATTCCTCCTTTAAAGAGTAGGAGAAAAATAAGGAGTCACTCATGTATTTTAATGGATTCAAATTACTTTATGTTTTTATGGATTAAATGAGCATGGCTTTTTGAAAATAAAAAAAAGACGCCATAAAGCGCCTCCCATTTGGGTAAATAAGAAGTAAGGTTTCCATTTTAATTGAAAAAAATAGAACAGGTGCTTAGATTTTATCACGTTTTTTTGCTGAATGAACATGCATTATTACACATCATCATAAATCCCTCTATTTTCCATTTGATGAAGTATATTACCAAAATTTAGATAAACATTTACGCATATTCAAAATATTTACAAAAATTACAAAATGATACATTAAAGGTGCAAGTTATAAAAAACTATTAAAGGGGGATTTATTATGTTCAAGAAATTAGTAGTTGGAGCATTAGCAACAGGTATTGCATTGACTGGAGGGATTGGAGCAGCATCAGCAAGTACAGAGAATACAGCAAGCGAAATAGCTATGCAGTGTAAAAATACACAACCTCAAGAAACTCAGAAAGGAAGTGGTATATATTATAAATATGAATGTAAGAGCCAAAGAATATTTGCAAATTCATATACTGATAATCAAGGGATTACGTGGTACCTTAAAGGTATCAAAGACATGGATGGACAATATGAAGCTTATTATGAAGGAAGAAAATACTAAAATATTTACTGGGAAGCCTCAATATCTGAGGCTTTTTTCTTTGTATAGGATTATCCCTCATAAAGAGAAGACACCCTAAGGTACCTTCCTCTGACTTGAACCATCTTAATTTTATTATGTTGTTATTATATAAGAAAAGAAGACATCGATTAAGATGTCTTCTTTTACTTGTACACTTGGTGTTAAGAAGGTATTGTATTGCTTAATAACCATAAAAAATATAACAATCATCGAGTAAGTCTATTATAGCATCAATAAATAGAATTTTTATATGAATTTTTGCATATATATAGATTTATTTATATTTTATCTATATAGTTAAATTGTCTGTTTCTTGTTTTAATTCGTTTGTTTATTTTGAGTGCTCCAGCAATGGAGTCTTTTTTATGCAATAAAACATTTTTTGTATTACTTAGTTGATCTATATTAACTTTACCCTCTTAAATTATATCTATATTTTACCAAATAATTATATAGATACCCAGTTTTTTTTAATAATCTAGTGGATGGATAATTTTAATGTTATTTGTTAATCCTTATAGGAAAATTTAACATGCAATGAAGATTGAGGAATCAAGAATTATAAAAAATTTATAGTATCTTTAGGAAAAAAACATATTTATCATCCGTATATTAATATGTTATAATTTAATTTCTAAAACTACCCAAAAAGGACTGCCAGTAATGGTGGTCTTTTTTATATTGGTGAGATTGTACTAGTATGATAGAATAAGATTAACTGTATATTGTGAGGGTGATTGGTTATCCCTTCTTTCCATTTGGAAGGAAAGGGGGTGATATACCTATGGAGTTTTTGTTTGAGCTTCTAAAAGAATTTGTGAAAGCTATTGTACGTGAAGTTTCTGCGTATGTTTTTAGGAAACAAATTTTAGAAAAAGATAACAAAAAACCCACTCCTCGTCGCCGTCCAAAGCAAAAGGGTGGGTTTCGTAAAAAATAAATGATATAACCACCACCCTGACGGTAGCAGTTATTAGAAGAGATGTTAGCGCATCTCTTCTTTTATTATATACACAAGCTATTACTGTAATACTACTACAGTAATTATATCAAACGTACATAAAAAATCAATGAGCACGTAATAGATATAATGTACAAAAGAAAAGATACGCAAAGGTGCCTTTTTTCAATTTATTACAGCCTTAATTGATTGTAAATTGATTTGAATACGTGAATTCACCACGATATTTAATTGCAGCGACATAAGTACCACTGGTATAGCTATCTGTGATAGGGGTTTGCCAAATTTCTGTTCCAGGAATAAATTCTGGTTCTATTGTTTGGAATCGTTCTAGGGTACCATTTGTGTGGATTTTAAAAATTTTCATTTGTGCACCAAAATGTTCTCTACCAAAGTGCTGTGTTAAGTAAAATGTATCACCAGTTATTAAATTTCCAATCTTCCAATCTGGCTGATATGTACTTTCCTCTGAATTTTGTAAATCCACAATGGTTTTAAATCCCCAATCATCATTAAGTGGATCTGAGTAAGCTGCAGCTGCTTGTGAGGTAGGCTTACTCATTTCTATTGCAGTAAAACCGCTAAAAGTTAACGCCCCAATTAATGCTAATTTTCCTAACTTCATTATTGTTTCCCCCCTATTAATTTTTAAAACCAGAAATCATACACACATAATAATATAATCTACTGTATTATATTTCAAATATTTTCTAATAAAATCCATAAATAAAAAAGCATCCCAAAGGTGCCTTCCTCCGATTTGAATCATTTTAATTCTAAGAATATGTATTGGACTCCCATTCAAGTATCATTTTTCTCAATGAATAATTGGTATATTTTAGGGTTATTTTTACTATTTTTATGTTAAGATATTTTGGTTGATATTCATCTTATTTTAGGGGGGTGGAAGATCTGTTACATGCTTTTCATATGGATTTTAGTTTCTATACCGAAAGTATAAAAGTTTTAGGGTTATTAGGGAATTCTACTCGCTTATCAATTGTTTGTAAATTGATTACATATGGATCGTTGTCAGTTTCTGATTTAAGTAAGCAAACAAGAATTACAGAGGATTTGATTGTACAACATTTGCGTAAATTAGCCTTTGGAAATATTGTAATTAGTGAACGTATAGGGAAAAGGCTTTATTTCAAAATAAAAGATAATAAAACAATTGAGATTATTAAGGTATTAGGATTACTAAGTTAATTTTAATTACTTTCCATATAAATGATTTTGCTATAACTCAATTGTGTAAAATTATATTTAGCCCGCCTATGGAAATAGGTAGGTTTTTAATATACAAAAAGGCGCCCATATAAGGGTGCCTTTTCCAATAGTTTTTAGCAGAAACAACTGCATCCGATAATGATTAATAGAATAAATAATACAACTAATAAAGCGAATCCTCCAGCAAAACCGCAGCCTTCGCCGCAACTACCACCATATCCCATAACAATAGTGCCTCCTTTAGATTAGAGGGTAAAACTAGGGTTCATTCCATGAATTTTAATGGGTTCACTTTACCTTATGTTTTTAAGAAATTAATTGAGCAGGTCCTTTTGAAAATAGAGAAAAGACGCCATAAGGCGCCTTCCATTTAGGTAGATAAGACTTTAGTTTTCCAATCTAAAGAAATTTTGTATCAGCTCTTTGAGAGTATATCAGGATATTTGCTTGATTTATTATGCATTTTTACATACCTCTTCAAATCCCTCTATTTTCCATTTGATAAAATTAAATTCCAATATTGTTAATAATTAAATAAATATTTATATAAATTGAAAATATTTACAAAAAATACAGAAGTGATACATTTAAGGTGCTAGTTATAAAAAATATTTAAGGGGGATTTATTATGTTTAAGAAATTAGTAGTAGGAACATTAGCAACTGGTATCGTATTAACTGGAGGGATTGGAGCAGCATCAGCAAGTACAGAAGGTGTAGATAATACTAAAAATTCAGCACCAATTGTCCAACGTACCCAAATACTTAAAGATGATTTCAGTCTAATGAATGGTGAAAGAGAAGTACCGTTCGAGCATGTAAAAAAAGCAGATATGAGAGTTCATATGACAAACAATACTAAAGGTACACTTGATTGGTCTTTAAAAGACTCAAAAGGTAATGTTATTGGTTCTGGATCGTTAGCAGCAGGAAAGGGTTTTACAAATACGTACAATACTCTTCCAAAAGGTAAATATAAGCTTAAAGTTACTCACAGAAATGGTGGTTCTGGATCATTCTATGCAGCTGCTCGTACTTTAGACTAGTATACATAGAACCAGTTTAAGCGTATTGAAGAAGAACGATTAGAGAGTTTGAGGATTATGGGGTTTTGTCATAATATCATCGTTTGTAAATACAAAGTCACAAAAGGCCTACCTAGGGAAATAGGTAGGTCTTTTAATACATAAAAAAACACCATAAGGTGCCTTTTAAGCTGTAACAAATTTAAATACATAGTACATAAAAAATAACAAAGATAGACTTGCTAATCTGCCAGCAATCGATTTTTTCATAAATTTCATAAGTATCACTTTGACAATTAATGCTAAGAATAACGGTATAAACAGTACCATAGCAAGTTTAATAGCTAAGTCGTTTATAGTTGGATTAAACGCCTCAAAATTAATGATGATATTCACTTGCCTCTCTATTATCTGTTTATATTTATAATTAGATTTTTTATTGTTTTATCTACTAAAAAAGCCGTTAATTTGAGAACTATTTATTTTTGGATTATAAGAGTACTTTCACATTTACGACAAGTAATCTTCTCTTCCTCAAAAATGAATAAATTCTCAGCATCACATTCTGGGCATACAACTGCAAACGGTGTTTTTATATTTTTATAGCATAGGAAAGAAAAGAATGCCATGATTAGAGCAGGTATAATAAGCATCATAATTAAGAATAGGCCCGCAAACACGCCTGTAATTATGGAAAGTGGTTTCATTAGTTTTCTACCTACGGAGTTTACTTGATTATCCTTTTTACGAAAAGCAGTAACAAGGTAAGTTTGGGTTTCTTTTACTGGCTCAAATGCATTTACCGTATTGTATTCTTGTTCATCCATAGTGGGATAGGAAGTGTTTGGTCCTTGATATCCTCGTTGTATATAATAGTTGTTTGACTCAGCTATTCGTGGTGTATACGAGATTCCAGTTCCAGGTACATAAGTTGTTGTTCTTGATTCAGGTGAAAAAGAGTTCCCTCCCATACCTGTGTATGTAAAGTTAATTTTCACACCCGGGGAAAACTGGATAATTCTACGAAATTTATAACCCATAATATTGTATCCTCTCTATCTAATTAATAGAATTCTTTACTAATTATAACAAATTTTTAGCGTTAATATTATTTTAATATTTTATAATAAAATAGTGATATATAAATTTATTATTTTAAGGCGTTTTATGAGTTCTTTTTTATAAAGAAAGGACACCCAAAGGTGCCTTCCTCCGACTTGACCCACTTTAATAATATGTATTAGAACAAAATCTATATTTTACTTAAAAGCATCCATTTGCACTTCTTCATAAATAAATCCAGCTTCTTTGGCTGTAATTCCAAATCGTTTAGCAGCTATTTCGGCTACCCGAGGATCATGTACTTCAGGGATGTAGTTTTCGTCATTGTTTGTGAGGATTCTGTATTGTTCTTTCATAAAATCAAATATAACCATGTAGTTCATTCCGTTGCTAGCAAATTTCTCTTTCTTTTGCGATGTGTATTTAGATACGTTATTGGGGGTGGCTTTATAAGTGCTATTAGCTAGTTCTATGTCATAATCACGTTTTGAATATTTTTCGAACTCGTTAATAACCAGCGTTTTATCAAAAATGTCCATAACAAATGTATCGTCATCGTATAGTAATTTAAGGTCCTTGTAACGACATGATCTATTCTCTCCACAATAAACATTATTAAAAGAACCCATAATTTGATCGAGCGTAGTGTACATGATTTGATATTTTTCCATTGTAGACAAATCAGAGAACTTCTCATCTACGATCGCTTGAATATTTACTGGTGTAGTATCGTCCTCCTTTTTATCAGCTTTATAATCGACTTTTTCAATATATGGTCCCAATGAACTATTTTCTAATTTTTCCTTAGTTTCATGTTCTACATATTTCATATTAGCTGAACAACCAGAAAATATCAGACATGTAGTAAACAGCAATCCCCAAAAAAATTCTTTCCTCATGCGCATCACCCCTAATTTCATTTATGCCAGAGAGTAAAATAAAAGCACTCTTTCGAGTGCCCATTTTAAGCAGATACAACAACTTTATCTTTACGGAAGATACCCATTAATCCGCCGATTAATAATAATACTCCTGGTAATAAGTAAATCAGAGATATACAGATAAAGCCTCCGATAGCAGCAACAGTCATCATGATACCGCCAACTTTCGCTTTACTTCTTACCATAACAGATCCAACGATTCCTAATATAGATAGAGCTACAGCGCCCCATCCTAAGCCAATAACAGTGTTTGCGCCATCAGCTTCTAAAGCAGATCCAAGTCCACCGATAAATAATGCGATAAATGCACATAGGATTCCAAAAATCCCACCAATAAGCCCTAATACAAATTCAGCTGTTCTTTTCATAGTTATAACTCCATTTCTAATTTATTATTGAAGATTTACTCGAATTTCTTTTTTAGATAAGAAATTTGGTTTGAAGATTAATTGAAGCTTAGGATCTCCTTGTTTTGATTCGAAAGCGATAGTTCCAGAAATTTTGCCGTTTGGTGCAAGTTTCCCGGAATTCAACACAGTATCTTGGTTAACTGTAGTAAATGCTTGATCTACAATATTCCCTTCACTGTTTTGTAAGCTAAAATCGAAAGGATTATAACTTATTTCTTCCTTCCCACTATTTTCTATAGTTACCTTAGCGATTAAAAATTCATGTCCCTCTTTAGGTTTATCAAATTCTCCACCTTGAGACTTTTCAATATTTGTGACAGTTAACTTGTGGTCTCCAAGTTGAATCATTTCACCAATTTTAAATTCTTTCTTCTCTTCTTTCTTTTCAGCTAGTTGTTCAGTTTTAGTATCATTTGATACCTTTTTTGCAGTTTCTTCAGTTTCACCACATGCAGCTAAACTAAAAGCAAGTGCCCCAGTTATAGCGATTGTACCCAATTTCTTATACATTTTGTTTCCTCCAATTATGTAAAATGTAAGATTTCTGAAACCATCATAACAGAAACGGTTACAACTATTTTGTCATATTTCGTCGAACGAAAAATAAAAAAGCACTCATAAGAGTGCTTATCTATAAATCTAATGTTTTTTACTAGATTTTTTATGTCCTTTATTTCGTTCACAAGTTACACCATTGCCATCACGATCTAAATGCGAGGCATAAGCTGGGCTATCTGGAGCTATATCATAGTAACCGGCATTATTTGCATCTGTACAGTTTGCAAAGTGAACTTTCTCTTGTTTAGGTGCAGCTTGTTGCTGAGGTGCTGTATTAGCTGCAGCTTTTTGTTGTTCCTGTTCTTTTGCTCGAGCTGCTTCTTGTTGTTTCTTTTGTTCTTCTTGTTGTCTTTGAGCCTCTTCTTGTTTGCGTTGTTCTTCCAATTGCTTTTGTTCTTCAGCCTTTTTCTGTTCTTCCAATTGCTTTTGTTCTTGGGCCTTTTTCTGTTCTTCTAACTTCTTTTGTTCCTCATCTTGTTTGTCTTCTTCTATTTTCTTTTGTTTCTCTTCTTTTTTTGCTACTTTGTGTTTGTTTAAGAACTTTTTAATCAAATCCACTCCCGAAAAAATAATAGTTGATGCTACAATAAATCCAGCAGCAACTAGGGTACTATTAGAACTTGATCCTATTGAAAATATAGTTGTTCCAAGAACAATTAATATTCCAAATATAAAGAGGGCTAAGCTGAAATACTCCCATCGTTCAATTCTTTTCAAATTAGTATCTCTTTTTAATGCTAAAAAAATACAAATATACAATTTATAGATTAATAACAGAAAGAAACCCAATAATATTATATACACAAAGATTTTCGAAATTAAGTTTTCTAACTTAAATAAAACTATTATTTCTCCTAAATAATTTATTCCAATCGCTATAATCTTACTAAAACAAATTGCTACAATAGCCATAATTAAGAAAAAGCTTATCAATAGTAACAATTTACGTTTAGCATTTTTTGTGGATTTAAAATCCATAATTATTTGATTGATCCATATCAAGGACTCCTTAAAATACTCTTTTAAAAATACGAATCTTTCTTTCCCTTGATTAGAATAATTATTTATCTCTTTTTCATATTCAGGTAATTGATGAAGCATTTCAAAAAGTTTTTTTAAGTAGGTAATAACTTGTACAAAAGCAGCAATAAAAAAAAGAGTCAATAGATATCCTGCCATACTGGTGTTCCCTTGGCTTGCATTATTTAATATATTAGTTTTAGATGTCTTATATCCTAGAAAAATATTAAGCATAATGAATACGGGTGAGACTAGCAGCTCATTGATATCTCTATCACTTTTTTTTACAGGAAAAGAATAAACACCAGCTACTGATAGTCCAACAGATAAAATTAAAGCGTATATGTAGGAATATTCATCAGGAACATTATATTGAACAAAAAAGTGAAAAAGTATAAGATACAGACTATTTATTGATAGCCATACAGCTATATACAATTTTACTATGTAAAACATTAAACGTTTAAATGAATGAAATTTATTTTTTAAAGAAAAGATTAATCGCATGAGAATCATTGGAACATTCAAAGTTTTCGACGACAGATTCACAAAAAGCATAAGGGTATTCAAAATCATAAATATTATAAAAAATACAAACCAATTATTATATAAATTTTGGGTAAATAGAGATGCTACTAATGCCACAGAAAGGGATCCAATAGCAGAAAAAAATGTACTATATATACCATTGTAAAATTGCATAATGAATAATTCACGAATTCCTATTTGTTCTTTATTATAAATATTAATCTTGCTAGCAATTATCGCCGTGAATTCTAAAAATAGACAACAAATATTCCGTAATGCGTTTTTTATTTCCATTCCATCACTCTTCTCTCTATGTAAAATTCTTCCAAATTATAAGGAAAAACATTTATGTCTTTTCGAAATTATGCACTCCATAAGAACAATTATATACCAAAAATGCGATATGTCCGTTTGAGATTGTTTCATTTTTAAATTTGATTATATAGTTATTTGTGGAAAGGGAATCTTAAGTGTATATTTAAACTATATTTTAATGTTGAGAGAGGGAATTGTATTGGGATCAATGAAAGAAGATTATCAGTTGATTTATTTTAAAACAGAGATCGATAAGAGGAGTGAGGAATATTGGAATAAAGTAAAGGAAGAGGAAAATAAAATAAGAAGATGGAAAAGTATAGGTATATTTATTCTAGGACTATATATTTTGTATTTATTTTTTAAACCAATTAATCTTGGGGTTATTCAATCTAACATAGATAGAGGAACAATCTTTTTTGCTTGTATTGCAGGTGTGGCTTTGCAATTCCTTTTTTCAAAATTTATTATACATGAATTTGCCTTCAGAAAAGCAATGAAAAAGGTAGAGGCCTCAAATGGTACGAATGAAAATGATAATCCGCAGGGAAATAGGGTAGAGGCCTCAAATGGTACGAATGAAAATGATAATCCGCAGGGAAATAGGGTAGAGGCCTCAAATGGTACGAATGAAAATGACAATCCGCAGGGAAATAGGGATAAAAAATGGAATTTCGCATTTTTAATGAAATTTATATTTAAGTGGTTTTTTAATTTTGATCATACAATAGCTAGTTACTATAAAGACAAGATAGAGAAACAACTATTTTCCGAATCGAATTGTACATGTAAAGAAAATTTTAGATATTTAAGTAGAAAGAACCATAAATGTGTTTGTTGTTATGACTTAGTTAAATTTTCCAATAGTTATTTTATAGTATTTTCTAATTGGTTTAATGTACTATTTACCATGGCTTTAATGGCTATACTATTAATTATTATCCAATTCAAAGGTCATTTTTTAATGGCTGCTGAGTTCTTGATGATATCTCAATATGCTTTATTATCATATAGATTAGTAACACGTTCTTTAGAAATTGGACGAGCATTTTATGCGGATGTTGTTCGAGTAGATTGTAAAATTTTTTATTTTAACTCCAAATTTATTAACAGTAAGACAGAAAAAGATATGGAGGAATTATATCTCCATAAGTGGAAGAATTCATATATTAGGAAACCAACACGTATTTCTTTAGCTGTACATACTTTGTTTGAGTTAGTACTAATGTTTACAATGATGTATATGTTAACATTTATTGTATTTGAACCACATAACCAGAGTGTAATTTCGCAGTATATTACAAATAAGTATATGTATGAGTGTCTATTATACAGTCTCTCTGTCTCATTTTTTAATATATCTTTTATAAATTATGATCTTTTAATATGGAATATATTACATGTTTGGCAAGTGACAATGAGTATGGTACTGATTATCCTTTCAATTGCTGGATATCTTGGTGAAGAAGATGATGTGTATAGAAGGGAAAGTAATTTTTATGCTAGGGTTATTAAATAATAAAATTTTAAAAGCATCTTAAGAATAAGAAGAATGACCAGTATTCATGCCTCATAATCTTAGCCACCTTTAATTAAATTGTGTCGTTTTGTAAATAGTATAGCCTTAAAAAAGGTAGCGCAAAATTTGTATTTTTTAATGCTGCCTTTTGTAGGGTAGAAAAATAAATCGATATATTAAGGATATATAACAAAAATTATTGTAATAAATTTGAGATTAATGATGTTAGGATTGCTAGAGTAAAACGTATTAATTAATCCTAACAAATGCGTGCGTAATACCATTAAAATATACTAAACTATGCAGCAGTATCTATATTAAATGCAGAGGTAATCATTTTACTATATTTAAGGCCCTGTTATTTGGATAGCAGGGTCTTTGTTAATTATTTAAAAAGGAAAGCATTTATTGTAATTGGTACTTTTCAATGAAATGATACAAAAATGAAATTAGGGAGATTAAAAAAGACACCCAAAGGTGCCTTCCGACTTGAACCACTTTAATTTTAATGATATGTATTGGACTCTCATCCAAATATAATTTTACCATATTTATTATCTATTTTATTAAATTATTACTGGGCCTCTTGCTCACCTTTAGCTTTCATTTGTTTTTCATATACATATTTTGCTGTTGAAAAATCAGTAGGAAAATCACGTAGTGCCTTATTTATAATATTTAATTCTTCTTGCGACTTAATTTCAATGTTATTTAAATAGTCAAATGCTTTGGATTGTTTATTTGCAACATAATTTTGAGTAGAATAATCATCTGGGAAGTCTTTCTTAGCTTTTTCTTTAACCTTATTCATAGCTTCTGTTTTGTCGATGTTCTTTACTGGGTTCGCTAATGATCCAGTAGTTTGTTCCGGTTTAGGTACTTCTTTCTTTTCCGGTTGAGACTCCGGCTTTACGTCTTCTTTTTTAGGCTGTTCTTGTTCTTGCGGTTTAGGTGTTTCTTGACTCGGCTGTGTAGTTTGTTGAAGTGACCTAGTTTGCTCTTTTTCATAGGAGTCTACTTTAGATTTCAACTCTTTGATTTGTGTTTTTAATTCTTGTTGTTCATTAAAGTGTTTATCGATAACTTTATCCATATCTTTTTGTGAATACTTAGGTTTCATATCTTCTGATTTGGAATCCTTAAAAATAGATATGGAAGCAATGACAACAACTATTACAGCGATAGCTCCAATAATTAGTTTTTTGTTCATTTATGTTCCTCCTTAAATATAATATTATCATTATATAATAATTAAATAGTTTTAGGTGAAAAAAAAGACACCCTAAGGTGCCTTCCTCCGACTTGAACCATCTTAATTTTAATAATATGTATTGGACGCCAATCCAACTATTATTTTACCACGTTAAGTAATATTGTACATTGAGAAATTTAGTACACCTCTTTATTTAAACGCAAAAAGTCCTAGAGAGGCTAGGACTTTTTGACAGAATGAAAATGATTCAAAAAAGGACTTATACAACGTAACGTATGAATGTTCCATAAATGTATCGTAAAAGTGAACAAAATCTATATTCTATTTTTAACTCGATGTAATTTGAGATTATTCCAATGATATTTCCTCTAATAAAATTGTGTGATAGACTGTATGTAACTGTATATTGTGAGGGCGGGAGGTTGCTATCCTTTCTCTGATTCTAGAGAGAAAGGAGGTGACCGAATGGATTCTTTATTTAATTTATTGTATGACGCTGCTAAGGTATTTCTTACAGTATTTGCAACAGCTTATGCGAATGAGCTGGCGAAGAAGATTAGCAGTAAACGAAATAAAAGAACCGCCCCAAATGCCGGCAAGCGAAAGGGCGGTTCTAAACGCAAAAAATAAGTTTAAGCAACCGACCACCTTGCGGTAGCAGTTACTTGAAGAGATGTTAGCGCATCTCTTCTTTTTATTATATACACAAGGTATTACTGTAATACTATTACAATAATTATATCAAACGTGCATAAAAAATCAATGAGCACGTAATGGATATAATGTACAAAAGAAAAGACACCTAAAGGTGCCTCCCTCTGACTTGAACCACAGATTCAGACCGGACGGTTCGGTCTGAAATGGAGTTAAGATACTAACAAATTATTTTTCTTAGTATTCACCTGTAGCATACTCCCTCTTAATTCTTTTATTTAAAAATAGTAAATAGCAATCACTGCTAGTGAATTATTAATCATGTGCATTATAATTCCCACATATAAACGCCCGGTTAACTTATAAGTACAACCTAAACCAATTCCCAGAAGGAAATACGGAATTGCTTCTAAAGAAAGAAGACTAACATGTAAACCTGCAAAAATAGCTGAAGAAACAAATACACCTAACCAGGAATTTTTAAAAATTCCATGCTGTATAACACCACGATGGACAATTTCTTCACCAATGGGTGCTACCAGAGCAACAGAAAATGCGAAGACTAAAATTGGTAACGTTACTTGGCTTTCTAGTTCAACTTGATTGGATGACTGAAAACTTATAAAATCTGCTAGTAACAGCGGTAGGGATTTACATACTACAGTTAGTACTAGACCTAAAAGTAAGCTTTTTGGCAAACTCATCGTAAAATTATTTTGATTTGTAAAAGGCTCTTTAGATCTACGATAATAAAAATAAATTATTAGAACAAGTAACAAATCAATTGCGTCAAACGAAATGCTCATCCCGCTAAACTGTTCATCACTAATGAAATAAACTAGTGCGATAAATTGCTTTAAAATCATATAAAGCACAAAAATCCCTAACGATATTGCCGACATCTTATTGAATCGACATTGTTTTTTTAATATATCAAACACAAAAAAACCTCCTTGAAATAATTTTAATTCGTAGAACATGATAACAAAGCCTAACGTCTTTTGCACTACTTATATAATTAAAATATAATTTAAATATATCGAAATTATATAATATTGACTTGGAGATATTTAAATAAATGGTAATAGGGGTTACTATTTAGCACATCTACGGAAATAGTCGGGCTATTTTATACATAAAGAAAAGACACCCTAAGGTGCCTTTCTCCGACTTGAACCACTTTAATTTTAATAATATGTATTGGACGCCAATCCAAATATTATTTTATTACTTGCTACACATATTTACTTTTTCTTGGTACTTTACAATACTTTCTTTTATGGCCGGATTCTGTTCGGCATTCTTTAATTGTTCAAGAACATTTTTCGCGTCATCACAACTCATTTTTTCTCGTTCTTTATCCTCAAATGATTGTGCTTTCCTTTTTGCATACTCCAAACCTTCTCGTTCCTGGCGTTCTTCTTTTTCTTTAAGTTCTTTTTCAATCTTTTGCTCATTTTCCCATTCTTTTTGAACGTGTTCACATGTTATTCCAACTTCTGGCGAACCGCAAAGTTCAGGTTCTTCTTTCTTTTGTTGCTTCACTTCACGTTGCTTTTGCTCTTGTGCTGCTTGTTGTTTACGGGCTTGTTCCTGCTCTTGACGTTGTTGTTCTTCTCTTTCTTCTCTTTCTGCTTGTTCCTGCTTCGCTTTTTCTTCTGCCTGTCTTTGAGCTTCTGCTTCTTGTTTTGCTTTCTCTTCTTCCTCTTTTTTAACTTCTGCTTCTTGACGTTGCTGTTCTTCTTGCTTCGCCTTTTCTTCCGCCATCTTAGCTTTTTCTGCTTTTTTTTGTATTTTCTCTTCAGCTTTAGAGTCATTAGCTGTACTTGCGTTTTCGTTAGATGAGCATGCTGCCAATCCTATAATTAAAACGCAGCTTGTTAGTGCGAGTAATAGTTTATTGTTCATAATATGTATCCTCCGGTGTCTAAAATGTAAGATTACCTGAACTATGATAACAAACTATTAATCGTTATATCGTCATATTATGTCGAAAATGTACAAAAAAAGACACCCAAAGGTGCCTTCCGACTTGAACCACTTTAATTTTAATGATATGTATTGGACTCTCATCCAAATATAATTTTACCATATTTATTATCTATTTTATTAAATTATTACTGGGCCTCTTGCTCACCTTTAGCTTTCATTTGTTTTTCATATACATATTTTGCTGTTGAAAAATCAGTAGGAAAATCACGTAGTGCCTTATTTATAATATTTAATTCTTCTTGCGACTTAATTTCAATGTTATTTAAATAGTCAAATGCTTTGGATTGTTTATTTGCAACATAATTTTGAGTAGAATAATCATCTGGGAAGTCTTTCTTAGCTTTTTCTTTAACCTTATTCATAGCTTCTGTTTTGTCAATGTTCTTTACTGGATTCGCTAATGTTCCAGTAGTTTGTTCCGGTTTAGGTACTTCTTTCTTTTCCGGTTGAGACTCCGGCTTTACGTCTTCTTTTTTAGGCTGTTCTTGTTCTTGCGGTTTAGGTGTTTCTTGACTCGGCTGTGTAGTTTGTTGAAGTGACCTAGTTTGCTCTTTTTCATAGGAGTCTACTTTAGATTTCAACTTTTTGATTTGTGTTTTTAATTCTTGCTGTTCATTAAAGTGTTGATCGATAAGTTTATCCATATCTTTTTGTGAATACTTAGGTTTCATATCTTCTGACTTGGAATCTTTAAAAATAGCTACGGAAGCAATGATAGCTACTAGTACCGCGATAATTCCAATGATTAGTTTTTTGTTCATTTATGTTCCTCCTAAAATACAGTAATATTATTATATAACAATTAAACAGTTATAGGTAGAAAAAAAGACACCCCAAGGTGCCTTCCTGGGACTTGAACCATCTTAATTTTGAAAAATAGCATTGAAGGAATTTCTTTATTTATAACTATATTAGGGATGTTAATAATGGTATTTTATAGTGATATGAAAAAATTAATTATTAATGAATTTAAAATAAAAAGAAGACCGAACTAGAATAACAATCTAGTTCGGTCTTCTTTTTATTTGTTTACTTGTTTACTTGGAAAACTTAATTAAAGTTTCTTAATTATTACTTGTTCGCCATCCTTCATAATGTCCTGTCCATGAATTTTTACTTACTTCAGTTGCTCCTTTTAAATACCAAGTCACTCCATCCCACTCTTTTACAGTAGGTATTTCCCCTTTTGATTTGTAACCAGGAAAGTCTTGTTTTTCTTTTTTCTTAACAAAACTTTTTTTATTATCAATCGTTTTTAATTTTACACCTGTATCAGTAGGTGTTTCCGCAAATACTCCTCCAGCACCAGATAACATAATTCCAGTTGCTAATGTTCCAATTATTACTTTCTTGAACATGAAAAATCCCCCTTTTTTGGAATGAATATTACATAAATAACAATACCATATTATTTGTATTTTCTAACATTTGAATTTATTTATAAATATTTAATTGAATATTCAAACTATACAATTAATGTGAAAAGATTTAAAAATAATTAGTTCTATTAGTAGTGAATCTCAAGTCAATGATTGGAAGAAAACTAAATTATTTATGGAGTAAGAAGCATAGAACCCAAACTTTTTTTGTGAATTTATATTCAAAAGTTTACTTTCAAATTAGAAAAGGCTAGTCCCTCGATACCCTTTTTGGAAATAAAGAAAAGACACCCTAAGGTGCCTTCCGCCGACTTGAACCACTTTAATTTTATAACAGCGGTTTAATAAGATGCACATTAATGTGATAAATCCACAGTTTTCCACTCAAAAAAGATTTTGGTTATTTTTATAAATAGATTTAATTAATTTTTCTATTCCTCTCTTTCTGCCGCCACTTCGTCTAAGCTTGCTCTTAAGCTGTTAATAATTGGGTCAAGTTTAGAGCCATACTGTGGTTCTAAACTTATGGCCATGGTAAAATCTTTTATTGCCTCTTCAAGCAAACCTCTATTTTGGAATATATTTCCGCGATTATAATAAGCCTTTGCATAATCAGATTTCAATTCTATTGCTTTTGTAAAATCTCTCATTGCTTCTTCTAAATTTCCCTTATTTCGAAAGCCAATTCCGCGATTATTATAAGCCTCTGCATAATCTGGTTTCAATTCTATTACTTTTGTAAAATCCCTTATTGCCTCTTCTAAATTTCCCTTATCTTGAAAGCCAATTCCGCGATTATAATAAGCCACTGCATAATCTGGTTTCAATTCTATTGCTTTTGTATAATCTCTTATTGCTTCTTCTAGGATTCCCTTATGTTTAAAGATATTTCCGCGATTATTATAGGGCTTTGCATAATCTGGTTCTAATCCTATGGCCATGGTATAATCCCTTATTGCCTCTTCTAAATTTCCCTTATCTTGAAACGCAATTCCGCGATTATAATAAGCCACTGCGTAATCTGGTTTCAATTCTATTGCTTTTGTAAAATCCCTTATTGCCTCTTCAAGCATTCCCTTACTTTGAAAGGTATTTCCGCGATTATTGTAGGATTTTGTATAATCTGGTTTCAATTCTATTGCTTTTGTATAATCTCTCATTGCTTCTTCAAGCATTCCCTTACTTTGAAAGATAATTCCGCGATTATTATAGGCCAATACATAATCCGGTTTCAATTCTATTGCTGTTGTGTAATCTCTTATTGCTTCTTCTGGATTTTCCATAATATTAAAAACCATTCCACGATAAGCAAAAGTAATAGGGTCGTTTGGATTTAGGATAATAGATTTTCCAAAGTCGTCCAAGGCTTCAATTGGTTTGTTATTATTCCTATAAATATTACCACGCATAGCGTATGCTCTTGATAAAATTAATGAATCCCTCTCATTTTCAATAATATCTGTCAGTACATTTATCTTTTCTTCAATCTCATCAAGTTGATTGATTTGTTCAAATTTTATCTTCCAATCCTCTTGTTGATTGACCGTTTCTGTCAGCCTTTTGTTTTCTACACTAATTCCCTCTATTTTCTGATTATTTTTTGATAAACTAAACAAAACAAGTCCTAAACTGGCAATTGTTAAAGCATTACTTATTGAAGATGAGCTTATTTCAAGAGAGAGAAGGATATTAAACTGTATCATCTTTTCCCTTAAGAATTCATGGATAAATTTCAATTGGAGGATTTGAGGGACTGTTATCGAAAATAATATTCCTAAAAATAACATTAGGCCATTTTTTTTAGAAAGCATTTCATATAAGGTAAAAAACAATCCTGAAAAAGCGAACGAAATTAAAAATGAAACATTATTAAATGCTCCAATAAATGCAAATGGAATCAAAACAAAGAAGGATAAAGCTACATAGAAAATGAAAGAATTAGATGAGTCATCATTCTTTTTAAAAAATTTCTTATCACTCAAAATAGTAAATAGTTTCAAAAGTATTAATCTCCTTATTTTCTAGACATGTAAAAAGTTCATATCATGTGATATATTAATTTGCCAAACCTGAAAAGCTCTCTCAATCTCAAGAGTGAAAGATGAATTCATCGGGTACAAGTTTTATATCATCTACTGTAATTTCGATATTATCACCCCATCTAAACATAAAAGAATATTATTAGATTACTTAAATTGATAATATCAAAAAAACGACATAATATGCCTAATAATTTTACAATTCCTGTTGTTTTTTGGTAAATGATGTTGGCTTGGAGGAAAGTTCAATTAAAATCGTGCAACAAATATTGATTTTACAATGGAAGAAACCCATCCATTGTAAATGTAGAAATGGCAGAAAATCAAGGTTAATTAGAATTCGTTGAAATTTTAACAAGAACAAAAGATCAATTACGTTTGGGACTTAAAAGAATTATAGCCTCCGAACTCGTATCTAATTTTGGATTTTGTATTAATATAAATAAGAGCCTACTCATGATGAGGAGCTCTTAGTGTTTAATTTAGAGAAGTAAACCATTTCATTATGATAAGTTTCAACTTCTTGTGTGGTATTATCCATTGAATGTAAATTGATAATATTTTGGATATATTCTAATGACCAATTTAAATTATCGTATAGATGATAAAAAAATGCTTTTGCATCTAATGATAACTCTTCGTTTTCTGCTTTTCCGTTAATTTCATTGATGAGATGATTTCTAATTTTATCTAATGATGCTCCGTAATTTGATACTACAGACGAGGGATAAGAATAATTTTGTTTATTAAAAATCGGCTGATAATGTTTAATTAAAATTTTTTCAAACAATAGTCTGTCTTCGATAACTGGAATTTCATAATAGATGACTTCTCCAGCGTAATAACCATAGTAATCTTTATTAACATTTAATCTGGTCTTTATTTTACCTTCGCCTACATACAAACACTTTCTACTTTTGCCTGATAGGTCACATGGATTGGGTGTACACCACTCTACATCTTCATCCTCTTCATCATCATACATATCAAAAACAACATAAACACCTACAAGTTCTTCATCTATTTTTTCTCTATAATTCCATTTTATATGAGTTGGTTTAGGGATATTTAAATCTATATTCTGTAAGCTAGAGCTTTTATAAAATATATCATGAGAAATACCTATGTTAATTTGCATATTTTATCTCCTTTTCCATAAAAAAAGACACCTAAAGGTACCTTCCTCCGACTTGAACCACTTTAATTTTAATAATATGTATTGGACTCCCGTCCAAACATTATTTTACTACCTTAAGTAATGTCAGTTGTTAAGAAAAAAAGGCACTCTTTCGAGTACCTTTTTCCTATTCTACTTTTAAATTAATTTCTTTACCTGTCATACCGCCACTAGCTTTTAAGAAAAGTCCTTCAGCATCTTTTGGTATATCAAATACAATTTTCCCTGTCTGTGTTAGACCAGGATTTAATTGTTTTAAGAAGAAGTCAGTTTTTCCACCGTTAGCTAAGTCAAAAGATGATTGACCTTGTACAGAAGATGTGAATTCACGACCTTTGTTATCTACCAATTTAAAGCTGTTAGTATCAACAGTGATAGCGTCTTTTTGATTATTAGTAAGTGTAACTTCTAAAATCTTAAAGACACCTTGTGCTTGTTCTTTTGAGTATTCATTACCCACAGAATCTACTGTTTCCATAGATCCTACAGAGATTTTCACATCAGAAGATACACCTTCTTTTGATACAGCTTTAGTGTCTGTTGAAGTTTTTTCTGATGAATCTCCGCCACCAGCAACCATAGCAATTATTCCGATTACAAATAAAGCTATAATGCCCAGGCATCCAAACTTAAATATTTTTCCCACGTTTGTTCCTCCAATTATGTAAAATGTAAGATTGCCACGTTAATAATAACAAATTAAATATCTTTATATTGTCATATTATGTCGAAGGGAAACAAAAAAGAGAGAGTTATAACTCTCAATGGGAAAATGATAAGAATTTACCGATGGATATTAGAGAAATATTCTCTATTTTTTACTAATATTGAATAATGTTTTTTATCAAATCTATAGAGAGATGTGGTTTTAATGTGGGTAGGAAGGAGTGTGTCCCGAAAGGTGTACTTTTTAGAACGTATGGATCATATTGTTGCTTTTAAATAAAGTTATTATGACCATAAATAGACGGAAATTTTCGAACAGAGTGACGATAAAAAAAGAAATTAATCTTTTGTTTAAAAAGATTAATTTCTTTTTTTATGATTTATATGTATTTTAACTTTATTATATAAGAACCAAAATCATAGCCGGTTTTTATTATAGCTATAGCTGATATTAAGGCTAATGGATGTTTAATAAATGGATTTTATAGGGATTTATGTATATTTTTCGTATTGTAAACCTCCATTCTCAATTTATTCTACACCATTTATTGTAGTCTCATTTTGTAAAAGCATAACTTTTAAATGCTCTGTTATAACCTTCATGTTATCAATAGCATATCTAATTAGACTTAATATGTCTTTTTCTATATTAAGTCCTTTGTGAAACGTTTCGCCCAAGTTATCAATATGTTCAATATCACTATTTTTAAAATCAAGATTAATTTTTGTAAACGTTATAACATAATCGGCCATTTCAATATTTTCTATCATTTTTTTCATTAAAGTTTTATGAAATTCTTTTGTCTTTTGAATATCCTCAAATACTACATTTTCACCAAATCCAAATCTTATAAATTCTTTATGTGTTGTTTCTAGAGGATGAGCAATTATATATGATCTAATTGCTTTGAAATAATCATATTTATCCCTATTTATACTTTTAACTTTAATACCATAAAACTCGTCTTTGTCGTTCTTTTTGTCATAGACTGTTAATTTTCTTAACAAATATTCTATTGATGTTAATATTTTGTCTGAAACAGATATTAATTCATACACATTAATATCATCATTTTTATTGTTTATATCTTGCAAAGCATAATTTATAACTGCTCTAGCTGACATAATTTTAGTATTTATTTCAAAGTGTTTATTTACGTCTTTTTCAAAGTAATCATTACACACTTGATTAAATTCATCAAATGCTTCTCTATTAATCTTCATTAATAATCAAATCCTTCTATTAAGTTATTGTTATAAAATATATTTATAATCTATCATATTTAATTTTTTAACAACAATATTTTTGTTAATGTATTGGGCTTACCAAACTTTTACTAAAATTTTGTGGAGTTTTTCTCATTTAACTTTATTTCAAATTAACACATATTGTTTATGGATTTTTTGCATATTTTAAAATTTGATATATCCATCAAAAATTATTTGGTTTAAACTGTGAATTGTTATTTATATAAATAACAATTTAAACATATTAATGTAAAGGATGTGTATTATGATTTGGTTTTTTGTTCCACTATTAACTATAGCTTTATTATCCGTTATTATCTTATGGTTATTTTATAATTTAGAAGTAGATAATAATAATATTAAAAAGAACTCAAAATTACTGATGTTTTTAGTTAGGATACTTGAATGCATATTAAGTTTTTTAAATCATGCTTTTTTTGTATCAATAGTTATTTGGGTAGGGTTATTCTTATTTCTTATGGGACTTCTGTTAATTCCGAAACCTCCGGAACGACAGTATTTATTTTTAGTTGGCAGTTCAATACTTTTTGCATATGCTATGCCAATAATTACTCATTACGCTATTAAATGGACTTCAAAAATTAATAATTCTGATTATACGATAAATGTATTATATAAATATAAAACATACTTAGGGAAAAGTAATTTTAGAATAGTAACATACTTAATATTACTTCTCTTATATATTGCAAGAAACTTTAGGGATTTTTGCAAGTGGGAAAATCCAGATATTCTTAAAGTTTCTGCTGAAGCGTTACTTACGTTTGTCATAATAGATACAATGATTACCATATATAATGAAAAGAAATCTAAATAACAATTTATGAAATTTATATAGAGCAAATGAGGAGAACACTTGGAAACTCCTTATTAAATCATAATATATCAGTATTATTTGATACTTCTATTATAGCTTTATATAATAGAAGTACAACAGAATACAAAACGACATACGCTTAGTGGGGATGCTATTTAGCTGAGATGGACGGATGTCCAAACCCTTTGAACCTGTGAGTTAAACCTCGCGTAGGAAACAATGCACACTGGGCATCGAAAGATACCTCTGTCGCATTGTTTTTTTGTTGCATTCTTTTATTGAAGGGAGAAGCAATATGCAAGCGAGTAACAAGGAATATAGGAGTTGAGTTTTTTGAGTAAATTATTTGTTTTAGGGAATGGCTTTGATCTGGCTCATGAACTTCCTACAAGTTATGAGCATTTTCACCAATATCTTTTAGAAACCTATCCAAGAGCTAGGAAGTTAATGCCTACTTTTGGTGTATCAATTCATGAAACGCCTGAAGGGGGAATTGATGTTGATAATAATGAAGCAGTAGCGTTTATTAGGGAAGTAATTAGTCAAGTGGAAGGGGATGATTGGTGCAATGTTGAGAGTAACTTAGCACATTTACCGTTTGAAGATTACCTTAGCGATCTTGAAGATTGTTTTGATTTAGATGATGATAAAGAATTATATAGGAATGTATATAGAAATGAAGACACATCAGATGCGTTTTATCGTGTTATGTTAAAGTTCCATAAGTTTCTCGTTGATTGGGTTAAATCAATTGATATATCTGATACTATTCCAAATGAAAAGTTTAAGGCGTTAATTGACAATGAAGTTGACTACTTTCTCACGTTTAATTATACATGTGTACTAGAGGTTATATATGATGTTTATGAAGATAATATTTGTCATATTCATGGAGCAGAATATAGTTGTGATTCTGAGATACTATTTGGTCATGGCCATGTAAGGGATGAATATGAAAGTTCACATATTGGTGCTACGGACAGCTTGAAAAAAATACATAGTCTTTTAAAAAAAGATACGAATAGTGCTCTTGATTCAGCGGAGTTTTTCTTTGATGATTTATCTTCAGTGCAAGAGATTTATTCTATAGGATTTTCTTTCTCGGAAGTAGATCTAATATATATAAAACGGATTTGTGAGGTTTGTAATACTGAAAAATGCACGTGGTATTTATCAGATCATAGATATGATGAAACAGAAGAAGAATATAAGAGAAAAATTAGAGAAGCAGGTTTTAAAGGTGAATTTGATATATTTACTATGAAAGAAAATGAAGAATCTGAGGATGAATAAAAAGAATGCGATCTTTAACCTGCATTCTTTTTATTTAATATCAATTCTATTCGGAAATTGAAATTTCACTTTATTATAAAAAACATCGGTACATATGACAGCACTATTTTGCTAATCAATGCCAACAACAGCAATATAGCTAGAGAGTAAATGGCCATCTTCATAATATGTAATTAGTATTTCTTCTTCAGATAATAAGGAACATAACAACATGTTCTCAATCAGTTCTTTTTCTTCAGCGGTTGAGATTGGACGGGGTACCCTATACGTTTCTTAATTATTTTAATTGTATTAGAAATTGTAAATAATAAAAGAGAGCCGAGGCTCTCTATAATAACTACTAATAACCATAGTCACTACTCTCATAGTAATATGAATTTGATTCACCACAACAAATACATGTTGTTTGTTGGATAAATAATGGACTAAGTTCAGCGTTAGCTGTAGTGGCATTTGAGAAAGTAATACTTTGAACATCCTCAAATAAGAAAGTTTTTCTATCTCCTGGTGTTAATGTAATTGTTTGTGGAGTTGTGGAATTAAATGTTCTAATAGTCAATGTAACAAACGCAGCAAATACAGGGCTAAAACTAAAGCGAATTAGAGTTTTATTGTGATTAGTTGTAAAATTTTCAAATAGGGTAATTGTAGAACCGGGTGGAATTTCAAGACTTGTAGGGGTAGTTTCAGAGCCGAAAATTGTAAATGTCTCTATGAAACAGTTATTGGAGTTTGAAGAGTTACATGATTTATCTTTTTTCTTGTAATATTTCTTTCCATCTTTGCAGAAATAATCTGCCATATCTAATCATTCCTCTCAAAAAAGAGTTTAAGGTTGTCCCATATATATTATGAAGGTTGTATAAAAAGGTTCTAGTTTAAAAAGAGTAAATAAAAAAGAGAGCCGAAGCCCTCATTGGATAAATTGGTAATGTTTTGAAAAACGACCTTGCTGACGTCCGTCTGGCTCCTCATAAGCTCGTTGGATGTCATTGCGAAATTTAGAGAATTTATTGCTAATCATAAAGAAAAGACACCCAAAGGTGCCTTTCTTCGACTTGAACCAATTTAATTTGAATAATATGTATTGGACCCCAATCCAAATATTATTTTACCATGTTAAGTATTATTGGTCATTGAGAAAAAATAATAGCACTCATAAGAGTGCTTATCCTTCAACCTAATGTTTTTTACTAGATTTTTTATGTCCTTTATAATGAATTTTATATTGCTGAACCAAAAACAAAAGCCAGTAATCGTGTAATTGCACTTGATGATACAATTTATTTTCTAAGAACGTGGAGAGAAAGACAAGTTGAAGTCTTCCCATCAAAATACGTTTTATCTTACAATGGATTTTCAACTAATAAAAGTGCTACATTTCATATAATTGAGCAACATTCTAAGCTTGCTGATGTTCATCGAATAAGAACTCATGCTCTTAGACATTCTCAGGCTTCGCTATTGATTTCTCTTGGAGAAAACGCATTAGTTGTTCGTGATAGACTGGGACACGAGGACATACAAACCACATTAGGTACATATGGACACTTATATCCAAATATGAATAGAGAAGTTGCAAATAAATTAAAAAATGTGGTTACAGTCAAAAAAAATCACACAGCTAAGAGAAAATTAATTTCTAATCAGTATATTAAAAGAAAATAAAAAATTGATGATATAATTTTAAAAGGTAGAGTAATCTGCCTTTTTATTATTACAAAGTGGGGTGTGTTCTTTGCAATTAGGTCAATTTAATCATGATTCGCTATATAGTAAAACACTGGAGTATTGGTATGACACATGGAAAGCTTTATCAGAAGAAGTAAAAAAGGGGACAATAGGAATGGATATAGTTAACATTCGTGTTGTTTTATTAGATGTAATTAATGAATATGAACTAAATAAATTTGAAAGTGAAAACAACCGTAAAGTTTATTTAAAATTAATCGAAAATCTTATTAATGAAAAACATATGAAATTATATAGAGATGAATTACTTGTTTTAAAAGGGCAATTGGAAAAAAAAGAAGGTCAAGCAGCTTATGTTATTGCCAGGGAACTTTCTAAAAAAATTGCAGAAGAAAATTTTGCGCAGATGTTATTTGATGAATTATTAGTAATTATTGAAAAGAAATCATTTTCAAAAAAGGATAGAATTAAAATTAAAAATTTAACTAAGGATATTATTATAGACTTAGTAACTTCAGGAAAAGATGTAGAGGACATTGAAAATTTGCTTAGTGATGTATTCCAAGCATATGATATACAAGGAGAAGATATCTATATCTTTTTCAAATATGCCCCTAATGAACTGTCTTCTGGGCAAGCTAAAGAATATATTGATCATTTAACCGTGAAAGATAGGTTAGAGATATTTAGAAAAAATTTAATAGCTAAGAAAAGTGACTATCTTTTTATATTTCCTGTATGGGGAATGATTGCACCTCTTCCTAAAGATGAAAACGATACAATATTCGGTTTACATATATATGATCCAACTCTAGAAAAGCAAATTCCAGATAATGAGCTTATGTTTGACGAAACGTTTAACATAAAGCAATATGAAGAAAATGTTGAAAATAAACATGAATATGATAGTAGATGCAATGTAACAGTTAAAGTACAGGCTATTTCTAACAATGTTGCGAAAAAAATTGCAGAAGAAAAATATTTGATTTTTTTAAGTTTAGCAAATTTGAAGTTTGCTGGTAATTATAAAGAATTTTTTTGGGATGAACAGTATATAGGAAGAAAAGATGATAGTGAATACTTCGGTACCGCATTTGGCTTAGATAACGATGATAAAGTTGTTAGAAGAACTCTCAGCAAAGGTACTCCAGTTTATTTTAGTGATGAAAAGTATAGAAAAATGAAAGATTATTCTAAGGTAATTGATACCCTTGAAAAAAGGAATATGTTCATTGAATTAAATTCTATTATTAATGTAATTGAACTAATGTCTAAGTCTATTTGGGAAACAGAGGAAAATAAGCTATTAAATTATTGGATCTGCATTGAAAGTTTAGCAAATATTTCAAAGACACATAAAGAGTCTAAATTTACTTTTATTAAAGAAACAGTATCTAATATATATTTTCTTGGGGAACGATTTAGACCACTTCAGAATCTCTTTTTATTAACTGAATATTATACTAGATACTCATTTAAAAATGATGATTCCATCAATATACCAGAAGAATTTATCCACGATGTCGGTATTTACAAAGGACGGTCTGAAGATTCAGTAGTATCCTTAGTGAATTTTTACAAACGAATGGAGGAATTATTGTCTTATACCACAAAAGAAAGTTTTTTAGACCGTATTGAAGATACTCTTGATTTTTATCAAGATAATAAAAAGGCTTTACAGATGATTCGAAATAAAAAAGATGAAGTTAAGTTAACAATTGATTATATATATAAGTCTAGAAATCAAATTGTTCATAATGGTTATGTAGCAAAAAACCTTATACCTTACTTAGTGAATTTTGCAGAAAGTTATGCAAAGTCATTATTCCAAAGAATTATAGACGTATATCTTGAAGATGAATTTGACTTACAAAACTATTTTCTCAAAGAACAATATGAAGGCATGTTATTAGAAAAAAAACTTTCAAGCGGAGCCTTTTATGAAATTGGACCAGAAAAATAAAATTATTGTTTGCAATATACAAAAACAAGAGCTTAGACCCCTTTTAAAACAAGGATTCTAAGCTTCTTTTAATTATTCCCACTCAATAGTTGCTGGTGACTTAGAAGTAATGTCATACACAACACGGTTGATGAGTGCTACTTCGTTTACCATAAGCGTTGATGTATAAATGTTTATTAACTAGCTAAACATAATTGAGGTTTAAAATTACAGTTCGATTATTTAAGTTATTTTTGTAAGTCAATTGTAGCATGTTAAAGGGCTATATCCAATTGACACAATCTGAGCTCTTAAATCATCTTCTCTCAAAAGACTCTCTAAAGGCTAGACGGATAATGACAGTAAATCGCTTTCATATTTACTATATATTGTCGAGCGGAAAATAAAAAAGAGAGCTGTAGCTCTCCTGGTTAATACGTTAAAACATGCATAAGAGTACTTCATACAGAAAGATGCACTATTGCATATTCTTATCCGTAAGTGTGAATAACCATTGATATACAGCTATTTTCAAACTTTCTCAACATTTTTCTGATAACCACACGACTGAATTTTGGCAAAAATATGATATTATGAAAATAATAAAATAAACGGACGTAAAAAAGACCCACGGTGCAAGTAGTGCTGGTAACACTCTTACACTGCCCCTACTACCCTAGGGAACATTGTCGCGGATCTTATACATATAATTATAACACAACATAGATTGAGGGTGGCACGTTTTCCTTTATGGGGTTTACGTGTCTTTTGTTCCGGTAAGGAGGAGCAAAATGAAATATTGGTTAGCTAAAATCATTGATGAAATTGATTTTCAAAGAAAAAGCCAAGAAAATGTTGCTAAACATCTTGGAATCAGTGGACCTGCTTTTTCAAAAAACTTATCTGGTAAAAGTGAACTTAATTTTTTAAATATGATTAAGTTAGTGAAAGATTTGTATGAAGACAATGTCGAATTGACTTTTATGGTTAGGGAATTCTGTAAAAAGATGAATGGTAAGAAGAATATTAGAATGGCTATGGAATATGGAAATGCTATAGGAGACTTTGAGCTATTACGTATAGCAGTGCAAAAGGGGTTTAATTCAAATAACATAGTAACGAAAGAATGGGCATTTGTATACGAAATGGTATTAATCAGGCTAAAACGATTTTTAAGTAATAAATCCTTGTTAGAAGAATTAAACGAGCGGAAAAAGCACCGTATAGTTAAATCTGCTGAGACTAAAATAATGCTTGATATAATAACGTTTTACACTCTATATGAATCCAGAGAATACAAAATGTTATTTAGTTATTCAGAAATGTTATTGCCTAAAATTGAAAAAATAAGTGATGCTTTTACACGTGATTTATATAGAGTAAGAATACAAGAAATTATTGCATATGCAAGTTTAATGGATGAACAGATAGACAAATCTAGAAATATTTGTCATGAAATATTGAATACAGAAGATGATTTCGGATACTTAGATATGTTAAAAGTATCTGCTTTAGGGTGCTTAGGTGAGTCATATAGTTTTGATAGCTACGAACAGTCATTGTGGTACTTAAATAAAGGAATAGACTTGTTAAATAAATGTCATTCTCATAGGGCGGTAGAACGGAATAGAAACTTTTTGAATATGCGTTCTTATATTAGATTGATAAGTAAAAAAAAATTACATGATTTAGACATATACGATGTTGGGGAGGAAGCCTTAAAGCACATAATTAACGGGAATGCAAAAGAAGCAGTAAGATTACTTAGAAATGAGGAAAAAGAAAAAGGCAAGCTTACTCCAATGAAACTTTGTTATTTAGGGATGGCATTGAAAGATCGATCATTGTTAGAACAGTCAATAGAAGGTTTTATTAATGAGGGATGCAAATTTTATTGCAGGTTACCCAGAAAAATATTGGGAGAATTTAATAAAAATGGTATAATATACATAGGTGATGCTAAATGAAAAAAATACTAGCTTTAGTAACAACATTGGCATTAGCTGGAGCGTTATATGTTACTCCTGCTAAAGTCCAAAAAGAGCAACCTAAACAAGTAGCGAAGGATGCTCAAACACAAATTATGTTAAGAATGGATCCTGGGACTGGAATTGGTTAATACTAAGACGTCTAGGTTCTAATATAAATAGATTGAATGCGATTGTCTCGTTAATGAGGCAATCGCATTCGTCGTTTATAAGGAGATTAACCAAAAGTTGAAAAATTAATATTAGTTATATATTGTGAATTATTCACAAATTACATAGAAAATAATGGGGGTTTTAGGGATGAAAAAAGAGAACTTAGCTGAGTTACTATGGAAGACACTTGTTATGGGAAAAATCACAAGTGATGAAAATAAGAAAAAAGAAGTTTTTAATATAGAGCTACATATTATGAACAAAAAAAATGATTGTTAGCATCTCACTGACAATCATTTAATCATCTGAACCAAGGGCTGCCTGCATCATTTTATAAAGCATCTCTTGTTCATGTTTAGGTTTTTGTTCTAGTTTTTCAAGTAAAACGTCAAACTTCTTTCGTAGGTCAGAGTATTGTTCATTACTTAAATGTGGATCGTCAGATAGCCCTAACAAATAATCAGTAGTTACATTTAGTACCTTAGATAATTTAGTTACAGACTCTCTAGATGGAGTCTTTTTATTACCTTCGAATCTTGAGATAGAAGCTTTAGTTAAATTAGTTAGTTCAGCTAATTCTTGCTGGGTTAAGTTTTTCTCTATCCTTAATTGTTTTAATCTCTCATTAAACATTTATATTTTTCCTCCCCTAGAAAAAAAGTTACCCGTAGGGTCAACCTTTAATTATATATTAATACGAATGTTTCTCATAAGTAAACATTAAAAAGGGAATAAAAAGTAAAGCTTTTTATATTTTTCACTGTTTTTTGTCCTTATATAACATGATTGAAATTTAATTTTATATTTTTTATAAAAAATGTTTCCCTCAGGGTAACTTGTGTGTATAATAAAAATTGTAAACGAGGTGATCATAAATGAAAGTTAACCATCAATTACTTTTAAGACTCCGCCGTAAACATAATATGACACAAAGAGAACTTGGCGAACGACTTAATAAGGCTAAAGAAACGATCTCTAGATATGAAAATGGAGTGAAGAATCCTAGCTTACAAACTTTATGTTCTTATGCAGAAGTTTTTGGTGTAACAATAGACGAATTAATGGAAAAGAAATTGAAAGTCTAATTTTTTTAACCGCTTCAGTTACCCTAAGGGTAACTGAAGCGGTTAATTAAAAATAATCGGAAAGCAAAATCCCTTAGAACAGGAGGCGGTTTAAATGTTAGAAGAAAGCATATTCTCACATTTAATGATATTAGTGGGTGTTACCTTGCTTGCAGGATTCATTCAACTTATGGAGTTCATAAACAAACGTTTGATTGAGGATGAAAAGTGATGGGTAAACAACAGCGAGATGAGTACGAACGAAAGAAAATATTGTGGATCATAAAGGATTTAAGAGCTAGAGGGATACATAACAGCGCAGATAAGGTTGAGGAAATGCATAAGAAGTTTATCACTCTAGCTAAATGATAAAAGCCCTGCAAGGGGATGCAGGGCAAGACTAAGGGTATTGAAGAATTGTCGATTCTAAAAGTAAAGGACTTCTTGGAATGTAATAAGTTTAACACGTAGTTTGTTAAATTTTTATATAAAGATTTTAAGAATTTGTGAACGTAGACAAGTATTCCGATATTTGAAAGCATCAAAAAAGCCCGTACAGAAGCACAGGCCAGTTGTTACACATATCGGTAACTAAATTTTAACAAACTTTCAGAAAGTTAGCTATTGAAAAATAAAAAACGCTCGATGGCAACTAGCGCTGTAGAGAAAACATTCCCTAAAATTAGCTACCCATATTATACCATAAATTTTCTCTCAGTAAATAAGGAGGAATGCAAAAAAATGATTGAAAATCCAATTGTTTACGCAAACCATCACGATTCATCAGCAAGAGACTTCATGGATTATTGCCAAGGGTGTGGTGGAGAAATCTTCTACGGAGAAGGGTACCTTGATTTTAGTGGTGATCCAATCCATATCGAATCCGAATGCATCAAACAGTACGTTGAAGAACATTCGATGAAGAAAGTAGCAGGTGAATAAGGTGATCCTACAAAACAAAATTGAAGCTGAAATTCAAATTATGAAGAGTCTAGTTGAACGATATAAGCAAAGCGATGAACCTAATGCTGCATCAATGGTTGTAGCTTATGAATACGGATTGCAGTCACTTTTGGAAGTGTATGAAGCTAGTAAACAAACGGAAATATCACCATTTTAAAAGAGAGGAAGATTTATATGATAACTGAAAATTACTTTTCTAAATTAGCTCAAATAGATTGCACGGAACACGTTGAAAAGAAAGGACGCTTTAACTACTTATCATGGGCGTGGGCGGTTAAAAAGCTTCGCGAAGTAGATCCAACGGCAACATGGGAAGTTAAACGATTCAATGGAGTACCTTATCTTAAAACGGATTGCGGTTATTTTGTAGAAGTTGAAGTAACTGTACAGGGATTACCGCTAAGCCAAATTCATCCGATACTAAACAACCAAAACAAGCCGATTGCAGAGCCTAACAGTTTCGAGATTAACACAAGTATCCAACGTTGCTTAGTGAAGGCAATTGCACTTCACGGATTAGGATTGTACATCTATGCAGGTGAAGATTTACCAGAGATCCAAGAGGAAATGATTACTGCTCAACAAGTTGGTGCAATCAAATTAAACATAAAAAAATTAGCTACTCTTCGAAAAGTTGATGAAGACACAATTAAAGGACACTTAAGTATTAAAGAAGTTGGCGAATTGACATTAAAACAAGCTGGAGAAGTACTTAAGAAATTAACAAAGTGGGTTAAACAGGCTGAAAAAGAAACTTCTAAAATCGAAGAACAAGAACAGGTTGAAAAAATAGAACAAACAAACTAAGGAGATGCTAAGCCTATGTTAGACAAAAATCAATCTAAAGTCGTCCTTCCGAAGTGGGTGTGGAAGGGCGCATGGAATGAAAAAGAAGCGAGAGTAAAGGCGATTGAGTACATTACTCCTGATCGCTACCCAGGATATAAAATAATCAAAATTCAAGGCGACATAGCGGTATGCGAAAGGGAGAATGCGTAATGATACCGATTCGAGTTAAACGAGGATCAAAAACTGAGTTAATAAAAGCGGTACGCGAGTTAGAAAAACGCGGATTTGATTATGTAACACCAATTAAAGCAGTTTATAAAACAAAAAAAGATTTTGTATATAACGAAAACAAGAACATCAAAGGTGGCTATAAATTCTACGGAATGGAAGAATACGTCTCTTATGAATGTTGGATGAAGAAGGTGAACTAAATGAATTTTATTGATAAACGAAAAGGATTTTTCATGATAGAGAATGATGCAATAGACAATTGTGATTTGGATGTTTATGAATTTAAGGCTTACGCAGTAATTGTGAGACATGCAAATCGAGATACACAATCAGCGTTCCCGTCTTTAACAACTTTAACAGAGAAAGTCGGATGCGGAAGAAAGAAAATAGTTCAATGTATCAAGTCATTAGAAGAAAAAGGTTATATCCAAAAGGTCAATAGGAAGGACGATCAAGGAAATAACTTATCCAATATCTATTATGTTCTCCCTACCCCTAGTGTCTCACAGAAACTAGTAGTGTCTGGGGGAAACCAGGGTAGTGTCTCAGAGAAACCAGGGGTAGTATCTGAGGGGAACTGTAACAATACTAATCTTAACAATACTAATTTAACAATAAGTAGTAGTAAGAATCCCTTCTCATTCTATGAAAGTAACATTGGAGTTTTAAATCCATTCATGGCAGGTAGCGTAGAACAGTGGATTAAAGATACAAGCGAAGAACTTGTTATAGCAGCTATGGAACGTGCATTAAAGAAGCAGGCTAAATGGAATTACGCTGAAGGCATCTTAAAACAGTGGGCTAACAAAAACGTTAAGACTTTAGGTGATGTGGAAGCTTTAGAAGTTGAATACCAAAGAAATAAAGGAGCAAAAAACAATGCAGAGAGCAGCGGCAGCAATACCAACCGATATAGCCAAAAAGGTGAATATGACTATGGATTCTGATGTGTGTGATACGCATGGCATGAATAAGATGAAGTTCGGTGGACAAGTTGTTTGCCCTCGATGTTTCCTTGAAAACGATAGTAAGAAGCTTCAGCAACAGGAACAAGCAAAATACGATGCAGATAAAGCGAACGAGAAGAAATTCATGTTTCACCAACAAAGCATGATCGCCGATAGCAACATTAAGAAAGCTAACTTTGAAAACTACCAACCTACTAGCGAGGAAGGAGCGAAGAACCTTGGACTCGCAAAGGTCATCGCTACGGATTATCTCAACGGAAAGATATTTAACACGATTATGGCAGGAAATTGCGGGGCAGGGAAAACACATCTTGCTTACGCTATAGCGGATCAGCTTGCAGGAGCAGGGATATTAGTTGTCTTCGTCACAGTTGGCGAATTGCTACGGAAGATTAAAAGTACGTTCAATAAAGATTCCTCCTTAACTGAGGACGCAATAATTCAAAGTTTAGTAAGAGCACAAGTATTAATAGTCGATGATTTAGGAGCAGAGTTAGGCGCATTAGATGCCAATACGAAAGCAACAAACTTCATTAATAGGGTACTATTCGATGTTTTCGATGGTAGGCAAGGTAAATCTACTATCTTCACGACAAACCTCACAGGAAAGCGTTTAGATGAGGCATATGACGAGCGAATCGTATCACGAATTCTTAATAATTTTAGAACAATAAAATTCGAAGAAACAAAGGATTACAGAAGAAAGGCATTTCCATTTTAAAGGGGGAATAACCGATGTGTGTATGTGAAGGAACGGGAGTAATTAGCAACGATATGGGGAATGGCTGCTATCAATTTGCACCGTGTATTTGCGAAGCAGGGAATCGCAGTCCTGAAGAAGTGGATAGAAGACGTCATGCTGTTATGGCGGAGTTACGAGAAATTCATCAATTACAACTGGAGGGGAAATGGGATGCCACGACTTGGAACGGATTTGGAAAAGGAGAATTACACAATGGCGTTGCAGCAGGGGAAATACATGAAGAAGTCGCGTCGTAACTTATATATCGCTTTAGAAGAGTTGGATTTAGTGTTTGATGAAAGCGAAGTGATTCGATTAAGAGAAATGTGGGATGAGGATAAAGATATTCTTGAAATAGCAAAAGAGTTAGGAAGGCATCAACTAGAAATCGCCGCATTAATTATGGATCAGGCAGATAAGAATAAAATCAAATCGCGTCCAATGGGGTTAGGGGCATGAAACAACTAACACTGGAGGATGTAGTGGGAAGTTTTGATTATACCGCAACAAGTACCGTGGACAAATTCTTGAAGCGTAATAGCGTTATGACGTACTCAGTAGAGTTTTACGATAAGGATGAGAAGTGGAAGCTTCGTTGGTTTGAGGCGAAGTCCGAAAGCGAAGCTATAGAAATGGCTAAAAGAAAATACGGAAAGATACAGATTATCACCACGTATATTTCTGATAGAACCTTAGAAGAGATAATGAATTTAGATTAGGAGACATAGCGTTATGACGTATTTAAAGGGCAGAAACTCATTTGATTGAACGAGGCACCAGTAGGCGTCATAGCGTCAGTAGAAACGTTAGGATTATTGGAATCAGAAAGGAGAAGTATGGTTTCGGCTTTACTGGCTATGGGCACTAAATAAAAAAATGGTCCTTACTATTACGTAAGAACCCCATAATCGAAGAAAAAAGTCGTATGTGAACCATGTGGGAGTCACAATAATATTTTAACATTTAAATATATAGTTGTCTATACAACAAGGCGAACAAAATAGTTATTTTGTTAAGATCGATAGCTGAAATGCTAGATATCTAACATTTCAGCGGGGTGTTATCCATTTTTATTACGAGAGTTTTTCAACTTGCTATTAGAAGAAATAACTCCACAAAATATAGCGATAAAAATTGCAGCCCAAGTTCCTATGGACATAGAGATCCCTCCTAGTAATAAAATGAACTATTTCTATATTTTAACATTATTAAATGTCTTGTTGTTAATAAATTGAAATATTACACAAATATGATGTTATAAAACTAAACAAAATCCTTATTGGAAAGAAAAAGAGATAGGGTTCACAACCCCATCTCTTCCAACAGAGATAAGTGTAGTTTTGCTTCTTCGCAATTTGGATTAATGCAGTAATGAATAAACGAATGGTCATCGTGTTGTATGAGAGGTTGATCACAAGATACACATGTATATAGTGGGAGCATTTTATATACATCCTTACAAATTATGGATTAATTTTAACATAGTTTTAGCTGGTTGAGGAGTAAGAAAAAATCGTGATTTAAATAAAAGAAACCCCGATTGTCTGCGGGGTTCCTAAGGGTAATCGTCAAGTAATGACGTACTCGACTAAATAACCATATCATGAATTTTTTGGTAAAAATACTGGTAAATGTGTCCAAATGAGGAAGGGCATCGTTTTGAACAAAAACGCTATTTTGCACAACAAAGCAGCTAGCTAAAGTAGCTAACTGCCTGCTGTAAATACTATTCCAGATGGATACGCAAATTGTAACTGCAAGTTACATTTATAGTATAAACAGACTTAAAAATGTTATGCAGGGAAGTAAACTAAATAAAAATTTCATTTTATAAAAATAAAAACCCTAGTTCCCTAGGGTAATGGTATAACAGCCAAATATATTTTATCCTTTTATATCGTAACGTAATATTACGTTGAAAACATCAGGTAAATGAAACCAATTACAGAAAATAAGAGCAGCTAGCAAAAGCTAACTGCTCGGTTCTCCAAGGGGGAACAAGGAGAAAGTAACTTAATGGGTTGTCTACAGTATTGACGGAATATTGAGTTTTATTCACGAGAGATTATATTCTGAAATTTGAATTATGATAGTCGATATTCTCCATATTGACCAGAACAGAACTAAAAGTTCTAGTGAAATTCCAAGGGTTCTTTTCTTAGTTTTTTGAGATTCTTTTATCAAATAGCCAACAGCACTAATTGCTATAAGAATGAAAAGAATAAGTTCGAGTGTAACTGGCATTCTATCTACTCCTAAAAATAAGTTTGCATATAACGATTATAAGATATTTTAATGATTGGTTGTAAAAAATTCAACAAAATAATCCTTTTAATAGAAAGTGAGGAATAACAATGGGGCAAGGTAACCGTGGAATGGCATTTGAAATGCTTATCAATCTAGCGAATGAAATGTATCAAAGAGGAGGAGTGGCGCTTATTAACAAGCGTCCAACTCCTGTGAAGGTGTTAAAGAGCAAAGGTAGCCGTGTACTAAATGGATTCTATGAAGCAAAGAGCACAGTAGACTATGACGGTGTATATAAGGGACGAGCTGTAGCATTTGAAGCGAAGTCTACAGAGAAAGATACACGTTTTGATTTAAAGAACATTGCACAGCATCAATTGGATTACCTGGAGAAAGCGGAGAAGATGGGAGCGATATGCTTCTTCCTTATAGAATTCAGTAAGGATAAGTCAGTATTCGCAGTGCCACTATCAGTCATTCAATCTTATGTAAGGATGTCTCATCAACCGAAGGGCAAGAAGTCTATACCAAGAGCAGACTTCGATATTTATGGATACTTAGTAGAACAAACAGAACGAGCGCCAGTTGATTACTTACAATATATTGATGAAGTAGTAGCGCCAGTCATGTTTGATGGAATGATTCAGTTTGATCAGGACTATCAAAAGGTAGCGAATAATATTGAAGCAGCAAAAGAGAAGATGGCCAACAAGAAATGTAAATTATTAAGGATTTAATGGATAACGGAACCTTGCAAGGTGGATGGTGGGGATTATTCGCTATGCATGTTTCCCTTATTCAACAAAGAGATAGTAAAATTTCACGTACCTGATGTGAATGTAAAAAGACAAATTCAGAAATAGGGGGATTCCTTCATGGAGAGACAATTAACATTATTACCGACTATTGATAGAGAGACAGAAAAACAGGTTCAGAAAGAAGTAGTGAAAATACTAAAGGAATACCGCGCATTGAAAACGCGTTTTGAAAATGAAGTGGAGTTAAAACACGAAGGAATCAGTTTGTTCCCGGAGATTAGAGACACGAGATATATTAGCAATATCAAGTTCAAGCAGATCGATAAGGCTTTAGAGTACGTTTTAGACTATGACGAGGCAGAAATCATCAAGAAGAAATACTTAAATGCAGATAAGCCGAAAGACAGCTTTATTTACACTGAATTATCGATGAAGAAAGATCACTTCTATTATAAGAAGAAAAATGCGATTCGATTGATTGCTACATCTTTAGGGATGATTTAATAATACAAAAAAGCCAAATTGACAGTTTTTAATTAACTATCCATTTGGCTTTTTATGTTTTATTTTTTAGGCATCCATGTATGTCCGCAATTCATGCAACCATTAACAATATTTTTTCTACCAACAAATCCACTGAATAAAATTATCGGTGGTCCTAGAAGTACAATAAGAAGACCAACAATTGCAGAAAGTCCAACAACTCCATCCATAGAATTTCGAGGAACTATAACATATAAAAAATTAGAAACTATTCCAATAGTTATAAGTGTACCTAACAGAAGAAATAGAATAAAAAACGCCCTTTTGAAATTATAACCACGCTTATTACCGACTATTTGATCTGATTTGCATTTCCTACAAACCACACGCTTTGTTACTTTTTCTTGTTGTACCGTCATGTCTAACCATCCTTGCTTTTTATAAAATTATAATAGCTTAATTATATGATATTATTACCTGAACTGGATACAAATATTATCAAAAAAAGAAAAAATATAATAAATTGGAATGTTTATGTTTTTAAAAACTTCGACAAAATGCCGACAAAAATGGGGACTAAATAGGGGGAATTTTGATAATGAAATCAACGGTATTCTTAATGTACAAGCCTTTTGACAACCGCATATCGAAGAGGATTAGTACACCTATAAGTGAAACGTTCTTATGCGAGAATGTCACGGTAACGTATACAGCATAGTAGGGCGGGCCAGGCGGTAAGAACCCGTGTTATGACGAAAAGACCAATGAGTATAACAATGACATATTCCAGTGTGGCGGGTGTGAGATAACTCGCATTCGTCATGCTGTTTCTATTGTATTTATCAATCAGCTCGGAATGCGTCCTCTGGGTTGATAATAAATATAAGTCTATTTCTCTCTAATATGTCGGTTCTTGAAAATGGAATGGGGGTGGTTGCTCATGATTGAGTGACACTTGCATTCTAAAAAGCTAAAAAGTATACGTATCTCGTACATTAGTAATTACTCAAGGTTCTTATTAATGACCAAAACGAGGGCAAAGAGTTCCACTCTTTGTTTGAGCCAATACAGCGGAAACATTCCCCTTCCGTCCCTCTAGTGTATTGGTTCAAACAAGGCGTCGGAAGAAACATATACGTCTTGGATATAAATCCTTTATAACTCGATATTGGTCAGATAAGGCCCCCAACAGCCAATGTATTGACCAGCTCTACGGAGCATAAACGAGAAGATTCTTAGTCTTCTCCCATCCCCTTGAAAGCTGTCACTTCGGTGATGGCTTTTTGTTAATTAATAGGACATAATATACAATTTAGGTGTATTATTGATATAAAGGGGGATGAGATGGATAAGACTCAGATAGAAAATGCGATAAAGTATAACGATGATGATTTCATTGATTTTGTTAAAGATTTAGTTGGCTGTGGACGTTTAGAAGGCGCTGCAGAAGGAATTGCGAAAAAAATTATTCATGATGGTACATTAGATTTATCAGATAAACAAATATATACTTTCATAAATTACGGTTTAATGAATGAGAACTTTTTAGATAAATGTGGTCGATGTTATAATCCTATCCCGTGGTCTGAAATGCTAATAGCTGTAATGGAAAGTGGGTATTGTAATTATTGTGATCATATGTCAGCTAAAGATTAAAAAAAGCATCCATAACTGGTGCTTTTTTCTTTGTTATATAGAAATTACATATTAAACAGACATTTATATACGTGGTTACTACACGCTAAGGAATAGTAATAAAAAGATGAGACCGATGAAACCGTATAAAAACCAAAAGAATCCTAAGATGGGGAATGTTTTATGAAATTTAAGCATGGAAACCTCCTTGGGTATATAAAAAATTATAATACATCGTTGGTCTATTTAGAATACTAACCATGAATTGGATGGAATTAAGTAGGGTTAAATCAATGGAAGTTATACATTAAACGCATTTAATGTGTCATCTAGGTATAAAGATAGTTGGTAATCATACAATGATATGGAAAGATCTTTTCTAACGTGTTAGTTACCTCAAAGTATATGTATCTTTTGGCGCCTGGGCGAGGGTGCTTTTTTTATTGCACATTATGATAAGGACAAGCATATTATGTAATAGGACGAGTTCTTCGTGTCCTATTCAATGCTCAGGATAAACCCCAATTCACATTGAGAGCACCTCTGCTATTGGTGCTCTCTTTTTATTGAAAAGAATATATATAATATGATTAATAGATTAATATTTCAATATAAGGGGTACAAATTCGATGCGACGTAAAAAGGATTTGTTGAAACAATGGAAGGTAGATTTGCAAGCTGTTCAAGAAGAAAAGAGGATGAAGAAGAAGACTAAGAATAAGAAATATAGCATCCCTGGTAATACAGCTGGATTCATGAATGGTAAGAATACTTATCGTAAAGAGAATGGGGTATGGAAACAAAGAAATAAATAATGTGAGGATAAATAAATTTGATTAAGTTTATAGCAATTATTATAGGCGCTGCCGTGATCTGGTTGGCGTCTTGTTTGCTGTTAAGGAAAGATAAGACGTGAGATAGACTTGCAAATTGAAATATTATTAGTTTGAAACATAGACTAGTAAACAAACTATTTCTACCTTTTAATCATAGAATATGATGAATTCTATTTTTAGAGGAGGGAATCATATCTATGGGATGGGATAATAATTTTGGACATTCTCGAGATTGTAATAGATTTTGGGATGATTTAGTATTTTGCGGTTGCGGCCGTAGACGAAGAAGAAACGATTTTAACGACTGTCATTGTAGACGTGACTGCGATTGTGATGAGTGTCGTCGTAGACGTAATCATGACCGCGATCGTGAGCATGAACATGGACATGGTGAGCATCGAGATTGGTAAAGCCTTTTGAAAGAGTGCATATCTTAATCGCACTCTTTTTTATTATGTTTTTATTAGTACTTATTAATTCTAAGAATACAGTTTCAATTTGATTTAATAACTAACAAAACAAACGAACATAATGAACGAAAATAAATGTCTTACTTAACTGTCTAAAAGTTGACCCTTTTGTACAGTTGAAATGTATAGGGTAAAAACTTTGTAAACAGATAGTTGTTAATGTCTAAAAGATAGTCTAAAATAAAAGTATATAATTCTTAAGACTTTTAGACTATTTTGAGGTGATTTGGATGGCTATCGTTGGTTATGCAAGGGTGAGTACAAAAGATCAAAACTTAGATGCACAAATTGAAAGGTTAACAGAATATGGATGTGAAAAGATATATTCTGAAAAGTACAGTGGAGCTAATAGTGATCGGGAAGAATTACAAAAGGCATTAGAGTATATGAGAGAAGGAGATAAATTTGTTGTTTGTAAAATAGATCGTTTAGCTAGATCAATATTTGATTTGCATAAGATTGTAAATCAATTAGCTGATCGAGGAATAGCGGTGGTATTTCTTAAAGAACAAATTGATTTTTCTACACCAGCAGGTAAATTGATGTTTACTATGTTAGGGGCTATTGCTGAGTTTGAAAGGGATTTAATTAACGAAAGAACAGCTGAAGGAAGAGAAAGAGCTAAAGCAATGGGCAAACATATGGGGCGTAAGGGGCAGGATGAAAAACAGGTGAAGCAGGCTATGAACTTATTCTTTAATAGGAAAGAGAATGGTTTGAGTGTAAATGATATTTCAAAAATGACGGGAGTTCCGCGTTCTACTATTTATGCTAAAGCGAAAGAATTAAAAGAGGAGGAATTATGATGGAGGAATATGAACAGCTACGGCAGGAATTTTGAAATATAAGTAATCAGTTAAAGTAGCGAATCCGCTGCTTTTTTATTTTATAAAGAATTCACTTTAAACATTTCTTATAGCTAAGAATACTTATGTAAATATGGGAAACAGATTTGATTCTTGGAATGAGGGGATCGATGTGGATATAACGCAAAGTATGGCAAGAATAGTTGTTAATGGAATAGATCTTCCGTTTACTTCGGTTAGGACAACTGCATGGATTAATGGACCTGCAAATGATTTAATTGTTACGACTAGGAAAAGAGTGAATGAGCTTTATCGTGTTATGTGGTCGCGGGTGCCAGTCATGCTAACAATGTATTTCATTCAGGGGGCGGACATGGTGAGATTTGCTAGGGTTGCAGGAGTTGATGAAAGTATAACGGGAGAATATATATATCATTTTATTTGGTGATAAGAAGAACTTTAAGTAGCCTAACAGCTGCTTTTTTATTTTATAAAAAAAGAACCTGCAAACCTGCAGATTCTCCTGATAATGATTTATGAAGTAAGACCCGAAAATATAATACAATGATTCGAAAATGAGTTCAAGAGTGTTTGGTGATTTAAGCCACTCTATAATCTTTGTTTTTAAGCTTTTTTCTAATATCGATGAATCCTATAATCATTATTGTCATGCATATTAACTTAAGCCAACGAACCTCCTGGTGGTACATTAGCCCAGAAAAGAATTCATAGGCATATAACAAACCGACAATTGGAAATAGCCAAGTCATAAATTTCAAATCTTTTAGATGAAACTTATAATTATTAATCTTTTTCCACATATGTATCAACTCCTATTGTTATGAGGTTCTGTAGTTTTTCTTTTTGAAATCTCGCATGTTGAGGATAAAGAATAGAAGGAAGATAACAGCTCCGATGCCATTAATCCAGTAGTATGTGCGCCCTGTTGTGAATCCGTTATAGAATTCATAGGCATTCCAAATTACAAGAAGTACTGAGCAGACAGTAGAGACCATTAATGAGCCAAAACTTCTCATGATTTTCACCTCGATTCAAAATGTTAGAACTTATTTATAATTTTACATTTAAATAAATAGATTTACAAGGAGAGGAATAAGAGAAAGAACCCGCTAGAGTTCGGGTCCTTTCAGAAGTGATGATGTATTCTCGGCTTGGGAACTGAGAAAAACACAAAAATAAAATACATCGAGTTTTAGAGAATTTCAAGAATAAATTAGAGTGATTTTGGAGGATGATGAATAATGAAACTAACTAAACAAGAACAAGCGATTGCAATTGGTACATTCATTTCGATGTTGGGACAGGACTTTGTAAATGAGCGCATCGATAAACAGAAATTAGAAAGTGCAATTCCAATCTTTAATGAGTTAGAAGATAACACAACACCAAAGCAAAAGAGAGAAGCAATGGTTAGTTTGCTCGATAAAACAATGGAAGAATTCCTAAAAGCTTAAAAAACTAATAGAGCCTATGTGAGGTGGTGGTTATGGCTAGACAACGTAGCCCGGACAGAGATAAAGCATTTGAAATATATAAAGTAAGTAAAGGTGAGAAGCCATTAATTGATATTGCTGCTGAGTTAAACCTTAAGCCTTCGCAAATCAGAAAGTGGAAATCACAAGACAAATGGGATGAACAAATGAATGGTAACGTTACTATTGCGAAAAGGAGCGTTACTAATGTTAAAAATCCCAAAACGAAAGAAAAACTGAAAGAGATTTTAGAAGATGAAGAGTTGACCGAAAAGGAAAGGCTCTTTTGTTTGTATTATGTGAAATACTTCAATGGTACACAAGCTGCACTGAAGGCTGGATACTCCAAAGACGGCGCTCATGTACAGGCTAGTCGATTGCTAAGACGTGAACGAGTTTCTTCCTATATAAAAGAGCTTAAAGGTGAGTTAATCGAGAATGTATTTGTGGAAGCGATGGATGTGCTTAAAGAGTACATTAAGATTGCTTTTGCTGATATTACTAACTATGTAACCTTTGGACAGAAGGAAGTACCTGTAATGGGGATGTTTGGCCCGATGAAAGATGAATCCGGTAAAGAAATAACTCGTATCATAAATTATGTAGATTTACACGAGGCTGACATGGTTGATGGTTCTATAATAACCGAAGTAAAACTCGGAAAAGATGGCGTGTCAGTAAAACTTGCTGACAAGATGAAAGCACTGGACAAACTATCTCAGTACTTTGACTTAGTACCTGACAATTTCAAACGTAAAATCGAAGAAGAACGCCACAAAATGCAGATGGAAGTGCAGAAATCTCAAATTGATAAAATTAAAGCAGATACTTCTCGTATTAAAGGTGATGAAGGTGAAGAGTATGAAGATGACGGATTCATCGATGCGTTAGAAGGTAAAACAGCAGAGGTGTGGGAAGATGAAACTTAAACCTGCCCCTTTTAAATTTAGACCATTCTCAAAGAAACAATTACAAGTACTCACTTGGTGGAGAAAAGATTCACCTGTGAAGGACCATGACGGCATTATATGCGATGGTTCTATTCGTGCTGGCAAAACTGTTTCGATGGCTCTTTCTTATGTTATGTGGGGAACTGAAACATTTAATGGTGAAAACCTAGGTATGGCAGGTAAAACAATTGGATCACTGCGACGCAACGTAATTACTCCATTAAAGAAGATGTTAAAATCACGTAAATATAAAGTGAAAGACCATCTATCAGAGAACATGCTTACCATCAGTAAAGATGGCCATACGAATCATTTCTATATATTTGGTGGTAAGGACGAATCATCACAAGAACTTATCCAAGGTATTACATTAGCTGGTATGTTTTTTGATGAAGTTGCTCTTATGCCACAAAGCTTTGTGAACCAAGCGACAGGACGTTGTTCTATTGAAGGCTCAAAGTATTGGTTTAACTGTAACCCTGCCGGCCCGTATCATTGGTTCAAACTTGAATGGATAGATAATAAGGAAGACAAGAACCTGCTACATATTCATTTTACAATGGACGATAATCTTTCTTTATCTGAAAAAGTGAAGCAAAGATACTATCGTATGTATAGTGGAGTCTTCTTTCAACGCTTCATTTTAGGTTTATGGGTGCTTGCAGAAGGTATTGTATATGACATGTTTAACAAAGAAAAGCATGTTGTAAAAACAGTAGAAAGAGAATACGAGAAGTATTATGTATCTTGTGACTATGGTACACAGAACCCTATGACATATGGACTATGGGGATTGTGTAAAGGTATATGGTACAAAACAAAAGAGTACCATTATGATGGTCGTAAAAATTCACGGCAAAAGACAGATGATGAGTATCTTGACGACCTAAAAGAATTCATCGGAGATATTTCTATTCGCGGGATTATAGTTGACCCATCAGCAGCTTCATTTATTGCTTTATTGAAAAAGAATCGATTCAAAGTGCTTAAAGCTAAGAATGAAGTTATAGATGGCATAAGAAATGTAGCGCGACTTCTTAATGAAGAGAAGATAAAATACAACGACTGCTGTAAAGAAACATTCCGTGAATACGCTTCTTATACTTGGGATGAAAAAGCTACAGCTCGTGGTGAAGATAAACCAAATAAAGAGAATGACCACCAAATGGATGGTGATCGTTACTTTGTAAATACAGTTGTTGTAACTAATAACAAAGCTAAGGCTGTTAAGTCAATCTATTAAGGAGGTGAGACGATGTTTGAACACTATATTCCGTTGCTGGATGAACAAAATGGCGAGCCTACATCAAAGTTACTAAAAAAAATTATTGATGAGTTTGAACCATTAAAACAACGCATGATTAACAGGTACGAGCGATACAAAGCAAGTGAAAAGGGTGTGCCTATCTTTACTCGCGAGTTTAAAGGTGATGGTAATAAAGATAAGGTTAACAATAAGCTAAACAATGACTTCTTTTCTGAAATTATCGATACAAAAATCGGTTATATGTTTGGGTTGCCTATCTCATACAGCTTAGATCATGAAGATGATGAAGTATTGAAACGTATTCAGGACTTTTTAAAAGCGAATCATACTGAGGATGCTGACGCAGAAACAGGGAAGTTCGCTTCTATTTGTGGATACGGAGCGAGACTACTGTATCACGATAAAGAAGGTATCGAAAAGGTTATGAATATCAAACCTTACGAAGCTATATTTCTTACGAATTCAAGTATTGCAGAACCTAAATACGCTATACGCTGTTATCCAATCAAAGTAATTGATGGTGATGATTTCAAGGATGGTTACAAAGTAGAGTTTTACAATGAAACAAACATTATTGAGTACACTGGTGAAGGTTTAGATAAGTTAACAGAGACTGACCGTATTCCAAACTTATTTAAAGGTGTGCCACTTATTGGGTTTCCTAATAATGAAGAATTACAAGGCGATGTAGATAAAGCTATATCACTTATTGAAGGTTACGACCGTTCGTTTTCCGATGTAAACAGTGAAATTGAACAGTTTCGTCTGGCTTATATGATCTTTAAAGGCGTTGATATAGATGATGATACTATCGAGAAGCTAAAACAAACAGGAGCTCTTGATGTAGGTGAGAATGGTGAGGCTTCTTTTTTAACTAAGGACCTTAATGACAACATCTTAGAACACCATCTCGACAGATTAGAAAAGAATATATGCCGTTTCACAAAGCATGTGAACCTTTCTGATGAATCATTTGGTGGTAACCTTACTGGTGTTGCTATTCGTTACAAGTTATTAGCTTTAGAAACTAAATCAGGAACATTAGAAATGAAGTTTACTAAGTCATTGCGACAACAATTTAAGTTATTGTTTGACGCTTGGAACTTACGCTCAAATAAAGGAGAACTAGACTACCTTTGTATGACGTTTCAATTTACGCGAAACCTTCCAGCCAACTTAGCTGATGAAGCTGATGTGCAGTCTAAACTACAAGGTTTAGTAAGCGAAGAAACACGATTATCTATGTTATCTGTTGTTTCTGATCCGAAAGCGGAGATACAGAAGATGCAGGAAGAAGAGGCGGATTCCATGAATCTCGACAAGGTAGGTGAGCCTAGTGGAATGGGACAAGAAGCAGAAACATCTCCAAAAGATAGAGGACGAACTGGAAAAGGCGATTCTCTACCTGTATAAAGATGCTTTAGAAGAAGTCAGAGGAATACTGGCTTTTTATTATGCCAAATATGCCGTAAATGAGCAGTTGAGTATGCAGGAAATGCGCCGATTCAATCGATATAAGAGCATGCAAAGTGAACTGCAACACGTTATTAATGAAATAACATATGAGAAAAAGAAAACTCTCAATGAAACGCTCTCCAATCAGTATGGAGAGTCTTTTTATTATACGAGTTATCTCATCGAGAAAGAAGTCGGCGTGGCTCTTTCGTATGGTCTTCTTGACCCGAACGTCATTAAACGAGCGGTACAAATGCCAATCGATAAAATGACACTCAATCAAAGGTTAAGTACACATCGAGTACAGATAGTTAACCGAATACGCAGAGAGTTATCTATCGGTCTTAGAAAAGGCGAAGGATATGCAACAATGGCAAATCGGATTAAGCCAATACTTGATGGTGATGCGAAGAAAGCCCAAATGGTCGCTTGGACAGAAAGTGCTAGGGTGCAAAACTTAGGTACTTATGACAGTGCTTCTCACGCTTTTGATGAAGGTGTATCAATGAAGAAGATTTGGATTTCTACATTAGATAAACGTACGCGTCCTACTCACCAAGCAGCAGATCATCAAAAAGTACCGTTTAAAGGATTATTTAAAGTCGGTGGTTATAGTTGCGAATATCCACATGATAGTAATTTACCTGCTAAAGAAGTTGTACGATGCCGCTGTACTTTCATTACTGAGGTAGCGGATGTTAGCTCATTCATTGAGAGAAGGGCCAGAAACCCAACTACAGGTAAGAATGAGGTGATTAGCGCAGTTAGTTACGAGGAATGGAAAGACTCTCTTGAATAATAAAACACACGAGGGCTTATAAAATACGAACTAAATAGGGTGTATTCATAGGAACTCAGAGGAGGAATAATAATGAAACAATTACAAAAGCAAGCGGAAGTACAGTTTTTAAAAGAAAGAGAACTAACAAAGTTACCGTTTCGTTTATCAAATCTGCAATTCTTTTCTGATCCTGCAATACCTGCAGATGAGACACTACAGAATGAACAAACATCACCTGCGGATGATATAAAAGATTCACTAGTTGAAGAGCAAAAAGAACCGCCAGTTGGTGAACAAAAAGAACCGAAATTAGATGATGCAACAAAAACATTTATTGAGAAGATGGTACAATCAGCGGAAGATAGAGTGCGCTCTAAATATTCGAAAGAACTGAATGCAACAAAAAAGGAATTAGAGAACTATAAAACCGCTTCTATGACTGCACAAGAGAAAGCTGAATATGAGATGAAGCAACTTCAGGAACAACTAGAAGAGCGAGAAAGGGTACTTCATCAGAAAGAAATGCAGAGTGTTGCATCAGATGGTTTATCAGCGGTTGGATTGGATCTTAAATTTGTAGATTTTGTTATTGGTTCAGATGTAGAAGATACAAAAGTTAGGGTGTCAAAGTTTAATGATTTATTCTCTACTGCATTAGAAGTAAAAGTGGCTGAAAAGTTTAAAGCTGCTGGCCGAGAAATCCATGTTAGTGGCGGAACTGGAGGGGGATTTACGAGAGAACAAGTAAATTCAATGAGTCAAGCTGAAATTAATGCGAACTGGCCACAAATTCAGAAGGATATGCGCAATTGGGGTAAGTAGCACTAGGAAAGTTAAGTGATTTGAATGGTACAGTCAAAAAAATATAAAACGAACAAAAGAGATTGCTAGTTTAGTAATCTCTTTTGTTATGGAAAAACATTAAGGAGGAATTAATATATGTCAGTATCAACTTTTATTCCAACAATTTGGGAAGCGCGCTTGATGGCGAACTTTCACAAGCGTTCTATTGCGGATTTAATTACAACAACGCCAACGAAAATCGAAGGTAATAAGATTATCTTTAATCGTGTAGGCGCAGTAAATGTAAAAGATTATAATGGTACAATCGAATGGGATGATACCAACCCTTCTAAAGTAGAAATTAATATGGATCAACAAAAGTATTTTGCTTTCAAAGTTGATGATGTAGATGCAGTTCAGGCTGCTGGAGATTTAATCGACCCACATACACAAGAGGCAGGAGCGGTACTTCAGGAAACCGTTGATACATTCGTATTAGGGCTTTATAAAGGCGCTCATAAAACTCATACAATTGGGAGTGACTCTAGTCCAATTGAGTTATCACCTAAAAATGCATATGATTACATTGTAGACTTAAATACGATTTTAAATATTAAAAAGGTTCCTAAAACTGAACGATTCACAATCATCAATTCTCAGGTTTTAGGTTTATTATCTAAAGATGATCGCTTTACTAAGCAACCTGTTGTTTTAGAAAATGGTATTGTTGAAGGACAGATTATTAATGGATCACAAATCGTTGTATCAGAAGAAATTCACGGTACTGGTGGTAAGTATAAAATTTTAGGTCTTCATAAGTCTGCCATTGGATACGGGACACAGTTAACTGAAACAGAGGCACAACGTCTGCAAAATTCCTTTGCAGATGGTATTCGTGGTCTTATGGTTTATGGTGGAGATATCCTTCGTCAAGAGTCAATAGCGGTACTTACAGCTACAGTTACATCAATTACTCCGGAAAAACCAGGTGGAGGGGCTTAATAAGCCTTCTCCATTTTTTCTTTTACGTAAGTAGGTGATTAGATGGAAGATATGAAAGCAGAAATTTTAAAACGTGTAAAACTGCAAGTACCTAATATAAGTGATGAAAATTTATTAATAAGCATTGAAGATACAATGTTAATGGTTGCTGAGTACACCAATAGAACTATTCCTGAATTCCCTCCTGCTTATATTGGTATCATCGCTAAAATGGTGGTTCATCAGTATATGGAGCAAGAGAGAGAAGGAAAGAAAAGTGAATCGTTAGGTAACTATTCTGTTACTTATGATGATGTGGTAGATTATCCAGCAAGCGTCACGAAGGGGCTGAAAGTGAGGTTACGTGTTCGATGATTCAGTCAATGATACGCAAGTTTGGAAAAGATGCTACAGTACTTCGCAACGCTGGTTCTGATGATGGACCATATCCAACAGAAGAATGGAAAGAAATCAATACTGTTAAAGGTATATTGGATGCTATCCAAGGGACAAAGGATGCTCGCAATAAGAAAGTAGAAGAGAAAAGCACACATTTCTTTTACTGCATGCTTTTCGACGTAACTATTCAAGATAGATTAGTTATCGATAAGAAGGTATACAGCGTTACTTATCCGGGCGACCCAATGAATGCGGGTAGATTCTTTCAAATAGAATTGGAGATGTTGCCATATGAGCGTGAAATTCCAATCCAATAGAGCCGCTGTTATGGCGAGACATTTGGCTGCAAAGAAAGCAGCTCATACTGCTATTGGTCAATTTGTATCTTCTAAAGCTAAATTACTTGCTGCTGTAGACACTGGCAATCTAAGAAGAAGCATTAGTTCTAAAGCAGAGCAAGAAAAAGTTGTTATCGGTACTTCTGCTGATCATGGAATTTATGTTGAGAAAGGAACAGGAATTTATGCTGTAGACGGTGATGGGCGTAAAACTCCTTGGATGTACCGTGACCCTAAAACAGGGAAGATGGTTAAAACTCAAGGGCAACATGCACAGCCTTTTCTTAGACCAGCAGCAGAGAGCAATAAACCGCAAATTACACAAGTTGGCACGCGAACCTATTCGTCGTTAATGAGGTAGATAGCATGAATGACTTTATAAATATATTACACAGTGAATTAAAACAGATTCATAAAGAAACGTATTATGAAATCGCTAAAACAACGGCTGAAATGCCTTATCTGGTATTCACGGTAAATGATGACAAAGAACCATGGGGACGAAAGAATATCATGCTTACAATTGATATTTACGGCACTTCCGCTCATCTTAGTAAAATAGATGAACTGATTATGAAGCTAGAAAACAATCTTCATAGAAAAAGGTTAAGCAGTGCTGAATTTGGTGCTGCTATTTCTTATCTTTCGAGTCAGAAAGTACCTGATCCAGACCCGAATATCAGACGTAAAGAAGTGCGGTTCATTTTAAGAACTTATTTTAAACAATAGAAAGGGTTGATTATATGGCAGCTCCACAACCAAAACCAGAGAATGTCCTATTCGGAGATTGGGGTGCATTCTTCTTTAATTATGGAGAAAAAGACGAACTACCTGTAGGTGCTACACAAGGCGGTGGCTCATTTAAATACGAACCAGAGTTTAAAGAAATTGAATATGATGGTTCTCCTGGTGACACTATGGGGATGAAACGTATTACAAAATCAAAAACTCAAATTAGTTTTAAGACACTTGAATTTTTGGATAAAGAAAAAATCAAAAACTTTATTGCTGGTTTAAAAGTATCAGAAGAGACTGTTACAAAAGACGGGAAAACAATTAAGTACGACGTGATCGAAGCTACAGAACGTCTAACAAAAGATAGCTATCTTAAAAACGTAGCATGGGTTGGCGAAACTTTAGGTGGAGATATCGTTGAAATTATCGTATATAACGCATTATCTGACGGTTCATTAGAGCTAGGATTTGAAAACGAAAGTGAAGTTGTTCCAGAAGTGACATTCACAGGACATCGTGATCCAGAAAACATTCGAAAAGTACCATGGAAAAAACGTATTTTAACAGCAACAGAAGCAGCTAAATTAATACCAGCAGGTTAAAGAGTAGGGATAATCCCTGCTCTTTTTATTTTAAGGAGGAATAAATATGACTATTGCAATTCAAGAAAAAGAATATAAAGTGAGACAAATTCATGGTGGAGATTTATTTTCTGTAGTTCGTATTTTGAAGAAATCGAAATTCAAGGTTGATATTAATTTACTTAAAGATTTAATGATGGGCGTACGAAATAAAGAAGGCGCAACTCAAGCTGATGTATTAGCTGCACAAGAGACTTTCGGGTATGACATTATCATGAAGTTTATCTTCGGATTAGAAGAAGCAGAACAGGAATTTTTTGAGTTTGTAGCCGGACTTTTAGTTCATGAAGATGAAGGTGGCAAAAAAACATCACCAGGTTGGGGAACGATTCGAACTTTAAATCTAGAAGAGTTGGTTCGATTATTTATTGCAATTAAAGATTCAGAAGTTGGGCTGGTTAAGCTTTTTTCCAATGCGGTGAACTTGATGAAATAGACTTCATCGATACGTTAGCTTCTCGCTATCCAAATATGGAGTATATAAGGAGTTTGGATGCAGAGATAGTTATTAACTTGTATCTCACCGCAAAGAAGAAACAGATGGACCGCATGTTATGGGAGGAATGGTGCGCCCTGCAACCGTACTGCGATGAAACATTTCCTCAATTTAAACATAAGCGCGAAAATCCAACGCAAGAACAGGTACAACAATACAACGATTCAGTCGAACAAATACCGAAACAGAAACTCACAAAAGAAGAAGTGTTTGCTCGAGTTGCGAAAATCCGCGGAAAGGCGGGTGAATAAATGGAATTATTTAAGATGTTTGGGTCAATCTTCTTAAAGGATGATCAGTTACAAAGAGGATTGACTAATGCAGAAAGAAGCGGGCAAAGGACTACAGGTATCTTAGGGCGTGGGTTTGGTCAAGTTGGACAGGCGGCAGTAGGATTAGGTTCATCTGTTGGTGGGGCTGCTTTAGCCTTAGGTGGGTTAGTAGGTGTCGCTGTTGGTGTAGGAACTGCTATTGCCGGTGTAGTTAAAGTTGGTTCTGAGTACACGAAACAGATGTCGAAAGTAGAAGCTCTTTCTGGTTCTAACGCTTTACAAATGGCTGAACTTGGAGCGAACGCACGTAAATTAGGTGCTGAAACACGTTGGTCTGCTACAAACGTGGCTCAAGCCTATGAATATATGGCTCTTGCAGGTTGGGACTCAAACCAAATGATTGCAGCTAGTAAACCATTACTAGATTTAGCAACTGCTGGTGCGTTAGACCTTGCAAAAGCTTCCGATATTGTAACAGATACAATGACCCCATTCGGTATGAAAGCTTCAGAAGCTGGACGAGCTGCTGATGTATTCGCGCTGGCCCAAGCGACTGCCAATTTAAACGTTGAGCAGCTTGGCGAAACCATGAAATACGCTGCTCCAGTAGCTGCTACATTTGGTTTGAATATTGAAGAAACTGCCGCGATTGCTCAAATTTTCGCAAATAACGGCATTAAAGCTTCTATGGCTGGTACGGCATTACGTGCTGGTTTATCTCGATTGGCCGCACCACCAAAAGAAGCTGCTAAATCATTATCTGCATTAAATGTAACTGTTAAAGATTCTGAAGGTAACATGAAACCAATGAATGAAATCATCGGCCAGTTACACGACGGGTTCGGAAAGTTATCTGAATCTCAACAAATCGCGTCTGCGAAAGCAATATTTGGTGAAGAAGCGTATGCAGGTTGGATTCAGGTTATTAAGGGTGGTAAACCTGCATTTGATGACATGGTAAGTTCCCTTGAATCTTCCGAAGGTTCTGCAAAAGTTATGGCTGAAACAATGGCCAACAACTTATCTGGGGCAGTTGACGGAGTTAAATCTAGATTAGAGAACTTGGGGCTTGTTGTATTTTCTCATGTTGAGCCAGCACTTGTTGCAATGACAAATGGGACTAATAGTGCTGTTAAATCTCTTACCGACTGGCTTGACCCATCAGGGAGAGCTGTTGAAGCAGCTAAATTAATGCAACAAACTGATCAGCAGTTAGCTCAATCTAAAGCTGTTCTTGATATGAATCTTAAAAAAGGGAAAATAACGCAAGAGGAGTATAACGAAAAGTTAGCTCTATCTAAGAAGCATGCTGAAGATATGATGAGCGCTGATGGTATGTTAGCTCAGAAAAAAGAAGAATTAAAAATGAAGGTTGAAGAAGGGAAAATGACTCAAGAAGAAGCTAATAAAATTCTTGATGAGTCTGAAGTTGAATACCAAAAACTTCAACAAGGTATTGAGCAAACACGACAACGACAAGAAGCTATGAATAAGGTATTCGAACCACTTCGTAATGCTATTGGTATCATCCAACAAGTAGGTGCAGCTATTGAGCAATTTTGGATTGCTGCAACTGGAGATAGGAATGCGCTAGTTGAAGGTTATGACATCCTTACTAAACTAGGTTTTTCAGCTAATGCAATTCAGTTTATACAAGAAACTACAGCGGCAGTACAATATGGTGTAGAAACTATGAAAGCTCTCGTGTCTGGTGATTGGGGAGCTGCAAGTAATTTCTTGGATAAGTTAGGTTTTTCTCCAGAACAAAAAGCGAATATTATCATGTTCGTTCAGGATGTGCATGCCCAATTAAGTAGTTTTATAGAAAATGTACAGTCTCTAATATCAGCTGCAGCTCCTATAATTATGGGAATAATCGGAGCTACTTGGGATTTTATTAAAGGTGTATTCAATACAATAGCTCCTTACTTGATGCCTTTACTAACAGATGTGATGTCGTTTGTGAACGGGATTATATCCCAAATCACTTCTTTTTGGAAAGAAAACGGAGATCAGATTGTTCAAGCTGTAAAAAATGCATTTTCAATCATTCAATCTATCATAGCTTTTGTAATGCCAGCTGTAATGATGATTGTAAAAAGCGCATGGGACGCCATTAAAGATATTATCCAAGGCGGAGTAAATATCATCATGGGTATTATTAAATTTTTTGCTGCACTACTGACAGGTGATTTTCGCGGTATGTGGGATGCAGCGAAACAAATTTTCAGTGGAGCCATCCAATTAATTTGGGGGCTTATTAATTTTTCGTTTGTTAAACAAATTTTCGGTGCGGTGAAAGGACTTGCCTCTTCTTTCGGCTCTACGATTAGTAGCATGTGGTCTACTGTTGTGGGATATTTCAAGACATTCATTAAGGAACCAATCGCTTCTGTAGTTCGTATGGCAATTGATATAGGTGAAGCCGCTATGAAAATTAAAGACAAACTAATTAATCCTATTAAAGAAGCTTGGAGTGGAATTATGGGATGGATTGATAAAATTAAAAACGGCGTAGCAAATATGTTTAGTGGTATTCACATTCCTGTTCCGAAAATTAGTGTAAATGGATCACTAAATCCTGTTAATTGGGCAAGTGAAGGTTTACCATCTTTCAGTGTTAAGTGGGCTGCAAACGGCGCTTTAATTAAACCTGGTAACCCTACATTAATCGGCGTTGGGGATGCACGAGGATATGACGAAACGGTTTTACCGCTGCGAAAACAAACCTTCGATGCAATTGCTAATGGAATAATGGGGTCGCTACCATTAACCCAACAAGCTGGAGCGCAACAATATGTATCACAAGGCCCTACTATTTTGCAAGTTAATTTAAACGGCAGAGAAATAGCAAAGGAAATCTACTCAGATGTTAGCAAGTTTCAAGAAAGCGAGAAAGAAAGATTGAAAGTATTTTAGGTAGGTGATGATATGACTGGAATCAGTTTCTTTAGTTTTAACGGGAAAAGAAATCCAAATGTAATCCCATTGCAGGGTAAAAAACGCCCTGCATGGGCTCCTTTGGAACGTACATTCCTTGAAGTCCCTCACTATCCAGGTGGGCGTTTGATAAGAACACAAACAAAAATGAGAAAAATAATTGTACCAGTTTCATTATTTTATGAATCTATGGAAGAGGCAGAAAAGTTAAAGGAAGAAATAGCTAATTGGCTTATTACAGACCAACCTCAAGAACTGATCTTTGATGATGAAAAAGATCGCACGTATTTGGCTCTTATTGATGAATCGTTTGACCCACAGCAATTAGTGAATTTAGGAGAAGGAGTCCTTACTTTTGTTTGTGAAATGCCATATAAGTTAGGACCTACTAAAACGGTAGAATTTGAAATGGATGGACGTGGGTTAAGAGCAAATGTTCAAAATAAAGGAACGGTTCATTCAGAGCCAATTATTGAAATTGAAGTAGCGAATCCATCTACATTTTTAGATGTCTGGAATAAAGATGAATACCTCAGAATTGGTTATCCCCTTCAAGCTGATCAGTTACCTGTAGAAAGAAAACAAAGAGTAATGTGGGATCAAATGTCTACTACAGTAGGATGGACAAGTGTATCGCAGTTTGAAAACACTAAAGGTGGAGGTGCATTAAAATCTAACGGACATCAATTCTATGTAGAAGATTATGGCGATACGAACTACAAAGGGAATCATGGGGCGATTGTTAAAAAGAGCATTCCTGGAGGACCATTACAAGATTTTATAATGGATGCTTATGCTAGATTCAATTGTAGTAGTTATGTACAAATGGGACAAGTAGAAGTGGCCCTACTTGATGAGAATAGTAAACCTGTAGTCCGACTGTCACTAAGCGATGTATTTTGGGAGGCTGAAGAAACATTTGGCGTTGCCAAGATTGCTTATCCAGGGCATCAAGCAGAACAAGTAATGCTCTATACACGCGGTATGCATCCTTGGACGTGGAATAATTTTTATGGAAAGTTATGTGTGCATCGCATTGGAAATGAATGGGATTTTTATATTGCAAAATTTGCTGATGGAACTGAGATTGATGATGCTGGAGCAAAAGCTCATTGGGTAGACAAAGATGGGATTTTGATGAATAAAGTTGCACAGGTGCAAATTTCTATCTGTCAATGGTGGAACAATAATCCGGCTGTACTCATGACAGTTGATGATATTAAGATTTGGAAAGTTAACCAAAATACAAGTAATAATCCTCCTTATATTGTTGAGAAAGGAGATAAAGTGCAAATCGATACAGCTAAAAGTCTAATTAGTATTAATGGTACAAGTGCAATTAATCTGAAGGACTTATTTAGTGATTATCCTAAAATAACTAAGGACCAGAATAAACTTGAAATTATGCCATCTAACATAGGGATAGCAAAGGTAACATATAGGGAGCGATTTAGATGAGAACGCCAAGCGGAATACTTCATGTTGTTGATTTTAAAACAGATCAAATTATAGCAGCTATTCAACCAAAGGACTACTGGGCTGATAACCGTCATTGGGAAATCAAAAATAACATTGATATGTTAGAATTCAAAACTTTTGACGGCACTCCACATGCAGTTACATTACAGCAACAGAACTTGGTTTTAAAGGAAGTACGAGATGGTCGAATTGTTCCGTATGTTATTAACAATGAAGTAGAAAAAGATTCAAATGATAGATCATTAACTGTACACTCGTCTGGTGCCTGGGTTCAAGTAGCGAAAGATGGGATTATTAAACCTCAACGTATAGAGAGCGAAACAGTTAATACGTTTATTGATATCGCTCTTGCCGATTCAAAATGGCAACGTGGAATAACGGATTATTCTTCATTCCACAGTATGACTATCGACGAATTTATCGATCCTCTCACTTTTTTAAAGAAAATTGCTTCTTTGTTTGAGTTAGAAATCCGATATCGCGTCGAAATAATGGGTTCCAAGATTACTGGCTGGTACGTAGATATGATAAAGAAGCGAGGTCGAGAAACTGGCAAGGAAGTAACTCTAGGAAAAGATTTAGTTGAGGTTAGAAGAATTGAACATTCTAGAGATGTTTGCACAGCACTTGTCGGTTTTGTACGAGGTGAAGGTGACAAACTTATCACGGTGGAGAGCATAAATAAAGGACTACCTTACATCGTCGATAATGACGCATTTCAGCGATGGAATCAGCATGGGAAACATAAATTTGGTTTCTATACACCAGAAACATCAGACCAAGATATGACTCCAGAGCGGCTTATGACTCTCATGAAAACAGAATTAAGGAAACGAGTCAATACTTCCGTTTCTTATGTAGTAGAAGCACAATCGATTGGACGTATTTTCGGACTAGCACATGAACTAATTAACGAGGGCGATACGATCCGAATCAAAGATACAGGATTCACACCTAAGTTATACCTTGAAGCACGTGTAATTGCTGGTGATGAATCTTTTACGGACCCTACACAAGATAAATATGTGTTTGGTGATTATCGCGAAATTACTGATCCAAACGAAGAACTACGAAAAATTTACAATCGAATCTTAGGGTCATTAGGCAATAAACAAGAGCTAATACATCAGTTAGATAAATTAGTAAAAGATGCAAATGAAACAGCTAGTAATGCTAAGAAAGAATCCGAAGCAGCGAAAACACTGGCTGAAAAAGTGCAAGAGAATCTTAAAAATAACACGGTAGACATCATTGAAGCTAAGAATCCACCGACAACAGGACTTAAGCCTAATAAAACACTTTGGCTTGATATTAGTAATGGAAAGCCTGGTATTTTAAAAATATGGACAGGTATAGCTTGGGAATCGGTTGTACCAGATGTTGAATCAGTTAAGAAAGAAACACTTGAGCAGGTTAATAAAGATATTGAATCAACAAAAACAGAATTAAATCAAAAGGTTCAAGAGACACAAAATCAGGCGACGGGACAATTCAACGAAATAAAGGAAAGTTTACAAGGTGTCAACCGTACAATTTCTAATATTGAAAATAAACAAGGTGAAATTGATAAGAAAGTAACTAAGTTTGAACAGGATTCTAATGGATTTAAAACTTCTATTGAATCATTAACGAAAAAAGATACTGAAATTAGTAATAAATTAAATACTGTCGAATCAAATGCGGAAGGTACAAAAAGGGCTATTTCTGATGTGCAACAAACAACAAGTGAACTAAAGAAAACAACTACTGAAATAGAAGAAAAAGCTGGGAAAATCAGTGAGAAGTTAACGAATGTAGAAACAAAGGTTAATAGTGATAAAACTGGTGGACGTAACCTTTTATTAAAATCAAATGTTAAATATGAAAAAACAGACTATCTAATCAATCAATATTCTCTAACTGAAAATTTCTTTGCGGGTGAGGAATATACCTTTGTAATTAAAGGAAGTGTCCCACAAGGGCAGAAATTTGGAATTTGGCAGAATGGTGGGTCTAGCAATGTTGGATATGCAACAAGTGTTTACGCTAATGGAATAACTTATCTAACCTTTAAAGCTGTTGTGGCTACAAGTGGAAATGAACGAAAGTTAAGCTTATATAACTATCCGAGTAGTACTACGAAATCTATTGTGGAATGGGTTGCCTTGTATAAAGGGAATAAGCCGCAGGATTGGACGGCACCGCCTGAAGAGCAGGTAACAACAGATGAATTTACCAAGAAAACAACTGAGATTGAAAAAAGTGTGGATGTCGTAAAAAACACTGTAACCAGTGTTCAAAATAGCCAGGCTGGATTCGAAAAGCGTATGACTACAGTAGAGCAAACAGCAACGGGGTTATCTTCCACAGTGAGCAATTTAAATAACGTAGTATCAGATCAAGGAAAAAAGCTTACTGAAGCAAATTCAAAACTGGAACAGCAGGCAACAGCAATTGGAGCGAAAGTTGAGCTTAAACAAGTAGAGAATTATGTTGCTGGATTTAAGATACCTGAGTTGAAGCAAACCGTTGATAAAAATAAACAAGATTTGTTGGGCGAATTAGCTAACAAACTTGCAACTGAGCAATTTAATCAAAAAATGACTTTGATTGATAACCGCTTTACTATCAATGAACAGGGAATCAATGCTTCAGCCAAAAAGACAGAGGTATATACAAAAGATCAAGCAAATGGGCAATTTGCCACATCATCTTACGTAAGAGATATGGAAACCCGTCTCCAGTTAACTGAAAAGAGCGTTAGTATATCTGTAAAAGAAAATGATGTAATCGCAGCTTTCAATATGAGTAAAGAAAACATTACTTTGAATGCAAACAGAATTAACTTAGTAGGTTTTATTACAGCAAATCATGTCAAAGGAAAAGTTTTAGAAGGGGTAACACTTAAAACGAGTGGAAATAGATTTGTTGAAATAAATAAACAAGACATGAAGATTTTCGATTTAGATAAGCCACGTGGTTATATAGGATTTATGGAGACAAATGATGGGAGTATTCAACCTTCATTAGTCCTTGGTTCTGATAATAGAAAATACGCTGGTACAGGATCATTTTATATTTATCAAGTCATGCCGCGAATTAATGGAGTCGATCAACCTTCTAAAGCGTATGCAAAATTTGGGGTTTCTAAAGGAGAAAATGCAGAAGGAACTAATATTTGGTCAAATTATATTCAAATGCAGAATGACGGTGGACATCTAAGCGTATATTCAGATGGACAATTTCGTTTTCAAAACTTGAATGATATTATTTTTGAATCTGAAGGATGGGCTCCAGGATATGGTTACTTCTCTGTAACTACAACTGAACCGCATATTTTTAACAATAACAAGGGACAGTTTACTTTCAAAAGAAAAGGCAGTGACTATAAAATACATTTCATAAACGGCGCCACCGATCATGATTTAATCATGGGTAATGCAATGATAAGATCAAGTTTTGTACAAGGTTATAACAACGGATTACAGATTAAAGATATGATGGGCCAAGGATGGAAAGATATAGAATTAAGAACGCTACGAGCGCAAGAAAATGTAAATGCTAATGGTCAAATGTGGGCGAAAGCATTTAATCCTACATCAGCTAGGAATATGAAAGAAAATATAAAAGATATTCCTTT
>NZ_JBXAHT010000006.1:21626-87899 GCF_058795375.1 Bacillus sp. GW823-FHT06A10 | reverse complement strand
CATTAGCTCAGTTGGTAGAGCATCTGACTTTTAATCAGAGGGTCGAAGGTTCGAATCCTTCATGGCTCACCATTTTCGCGGAAGTAGTTCAGTGGTAGAATACAACCTTGCCAAGGTTGGGGTCGCGGGTTCGAATCCCGTCTTCCGCTTTATTACTAAGGGGCCTTAGCTCAGCTGGGAGAGCGCCTGCCTTGCACGCAGGAGGTCAGCGGTTCGATCCCGCTAGGCTCCATCTAAATAGAAAAAGCTTACATCATATGATGTAAGCTTTTTTGTGTTTAAAAAGACAACTTTTATATTTATCGTTTAAAATGAAGAAAACGTAAAAATAAGGGATGGGGGATAATTATGAAAGTTGTTATTGCATCTGATTCATATAAAGAAAGCCTAAAAGCTATAGAAGTATGTGAAGCTATTGAAAGAGGTTTTAGAGCAATTTTTCCTAATGCAAAGTATGTGAAAATACCAATTGGAGATGGAGGAGAAGGGACGGTTGAATCGCTTGTTGATGCTACAGGGGGGAGAATTATATCAATTAGTGTGACAGGACCGCTTAGAGAAAGTGTGCAAGCTTTTTATGGCGTGTCTAAAGATAAAAAGACAGCGTTTATTGAAATGGCAGCAGCATCAGGATTACAGCACGTTCCAGTTGAAAAGCGAAACCCACTTATTACAACGACAAAAGGAACAGGAGAACTTATATTACATGCGCTAAATCAAGGGGCGGAGTACATAATTTTAGGACTTGGAGGAAGTGCTACAAATGATGGTGGGGCAGGCATGTTAGCAGCTTTAGGAGTAAGATTTATAAATGATAAGGGTGAAGTAATAGATCCATCTGGAGGTACGTTACATTCGATTGTTGCTATTGATTTTTCACAAATGGACCCACGCTTAAAGGGGGTAAAGATAGAAGCGGCATGTGATGTGGATAATCCATTAGTCGGAATGCAGGGAGCATCTTTCGTATTTGGGAGACAAAAGGGTGCGAATGTAGAGATGATGAAAGAGCTAGATGAGAATTTAAAACATTATGCGAATATCCTTAAAAGATATGTATCTTCTGATGTATCTGAAATACCTGGTGCAGGGGCAGCAGGAGGAATGGGAGCGGCTGTTATTTCAGTGCTAAAGGGAGACTTGCGAAGGGGCATTGAAATTGTATTGGATTATACAAATTTCGATAAACATATAGAAGATGCAGATCTCATTATAACTGGTGAAGGTAGAATAGATGAACAAACTGCATATGGGAAGGCTCCTGTTGGTGTTGCGGGGCGTGCGAAACGTTTTTCTGTGCCTGTAATTGCCATTGGAGGGTCTGTATCATCTGATTATTCAGCCGTGTACGAGAAAGGAATAGATGCGGTATTTAGTATTACAACGAGACCGATGACACTAGAAGAAGCATATAGAGTAGCAGAAGAAAATATTGAAATGACAACGAAGAATATTGCAACAGTATGGAAAATAGCTTCAGAAAAAAACTTCTAAATGTAGAGTTGTTTTTTTTATTATTATTTAATAATAGTGATTGTGATTGTTTCATTAAGTTAACTTTATACATAGAATAGTCTTGAAATTTGATTTTCAACGTGAATATAAGTGAATAATTTGTATATCCATACAGAAAAATGTCGAGTTGAGTCAGACTATATAAAAGATTTAAAATATTTAGTGAAGGCACAGAAGGGGGATACTATCTATGAAAAAAGAAATCTCAGTTATTGGAGTTCCAATGGATTTAGGGCAGATGCGTCGTGGCGTTGATATGGGACCGAGCGCAATCCGTTATGCAGGGGTAATTGAAAGAATTGAAGAAATTGGATATAACGTTAAAGATATGGGAGATATACGTATAGAGAGAGAAAAAGAGATAGATGAAAATACAAAATTAAGAAACCTTACACAAGTTGCAACTGTATGTAATGAATTAGCAAGTAAGGTGGATCATATTATAGAAGAAGGTCGTTTTCCACTTGTATTAGGTGGTGACCATAGTATTGCTATCGGTACATTAGCTGGTGTAGCAAAACATTATAAAAACTTAGGTGTTATTTGGTATGATGCACACGGTGATTTAAATACAGAGGAAACTTCACCATCTGGAAATATTCACGGTATGTCACTTGCAGCAAGTTTAGGTTATGGACATTCTTCACTTGTAGATTTATATGGAGCATATCCAAAGGTGAAAAAAGAGAATGTCGTAATTATCGGTGCGCGTGCATTGGATGAAGGAGAAAAAGATTTCATTCGCAATGAAGGTATTAAAGTGTTCTCAATGCATGAAATTGATCGTATGGGAATGACGGCTGTTATGGAAGAAACAATCGCATATTTATCTCATACTGATGGTGTACACTTATCATTAGATTTAGATGGTCTTGATCCTCATGATGCACCAGGTGTTGGGACGCCTGTAATTGGTGGTTTATCTTATCGTGAAAGCCACTTGGCGATGGAAATGTTAGCAGAAGCGGATATTATCACATCTGCTGAATTTGTTGAGGTAAATACGATTTTAGATGAGAGAAATAGAACGGCAACAACAGCAGTTGCTTTAATGGGTTCTTTATTCGGTGAAAAACTAAAATAAATGTAAGAAAAGCAACTGAGAAGTTGCTTTTTTTATTTGAAAATAGGCGTATAATAATGATTTATATTATACTGTAAGATAAAAATGTTTGACATCTTACCAATTTGAGCTAAAGGGGGTTGTTTGTAATTGTCGTTTGTTTCATGTATGGTATAATTAACTAGTTGTTGGAAATACATACAGATAGAGCATAAAACAATATTTCAATATATGGATAGAATTGCTCGTAAGTAGGAGGAAGGGATAGCATGCCTTTTGAAGATACGACCATTTTGAAATATCTTAGTACGGCATTAGATATTGCCATTGTATGGTTTATTATATATAAGCTGATTCTCATAATCCGAGGGACGAAAGCTGTTCAACTTTTAAAAGGGATTACAGTTATCATTGTCGTTAAGATGATTAGTATTTTCCTTGAATTGCATACGTTATCTTGGCTAACTGAACAAGTATTAACATGGGGATTTTTAGCCGTTATTATTATCTTTCAGCCAGAATTGCGAAGAGCACTTGAGCAGCTAGGGCGCGGGAGTTTATTTTCGCGTGTTGGACCGCATGAGGATGATGAACCTGAAATGGTTGCAACAGCGATAGCAAAAGCAACCGAATATATGGGGAAACGTAGAATAGGTGCATTAATTACTTTGTCAAAAGAGACCGGTATGGGTGATTATGTGGAAACGGGTATTCCGCTGAATGCAAACGTATCATCGGAATTACTTATTAATATTTTTATTCCAAATACACCTCTTCATGACGGAGCGGTAATTATGCAAGGAAGTACAATTAAAGCAGCAGCATGCTATCTTCCATTATCAGAAAGTCCGTTTATTTCTAAAGAATTAGGAACTAGGCATCGTGCTGCAATGGGAGTTAGTGAAGTTACTGATAGTATTACAGTAGTTGTGTCTGAAGAAACTGGTCAAATTTCTTTAACGAAAAATGGTAAGTTGCATCGTGATTTGAAGACAGAACAGCTGAAGGATATGTTATTAGCTGAATTTAGTGGGAACGAAAAAACGACTTCTTCGTCTTTATGGAATTGGAGGAGAAAGCGTCATGGATAAGTTAATGGAGAATCATTGGTTTTTAAAAGGGATCTCATTACTATTGGCGTGTATGCTTTTTATGTCAGCGACGTTAACTGAGAAAAATACGACATCAGGTATATTACCTTTTGCAAATGATACGAAAGAAACATTAACTAATTATGAGATTAATCTTAAGTATGATGAGGAGAAATATATTGTAAGTGGTATTCCAGCAGAGGGCGTTAAGGTGAAGTTAGAAGGCCCAAAAGCATCAGTTGCTACAGCAAAAGCAAAAAAACAATTTGACATACCAATTGATTTGCGAGATAGTCCAAAAGGAACTTATGAGATTTCTTTAAAAACGAACGGGCTTCCAGACGATGTGAAAGGAACAGTTCAGCCATCAACAATTAAAGTTACTCTTCATGAAAAGGCGAGAAAATATGTTCATGTAGATTTGAAATTATCAAATGAGGATCAAATGCCAGCGGGGGCTACTCTCGAAAAATCAAGCATTAAACCGGATACTGTTGAGGTAGTTGGGACGAAAGAAGAAATTGAAAGCATTTCATCTGCCAAAGCGTATGTTGATTTAAAAGGTGTTAATAAAACTGTTACAAAAACGCCCGAAGTTACATTATACAATAAAGAAGGAAAACGTTTAAATGTAAGAACAAGTCCATCTAAAATTAGTGTAACATTGAATGTGGCAACGCAAACTACAGCCAATAATACTGAAAAAACTGTTCCTGTAACGTATACGAAGAAGGGGAGTTTAGCAGAAGGATTGGCAGTTACAAATATCAGTGTCGAGCCGAGAGAAGTAACAATAGCTGGTCCAAAAGATATTTTGGATAATATACAATCGCTAGAGGGGGTCGAAGTAGATCTTAGTCAATTGACAGAGTCTACAACATTCGATGCCTCTGTTTTATTACCCAAGGGTGTAACCAGTGCAAAACCGAATCAAGTGAAGGTTTCGGTGGGAGTGCAAAAAACAAAACAAACGAAAACAAAAACGATTGATGGCATCCCAATCCAAAAAAATGGACTTTCTAAAGATGTTACGGCTCAGCTAATTTCGCCGCAAGATGGAAAGATAAGTGTTGATATTTCAGGAGAAGCAAGTATAGTAGATAAAATAACAGCTGCCCAAATAACAGCGGTAATTAATTTGCAAAATGTATCTTCAGGGACGAAAGATATTTCTATTCAAGTGAGTGGACCTGGTAATATTTCAATAGAGCCAAAACAAAAAAGTGCTAAAGTTACTATTGTAAAGAAAGAAAAACCAGATAAAGAAGTACAAGGTAACGGTCAACAACCGGATTCAAACACCAATCAAGAAAATCAAAATGAGAAGCCAAAAAATCCTGAATCCAATCAAGAAAAAGAAACGGAACAGGAAAATAATCAAAACCAAAATCAAGATAAAGATAAAGAAACTAGTCAAGAACCAACGGTAGATAACCATAATCAAAAAGAGCAAGAAAAAGGAGCGAATCATAATGGGTAAATATTTTGGTACAGATGGAGTACGTGGAGTTGCAAATAAGGAGTTAACACCTGAATTAGCTTTCAAAATTGGGCGTTTTGGTGGTTATGTATTAACAAAAGATACAGATCGTCCAAAAGTAATTATCGGTCGTGATACACGTGTATCTGGCCATATGTTAGAAGGAGCTTTAGTAGCAGGTCTATTATCAACTGGAGCAGAAGTAATGCGCCTTGGCGTTATTTCTACACCGGGCGTTGCTTATTTAACAAAAGCACTAGATGCACAAGCAGGTGTTATGATTTCTGCATCTCATAATCCAGTACAAGATAATGGTATTAAATTCTTTGGTTCAGACGGCTTTAAATTAACAGATGAGCAAGAAGCTGAGATTGAAGCTTTATTAGACAAAGAAGTTGATGAACTACCACGTCCGACAGGTACTAATCTTGGACAAGTGAGCGATTACTTTGAAGGTGGACAAAAATATTTACAGTACATTAAACAAACTGTTGAAGAAGATTTCTCTGGCCTACATATCGCTTTAGATTGTGCACATGGTGCAACTTCTTCTCTAGCTCCATACTTATTTGCAGACCTAGAAGCTGATATTTCAACAATGGGAACTTCTCCAAACGGTATGAATATTAACGAGGGTGTAGGATCTACACATCCAGAAGGCTTAGCTGAATTGGTAAAAGAAAAAGGTGCGGATATTGGACTTGCTTTTGATGGCGATGGCGACCGTTTAATTGCTGTAGACGAAAAAGGAAACATCGTTGACGGTGATCAAATTATGTTTATTTGTGCGAAGTACATGAAAGAAACTGGTCAATTAAAACATAATACAGTTGTTTCAACTGTTATGAGTAACTTAGGTTTCTACAAAGCACTTGAAGCAAACAATATTACAAGTGATAAAACAGCAGTTGGTGACCGCTATGTAATGGAAGAGATGAAACGCGGTGGTTACAACTTAGGTGGAGAACAATCAGGCCATATTATCTTACTTGATTACATTACAACTGGTGACGGAATGTTAAGTGCACTTCAACTTGTAAACATCATGAAAATGACGAAAAAACCATTATCTGAGCTTGCAGGAGAAATGACGAAATTCCCACAATTGCTAGTAAACGTTCGTGTAACAGATAAAAAATTAGCATTAGAAAATGAAAAAATTAAAGAAATTATTCGTGTTGTAGAGGAAGAAATGAACGGTGATGGCCGTATTCTTGTTCGTCCATCTGGAACAGAGCCACTTATTCGTGTAATGGCAGAAGCACCAACACAAGAAGTTTGTGATGCATATGTACATCGCATTGTAGAAGTTGTGAAAGCCGAAGTTGGCGCTGAGTAATTAGCTGAATTTATATGAAAAAGGAGCACAAAAAGTGCTCCTTTTTCATATGTTTTATAGACGATGAAAAAAATTTCATTGACGGTTTATCCATGTTTGTTATAAGATGGTCTTGTTCTTTTTCTCAAAGGAAATATTGTAAATTATAAAAGCGCCAGAACTACAAATAGTGTAGTTGACGAGGTGGGGTTTATCGAGATTTCGGCGGATGACTCCCGGTTGTTCATCACAACCGCAAACTTTTACTTAAATCATTAAGGTGACTTAGTGGACAAAGGTGAAAGTGTGATGAGAGAAGAGGAACGGATGAAAACTAGCTGTATAAGTATATACGGACTTAAACCCAATCGAGAGGAAGGTGAAAGCCGTTACAAGCTTACAGGGCTAGCAATATGTAATCCGTTTTTTTAGTATAAATAAAAATGGTATCGGACTATGTCGTTACATGTTCGCAGAGCAGTGTAAGCATTTGTAACGGCGACTAAACATGTGTGGAATCGTAGGATTTATTGGAGAGCAAGATGCAAAGGAAATTTTATTAAAAGGTTTAGAAAAGCTAGAATATCGTGGATATGATTCAGCAGGTATTGCAGTACAAGCAGAGAACGGTGTTGTTGTATACAAAGAAAAAGGCCGTATCGCAAAACTTCGTGAAATCGTAGATGAGAATGTAGCAGCAAGCGTAGGTATCGGACACACACGCTGGGCTACACACGGTGTTCCAAGTAAAGTAAACGCGCATCCGCATCAAAGTACATCAAAACGCTTTACACTAGTTCATAACGGTGTAATTGAAAACTATGAATTAGTGAAAAAGGAATATTTACAAGATGTAACGTTCGTAAGTGAAACAGATACAGAGATTATCGTACAGCTTATGGAACAACAAGTGAGCATAGGATTAAGTGTAGAAGAAGCGTTCCGTAATACGCTATCTCTTTTACATGGCTCTTATGCAATCGGATTACTTGATGCTGAAAATCCAAACATGATTTATGTTGCTAAAAACAAAAGCCCGCTATTAGTAGGTGTTGGTGACAACTTTAATGTTGTGGCGAGCGACGCTATGGCGATGTTACAAGTTACAGATCAATTTATTGAGTTAATGGATAAAGAAATCGTAATCGTAACGAAAGAAAGTATTACAATTAAAAACTTACAAGGTGAAACGATTGAACGTGCACCGTTTACAGCGGAATTAGATGCAAGTGATATTGAAAAAGGAACATACCCTCATTTCATGCTTAAAGAAATCGATGAGCAACCACTTGTAATCCGTAATATAATTCAAAAGTATCAAGATGAAAATGGCGAGATTGAATTAAATCAAGACATTCGCAATGCGATTTTAGATAGCGATCGTATTTACATCATTGCATGTGGAACGAGCTATCATGCAGGTCTTGTTGGAAAACAATTTATCGAGAAGTTTGCAAAAATGCCAGTTGAAGTGCATGTAGCAAGTGAATTCTCTTACAACATGCCATTATTAACAGAAAGACCATTCTTCATTTACATTTCACAAAGTGGTGAAACTGCTGATAGCCGTGCAGTACTTGTACAAACAAATGAAATGGGTCATAAAGCATTAACAATTACAAACGTGCCTGGTTCTACTCTTTCTCGTGAAGCTGATTATACACTTCCGTTATATGCTGGACCAGAAATTGCAGTTGCATCAACGAAAGCTTACACAGCACAGCTTGCAGTACTTTCAATTTTAGCAGCTGATATTGCTAAAGCAAAAGGTGAAGTTCTTGATTTCGATTTAACACACGAACTAGGACTTGTAGCAAATGCAATGATAGAACTTTGTGATCAAAAAGAAGAAATGGACGCATTAGCAAAACAATTTTTAGCGACAACGCGTAACTGTTTCTTCATCGGACGTAGCGTAGACTTCTACGTAGGATTAGAAGGTGCGTTAAAACTAAAAGAAATCTCTTACATCCAAGCAGAAGGATTCGCTGGAGGAGAGTTAAAACACGGTACAATCGCTTTAATCGAAAATGGTACACCAGTTATCGCACTTGCTACACAAGAGCACGTAAACCTTGGAATTCGCGGCAACGTGAAAGAGGTAGTAGCACGCGGAGCTAACCCATGTATCATCTCAATGAAAGGCTTAGAAATGGAAGGAGACAGCTTCGTATTACCAGCTGTACACGAAGCACTAGCACCGCTAGTAGCAGTTATTCCATTACAACTTATTTCATACTACGCAGCACTTCACCGCGAGTGTGACGTTGATAAGCCACGTAACTTAGCTAAGTCTGTTACTGTTGAGTAGGAGATTGGTAGGTTAATAAATATAGTTGTAGCTTTAAAATAAATTTACAAATTTGCACCCCTTTAGATATTTTATCTAAAGGGGTGTTTTTGTGTCGAAAAATAACATCTAGAATTGGTAAGTGGATAGAACCCTATAGATTAAAGTTTTACTTTATCGAATTCACTTTTATTTATCTGAATTTTCCATTATTATTTTAAGTATTCATGAACAATTTCTTTTATTACGACAAAAAGAGACGAGAGATTTATGGACATTTCAGGGGGGATATTGATGAAAACGATTAAAAAAACATATCTAAGTATAGAAGAGATTATTTCATTACCAACCTTATCAAGTACAAACATAAGTGATGATGGTAAAAACGTAGCATTTGTAAAGAAGACGGCTGATTGGAAAGACAATACATATAGGAATCATGTATGGATATATGAAAAAGATAAGAAGCAGAGTTACCCATTATCAAATGGGGATATAGATAGTACACACCCATTATGGTCTCCAGATGCTAAGTGTATCGCATATCTTAGTCCAGTTGGTGATGGGAAAAATCAGATATTTGTTAAGTCGCTAGATGGTTATAGCGAGGTTCAAATTACTGATGAGAAGGAAGGAATTAGTACATTCAAATGGGATCCTGCTGGCAAAGGTTTTTATTATGTTGCACAGTCAAAAGAATGTGAGGAAATAAAGAAACGTAAGGAATTATATGGAGATTTCGATCATGTAAGTAAGGAACACCAGAATAATTGTTTATATTACATTGAAATAGAAAAGGTGATACAAAGTGATACAGATGAACATGAGAACAGAGTTGTTTATCGATTAACTGATGGTAAGGATTTTCATATCCATGAATTTGATATTTCAAATGATGGTAAAAAGGTTGTATTTATGGCGACACCAAGCTCAAATATGGCAGATTATATAAATGGAGATCTATACATACTCCATATTAAACCTGGAGAGCTACAAAAGCTGAATGTGGATAAATTGTTGGGAGGGAGTGTTTGCTTTTCTCCAGAGGGCAGCAAAATTTGTTACTCAGCAAGCATAAGAGAGAGAGATTACTATAGAAACTATATACAAGATAGTACGTTAGAGATATATGATATTCATAATGGAGAGCTAATTCAACCTTTAACAGATTTTGATAGTACGGTTATGCCATTACAGTGGACAGCTAAAGGGATTTTAATTAGATGGCAGAATAAAACGAATTATCTTATTGGGTTGCTAGCTGAAGATGGAACTGTGGAAATATTAAGCGAAAAAGTAGATGGCTTTATAATGGATGCTTCTATAACAAAGGATGGAAAATATATATCCTACAATAAGGCAATAACAAATGAAACCTTTGAAATCTATTTAGACGATAAAAAAATAACGGATGAAAATAGCTTTTTCAAAGGGAAACTTAGAAGTAACAGGGAAATCATCTCATGGAAAAGTAGCGATAGTCTTGAAATAGAAGGTGTTTTATCAACGCCAGTAGAGTTTGATACTAATAAAAAATATCCTTTATTAGTAGTAATTCACGGCGGTCCGGCTTGGGCGTCTTTTCCGATATTTTCAGACTGCTTCAATGAGAAATATCCGATTGAACAGTTTATTGAAAAAGGCTTTATCGTTTTAGAACCAAATTACAGAGGAAGTTCAGGTTATGGTAATGAATTTTTAAAAGCTAACTATAGAAAACAGGGGATTGCTGACTACGATGATGTTATATCTGGAGTGGATGAACTAGTAGAAAAAGGGATGGTAGACAAGGATAGAGTAGGAGTTATGGGATGGAGCAACGGTGGATATGTATCAGCTTTCTGTTCTACATTTAGTAGTCGATTTAAAGCTATTTCAGTTGGCGGTGGAATCACTAACTGGAGTACCCATTATGTAAATACAGATATACCTTACTTTATTAGAATGTATTTAGGAAATACTCCATGGAATGATCCAGAGATATATACGAAGACATCACCTATGACGTATATTGAATCAGCTTGTACGCCTACCTTAATTCAGCATGGAGAAAAGGATGCAAGAATTCCAATTACAAATGCATATGATCTATATCAAGGATTAATGGATATGGAAGTGGATACAGAATTAATTATATTTAAAGGAATGGCATATAGTCCTAATCAGCCGGGAATGAATGTAGCTATTATGAAGCAGAATTTGATGTGGTTTTCACACTATATTCTTGGAGAAAGTATGGAGGGTTTTAGAACTTTATAATGGATGTTTGTACAAGACATAAGGCTGAAACGGTCTTCATCTTGAGATGATTTATTATAAAATATATACTTAAACTAATATCTGTACACACATCAGGGAGGACTAATATGACAGGAAATAAAAATGACTTACTAGTAGAAAAACGTCAAGAGTTATTGAAAGTATTGCAAGCTCGTTTTGAGAAAAATATGAACCGCCATGAAGGTCTTGAATGGGCTAAGGTTGAAGCTAAGATAGAAGCTAATGCTGAAAAATTATGGTCACTTAACGAAATGGAAGTAACTGGCGGTGAGCCGGATGTTGTCGGTTATGATGAAGAAAAGGACGAATATACTTTCTATGATTGTTCAAAGGAGAGTCCTAAAGGCCGCAGAAGTCTTTGTTATGATCTTGAAGCGTTAGAATCAAGAAAAAAACATAAACCAGAAAATAATGTTATTGATGTTGCAAATGCTATGGGCATTGAACTATTAACGGAAGAACAATATCGGGAATTGCAACAACTTGGGGATTTTGACATGAAATCATCAAGTTGGGTACAAACACCTTCAGATATTCGAGAACTCGGTGGTGCTCTATTTTGCGATTATCGCTTCGGACATGTTTTCGTGTACCACAATGGAGCAGACTCTTACTATGCTGCCAGAGGTTTTCGTGGCTCGTTAAAAGTTTAAATTAGGATAAATAAGAAAAAGAGCCTATACTCAGGCTCTTTTTCTTATTTATATTTTAAAAGTAAACTGTTACTACGCAGTTTTACTTAATTTATATGTTCCGTGGTTATTTTTACGGAAAAGTTTAGGGAAAACATAGTCATCTAATCCAATACGTCCAGCGTTTTGCCCTGCAACTAAAATGAACATAGTTAAAATAAGCAGATTTGGGTTTACACTAACAGTTCCGCTTAATAAAAATGAAAGATTCATTATGATTCCGAAAAATGCAGCTGTTTTTGTTAATCCGCCTAAAATTAAACCTAGACCTACTAAAATTTCTCCCCATTGAACTAAAAAGCTAAATAGGTCTGCGTTTGGAAGAACAAAATTTTGAAGAAAATCTGCCCACCAACTTTGTACTGCAGGATGGTCACCTGATGCTTGAGCGATAGCGCCCTTTAGAAAACCACTTGCATCAAAAGATTGTCCGAAAACTTTACCTATCCCAGCAGCGAGCCATGCATATCCTATGTAAAATCGTAAAAATAATAATATGAAAGCAGCACGTTTATCAGTTCTTAAAAAATTGATAACCATTGAAATCCCTCCAATATTCTATTTACATGTTTATTATATATCCATTGTGAAAAAATTCACAATGGATAAAGTGTGAACAAAAATGGTGTTTTTATAAAATGAAAAAGGCATATAACAATCATATGTTATATGCCTTTTCTATTATATATTTATTAATTTATTTAGGTAATGTAAATTTAGCTTTTTTACCTTGTGAAATATCTTTAGCTTCTTTATTTCTCATAGGTCCTAACTCAATCTCAAAGCTTTTGTCTTTCCAAATCTTTTCATACTGCTCTTGATCTAAAATATATACTTGTAGTAACTCTCCAGATGTTCCTGTTTTGACTGAAGCATTATAGTCATAATTTAATAGCATACCTTCATTAATCGTATATTGTGTACCATCATTCACTCTCAATGTAGAGCTTATAGGAGACAGTGAAACGTCTTGAGCATCTTTGTTATCAAGCTTGAATTTTACTGTTAACAGAACAAGACCGTTTTTAAAATTTGCAAAGCGTGGAGCTTCGACGGAATTTGGTGTGAATTGAGTGAATTGGTATCCGTCTAATGTAACATTAACAGCGCCTAATTCTTGATTGTTATTAATACTTGATTTCTCTTTTAACATTTTTTTATCGCCCATGTTATTAGCTGTAGCTTTATCTTGGTAGAAAGTATTATCTGTTGCAACTTTTTCAGCACCCTGTTTGTTTAAACTTAATGAAAAGCTTCCAGGATTTCCGATTGGAGCATCAAATTTTCCTTTATTAGCTTGTGCAGTTGGGACTGTGACTGAGACTGTTGAGAGACTTGAAATTTTCGCTAGATCATCTTTTCCGAATGGATAAGCGATATAACCAGAAATAGTTTCTCCTGCTTTTACTAAGTAATCATTCGTTGGAGCAAGTTTAGTTGGGAGCTGATCTTCTTTTGGAATTAAATCTTTATAGTTACTATATGCTTTCTGCGCGCCAGTAAATGACATGTCCAATGCTGGCATATAATAAATATCTTTAGCTGAACTATTTTTTACGCTGTAGTTCACAAGAATAACTCCGCCTTCTGTTTGACGATTAAACGGAATATCGAAGTTTGTATGGAATCCATTTAATTCAACTAATGTGTAACTATTCATTGATACTGAAACATCTTCAGCTTTATAGACTTGTGGTTCTTTATTTTCAAAAAGAACTTTTGTTTTACCACCTGTTTCTTTTTCCATATAGGAAATCAGCTTAGAGTAGTCGCTTGATCCAGTAGCTGTATTTTCAGGCTTTTTATCTTCAGTTTTTTTATCTTCGGATTTTTTTTCAGTAGGTTTACTTTCTTTCGTTGTATCTGTTTTTTCCGTTTTGCTTTCTTTTGTTGCATTCTCTTTTTGTTCTTTATTTGTCGTATCGCTTTGACCACAGCCGGTTATTACAAAAGCTGCTACGATTACTGCAGAAAATAAAGAAAGTAATTTTTTTGACATATTTCTTCCCCCTATTTGTTTAAAACTAAATTCTCACATTAGCCCCACGTTTTATTATAAGAAGGTTAGTCAATATTTGCCAGTATTTTTCTGATTATTTTCATTATTTATTATATTATAATATAATAAATTCGATAGAAGTTTGGAATGGAATATTGGTTTTTATTTTTTTATCATTTGAAATAGTACATCATATTGGTATGATAGAAACAGAGATATATGGAAAGGAGACAAGGACTCGATATGTGGATGAACTTGTAATGATTAGAAATTGGATAGATGAATTTTTCTCTCATAAGTGAGGGTTTATTTAGCTATTTGTAAATCATGCAAGGACTGCATAGTTGGCTTGTACATCCCTTTTGTAAGGACAGAGGTCTAGGTGGGGAAATTTATATCTCTTATATAAAATATGCGTCCTTTAAACTTGGAGGAGTATATGATGAACCAATTAAAAAATAAAGTAGCAGTTGTTACAGGCGTAAGTCGTCTAGACGGTATAGGAGCAGCGATTTGTAAAGAATTAGCTGAGGCAGGATACGATATATTTTTTACGTATTGGACGGATTATGATAAAGAGATGCCTTGGGGCGTTGATAAAAATGAACAAATACAATTAAAAGAAGAGCTATTACAAAAAGGTGTTAGAGTATTGAGCATGGAGTTAGATTTAACTCGGAATGATGCACCGAAAGAGCTTTTAAATAAAGTTACTGAACAATTAGGGTACCCTCATATATTAATCAATAATGCAGCATATTCTACGAATAATGATTTCTCTACGTTGACTGCTGAAGAATTAGATAAGCATTATATGGTTAATATTCGTGCGACTACATTGCTCAGTAGTCAATTTGCCCGAGGATTTGATAAGAAATCTGGTGGTAGAATTGTTAATATGACTTCGGGGCAATTTCAAGGTCCTATGGCAGGAGAACTAGTTTATGCGACAACGAAGGGAGCTATTGATGCTCTTACTAGTACGTTGTCAGCAGAAGTAGCTCCATTAGGAATAACAGTGAATGCAATTAATCCAGGACCAACCGATACAGGATGGATGACTGAAGAGATAAAACAAGGGTTAAAGCCGATGTTTCCTTTTGGCAGAATTGGTGAGCCAAAAGATGCAGCTAGACTCATTAAATTTTTAGTAAGTGAAGAAGCTGAGTGGATTACGGGGCAAGTTATTCATTCAGAAGGCGGATTTAAAAGATAAAAAGAAGGTATCTCACCCTGGTGAGATACCTTCTTTTTTAATCTTTCTTCAGTCTTCGTGCAACCCCATTACCTAAAGACTGTAATCCTTGAACGAGGATAATTAGAATAAAGACGGTTGCATACATTACTTCAGGTTCATAGCGTAAATGTCCGAAGCGATATGCTAAGTCCCCTAGCCCGCCAGCACCTACAAGACCAGCCATTGCTGTTGCGCCGATTAAGCCAATCGTTGCAATTGTTAATCCAAGTACAAGGGAGGGACGAGCTTCTTTAACCATGACGTGCCAAATGATTTTTATAGTAGAGACTCCCATCGCTTGATAGGCCTCAATGACACCGCGATCTACTTCTAGTAAAGCTGTCTCCATTAAACGTGCGATATAGGGAGCTGTGAAGACGACAAGTGGTACGATAACACCTTGCACGCCAATGGATGTTCCCATTAGAAACTTTGTAAAAGGTAAGATGAAGAATAATAGAATGATAAATGGAAGAGAGCGAATGATATTAATAACTGTATTAAGAATAGGATAGATGATTTTATTTTCACGCTGCCCACCAGGTCTCGTTAAAACAAGTGTGACGCCAAGTGGCAGTGCAATAAGGATTGAGATGAGTAATGAAATAGATGTCATTTGAAAGGTTTGAATTGTGGCTTCCCATATGACTTTACCCCATTCATCCAAAAAGGACTTGTTTCCCATAATCTGTTCTGCCTCCTTCTACAATGATTCCTTGCTCTTGTAAAAATGATAAAGCACGGTGGATTTCATTTTGTTCTCCTTGCATATGAACGACTAATTTCCCATATGCTTCATGTTTTAACTGCGTAATATTACCGGATAAAATATTCGGATACACTTGGAAACGTTTTGTGGCAACAGCTAAGGCAGGTTCACCTGAAGTAGTGCCAATAAATGAAAGTGTTACAATTTCTCCAGTATTCTGTAGTTCTTTCTGTACCTCTTCTGGAATTTTAGCTGCAAAGGCGCTATTTACAAATTTCTTCGTTGTTACATGTTGTGGGTTTGTGAAAATATCTTTCACAGTCCCGCTTTCGACTACAGATCCATGTTCCATAACGGCAACGCGGTCGCATATACGTTGGATAACGTTCATTTCGTGTGTAATGAGTAAAATCGTAATTCCAATTTCTTCGTTAATCTTTAATAACAAATCAAGAATAGAATCAGTTGTTTCTGGATCTAAAGCGCTCGTTGCTTCGTCACTTAATAACACTTCAGGCTCATGTGATAGTGCACGTGCAATTGCAACGCGCTGTTTTTGACCGCCAGAAAGTTCACTTGGATAAGCATCTTTTCGATTGAAAAGATCGACAATGCGTAAATATTTTTCTACCCTTTTTTTAATTTCCACTTTTGGAATACCAGCAAGGCGTAAAGGTAATGCAATATTTTCATAGATGCTAACAGTTTTAAGTAAATTGAATCCTTGAAAGATCATTCCGATTTTTTGTCTCGCTTTTGCTAGTTCTTTTGTCGATAACGTTGTTAAGTCTTGTTCGTTTACAATGATATTTCCTGTCGTTGGTTTTTCTAATAAATTTACACATCGAATCAATGTGCTTTTACCAGCGCCGCTATACCCAATGATTCCAAATACCTCGCCTTTTTCTACTTTAAGGGAAGTAGGCTTAAGAGCCTCAACAGTCCCTTTTTTTGTTGAAAATACTTTGGATATGTTTTTTAATTCAATCATTATCGTCAGCTCCTACCAAGATGGTAAAACTGAACCATCAAATTTTTTCTCGATAAACTCTTTTACTCCTTTAGATTGATAAGCTTTCTTTAATTTATTTACAACGGCATCATCTTTATTTTCATTACGAACAACGACCCAGTTCACATATGGTGAATCTTTTCCTTCGCGGAAAATAGAATCTTTCGCCGGACTTAATTTTGCCCCTAATGCAAAGTTTGTATTGATTGCGGCTGCTTTCACTTCACTTAGTTGTGTTGGTAATTGAGATGCCTCTAATTCAACAATCTTTAAATTTTTCGGGTTTTCAATTACATCCTTTGCAGTCGCTTTTTCTGTAGCCTTTGGATCAACTTTTAAAACCCCTGCTTTTTCAAATAATTTTAAAGCTCGCAGTTCATTCGTTGGGTCATTGGGTACAGCAATTGCATCGCCCTCTTTTAAGTCTTTTACATCTTTTATATCTTTAGAATATACGCCCATAGGGAATGTTACTGTTGAAAATACTTCAGCTAATTTCATATTGCGTTCAGCTTTAAATACATCTAAATACGATTTTGTTTGGTAGCTATTTACATCAAGGCTTTTTTCATCTAAAGATACGTTTGGCGCTACATAATCATTAAATACTTTTATGTCAATTTCCAGACCATCTTTTGCTGCAACTTCTTTTACCTTTTCAAAAATTTGTTCATGTGGTCCACCTGTTACACCGACAGTAATCTTTTTCTCGTCTAATGCTTTTACCTCTTTATCTGAACTCGCGCTACATGCGCCTAATAATAATACTGCTCCGCTTACAATGCTTAATAATACCTTTTTCATCTATAAATCCCCCTTCATATACGTTCCAAAATAAAAAGCACCTCCCAAAAATAAGAGAGGTGCCGAATAGACGAAATAGATTCCTCTCTTATCTTCCAAAACGAAAACTCGTTTTGCAGGAATTAGCACCTTAGCTTATACTTCATAAGCTCGGTTGCCGGGCATCATCGGGCCAGTCCCTCCGCCACTCTTGATAAGAGTATGTGTATGTAGTTTTGAATATGGTACTAATAGTAAATCGTACAAAAAGAATTGTCAATGGTATTTTCAGAATATATTTTATTTTAAGGTAATCGAAACATTTCCTTTCTTATGGCCCATTTCTACATACGTATGGGCTTCTACAACTTCTTCTAATCGGTAAGTTCTATCAATAACAGGTTTTAGCTTTTCTGTTTCAGCTAGTTGTTTTAGTAGGTTCATATCTTCTTTACTGACCTTTGCCATCATTCCGTTCACAGATACATATTTTCCATTAGGCATTAATGCATCTGTACAAAGAGACTTATTATATTTTCCAACTGCGTCAAATATAATATCGTAGTGATCGCCCCGCTTAGTAAAATCTTCTTTCATATAATCAATTACGTTGTCTGCCCCTAAAGCTGTTACTAAATCGAAATTCGAACTACTACAAATGGCTGTGACAGTCGCCCCGAAGTATTTAGCAAGCTGTACGGCAGCTGTCCCTACTGACCCAGAGGCGCCGTATATAAGTACTCGTTGCCCTTTTTTTATCTGTCCTTTTCTAAGGAAGTGCAATGCTGAAGTTCCGCCAAAAGGAATAACGGCAGCTTCTTCATATGTCACATTGGTAGGTTTTAATGCTATTAATCCACTTTCATGCACGCATGTGTATTCCGCATAACCACCAAGGTTTAGTTCTGTTAATGCAAAAACTGGATCTCCTTTTTTAAATTGTGTTACATCTGATCCAATGTCTTCGATTTCACCGGATAACTCTACGCCAAATATAGGTTTTCTCGGTTTTCTGAAACCTAATATGATCCGCATAGGAATCCAAAATAAGAGGGGGCTATTAAAGCCACGTATTCTACAATCTCCAGTCGATACACTTGTTGCGTGAATTTTAACTAATACTTCATTTTTCTTAGGTTTAGGCTTTTCTATATTTTGAAGCTGGAGAACATTAGGTGGTCCATACTTTGTGCAAATAATAGCTTTCATAATGACCTCCTGAAATGAGTTGTTATTATTTACATCATATTTAAACTTTTTCTCAAACATGTTGCTATATAGGAAATAAATTTAAAGAAGAATATTACGAATTATATAGATTTCATAGGAAAAGAGATGATATTATTTTTGGGAAGGAGGGGACGTTATGAAAAAATTTATTTTAATTTCAAGTTTAGTACTTGCAGTCGGTCTAGGAGTAGGGTGTAGTAATGAGAAAACAAAAAAGACTGATGAGCCGAAAAAAGAAGCTGTGCAGAAAGAAAAGGAATTAACAGCGAAGGATGTTTTCAATAAAGCGAATGAAGCTTTTAAAAACGAAGAAAATGTAACGATGACATATGATGTGGGAATAAAGGCTGAAGGAACAGAGATGAATGTAATAAAGGCCAAAATGCAATTAGAGCCGAAGCAAAAAAATTCTCGTTCTGAAATGAATGTTTCTGGTACAGAGGTTGTTGTTTATGATGTGGGTGGCAAAATTGCTGGTCAGTTGAAAAATCCTAATACGGGTGAAGTGATGTCTGTACCAGAGGAACAATTAAATGCTAACGGAATGAATGCGACTCAAGGAATGGTAGATAATTTAGAGATTCCATCGGAAATTTTAAATAAAGTGAAGATGGAGAAAAGTGGAGATAATTATAAGCTGAAGTTTGCATTAAAAGGGCAAGAGACAGAGAGTATGTTAGCTAGTATGGATGAAAAGCAGAAACAAATGCTACAAGGCCAAAATGCAAAGATAGAAGAAATAGATGGAGAATATATTATTACAAAAGATTTTAAATATGAATCAGCAAAGATAGATATGGTTATGAGTAGCAATGGTGAGGATAAAGCGCACATTATTACGGATGCGAAGTTTACATCGTATGATAAATTTGATCCAATACAATTGCCAGCAGCAAAGTAATCACTGTCAAGAGAGGTACCTGAAAGAACGGGTATCTCTTTTTGTTGCTAATAAGGAGAGTGTCCTTTGAAAAAAAGAAAGATAGTAGTGGTCATTGTCGCATATACGGTTTTGCTTGCAACGTCTGTACATACGTATAAAAAACAAATTGATCATCCTATTATGAGTGATGTAGGTAAATTGCTTCCGACAAAAATAAAACGTGTTGAAAGTGCTACGGAAGAGCACTCGTTAATAAAATTAGTGCGAGATGCAAAAGTTTCAGGAGAGAAAATTTCCATTGCAGGCATGCAACATAGCCAAGGAGGACAGACATATTATCCGAATGGCACGATGCTCGATATGAAAGGATATAATAAAATATTAGAATTCGATCCAGAGAAGAAGCGTATTACAGTTCAAAGTGGTGTCACGTGGAATGATATTCAGAAGAAAATAAATCCATATGGCCTTGCGGTACAGGTCATGCAGTCTCAAAATATTTTTACTGTTGGTGGTTCATTAAGTGTAAATGTACATGGGCGTGATATTCGTCATGAGGCACTAATTGATACAGTAGATTCATTTAGATTGTTAATGGCAGATGGCACGGTACGTAATGTAAGTAGAGAAGAAAATGCAGAGTTATTTCCATATGTCATTGGGGGTTACGGTTTATTTGGAGTTATTTTAGATGTGACGCTGAAGTTAACAGATGATGAATTATATGAAATGCACACGAGAATGATAGATTATAAAGAATACGCATCTTATTTCAAAGAGAAAGTGAAAAGAGATGAGAATGTTCGTATGCACTTAGCGCGTATTTCTGTTGCTCCAAATTCATTTTTAAAAGAGATGTATGTGACGGATTATACTTTGGCACAAAATCAAAATATGAGAGAAGAGTACAGTGAATTAAAGGAAGAAAATATTATAGCTGCACCTAAATTTTTACTTGGGTTATCACGTTATAGTGATTGGGGAAAGAATACATTTTGGGATATACAAAGAGGTTATTTTGAACGTACAGATGGAAAGTATGAGACGCGTAATAATGTTATGAGATCAGATAGTGCTTTTATGGAATATGAAAATCCAAATAGGACCGAAGTGTTACAAGAATACTTTGTGCCTATAGATGCTTTCGCGGAGTATATAGATGATTTACGTAAAGCATTAAATGAAGAAGAGTTTAATTTACTCAACATTACGATTCGTTACGTGGAAAAGAATGAAAATGCAGTTTTGTCCTATGCGAAAGATGATATGTTTGCGCTGGTTCTTTTGATTAACCAGGGACGCTCAGAGAGTGAGATAAAGAAAACAGAGGATGTCATTCGGAAGATGATTGATGTTACTTTAAAGCATAACGGTAGTTACTATTTGCCGTACTATTCTTATCCAACGAAAGAGCAGTTAAAAAGGGCATATCCTCGTATTGAAGAATTTCTCAAGAAAAAGAAGGAAGTAGATTCAGAAGAGAGATTTGTTAATTTATTTTATAGGGAGTATACGAAATGACATATAGAAGATTTGTGGCTTCGCAAAGTATTATCATGATGGCAGGAAGTATGGTATTTCCTTTTTATATATTATTACTTCGAAACGTTGGAAATAGCTTCTCGCAATTTGGCTGGGCGTATGGCTTATTTGCTTTAACATCAGCACTTGTATATCCACTAGTGGGAAAGGTATCTGATCAAGTAGGTGATAAAAAATTATTAATCATATACGCTTGGTCCATGGCAATCTTAATGCTTTGCTTTCCGATTGCCACGGAAGTATGGCATGTGTATATTCTTCAAATTGTAATGGGAGTTTTAGGTGCTGTGCAGCGTAATACTGAGAAGACTTCATTAGCACGAAAGGTTGCGCAGGAAAAGGCTGGTTATGAGATTGGAAAATACCATGTGTGGACATCCATTGGCGGAGCAGTAGCGGTTATTGCCACGGGATATTTAGTAGATTTCTTTACGATCGGTACAATTTTTTATATTGCATCTATTCTATATGTAGTGAGCGGGATTGTATTAAGTAGTAAAAAAATATAACTATTCCTATTTTCACCTTAATACCCTTTATTTGTTATACTAAAAGGGAATACAAAAGAAAAGGGGACAGTGCCTTTGATGAAATTTGTAGTTTTAGCTATTCTTACTTTGTTTTTGATTCCATGGACAAGAAGTAGTAGTAAGCTTCGAGCAGTGGATAAGAAGGGAGATAAGAAGGTTGTAAAGGGTAAGAAATCATCTATTTTAGTTATTCCTGTTTTATTTTGGATAGGTATTGCAATCTATGAATACTTTTGGCTAATTGATGATCGAGTAGATTCGATTCTTACTCATTATTCTGTTGCAGTAGCAATTTTAATTGGGCTTGTTTTATTTTCACAAGATCAAATAGGGAAATTAGAAGGTACATTAAAAGGACTTCTAATGTTTATTTTACTCGCAAGTTACGGCTACTTTGGTTATTTGCACGATATAGTAATCTCGCAAAAGAAATATGATTCTGTTGTTAAGATAGAGAAAGATATTTCAGAGCCATTTACTGAAAATGACCAGCCGTTTACAGTGCCGCCAAAGACAGCGGAGAATAAGATGAAAAAAGTATTTGGTGATATTCCGAAAGTAGCTTATTTTGAGCTAGGAGAATTAACGCCACAAATGGTAAACGGCGAAGCTTTATATGTAGCGCCGATTGAAGTTTCAGGATTTTTTAAAGCGCGTAAAGCTGAGACAATTCCAGGGTATGTAACGATGTCAGGTACGAATCCTGATGCGGAAGCGAAATTACACCTCGGTTATAAAATGAAATATGTACCGAGCATGTTTTTTGGTAATAATTTAGAACGTGTGGTAAGGCAAGCAGAACCAAATTTAATCTTTAAAGGGAAACCTAAATTTGAGGTTGATGATAAAGGGAAACCATATTATACAATGACGTATGGTGAATTTATTTCAGGAAGATCTGGATTTGAGGTAGAAGGTGTTGTCGTAGTAGACGCACAAACAGGTGAAGTGAAAAGGTATGATAAAGGAAAGGCACCTAAATTTGTTGATGGTGTATTAAATCATGAGACTGCATCTACGTTAAATACGTACTTTGGTAAATATATTCACGGATTTTGGAATACGAAATTCTCGCAAACTGATATGAAGATTCCGACTGAGTGGGGAACGAAAGAAGGAGTTACACCAATCTTTGGTAAGGATGGAACGTTATATTACTTTACTGATTTCACCTCTCCGAAAGAAGGAGTAGATTCTGCGTTAGGTTACTCGCTTATTGATGCGCGTACAGGTAAGTTATATTACTATAACGGCAAAGAAGTAAAGGGAATTATGGATGGTTCAGCAGCTACAGAAGTAGTGGATAATTCCTTTAAGAGAGAGAAATGGCATGGGACAATGCCTGTCATTTATAACGTATACGGAAAACCAGCTTGGATTATTCCGGTTGTTGATGACGGAGGCCTAGTACGTGCACATACAGTTGTATATGCTGCTAATGCAAAAATATTTGCGACAGGTTCGACGCAGAAAGAAGCGCTTGAGAATTATAAAAATGTAATGAGCGGTAATGGTGATACCTTTAGACCAACCTCAACAGGAAAAGAAGCGCAAAAAGAAGGTATTGTACAACGTGTATATAAAGAGAAATCAGGTGAAAATACAATCGTGTACGTACTTTTAGAGAATGAACAAAAGGTATTTATGATACCAGTGAAGAAATTCCCGTATGCTATGTTTACAGAAGTAGGAGACCCAATTCAAATTACATATTTAGATACAGGAGAGACGATGGCCTCGGTATCTAAATTTGCGAATAGCAATGTGAAAAAGTAAAGCGATAGAATTTCTATCGCTTTTTTTACATTATGAAAGAGGAAAATGCGCTGTACTTGACGTATGTTTATGATGTAACTATAATTGTTACGATTCAGTGTGTATAGGAAAGGGTGAATTGAAAAAGTGAATGAAGTTAATCACGAAATATATAAACCTGTAAAGGCAAACAGGTTATGGATGATTCTTGTATTAGGAACACTTACGGCGATTGGGCCATTATCTATTGATATGTATTTGCCTTCATTACCGAAGTTAACGGATGATTTGCAAACAGGTGCATCCCTAGCGCAGCTTACATTAACAGCTTGTTTGCTTGGGCTGTCAGTAGGGCAATTATTTGTTGGCTCAATTAGCGATATTTACGGAAGACGCAAACCACTTATTATTGCTCTTATTATTTATGTTGCTTCTTCTTTACTTTGTGCTATTGCGCCATCTATTTGGACATTAGTATTATTGCGCTTCCTACAAGGAGCTTCAGGATCAGCCGGGATTGTTATATCACGTGCAATGGTACGTGATATGTACTCAGGTTCTGAAATGACGAAGTTTTTCTCACTGCTTATGTTAGTAAACGGAGCAGCACCTATTTTGGCACCGATTATTGGGGGGCAATTATTACAGTTTACAACGTGGCGCGGTGTTTTCATCGTTCTTGGAGCAATTAGCGTATTCATGTTAATCTCAGCTACTTTTGTATTGCGTGAAACATTACCTCCTGAAGAAAGAGAAACGGGTGGTTTGTCAGGGACTTTGGCGACGTACGGAAAATTGTTAAAGGACCGTCTGTTTATGGGATATGCATTGTCACAAGGATTAGTAACAGCGGCAATGTTTGCATACATTTCGGGCTCACCATTTGTGTTGCAGAACATATACGGAGCATCACCACAGCAATTTAGTTTATTCTTTGCGATTAACGGCATCGGTATTATTATTGCTAGTCAGGTAACGGGTCGTTTAGCGGGGAAAGTGAATGAGAAGACATTATTTGTTGCTGGTATTATTATCGCAGCTGTTGGTGGCCTATCTTTACTACTGACAATCGTACTAGGAATAGGTTTAATCGGTGTTTTATGTTCGTTATTCCTTGTTGTATCAAGTGTCGGGGTTGTATCAACAACTGGGTTCTCATTAGCGATGAGAAATCAGAAGCAAGCTGCAGGAACAGCGTCAGCTTTATTAGGCTTATTACAGTTCATTTCAGGAGCGCTTGTCGCTCCGCTAGTAGGTATTGGTGGGAGTAATACAGCGTTACCGATGGGTGTTGTTATTGCGCTTTGTGAAGTAGGAGCAGTATTATGTTATCTATTTATGGCCAGAAGAAGTGAGAAGCAGTTTGAACTGCAACAAAGACAAAATTTAGAGGCTTAACAAAAAAGAACTGATTCAAAGGGAATGTTTGAATCAGTTCTTTTTTTCATTTCTTTGAAATATCTCATACATATTATTCATGATCGTATCATATAAAACAGCAAGTTTATCCCACACCCAGCGATTACTATCGACTTCTTTTTCCCCACAGTCGATAATATCGGTATGGTCAGTAATTTTATACGCTTTTTTAACGATAATAGGAGCAATCTTCGGTATACGTGGGATTTCCTTTAAGGTATCTGCAAAGTTTCCAATGTAGACATGACCGATGATTTCGATTGTTAATGATTTATCCGATATATTTAGCGCGGTATGAAATTGATTTGTATGTTGTTGTTTTAAATATTGAGCTAACTTAAATGGAGCATGCTTCTTCTTTAATACGCGGCGAAGGCTCTCTGTATTTTCGATATGAAGTGATTTTTCGCGAATAAGGACACGAATATCTTCTCCCATAAAAGGCATTGTGTTGTACATAGATGATTCTCCTTAAAACCTTACATATGTTTGCGTTATGCATATGTAAGTCTAGCATGGTTTGTTCTTTATGTGTGCTTACAGTTTTGTAAGGTGATGTAGTAAAGCATTGCAAAAGTTATTTGTATAAAGTGACGATACTGTGACAAACATGTTGGTATATATATTACGATGTCGTCTTAAGTGTAAAAAGTAGGGCGTTCTCGGTATAATAACAAGTGGAGATAAAAGAAACTATAATGAGTAATAGCTGTAGATAAAAGGAGAAGAAGAGATGAAGAAGGTTTTGGGTATTGCTGTAATGGGAAGTATGATCCTTCTAGCAGGATGTAATGGAAATAAAGATACGAAAGAACCGAAAGAAAAGGTAGAGCAATCTACTGAACAAACAGAAGAGATGAAAGAATACCTTGCAGTACATGAAAAATACGATATAAAAATGAATAAAGAAATTAATAAAGCACTGCAGTTATTTGAAGTGGCAAAAGAAAAGGGCGGTAAGGAAATAACGAATGCTACATATAAAGAAGACGTGCAAAAGGTAACAACGAGCATGTTAGAAGATATTGATCATATACGTAAAGAAATTCGTGTTCCGAAGTCGAAAGAGCAAGAACATGAGGTATATATTGGTTTCTTGAATGAATCAGAACAAGCGATGAAAAAATTACAGAAGTTAGCTAAAGAAGAAGATTCATCGTTGATTCGTGATATAGAAATTAATTTTGCAACAGCATCGACATACTATAAACGTTTTCAAGCAGAAACGAAAAAATAACCTTGCCTGTGCAGGGTTATTTTTTCTTCTTGCCATCTCCGTCTTCATCCTCAGATACTAATATTTTCTGTTCTTCGTGAAATTCGGAAATAGTTTGCCCGGTAATATTATCGAAAGGAGTATAAAAAGAAGTAATACGTTTCTTTTTAATAAAGAGTTTATAGGAGCCGATGATGACAAGTATAACGATTGTTAAGGTTAATCCTATAGTAGCAAGAAGTAAGGGGTCCATCTTATAACCCCTTTAACATCATTTCTTTTTATTATAAGCCGAAAACTGTAATTTCGATAAATGAATTAAAAACTGATTTTTCTAAATTTATCCAATCTGATTGACTTTTCAATTTTTCAGAATTATAATTCGAAATATACAATTTGAACCAAATAATAATATAGCAATTTACTTATCCAGAGAGGTAGAGGGACTGGCCCTATGACACCTCAGCAGCGGGTTCTGTAATAGGAACACCGTGCTAATTCCAGCAAGCAAGTCTTGAAAGATAAGTGATGGGCCTTTGTTTGTTAAGCCTTGATCTTATTTTTTAAGATCAAGGCTTTTTGTATTCTAAAAAGAGAAAAGGGAGTAATGGAAAAAGTACGTTCATAAAACAAAGTAAATTCATGTGTTTAGGGGGTTATTGAAGTGTATGTAATTAAAAAATTATCGGTTATGGTGTTCACACTATGGGTTATTACGACAGTGACATTTCTAATTATGCATATTATTCCGGGAGATCCATTTTCATCAGATGCAAAAATCTTTCCTGAAGAAGTGATCCAAAACATGAGAGCGAAGTATCACCTTGATGAACCGTTATGGAATCAATATGTTGCTTATTTAGACGGTGTAGTTCATTTTGATTTTGGTGAATCTGTTCAATCAACCGGGCAAGGTGTATCAGAAATTATAACAACTGGCTTTGGTCCATCAGCAATTATTGGTCTACAAGCACTTGTTATTTCATTGTTAGTAGGAATTGCGGCAGGGACATTTGCTGCTCTCTATCATGGGAGAGTAATTGACTATAGTGTGAGTTTGCTCGCAATTTTAGGTATTTCTATTCCAAGTTTTATTTTAGCGCCACTATTTATACAAGTATTCGCTATCCAATTTGAGTTTTTACCAGTAGCCTCTTGGGGAACATTCGAACATACGGTATTGCCATCCTTTGCATTAGCGTTAGGGCCAATCGCAGTTATTACAAGGTTTGTTCGTTCTAATATGATCGAAGTACTGCAGAGTGATTATATTAAGCTAGCAAGAGCAAAAGGTATACCAATTAAGAAGATTATTATAAGACACGCTCTTCGAAATGCGATTGTTCCAGTACTTACATTTGTTGGACCGTTAATGGCTGGACTCTTAACAGGGACTTTCGTTATTGAAAAAATCTTTTCAATTCCTGGCCTAGGAAAATATTTTGTAGATAGTATTTTTAACCGAGACTATCCGGTGATTATGGGAACAACGATTTTCTATAGTGCATTATTAATTGCTTGTATTTTCATTACAGATATTATTCATCGCATTGTTGATCCGCGTATTCGTTCTATTACATAAGGAGGGGGGATATTTAAATGGGAGCTTATGAGATTAAGGAACAGTTATTAACGAAAGAAGAGAAAAAAGAATTAACGATAAATAAAAATCAGCAAACAATTAGCAGAAAGAAAGAAGTGTTTCGTAAGTTTATATCGAATCCAATCGCAGTTTTAGGAACAGTGACGTTATTGCTAATTATTGTTTTCTCGCTTATTGGCGAAAGTTTAACTTCATTTACTGCGAGTGAACAAGTAAAAGAGGCAACAAATTTACCGCCGAGTAGTGAACATTGGTTTGGAACAGATGATCTAGGGAGAGATATTTGGGCACGTACTTGGGCTGGTGGGAAGATTTCACTAACAGTTGGATTAGTAGCAGCTGCCCTCGATATAGGACTTGGTGTACTGATTGGTGGATTTAGTGGATATGTGAGAGGGCGTAATCGCCTTGGAACGTTAATTGATGAGTGGATTATAAGAGGAATTGAAGTATTATACGGCATCCCATATTTATTAATTGTTATTTTGCTATTAATTGTTATGAAACCAGGTCTTTTCACCATTATTATCGCCCTTGCATTAACGGGATGGATTGGAATGGCTCGTCTCATTCGAGCACAAGTATTGTCTTTAAAACAACGAGAGTTTGTTATTGCAGCAGAGCGATTAGGTACATCACATATGAAAATTATATATGGGCATTTAATTCCGAATTTAACAGGGGTTATTATCGTGAATTTATCATTTACAATTCCAGCAGCTATTTTTTCAGAATCATTTTTAAGCTTTATAGGACTTGGAGTACAATCACCAGCGGCAAGTTGGGGGACGATGACGAATGATGCACTCGGGACATTATTGAGCGGAGAATGGTGGCAGCTATTTTTCCCGGCAATTATGATTGCACTCATTATGTTCGCATTTAATGCAATTGGTGATGGTTTGCAAGATGCGATTGATCCAAAAATTGTCAAACGGAATCGAAAGGAGAAAAAACATGGCACAAATCTTATCTTTAGAAAACGTAACGTTAGCCGTTGAAAAAGAGAATATTAAGCAAGCGATTGTGAAACATGTTTCCTTTTCTATTAACGAAGGTGAAATAGTTGCACTTGTAGGAGAAAGTGGTTCAGGAAAAAGTGTCACAGCACAATCCATTATCGGCTTGAATCAAGAATCAATTCATATCGATGATGGGAATATAGCTTTCCAAGCAAAGGAATTAACGAATTTACAAGAGTCAGAATGGAATCAAATTCGCGGAAAAGATATTTCCTTTATATTTCAAGATCCGCTTTCATCTTTAAACCCAACGATGAAGGTAGGCAAACAAATTACAGAAGTAGTTTTGCAACATGGGAAAAAATCGAAAAGAGAAGCAAAGGAAATTGCGATTAACTTGTTAACAGATTTAGGGATACATGAAGCAGAGAAACGCTTTGAACAGTACCCACATCAATTAAGCGGAGGTATGAGGCAGCGTATTTGTTTAGCAATTGCGTTTGCTTGTCACCCAAAGCTTGTAATTGCAGACGAGCCGACAACAGCGTTAGATGTAACGATTCAGAAACAAATTATGGGGCTATTAAAAGAAAGAAAAGAAAAACAAAATACGAGTATTTTATTAATTACACATGATTTGGCACTTGTACGTGAAGTAGCTGATCGAGTAGTTGTTATGTATGGGGGACGTGTCGTTGAAAAAGGAACGATACAGGAGGTAATAGGTTCTCCTAAACATCCATATACGAAAAGTTTATTACAAGCAATTCCGAATATGGATGATTCCGAAAAGGTATTACGTGCTATAGAAGGAACGACACCTTCCATTGAAACATTAAATAGCTTTGGTTGTCCTTTTGTAAATCGTTGTCCAGTAGCGATAAAAGAATGTATTCATCGTTTTCCAGAGAGAACCACATATTCTAAGGAGCATAGTTCACATTGTTGGCAACATGTTCTAGAGCATAATAAAGCGAAATCAAAAGAGAAGGTGAATGCCTCATGACGACAGATTTAATTACTATAAAGCAAGTAACGAAAACGTATGGAAGTAAAAGTAAAGAAATCACAGCGTTAAAAGACATATCACTTTCTATTCCGAAAGGAACAACACTTGGCATTATTGGTGAAAGTGGTTCAGGAAAAACAACACTTGGAAAGCTCATAGCAGGGATTGAGAGTCCAACGTCTGGTGAAATTGATTATAACGGTCAAGTCGTTCACAAGCTGAAATCAGCTCATAGGCGAGATTTTTTACAGAAAGTACATTTCATTTTTCAAGATTCCACAGCAGCATTAAATCCGCGCTGGAAAGTACGCGATAGCGTAACGGAAGGTTATATTTCATTCGGTTTAGGTGATAAAGGATTAAAGGATAAAGTAGCAGGTGATGCGCTAGAACGTGTGGGATTAGATAGACGATATATCGATCGCTATCCGCACGAATTTAGCGGAGGACAACGTCAACGAATTGCTATTGCAAGAGCGTTATTGTGTGAGCCAGAAGTATTGATTCTTGATGAACCAATTTCAGCATTAGATGTTTCATTGCAAATTCAAATTGTACATCTGCTGCAAAAAATTCAAAAGGAACAAGGCTATACATATTTATTTATCGCACATGATTTGCCGATGGTTCACTATTTATGTGAAAAAGTGGCTGTCTTATATAAAGGAGAACTTGTTGAATTTGGAAATACGGACGAAGTGTTCCGTAATCCACAACATTCTTATACAAAAACATTGTTAGCATCAACACCAAAAATTTCGGGTTAAAGGAGAATGTAGGATGAAGAAGTTTTTACTGTTTATCATTATGACTGTTTTAGCGATTACTTCGGTCGCTTGCGGTAAGAAAGAGACGCAAAAGGCGAGTGCTGGTAAGGGAGAAGGCGATCGATTAGTAACGAATATTAGTAGTGATCCATACACACTTGATTCTGCTATTGCAACAGATAGCACGTCAGGTTATATAATTGGGCAGTTGTTTTCAAGTTTATATACGCAAGATAGTGATGGGAAATATCAAAATGAATTAGCAGAGAAAGAAGAAGTAAATGCTGATGGAACTGAATATACAATCCATTTGAAGAAAGATATTAAATGGTCAGATGGTTCTCCGATTACGGCAAATGATTTTGAATTTGCATGGAAGCGATTATTAAATCCGAAAACGGGTTCTATGAATGCGACAGAAATGTATTTCATTAAAGGGGCAGAGGCATATAATACTGGAAAAGGTGAAGAGGGACAAGTTGGTATTCAAGTCGTTGATTCTCAAACATTAAAGGTAACTCTTGAACATCCAGTTGCTTCTATTAAACAGAAATTAGCAAGCTCATTATTTATTCCATTAGCTAAAAAGTCGATTGATGATAATAATAAATTAAAAACAGATCCAAAAGAGTTAATTACGAATGGACCATTCAAGTTAAAAGAGTGGAAGCATAACCAGGCTATTACAGTACAAAAAAATAAAGAATACTACGATAAAAAGGTAACATTAAAAGAAATTGAGTTTCGTATTATTCCAGACTCTAAAACAGCGTATCAATTATTTAAATCAAAAGAATTAGATTTACTAAGTGGTTTACCACAAGAGATGATTGAAAAAGAAAAAGGAAATAAAGAATATAAGCGTGTTGCAGGATTCTCATCTTATATTTATTCGTTTAACGTAGAAAAAGAGCCATTCACAAATGCGAAGGTACGTAAAGCATTTTCATTAGCGGTTGATCGTAAATTTATCGTTGAAAAACTGTATAAAAATAATGCGCAAGAAGCATATGCATTCGTTCCAGAAGGAGCAAAAACACAAAGTGGTCGTGATTTCCGTAAAGAAAAAGGTGATTACGTTAAATTTGATCCAGCAGAAGCGAAAAAATTATTAGAAGAAGGTATGAAAGAACAAGGGTGGTCTACATTACCTGAAGTAACATTAAAATTCACTACAGATACACAACATAAAAAAGTAGCAGAAGCAATGCAAGAAATGTTTAAGAAAAATCTTGGCGTAGATATTAAATTAGAAAATAAAGAGTGGAAGAGTTACATCGACACATACAAGCAAAGTGATTTCCAATTAGCTTATATGGGATGGGGCGGCTCTTTATTAGATCCAATTACTAAACTAGATTTATATGCAGGTGATGGTCCGAATAACTATGCAAAATGGCATAATAAAGAATTTGACGCTTTAGTAAAAGAAGCAAAAGTTGAACAAAACGAAGATAAGCGTTTTGACTTATTGCATAAAGCGGAAGATATTATGTTTACAGATTCACCATTAATCCCAATTATTTTCCCAAGTGCTTCATATTTACAAAAACCATCAGTATCTGGTGTCCAATTCATTATCGGTTCTAGTCCAGAACTAAGATACGTAAAAATTAAAAAATAAAGAAGTAGGCAATCGCCTACTTCTTTATTTTATTTCTCTTTTGTATTCTTTTTTCGTTCCATCAGAGAAGACAACTTCTAAATCAAATTTTTGATAGTCTTTATCAAGTTTGAACACGTTCACTACTTGATCGATTACTTCTTGGTCAGCAGTATCTTTATCAAATTTTAACTCTTGTAGAAGTGGGCTTAATTTTGTAATAGCCTCGTCTCCTGTTAATTTTACATCTGCTTTATGATCTTCAATTTTTGCTTCCATTTTCTTATCAGCTGCTACATTTTTATAGTCTGCTTCGTAGTCTTTCTTTGTATCTTGGTAGTCTGCCTTTAAATCGAATTCATTGAAGTTTAGTTTTAAATCTGCAGGAGCCTCATTTTTTGCTTCTTCAGTCGTCTTTTTATTAGAAGTTGTGTCTTCTTTTGCAGGAGCTTTACATCCTGTTAATGCAGGTACTAGCATAAGAGCTAATAAAACTGATAGTAGAATTCTCATTATAAATTCCTCCTTATGTAAATTCGTTCTATACAAGTTTTTCCCAAAAACATGTAATTATGTATGTGTTGAAAATAAATTATTATCCTGTAGTCACAAGGGCTCATCCGCAATTTAAATAAAAAATGATTTGTATGTATATGGTAAATTGAAGTTGTGAGGAGGTACTGAAATGCTTTCTAAAACGTATCAAACGATCGGTCAATTATTTCAAGCAACATATGCAGCAAATGGCTATTATACAATAATATTCGGAGGAGTTAGTTTAGAGAGAAATATTATTTCATTATTAGTTATTGTATTGGTTACACAATTAGTAGCAGTGACGACTTTAGCTATAAAAGGAATGGTAAAGGGAAGAGGAAGCTCTGTAGTTAAAGTTGTATAAAAGTAAAAAGGTATCCTTCGTAGGATACCTTTTTACTTTTGTTATTTTGCAACTTCTGTCCACTTGTAGTTAAATTCACCGCCGAAGTCAGTCGTTACAAGTCCTTTAATGAAAGAGCGTTGTAAGTAAGAACGACCTTGTTGGTATAAAGGAGCGACAGCGCCGTCTTGTAATAGAATTTTTTCAGCTTGCTTCATTGCTTCAAAGCGTGCTTTTTCATCGCCAGCTAAATCTGTTTTCACTTTATGAATGAGCTCATCGTACTCTTTGTTAGAGTACTTATCGAAGTTATAAGCACTATCTGTTGTAAATAAATCTAAGAATGTAATTGGATCAGCGAAGTCAGGGCCCCAGCCGTCAATACCAATTTCATAGTCACCACTTAATAGTAGTTTCAACTGTTGTTTACGTGGTTGCGGTTTTAAATTCACTGTTAATCCATCTAAGTTCTTTTCTAACTCACCTTTTAAATATTCACCAGTCTTTTTAGCTAAAGCATTGTCACTTGTTAATAGTTCGATTGTTACTTTGTCAGTACCAAGTTCTTGTTTTGCTTTTTTCCAGTTTTCTTTCGCTGTTTTCACATCATCCTTGACTAGATTTCCATTTTCTTTACGGAAGTCATTGCCTTCTGGACTCTTTGCAAATTTCGCAGGAACCATTCCTTCAGCTGGAATAGCACCGTTATTTAAAATTGTTTCTACGTAAGCCTTTTTATTCATTGCGCCGTTAATAGCAAGGCGTGCATGTTGATTTTTTAATGTTTCATTTTTCTGATTTATTCGTAAGAATTGAATGCCGACTTCAGCGCGTTCCTTGAAGTTTGGATCGCTCTTATATTTATCAACAAACTCTGCAGTTAAAGCAACGCGATCAATTTGTCCTGAATCATATAAGTTCACTTCTGTAGACTTATCTTTAACGACATTGAAGTTGATTTCTTCTAATTTTACCGTTTTAGCATCCCAATAGTTAGGGTTTTTCTTCAATTGGAAACTTTGTTCGTGTTTCCAGTTATCTAATGTGAAAGCACCGTTGTAAATTAAATGATTTGTTTCTAAACCGTATTTATCGCCCTGAGACTTTAAGTACTCTTCATTAATTGGCAAGAATGTTGAGAATGTCGTTAAGCTTAAGAAGTAAGGAACAGGACGGTCTAGTTGTACTTCTAACGTTTTGTCATCAACAGCTTTGACCCCTAGTTGATCAATTGGTAATTGTTTTTGGTTTATTTGTTTCGCATTCTGTACATCGAAGAATAAGAATGCGTATTCAGCTGCTGTATCAGGATTTACGGCACGTTGCCAAGCAAAGACGAAGTCCTTTGCTGTAACAGGAGTACCGTTTGACCATTTTGAATCACGCAGATGGAATGTATATTTTGTTTTATCGGGACTAATGTCAACCGACTCAGCAACACCAGGAATCGGTTTATTATCTTCTCCCATTGCATATAAACCTTCAAAAACATTGCGCATTACATTCATGGATTCCCCATCCGTTGCTTTTGCAACATCCATTGTTGGAATTTCTGAAGCGAATGATAAGTTAATTGCTTGTTTATCAGGTACTTTATCGTTTGCTTTCGCTCCGCCTGCATTATCTTTATTTCCCCCGCAAGCAGTTAGTAATAGACTTGCCCCTAAAACAGATGCAACAACAGGTACAACTTTTTTCTTCATTGTTCGTTCCTCCCTAAATGTGTTGTTCGTAACGTCATAATGTCCATGTCTTGAAGTAGCTATAGAAGGAGATAGAACCTATTATAAATATTTGTTTATAGGTAATCAGGTGTTCTATATGTATATACATGTCGAGCTATAATCTATCGTTATATGTTTCAACTTAGTAGACATTATATTTTGATGGTGAAATATTTTGTTTCTTTGATTATTTAGAATATTAACACTGGAAAGAACTATATGTCAATAATAAAAATAGAATGTTAATTTCTTGGAATAATATATTAAAAAAGTAGATTCTCTTGTGTGAGAGAACCTGCTTTTAATATATTTTGCTAAAAAAACAATTGGTGTGGGCTAATAATAAGTGGGGATGAAGAACCCCCACTTATTACGGTTTTACTTTATTTTTCAATTTTTGCCCACTTGAAGTTTAATTGACCCGCAAAGTCTACTTGCACAATTCCTTTCACATAAGAACGTTCTAAATAAGATTCGCCTTTTTGGTAAAGAGGAGCGATAACAGAGTCTTTAAATAATATTTTCTCGGATTCTAGTAATGCTTCCCAGCGAGCTTTTTCATCACCAGCTAAAGTTGTTTTCACTTTTGCTATTGTTTCATCGAATTCCTTATTAGAGTAATGATCTAAGTTATAAGGGTTATTCGTTGTAAATAGCTCAAGGAATGTAATTGGATCCGCAAAGTCAGGGCTCCAGCCGTCAATTCCGATTTCGTAGTCACCTTTTAATAAAAGCGAAACTTGTTGCTTACGCGGTTGCGGTTTTATATTTACTGTTAATCCATCTAGATTCTTTTCTAGTTGCCCTTTTAAGAATTCACCAGTTTTCTTATCAAGGTCAGCATCACTCGTTAATAATTCTAATGTTATCTTTTCAGAACCAAGCTCTTGTTTAGCTTTTTTCCATAATTCTTGTGCAGATTTTGTATCAACTTTTGTTAAATCGCCGTTTGCAGTACGGAAGTCTTTTCCTTCAGGTCCTTTTGCAAAGTTTTTTGGAACGAGACCAAATGTTGGTGTAGAGCCATCATTTAATAACGTATTTACAAAGGATTTTCTATCAATTGTTTGATCGATTGCTTGGCGTGCAGAAACGTTTTGAAGTACTTTGTTGTGTTGATTCATGCGTAAAAATTGTACGCCTACATTTGGACGTTCTTTAAAGTTAGCATCTTTTTTATATTTATCAACGAAGTCAGATGTTAGTTTTATACGATCTAATTGTTTTGACTCGAATAAATTTACTTCTGTTGATTTTTCTTTTACGACGTTAAAATTGATTTCTTCTAGTTTGACAGTATCTTTATCCCAATAGGTAGGGTTCTTCTTAAATTTAAAGCTTTGTTCGTGCTTCCAATCGCTTAGTGTAAAAGCTCCATTGTACAAGATTGTATTATCTTCTAAAGCGTACTTATCACCTTGTGCTTTAAAGAATTCCTCGTTAATTGGTAGAAATGTTGGGAAAGCTGTTAAGCTAATAAAATACGGAACAGGACGCTCCAATTCTACCTCAAACGTATGGTCATCAACTGCTTTTACACCAAGTTGGTCGGCTGGAAGTTCTTTGTTGTTAATTTTTGTTGCATTTTTAATATCAAAGAATAGAAATGCATATTCAGAGGCTGTTGCTGGATCTACGGCTCTCTGCCAAGCGAACACAAAATCTTTCGCTGTAACAGGAGTGCCGTTTGACCATTTTGAATCTCGCAAATGGAATGTGTATTTTGTTTTATCGCCACTTACTTCATGAGATTTTGCAACGCCAGGGAAAGGTTTGTTATCTTCACCAAGATTATACAAACCTTCAAATACGTTTCTCATTACTTGACCAGAATCAGTATCTGTAGCACGGGCCGTATCCATTGTTCGTATTTCAGTAGGTGAAGATAAATTTAAAACCTGTTTGCTAGGTGCCTCGTCTTTTGCATTTGCTCCGCTTGCTTCGTTTTTATAACTACCGCAACCAGTTAATAAAATACTTACTCCTACAACTGATGCAATACCGGGTACAAACTTCTTTTTCATTTGATTTTCCTCCTAAATAATTAAGTTTGGATGATGATGAGGGAAATGAAAAATAAAAAATCCCTCTTTTCATATTGAGAAAGAGGGATTTTTACGTACAAGTTATGCACCCGTATATAAACGAAGTCCCTCATTCTATCTTTCAAGCATAAAGCTTGCAGGAAGTGGCACAGTATTCAAAATGAACCTGCTGCCGAGGTTTCAAAGGGCCAGTCCCTCCACCTCTCTTGATACAATGAGTAAACGAATAAATTTTATTAATTTTTGTGTTTCTTTGATAATTCAAAATCTTACACCTTGAATAATGAAGTGTCAACCAAATGAAATATAGTTTAAATTTTCAGTTTTCTTAAACGAAAAAACCACTGCATATGGCAGTGGTTTTTCGCTTAGAAGTTAAAGTTATCTGGATCTGGACCAACGCGACAATCTTCATTTAAAGCTTGAATTGCTTTCATATCATCAGCACTTAATTCAAAGTCGAAGATGTTTGCATTTTCAATAATGCGATGTTCTTTAATTGATTTAGGGATTGTTACAACTTCGTTTTGTAAATCCCAGCGTAAAATAATTTGCGCAGTTGATTTATTATATTTTGTCGCAATTTCTTGTAACGTTGGATTATCTAGTAGTTGTCCTTGCATTAATGGTGACCAAGCTTCAAGCTGGATAGTATGTTCTTTACAGAATGCATGTAGCTCTTCTTGTGCTAAACGTGGGTGGTATTCCACTTGGTTGACCATTGGCTTAATTTCAGCAATTTCAAATACGTCTTGTAAGTGGTGAATGTGGAAATTACTCACGCCGATAGCGCGAACACGGCCATCTTTATAAAGTTTTTCTAATGCTTTCCATGATTCAGTATATTTCCCTTTTACAGGCCAATGTACTAAATATAAATCTAAATATTCTAGACCTAATTTCTCTAATGTAGTTTCAAATGCTTGAAGTGTTGTTTCATATCCTTGATCGCTATTCCATACTTTTGAGGTAATAAATAATTCTTCACGTGAAACACCGGATTCACGAATCGCTTGTCCAACGCCTTCTTCATTTTGATAGATTGCTGCAGTATCGATGCTGCGGTAGCCATTTTTAATTGCTGCTTTTACAGAATCAATTACTTCTGAACCATCTTCTACTTTAAAAACACCTAAACCAAACCAAGGCATTTTTACACCGTTATGTAATGTTGTATAGTCTTTTAAACTTGTTAAAATCATATTATTTCCCCCTAGCTTTTTTGTTTGTTGCTTCTACTGCTTTTTGAATTGCCTCTGAAAAATTATATTCGTATAAAGTTTTGAGACCCTCAGCTGTGGAACCACCTGGCGTTGTTACTTGTTCGCGGAGGTTAGCTGGATTTTGCGTTTGCTCGAGCATAGAAGCAGAGCCAGAAATCATTTGAATGACAAGATGTTTTGCGGTTTCTTCATCGACTCCATAACTTTTTGTTGCTTCAATTAAGCTTTCAGCAAAGTAATAAAGGAAGGCTGGTGCACTTCCAGTAACTGCAGTAAGCTGATGAACTTCTTCCTCAGTACAAAGTTGCGAAGTACCAATACCTCTTAAAAGCAGTTGCAGGGTTTCTTGATGCATCTCGGTTACTGATTGTCCCGTTGTATATAAGGAGATAGACTTTCCAATTTCAGCAGCTGTATTAGGCATAATCCAAGCAACAGGTGTGCCTTTTGGGAGTCTAGCTTCTAAATAAGATGGTCCAATGCCAGCTGCTACTGTTACGACAAGTTGATTTGATATTAACGGAGATAGCTCAGCTAATAATCCTTCATGAGCAGAAGGTGGCATTGCTAAAACAACCGTATCAACAGATGTAATATGCTGCTTCCAATCCGTTGTAATAGACACATTATATCGCCTTTGTAATTGTTCTAACTTTTCTACGTTGCTTCGGTTAGAGATGATAATTTCTTCGATGTACTCTTTGCTTGTTTTAAGTAATCCGGAAAATATAGCTTCTGCCATACGACCAGCACCAATAAATAAAATTCGATGTTTGTTAGGCATATCCTTTATTCCTTTCTAGTAGAGATATGTTATAAAAACGATATCATCTTTAAGAGAATTTTGTAAAAAGAAAAGACTTACCGTAGATGGAATAGATAATGAGAAGGTGGAAATTCATGGTAAAGGAAAGGGCTATTCCTTATACTGGTGATAGGGAATTTATTACACATCTGGGGAGAGATAAATATGGTTAGAAGTCCACTTTTTTTACTTGTTTCTAGTATTATTTGTGTATTAGTTGGATTGTATATTCAATCGAGTTATATTGAAATTTTCGCATCAATTATGGGGATCATTAATGTTTGGTTATTAGCGAGAGAAAAAGTATCCAACTTTTTATTTGGCATGATTACTGTTGCGGTATTTTTATACATTTTTATTACACAAGGTTTATATGCAATGGCAGTATTAGCCGCTTTTCAATTTATATTTAATGTATATGGTTGGTATTATTGGATTGCACGAAGTGGGGAGGGAGAGGTAAAAGCAACAGTTCGTTTAGATTTGAAAGGGTGGACTTTTTATATAAGTTTTATTTTAGTTGCTTGGATTGGTTGGGGTTATTATCAAGTCCGTTATTTAGAGTCAACAAGTCCATATTTAGACGCTTTAAATGCCGTATTGGGACTAGTGGCTCAATTTATGTTAAGTCGAAAAATATTAGAAAACTGGCATTTATGGATTTTATATAACGTAGTTAGCATTGTAATTTATATTTCTACTGGTTTATACGTCATGCTAATATTAGCTATTATTAATCTCTTTATATGTGTAGCTGGTTTGCTAGAGTGGAAGAGCAATTATAAGGGGCAAGAACATACAAATAATTATATCTAGAAAATAATTAGAATTAAAAAACCCCTGAAGCACATATGCTTCAGGGGTTTACTAATAGAATATAAGATTATGCTTTTGTCATACCAAGTAATACAGCGCCGCCTATAATTAAAACACTACCTAGTGCAATAAAGATCAATTGACGTTTTGTTTTCTTTTCACCTAAGAATACAATCGCACCGAATGTTGAGATAACGATTCCAGTTTGAGATAATGGGAAGCTTGTTGCTACTCCAACACGTGGTAATGAAAGAAGTAAGAATAAGTTTCCAGTTCCCCATAGTAAACCAGATAAAGCATTACGGATTGCATATTTGTTAAATGGTTTATGTTTAGATGTCAGTACAACCGCACCAACAAACATACCAACTGCTTGTGGTAAAATAGCAGACCAACCATCGATATTATACCAACGAATAATAATTACATATACAAGATAGCCGAAAGTAGAAACAATTAAAGTAAGAAGTCCTTTTTTCAATTGTCCTGGTGGCTGAGCATTTTCTTTATCATCTAGTGATGTGAATACAACACCAACTACGATTAATAGGATTGCAATCGTTCCCAGAATAATCGTTGTAGTAGTAGTCCACTCACGGAAAGCGATAACCCCAAAGATAGAAGTTGCAACAAGTTGCATACCAGTAGAAATTGTTACGGTAGTTGAAACACCTAGTTTTTCAACTGTTTTTAATTGGTTTACTTGTCCTAAAGCCCAGAATAAACCTGAAATAAACCCAACAATTAAGACTGTCATTGTTAAAGCTGGTTGAGTAAATACATACATAATTGTTGCGAAGAATAGAGCACCGATTGTCATACCTACCGTTTGGCTATATGCACCACCGCCCATTTTTACGCTTACTAATAAGATGTTTCCCCATGCAATTGCAGGAAGAAGCGCTAATAAAATGTCCATTACAAGACTCCCTTCGGTTTGCTATACCAATATAGTTACATATCGTTCTAACGATCGGTAATGCCCCACTAATAGAGTAGAAGATTACCGATCGCTAAAACAGGATGAAGAATTCACGATATAAATGCGTTTTCATTTCTTCATTTTTTGAAACACCTCCATATAATAACAGGAAATTGCCTATTTTAGAAAGTGAATTCAAATAAAATGTATATTTAAATAAGAGGTAAAATTCAGTTATTTCCCGGTGGTATATTTTATTTCCTAAGAAATAAAGAAGCAGCTTCCAAAAAAGCTGCTTTAAGGGTTAGTAATTCTTTTGTTAATAAGCTGAATACATAGCAGAAATAGGAGTGACATACTAATAGTGATAACCACAAGTGTCCAGGCGAGTTGCATATTACTTGCGTCAATGGCCATGTAAATTGCAGTCGGGATTGTCTGTGTTTTACCAGGGATATTCCCGGCAAACATGAGTGTAGCACCAAACTCACCGAGCGCGCGGACAAAGCTCAAAATCATCCCGCTTAGTAATGCAGGAAATGCGAGCGGAAGTGTAACGTGCAGAAAAACTTGATATTCACTTGCGCCAAGGTCACGAGCACTTTCTTCAATTTGTACATTTGCGATAGAAAATCCCGTTTTCGCTGATTGGTACATAAGCGGAAATGCAACAACTGTAGAAGCGATGATCGCAGCGGTAGATGTGAACATAATAGACTGCTGAAATAATGATTCAACCCACCTTCCGATCGGGCTGTTGTTTCCAAAGATGATAATGAGAAAGAAGCCGATAACAGTTGGTGGAAGTACCATTGGTAATAAAAATATGGTTTCTAATAGTACTTTATATCGCCATGAGGAGCGAGCTAGTGCTCGCCCGACAATCGTCCCTAAAATTGTAACGAGAATAGTGGCACACGCAGCTACTCTTAAAGATAGAAAGACAGGCGATATAATAGCATCAATGCTCATAGTAATTACGACAGGACTGTAAATCCATATTTCTTAAAGATAGATTGTGCATTTTTTGACTGCAAATATTCATAAAATGAAGTCGCCTCTTTCTTATGTTTAGATTCCTTTATAACACCTAAAGGATAGTGGATTGGCTCATGAGAAGTAGCTGCTGCTGTTTCACCAATCTTTACTTTATCTGAAATGAGAGCATCTGTTTTGTATACGATACCAGCATCGATATTCCCTGTTTCTACATATGTTAACACTTGGCGAACATCTTTTGTAAATACGACTTTATTTTGAACATCATTCCAAAGGTTTTCGTGTGTTAGAGAAGCTTTTGCATATTTTCCAGCAGGTACAGATTCAGGTGTACCAAGTGCAATTTTTTTGATTTTCTCATCTTTTAAATCTTGAAATTTTGTAAGAGAACTATCTTTAGGGATGACTAGAACTAGTTCATTTCCAAGAAGATTTTTCCCTTCTTTTTCATTAATGAATCCTTTTTTTACAAGGGTTTGGAATTTATCTTCTGCTGCAGAGAAGAATAAATCAGCAGGTGCACCTTGTTCAATTTGTTGTTGAAGTGCTCCAGAAGCACCGAAGTTAAAAGAAAGTTTAATATTGGGTTCTTTTTCTTTATATTGTTTTTCAATTTCTTTTAATGCATCTTGTAAGCTGGCAGCAGCTGAGATAGTAAGTTCAACTGCTTTTCCTTCTTTAGCAGTTGATTTCTCTTTCTTATCTCCGTTTGTACATGCAACACTAAATATAAGAAGAAAAGAAAGTATAAGTGCCCCAATCGAACGTAATGTAAATTTATTCATAAAAAAATCCCCTTTCGTTTTGACACATCTAATTATAACTAAATATAACTAAATATAACTAGTTATAATTGAATATAATTTGAACATATATCTATTTTTAAAAAATAGGAGAAATATTCTTTTCTTTGTTACAATGAAAGAAGAAAGTGAGGAATCGTCTATGGATCATCATTCCTACACAACGGAAGAAGTAGCAAAGCGATTAAAAGTATCAAAATTAACTGTATACGACTTAATTAAAAAAGGAGAACTTCCTTCTTATAGAGTTGGTAGACAGATGCGCATTGATGCAGCAGATTTAGATCAATATATAAAACAAATGAAAACAGGAAAGGTACAAGTTACTCCTGTAAAAAACGATGGTAGTAGTATCTTGAACACGTGTATTATTAGTGGTCAAGAACTAACGTTAGATATGTTAGCTAAACGTATAGAAAATCGTTTGCCAAGTTCTAATGTTTTAAGGGCGTATCAAGGTAGCTTAACAAGTTTAGTGAAAATGTATCAAGGAGAAGGAAGTATCGTTAGTTTGCATTTGTTTGATGGTGAAACGGGTACATATAATGTTCCTTATGTAAAACGCATTTTAGTAGGCCAGCCATGTATTATGATTAATTTATTGTCCAGAAATGTAGGATTTTATGTCCAAAAAGGAAATCCGAAGAAAATAAAGACATGGGCCGACATATCCAGATCCACTATAAAGTTTATAAATCGAGAAAAGGGTTCTGGTATTAGAGTGTTAGTGGATGAACAATTACGAATCCAAAAATTAAATAAAGCTGATATTAGTGGATATGAATGGGAAGAATCGAATCATCTGGGTGTTGCCACGCAAGTTGCAAATGGAAAAGCTGATGTAGGAGTAGGTTCAGAAAAGTTTTCGCAAATTGTAAATGTGGACTTTATTCCAATCATGAAAGAACAGTATGATTTAGTAATTTTGAAGAATAAAGAAAATGAAGAGCTGATTGAAGTCGTGAAAGACATTCTGCAATCGGAAGAATTTCATAATGAATTAAATGCGATTGGCGGATATGATATTACGAAAACAGGTCAAATTATATATGAAACAAACTAAAAAGCTGCTTGTCTATAAGACGAGCAGCTTTTTCTATATAAAGGGGTTTGGGGATACAAAGTGTTAAACAAGACCTTGAGCAAGTGTGTAAATGAAAGCCGTAAGAAGAGTAGCTCCACTTGCAAGTCCGATGAAGTCTGATTTGTTGAAAGTAATGTTGTTCATTATAATCTCTCCTTATTTGTTTAATGTAGTTGCAACAGCTTTTGCATCGACAAGTGCGGATAGCACCATGCCCATTGTATTTAATAATTTATTTGATTTCATATTGTTCATCATGCGTATCCGCTCCTTTTCGAATTGTTGTTGCCCTGCTTATGTCTTAATTATAGGAAATATGTTCACTTGCAACTATCGAATTAGCTTACGAAAGACTTACACTTTTGTAAGAAAAAAAGACATTCATGTAAGAATGTCTTTCACAGCATATTAATATGATGATGCTCTTCAATTGTTTTTAAAAAGCTACGCATTGAATTCGTCATATAGCTATCTTTACGGCGTATGAAAACCGTTGAAATACTGCCGTATTTTTCAGGGATTGGATGACAATGTACCTTACCTGCTTTAGAAAGATGATGGACAGCAGACTGTGGTACGAGTGTAATTCCGAGGCCGAGTGCAACACTGTTTAATATTGTCTCTAATATATTGAATTCCATAATTCTTTTTGGTAGCAAACCTTCATCTTTCAGCCATCGTTCTAGTTTGGAGCGGTATCCACATCCTTGGTTAAAAACGAGTAGAGGCGTTGTTGTAAATTCTTCTATATGAAAGGCTTTATTTTGTGTTACAAGCATTAATTTCTCTGTACTAACATCGTATTGTTCGATTAGTGGATGTTTAATAGGACCTGATATAAAGGCGCCATCTAATTGATGATCAAGTACTTCTCTAATTAATTCTTCTGTTAGACCCGCTTGTAATGATAAATCGACATTCGGATAGCTTTTATAGTAAGAAGATAAAATGGTAGGTAATGTACTTACTGTTTCTACTGTACCGATTTTTAATATACCGGAGGGTGTTTCGCTATCTAAAAATATTTGTTTTAGTTCGTCGACATCTTGCAAAATTTTACTAACATAAACGAGCATTTTTCTTCCTTCAGCTGTTAAAGTCATTCCTCGTTTATGGCGGTAGAAGAGTGGGGTTTTTAATTCGTTTTCTAGTTGTTTAATACGTGCAGTTACATTTGATTGTACATAATTTAATTCCTTTGCTGCGCTACTTACACTACCCTGGTCGGCAACGCTTTTAAAGATTTGTAAGTCTCTTAATTCCATTTTGTAATCCCCCTTGATGTTAACTATCATTATAAATGATAGTTAACATCATTTTGAATCATTTTACGTGATATATTTTTTCTTTTACAATTCTCTTTGTGCAAATAGAAAGAAACGGGGGATTGCGGTGAGAAGAGGTCAAATGATAATAGGGGCTTTAGCGTGTTTAATTGCGAGTATGTCATGGGGAGCGATGTTTCCAGTTGCTGATCATGCGCTAGAATACATAGATCCATTTTATTTTTCGCTTATTCGTTATGGAGCAGTGGCGATAATGCTGATTGTATTGTTGTTAATGAAAGAAGGAAAACAGGCATTTCGTTTAGAGGGAAGAGGAAAGTTACTCGTCTTTTTTGGAACGATGGCATTTACAGTATATAATGTCCTCATATTTTTAGGGCAAATGTTAATGGGTAAGTCGGGTGTAATGGTAGCTTCCATTATGGAATCACTTATGCCGATGATTTCTATTTGTATTTTATGGGGATATAAGCATATAAAACCGAAGAAGTATATGATAACGAGTATGGTTATTGCTTTTGTAGGAGCTGTGTTTGTTATTACAAAAGGTGACATGAGTTTCTTTGTAACATTGAAAGATAATATGTTCTCATTAGCATTTATATTTATTGGTGTTGTAGGCTGGGTTATTTATACGATGGGTGGTCAAACGTGTAGTGATTGGTCAACATTACGTTATTCTACGTTGACTTGTGTATTCGGTACGACTGTTACAGGAATTATAACGGTAATTATTACGTCGCTTGGATATGTTTCAGTTCCTAGTATGGGAACGATTTCTATTGTGAAGTATGATTTGTTATTTATGATGACATTGCCAGGTATTGTAGCGCTACTTGCTTGGAACTATGGTGTGAAAATTTTATCATCCATTAATGGGATTTTATTTATTAATTTTGTACCAATTACGACTTTAGTTATTATGATGATGCAAGGGTATCAGATCACAATGTTTGATATTATAGGGACTGTACTTGTTATTGCAGCGCTTATTCGCAATAACGTTTGCCAGAGAAAAGAAGAAAATATAAATAAGAGAGTTTTACAAGAAGAACAATTACGTCAAGCTGTTTAATAGGCAAATGGAGGATTTCATATGTTAGAAAGTTTATTGTTTTTCTTCGCCGTCGGAGTTGCCTGTGAGCTTGCAGCAATTAATCGAAATGGTCGTAAAAAGATAAAACAACAAGCTGAGCTGATACAGCTTTTAAAAGAATTGAAAGAAAGAAAAAATTAAAAAGACGACCGGGCATAGACGGTCGTCTTTTTCTATATAAAGGGGAAAGGGGACACAAAGTTATACAAGCGTAGCAGCGTAAATGAAAGCAGTAAGAAGAAGAGAGCCGCTAGCTAATCCTAAAAAATCTAATTTGTTAAAAGTAATGTTATTCATAATACATTCTCCTTACTTGTTTAATGCAGAAGCAACAGCTTTTGCATCGAAAAGAGCCGATAATACCATGCCCATTGTATTTAAGAAATTGTTCGTTTTCATTTTGTTCATCATATTGATCCACTCCTTTTCGAATAATTGTTGCCCTGTTTCTGACTTAATTGTATGAAATATAGTAAGAAGTAACTATCGAATTAGCTTACAAGAAAATTACACTTTTGTAAGAATTGAAATTTAACAATTCATCCTTAATTTTATTACCAACTCCTAAAACTTAGTGTTATAATTATTGTAAGAATATGATTATACTTCGGATGTTTAGAAAGGAACGAAATAAATGTATAAACCAATTACATTTTTGTTGAAATATATATTTAAAACAGCTGGGAAAGTAGAAGTACAAGGAAGAGAAAAGCTACCAGAAGGTGGACCGTATGTTGTTGCATGTACACATACAAGTTTTATGGATGTATTAATGTTAGCTACAGGGATGTATCCAACTCAAATTCATTACATGGCCAAAAAAGAATTATTTGAAGGGAAATTCAAAAATTGGTTCTTTAAAAATGTAAATGCATTCCCTGTAGATCGTGCGAATCCAGGACCAAGTACACTTAAAATTCCATCACGTTTATTAAAAGAAGGAAAGGTAGTAGGGATTTTTCCGAGTGGAACAAGATCAGCGGAAGATGTTTCATTAAAAGCGGGTGCTGTGACAATTGCGATGCGTTCTAATGTTCCGTTAGTACCAGCAGCTTATGTTGGTCCATCAAGTGTAAAAGAATTAATAAAGGGGAAAAAGGCACAATTGATTTTTGGAGATCCAATTCAAATTGAGGCTGGAGAACAAATAGATCGAAAAACCGCTATGAAAATGATGACAGATCAATTAAATGAGAAGTTTGAGGAGTTAAAAGAAGCTTTGCAATCAAATCAAAAATAAGAAAAGACGACCGGGCATAGACGGTCGTCTTTTCTATTACTATTTATAATAAAGGGGAAAGGGGACACAAAGTTATACAAGCGTAGCGGCGTAAATAAAAGCAGTAAGAAGAAGCGAGCCACTAGCTAGTCCTAAAAAATCTAATTTGTTAAAAGTGATGTTATTCATAATATATTCTCCTTACTTGTTTAATGTAGAAGCAACAGCTTTTGCGTCGATAAGAGCGGAAAATACCATGCCCATTGTATTTAAGAAATTGTTCGTTTTCATTTTGTTCAGCATATTAATCCGCTCCTTTTCGAATAGTTGTTACCCTGTTTCTGACTCAATTGTATGAAATGTTGCGGAAAGTAACTATCGAATTAGCTTACAGAAAAATTACACTTTTGTAAGAGAAACGAATGAAGGTGTAATGATAAGAAGATTTGACATATGTTCATGAGATTCATTAAGTTAAAGGTAGAGGTGAGTGTATGGCTAATATTAAAGATATTGCAAAGATGGCGGGAGTTTCAGTTACGACTGTTTCGAGAGTGTTGAATGATCACCCATATGTAAGTGAAGAAAAAAGGAAAGCGGTTATAGAGATAGTTGAGAAATTGAATTACTCGCAAAACGCAAATGCTGTTCATTTATCAAAAGGAAAAACGAATATTGTTGGTGTGATTTTACCGTATATTAATCATCCGTGTTTTGATGCGATGGTGAGCGGAATGATGGAGACTGCGTTAGCGCATAATTACAGGGTGCTACTTTGCCAAACGAATTATAATAAAAAAGAAGAAATGAAAAGTTTACATATGTTAAAAACAAAACAATTGGATGGTCTTATTATTTGTTCACGTGCAAATGATTGGGAAACGATAGAACCATATGCTTCTTACGGCGCAATAATTGCTTGTGAAGACAATGATATTTCAAACATCTCAAGTGTATATACGAATCATTCAGCGGCCTTTCAATTAGGAATGGATTATTTGATTGAGAAAGGTTATAAAAAAATTGGTTATTGCACGGGAAGGAAATTAGGGCCAAGTAGCCAAAAACGTTTTGATGTTTATAAACAGCAATTGCAATCTATAGACGAAGAGGTTAATGAAGAATGGATTTTTACAGAATGTTTTACACTAGAAGATGGTGTAAAAGTGGCTCATAAGTTAAAAGAGATGCAGGATCTTCCTGAAGCATTAATAGTAGCAGGTGATGAAGTTGCGATTGGGGTTATGACAGAAGTTGAAAAATTAGGGATTCAAGTTCCTGAGGATTTAGCGATTATTGGCTTTGATAATCAACCTATCTCGCAAGTGTTACAATTGACAACTATTGATCAAAATTTAAAGGAGATAGGGAAAACTGCTTTTGAAATGTTGCATAGAAAAGTGAATGACGAGAGTTCTGAACAAGAAAAGCTGGAAATTCCATACGAACTTGTGGAACGCTCTACAGTTTAATCGTAATCCGTTATGTGTATAATCGCATAACGGATTATTTTTTTTGAAATATCTTTGACAGGAAACGCGTTTCATACTTTATAAAGGAGTTAAACCGGTCTGTAATAATCCATGGATTCTTTTCAAGTGTTAATGCAGTGAATAGAATTTGGAGGAATATGCATGAATGAACTTTTATCGAGTATGAAAAAGTATGTAGATGATGATGAAAAGATTCTGGCTTTTGTGGTAGGGATATTTGAGAAGGATAATTTTATATTATCGTATCAACATGGGGTTTTTGTTGCCACTACTAGACGTCTCCTTTTTTACGGGAAATTTCCGTACTATTCTTCAACATTTAAAGAGTATTCATATTTGCATATAGATAGCATAGATTTTCATCCGTATTTTGAATTTACTTGTAGTCATGAAACCATTCGCGCTAAGTATATTCAGAAAGGGAATGTGGAGCGATTTGTCCGTGCAGTTAGAGCAAATATGAATAATTAATCAACCCTCTGTTTAAACATAATATTTCAATTTTTAAGAGGGAAAATGCGGAATAAAAACCACTTCTAAACCTCTAGGAGATAGTGATACAATGTCAAATGGGGGGAGGGTATGAACTATGGTTAATCAACGTATAAAGGAAATAACACTAATTACAATTGGTTCATTATTATTCGCAATTGGTATTAATTACTTTGCAATTCCAAACCGTTTATCGGAAGGTGGAATTATTGGTTTAACGGTTGTTACGTACTACTTATTTGATTGGTCACCAGGAATTGTGAACTTTGCTATAAATGCAATTTTACTAGCTGTTGGTTATAAATTTTTTGATAAGAAAACAATGATTTATACAATTTTAGGGATTGTAGAAACATCTTTGTTCTTATACGTTACAGAACATATTGAGTATCATGTAAATAGTGATACATTATTAGCAGCTTTATTTGCTGGTTTATTTGTGGGTATTGGATTAGGCTGTATGTTCAAAGCCGGAGGTACATCGGGAGGATCAGCAATTTTAGCTCAGTTAGCAAATCAATATTTAGGTTGGAGTGTAGGGAAAGGCGTACTAATTATTGATATTGTTGTAATTGCTGGTTCTGTATTTATAATAGGGCAAGAAAAGGCGATGTATACACTTGTGGCTGTGTTCATTGGAGCGAAGGTGATTGATTTCATTGTAGAAGGAATGGACACAAAAACGGCTGTTACGATTATTTCGAATCAACCAGATTTAATTCGTGAAGCTATTACGAAAAATATGACACGCGGTGTTACTGTATTAGAAGGGCGCGGCGGATATACTGGTAAAAATAAAGAAGTTTTATATGTTGTTATTAATAAACAAGAGCTTGTTAAGTTAAAACAAGTTATTAGCCGGGTAGATGAAGATGCTTTCGTTGTTATACATGATGTACGTGATGTACTTGGCGGTGGCTTTAAAGCAAGCTAAAAGGTGAACGAGTAAATTCGTTCACCTTTTTTAATTCTTACAAAAATGTAAGTGTAATGTAATGAGATTCAATAGTAGATTTTATTCCCCCTTTTTAAAATGGATGTATATATATCCTGCAGAGGAGGAATGTTTATTATGAAGAAAAAATTGATCACTACTATAATAGCGATGATAGTGATAGTAGTAATGTTACTGCCTACGAAACTTGGACCGGTTATCGATAAATATAATCCACTGTATAAGACGAAAGAATACTATACGGTTGTGAATACAATTGGTCAGCATATCGGTGATGAGTGGTATGAATATGAATTTATTGCATTCGATGAACGTGGTAGAGAGCAGAAAATAAAGAAAACGGTTAAGCATATGTTAAAGAGAGATGAAGCATTAAAGGTTTTTGCAAAAGGGCGTTACGGTGAGTCCATTGAAGAGATTGAGGTTGCAAATATTCCTATAAATGCGAAGAGTAAACTTTTAACGGTGAGATAGCGAAATATACCCCCAGCTATTTTTTGTCGAAAATAAAAATACTGGGTAAGGGTATTTTTAAGGTTAACAAAAAAGCCTTAGTCCATATAGACTAAGGCTTTTTTGTTATATAAAGGGGAAGGGGGTACATTGTAGTAGCATGGGTGAAAGCTATAAGAAGAGTAGCTACTAGCAATGTAATTTGGTTATGTGATTGTTCTTCTTATTTGGCTTACTTTCTAACTTTATTGTACGAAATATAAGTAAGGAGAACTATCGAATTACATTACACATAACTTACAAACATGTAAGCCTTCTGTAATGTAATTCGATAGTTAAAAGATAGTAATTTTCATATAGTGTAACTAGAAAGTCTCAATGTATTACTTTCTGTTTGTAATGAAGAATGAAAAACCAACTAATTTTTAATAATCCTCATCTGAATAAAGATGGGGATCTTTTTTAAACCTTACAACATTGTAAGGTTTACGTAAGTTAATTCGATAGTAAATTTGTCATATTTTTTGCATAATAGATACAGATAGAAAAATAATTAGGGATCTAGTAAGAAGGGAGAAAAATGGGATGCGTAAAGAAGAAGTAGTGAAGTTACCAATTAAAGATTTCTGTAGCTACTTTACTGTTGCCGTAGTGTGTATTGGATTATTTGATATCATAACAAACTTAATTGTTAAATAATATAGATGCTAAAACAAGAAAGGAAGTCCTTTCTTGTTTTTTTTATGGGGGCATAAAGATGAAATGGATTGATAGTCATATACATGTTGATCAATATAAGGATGAAGAGAAGAGCAGATTACTGAAAGAGGTGGAAAATAGTAATGAAATAAAGGGGCTTATTGCGGTATCTATGAATTATCAATCTTGTAAGGAAACGTTATCTTTAGCGAAGAAGTATCCCTTTATATATCCAGCGATAGGGTTTCATCCAGAGCAACAGATTCATAAAGAAGAGTGTGAACGGATTTATCAACTTATTGAACAGAACGCAGAGGAAATTGTTGCGATTGGTGAAGTAGGTTTGCCCTATTATTTGAGAAAAGAAGATGAAAGAATTGCTGCAGATCCATACATAGCTGTATTGAAAAAATTTATAGAACTAGCTGGTAAGTATAATTTGCCGATTGTATTACACGCAGTTTATGAAGATGCTGACATTGTATGTGATTTGCTAGAGAAATATAAAGTTTCACGTGCACACTTCCATTGGTTTAAAGGAAGCGATGAAACAATGAAACGGATGATGAGAAATGGTTATTATATTTCGATTACACCGGATGTTTTACATAAGGAGAAGATTAGAAAAATCGTTTCGTATTATCCGCTTGAATATATGATGGTAGAAACAGATGGTCCGTGGGAATTTCAAAAGGATGTTATAACGCACCCAAGAATGATTCGAGAGGTATTAAAGGAAATTAGTTCTATAAAAAACATATCCATTGATAAGGTCGCAAAAACAATATATGAAAATACAAGTCAATTTTATTTGAAAGGATAGGAGAATTATAGTTTTAATCATGTAACGGAAAAAGTAAAAATTGAATGTATTTAGTAAAATGCCACGGTTTGATATAGGACAAAAAACCACCAAGCGTTCTGCTCGGTGGTTTTGTATTAGGATTCTAATTTTTTCGCACGTTTTAATAATAAAAGAAAGACAATGATAACGAACCCTAGTATAAGGAAGAAGCCATATTGCTTTATATAATCAATTATGTCATTCGCACTGGTTGGTTTTTCAACGTGAATGCCGTCTTTATTCGTCGTAATATGAATATCTTTCATTTTTACTTCATTCTTTTCCTTTTGTAAATCAATCCATTCTATATTTGGAATACTTTCTAGATCCTTTAACACTTCTTTTAATGGTTTCACACCTAAGTAAGGATGATAGAATGCTCCAATAATCCCATCGGATAATTTAGCAACAGATAAAGCATTTGCTTTCATTTTAGCAATAGCTTGTGGCTTATCTTCTTCAATAAAACCGACTGTTTCAGGCATTAATTTCATTCCATGTAGAAATGATGGTGTACTTCTATATGCTGGAGAGTGCATGGATTTCCAAGTTGTATCACTTAATTGTAGTTGTCCTACATAAGTTGAAAAGTATCTTGATAATATTTCATACCCTTTTTGAGACATTGTGTAATGAGGTGCTTCAAAGGCGACAGGATATAGTTTAGCATCTACAAGTTCTTGAATCCCCTTTTCGATGTGATCTGTCGTATATTTTTCCTCAAACTCTTCCCCTTTTTTTACATATTGGTTATATGACTCTATATTTGGAAATTCATCTTTTCTCTTCGGTTTTTCATGTTTCGGTTGGCGAATTGGTTGATCCGTCTTTACATCCCAAAATTCAAAACCTTCCCCAGTTTCACTATCATAAAATTGGTGAGTGTAACCATGCATAATAATCGCTGCGCCATCATCTTGCATAGAGCGTAAAAGATCGACTAGTTCGGGTTTATCTTTTAAATGTAGTGTTTTACCTGTATCTGGATCTGTATATACAGGAATAACAGTGATCATGTAAGGAATCTTCTTCTCTTTTAGTAATTCAGCAATTTCTTTCAATTGATTTATATCTGCTGCTGGGTGAACATCCTCAAGACGTAAATAAGCTAATTTTTTATTGGTTTCGGTTTTTTGCTGAAAATAAGAAAATAGGCTTTCGCCAATATAATAGGATATCCAATCAAAGAGGTTAGAAGTTGCTACATAATAAGAATTATTTTGCTGTACAATTAATGGATAAGTATTATTTCCTCTTAAAGCATGTGCGAGAATTGTTCCGTTTGTATCAAGTTGTTTAATTGATCTTTCTTCTTCTAATATATTCTTTAGTTTACGTGTTGGATATTCAATTGTATCAGAGTTTATATCTTCATTTTTAAGTGTGATAAATGAAAAGCGAGTAGATAACTGTTCTATATTTTGACCTAAAACTAGTAATGGCCCTGGGAAGCCTTCTAGAAATTCCTTTGCTTCAGTAGAAAGTTCTTCTTGTTTTTCACCCATGTAAATAACATGTGTATACGAAGATTTATCAGTTATTTCAGCTAACTGTTTTATGTTTTTAATTGTTATATTATTAGTGAAATGCCCTACTTGTGTATTAAGTATTTGGATATCACTTGTAATTTGATCATCGTTTGAACTGTATAAAATAAGGGTTTTTGGTTGTTCAGTTTTTTGTGCGGAAATAGGGACAGGAATTAATAGTAGTAAACTGAATAAGAGTAACAGCCATTTTTTCATATTATTATTCTCCTAGTTTATATTTAGAATTCAATTTACAATTATATACAATGAATGCGTTATAGTCTATGAAAGTTACATTTTTGTACGTATTTACCAGCTGTTTTTTCACAAAATCGGTCTAAAGCATGATGATAATATGTATAGTTATTTGCTATGATAAAAGAGTAGTAGAATGTAGGTAATTGTAAAGGGAAGGCTGAAAGGGGACAAATTTCAGCGGAGAAAGAGGTAGAGGTAGTGAAGAAATTCTTTGTAGGATTTTTAGTTGTTCTTGGAGTATATTTATATTTCCAAGGAAAGTCTGAAGGAATGGATAAGCTAGTGAATGGAACAAGCTATGTTGATTCAGAAGAAGCAAAACAGATGAAACAAATTATTATAGAGGAAGCGAAGAAAGTAAATCTTCCAGAATGGATACCTCTTGCAATTGCTGAACATGAAAGTCGATTAAATCCAAGGAGTGTAGGAGATAATGGAACTTCATTCGGATTGTTTCAACTACACCGCGGCGGCGGGCTTGCACCAGAACATTTAACTGATGATGAGCTAAAAGATCCACGTACAAATGCACAAATTGCAATGCCGCATTTGATGAAAGGATATAAGCGCGGGGTGCAAAAAGGTTTGACTGATTTTGCATTACTGAAATATATAGCGAATACATCTGGATGGCCAGGGAATTTAGGGCCGGAGTGGACGGATAATAACATGAAGTATAACATCGGATTAGAAGATGTGTACTATCGAAATAAAGGTGTAATAAAAGAGTAGGTTTTGATACCTACTCTATTTTTTTTGATAATCGTGTCATTTTGTGAAATACTCCGCTAGTTGTATTTTTACGTCTTCTAGTTTTGTAGAAACTTGAGGTATTTTATATCCTACATACAGCGGTGAAACGACAAACCTAGGAACAACTTTACAAATAATTTTTCCATTTAAGTAATAGAAGAATAAGTTATAACTACTGCATCCTTTATGAAAATCTGTCAGTATGTAACGTACAGTTTGCTGAATGTAATTTGCCATTTCATCTATATATGAAATATTATCAATGATTATATTGAATTCAGTGAAGCCGATAATGGGACGCTCTGAAATATTAAGCTCAATGCGTTCATTTTTTTGAACAATTACTCCTTGGAAATTTTCCTCTTCAATATTTTCAAGATAATCTACATATTTCATTCCGATAATTTGCATGTGTGCATGATGCAAACTTCCACCTGAAAATGGACCGTGATTTTTATATAAAATCACAGATGCGAACTCCTTGTTCTTCTGTAAGTGTAACCAATGTTGAATAGAAAATTGCATTAATTTCCGCATATGTTCTTCTGTATATGTTGCGATATGATCTTCGCAATTATCGGTTTCGATTAACACTGTTTGAAATGTATCTTGTAATGTAGGAAATTTATTTTTCAACCAAATAATAGAACCATCAGTTGCTAAAATATCCGTTAAATGTTCTTTATCGCAAAATGGACATGCAGCGCTTCTATTCCGAATACTTTCTGGTTTTTGTTTACCGATATCGTTTAAAAAATATAGTTGTTGTGTATCCATTTGTATATATGCCCCTTTAAAATATGTGTAAAAATCCCGCTTAATACATTCGGGGAAAGGAGAAGGAAATCCTCTAAAGGAAATATGGAAAAAATAAAAGACAAGATATCCTCATTACGATAGGGTACCTTGTCTTTTATTTTTTCTCTAATAGTGTGTATGGATAATATAGAACATTTTCATTATTTTTCTTTTTTCTATTTTTTATTGTGTATAAAGTAATTGCTGTGCTTGCAATGATAATAATGGCTTTCTTCATATGCATATACCCCTTTTTATTGTTCGTTTAATTCTTGGCTAACTGCTTTTGCATCGACTAAAGCGTGTAAAATCATTTTCACCATGTTCATCATATTTCTTCACTCCTTTTTATAGTTCATTTAGTTCTTTTACAACTGCTTGTCCGTTCACTAATACCTCAAAGATTGCTTTTACGATTTCTTTCATCATGTTTCTTTCATCATGTTTGTTTCCTCCTTTTGTTTGTCTCTCTTGTTTACATCTTTATTGTATAGGGAGGCATCTTTTCGTACTATCGCTTTCCATTACGTGAACATAACAGTTTTGTAAGATTTGATGTCACTTATTGAAATGTTTAGTCTATCTTCATTATTTTCAGAAAAATGACTATTCAAACATGAAATTGGAAAGTATAATAAAGAAGTAAGTATTAAATTCCGTACGAAAGGGGTGAATGAGATGAAACGTTCTTTAGCTGCACGTGCCAAATTTTTAGATTTTATCTATTTTTGTCGTGCGATTTTTCATGATGTAGTTGTTAACGGGATACGTATGCCCTTTTTTAACAATTGCATAGTGACTATTGAACGATAGAAATCTCTTCACCCATTTTTAATAAACGTGTGAAAAGGGAGCTATTTGGCTTCCTTTTTCTATGCCGAAAAACCATGGGGAATGTTTCTTTCTCATGGTTTTTTATATTGAAAGGAGTACGGAAAATGACTATTTGTAGTGTAAATAATGTAACGAAATCTTTTGGTGGAAACATCATATTTGAAAATATATCGCTTGAAATAAAGAATGGTGAACGTGTTGGGTTAGTTGGGCGTAACGGTAGTGGGAAGACAACAATCTTTGGGCTTCTAACGGGAATGGAGAGTTTGGATGCAGGAGCCATCCATATGAAGAAAGGTACACGTATTGGTCATGTCGCACAAATTCCGAAGTTTGATGAGGTCCTGACTGTATATGATGTATTGAGTTCCGCTTTTAAAGTAGAAAAGGAATTAGAAAAAGAAATGCATGCTCTAGAAACAAATATGGCGGAGGAGCAGGAACAATCTTCTTTGCAAAAGCTAATGGAGAGGTACGGAGTCATTCAAGAAAAATTTGCGTTTCTCGGTGGTTATGAAATCGAGGCAAATATAATGAAGGTAGCAAATGGCTTACAAGTGACAGACTTATTTTCAAGAGTATTTACAGAATTAAGTGGAGGAGAACAGACGAAAGTAAGCCTTGCATATATGCTATTGCAGAAACCAGATTTACTTCTATTAGATGAACCAACAAATCATTTAGATTTATTTGCAGTTGAATGGTTAGAGCAATTTTTAAAAGAATACACTGGAACAGTTATCGTTATTTCACATGATCGTTATTTCCTTGATGAAGTTGTAACGAAAATTTTTGATCTGGAAGATGGAGAGATTCACGTGTACCATACGAATTATTCTCAGTTCGTTGAGGAGAAGGAAGAAAGATTACTTCAAGAGTTTCAAGCTTATCAGGAGCAACAAAAGAAAATAAAGAAAATGAAAGAAGCAATTAAGCGTCTACGTGAATGGGCAAATCAAGCGAACCCTCCGAATGAAGGATTGCATAAAAGAGCGAGAAATATGGAACGTGCGTTAGAACGTATAGAGAAATTAAAGAGGCCAATTTTAGAACGAAAACAGATGGGTCTTCAGTTTGAAGGGCAAGAGAGAAGCGGGAAAGATGTTGTTGTAATGAAAGAAGTGAGTAAAGGTTTTGCTGGACGACCTTTATTTGAACAAGCGAATTTACATGTTCGTTTTCAAGAGCGTGCGGCTATCGTTGGTCGTAATGGTACAGGAAAGACTACATTATTAAAACTACTATTAAAAGAAATAAATCCAGACATTGGTGAAATTCGAATTGGTAGTAGTGTCAAAATTGGTTATTTATCACAGCATACGTATGGAAATGTGAAGAGTAATGTATTGGAAGCGTTTAGAGAGTATGTAGCTGTAACAGAAGGAGAAGCAAGACATATATTGGCTAATTTTTTATTTTATGGTCCAGCAGTATTTAAGAAAGTAACGCAACTGAGCGGTGGAGAAAAAATGAGGTTAAGACTTGCGCAACTTATGTATCAAGACATCAATTTTCTAATTCTAGATGAGCCGACAAACCATCTTGATATTGAATCAAGGGAAGTTTTAGAGGAAGCCCTTGAGCAATATAATGGAACAATCCTAGCTGTTTCACATGATCGTTATTTTTTAAATAAGTTATTTGAAAAGACGTACTGGATTGATGAATGTAAATTATTTGAGTTTGCAGGAAACTATGCATGGGCTCGTCAAAAATGGGAAGAAAAGCTTGAGAAGCAAGTAATAAAGCAAAAACGCCAAGGGAGAAAGAGTGTTGAAATGGTTCCAGTAAAAGAGAAAAAAGCTAGGAATCTTGAAGAGATTGAAAATGAGTTAATGCATGTAGAAGAAGATATATATGCAATAGAATGTGAAATGGAACATGTAGCTGATGTTGAAAGACTTGAAAAATTATATGAGGAAAAAACGATGAAAGAGTTGTTACGAGCGAAGTTATATAGTGAGTTAGAGAATATTGTGGAGTAAAGAGTAGAAAGCCACTTCCTTTCAGTTTTGTTGGAGGAAGTGGCTTTTTCATAATGATATTTTGCTTTAAAGATTAAATGAAGCGATGTGTTTCACGTGAAACAGTAACTTAGATAAATCCGTTTTCCTCAATTTGCATAGCTTGTGAAGCGTATGAAATGATAAGGTGAAAAATAAATGTCATTAGTGGCTTTTCAATAGGAGTAATCACAAAAACAAAGGCTAATTATTTCCCGAGAGATAAAGTGAAACTTTAATCAGTGGGGGGGTTACTGCCCGGCAAATAGCGGGATAAATATGTGTAACAGAGACTAGTGATTGAAAACGAAAAGAGAGCAAAGTTACAGCTTTACGCGCTGAACTCTGCTCTCTTTCTGCGTGGCATCTTCTCTTGTTGAAATTATAATAGCGATCCCGAGCATGATAAAAAAAGCTAAAAAGAGGACGAACTTTGGGAAGAACGGGAATAGTAATAGCGCCCCGACTATCATAATTGTTAATAATACGTAGTGCAGGACGTATTGGAATAGGTTGTCCATATTTTCGCCCCCTTTTTGGTAATTGGTTATTAGTATTCTATGTTTCATGCTGAAGAAATAGAAGTAGATTTTTAAGTTTTTAATACGAATTATAGCTGAGTTTTCTTAAAGTATAAGAATAAAGTGATAATTTTGAAAAATTCTCAAAATATTTATTTAGAAAGAATTGACAAAATATACTGAACGATATAAGCTAATAACCATAAAGTCTACCGGAAAGGTCGGAATAAGATTGTTACCCCTCAAAAACATCTATTTTTTTCTGATTAAAACCGACTTTTCCGATTGGCTATAAATGTGCTGTGGGAGGCATACATAAGCTAATAAGTTCAAAGGGTATAACTATTAAACAGTTAGGGTGGGGACAATGAAGAAAAAGACAAAAAAATGGGCTGGTGTATTTTCAGTATTACTTAGTAGTTCGCTTGTGTTATCTGCTTGTGGGGGACAGGAGGATACGGCTTCTACAGAACCAGTAAAAAAGCAGGATTTAAAAGATTCTAAGATTGAATCAATTCCAGCTACAGATAAAAAGAAAAGTCCAGAGAAAGCAAATCAACGAAAAGATACTTTCATTACAGCCATTTCTAAGCCAGGGGGAGTTTTCCTTCCGTATTTCCAAGATAATGGTTGGGATGGAAATGTAACGTCGGTTATTTTTGCTTCATTAGTAACAACAGACAAACAAAGTAAACCTGTTCCGGATCTTGCAGAAAAATGGGATATTTCTGCTGACCAGTTAACATATACATTCCATTTACGTAAAAATTTAAAATTTAGTGATGGGTCGCCTTTAACAGCGGATGATGTAGCATTTACATTAACACTACTTCATGATAAAGCGTATGAAGGTGGATTGGATATTGCTCAGTATGCTGTTAAAGGTGGGAAAGAATATAAAGAAGGAAAAGCAACTTCTATTGAAGGAATCCAAGTTGTTGATCCACAGACAATTAAAATTACAACTGAAAAAGTTAATTCACAGGCGCTAACGAATTTAGGTGGCCCAGTGCTATCAAAAGCTTATTATGGAAAAGATTATAAACAAAATACAAGTTTAGACTATTTAAAAGCATTATATGGGCAACCAATTGCAGCGGGTCCATATAAATTTGAAAAATATGTTCCAGGTCAAGAAGTCCGCTTTGTTGCTAACGAAAATTATTATGCAGGTAAACCAAAAATTAAAAACTTTATTTACAAAATCACATCAGGTGATACTGGATTCCAATTATTCCAAACAGGTGAACTGGACTATAGTGGATTTAGAGCGAACCCTGAAAATATAGACCAATTAAAAGGATTGGAGTTTGCAAATATTAATCTTGAATCATCAAGTGATATTGCTTATATCTATGTAAATAATAAGAAGTCGTATTTGAAAGATAAAAAGGTACGCCAAGCACTTACTTATGGATTAGACCGTAAGAAGTATGTGGATACAGCTTTACAAGGCTATGGCTCTGTCGCTAACGTACCAATTGCTCCAGTTTCATGGGCATATACAGAAGAAGGTATTAATAAATATCCGCACGACGTAGAAAAGGCTAAAAAATTATTGGATGAGGCTGGTTGGAAAGTAGGTTCTGACGGGGTTCGTGAAAAAGATGGTCAAAAATTAAAATTAACATACTACGCATCAAATACAGGTAAAACAAATGATATCTTTATTCCAATTGCAAAAGAAAGTTACAAAGAAATTGGTGTTGAATTAAATCCAGAGTTGATGGACTTTAATACGATGCTTTCAAAAGTAGGAAAAGGTGACTACGATTTAGCGGCAGTTTCAACACCAGGAATTAGTGATCCAAGTGAAGTTGTAAGTGAGTACTTATCAACTAATCCAAAAAGTGATACGGGTTATAATAATCCGAAAGTAGATGATTTGATTGTAAAAGGTATAGGAACGACAGATATTGAAAAACGTAAAGCGATTTATAAAGAGCTGTATAAAGAGTTAAGTGATGATCCACCAGTTATTTTATTAAACTATCGTAAACTACTTTATGCTCATAATGCACGTATAAAAGGAATTGATCCAGAAAAGTACGATAGCATCAGTTCCAACTTACCAGTGTTATCTATTGAACAATAAGGGTTGACCTAAATAATAGAAGACGTTTTTTCACACAGCAATGGAATGGTAGCTGTTTTGAAAAAATGTTCTTCTATTTTTAAGTAAATAGGATTGGGGAGACAAAAGGTGAAAACATATATCATTCGTAGGTTTCTACAAATGATTCCTACATTGTTTGGTACGTCTATTATTATCTTTTTCTTATTTGCACTCTTACCGGGTGATTATATCGATTCAAATCCAAAATTAACACCAGAGAGAGCTCAAGAATTAAGAGAGTTGTACGGTTTAAATAAACCGATTATTGAAAGGTATTTTCATTGGCTAGTGAATGCTTTGCATGGTGATTTTGGATTTTCTTTACAGTACCAAGAACCGGTAACTTCATTACTTAATAAATTCATTTGGAATACATTTATTGTTGCTGCTGCAGCTTTATTTTTCACTTGGATTATTGCTCTTATTATTGGGGTTATTTCTGCAACAAAGCAGCATTCTTGGTTTGATAGATTGGTAACAATCGGTGTCTTTGCAGCAATGTCATTTCCATCATTCTTTATCGGACTATTTTTAATTAAATTATTAGCAGTTGATTTAAAGTTATTACCTATTGGTGGCATGATTGATATTGGGAGTAACTCAACAGGGATAGCATACATATTAGAAGTATTACGTCATATGATTCTACCTGTATTTATTTTAACGCTTCTTGGTGTAGGATCGTTAACACGCTATTTTAGAACGGGCATGTTGGATGTTATTAGGCAAGATTATATTCGTACTGCTCGTGCAAAAGGTTTAAAAGAAAGAACCGTTATTTATAAACATGCATTGAAAAATGCAATTTTGCCAGCAATTACATTACTCGCTTTTGAATTACCGGGTTTATTTTCAGGAGCCATTATTATTGAACAGATTTTTAATTGGCCAGGGATTGGGAGTATTCAATTAGAAGCATTAAACTTTCGTGATTATACGGTATTAATGGCCTTTACAATGTTTCTTTCTTGTTTAACAATTATGGCTAATTTCTTAGCTGATATTGTCTATGCGTTTGTTGATCCAAGAATTCGATTGAAGTAAGGGGGGAAGATATGGAGACTATTACACCTATAATAGAGAAAAAGAAAGAACGGAAAAAGAGAAATGAATCATCACCATGGCGCCAAGCGTATAAAAAAATCAAGAAAAATAAGATGGCACTGTGTGGCTTATACGTTTTAATATTTATGTTTTTATTTAGTTTTATTGGTCCAATCTTTTCACCGTATGCTGATGGGAAAGTACAAGTAACACAAATTAATAAACCACCCAGCCTGTCACATTGGCTTGGGACAGACCAGTTGGGACGGGATATTTTAACTAGACTTATGCAAGCAGGGCGTATTTCATTAACAATCGGTTTAGCGTCGATGCTACTATCCGTTATACTAGGAGCTCTATTAGGAGCAATTGCTGGTTTTTATCGAGGAGTTGTAGATCATTTAATTATGCGTGTTGCAGATGTGTTAATGTCCATTCCAGGATTACCACTACTTATTATAATGGGAGCAATTTTATCAGAATGGAAATTACCATCGGAGTACCGTTTATATGTTGTAATGATTATTTTAAGTTTAGTAGGATGGCCAGGACTTGCCCGTCTTGTGAGGGGACAAATTTTAACATTGCGGGAGCAAGCCTTTATGCAAGCGGCAGATGTATTAGGATTAAAAGATTCTCGGAAAATCATTCATCATCTAATTCCTAACGTCTTTCCGTTACTTATTGTTGTAGCAACTCTAGGTGTGGCTGGATCTATTTTAAGTGAATCCGCACTAAGTTACTTAGGTCTCGGCGTCGTCCCACCTACGCCATCATGGGGGAACATGATTAGCGCAGCTAACTCATTAATTGATTTCCAAAAGCGTCCGTGGTTATGGATTCCGCCTGGTTTTGCAATCTTTATAACAGTTGTATCAATTAATTTACTTGGTGATGCACTTCGTGATGCGTTAGATCCAAAGATGAGACGGTAGGTGAGAAGGTATGAGTAGAGCGGTAGTAGAGCTAAAAGACTTACAAACACACTTTCAAACGGAGGAAGGGACAGTGAAGGCTGTAAACCATGTTAGCTTTGCTGTTCGAGAAGGTGAAACGGTTTGTGTAGTAGGAGAATCAGGTTGCGGGAAGAGTGTAACGGCTTTATCTATTATGGGGCTTATTGCTGAATCTGGCAGTGTAGTAGGTGGAGACATTTTATATGAAGGAAAAAGTCTTTTAGGAATGAAAGAGAAAGAACTTCGTAGTTTACGAGGCAATGATATTGCGATGATTTTCCAAGAACCGATGACATCGCTAAATCCGGTCTTCACTGTAGGTGAGCAAATTGTAGAAACGCTAAGGGAGCATGAATTACTTAGTAAAAATGAAGCGTATAAGAAAGCAATTGAGTTAATTCGTAAAGTTGGCATAGCCCGTGCTAATGAAATTGTTCATTCTTATCCGCATGAACTGAGCGGCGGGATGTTACAACGTATTATGATTGCTGTTGCGCTTAGTTGTAATCCTAAGTTATTAATTGCAGATGAACCAACAACAGCTCTTGATGTTACGATTCAAGCTCAAATATTGGATTTACTAAGACAAGTGAAAAAAGAATTTAAAACGTCAATCTTATTAATTACACATGATTTAGGTGTCGTAGCAGAAATGGCTGATTACGTTGTCGTTATGTATGGCGGGAAAGTTATTGAAGAAGCTCCAGTACTAGAGATATTCCAAAATCCAAAACACCCTTATACGAAAGGATTGTTGAAATCAAAACCAGTAATGGGAAAACGAATAGATAAACTATATTCTATTCCAGGGCAAGTTCCGAATTTAGTTGGTTTAGGTGAGTTTTGCTACTTTAGTGGGCGTTGTGAGCATTGTATGGAAATATGTGAAAAAGAAGCCCCAAATCTAAATGTAAATGATGAAAATCATAAAGTAGCTTGCTGGTTATATGAGGAGCGTGCGGAACAATGAGTGAACCATTATTAGAGGTGAAAAACCTAAAGACATATTTTCCAATTAAAGGTGGCATATTTAGTAGAACGATCGGGCATGTAAAAGCAGTTGATGGAGTAAGTTTTACTATTAATAAAGGTGAAGTGTTTGGTCTCGTTGGCGAATCAGGGAGCGGAAAAACAACGATAGGAAAAACAATTTTACGTCTCGTTCAAAAAACGGAGGGGGAAGTGAAGTTTAAAGGGAAAGATGTTCATTCTTTATCTAAGGATGAATTGAGAAAACATCGCCCTAATATGCAGCTCGTTTTCCAAGATCCATTTAGCTCATTAAATCCGAGAATGAGAATTGGTGAAGCGCTTGGAGAGCCGATGTTGGCCCACGGATTAGCGACGAAAGAAAATGTTCGTGAAAAGGTAATTGAAGTATTGGAGTTATGTGGCTTAGCTCCTTATCATATTGACCGGTATCCCCATGAGTTTTCTGGTGGACAACGTCAGCGTATCGTAATAGCAAGGGCTATGGTATTAAATCCAGAATTCATTGTAGCTGATGAACCTGTGGCGGCACTAGATGTATCTATCCAAGCACAAATTATTAATTTATTTAGTGAGTTACAGGAGAAAAAGGGATTATCTTATTTATTCATTTCACATGATTTGAGTGTAGTAGAACATTTATGTACGAAAATCGGAATTATGTATTTAGGTACAATTGTGGAGACGGCGCCGCGTGATGAGTTATTTACCAATCCGCTACATCCGTATACAAAAGCATTGTTATCAGCTGTTCCAATACCAGATCCAACAGTGAAGCGAGAGCGAATTATACTAGAAGGGGATATTCCAAGTCCAGCAAGTCCACCTTCGGGTTGTCGTTTTCATACACGTTGCCCGTTTGCAACAGATGTTTGTAAAAAAACAATACCAGAATTTCGTAATGTTGGTGATAATCATTTTGTTTCTTGTCATCATGTATAAAAAAAGGACTCTTTCAAATTGAAAGAGTCCTTTTTTTATTTACTAGATGAAGTTTGTTTCAATACAAATTGCTCGATTGCGTGAGCAACACCATGTTCATTGTTTGTTAGTGTTACAACATCACATAGTTTTTTTACATCTTCTTCAGCGTTGCCCATTGCAACAGATAAGCCTGCTACTTCTAGCATTGGTACATCATTAAAATTATCACCAATAGCAACTGTATCTTCAATAGGGATATTAAAATGAGCTGCCATCTGCTGTAGCCCGTTTCCTTTATGTCCATTCTTATCCATAATTTCTAAGTTAGTAGGAGCTGATGCTGTAACCATAATATCAGCGTCTTCTTGTAACACGCTTAATAGCTGTGCGCGATGCGCTGCATTAAATGTTGAAATGAAGAATTTAGATATTTCTAGTTCTTGGTTATTTACAACATCTTCTATTTTTTTGAAATCAGTAATTAGGTTTGATTTCTTTTGCTTTTCTGTAATTCGTTCAAGCTCCTCTAATGTAACATCGAGCGCATGCTTATTTTCTTCAAACGCTTGCATCACTTGATCTTGCCATGTATATGGAGAATAAACTCCTTTATTCGTATATAGCTTATATGGGAAACCTTCAGATTCTAGTAATTTTGCAAGTTTGTACACTTTGTCGTTTTGTATACAACGAGAGTTAATTACTTTTCCATCCACATAAACAATAGCCCCATTGCTTGCTCCGACTGGAAGAGATAATTTATATTCTTCCAATAGCTTTAAAGCATCCTCTTTCGCACGACCAGAACAAATCATTACAATATGACCAGCTTCTTGTGCAGTTTGGATTGCTTGTAGGTTTTCTTTGGAGATTTCAAGATTAGATGATAGTAGTGTACCATCCATATCTAATGCGATTAATTTCAAAATGACCACCTCTTTGTTTTTATTATACATAGTTATATAGAGGAAACATATAAACTTATCTTGGAAAGACGGTATTTTATCTCATATTAAAAGTAAGTAAAGATTAGATAGGTTTAGTGTCACTAAATAAACTGTTTGTAACAAAAATAGAGAGAAGGATGACTACATTTCACTTTATGACTTTAATATTACAAAAATGTTACAAGCGTGAGCTTAGTGAAAAGTGCATTAAATAAGGGTTTTTGGGGAGTGTTATAAAAAAACGTAAAAAAAGTGTAATAAATTTCACGTTATTATATTGCAACGTAACAATAGTTATGTTACATTAATGTTACAAACGTTACGTTATCAAATTTAATGTAACGTTAACATAAAAACTATGAAATAAACATTTCTTAGAAATTACATATAGATAACTTATGAAAAGGGAGGATAAATGATATGAAAGAGCAAGTATTACAAGTAACAAAAGGTGACTTCGTAGGATCAGCAAGTGGGGCGGTAGTATTAACAGCATTAATCGTATTTCTATCAAGCGTATTAGTATAATAGAAACTTTGTAACAAAAGAAAAAGAAGGGAGAATGAAAGATATGAAAGAGCAAGTATTACAAGTAACAAAAGGTGACTTCGTAGGATCAGCAAGTGGAGCGGTAGTATTAACAGCATTAATCGTATTTCTATCAAGCGTATTAGTATAATAGAAACTTTGTAATAAAAGAAAAAGAAGGGAGAATGAAAGATATGAAAGAGCAAGTATTACAAGTAACAAAAGGTGACTTCGTAGGATCAGCAA
>NZ_JBXAHT010000006.1:0-21526 GCF_058795375.1 Bacillus sp. GW823-FHT06A10 | reverse complement strand
GAAGGGAGAATGAAAGATATGAAAGAGCAAGTATTACAAGTAACAAAAGGTGACTTCGTAGGATCAGCAAGTGGAGCAGTAGTATTAACAGCATTAATCGTATTTCTATCAAGTGTATTAGTATAATAGAAGTTTTAAATCAAACAAAAATGGAAGGAGAATGAGGGATATGAACAGTGAACAAGTGTTTCAAATAACAAAAACAGATTTATTAGGATCCTTAGGTGGAGCGGTAATATTAACATCATTTATTCTATTCCTTGCAAGTGTATTAGTATGATATATGTAAATACAACCATTCAAAAAAAATAAAGACTCTAACGTATTAGTAAGTAGTTAATATGTTGGAGTCTTTTTTATTTTCTTCTTATATACCTTCAAGTATTAAAGTTACCTCATTATTTAGCATCCATGGCTAATTAGACGCTGCGGTTGCAACTTGATTCAACGAGTAATCAAAAATCCACTGAGTAAAAGCCTGATTGGTGAGGGCTGATTAAAGTTTCACTTTATTTCAAAGAGAAAAAAGTCGAATTTTATATGTAAGAAAAAAAGAGGAATTTGACAGAAAAGATAGAAAATTTTAAAGGTCAGAATTTGTTAGCTTGCTAACTAATTTCTATTTATTTATGTTGGAAGCGTTTTCGGTTGGTTTTAAGTATGGACCATTTAATCTATTTACAGGGGGATGAAGATATTATGAAACAAAAATCTATGGATACGCTAGCTGCACAAATGGAGGACTTTTTTCCAGTACGTGATGTAGATCATTTAGAATTTTACGTAGGGAATGCAAAGCAATCGAGTTATTATCTTGCGAGAGCATTCGGATTCAAAATTGTGGCTTACTCTGGATTAGAAACTGGAAACCGTGAAAAGGTATCTTATGTTCTTGTGCAAAAAAATATGCGTTTTGTTGTGTCTGGAGCTTTAAGTAGTGAAAATCGTATTGCAGAGTTTGTAAAGACTCATGGTGATGGCGTGAAGGATGTGGCACTACTTGTTGATGATGTTGATAAAGCATACTCAGAAGCAGTGAAACGTGGTGCCGTCGCAATTGCTCCACCAGAGGAATTAACAGATGAGGACGGTACATTGAAAAAAGCAGTTATTGGTACGTATGGTGATACAATTCATACGCTTGTAGAGCGTAAAAATTATAAAGGGGCATTTATGCCAGGATTCGAAAAGGTAGAGTTTAATATTCCATTTGAAGAGTCTGGCTTAATTGCTGTCGATCATGTAGTTGGTAATGTTGAAAAAATGGAAGAGTGGGTTAGTTATTACGAGAATGTCATGGGCTTTAAACAAATGATTCATTTTGATGATGATGATATTAGTACAGAGTATTCGGCTTTAATGTCGAAAGTTATGACAAATGGAAGCCGTATTAAGTTTCCTATTAACGAACCAGCAGACGGAAAGAGAAAGTCACAAATTCAAGAGTATCTAGAATTCTATAATGGAGCTGGTGTACAGCATCTTGCTTTATTAACAAGTGATATTGTTAAAACGGTTGAAGCGCTTCGTGCAAATGGGGTGGAGTTTTTAGATACACCTGATACTTATTATGATGAGTTAACTGCACGAGTTGGAAAAATCGATGAAGAAATTGATAAATTAAAAGAATTAAAGATCTTAGTAGATCGTGATGATGAAGGTTACTTACTACAAATCTTTACGAAACCAATTGTAGATCGCCCGACTTTATTTATTGAAATCATTCAACGTAAAGGTTCTCGTGGATTTGGTGAAGGAAACTTTAAAGCGTTATTCGAATCAATTGAAAGAGAACAAGAGCGTCGCGGAAACTTATAAGATTTATATCCACCAGCAAAAGTCCCTTTGCTGGTGGAAATTTCATTTTTATAAGGAGGAATCAGGATGAAATTTGTTACATTTCGTCTTCCTTCAAAAGAAATACGGGCTGGATGGCTTGAAGGTGACAAAGTAATAGATATGAATCTTGCTAGTGAAGGGAAAATCCCTTCTTCTATAATGGCTTTTTTAGAGAAAACGGATGAGTATGTAGAAGTAGTGCGGAATATTAAGAATCCAAATAAGGGTATATATGCTTTAGAAGAAGTACAATTGACAGCTGCTCTTCCTAATCCGAGTAGTATTCGAGATTTTTACGCATTTGAACAACATGTAAAAACAGCTCGTGGACGAAGAGGACTAGATGTTGTGCCTGAATGGTATGATATTCCGGTTTTTTATTTTACTAATCATCGTGCTGTAATTGGTTCCGGTGATTTTGTAATTGGTCCGAAAAAGTCTAAAAAGCTTGATTACGAGTTGGAGATTGCTTGCGTAATAGGAAGAGAAGGGCGAAATATTTCTCGTGAGCAAGCAGAGGAATATATTTTTGGTTATTGTATTATGAACGACTGGAGTGCGAGAGACTTACAAGCAACAGAAATGAAAGTAGGTCTCGGTCCTGCGAAAGGAAAGGACTTTGCAACTTCGTTAGGAGCACATCTTGTTACGAAAGAGGAATTAGATGTTTATCGTAATGGTGATCGATATGATTTAGAAATGACTGCTCATGTAAATGGAAAACTATTATCAAAGGGAAACTTCCAAGATATTTACTATACATTTGCTGAAATGATTGAACGTGCTTCAGAGGACGTGACGTTATATCCAGGAGATGTGATTGGTTCTGGGACAGTAGGAACAGGCTGTATTTTAGAACTTGGTACAGAAGAGTGGCTACAAGATGGAGATGTTGTAGAGCTGTCGATTACTGGTTTAGGTACACTACGTAATACGATCAAAAAAGAAAAGGAAGCGGGTGATGGGCATGTTTTATCGTCACATGGGAGAACTACCTCATAAACGACATGTACAATTTCGTAAAAAAGATGGATCGCTTTATCGTGAACAGGTAATGGGAACGAAAGGATTTTCTGGTACGCAGTCTATTTTGTATCATCACTATATGCCAACAGAAGTAGGTCATTCTGCATTATCGCATTCTTGTCAGTTGCAGTATGAAGAGGATGTTGCTCTTTCTCATCGCCACTTCCGAACGAAAGAAAATAAAAAAAGTGGTGATGCAATAAGTGGACGAAATTTCATACTTGGAAATGAAGATTTGTTAATTGGAGTAGTGAGCCCAACAGAAAAAATGGATTATTTCTATCGTAATGGTGATGGCGACGAAATGTTATTTGTTCATTATGGAACAGGGAAAATTGAAACGATGTTTGGAACGATACACTATAGAAAAGGCGACTATGTAACGATCCCAATTGGAACGATTTATCGTGTTATTCCAGATGAAGGTGAGACTAAGTTTCTCGTTGTAGAGGCGAATAGCCAAATTACAACGCCGCGTCGTTATCGAAATGAATATGGACAATTGTTAGAGCATAGTCCGTTTTGTGAAAGAGATCTTCGTGGTCCAGAAAAATTAGAGACCTATGATGAAAAAGGCGAGTTTGTCGTAATGACAAAGTCAAGAGGCTATATGCATAAACATGTTTTAGGACACCACCCGTTAGATGTTGTTGGATGGGATGGCTATTTATATCCGTGGGTATTTAATGTAGAGGATTTTGAACCAATTACAGGGCGCATTCATCAGCCACCGCCAGTACATCAAACATTTGAAGGGCATAATTTTGTTATTTGCTCTTTCGTACCACGTTTATACGATTATCATCCAGAGTCAATTCCGGCACCATATTATCATAGTAATGTTAATAGTGATGAAGTTCTTTACTATGTAGAAGGAAACTTTATGAGTCGCAAAGGTGTGGAAGAAGGTTCTATTACACTTCATCCGAGCGGAATTCCCCATGGGCCGCATCCGGGGAAAACAGAGGCAAGTATAGGGAAGAAAGAGACACTTGAATTAGCTGTTATGATAGACACATTCCGTCCGCTTCGTATTGTAAAACAAGCACATGAAACAGAAGATGAAAAGTATATGTATAGCTGGATTGAACAAGGTTCATATACTGTGAAATAAGTAAAAAAAGGCATGCTCTCAATAAGGGAGCATGCTTTTTTGTGGAATCGACATGTATAATAATACCAAAAAGAGTTGTCGAAAGATATATAGAAAGAATGATAAGGATAGTGCATATTCAGAAGAATTTCTACTTGTTTCGACAAAAGTATTGACTAGGAAAAGCGTAATGAGTAAAATAAAAAAGCGAATTAAAAATTTTCAGAAAATTTAAAACTTGGAGGAGTGAAAGATGAAGCAAATTTTTCAAAAGAAGCCAATTGCAAAGTTAATGCAAGAAAGTAAGCAAAAAACGTTAGCAAGAACATTGGGCGCGCTAGATTTAACTATGCTTGGAATCGGAGCAATTGTTGGAACTGGTATTTTTGTTCTAACGGGTGTTGTGGCAGCGAAACATTCTGGGCCAGCTATTATATTATCATTTGCGATTGCCGCGCTAGCTTGTGCTTTTGCTGCATTTTGTTATGCTGAATTTGCTTCTTCAGTTCCTGTCTCGGGCAGTGTGTATACGTATACATACGCGACGATGGGGGAAGTATTCGCATTTTTAATTGGCTGGGACTTAATGCTTGAATATTTACTTGCTACATCTGCTGTAGCAAACGGTTGGTCTGCATATTTTCAATCTTTATTAAAGGGGTTTGGAATCCACATTCCGACTATTCTCTCCTCGGCTCCTGGTACAGGAAAGGGTGGGATAATTGATCTACCTGCAGTTCTAATTATTTTAGTGATGACAGTTCTTTTATCTAGAGGTGTTCGTGAAAGTGCACGAGTAAATAACGTTATGGTATTTATTAAAATAGCAGTTGTTCTTATTTTTATTTTTGCTGGTTTTAATTATGTGAAACCTGAAAACTGGACGCCTTTTATGCCATTTGGTTTAGATGGTGTAATGGCTGGAGCGGCCACAGTATTCTTTGCATTTATAGGATTTGATGCAGTTTCAACAGCGGCAGAAGAAGTGAAACGTCCGCAACGTGATTTACCAATTGGTATTATTGCATCGTTATTAATTTGTACAGTTCTTTATATCGTTGTTTCGCTTATTTTGACAGGAATTGTTCCATACGGCCAGCTAAATATATCAGATCCAGTTGCTTTTGCACTGCAATTTATTGGACAAGATGGCTTAGCGGGGGTAATTTCAGTAGGAGCAATTACAGGGATTACAACAGTAATGCTAGTTATGATGTATGGGCAAGTTCGTGTTTCTTATGCGATGAGCCGAGATGGTTTATTACCGAAGCGTCTTGCTAAAGTTCATCCGAAATTTAAAACGCCATTTTTAAATACATGGACAACGGGAATTATTGCGGCACTGATTTCAGGATTAATAGATTTAAATGTTTTAGCACATCTTGTAAACATGGGGACATTGTCAGCATTTGCACTCGTAGCTGTTGCGGTAATTGTAATGAGAAGAACCCATCCAGACTTACCAAGGGCATTTAAGGCTCCGCTTGTACCATTTTTACCAGCGTTAACAGTGATTTTCTGTTTATACTTAATGCTTCAATTATCGGGGACAGCATGGATTAGTTTTGGGATATGGATGGTTATTGGTATAGCGGTTTACTTCTTATATAGCCGAAAACATAGTGCTTTAAATAATAGTAAAAAAGAAGAAGATGTTGCGAATTTATAAGCGAAAAAAATCCATTCTAATTCTGTTAGAATGGATTTTTTTATTTGAAAATTTACATTTTTCTGAACTTATTATAAGATAATTGTTGGCTAACTAAAGGAGTGAAATGATGAAAAATACGTGGCGTGAGTTAAGGGAGATGGACCGTAACGTATGGATTCGATTTATTGGAGAGACGTTAAATGGAATTGCAATGATGATGTTAATGCCTTTTTTTGCATTATATTTAAAAGATAAGGTAGATTCGTTGTTGGAAGTTGGGGTTATTATGGCGCTTTCTCCAATTGCTGCAAGCTTTGGTTCACTTATAGGAGGGAGAATTGCTGACATATATGGAAGAAAGCCGATTATGATATTTTCTATGGCAAGTAATGCATTATTAATGCTCGGTTTTCTATTTATAGAAGGATTTATTCCATATGCAATTTTATCTATTTTTTTAGGATTGAGTAATTCTTTATTTCATCCAGCTGCATCAGCTATGGTCGCAGATGTAACGGCACCAGAAAAAAGAACAGAGGCATATGGTTTATTACGAATGGGACACAATATAGGTGCTGCGATTGGTCCGATAATGGGAGCATCAGTAGTTGTGTTGTCAAAGAATCTTGTGTTTATTATTGCCTCTTCTACAATGCTATTTTATGCGTTACTTGTATTACTTCTTATTCAAGAGACGATGCCAAAGAGGACAGATAAGGAAGAACATAAAGAAAAGGAATCTGGGGCAGTTTGGAAAATTGTCATGCGAGATAAGGCATTAATGATTTACTTATTAGCAGGTATTATCATTTCGATGGGGTTTTCTCAAACAGAAGGCATGTTGCCACTACATTTTGATAACGAAATGAAGCTTATTTTTGGAGCGAATAATCCATATCCATATTTAATGGCGTTAAACGGACTATTAGTTGTTTTATTCCAATTTCAAATTTCAAAATGGGCTACGGATAAACCAGTCGGGAAGACGATGTTATATGGTGCATGTTTGTTCGGGATTGGATTATTTTTTATAGGGTGGTTACCGAAGTGGTTTGGAGAGTTTAATACAAATGCTACAGTTATTTTAATAACACTACTGTTCGTTTATGCTATATATACGTTAGGTGAGATGATTATGTCGCCTGTACAGATGACATTTGTAGCAAACTTGGCCCCTGAGCATTTGAGAGGGACTTATATGGGCGCTGCAAGTTTGCAGTGGATTACAGGAAGCGCATTTGGTCCACTTTTGGGAGGCTTTTTATTAGATCGATTACTTGGCCACTTGCTATTTACAATTTTAGCTGTAGGATGTGTAGTTGCAGGTATTGTATATATTTCTTTAGATCGCCTTGTTGAGCAAAGGCAAAAAGATACACTAACCAAACAATCTTCTTAGTAAATAGGTGACATACACAAAAAAGGGGATTTCTACATATTTTAGGTACATAACTAGATAGGATTACCATTTCATTTTAAAATTCACCTTTGTATAGTAGTGGAATAGAAAAAGTGTAGAAAACCAATAAGTAGTGTCATTTAATTATTTGTGGAAGTTACATTTTATTTCAAATAGGAACTACCTATTTTTATAAAAAGTGCTAAAATAGAAAAATGAAAACAATTGGTTAGGGTGATTTCAGTGACAAAAATTAAATTAGGTTTATTATATGGTGGAAAATCAGCTGAGCATCAAGTTTCGTTACAGACGGCTCTTGCTGCTATTAAAGCGTTAAATCAAGATAAATTCGAGATTCATCCAATTTATATTACAGAACAAGGTCAATGGGTACGTGGTGAGCGTATTGAAGGTGAAGTAACAGATGTTGAAGCTTTAAAAATGAGTAGTGCAGAAAATGCGATTTCTCCGTTATCATTAAGTACAGAGATTATTCCATCTGCAGCTTCTGAGGAAAACGCTATTGACGTTATTTTCCCATTACTACATGGACCAAACGGTGAAGATGGAACGGTTCAAGGATTATTAGAATTGATGAATATTCCTTATGTAGGAAATGGTGTTCTAGCGTCATCTGCTGGTATGGATAAAGTTGTTATGAAAAACATCTTTGCAGAGGCTGGTTTAAAACAAGCAAAATATGCGTCTTTCATTCGCAGTGCATGGGAAAAAGATCGCCAGGAAGCTTATTCTAAAGTAGAAGATAAGTTAGGATATCCTTGTTTCGTAAAACCAGCAAACCTTGGTTCAAGTGTTGGTATTAATAAGTGTAAAAATCGTGAAGAACTTGAGAATGCATTTGTAGAGGCATTCCAATTTGATCGCAAAATTATTGTAGAAGAAAATATTGTAGGTCGTGAAGTAGAAGTTGGGGTACTAGGTAATGATGAGCCGAAATGTTCAGTTGTAGGTGAAATCGTTCCGAAAAAGGACTTCTATGATTATAAGTCGAAATATATCGATGGTGATACGGCGTTAATTATTCCAGCTGAAATGACAGAAGAAGAATCTGATGTGATTAAGCGTGATGCAATTATTGCGTTCCAATCATTAGATGGTGCAGGCTTAACGCGAGCTGATTTCTTCTTAACGAAAGACGGAGAAGTGTATATTAACGAAGTAAACACTATGCCAGGATTTACACCGTTTAGTATGTTCCCTCTATTATGGCAACATACTGGGTTACCGTATCCAGAGTTAATCGAAGAGTTAATTCGTTTAGCGATTGAACGTCACGAAGAAAAACAAAAAATTAAATATACAATCTAACAAAAAAAGGAGGAAGCACTATTCGTAGGAATAGTGCTTCCTCTATGTAAGGAGCGTTTCTATATGATAAAGCGAATGTTAAAGCAAGTAGAACAGATGGTAAATGGTACTGGATTAGCAGAGCAATATGAGGGAACTATTATTCAAGGCGTGTCTATTGATACGAGAAAAATTGAAAAAGGAAACTTATATGTTCCGATTCAAGGGGAGCGTTTCGATGGACATGCTTTTGTAGATAAAGCAGTTGAAAATGGAGCTGTAGCTACATTGTGGATGAAAGATGTAGCAAATCCACCCGAGAATCTTCCGGTTATTTTTGTAGAAGATACGCTATCTGCACTGCAAATGTTAGCGAAAAACTATCGCGATCAATTGGATGTTAAAGTTGTTGGTGTGACAGGTAGTAACGGTAAAACATCCACGAAAGATATTGTGACAAGTATTCTCGCGACTAAGTTCAAAGTTCAAAAAACAGAAGGAAATTTCAATAACCATATTGGGTTACCTCTCACTATTTTAAACTTAGAAGAAAATACAGAAGTAGCTGTATTAGAAATGGGTATGTCAAGCCGAGGAGAGATTGAATTTTTATCTAAGTTAGCTCGTCCTAATGCAGCTATCATTACGAATATTGGTGAAGCACATTTAATGGATTTAGGATCTCGTGAGGCCATTGCTGAAGCGAAATTAGAAATTGTTACAGGGTTACAAGAAGGTGGCGTGTTCGTATATAATGGAGATGAGCCGTTATTAACGAATCGTGTTCCTGAAATGAATTTAGCAGCGGAAACAGTTACGTTTGGTGATGCAAGAGCCAACGATTACTATCCAACAACTGTAACATTACAGGCAACTGGGACACATTTTAAAATGAATAGAGATGAAAATATTTCATTCTACCTACCGGTGTTAGGAAAACATAATGTGTACAATACACTTGCTTCAATGGCAATTGCGACACATTTTGGTGTGACGTGGGAAGAAATGAAACAAGGTTTAGTAACACTTCAAATGACGGGCATGCGTATGGAGATTGTAAAAACGGATAGTGGATTAACAATTATCAACGATGCTTATAATGCAAGTCCGACGGCTATGGAGGCAGCATTCCATTTAATGAATGGTTTAGATGGATTTACTAAAAAAATCGTTGTGCTTGGTGATATGTTAGAACTTGGAAATCAAGAAGTGCAGTTCCATTATGAGGTAGGTAAATTAATCGATCCAGCAAAAATCTCACATGTATTCACATACGGTAGATTAGGAGCTCAAATTGCTGAAGGAGCAAAAATTAATTTCCCTAATGAACGTGTAAAGGCGTATGATAATAAAGAAGAGTTAGTAAGAGATTTACAAGCAGTAGTCGATGCGAAAGATGTTGTATTAATAAAAGCATCTCGCGGTATGAAATTAGAAGAAGTAATTACGATGTTGAAATAATTGGTGTATATAAATAGGGATGATAGTCACGAAAATAGAAGAAACTTATAATAAGCGCTTACAGTAAATGATAAAAAAATAAAAGTAAAGAAAAAGGCCCTGAATATAAAATAAGGTAACAGTTGGGTTTGCTTTTTACACATACAAAACTTATAATTGATAAAGTGTAATAACGTTTAGAAGTATTTTCGTGAAGAATATACGCCCGGTTATATACGTGAGCATTCAGGAAAAGGGCTTTTCCGCAAATTCGGAAAACGCCTTTTTTTAAATGATAAGTATAGGATAGAAAAGGAGAAGTAACATTGACAACATTTCGAGAATTAGGATTAAGTGAGTCTTTACTGCAATCGGTTGAAAGTATGGGCTTTGAAGAGGCTACGCCGATTCAAGCTGAAACAATTCCACATGCATTGCAAGGTAAGGATATTATTGGGCAAGCGCAAACAGGTACAGGGAAAACAGCAGCATTCGGATTACCACTATTAGATAAAGTGGATACAAATAAAGAAGCAGTTCAAGGTATTGTTATCGCGCCAACGCGTGAATTAGCAATTCAAGTTGGAGAAGAGCTATACAAAATTGGTAAACATAAACGTGTTCGTATTCTACCAATTTATGGTGGTCAAGATATTAACCGCCAAATTCGTGCTCTAAAAAAACACCCACACATTATTGTTGGTACGCCGGGTCGTATTTTAGATCATATTAACCGTAAAACACTTCGCTTACAAAACGTAGAGACTGTTGTTCTTGATGAAGCGGATGAAATGTTAAACATGGGCTTCATTGAAGATATTGAAGCGATTTTAACAGATGTGCCAGAAACACATCAAACATTATTATTCTCAGCGACAATGCCAGATCCAATCCGTCGTATTGCTGAGCGTTTCATGACTGAGCCTCAACACATTAAAGTAAAAGCAAAAGAAGTAACAATGCCAAACATTCAGCAGTTCTATTTAGAAGTGCAAGAAAAGAAAAAGTTTGACGTGTTAACACGCTTACTAGATATTCAATCTCCAGAGCTTGCGATCGTATTCGGTCGTACAAAGCGTCGTGTTGATGAATTATCAGAAGCATTAAACTTACGTGGTTATGCAGCAGAAGGTATTCATGGTGACTTAACACAGGCGAAACGTATGTCTGTATTACGTAAATTTAAAGAAGGTGCTATTGAAGTTCTTGTTGCAACAGACGTTGCTGCACGTGGTCTTGATATTTCAGGCGTAACACACGTATACAACTTCGATATCCCACAAGATCCAGAATCATACGTTCACCGTATCGGTCGTACTGGCCGTGCAGGTAAAAAAGGTATTGCAATGTTATTTGTAACACCACGTGAATCAGGACAATTAAAAAATATCGAGCGTACAACAAAGCGTAAAGTTGATCGTATGGAAGCACCGACACTTGATGAGGCATTAGAAGGTCAACAACGTTTAATCGCTGAAAAACTTCAAAGCACAATCCAAAATGAGAACTTATCATACTACAAGCGTATTGCAGAAGAAATGTTAGAAGAGAATGACTCTGTAACAGTAGTAGCTGCTGCTTTAAAAATGATGACTAAAGAGCCGGATACAACTCCGATCGCTTTAACATCAGAACCACCAGTTGTTTCAAGAGGTGGCGGTTCTAAAAAACGTGGCGGTAACGGAGGCGGATACCGTGATGGTAACCGTAATCGTAGTCGTGACGGACGTGGCGGTGGCGATGGTCGTAACCGTGATGGACGTAATCGTGACGGAAACCGTGATCGCAATCGTGATGGAAACCGTGATCGTAATCGTGATGGTGGTAGTCGAGGTCGTAGAGGTGAAGGTCAAGGTCGCCCAGGATCTTCAAATGGACGCGGCGAAAGAAAACATCATAGCCGTCCACAAGCTTAATAAAAAAGAGAATGTCCTTTGTTGGCATTCTCTTTTTTTATTTCTGTAATTGTGCATACTACATAGTAGTTATGATAGAAAAGGGGCTGTTATATGCTTGTAAGGCTTGGTTACGTTGCGATGAGTGTGCATTTGAAGAATGCATCCCCATCTCAAACGATGACGTACGCACAGTTTCAGAAAATAGATGATCGTGATGCTGCAATTCGTAAACTTGAAAGAATTGCTAATTCCAATTTGGAAAATTGTTTACGTTTATTAAAGCATAATAAGGGACATGACATATCTTTCTTTCGGCTTAGCTCTAAGCTCATTCCTTTAGCAAATCATGAGGAATTGCTAGAGTGGAACTATATTCGTCCTTTAAAAGAAAAATTGAAAGAATTAGGTGAATATGCAATTCATATGAATATGCGAATTGATTTCCATCCAGATCATTTTGTTGTACTAAATTCACCTGAGGAGAGTGTTTTTAAACAATCTGTAAAGACATTGCAGATGCACAAAAAATTATTAAAAGGCATGGGGATTGAACATAAGCAACGATGTGTACTACATGTTGGAGGAGGGTATAAAGATAAAGAACTTGCATTAGAGCGTTTTATAGAGAATTGGTCTAATGTCCCAAGGGGTATTCAAGAAATGATTATATTAGAAAATGATGATACAACTTTTACGTTAGAGGAAACATTATATTTAGGAGAAAAATTAGATATTCCCGTCGTGTTTGATTTGCATCACCATATGATGAATAATGAGCAAGAAGATTGGTATGAAGATTGGGCACGTGTTGTTCATACGTGGGAAACATCTTTGTTACCGGTTAAAATGCATATCTCTAGCCCTAGAGAGGGAAAAGATCCAAGAGCTCATGCAGATTATATTAATGTAGACGCATTTTTATCTTTTTTAAGAAGGATAAAGGGAAGTGTTCCGCAAATTGATTGTATGATTGAGGCGAAGATGAAGGATGAGTCTTTATTTCAATTAATGAGGGATTTAAGCGAACAGGTAGATGTAGAAATTATCGATGGTGCAAGCTTTTATATTAAATAAGCTTTGCACCATCGTTTTTTTTTGTTAAAAAAGGAGTTAAAATGCCGCCGGTTATTAAACCTGTTAAATGACTGATCGGATTGGCGGAAGGATTAAAGAAAGTAAATAGCAGTAATAGAAGTATCATAATTGAGAAAATGGCAATTTCTTTTGGTTTTGAAGAGCGGTATCGATTGTACAATAAAAATAATTGTGCGCCTAATAGTCCGAAAATACCACCTGATGCACCTGCGTGAATATATTCAGGAGGCATAATAATATAAGAAGAAATATTTCCAGAAATTCCAGAAAGAAAAAATAGAATAAAAAAAGAAAAGTGTCCGAGTTGCTTTTCGATAGAAGAACCAAGTGCAAACAAAAAAATACTATTAGAAAGAAAATGTTGTAAGTCTACGTGTACCAGAAGGGAAGTTATGACACGCCACCATTCTCCTTTAGCGATATATTCATTAGAGGCTGCCAGTGGGAAGAGGAAAAAGTCGCCTAATATCATCATGACTAAGTGAATAAAAAGTAAGGTGAGAATAGTCGGTTGTAAAGAAATCTGAGTAGATCTTATTAGCATACGGTTACTATCACCCCTTTTGCATCAGAAAGATTCTCTGTTATTCTTATCAATATGAAAGAAGAAAGTTAAATAGAAGAAGGGGATTTTGAAATGATTATAGGGATTGGAATCGATATTATTGAATTAAATCGTATTGAAAAAATGCTAGATGGAAAGCTTAAATTTATGGAACGTATTTTAACAGAAAATGAACGTAATGTTGCTATGGAGCTGAAAGGAAGTCGTCTTACAGAGTTTGTAGCTGGAAGGTTTGCAGCGAAAGAGGCGTATTCAAAAGCTGTAGGTACTGGTATCGGGAAAGAAGTGAGCTTTTTAGATATTGAAGTGAAAAATGATGAAAGAGGTAAGCCGATTCTGATTACAAGTACAGAGCATGTTGTTCATTTATCAATTAGTCATAGTAAGGAATTTGCTGTTGCTCAAGTTGTTTTAGAAAGCTCGTCACGCTAGTCTGCATATTTTATATCTTTGTCTCATATATTTGAGGTAGCGATAAGGAAGGTACATCTTCCATTCATTTATAGGGGCAAAGGGGCTGAAGTGATGAAAAGGCGTCTGTTTTTAGTTCTTGTCGGTTTGTTGACCGTTTTTGTGTTGGCGGGTTGTGTGGAAAAGAAACAAGATGATGTCGTGAGAGATTTAGAGGCGAAAGTAAAAGGGATGAAAAGTTATCAAGCTGAAGCGAAATTATCTATTAAAACAGGAAATGAGCCTCAGGAGTATAATGTAGAGATTTGGCATAAGGAACCGTCTTTTTATCGTGTGAATTTAAAGAATGCAAAAAAAGATCAGAGCCAAATCATTTTAAGAAATGAAGAAGGTGTATTTGTATTAACGCCAGCACTTAATAAGAGCTTCCGTTTTCAAAGTGATTGGCCGCAAAATAGCAGCCAGGCTTATTTATATGAATCACTTGTAAGAGATATTTTGCAGGATAAGAAAAACCTTACTTTCGAGAAAACAGATAAGTATTATATTTTTAAAACAAAAACAAACTATCAACATCAAAATATGTTGCCGAAACAAGAGATTACGCTGAAGAAGAGCGATTTGACTCCAGTTTCAGTGAAGTTAATGGATAATGATCAAAATGTTCTTGTAAAAGTAGATTTCTCTAAGGTGAAATTCGATGCGAAATTTGATAAAGGTGCATTTGATACGAAACAAAATATGTCTAGAGCGCAGGTAGATGTTCAAACAACAGCGAAAGAAGACAAACCGTTTGCTATTTTGTATCCACTTGATACACCGCAAGGTATGACTCTGCAAGATGAAAAAGAGTTGAAGACAGACAGTGGCAAGCGTGCGATACTCACATACACTGGAAATAAGAAATCCTTTACTTTAATACAAGAAAAGGCAAAAGTTGCAGAGGCTTCATCAGCGGTAAGTGTAAGTGGAGAACCAGTTGATCTTGGGTTTACGATTGGTGCATTGACGAAAGACTCTGTAACGTGGTCGCATAACGGAGTAGAATATATGCTCGTGTCTAAAGGTTTAGAGCCGAAGGAGCTACTAATGGTTGCTCGTTCAGTTACAGCGAAGCAGGTGAAGTAGACTTCTTAGACGTGGTGATATATGTGCACCACGTCTTTTCTTAGTTTGAAGGTGGATTTCATAAAAGAAGCATATAAAAGAATAAGCTTCGCATATCGTGTATAAGGAAGTGTATTTATGGAAGAAGCACCATTTTACCGTGATACTTGGGTGGAAGTGGATTTAGATGCTATTTATAACAATGTTACGCATATTAAAGAGTTCATCCCAAGTGATGTAGAGATTTTTGCTGTAGTTAAAGCAAATGCATATGGGCACGATTATGTACCGGTGGCTAAAACGGCATTAGAAGCGGGTGCAACAAGGTTAGCAGTTGCTTTTTTAGATGAAGCTTTAGTGCTTCGGAGGGCTGGTATTACTGTGCCGATTTTAGTGTTAGGTCCCTCGCCGCCGCGTGATGTAAATGTAGCTGCTGAAAATGATGTAGCGCTAACTGTTTTTCAAAAAGAATGGGTGGACGAAGCAATTAAACTTTGGGATGGTTCATCTGTAATGAAATTCCATATTAACTTTGATAGTGGTATGGGGAGAATTGGAATACGTGAAAGAAAAGAACTGAAAGCATTTTTAAAGAGTTTAGAAGGTGCACCGTTTTTAGAGTTAGAAGGAGTATACACGCATTTTGCAACGGCAGATGAGGTTGAGACTTCGTATTTTGATAAGCAATATAATACGTTCTTAGAGCAGTTAAGTTGGTTGAAAGAATTCGGAGTGGATCCTAAGTTTGTCCATACAGCTAATAGTGCTGCCACGTTACGTTTTCAAGGGATTACATTTAATGCAGTGCGAATTGGGATTGCAATGTATGGATTATCTCCTTCTGTAGAAATACGTCCTTTTTTACCATTTGAATTAGAACCGGCGCTATCACTGCATACGAAAGTAGCTCATATTAAACAGGTGATTAAAGGTGATGGAATTAGTTATAACGTCACTTATCGAACGAAAACTGAAGAATGGATCGCGACTGTAGCGATTGGTTATGCAGATGGATGGCTTAGAAGATTACAAGGATTTGAAGTGCTTATAAATGGTAAAAGGGTACCGATTGTAGGGCGAGTAACAATGGATCAGTTCATGATTCATCTTCCTTGTGAAGTGCCGCTTGGTACGAAAGTTACGCTTATTGGAAGGCAGGGAGATGAGTATATTAGCGCTACAGAGGTTGCGGAATATTCAGGGACTATTAATTATGAAATTATTGCAACGATCAGTTTCCGTGTACCAAGAATATTTATACGGAATGGTAAGGTTGTAGAGATAATTAATTACTTGAACAATATATAGAAGGTAGCATGATTGCTTCTTGTCATTAGAGTGACTGTTCATTGCTGGATAATAAGCTCTTTTTGATGAGAAGCTTTTTACTTATAATCATTTTTTATATAAGTTACACGTAAGTTTTGAAGAGGAGTTCTATTGTTTTTAGTTAGTTATGAGATAAAAAATTTAAGAAGATGAATGTTTTGTTTATGAATTGGAAAACATAAGCAAGGAATAAGGAAGTCTTTGCAACAGGCTCCATACAATGGTATTATTACAATAGGTGTCATATATATATTTGGGTGTGTAGTTGACGGTGGAGGTGTATTTTTGTGTCCGAATCAAGTGTAACTACTGAAATCGTGGTTCGGTTGCCAAAGCAAATGGTAACGGAATTGGACGGAATTGGAAAACAAGAGAATAAGAATCGCCATGAACTAATTTGCCAGGCAACACAATTGTTATTGCGTCAACATAAGACGAAGAAACGCTACCAACATGAATCAATGCGACGTGGGTATATTGAAATGGGAAAAATTAATCTTGGTATTGCATCTGAAGCTTTCTTAGCGGAGTATGAAGCAGCTCATACAGTAGAACGCTTAGTTAGCGGGGGGTAATATTTTGATTGTAAAACGCGGCGACGTGTATTTTGCAGACCTTTCCCCAGTTGTTGGTTCTGAGCAAGGAGGCGTTCGTCCGGTTCTTGTCATTCAAAATGACATCGGAAATCGTTTTAGTCCAACGGTGATTGTAGCGGCTATTACTGCACAGATTCAAAAAGCAAAATTACCCACTCATGTGGAAATTGATGCGAAAAAGTATGGTTTTGAGAGAGATTCTGTTATTTTACTTGAGCAGATTCGAACAATCGATAAGCAACGCTTAACGGACAAAATCACTCATTTAGATGAAGTGATGATGAGTCGTGTAGATGAAGCGTTACAAATTAGTTTAGGACTAATAGATTTTTAAATCGGCAGTTTAAGTTGCTCTCTTTGAAGGGCAACTTTTTTTATTATAGAGGAGGTTACGGTTGTATATGGAAATGGTAGATAATCGACAAGCGTTAATGAAAATGTTAGTGAAAGAATTAGGCTTTAGCGAAAAGCAAGTTCGTCATGTTATTCAATTAACAGAAGAAGGTAACACAGTTCCATTTATTGCTCGTTACCGAAAAGAATGGACAGGCTCTTTAGATGAGGTGCAAATTCGTGCGATTTTAGAGAGATGGCAATATATGATGCAACTTGAAGATAGGAAGGAAGAAGTTATTCGTCTTATTGATGAGAAGGGAAAACTGACAGGAGAGCTGAGACAGCAAATTGTTAAAGCTACAAAGTTGCAGGAAGTAGAAGATTTATATCGTCCATATAAAGAGAAAAGAAGAACGAAAGCAACGATTGCAAAAGAAAAAGGGTTAGAACCGTTAGCTGAATGGTTGTTGTTATATAAGAAAGAAGATCCGGCTAAAAAGGCAGTGGAATTTATTAATGCAGAGAAAGAAGTGCAATCTGCAGAAGAAGCTTTACAAGGTGCACAAGACATTATTGCAGAAATGATTTCAGATGAAGCTACGTATCGTAGTTGGATTCGAAATATTACTTTTAGAAAAGGTATTATGTCTTCGTCTGTAAAAGGTGAAGAAAAAGATGAAAAGAATATATATGAAATGTATTACAGTTATGAAGAACCATTGCAAAAAGTAGTACCACATCGTGTATTAGCAATGAATCGTGGTGAGAAAGAAGATATATTGAGAGTTTCTGTTGTCCCACCAGTAGATGAGATATTAAATTTCTTATATAAGAAAGTAATTCGTGATAACGATTCTAAAAGTGCGCATTATGTACAATTAGCGATTGAAGATGGTTATAAACGATTAATTCAATCTTCAATTGAAAGAGAAATTCGTAAAGAATTAACAGAAACAGCTGAAGAACAAGCGATACATATTTTCTCTGAGAACTTACGTAACTTATTATTACAACCTCCGATGAAAGGGAAAGTCGTGCTAGCAGTAGACCCGGCATATAGAACTGGTTGTAAATTATCTGTAGTAGATGATACGGGGAAAGTACTACATATTGATGTTATTTATCCGCATCCGCCTGTTCGTAAATATGATGACGCAAAAACGAAAGTTCTTTCTATTATAGATAAATATCAAGTTGAAATGATTGCAATTGGTAATGGGACAGCATCTAGAGAAACAGAGGAATTTATAGTAGATGTATTACAAAGTGTGAAACAGGAAGTCTTTTATATTATTGTAAATGAAGCGGGTGCTAGTGTATATTCAGCTTCTGATTTAGCTCGTGAAGAATTCCCGAATTTACAGGTTGAAGAGAGAAGTGCCGTTTCTATTGGAAGACGTCTGCAAGATCCACTGGCTGAACTTGTGAAAATTGATCCTAAATCAGTTGGGGTTGGACAATACCAACATGATGTATCTCAAAAGAGATTGAATGAGTCATTAACATTTGTAGTAGAGACAGCTGTTAACCAAGTTGGGGTTAATGTAAATACGGCTTCGGTTGCATTGTTACAATATGTTTCAGGTTTATCGAAAACTGTTGCGAAAAATATTGTGGCAAAGAGAGAAGAGGATGGGAAATTCACAAAGCGCACGGAATTAAAGAAAATCCCACGTTTAGGTGCAAAGACGTACGAACAATGTATAGGTTTCTTGCGTATATTAGAAGGAGCGAATCCATTAGATCGAACAGGTATTCATCCCGAACAATATAAAAATGTTGAATTGTTATTGAAGAGTTTAGGGTTATCGATAGATGACGTAGGACAACCGCAATTACAAAAGAGATTGGAAGAAGTAGAGATTTCTAAGTTGTCTCAAGAAACGGGGGTTGGGGAGCCGACGTTAGTTGATATTATAGATGCGCTCATTAGCCCAGAACGAGATATGAGGGATGAGTTGCCTAAACCACTTCTGAAAAAAGGGATTTTGAAATTAGAAGATTTAAAACGTGGTATGGAACTAGAAGGAACAGTGCGTAACGTTGTTGATTTTGGTGCTTTTGTTGATGTAGGCGTAAAGCAAGATGGTTTAGTGCATATTTCTAAGCTTAGTAAACAGTTTGTAAAGCATCCGTTAGATGTTGTATCAGTAGGACAAATTGTAAAAGTATGGGTAGATGATATTGATACAAAAAAAGGACGCGTTGCACTATCTATGTTGCCGATTGAATAGTAAGAGAAGAGAGCAGATGAAACTGCTCTTTTTTTATAGAATAAAAAGTGTAATGGATTATGAGTTTTGATGTATTTTGCTATAATAAAACCAGCATTCATTTAGCAATTTAATTTGATACCGGTTTTTTTCGAAATATGCACGTTGCATCTGTTTTTTTAGCCACGTAGGCATAGGAATCCCTCCTTGTTTAATCCTACTCTCAAAAATCTAAAGTGCTATTGATGAGAGGTTGGTGAGTGGATTTCTATTCATGTTGTGTTTTTAGAAACCACGCGTCTTGAATGAGGATGGGTATATGTACTATTTAATATATGTATAAGAAGCGTGAAAAGTGTAAAAATATTTTTTTGTTTAGGAGGAATGAGAATGGGCGAGGGAGAAATTCAACGGCTAGTGGAAGAAGTATCGCTACAATACTTCGGAATGCCGTTTTTACATAAAGCAACGTTCAATAGTAGGCTGCGTACAACTGGTGGGCGTTATTTGTTGAAGAGTCACAATGTTGAACTGAATTATCGATATTACGAAATGTATGGTAAGGAGGAGTTAATCGGAATCATCAAACATGAACTGTGTCATTATCACTTGCATATTACAGGAAGAGGGTATAAGCACAGGGACAGAGATTTTCGTGAGTTGTTAAAGAAAGTTGATGCACCTCGTTTTTGTAAACGAATGATTAATGAAGAGAAGGAAAAAAAGATTTATAAGTATGAATGTATGGAGTGTTTACTTCAATATGTAAGAAGGCGTCAAATAAATACAAAAAGATATGTCTGCGGAAAGTGTAAAGGGAAACTCAAACCGATATCGAAAACATCTTGACAGTAAAAACGCAATCCAGTATATTATAAACATGTCACGTTTGAACAAGATGTTGTTAAAAACTTCTTGACTTACAGAAAGAATTTTTATAAGATACAAATTGTCTTCATTATTCCGCAGTAGCTCAGTGGTAGAGCTATCGGCTGTTAACCGATCGGTCGTAGGTTCGAGTCCTACCTGCGGAGCCATACAGAGAAGTACCCAAGTGGCTCAAGGGGCTCCCCTGCTAAGGGAGTAGATCGCTAACGCGGTGCGAGGGTTCGAATCCCTTCTTCTCTGCCATACATATTGGCCCGTTGGTCAAGTGGTTAAGACACCGCCCTTTCACGGCGGTAACACGGGTTCGAATCCCGTACGGGTCACCACTTCGGAGGATTAGCTCAGCTGGGAGAGCACCTGCCTTACAAGCAGGGGGTCGGCGGTTCGATCCCGTCATCCTCCACCATATGAATTTTATATGAATAGTATTATCGCGGGGTGGAGCAGTACGGTAGCTCGTCGGGCTCATAACCCGAAGGTCGCAGGTTCAAATCCTGTCCCCGCAACCAAATGGTCCCGTGGTGTAGTGGTTAACATGCCTGCCTGTCACGCAGGAGATCGCCGGTTCGACCCCGGTCGGGACCGCCATTTTAACTTCTGCTAATTGGCAGTTGTTTTTTATTGGACATTATGGTACAATAACATTTGTCTTTGAAAATAAGATATTTTTTCGATGGGCTATAGCCAAGCGGTAAGGCAACGGACTTTGACTCCGTCATGCGCTGGTTCGAATCCAGCTAGCCCAGCCATTTACGAGCCATTAGCTCAGTTGGTAGAGCATCTGACTTTTAATCAGAGGGTCGAAGGTTCGAATCCTTCATGGCTCACTTTTTGTTTTTTCCGCGCGGTCGTGGCGGAACGGCAGACGCGCTAGGTTGAGGGCCTAGTGGGGGAAACCCCGTGGAGGTTCAAGTCCTCTCGGCCGCATCAAAAAAATCTTAAAAAAGTACTTGCATTTGAAAATGTAGTGTGATAAGATAATTGAGTCGCCAAAATACAACGACGAAAAAACATCATGAATAAGCGCCCGTAGCTCAATTGGATAGAGCGTTTGACTACGGATCAAGAGGTTAGGGGTTCGACTCCTCTCGGGCGCGCCAATTACGGGAAGTGGCTCAGCTTGGTAGAGCACCTGGTTTGGGACCAGGGGGTCGCAGGTTCAAATCCTGTCTTCCCGACCACGCGGGTGTAGTTTAGTGGTAAAACAAGAGCCTTCCAAGCTCTGGTCGAGAGTTCGATTCTCTTCACCCGCTTTTAGTTCTTTGAAAACTGAACGAAACAAACAACGTGAAACGTCAATTTTTATTTTTAGATGCTAGACAAACTAACTTT
>NZ_JBXAHT010000005.1:0-207346 GCF_058795375.1 Bacillus sp. GW823-FHT06A10 | reverse complement strand
GGGCTATAGCCAAGCGGTAAGGCAACGGACTTTGACTCCGTCATGCGCTGGTTCGAATCCAGCTAGCCCAGCCATTTTTGCGGAAGTAGTTCAGTGGTAGAATACAACCTTGCCAAGGTTGGGGTCGCGGGTTCGAATCCCGTCTTCCGCTCCAATAAAATTTAATATGGCGGCATAGCCAAGTGGTAAGGCAGAGGTCTGCAAAACCTTTATCACCGGTTCAAATCCGGTTGCCGCCTTTTCTTTTGTGCCGATGTGGCGGAATTGGCAGACGCGCACGACTCAAAATCGTGTTCCTTCGGGAGTGTCGGTTCGACCCCGACCATCGGTATCATGAACGTCGTAAAAAACTCTATACAATTAGTATAGAGTTTTTTTGTGTTTTCTTTTCATTACATGACAAAATAAGCACAAAAAGTGTACGGTGAGTAAACTGCGAAACATTAAAAGGATAAAAACAAACATTCAATTTTATCCTTTTAATTGCGGTATTCTATAATATGCCCTTCGAGCACTCTAGAGAGAATTTCTCCACCCGGGTGACATGAAGTTAAATCCGACACCACCAGTAGATATTAGTACATGATCAGCTGTTAATTTCGTAATTTCTAAAAACTTCTTTTCAAACTTTTCTCTGTTGTATTTGTACATAGTTGAGTGGCACGACCACATGTGCGTTGAAGTACTCAACCAGTCCCCTAATTCCTTCAATTCAGGAAACGCCTCAAATTGGATTGGTTCATCTAATTTCATGAATCTTACTTGATAGATAGTTGGGTTTAACTTCTCTCCTATTCCTTTAAAAGCATGTAATTTTTTCTCATTTGAATGTGTCATAATTCCCCCTCTACCTTTTCTTCAAATTTTTCCCTATTTTTATTGTACAACAATAGAAAGTAATTATGGGGATATTATGGAAATCGGTATCTGCAATATAAAAAGACTCTAATAGAAATGTTAGAGTCTTTTTTGTTAAATTATATTATGTGATGCTAAAATTCGTAATAAACTTAGGAATTCATGTATAATATAACTTGTCGAAAGAACAAAATGATAGTGATTTATATTATGTCTGTAATATGAATCAAAAATGAACTTTTTATATTTCTTTTAAAAATGTGTTGAACACACATTATATTTCATATTAATATTTTTATGTAGATTTAAAACGAGAAAGAGAGTGGAAAGTATGGGCCGTAAATGGAACAATATTAAAGACAAAAAAGCATCAAAAGATGCAAATACAAGCCGTATATACGCGAAATTTGGACGTGAAATTTATGTGGCGGCAAAACAAGGCGAGCCAGATCCAGAATCAAATCAAGCGCTTAGAGTCGTATTAGAACGTGCGAAAACATACAATGTACCAAGAACAATTATTGATCGTGCAGTTGAAAAAGCAAAAGGCGGTTCAGAGGAAAATTATGACGAGCTTCGTTATGAAGGATTTGGACCAAATGGAGCTATGGTTATTGTAGATACACTTACAAATAACGTAAACCGTACTGCAGCAGATGTACGAGCTGCATTTAGCAAAAACAGTGGTAACATGGGTGTAAACGGTTCTGTAGCTTACATGTTTGATGCGACAGCTGTTATCGGCCTTGAAGGTAAAACATCAGATGAAGTTCTTGAAATTTTAATGGAAGCAGATGTAGATGCACGTGACATTCTAGAAGAAGAAGATGCTGTTATCGTGTATGCTGAACCAGATCAATTCCATTCAGTACAATCTGCACTTAAAGGTGCTGGTGTTGAAGAATTTACAGTTGCAGAATTAACAATGCTTGCACAAAGTGATGTTACACTTCCTGAAGATGCTCAAGTACAATTTGAGAAAATGGTTGATGCATTAGAAGATTTAGAAGATGTACAACAAGTTTACCACAACGTAGACTTAGGAGAGTAATACGATGAAAGCCCCTTTTCGTTTAACGAATAGGGGCTTTTTTTATGAAGTTAATTAAGGTGATGAATTATTAAAGGTATTTTGGTGTAGATAGGGAATATGCTTATAGGGATATATGAAATAACCATTATTTCTAGGAGGCTTAGTATGGAACATAAGACACCAAAGCATATAGTTGCCGTAGCAGGTTATTTAACAAATGAGAAAAATGAAGTGTTATTAACAAAGGTACACTGGCGAGCTGATACGTGGGAAATGCCAGGAGGACAGGTAGAAGAAGGAGAAGCACTCGATCAAGCTGTCTGTAGGGAAATAAAAGAGGAAACAGGGTTAACGGTGAAGCCTATCGGAATTACCGGGGTTTATTATAATGCCTCTATGCACATTCTAGCTGTTGTTTTTAAAGTAGCATATGTGAGTGGCGAAATAAAAATTCAACCTGAAGAAATACAAGAGGCTAAATTTGTTGATTTAAATGAAGAGAACATAGATGAGTATATAACTCGTCCTCATATGAAATCCAGAACGCTTGATGCAATGAGAGCAACACATTGTATTCCGTATGAAACGTGGGAAGTACAGCCATATAATTTAATAGGAAGATTGTAAAGAAAAGAGTAGCTGATTTGAGATACATTCAAATCACTACTCTTTTTTGTATACTGTTTAAGAAAAAGGTCAAAATAATAATAGTGTTAGTATTGATTTACAGAACGTTTGTTCTGTATAATGTATATGTTATATACATTAAGATTACTAGATACTCAAAAGTACATATATTTGTAGATGATATAATTAAAGTATAAAGTGAAAATATAATAGCCTTAAGGCTTACTCTGTTATTGGTTATTCGTGATTGAATATAATCTATATTCAATATTTCAGATGAATAGTAGATAAAAAAGGTCTGTGATACAATACTTTTTTACCCCGCTATTTGCCGGGAACGTGATTGGTGAGGGCTGATTAAAGTTTCACTTTATACCTTACAATGATGTAAGGTACGTGTAAGAGAAATCGATGGGATATTTTTTTACAACAATGTATTCTTAAAGTAAGAGTTATATGCTGTGTGGAAAAGAGGTGTTCAAGATGAAAGAACGAGTATTATCTAGGGTGAACTATCATCAAAAAGTTGCATTAAATCCAATGACTAAACTTTTTTATAAAGCCATTATATTATTATTATTGTTAAGTTGTACGTTATTATTCATTGGAAATGTAATGATTGAGAAAAGTGACATTAGTAAATTACATGTACCGGCTAATTTAGAGGTGCCAGAATCATTAACACATGCATTTATTGCGACAGAAGATAAAAGATTTTATCATCATAACGGTTTAGATTATATAGCAATTATTAGGGCCTCTGTTGAGAATATAAAGGCTGGTGGTGTCGTGCAAGGAGGAAGCACGATTACACAGCAGCTATCTAAAAATGCTTTTTTAACTAATGAGCGTACATTTTCTCGTAAGTGGAAAGAGATTTTTTATACGAAAAAAATTGAACGCACATTTACGAAGGATGAAATTTTAAAATTATATGTAAGTAACATTTATTATGGTGAAGGAGCATGGGGAATTGAAAAAGCAGCAAACCTTTACTTCGGTAAAAAGGTGAACCAATTAACGTTGGCTGAAAGTGCAATGATGGCTGCTGTAGTAAAAGCACCTGCTTATTACTCACCTGCCCAAAATTATGATAAAGCAGTAGAGAGACGAAATGTTGTGTTGAGACTAATGGAGAAAGAAGGCTATATAAGCCATGATGAGTATGTTCAAGCAGTTAGTGAGAAATTAGTAATTCGTCATGATATAAAAATAGAGCAGTCGATGTTAAATAGTGCGCGTAAAAAAGCAGTAAGTTAAGAGAAGTTCCTACAGAGGAGCTTCTTTTTTTGAATAAATTGTGACAAATTGTGACACAATATCGTCACAATTATTGTGTTTTTGTAATTTATGTGAGCGTGTTCATTGCGTGACGTATATAAGTGTTGATATTATGTGTATTGTGTACAATGCTGTATACAGAATATGAATTTAAAGAGGAATGTATATGAAATCAAATAAACTCATGGCTCTTGGTATAGTTTTTTCTATCGCAGTATTGATTGTAATTGGAACAATTGCGTATAGCATCATAAATGACAAAAAAGATAAAGGGAATGAGATGTTTGCTTATTCCACGCAACAATCTTTAGGGAAAGATGATGCTCCAGTTAAGGTAGTTGAATTTGGAGACTTTAAATGTCCTGCTTGTCGTACTTGGGATGTAACAGTATTACCTCGATTAAAAGAAGAGTATATTGATAAAGGCAAAGTGCAGTTATATTTTATTAACTTCCCATTTATCGGAAAAGACTCGGATTTAGGTGCAGCAGCTGGTGAAGCAATTTATAAACAAGATAAAGATTCATTCTGGATTTTCTATGATGAGATTTATCAAAATCAAAAGAAAGATACGGAAGAATGGATTACAGAAGATTTGCTTCTTAGCATTGTGAAAGAGAAACTTCCAAAAGTTGATGTAGAGCAATTTAAGAAAGATTTACACAGTAAAGAAATTACAGAAAAAGTACGTAAAGATTCAGATCGTGCTCAAAAATTAAAAGTTCAAGGTGCTCCTTCAGTATATGTAAACGGAAATCTTGCAAACCCTGATTTCGATAGTATGAAGAAGGCCATTGATAAAGAATTGAAAAAGTGATGAGGTCTCTCATCACTTTTTCGACTTTTTTCGATAAAATTCTTGCCTCTATTTTTTTAACATGCTATACTACTTTACATAAGTTATTCTAATATCTTATATGTAATTCATATTTGCGGGTGTAGTTTAGTGGTAAAACAAGAGCCTTCCAAGCTCTGGTCGAGAGTTCGATTCTCTTCACCCGCTCCAAATTTTATTAAATGTTTTTCTATAAATTGTGATCAACGCAGTGTTTCGTTTCCGAGATAAACGAGGCATTGCGTTTTTTAATGTTTGAAAAATATAATTACATGCGAAAATAGAAGTAAATAATAGTATTCCAAAAGTGAATTACTAACCAATAAAGTCGTTACATAAGGGATGATGGATTCATCTGAGGAGGCGATTAAGAGTGGATTTTGAACAATTAAAGCAAGATGTAATTGCGTATAGTAAAACAATTGGCATAGATAAAATAGGCTTTGCGAGTGCTTCTCCTTTTGAGGAATTAAAGCAGCGCTTAATCCAGCAACAACAATTAAATTATCAATCTGGATTTGAAGAGCCTGATATAGAGAAGAGAACGAATCCGCAACTTTTATTACCGGGTGCTAAATCAATTATTGCGATTGCTTTAGCATATCCTTCAAAATTAAAAAATGCACCATTAAGTAAGCGTGGAGAACGCCGTGGAATTTTTTGCCGTGCTTCTTGGGGACAAGATTATCATCTTGTTTTACGAGATCGTTTGCAAAAATTAGAAGCATATTTAATTGAAAAACTTCCAGATATAGAAGTGAAGTCCATGGTTGATACAGGTGAATTAAGTGATCGAGCTGTATCAGAGCGTGCAGGCATTGGCTGGAGTGGGAAAAACTGTGCTATTATTACACCTGAATTCGGTTCGTACGTATACTTAGGGGAAATGATTACAAATGTTCCATTCCCGCCAGATAAGCCGATAGAAGATCAATGCGGGGGCTGTACGAAATGTATCGATATTTGTCCTACAGGTGCTTTAATACAGGGGGGACAGTTAGATTCGAAGAAGTGTATTGCGTTTTTAACACAGACGAAAGGATTCCTACCTGAAGAATATCGCGATAAAATAGGAAATCGTATATATGGATGTGATACGTGTCAGACTGTTTGCCCGAAAAACAAAGGAATGGATTTTCATAATCATCCTGAGATGGAGCCGGATCCTGAGCTAGTTAAACCATTATTAACGCCACTTTTAACAATTAGTAATCGTGATTTTAAAGAGAAATATGGGATTATGTCAGGGTCATGGAGAGGGAAAAAGCCACTGCAAAGAAATGCGATTTTAGCATTAGCACATTTTAAAGAAGCATCGGCAATTCCTGATTTAATTGGTGTTATGAAAGATGACCCAAGACCGGTATTGCGCGGAACGGCAGCATGGGCACTTGGGAAAATTGGGGGAGATGGAGTAGGCGAAGCGATTGAGAAAGCGATGGAACGTGAGAAAGATGAAGAAGTACTTCATGAAATGAATCGCGGGCTTGAATTGTTAGCACAGAAAAAAGAGTAGATAATATTTCCCTTTTTCATATTGTAATATGGGAGGGAAACGAAATGGCTGTAAAAATGAATATTGAAAAGCAAGTACAACAGTTTTTAGCATATATCACAGAGAAACGAACAGACGTGGATGGTATTGCTGAGGATTTACTACAAATGGCACAGAGAAAGAAACAATTGTTTCAAAGGCGTAGTGCACATATAGTGAAAGCAATTGCGGATGTTTCTTTCATTAGACAATTAAATAGTAATGACCATCAAGAAATTGATTATCAAATACATTTTAAATATTTAATTAAGCATAAAGAATTATTTTATATTGAAGAGGAACAATTAAAACGAAGAGTTTGTTTAAATAATAGTCGGATTATAGGCGATTATGATATTGAAGTGTCAGAAGAAATTAGAATGGGTGAGACATTAGAAAGGGAAATTACGAAAGAGAAGTACGGTTCTTATCAGTATAATCGTTTAGAGGCAGTGAAATATGCAGAGCGTTGGTGGGATGACCGAAATCCTATGTATCGTAATTTCCCTGATAATTGTACGAATTTCATTTCTCAATGTCTTCATACTGGAGAAGTACCTATGAACGGATATCCTAATATTCGTAAAGGATGGTGGCAAAGGGAGAATCAGTGGAGTTGGAGCTGGGCTGTTGCACATTCTTTTTATTGGTATTTGTCAGGTGCTACAACAGGACTTCGAGCAGAGTCGGTAGAGAGGCCAGAAGAACTTATTCTTGGAGATGTAATTGCTTATGATTTCGAGGATGACGGAAGATGGAATCATACGACGATTGTAGTAGCAAAAGATGCAGATGGTATGCCGCTTGTAAATGCACATTCAGCAAATAGCCGTCGACGTTATTGGAACTATGAAGACTCTAGTAAATATACACCACAAATGAAATATAAATTCTTTCATATTATTAATGGGTAGAGATTTTTCGCTCAAGTGGTATAATACGTAGTAGACAAAAAACAGAGGTGAATATCGCGTGGGAGTACATGTTGTTTTATATCAGCCAGAAATTCCAGCAAATACAGGAAATATTGCTCGTACTTGTGCAGCAACTGGAACAGAATTACATTTGATTAGACCGCTTGGATTTTCAACGGATGATAAAATGTTAAAGCGTGCCGGATTAGATTATTGGCAGCACGTGAAAATTACGTATTATGATTCAATTGAAGAATTTTATGAAAAAAATAAAGATGGTGAATTCTTCTATTTAACGAAGTATGGCGAGAAAGCTCATACAGCGTTTGACTATAGCAAGCGCGAGAAGGATTACTATTTTGTATTTGGAAGAGAAACAAACGGCTTACCAGCTAATGTAATCGAAGAAAACTTTGATCATTGTTTACGTATTCCAATGACAGATAAAGTACGTTCATTAAATTTATCTAATACAGCAGCAATTTTAATTTATGAAGCATTCCGTCAACAAAATTACCCTGGATTAGATTTAGAAATCGTTTATTAAAAGTCGCCATATGGCGACTTTTTTTTATAAAATAAAAATAATATGTGATCATACGTTTAAAAGAGAGGACATAATCATATAGAATGGGATATATGATTAAAAATAGATAAGACGGGTTGAGATAAATATGAAGGAAGAATATAGTAATCAAAATACCTTTTTAAGTATGATAGATATGGATTTAATTAGACAAGGGTTATTACATGCTATTCAAGATTTAGTATTTATATTGAAAGTTATTGATGATGAAACGTTTAAATATATGTATGTGAATAAAATAGGAATGGATTATGCTAGGTTAAGCGAAGAGTGCTATGGAAAAACTTTTGCAGAAGTATTACCGAAAGATATAGCGGGGATATTGCAAAGGCAATATGAAAAAGTAGTGAGAGAAGCGAAAGCACACACTTTTTGTGATGTAGTCAAATTACCAAAAGGTGAGATACATTATGAATCTTCACTTAATCCTGTCTGCGATGAAGAAGGAATATGTCAATTTGTTATTTGTATTACAAGAGATATTACAGCTCAAATTGAGGAGAAGACAGAGATAGAGGAAAAACAAATGTTATTTAAGTCGTTACTGGAATATAATAATGACTCAATTATATCTATAGATTCTATAGGGAGAGTTACATATGCAAATCCGGCAACGTATGAAATATTTGGATACCGGTATGAGGAATTAAATAATAAATTTATTTTTGAATTTATTAATAAAGAATATGAAAAAGATTTTCAAATTATATTTAAGGGATCGATGCAAGGAAAAGCAAAACAAATTGTTTCAAAGAAATATGTTCATAAAGAAGGGTACGAGCTATATATTTCTTTGAGAACTATCCCGATTATTGTGAACGGTGAAATTGTTGGAGTGTATATTGTTACGAGAGATGTTACAAGGCAAGTATTAAACGAAATGCGAACAGAATATTTAGCTTACTATGACCAGTTAACAGGATTAATGAATAGAATTTCATGTACAAATAAGTTAAATACTTTTTTAAAAGAGAGTATAAATTTTGCGCTTGTATTTATAGATTTAGATGAGTTTCATCGTATTAATGATACATTTGGTCATAAAGAGGGAGATAAAGTATTACAAAAAGTGACAGAATGTTTAAGCAATCTAAAAATAGAAGGTATGCACTTATTTAGAGAACACGATGATCAATTTGTTATGTTGATAGAAAATATAACGAAAGAATGTGTAGAGGAAGTTGCAAAAAGCATACTGAAAAATATTAGTGAATATTTTGTAATTGAGAAAGAAGATGTATATTTAAGTGCGTCAATTGGAATTGTAATGGCTCCAGCAGATGGAGAAGATGAAAAAATACTATTTCAGAGAGTCGATGCTGCCTTAGAAAAAGCAAAAGACAAAGGAAAAGGACATTATCATTTTTATTGTAGTGGATTAGACTGTGAGCGTGAACAAAGGTTTATAATAGAAAACCAGTTACATCGTGCTATAGAAAAAAATGAATTTTTCTTATATTATCAGCCACAAATTAATATTGAGACGAAAAAAATAGCTAGTATGGAAGCTTTAATAAGGTGGGAGAATAAGGAATTAGGATTTGTTTCTCCAAACCAATTTATTCCGTTGGCAGAAAGAACAGGATTTATTATTAAGCTCGATGAATGGGTAGTAAATCAAGTGTGTCAGCAACTGCGCGAATGGTTAAATAAAGGATATGAAGTGGTCCCAATTGCAGTTAATATTTCAGCTAGACACTTTCGCTCTATTACATTAATAGAGATGATTACACGGGCTTTAAATAAGTACAATGTACCAGCTCATTTATTAGCGATAGAGGTTACAGAAGGAGCTCTTATACATAAAGATATATCGAAGAGAGTGTTACTACAATTAAAAGAACAAAATTTAAAGATTCATTTAGATGATTTTGGAACAGGCTATTCATCTTTAAGTTACTTAAAAACATATCCAATTGATACTTTAAAAATTGATCGTTCTTTTATGGAAGGTATACATATAGATGAACGTGATACGAATATTACAGCTGCAATTATTCATTTAGCTCATACTTTAGAATTGAATGTAATTGCAGAGGGAGTAGAAAAAAAGGAGCAAATACAGTTTTTGAAAGAAAAGAATGTGAAGCTTGTACAAGGTTATTATTATAGCCGACCACTATCCAAATATGATATGGAAAATATGTATTATAAATAATGCATAAAAAATGATGTGCTAAAAGCACATCATTTTTTATGTGTACCTGGTTTGTCATTGTAACCGGATGTAAAAATCGCTGTAAGAAATGTGAGTGATACACCTAAAATTAATAATAATTTCATACTAATATCCTCCTTACTTTTTTCGGTTCACGAGTTTTATTTATTACCCAAAATGTATGTAAGGTTCTTAGAAGAAAAGAATTTATTTATAATGAATAGCAGTGTAAAAACGTTAATACCTATATTATACAGAATTTTCTTTGAATTTTGGAGAGAATTTTAGCGTGCTATTATATATTTCGTTTTGATTTAAAGAATGTTTAAGGACATCCTAGCATACCTTTTATAATAATCCGATTGAACAAGGAGATGGGGGAGGAGCTATAATGGATATTCTAAAAAAGATTGAACAGCATCGAGCAGCAGAAGAACGTTTACAATGGGAAGGTACGTTTGCGGAGTATTTGGAGCTTGTGAAAGAAAGACCATGGGTGGCTCAAACAGCACACTCTCGCATTTACAATATGATAAAAGATGCCGGAATTGAAGAAGTTGATGGTAGAAGAAAGTATAACTTCTTTAGTAATCAGCTCTTTGGATTAGAGGATGCTCTAGAACGTCTTGTAGAGGAATATTTTCATCCATCTGCAAAACGATTAGATGTTAGAAAAAGAATTTTATTATTAATGGGTCCTGTTAGTGGAGGGAAATCAACGTTAGTTACGATGTTGAAACGAGGATTAGAAACATATTCAAGAACAGATCGCGGAGCAATTTTTGCAATTAAAGGATGCCCAATGCATGAGGATCCACTGCATTTAATTCCACATCATTTACGAGATGATTTCTTTGATGAGTATGGAGTTAGAATTGAAGGGAATTTATCACCACTAAATGTCATGCGTTTAGAGCAAGAATACGGATCAAGAATTGAGGATGTAGTTGTAGAGCGTATTTTCTTCTCTGAAGATCGCCGTACAGGGATTGGTACATTTAGCCCGTCTGATCCAAAATCACAGGATATTGCAGATTTAACAGGTAGTCTGGACTTTTCTACGATTGCAGAATATGGTTCAGAATCAGATCCCCGTGCGTATCGATTTGATGGAGAATTAAATAAGGCAAACCGAGGAATGATGGAGTTCCAAGAGATGTTAAAATGCGATGAGAAGTTTTTATGGCACTTATTATCGCTTACGCAAGAAGGGAATTTCAAAGCGGGAAGATTTGCGCTTATTTCAGCAGATGAATTAATTGTAGCGCATACGAATGAAACAGAGTATCGCTCATTTATAGCAAATAAGAAAAATGAAGCATTACACTCAAGAATTATTGTAATGCCAGTTCCTTATAATTTACGAGTAAGTGAAGAAGAACATATTTATGAAAAAATGATTCGTGAAAGTGATGTGTCGAATGTTCACATTGCACCACATACACTTCGCGTTGCAGCAATGTTCACTATTTTAACTCGTTTAAAAGATCCGAAGCGTCCGGATATTGATTTAATTAAAAAGATGCGTTTGTATGATGGAGAAACGGTAGAAGGTTATAATGCGATTGATGTAGAAGAATTACAACGCGAATATCAAGATGAAGGTATGAAGGGGATTGATCCTCGTTATGTCATTAACCGAATTTCGTCTACAATCATTCGAAAAGAGGTACCATCTATTAACGCGTTAGATGTACTTAGATCTTTAAAAGATGGGCTGGATCAGCATCCATCGATTAGTAATGAAGACCGTGAACGTTATATGAATTTCATCTCATTAGCGAGAAAAGAATACGATGAAATCGCGAAGAAAGAAGTACAAAAAGCGTTTGTTTATTCATATGAAGAATCAGCTAAGACGCTTATGGATAATTACTTAGATAACGTCGAGGCGTACTGCAATAAATCGAAATTACGTGATCCGTTAACAGGGGAAGAAATGAGTCCAGATGAAAAACTAATGCGCTCAATTGAAGAGCAAATTGGAATTTCAGAAAATGCTAAGAAAGCATTCCGTGAAGAGATTTTAATTCGCATTTCTGCTTATGCCCGTAAAGGAAAACGCTTTGATTATAATTCACATGAACGTCTTCGTGAAGCGATTCAGAAAAAACTATTTGCTGATTTAAAAGATATAGTGAAAATTACAACATCAACGAAGACACCGGACGAAAATCAGCTTAAGAAAATCAATGATGTTGTTGCACGTTTAATTGATGAGCATGGCTATAATTCTTCTTCAGCAAATGAATTACTACGCTATGTAGGTAGCTTGTTAAACCGATAGTTTGATAACAAAACGCTGTCTCTTGTATTTTGCGGGACAGCGTTTTATTATCCGTTCATATGTGTGTAAAGTGTCATACCTTGTCCAAATGTAATAAATTAAGATGCAATTTCATGAATTTATTGTCAATTATTTTTACAATATGCATATGATAGAGTAACCAACCATTCATACGAAAAAAGCCAACACAATACAATATGTTGCAAAGTAAAAATGTGTGCAACAATGCATTGTGTTTCTTTCTTATCAGTGGCTGAATATTTCTTTCTATTATGTGAGTGGCAAAATTTTGTTTAGGATGCTCGGGGTATTGTATGAAAAACGTTATAAATGTTTATGGGATGATTTTCTATGGGCAGTTACCTTTCAAATATTCTAGCTTGCACATTACAGAACAAAATTTGTAGCTTGCTGTTCATACAGGAAGACAATTACAGTAAGGAGGGAAAGGAATGGGCGAAGAAAATCAACCAAATTATACGATTTCACAGGAAAACTGGTCCCTCCATCGCAAAGGATATGACGACCAACAGCGCCATCAAGAAAAAGTACAAGAGGCAATTAAGAATAATTTACCCGATCTTGTAACAGAAGAAAGTATAGTTATGTCTAATGGCAAGGATGTTGTAAAAATACCAATTCGTTCTCTAGATGAATATAAGATTAGATACAATTATGATAAAAATAAACATGTTGGGCAAGGAAACGGTGACAGCAAAGTTGGTGATGTCGTTGCGAGAGATGGATCAGGTGGTCAAAAACAAAAAGGGCCAGGAAAAGGGCAAGGAGCAGGAGATGCAGCTGGGGAAGATTACTATGAAGCTGAAGTCTCTATTTTAGAATTAGAGCAAGCGTTTTTCAGAGAGTTAGAGCTGCCTAATTTAAAGAGAAAAGAAATAGATGAAAACCGGATTGAACATGTTGAATTTAATGACATTAGAAAAACAGGATTATGGGGAAATATCGATAAGAAACGAACAATGATATCCGCATATAAACGAAATGCGATGCGTGGTAAAGCATCTTTCCATCCAATTCATCAAGAAGATTTAAAGTTCCGTACTTGGAATGAAGTATTAAAGCCAGATTCAAAGGCTGTTGTGTTAGCGATGATGGATACGAGTGGATCGATGGGAATGTGGGAGAAGTATATGGCACGTAGTTTCTTTTTCTGGATGACAAGATTTTTACGCACAAAGTATGAAACAGTTGATATTGAATTTATTGCTCATCATACAGAAGCGAAAGTCGTTACAGAAGAAGAATTTTTTTCAAAAGGAGAAAGCGGTGGAACAATCTGCTCCTCCGTATACAAAAAAGCACTCGAGCTAATCGATAATAAATATTCACCAGACCGCTATAATATTTATCCATTCCATTTTTCAGATGGTGATAATTTAACATCAGATAATGCTAGATGTGTAAAGCTTGTGGAAGAATTAATGAAGAAATGTAATATGTTTGGATATGGGGAAGTGAACCAGTATAACCGCCACAGTACACTCATGTCAGCCTATAAAAATATTAAAGATGAAAACTTTAGATACTATATTTTAAAGCAAAAAGCAGACGTATTTCATGCGATGAAAAGCTTTTTTAGAGAAGAATCAGGTGAGAAAATGGCATAACCTCTTTTAAAGAGGTTCTTTTTTTGTAAACTTTTTATTTTTTTAGTTGACAATGATAATGAAAATCATTATCATTTATTCGAGAAATGATTACATTTCGAATTATATATTTCAGAGGAGATGTAAAGTTGAAACAAAATAAAAGAAAACGTATAAATGCAATGATTATAGTGGCGACGTTATCACTTCCGTTTGCTGTTTATTCAACACCTGCTTTAGCGGCAGTAGCAATTGAGACGAATAAAACGGGACAAGGTTTAGAAGATGGTACATATGACGCTGTTATTAAAGCGTATAAAGATAAAACGAATGAAGAGTCTATGGCAGCTGTTTATATAAAGGGTCCGAAACTAACAATTGAGAATGGAAAGAAAATTGTAACAGCAACGTTAAGTGATAGTGATTTCTTTCAATACTTGAAAACAGAGGATATTCATACTCCAGGTGTGTTTCATGATGTGAAAGTAATATCAGAAGATAAAAAGAAAAATGGAACGAAAGTGATTCAGTTTGAAGTAGGGGAATTAGGAAAAAGGTATAATATGCGAATGCATATTTATATTCCAACAATGGCCTATGACAATAAGTACCAAGTACAGTTTGAAGTAAATACATTGAATTTAGAGAACAATGTTCCAGAAAAACAAAAGGAAAATAAAGAGGATAAAGTGGATCAACAAGATGAAATTGGAAATGTAATAGTAGATAAGCAACTACAAAGGCATATTAATAAATATAATTTGAATAGAGAAAATCTAGATACCCCAATAACTAAGGAAGATTTATTAAAAGTTAAATCTTTAATAGTCGTTGAAGCTAAAAATAAAGGAATACAAGACGTAAGCGGTCTAGAATATATGACGAACTTAGAAAACTTAAAGTTGGAAGAAGTTAAGTTAAAAAATATAAAATTTATCTCGAAATTGAGACAATTAAAATCATTAAGTATAACCTATGGTGAACTTGAAGATATTGGACCTTTGGCTGAGTTAGAGCATATTGAGTTTTTAACTTTGAGAAACAATAAAATCTCAGATTTAAGCCCATTAAGCCAAATGAAGAAGATTAAAATGCTAGATTTAAATAGTAATTATATAAAAGATATTAAACCATTATTTACAGTGAAATCTTTAAGGACTTTGACTGTGGCAAATAATCAAATTAGTAATGATAACCTTGCTGGAATTGAGCAATTGAAAAATGTAAAAAACTTATCTTTAAGTAACAATGGACTTACGAATATTGAACATATTACATCAATGAAAAAATTAGTAGAGTTAGATCTTGCTAAAAATGAATTAGAAAATATCGAACCTTTATCAAGATTATCTACTGTACAATCACTTAATTTAGAAGAAAACTATATTTCAGATATAACGCCACTTAGTCACTTAACAGACTTATATGATTTAAAGCTAGGTTCAAATGAAATTCGTGATGTTAGACCTGTTCAAGAGCTAGGAAAAAGAATATATATCGATATTCAAAGACAAAAAATCTTTTTAGATAATGTAGAAAAAGATAAGGAAGTTAAAATACCTATCTATAATTTACAAGGAGAGCCACTTGATACTATTCAATTGAAGAGTGAAGATGGGATAGTTAATAATGGTTCTGTTAAATGGGGGACTACTGGTGAAAAAACATACGAATTTACGTTGGATATAAAGCCAGAAGAGAATCGTATTAAGTTTAATGGAACAGTAATTCAAAATGTTGTTGAAAGATTAGACGAAATCAAGGAAACAATAAAAGAGGATAATGAACAAAAGGAAAATGTAATTCTCGATAAAACTTTACAACAACATATTAATAAAGAGAATTTAGGTAGAGAGAATTTAAACGCTCCTATTACAAAAGAAGATTTATTACAGATTAAAAAATTAGAGATACTTAAAGAAAATGGAAATGAGATAAAAAATATAACAGGTTTAGAGTACATGACGAACTTAGAAAAACTCACTTTAGAAGGAGTAGGCCTGAAAAATATTGAGTTCATCTCAAACTTGAAACAATTGAATAATGTGAATGTATCTCATAATCAAATTGAAGATATAACACCACTATCTTCATTGGAAAATTTACAGTGGTTAAATCTTGCGGACAATCATATTAAAGATGTAACGGTTATTGGTTCCATGCTAAACTTATTTAGCTTAAATTTAGCTGGAAATGAGATTCGTGATGTAAGGCCGTTAATACAATTAGGTCAGTGGTTTACAATTGATGTTGGAAGACAAAATATCATTTTAAATGATGCAAAAATAAACGAAGAAATTCAAGTTCCTGTATATGATTTAGAAGGAGAAAGTATTGAAAATATTCAATTGGTAAGTGAGGGAGGGACGTTTAATAACGGAGTAATAAAATGGAGTACCCCAGGTGAAAAGGTGTATAAATTTGATTTAGATTCTGATGAAATTAGCATAAGGTTTAACGGAACAGTTATACAGAATATAGTGGAAAAAGAAGAAGAAAAAGAGCCGGTAAAAGAAATTGAAGAAACAAAAGAAGAAGTGAAAGAGCCGGTAAAAGAAGTTGAAGAAACAAAAGAAGAAGTGAAAGAAGAAGTAAAAGAGCCAACAAAAGAAGTTGAAGAAACAAAAGAAGAAGTGAAAGAACCGGTAAAAGAAGTTGAAGAAGCGAAAGAAGAAGTAAAAGAACCGGTAAAAGAAGTTGAAGGTACACAAGAAGAAGTGAAAGAACCGGTAAAAGAAGTGAAAGAGGAAGTAAAAGAGCCAACGAAAGAAGTTGAAGAAGCGAAAGAGGAAGTGGACGAGCCAACAACAGGAGTTGAAGGATCGAAAGCGGAGGTAAAAGAAACAGGAAAAGAAATTGAAGGTTCAAAAGACGCGGTAAATCAATCAGCAGTAGTCCAAGAACAAAACGTGAATAATCAAGTTGTGAAAGAAAATAAACCAGCTGTTAATAAGCAAGAAGAAAGTAAGAAATCATTAGGAGCAACAGGTGGACAAGAGAATACATCAACATTACTTTCAGGCATAGCGTTAGTTCTTTCAGCACTGAGTATGTTTGTATTTAGAAAGAGATTATTTAAGAAATAAAAAACGTTTTATCTTATTATAACGTAAGATGATTATATGAGTTTTTGAGAAGACATTATCATGGCGATTTCATTTTGAAATATGCTTATGGTGATGTCTTTTTTAGAAGGATATAAATGGAAAAGGTGTGAATATATTAGTGAAGGAGGAGAGGTTATGTATGTCAGTTCTATTTTGAAAATTGAAGAGGTGGCAGCATTTATTGCGAATATGAATAAAGATGCTACTCATCATGTTGGCTATTGTGGAGATGAGAAAGAGGAGTTGTTACAGACAATTATTCATGATTTTTCAGATATAGGCTGGGAACAATCTTTTGTTGCTACTTATGAGAATAATAATTTAATAGGTTTATTAGGATTTGATGTGGATGAAGTAAAGAAATGTGCAGAGATATGGGGACCGTTTATTATCGCAGAGAATTGGGAAGAAGTTGCTTTACATATGTGGAAGGAACTTATAGAAAAGGTGCCTTTTCATATTGAGAGATTTTATGGTTTTTATCATGTGGAAAATAATAATTGTGCCCGTTTAATGAGGAATTTACATGCAAAAGAACAAGGTCGACATAGTATTCTCGTTTTAAATAATATTGTGGAGCACCGTATTATATGTAATGTAGAAGAGGCTTTACCACAAGTGTTTGAGCAGTTTATCGCTTTACACAATCATGTATTTTCTAATACGTATTATGACGGAAACGAAATTATTGAACGTTTAAGTAATACGAATAAATTATTTGTAAGTATGAAGAATGATAAGTTAGAAGGTTATGTATATGTGGAAGTAAATCCAGAGTTTCAAGAAGCGAATATTGAATTTATTGCAACCGCTGAAAATAGTAGAAGAAAAGGTGTCGGAGAGCGGATATTACAAGGGGCAATTCAGTATATTTTCTCCTTCCAAGGGATGAGAGAGATAGTACTATGTTTGAATACGAATAATGATCGTGCGATGAAATTGTACAAGAAAGTAGGTTTTGAGGAAAAAGCATGTTTACAACACTATATAATAGAGTGAAAAACCCATTCATATGAAAATGATATTTCATATGAATGGGTTTTATTACGGATTTAAAAGTAATTTGAGGCGCCAATTGTTACATAACTTTTTTTGTTTTTTGAGATATTTCTTTCGTTTGCGAATTAACATCTTCTTTTTTTAGCTCTTTAAAAAGCGAAGTGACCATAAGAACGACTACAATAGAAAATGGTAGCGCAGCAATTATAGCTGCGATTTGTAGTGCATTTAATCCTCCAGCTTGTAATAAAATAGCGGCAATTATCGCGATTGTTAATCCCCATATAAGTTTTAAACTATTTTTCGGTGATAAGCTTCCGTTACTCGTTTGCATGGAAACAACAAATGTTGCTGAATCGGCAGAAGTAACGAAAAATGTGGCTACTAAAATTAACCCGATAATCGTTAAAAATGTAGAGAATGGTAGATGTGAAATAACAGCAAATAATCCAATCTCTGTACCATTTTTTGCAATTTCATCAGCTATTCCAAGCGATTGGAACATTTCCATATGAATTGCGGTACCACCAAATACTGCAAACCAAAATGTACAGATAAGAGTTGGGACTAATACAACTCCAAAAATAAATTCTTTTATTGTACGCCCTTTAGAAATACGTGCGATAAATGTGCCGACGAATGGAGACCAAGAAATCCACCATCCCCAATAGAAAATAGTCCAGTTTTCAATCCAAGAAGAAGATTTTTCATTAAATGCTCCTAAATTTAATCCCATACTAGGCAAAGCTCCAATATAAGAACCGAGTGTAGATGTGAAATATTTCATAATAAATACGGTTGGCCCTAAAAGTAAGAAAGAGATGAGTAAAATACCTGCAAGAGAGAAATTCAAGTTACTCAAATATTTAATCCCACGATCTAAGCCAGTTTGTGCACTTGTTAAATATAAAACAGCGAAGATAGCTATAAGTACGAGCTGGGTAAGTAAAGTGTTATGAATGGAAGGGAATAAATAGCTTAATCCTCCAGCAATTTGTTGAGCACCAATCCCAACAGATGGTACAATGCCAAACACTGTGGCTAAAACAGCTAAAATATCAACTGTTTTTCCGATACGAGAATTTTTCGATCGATTAAATAATGGAGTAACTGTAGCCCCGATAGTGCTACCTTTTTGTTTGCGGAATGTGAAATATGCAATTGTTAAAGCGACCATTGCGTATAGTGACCACGGAAAGAGTCCCCAGTGGAAAAATGAATATTGCATAGCGAGTTTGGCGCTTTCTTCTGTACCTGCTTTTCCTGTTAATGGATCTGTAAAATGTGAAATCGGTTCAGCGATTCCATAAAAGAGGAGTCCAATTCCCATTCCTGCCCCAAACAACATGGATAGCCAAGATGGATAATTATATTTTGGCTTTTCTCCATCTTTACCAAGACGAATAGAACCGTACTTAGAAAATGCTAAATAAGCAGCCAAAATAATCATTGTAGTCATAAGTAGAGAGTAAAACCACCCAAATTTATTGAGGATAAATGAGTTTAAAGAAGATGTAACACTTTGTAAATCGTAGCCTTGTATCCAACTTGCTGGGGTAATTCCCCATATAATGAATAATGTTGTTAGCAAGAAGGAGATATAAAATACACTGTTTTCTTTTTTTATCATAGAATCCCACCCTTATTTAATAAAGTTAACAATTATAGTAATCATAACAATTAAGTTTTTAATTGTCAAAAAACTCCCTTTTTTTAACATGAAAGGATGTAATTTGTTTTAGGGAGGTAAAGAGCAATGTGTTCACGATATGTACAAATTATAGGAAGAAATAATATGAAATATTGCATTTTATATTGTTACATCCAGATTTTATGTTAAATTCTTGAATGGAATATTAAAATAGGGGGCAAGGATATGAACAAGAAATCAAAGATCAATAAAGTGATGCTTAGCATTAGTACAATGGCTTTATCGTTAGGCGCACTTCAAACTCATGCAGCAGCGGAAGAAAAAGTACCGTATAACGTGTTGAAAACGAAACCGGTTGGAATTGAAAAGTCGGTAGATGAAGTTGGACATATTTCAAAAGTTGATGAAACTTTATCATTTCAAGAACGTTTAAAAGTAGGAGATTTTTCACAGCGACCAGCATCTATTACGAAGAAAACTGCAGTAAAGCAAGTTAAAGAAAGCTATTCAATGGCTGATTTAAACAAAATGAATGATCAAGAATTGGTTGAAACGTTAGGCAGTATTAAGTGGCACCAAATTACAGACTTATTTCAGTTTAATGAAGATGCAAAGGCTTTTTATAAAGATAAAGGAAAAATGCAAGTCATTATAGATGAATTAGCTCATAGAGGTAGTACATTTACAAAAGATGATTCAAAAGGAATTCAAACGTTTACTGAAGTGTTGCGTTCAGCTTTTTATCTTGCATTTTATAATAGTGAATTAAGCGACTTAAATGAAAGAAGCTTCCAGGATAAATGTTTACCTGCTTTAAAAGCAATCGCAAAAAATCCAAACTTTAAGCTTGGTACAGTTGAACAAGATACAGTCGTATCTGCATACGGTAAATTAATTAGTAATGCTTCAAGCGATGTTGAAACGGTTCAATACGCATCGAATATTTTAAAGCAATACAATGATAATTATACTACTTATGTAAATGATCGAATGAAGGGACAAGCAATATACGATATTATGCAAGGTATTGACTATGATATACAGTCGTACTTAACTGAGGCTCGTAAAGAAGCGAATGAAACGATGTGGTATGGAAAAGTAGATGGGTTTATTAATGAAATAAATCGTATTGCTCTTCTAAATGAAGTAACGTCAGAAAATAAATGGCTCGTTAATAATGGCATTTATTTTGCTAGCCGTTTAGGGAAGTTTCATAGCAATCCAAATAAAGGATTAGAGGTTGTTACACAAGCGATGCATATGTACCCGCGCTTAAGTGAACCTTATTTTGTTGCGGTAGAACAAATTACAACAAATTATAATGGTAAAGATTATAGTGGGAATACAGTAGATTTAGAGAAAATACGTAAAGAAGGAAAAGAGCAATACTTACCAAAAACGTATACATTCGACGATGGATCAATTGTGTTCAAAACAGGAGATAAAGTATCAGAAGAAAAAATTAAGAGACTATATTGGGCTGCGAAGGAAGTAAAGGCACAGTATCACCGTGTAATTGGAAATGACAAAGCGTTAGAGCCAGGAAATGCGGATGATGTATTAACGATCGTAATTTATAATAGTCCAGATGAATATCAGTTAAATAGACAATTGTATGGATATGAAACAAACAACGGTGGAATTTATATTGAAGAGACAGGAACATTCTTTACATATGAGCGTACGCCAGAGCAAAGTATTTATAGTTTAGAAGAGTTATTCCGTCATGAATTTACTCATTATCTGCAAGGGAGATATGAAGTTCCTGGTTTATTTGGAAGAGGAGATATGTATCAAAATGAAAGGCTAACTTGGTTCCAAGAAGGAAATGCAGAGTTTTTCGCAGGATCTACTCGTACGAATAACGTTGTACCAAGAAAGAGTATAATTAGCGGATTATCATCTGATCCTGCAAGCCGTTATACAGCAGAGCGTACACTATTTGCTAAATACGGTTCTTGGGATTTCTATAATTACTCGTTCGCATTGCAGTCTTATTTATATACGCATCAGTTTGAAACATTTGATAAAATTCAAGATTTGATTCGTGCGAATGACGTGAAAAATTATGATGCATATCGTGAAAATCTAAGTAAAGATCCTAAGTTAAATAAAGAGTATCAAGAGTATATGCAGCAGTTAATTGATAATCAAGATACATACACTGTACCAGAAGTAGCTGATGATTATTTAGCTGAACATGCAACGAAGTCATTAGGAGCGGTGAAGAAAGAAATTAGTGATACGTTGCCTATGAAAGATACAAAAATGACAAAACATAATTCTCAATTCTTTAATACATTTACATTAGAAGGTACGTATACAGGTAGTGTCACAAAAGGTGAATCAGAAGATTGGAAAGAAATGAGTAAAAGAGTAAATGAATCTTTAGAACAATTGGCGCAAAAAGAATGGAGTGGCTACAAAACTGTTACAGCATACTTTGTCAATTATCGTGTGAATAGCTCAAATGAATTTGAATATGATGTAGTCTTCCATGGAATCGCAAAAGATGATGGAGAAAATAAAGCTCCAACGGTTAATATAAATGGCCCTTATAATGGTCTTGTAAAAGAGGGAATTCAATTTAAAAGTGATGGCTCAAGCGATGAAGATGGAAAAATTGCTTCTTATTTATGGGAATTTGGAGATGGAAGCACAAGTGCAGAAGTGAATCCAGTACATGTATATGAAAGAGAAGGTTCTTATAAAGTATCGTTAAGAGTAAAAGATGATAAGGGAAAAGAGAGCAGAAGCGAAACAACTGTTACGATTAAAGATGGAAGTTTAACAGAATCAGAACCAAATAATCGTCCAGAGGAAGCAAATCGTATCGGGCTAAATAGTACTATAAAAGGTAGTCTTATTGGTGGGGACCACACTGATGTTTATACATTTAATGTAGCATCAGCGAAAGATATCGACATTTCTGTTTTAAATGAGTATGGAATTGGGATGACATGGGTACTTCACCATGAATCAGATATGCAAAATTATGCGGCTTACGGTCAAGCTAATGGGAATCATATAGAAGCAAAATTTAATGCAAAACCAGGTAAGTATTACTTGTATGTATATAAATATGATAATAGCGATGGAACATACGAATTGTCAGTAAAATAAGCGCTTTTCCAATGTATGTTTAACTTTACTTTTTGTGGAAAATAGTATATTATATAGATATATAATATATCGGTTATTTTCTAGGAGGAGCCTGTCACAATAGGTTTCTCCTGTTCTTTTTTAGAGGCCTGTCTTACAGGCTTTTATTTAAAAGGGAAATGACTGAAAATTAAGAACGATAATCTTTGAAAGAGGTGGGGCATACACATAACAAAAAAGGGATTGTTTAAGAGAGGGGGATAAGAAATGGCTTTGTTTGGTTATCCACTTGAAACAATTTATTTATATGGATTTATTATTGCTACTATACTCACTGTTATTTATATCTTTTTTGGAGATATATTTGAATCGATATTTAGTTTTGGGGGCGGATCTGTATCCGTTGTTACTTTATTACTTAGTTTTTTCGCCATGTTATGTGGACTTAGTTATATAGGAGAATATTTATTTTCCTTTAATAGCATTCTTATTTTTGGGGCTGCATTTGCTATATCTTTTATCGGTGTTTTCATCATGAAAATACTAATTTTAAAACCGATTGCAGAAGCAGAACAAAATACCGTACAACGTATGGATGAATTTATCGGTTGTAAAGGAGAAGTCATTACGACAATTCCTACAGAAGGATTTGGTGAAGTATTAATTTCATCCCAATTTGGAAGTAATGCAATCCCAGCTAAAACTGTTGGAAAAAAAGATATTTCGCAAGGAACAGAGGTTATTATCGAGGGAGTCCAAGATGGTGTTTTACTTGTACAAAACATCGCTTATTCTTTAAAGAAACCAAAATTATAAGGGGGAATTTACATGACGATTCCATTAATTATCGGTGGAGTTTTACTCGCAATTTTAATTCTACTCATTTTAGTATTTATTACGAAGTATCGTACGGTTGGTCCGGATGAAGCGTTAATTGTTACAGGGAACTGGCTTGGTGGAGGAAAGAATGTAGTTACCACTGATGATGGAAAGAAGATTAAGATTATTCGCGGGGGCGGTACTTTCGTAGTTCCAATTATGCAAAGAGCAGAGCCTTTAAGCTTATTAAACTATAAATTAGAAGTTGGTACACGTGATACGTATACGAAACAAGGTGTACCGATCACAGTAAACGGTGTTTCTATTATTAAAGTGGGATCAACAATTGAAGAAGTTTCCACAGCAGCTGAACAATATTTAGGAAAAGAAACAGAAGAGTTAAAAATAGAAGCAAAAGAAGTTTTAGAAGGGCATCTCCGTGCTATCTTATCTTCTATGACAGTAGAAGATGCGTATAGTAATAGAGAGCAATTTGCTCAAAAGGTACATGAAGTAGCTTCTACAGATTTAAAGAAGATGGGACTTCGCATTGTTTCTTTCACAATTAAAGAAATAATGGATAAAAACGGATACTTAGATGCGCTTGGTCAGCCCCAAATTGCGACAGTTAAGCGTGATGCAACAATTGCGAATGCAGAGCGTGAAAAAGAAGCACGTATTGAAAAAGCCCGTGCTGAAAAAGAGGCAAAAGAAGCAGAATATCAACGTGATGCACAAATCGCTGAAGCTGAAAAACATAAAGAATTAAAAGTACAGTCTTATAAGAGAGAACAAGAACAAGCGCGTGCAGATGCGGATCTTTCTTACGAATTACAACAAGCGAAAGCACAACAAGGTGTTACAGAAGAGCAAATGCGCGTTAAAATCATTGAGCGTGAAAAGCAAATTGAGTTAGAAGAAAAAGAAATTGCGCGTCGTGAAAAGCAATATGATGCAGAAGTTAAGAAAAAAGCCGATGCAGATCGCTATGCTGTTGAGCAATCAGCGGAAGCAGAAAAAGTAAAACAAATTAAAAAAGCCGATGCGGATCAATATAAGATTGAAGCAGAAGCGAGAGCACGTGCAGAAGAAGTACGTGTAGAAGGTTTAGCGAAGGCGGAAATTGAAAAAGCACAAGGTCAAGCGAAAGCGGAAGTACAAAAAGCGCAAGGTACAGCAGAGGCAGATGTTATTAGATTAAAAGGTTTAGCAGAAGCAGAAGCGAAACAAAAAATCGCAGAAGCATTTGAATTATATGGTCAAGCGGCAATTATGGATATGGTTCTTAAAATGCTTCCAAGTTATGCGAAGGAACTTGCAAGTCCGCTTAGTAATATTGATAAAATCACAGTTGTCGATACAGGCGGCGGTGGTAAAAATAGCGGGGCCGGAAAAGTTGCGGGTTATGCGACTGATTTAATGGCAACGATGCAAGAAACGTTAAAAGCTTCTTCTGGCATTGACTTAAAAGAGCTATTAGAAGGATTTGCAGGAAAAGGAGCGGTACAACAATTATCAAGCGATAAACCTGTTGTATCTGTAGTAGAAGATGAGAAAAAAGAAGTAGAAAAAGAATAGTAAGGTGAAAAGAACCTCTAGTAAGTGAAATACTAGAGGTTCTCCTATGAATTATAATATTTCGAATAATATACATTTTTATACATTGTTTTAATTATTTAATTTATATAGAATGAAAAAGATATGTATCAATTCTTTAGATGTATAAAAAGATAGAGAGTCTCATTGATACATTTAAATCGTATTATTTTTATAGAAAGATTAAATGTTAATTAATTACATTTAAAACGGTATGGAGGGGTAGAAGTATGTTTCAAGGGAAATTAAGGAGTAGTAGTTTAAAAACAAAGTTACTTGTATCATTTATTATTATTTTAATTCTTCCAAGTATTGTAATTGGTTGGACGTCTTATCAACAGGCGAAGACGAATTTTAATGAAACAATTTTAAACTCGGCGAAAGATAATATAAAAATTTTGGATAATGTAATTAATAAGGAATTGGATAGTAAAAAAATAGATGCAACTTATTTTACGAAATTATTTACACAATCAAGTTACCAAGCAGATCAAATTCAAAACATACAAAATAAACTAGAAGAATACAATAAACTGCATCCAGAAATGGAAGCAATCTATACAGGATCTAGTAATGGACAGTTCATTCAATCACCAGCTATTCAGATGCCAGATGGATATAATCCTACAGAAAGAGATTGGTATAAAGAGGCAGTGAAGAAAAGCGGAGAAGTAATTGTAACTGCTCCATATAAGTCAAAAACGACAGGAAATATTGTTATTACACTAGCAAAACAAAACGAGGATAAAAGTGGAGTTCTTGGGATTGACTTAATCATTAATGATATCGTTACTACTTCTAAGATGGTTAATATCGGTAAGGAAGGATATGTAGCGATATTTGATCAAGATAAAAATGTAGTAGCGCACCCGAAAATGAAGCCAGGAGAGAAATTAGAAGAGAAACTTAGTAAAGAATTGTATAAACAGGAAGCTGGGGATTTTCATTATTCATTAGATGGTGAAGATCGCAATATCACTTTTAAAACGAATAAGAAAACTGGATGGAAAATAGCAGGAATTATGCCTTCCAAAGAAATTATCGAAGCGGCTGAACCTATTTTCTATAAAACAATAACTGTTCTTGGAATTTCACTAATAATCGGTGGGATTGTAATTTACTTCATAATTGCGTCTATTATTAAACCGTTAAAACAACTTGTCATATCATCGAAGAAGATTAGTGAAGGTGATTTAACAGAATCAATTACAGTTCATTCTAAAGATGAAATTGGACAGCTAGGAGAAAGTTTTAACGAGATGGCTGCATCGTTACAAAGTGTCATTTCTAATATAAACACTTCAGCAAGTCATGTAGCGGCATCTTCAGAAGAATTAACAGCTAGTATGAAGCAGACAAGCGAAGCAACGGAACAAATTACACAGGCTATAGAGCAAGTATCAAGTGGTGCAGAAATACAAACGAAAGAAGTTGAAGAAGGAGCAACATTGTTAGAAGAAGTTACAGAAGGAATTCAGCGTGTTGCAGATAGTTCTTCATTAGTATCTACAGCCTCTATGTATACGAAGAAAAAAGCTGAAAATGGTGGGAAGTTAGTTGAACAAACTGTGAATCAAATGCAATTAATTCATGAGTCTGTTTCACAGTCAGACAAAATCATTGGTTTGTTAGACGATAAGTCGAAACAAATTGGAGCAATCCTTGAAGTAATTCAACATATTGCAGAACAGACAAATTTATTAGCGTTAAATGCGGCAATTGAGGCTGCGAGAGCTGGAGAGCAAGGTAGAGGATTTGCAATTGTAGCAGATGAAGTGCGAAAGCTAGCAGAACAATCAGGACAGTCATCTACGGAAATTGGGAAACTAGTGAAAGAGATTCAATTTGATATAAAAGAAACAGTAAGCTCTATGAATCAAGTTGGAGCAGAAGTACAATCAGGACTTGTAGTTGCAAATGAAACGAAGCAAAGCTTTGTCGAAATATTGAAGTCTACAAATGATACAGTTGTACAAATTGATAGCATGGTAGATGTAGCAAAACAAATGACGGTAGATGCAAAACAAGTAAGTGCATCTATTAATGAAATTGCAGCTACGATTGAAGAAAATGCCGCAAGTGTTCAAAATATTGCTGGTTCCTCTGAGGAACAATTAGCTTCAGTAGATGAAATAAATGCAGCAGCAGTCCATTTATCACAAATGGCAGAAGAATTACAAGAGATGATTGGTAAGTTTAAAATATAATAATAAACTGTTAAGAAACGAAGTAGTACTTATGCTTCGTTTCTTTTTTTATGAAGATAAAAAAGAAAGAAATATATAGTAACCGTGTTATGATAATAAAAAACTGTATTTTCTTTAAATTCTATCTTTAATCATGTTAGGGGAATGGTTTTGAAATTTAAAAAATTAAAACTCCAACCGAGAATTACATTAACTATTAGTACACTTATTTTAGTTGTACTTATGCTAACGAGTTATTTGTTTTATTACATATTATCTGAAACGGTAGAAGAGCAAATTGGTAAACGGGCTTTGCATGTTGCGAAAACAGTTGCCGCGATACCAGAAATTCAGGAAGCTTTTCAAAAAGAAAATCCAGCTTCTATTATTCAGCCAATCGCAGAAAAAATTCGAATTGATACAGAGGCTGACTTTATTGTAGTTGGAAACAAAGAGGGGATTCGTTATGCGCATCCTGAGCGAGATAAAATAGGAGAAAAAATGGTTGGCGGAGATAATAAAGGCGTTTTATTAGAAGGGAAATCTTATGTTTCTAAAGCTAATGGATCATTAGGCCCTTCGTTGCGTGGGAAAGTCCCAGTCCGTAACCAGGAAAATGAAATTATTGGTGTGGTGTCTGTTGGGTTTTCAATGGCTGATATTCATGGAGCGGTAGAAGTGTATGGAAAGCGTGTATTTTGGATTACAATAATAGGTCTTTTAATTGGAATAATCGGCTCTATATATTTAGCGGCAAGTATAAAAAGAATGATGTTCGGGATGGAACCAGAAGAAATTTCATCTTTATATGAAGAGCATAGTACAGTGATTCAATCTGTACGTGAAGGGATTATTGTAATCGATAAAAATGGCATGATTAGTTTAGTCAATCAAGCAGCTTATGATATTCTTTCGCTAGATAAGCAACAAAATATTATTGGGGAATTTATTTTAAATGTAATTCCTAATTCAACGATACTAGATGTACTTCAAACTGGTGAAGAACAGTTTGATCGTCAATTAAATATAAAAGGACAGGCTGTTATTGCGAACCGTCTACCTATTAAAGTAAAGAATAAAGTAACTGGCGTTGTATCGAGCTTACGTTTGAAATCTGAAATGGATCAGTTAACAGCAGAATTATCTCAGACGAAGCAATATACAGAGGCATTACGAGCGCAAACGCACGAATATAACAATTTATTGTATACGCTTTCAGGTCTTATCCAATTAGAATCATACGAAGATGCTTTAGAGCTTATTCATAAGGAAACAGCGGTATATCAAGATTTTGTTCAATTTATTATGAAGCGGATTCAAAATCCATGGCTAGGTGGAATTTTAATTGGATTTTATAATAGAGCACGAGAGTTGAAGATTGATTTTATGCTAGATAGAGAAAGTGGTTTAGACAAATTAAGTCCACATATTGAGAGTAATTATGTCGTTTCTATTTTAGGAAATTTAATTACGAATGCATTTGAAGCAATTGAAAAAAATGAAGAGAATGATAAGAAAGTAAGGATGTTTGTAACTGATATTGGAGAAGAAATATTAATTGAAGTGGAAGATTCAGGGCAAGGGATTCATGATGAAATAATTACTAGCATATTCTATAAAGGCTTTTCGACGAAAGAAGGAGGAGAGCGAGGGTATGGATTAGCAAAAGTGAAAGAGTTAGTAGAAGATTTAAATGGAAGTATTGCAATTGAAAAAGGGGATTTAGGTGGTGCGTTATTTATTATTGCACTACCGAAAGAGAGAGGCGAATAGTAATGGGTGAGGAGATTGAAGTATTAATTGTAGAAGATGATATTCGGATTGCTGACATTCATCGTCGTTTTACTGAAAAAATTGAGGGATTTAAAGTAATTGGAACGGCAACGACTGGAGAACAAGCGAAAGAATGGCTAGAGCTTGTGAAGCCACAGCTCGTGTTATTAGATGTGTACTTACCTGATATGCAAGGAACGGAACTTGTCACATATATTAGGAATCATTTGCACGATACAGATATTATTATGATTACAGCGGCATCGGAAACAGATGTAGTGAGGCACGCCCTACGGGGCGGAGTAACAGATTATATCGTAAAGCCACTAATGTTTGATCGATTTAAAGCAAGTCTAGAAGGCTATCAAAAAAAGATTATACAGTTAAAGAAGAACAATCAATTATCTACGGAACAAATTGAATATTTATGGTCTCAAAGAGGCGTGAAGGGAGATCAAATAGAATATGCCCCGAAAGGGATAGATCCTTATACTTTAGCGAAAGTAAAAAAGCATATGTTAACAGTTAATGAAGAAGGGATTACAGCAGAAATGTTAAGCTCAATGATTGGAGTAAGCCGATCAACGGCAAGGCGCTATTTAGAGTATTTGATATCTGGGAAGAAAGTCCACGCAGAGCTAATATATGGAAGTGTTGGGAGACCGGAGAGACGGTATTTTCTTGCTTCTTCATAATAAAAAACAGTAGAGGATTTTATTTCTTCTACTGTTTTTTTGCATCTTATATTGGAATAATCCCAATTACAATTCCGGTAATTAACATAACCATTGTCGTTCCAACGGCCCACAATAAAGTGAAGCGTTGATGTTCACCGAAATCAACTTTGGCCATTCCGACCAATAAATAAGTGGAAGCGACAAGAGGACTTAATAAGTGAACGGGTTGCCCAAGTAAGGAAGCGCGTCCCATTTCAGCTGCACTAATTCCGTAAGTAGCAGCAGCTTTCGTCAAAATAGGTAATACCCCGAAGTAAAATGCATCATTAGACATGAAAAATGTGAATGGCATACTGAGAAGTGCTGTAATAATTGGTAGTTGTGGTCCAAGTGCATCTGGTATAAGAGTTACTACACTGTTAGCCATTGCATCTACCATTTTTGTTCCAGATAAAATACCAGTGAAAATACCGGCAGCAAATACGAGAGAAACAACTGCTAATACATTCCCTGCATGAGAAGCAATACGTTCTTTCTGTTGCTCTAAGTTTGGATAGTTAATCATAACAGCAATAGCAAAAGCGACTGTAAATAAAACAGGTAACGGCATAACTTCTAGTATGAGACAAACAAGTAATGCAGCGGTTAATAAAAAGTTAATCCATAGAAGTTTAGGGCGTTTATGCGCTGCAGCTTCAACAGTTGCAGCTTGCTCATCCATTGTTTGCATTTGTTTTAAATACTGTACATCCATAATTCCTAAACGTTTTCTTTCTTTTTTTCCAAGATAGTAGGCAACGAAAACAACCCAAATTGCACCAGCAATCATTCCTGGAATAAGAGGTGTAAATAATTCGGAAGCCTCAAGTCCAAGTGCGCTCATAACACGAGCTGTGGGTCCACCCCAAGGTGTAAGATTTGTTACCCCCGCCCCTAACATAACAACTCCAGCCAATATGAGGGGGTTCATTCCAAGGCGCTTATATAGTGGATACATTGCAGAAACTGTAATCATGTATGTTGTTGTACCATCACCATCTAGAGAAACGATAATAGTCAATATAGCCGTTCCGACAACGATTTTTAAAGGATCTCCTTTTACAAATTTTAAAATCTTACTAATGACAGGATCAAATAAACCGCTATCAATCATAATCCCAAAATATAAAATAGCGAACATAAGCATAATACCAGTAGGTGCTAATTTTTGAATCCCCTCTAACATCATAGGCCCCATATTGGCATAGAATCCGCCAATTACTGCAAAAACACTCGGAATTAATATTAAGGCTACTAGTGCTGACATACGTTTCGTCATAATTAAAAACATAAAGACAAATACCATCACAAATCCAAGTAGTGCTAACATGTAATTTCCCCCTCAAAAGAATGATTGCGCTTTCAAAAAAGAATAAAAATTCAGAAAAAGGTTTTTTATTTATAATAAAAGCATCTATTCAAATGGTAAATAATTTGAAAAATAACATCATTAGAAGCATAATTTTTATTTTGTTCATTTTGTTCACGGTAGTTAATTTGAATTTTTAAAAAGTAAGCCACTCCTCGTAAGAATGGTAGAATAAGATGAAAATAGTGAAGTGTGAAATAGGGAGTAGATGTTATATGAAAACGAGAATAGAAGAGATTTATAGCTCTTATGAAGGAAAAGTAGAGGAGATTTTTATTAATGAATCTTCTTACGTATATGAATGGGAAAAATTACTGATGATCCGAAAAAATGACGGTGAGCTAAAAAAAATTGCAGTCGGGATTAGTGGAAATATAAGATTGGTAAATGTAGAAGTTGGACAGGAAATTAGTGCGGATACATTATTAGTTAAATTAGAAGATGATTTATTAATTACAGGTTGTGAGTGATGAGAGATGTGTAGAAATAACTACACATCTTTTTTTGTTTCCTATATTACAAAAAGCACATTGTTTTTTCACAAATCTCACACAACCTTTTGGTATTCTTTTCGTGGAGTATACGGTTTCTAGGGAGGAATATTGATGAAAGTAAAATATGTCGTACTTGCTATATGTTTATGTTTCGTATTTACAGTAGTCGGGTGTGGGAAAAAGGAAACAGCAGCTGTTGCCATTGATGAGAAACATGATAAATGTGATATTTGCCAAATTGGGGTAACAGATAATCAATTTGCAACAGAAATTATTTTAGAAAATGGAAAAGCGTTAAAGTTTGATGATATCGGTTGTATGTATAAATGGATGGAGATCAACTCAGATGAAAAGACGAAAGAGAAATTTGTCCGAGATTATGATTCGAAAGATTGGATTTCGTTAGAAGACGCTACTTACGTATATGATAAAACAATAACGACACCGATGGCTTATAATGTCATTTCATTTAAAAATAAAAAAGATGCAGAGAGCTTTGTATCTAACTATAAGGGGAAAGTTCTTTCGTATAAAGAGCTAGCAGAGCATAAATGGGAAATGAATAAAGAGATGATGGGGAAACCGAAAGCAGGAAATCATGGTGGACATCATTAATAGAAAAAGACAACTATGTAGTTGTCTTTTTCTATTATTACTCAGGTGCAAATATAGAAAAGGTGTAAAATTTTTAGCGGAACGGTTACAATGGAATATAGTAACCTAAAGCAATCATTTATGTACTTTTTAGAAATGTATACAAATGCGGTAAAAACGTGCTAAACTAATTGCTTCATAATGTTAATGATGGGGCCATCAGGCGTATCATTTCAATAGGTTGAGAAACATAGTATAAGCTTAAGATAATCCGATTAAAGAAGGAATCTAAAGGGCTTATGGATAAATGTACTCAAGAAGAGTTATTGTATGTGATGGAGGAATGGTTAAGAAAACATTATCTTTCATAGGAGCTGTAGTTGTGAGAAAACAAAAAATTTTATTATGTATTTTATTAGGACTTTTAATCACGGTAGTGGCTTGCGATAAGCAAGAAGAACCAGAATCGAAACCGGTTCATGTGAAAAATGAAAAGAAAAAAGAGAAGCATAAAGAACAGGAAGAATCTAAAGAAGAGAAAAGTATAAATTTAATGGACAAACAGTTGTTACTTTCAGCTACTCTTGGAGACACAGAGACAGCTATGAAGTTGATTCAGGATGGAGCGAATATAAACGTAGAAGGTGACAACGGAGAAACGCCTGTCCTTGCAGCGACGTACCAAAATCATGTAGAGACAGTTAAAGCATTAATTGGTGCAGGTGCTAATATTGAAATTAAAGATGAGAAAAAAAGTAATCCACTTCTTTATGCAAGTAGAGAAGGATATACGGATATTGTAAAAGTATTAATTAATGCAGGAGTTAATACGAAAGAAACGACTAGGTCAGGTGGGACAGCACTTATTTCTGCATCTGAACGTGGCCATGTAGAGGTTGTTAAAGAATTATTAGAGCATACAGATATTGATGTGAATTATAAAAATGAACGTGGTGGAACAGCGCTATTAGAAGCAATTGTATTAGGAAATGGTAGTGAAAACCATAAGAAAGTAATTCAATTGCTTATTGATCACGGTGCAGATGTAAACATGGCTAACAAGGAACATCTGACGCCACTGCAATACGCTGAAAAAAGAGGTTTTAAAGATATTGTAAATATGTTGAGGGTAGCTGGAGCGAATGAAGTAGTACAGCCACAACAACCAGTAGAGTAAAAAACGAAAAATAATCCCATTTAGATAGACAGAATGAAGAAATCAGTTAGTATGATGGATTCAGTAATGTGTATTTGAATGGGATTTTTATTTTGAACATGAAAAATAGATTATGAATGGATGGTATATGGAGTAAATAAGGAGGCAACCTTATTTGGCAATTGTAAAAAATGAAAAAGTAGTTTCTGTTTGTTGCAGTGCCAGAAGTACGCCCGTAGCTGCTGAGGCAAGTGTGGAAACTTTAGCGGAGTTTCAAGGGAACGGATATGGTACTGATGTTGTTACAGCCTGGGCCATATCAATACAAGAGAAAAGGCGCATTCCACTTTATAGTACCGCTTGGGATAACTTTAGTTTGCAAGCAGTGGCAAGCAAACTAAAAATCATTAACTATGGAATGAATTTACATATTGATTGAATTTTAAGTATTGTTTCGTTCTATTTATTTATATTTTAATATCTAGATTAATGTAAAAAATGATGTGGTGAATATTAACATTCGATTAACACCTAATTAACAATCTATCAAAACTGACTTAATAAATGCGTAATATAGTAAAGGTAACAAAATAACTAGGGTAGAGAATATTTGAGAACACCCACTTACATATAATGTGCCACTTTCTTAGGTGTGCTCTATTCCCTAGAGTTCAAATAAGGAGAAAGGCGTTCTATGTAAGTAGGTGTTTTTAGTTTGGATAAAAATAGAACAGTTAGGTGGAATAAATGTTTAAAGAACCTTATATTGCGATGATAAAGGATTGGAAAGGATACAAAGCATACAAAAAATTGCCGAAAACAGTTTTTCTTATGACTGGTTCAATGCTGGAATTACCAGAGCTTGTATATGAATTGCAGAAACATGGACATGATGTATTTCTTCATTGTGATTTTATACAAGGTTTAAATACGAATACAGAGGAAGCGCTTTTGTATATTCAAGATGTTATCGGGGCACAAGGTATTATTTCAACAAAGGGTTCGACAATTCGAAATGCTAATAAAATTGGATTGAAAACAATTCAACGTATTTTTATTGTAGATACTTTATCTCTTACTAAATCAATTGAAAATTGTAAAACGACTAAACCAAATGCAGTAGAGATTATGCCGGGGATTATGCCTTCTATAATTAAACAGCTAGTAGAGGAAATAGAGTTTCCTATTATTGCAGGCGGGTTGATTCAAACGCGAGAAGATGCGGAAATTGCAATTCGTGCAGGAGCAAGTGCGATTTCAACAAGTCATTATGAAGTATGGATACATGAAGAAAAAAGGAGTGCAACTTTGTGATTGAATTGAAAAATGTTTCAAAGGTATATAAAAATGCAGAAGAGACAGCGGTTAAAGGCGTATCGGTTCATATTAAGAAGGGCGAATTTTTTGTTTTAGTTGGACCTTCGGGATGCGGGAAAAGCACATTATTACGAATGATCGCTGGCTTAGAAGAGATTTCTTCGGGAGATTTAATTATTAATGAACGTGTTGCAAATGATCTAGAGCCGAAAGACCGTAATCTATCAATGGTATTTCAAAATTATGCATTATATCCACACTTATCTGTAGAAGAAAATATTTTATTTGGACTTAAGGTAAGAAAAGTACAAAAAGAAGAGCGACAAAAGCGACTAATGGAAGCTATTGAAATGGTAGGACTGAAAGAGTATGTGAAAATGAAACCAGGTCAATTATCAGGCGGACAAAGACAGCGTGTTGCGCTTGCTAGGGCAATCGTGAGTCAAGCACCAATCTGTTTAATGGATGAACCACTTTCGAATTTAGATGCGAAATTACGTGCGCAAATGAGAATTGAAATTAGAGAAATTCAGCAGCGATTAGGAATTACGATGATTTACGTTACCCACGATCAAATAGAAGCGATGACTATGGGAGATCGTATCATGGTTTTAAATAAAGGAAGTATACAGCAAGTTGGAACACCACTTGACATATATAACGAACCAGCAAACGAATTTGTTGCAAGCTTTATAGGTTCTCCTTCTATGAATATAAATGATGGGGAAGTAAATAAAGAAAAAGGTGTATTACATATAGGACAATTGCAAATTCCATTATCTATTAGACAGTTAAAGCAATTACCAGAAGGAACAATTCGCATAGGCATGCGCCCTGAGCATATTGCACTGTCTGAGGAGGGACAAGAAGTGATGTTGCAATCTGTAGAGGTATTAGGGAATGAATCTATATTGAACTTTGCGGTAAATGGAACAACTTGGAGTGCGAAAGTTATCGGACAGTTACTCCTGAACAAAGGTGACAAAGTAAAATTATTATTCTCGCAAGAAAAGTTATGCTTCTTTAACGAAAACACGAATGAACGCTTAAAAGTGGTAGCTGAAGAAGAGTTGAAAGTGGTGGCGAAATAATGATCGAAGTAAGTAAGTTACCAGTTCAAACAAAGGTGTCAAAAAAGAAAAAATTATGGGAGAGAACGAAAGATTTAAGAATAGGATTATTGTTTTTGGCGCCATCTATTTTGCTATTTTCGATTTTTCTGTTCTATCCATTGTTTAGGACGATTTATTATAGTTTTTATTTAACCGATATACATGGAGAAGCTAATCTCTTCGTTGGCTTAGAAAATTATCAATATTTATTCTCTGATCCAGCCTTCTACAAAAGTATAAAATCAACTTTATTATTTGTTTTATATACAGTTCCTACGAGTATTATATTTGCTTTGTTTCTTGCATTGATTGCAAATGGAAAGGTAAGAGGTATTGGGTTATTCCGAGTTCTGTTTTCTTCGACGATGGGAATATCAGTAGCTGCTAGTGCAGTGATTTGGCTATTTTTATTTCATCCAAGTGTAGGATTATTTAATAATATATTAGCCTCTATGAACCTTCCTGCAATCGCATGGTTAACGAGTCCGGACTGGGCACTATTCTCTGTATCAGTTACAACAGTTTGGGTGAATACAGGTTTTGCATTTTTAGTTATATTAGGTGGTTTACAAAATATTGATACGTCTTTATATGAGAGTGCATCTATAGATGGTGCTAGTTATTTATATAAGCTTCGCCGTGTTACATTACCGATGCTATCGCCAACTTTATTCTTTATTGTAACAGTAACATTAATTAGTGCGTTCCAAAGCTTTGGACAAATTGATATTTTAACGCACGGTGGACCAAATGATGCAACGAATTTAATTGTGTACTCGATTTATAAAGAGGCGTTTGTGAATCATCAATTTGGAACAGCAAGTGCACAAGCGATGGTATTATTTGTTTTCATTTTCGTTGCTACATTACTTCAATTTAAGTTTGCTGAGAGAAAGGTGCATTATAAATGATTGTTAAACAGTGGAAACAAAATTTCCTATTATACATGCTACTCATTATTAGTGCAGTGATGGTGTTTTTTCCTGTACTGTATGCATTTTTAATAAGCTTTATGACACCAGACGATATTCAAATGAGAAGGTTATTTCCGACCCAGTTTACTTTTGATAATTTCATTAATATTTTTCAAAAAGTACCGCTTTTTACATACTTATATAACAGTTTAATTGTATCGACAGTCGTTATGATTGGACAACTTATCGTATCAAGTTTAGCAGCTTATGCTTTTGTTTTTCTTCAGTTTAAAGGGAGAAACTTAATTTTCTTCCTGTTTATTTCAACGATGCTTATTCCGTGGGAAGCAACGATGGTGCCTAACTTTTTAACGATTCAAAACTTTGGCTGGATCAATAGTTTCGCTGGGATGACAGTGCCGTTTTTTGCAACAGCTTTCGGTATTTTCTTGTTACGCCAACATTTTATGACACTCCCGAATGAACTGAAAGAAGCTGCTTTTATTGAAGGGATTGGAAATATAAGATTTTTATTCAGCGTTGTAATACCGTATTGTAAAACGAGTTTTATTACGCTTGGAGTATATAGCTTTTTAACAACATGGAATATGTATTTATGGCCACTTTTAGTGACCACTGATGAAAAAGTAAGAACAGTGCAAATCGGTGTAAAGCAGCTTCAGTCTCAAGAAGTTGCAACTGATTGGGGAAGTGTAATGGCCGGTGTTACGGTTATCGTTATTCCAACATTGATTTTACTATTTTTAGGACAAAAACAATTACAACAAGGATTAACAAAAGGTGCAATTAAATAACTAAGAGAAGGTGAGCTTAAAATGAGTTTAGTAAAAAAAGGTGCTGCTCTATTAATGGCAGCAACAATGGCATTATCTAGTGCCGCTTGTTCAAATAGTAAAACAGAGGGAAAACCTGAAGCGCAGGCAAAAGTAGCACCAGTTGAAAAAAATGGTGATAAAACTGTAATTCGCTTCTGGCATGCGATGGGTGGAAAAATACAAGGTGTACTAGATGGTCTTGTTGCAGACTATAATAAGTCACAAAATAAATACGAGATAAAGGCAGAGTTCCAAGGGACATATGAAGAGTCTTTAACAAAATTTAGAACGATGTCTGCAACGAAAGAAGCGCCAGCTCTTGTTCAATCGAGTGAAATTACAACGAAATATATGATTGATAGCAAAAAAATCACACCAATTGATAGCTGGATAAAAAAAGATAAGTACGATACGTCAAAATTAGAAAAAGCAATTACAAATTATTATTCAGTTGATGGAAAAATGTATTCTATGCCATTTAATTCATCTACACCAGTATTAATTTATAATAAAGATGCTTTTGCAAAGGCGGGCTTAGATCCAGAGAAAGCTCCGAAAACATATGCGGAATTACAAGAAGCAGCGAAAAAGTTAACGATTAAAGAAGGTGGAAATGTAAAACAATATGGATTCTCCATGCTTAACTATGGTTGGTTCTTTGAAGAATTGTTAGCGACACAAGGTGCTTTATATGTAGATAACGAAAACGGCCGTAAAGATGCTGCAAAGAAGGCGGTATTTAACGGTAAAGAAGGACAGAAAGTATTTGGAATGTTAGATGATTTAAATAAAGCTGGCGCACTTGGAAAGTATGGAGCAAGTTGGGATGATATTCGTGCCGCGTTCCAGTCTGGACAAGTTGCTATGTATTTAGATTCTTCAGCAGGTGTTCGTGATTTAATTGATGCATCTAAGTTTAATGTAGGTGTTTCATATATTCCGTATCCAGAGGATTCGAAACAAAATGGTGTTGTTATTGGTGGAGCATCATTATGGATGACGAATATGGTTTCAGAAGAAACGCAACAAGGTGCTTGGGACTTTATGAAATATTTAACGAAGCCAGACGTACAAGCAAAATGGCATACTGCAACAGGTTATTTCTCAATTAATCCAGATGCATATAATGAGCCATTAGTAAAAGAGCAATATGAAAAATATCCGCAGTTGAAAGTAACAGTAGATCAACTGCAAGCGACGAAGCAAACTCCGGCAACACAAGGTGCTTTAATTAGTGTATTCCCAGAATCAAGAGATGCAGTTGTAAAAGCATTAGAAGCAATGTATGACGGGAAGAATAGTAAAGAAGCGTTAGATGAAGCTGCCAAAGCAACAGATAGAGCAATTAGCATTTCAGCTCGTACGAGTCAAAAATAAGAGAAAGCCGTATCCTTAAAAGGGATACGGCTTTCTCTATAGGGAGATAAGGGATCAAAGAAATGATGAAGTCTTATCTCTTTTATATGAGTAAAGGGTCTAGAGTGAATGTTGTCCTTTTCATTATTTATTTAACTCCATTGCGACTTGTTTACCATTTACGAAAACCTCTACTACCGCTACTACAACTTCCATTACTTTTTTCATCTCTCATCTCTCCTTATTTTTTGTTTCATTTCTTACTCTCAGTATAAGGAAATACAGTAATTACAACTATCGAATTGGATGACAAGAGACTTACATTGTTGTAAGGATAATAGTTTAGTTTGTAATAAAGTGAAATTGTAATCAGTGGGGGGCTTACTGCCCGTTAATGCGGGATTTCAATTCTGAACTTTCTGTCGTTTTGAACTATAATTAGAAAGAGGGGGGATAATATGAAAAGAATTCTTGTTATTAGTGATATTCATGGAGAGATAGAAAAGTTCGAACAGTTATTGGAAGAAGCTCAATATGATGCGAAACAGGATCAATTAATCTTACTGGGAGATTATGTAGATCGTGGTCCAAATGCGCGTGCTGTAATTGAAAAGGTAAGAGAATTGAAAGAAGAGGGAGCACTCATTTTAAAAGGAAATCATGAAGATATGATGATTAAGGCGTTAACGACAAATGAGGAACGTTCATGGAACCATTGGGTAAAAAGAAATGGTGGAGATAAGACATTATATAGCTATGGATTTGTAGAAGAGGATATTGCGGTTAATGAGAAAGACTTCCAAAAACCGATGTTACAATCTCGTGTATTAGAGGAACATATAAAGTTTATTCAAGAATTAGATCATTACATTGAAACAGAAGAGTATATATTTGTACATGCTGGGGTTGAACCGATGAAACGAGTTTCTGAATCTGAACCATATACGTTAATGTGGATCCGTAATGAATTTCATAATGGATATAGTGGTGAAAAGGTTGTTGTATTTGGGCATACGGAAACAAAAACGCTTCATGGTAGTGAGGATTGCGGAGTGTATTTTGGGAGTAATCGTATTATTGGAATTGATGGCGGGGCTGTGTATGGTGGTCAGCTAAATTGTTTGGAGTTGCCGAGTAAAAAGGTATATGTAATAAAAAATTGAAAGAGATAAGAGGAATCTTATTTCTTTCAATTTTTTATTAAGCTAAATTTAAGACAAAGTTTTTATAATAAAACTTCAAAATTTTAGAAGGAAATAGTTAAAAATGAAAATACGTAATGTAACTACATTCTTTTTTTATGAAGAGAAGAAATGTAATAATAAATAGAATTGAACTATTTGATGGAAGGTGAGAGCATGCGATTACTTGTAGTAGAAGATAATGCCTCGTTATTAGAGTCTATCGTACAAATTTTGCGTGATGAATTTGAAGTAGATACGGCAATAAATGGAGAAGATGGATTGTTTTTAGCGCTTCAAAATATATATGATGCAATTTTGCTGGATGTGATGATGCCAGGGATGGACGGATTTGAAGTAATTCAAAAAATACGTGATGAAAAGATTGAAACACCAGTCCTGTTTTTGACAGCGAGAGATTCTTTAGAAGATCGGGTGAAGGGATTGGATTTTGGTGGAGATGACTATATAGTTAAGCCATTCCAGGCCCCTGAATTAAAAGCGAGAATTCGCGCTTTACTACGCAGAAGTGGTAGTTTAACAACCCAGCAAACGATTCGTTATAAAGGGATTGAATTGTTCGGAAAAGATAAAGACGTTCAAGTAGATGGACAAAGTATTAAGTTGACATTGAAACAATATGAGCTACTAGAGTATCTCATTCAAAATAGCGGGAAGATTTTAATGCGTGAACAAATTTTTGATCGTGTTTGGGGATTTGATTCAGATACGACAGTAGCCATTGTGGAAGTGTATGTGCATCATTTGCGTAAAAAATTAGAACCATTCGGTTATCAGAAAGATATTCAAACCGTTCGAGGTATTGGATATATATTAAAAGAACAATGAAAAAGGGAAGTATGTTTCAAAAGACACGCATTCGTTTGACTATAGTGAATTCATTAGTATTTATCCTATTAATAGGTATATTAGGTAGTATTATTTATTCATACACATATAAGCGTATTTATAATGAAGTGGATCAATCTATAAAAATGATGGCTCAGTATAGAGAAAAATTAGATGTTAAAATACCACCAAGAAAACGTATGGAGAATATCCAAATTGGAGATCCGCGAGTAACTAGAATAACTTGGAATGGGAAAATAGTGAAAATAGAGGGCGATAACCGTAAATTCCGTTCTATTTTTGAAGAGAATTTGGAAAAGTTTTCTCCGGAAAAAATAGGGGAGTTACAAGATATCAAAGTACAAGGACGATATTTTAGAGCATTTTCGCTTCAAAAAGATGGAGAAATAGTTCAAATCGTGCGAGATATAACAGCGGAAGAAGGAATGTTAAATACTTTATTTTTAATTCTTATTATAGGTTGTAGCATAGGAAGTTTATGTGCAATAGGAATCGGCTTTTTCTTAGCTGGTAGGGCACTCGTACCTATTCAAAATTCATGGGAGAAACAGCAGCAATTCGTTTCTGATGCATCACATGAACTCAGGACACCACTTGCAGTTATTCAATCAAAAACGGATGTTTTATTCCAGTCACCATCCGCTACGATAGAAGAAAAAGCGATGGATATTTCTACAATTTCAAAAGAATGTAGGCGGTTATCGAAACTCGTTAGTAATTTATTATTGCTAGCACGTTCTGATTCTAATCAAATTGAGATGGATAAGAAAACATTTGAACTTGATAAATTGTTAGAAGAAATAGTAGCTCCATATAAGGAGATTGCTTCTTATCAAGAAAAAGAAATGATGCTAAAAGTAGAACGTGGTGTATCTTTTATGGGGGATAGAGAGCGGATTCATCAAATGATGGTCATACTGTTAGATAATGCGATGAAGTATACAAACGAAGGTGGGCATATTCAAATCGATTGCACGCAAACGAGTAGTTCAATTCGTATACATGTGAAAGATGACGGGATAGGAGTGAAAGAAGAAGATATTCCGAAATTATTTGATCGTTTTTATCAAGGGGATAAAGCAAGAAGTACGTCAGAAGGAGCTGGATTAGGTCTTTCAATCGCAAATTGGATTGTAGAAAAGCATTATGGAAAAATATCAGTAGAGAGCAAATGGGGAGATGGAACTTGCTTTGAAGTGATTTTCCCTAAAAATCAAAAAATATAAGTAAGAAGACGATCTTGTTTTTACAAGGTCGTCTTTTTTAAGGGAAAGTTAAGAAACTATTTATATTATGTATGGCATAAAGAAAGTTCGTTACATGAAGAAGAGACTAGGTGTATGTGAGTGAGTTTTATCAATCATAATGTTATCTCAAGCAGCGATGAGATGTATGTATAGTATTAAAAAAACTAGGGGAATGATGGGAAAGAAAGTATAAGAGGGAGGAATTAATTTTGAAAAAGAAAATGATGACGGTATTCACTATTGGAGTAATGAGTTTAAGTATATTAGGGGGTGCCTCTCCTTCTGAAACACAAAAAGGAAAGACAGATTACACACAGCGCAGTAAAGAACAATTGAACAATGGTAAGATACATGCAGTGCATACAGAAGAAAAAGCAGAGAAACTAGGTATTGAAACGGAAGGAAAAGAACAAATTACACTAGAAAAAGAAATTCATGAAACAGAAGTAGGAAGGGAAGCAGAGCAGTTAGGCATATCGATTGAAGGAAAAGATGTTGGGACGCTGTCAGAAGAAATCTATGAAACAAAAGTAAAGCAAGAAGCGTTAAAGCTAGGTATATCTATAGAGAATACATCAATTGTAGATTTAATTACTCAAATTAATGCGATTAAAATTAAAGATGAAGCAGATAAATTAGGTATTTCGGCAGATGGACAAGAAATCGAAGACATCGCGGAAGAAATCTACGGAAAGAAAGTAAGAGAAGAAGCAGGAAAGTTAGATATTTCTCAAAAAGGAAAAGAAATTGAAGAGTTAGCACAAGAAGTGTACGAACAAAAAGTACAGGAAGAAGCAAAAAAATATCATATTGATTTGTATGGTAAAGATATATATCAAATATTAAGAGAAATTAATGAACAAATGGTGCTACAAATGGCAGATGAGCTTAATATGGATAAAATGAATATGAATATTCAAGAGTTAGCGGAAAAGATAAAAAAAGATCAGCCTGAAAAAGGAAAAGAACTAAATTTTGTACCGATGATACGAACGGATGCTGACGCATTTTATTCTTATTTAACGAATTAATAAGGGCGTGAAAGCGATAAGAAAATTGAAGTGGTATATATGTACAGCTTTACTAGGTACAGCAATATGGAGTGTATATACAAATGGAATTCCAAAGTATGTAGAGAAGTTAACATTCTCAAATATACAAAGAGGAAAAGAAACGGAGTTTAGTAATAACGATGAAAAAGTCATCTTATCAAATGTTCCATTAATTCAGCAGTTACCAGAATTGGATAGAGGCTGTGAAGTGACAAGCTTAGCGATGATGTTACAATACGCTGGTGTTTCAGTGGATAAGATGACATTAGCAAATGAAATAAAAAAAGTTGATTTTATAGACGATGGTGTGCGCGGGAATCCAAATGAAGGATTTGTAGGTAATATTTATACATTCTCTGAATCAGGATACGGTGTATATCATGGGCCACTTTTTCAGTTAGCGGAAAAATATTTACCTAATAAAGCTGTAGACTTAACAGGGAAGAATATAGAAGAAATTTATAAGAGTGTAAAAGCAGGGAAACCTGTAGTCATGATCACGAATGCAACATTTGCACCATTAGATGAAGATGAATTTACTACATGGGAAACAAATAGTGGAGATGTTTCTATTACGTATAATGAACATTGTGTTGTACTTATTGGGTATGATCAGGAATCTGTATATATTCGAGATCCACTTGAGGATAGCTTAGATGTAAAAGTACCGAGAGAAACCTTTGAACAGGCATGGGTACAAATGGGAAGTCAGGCAATTAGTTATGTAAAGAGCGCTAAATAAATTAGGAAGAAGATTTTTAGTAATATGACTATAAGGTGAAGGATAAAACATTTGAGGATTATAAGAGAAGTTTTATAGAGTAGAAGCTGTTAAGAAATAAGAGAACTTTAGCATATATAATGCTAAAGTTCTCTTGTTTTTATGATTAAAATACTTATAGGGAGTAAATATGTAAAAATGCATAATTGAAGAAAAAATTACATTTTATCATTATATATTGTTTTATATATGTTAATTGTATAAAATGACACAAGTATCCACATTACATAAAGGAGGCTTATTATGCAAAAAGTATTTAACTGGGTTAAATGTATGAGTATCAATAAAAAATTAATCATTTCATTTTTTATTATTTTAACTATACCAGGAATTATTATCGGTGGTGTTTCATATCAAACTGCCAAAACAAATTTTGAACATCAAATGACAGATAAGGCAAAGGAGAATATTTCGATTTTAAATACTGTTATTTCTCAAAATATAGAAGAGAAATTTGTTGATGCGACGTACTTTGCAGACATCTTAACAGAGGATACATATCCAAATGGACAAGAAGAAATAGTAAGAACGAAGTTAGCACAATATATAAAGCTTCATCCAGAAGTAGAAGGTATTTATATTGGAACAGAGACGGGAAAGTTTATAAGAGAACCATTTATTCAAATGGCTGATGGGTATAATCCAACAGATAGATCTTGGTATAAAGAAGCACATGAAAATAAAGGGAAAGTAATTGTTACTGCGCCATATCAGTCAGCATCTACAAAAAATATGGTAGTGACAATTGCGAAAGAAGTAAAAGATGGTAAAGGTGTTATAGGAATTAATTTAAACTTAGATAACATCTTAAAAATTTCCAAAATGATTAACATTGGTGAAAAAGGTTATGCAGTTATTTTAGATCAAAATAAGCAAATTGTTAGTCATCCATCTAGAAAACCAGGTACAAAAGTTACTGATCCTTGGATTAAACCAATTTATGAAGATAAACAAGGAAATGTGTCTTATACAGAACAAGATGATAAAAAGAATTTAATCTTTGCAACAAATGAGAAAACAGGCTGGAAAGTAGTTGGCGTTATGTTCGATGAAGAAATTACCCAAGCTGCAAATCCAGTGTTTTATAAGACTTTAATTGTTATTGCTATCGCTATTGTATTTGGTAGTGTATTAATTTATTTCATTACAAAGTCTATTACAAGGCCATTACGAAAAATAGCTGAATCGGCACATAAAATTAGTAAGGGAGATTTAACAGAGAAAATTACAATCCATTCCAAAGATGATATAGGGAAACTAGGGAATTCATTTAATGAAATGTCTACGTCTTTACAAGATGTTATTACCCAAATTAGCTTTTCAGCAGAACATGTTGCAGCATCGGCAGAAGAGTTAACAGCGAGCGTACAGCAAGCGAATGATGCGACAGATCAAATTACAATTGCAATGGAGCAAGTATCAGGTGGGGCTGAATCACAAAGCCAAGGTGTTGAAGAAGGTGCGGCTACATTACAACAAGTAAATACAGCAATTCAAGATGTAACTGGAAGCGCAGAGTCAATTTCTATTTCCTCATTACATGCGCGAGAAAGAGCTGAAGAGGGAGAAGATTTAGTTGAACAAACCGCAAAACAAATGCAGTCTATTTCTAGGTCGGTATCCGAGTCAGATGCTATTATTAAACTTCTTGATGAGAAATCAAAGCAGGTAGGAGCTATTTCTGAAGCAATTCAAAATATCGCTACTCAAACGAACTTATTAGCTTTAAATGCGGCTATTGAAGCAGCAAGAGCAGGTGAACAGGGACGAGGATTTGCTATTGTAGCAGATGAGGTTAGAAAATTAGCAGAGCAATCAGGAGAGTCATCTGGAGAGATTGCAAATTTAATTGCAGAAATTAAGGCGGATATTGAACATACTGTTAAGGCAATGGATAATGTGAATGGAGAAGTTCAACAAGGCCTTGATGTTGTAACAAAAACGAAAGTAAGTTTTACGGAAATTTTAAGTTCTACTACACATATTGTTTCTCAAGTTAATCAAATGGTAGAAACAACGAAGAGAATTGCGGGAGATGCAAATGAAGTGACAAATGCTATTGATGAAATTGCAGCGGCTGCAGAAGAAAATACAGCTAGTATGCAAAGTGTTGCAGCTTCAACAGAAGAACAAGTTAATTCAATGGAAGAAATTAGTTCTGCTTCGCAAAACTTAGCTGGGATGGCAGAAGAATTACAAGCGATGACTAGTAAATTTAAAGTATAATAACAGCAGATAAGTAAGGTGAAAATAATATCACCTTACTTATTTTTCTATTCAGCAATTAGGGGAGTCATTAACGGGATGAAAAAAAGAAAAAGACTATGGAATTTATGGAAAACGATTACATTGTTAGTTTGTACAGTTGTGATTTTTTCTTTACTTGTGACAGATATATTAATTAGTCACAATGTAGAACGGACAACGGAGGATAACCAAGCAGAGAAAGCAAAAACAATTGCACACATTGTGGCGAATGATTCGATTGTAATCGATGGCTTGATTGGGAAAGCAGATACTTCTGCAATCCAAACGTATACAAATAGGATATTAAAAAACACAGGTGTTCAATTTATTGTAGTTATGGACATGAATGGAATAAGAAAATCACATCCAAATCCTCAAAAAATAGGTCATCATTTTATTGGGGGAGATGAAGGGCCTGCATTGAAAGGAAAGGAACATGTATCACTGGCAGAAGGAACTTTAGGTATTTCAATGCGAGTGTTTGTACCTGTATTTTCTGAAACGGGTGAACAGCTTGGAGCGGTGGCGGTCGGTATTTCAGCAGATAATGTAAAAGAGAGAGTTAAGGAAAGTAGATATATCATTTATATTGGAGTTGGAGTTGGAGTATTAGTCGGAATTATAGGAGCGATATTGCTAGCTAGACATATAAAGAAAAGCTTATTCGGTCTTGAACCTCACAGGATAGCAAAAATTCTTGAAGAAAGAAATACGATGCTACAATCTGTAAAGGAAGGTATTATTGCTGTAGATAAAGAGGCTAGAGTAACGCTAATTAATAATGAAGCGAAACGTCTATTTAAAAAAAGCGGACTTGAAGAAGATTTTATCGGTAAAGATGTTGAGTTGTATATGCCGAATTCACGTATAAAAGAAGTATTGCAAACGGGAGAAGTACAATTAAACGAAGAACAAAATATTTATGGAATTACGATTGTGACGAATCGAGTTCCTTTATATGTAAAAGGAGAAATAGTTGGCGCAATTGCAACATTTCGTGATAAAACAGAGATTCGAAAACTAGCAGAGGAACTAACTGGTATTAGACTATATGCAGAAGCATTACGGGCACAATCTCATGAGTTTATGAATAAGATGCATGTCGTATTAGGGCTTACACATATGAAACAGTATGAAGAATTACAGAAGTATATAAGCGGTATGGTATCAGAGCATCAATATGAAATTGGTGGAGTTATGAAAAGAATAAAAAATCCAGTATTTGCTGGTTTTTTACTAGGTAAGCTCAGCTATGCTAGAGAGAAGAATATCAAATTAATTATAAGTGAAGATTCTCATATGCCGGAAATAGATGATGAAAGTATTACTCATGAACTTATTACGATTGTGGGAAATTTAATTGATAATGCGTTAGAGGCAGTGACGAATTGTGAAAAGAAGCAAGTTGAAGTTGAGATACAACAAGGGGATATATTAACTATTACAGTGCAAGATACGGGAAAAGGTATACAAGAAAAAGAAATAGAGGAATTATTTACGAAAGGTTATTCCACAAAGGGAGATAACCGCGGTTATGGTTTGTATCTTGTAAAAGAAAGTATACAGCGAATAAATGGGGAAATTGATATACATTCATTAGTAGGAAAGGGAACAACGATAACAATTGAAATACCTAAAGGTAGGGATGAGAGGCAAATATGATTAAAGTTTTAATTGTAGAAGATGACCCGATGGTAGCAATGTTAAATACGCATTATTTAGAGCAAGTAGGAGGGTTTGAACTTGTTCAAGCAGTTAACTCAGTAAAGTCGGCGATAGAAGTATTAGAGAAATCACGAGTGGATTTAGTATTACTTGATATTTTTATGCCTGAAGAGACTGGGTTTGAGCTTTTAATGTATATTCGGAATCAAGAAAAAGAAATCGATATTATAATGATTTCAGCTGTACATGATATGGGGAGTATTAAAAAAGCATTACAATACGGAGTTGTAGATTATTTAATTAAACCATTTACATTCGAACGATTTAAAGAGGCATTAACTATATATCGAGAAAAACTTACTTTCATGAAAGAACAACAAAAGCTTAGTCAATCGGAATTAGATTCGTTAATTTTACAAAAAGAAAAAAGAGAGCCTACTGTCACTAAAGAGCTTCCGAAAGGATTAACGAAGCAAACGTTGCAATTAATTTGGCAGAAGATCGAGTCGTTGAATGGACGAGCGTTTACAACAGATGAAATGGCACAATTAGTTGGAATTTCAAGAGTTTCTATTCGGAAATATGTAATGTTTCTGACTGAAATTGGGGTGTTAGAAAACGAAATGATGTACCAACATGTGGGAAGACCTGTAAGTAAATTAAGATGTGTTAATCAAAAGAAAATAGAGTTTTACGTATAAGCGACTTAGTATAAGTCGCTTATACTTTTTTTAATTACAAAATCAATTACAAAACTTACAAAAACTATTTTTACTATTGAAAGCGTTTTAATATTGTTATTAAGAAAACGAGGGGGTGCCATATGGGAATTCAAAAGAATGTGGAAGCGGTATCATTTTCTGGAGGAAATGAAGTACAAAGAGAATCTTTCGCTTCTAAAATTATGAATGTAAAAATCGGTGTTATACCTTTACCGTTATATGTAGTATTGGCTGCTATTATTTATGGGGCATCTGTATATAATAAATTGCCAGCAGATATGATTGGTGGATTTGCAGTTATTATGATCATGGGGATTTTCTTAGGCGATATTGGGATGAGAATTCCAATTTTAAAAAATATCGGCGGTCCAGCAATACTTTCGTTATTTATTCCATCATTACTTGTATTTTTTAACTGGATGAATCCAGCTTCAATGGAAGCCGCGACTATGTTAATGAAAAAATCGAACTTTTTATATTTATATATTTCTTGTTTAGTAGTCGGAAGTATTTTAGGAATGAACCGTAAAGTGTTAGTGCAAGGTTTCGTTCGCATGTTTATTCCTTTAGTAGTAGGGACGTTAGCTTCTGTAGCAGTAGGATTATTGGTCGGTTCATTATTTGGATTTGAAATGAAGCAGACATTCTTCTTTATCATCGTACCAATTGTGAGTGGTGGTATCGGGGAAGGAATTTTACCACTGTCGCTAGCTTATAGTGATATTTTAAATGAATCATCAGCAACGTTTGTATCACAGCTTATTCCAGCAGCTATTATTGGAAATATGTTCGCAATTGTAAGTGCAGGGTATATGAAGCGTTTAGGTGAGAAGAAACCGGAGCTTAGTGGTAACGGTGTATTAGTGAAAACAGACAATCAAGCAGAATTATTAAAAGAACAAAATACAGAGAAACCAATTGACTTCTCATTAATGGGAGCAGGTTTATTAATTGCGTGTACGTTCTTCATCTTCGGAGGATTTGCTTCTAAGTTCATCGGTATTCCTGGGGCGATCATTATGATTTTCTCAGCAGCACTTGTGAAATACTTTAAATTAATGCCAGCAAAAATGGAGCAAGGAGCATTCCATTTATATAAATTTATTTCGAAGAATTTAACTTGGCCTTTAATGGTTGGATTAGGATTGCTATATATTCCGTTAAAAGACGTAGCAGCAGTTCTTTCAGTAGGATATGTTGTTGTGTGCGCATCGGTTGTTCTTACAATGGTAGCATCAGGTTTTCTTGTAGGGAAAGTGATGAAAATGTATCCAGTCGAATCGGCGATTGTAACTGGATGTCATAGCGGTTTAGGTGGAACTGGAGATGTTGCTATTTTATCGGCTTCAAATCGTATGGAATTAATGCCGTTCGCGCAAATTTCTACTCGTTTAGGCGGAGCGGCAATGGTTGTAACAGCGACAATATTATTAAAGATGTTTTCATGATTAAACAAGCTAGCTATATTCATATAGCTAGCTTGTCAAATTAAGGGGAGATTATAAGTATGTTAGCAAATCAAATTAATGAAAGATCATTGTTATTGCATAAAGAATTAGTAGGGAAAATTGAAATTACAAGTAAAGTAGAAGTAAATTCAGCGGATGATTTAAGCCTGACGTATACACCAGGTGTAGCGGAGTCTTGTAAAGCAATTGCGGCAGATGAAGAAACGGTGTATGACTATACAGCACGTGGCAATATGGTGGCAGTTGTTTCAGATGGAACAGCGGTACTTGGTTTAGGAAACATTGGACCGAAAGCGGCTATGCCTGTTATGGAAGGAAAAAGTATTTTATTTAAGAAATTTGCGAATGTAGATGCTTTCCCATTATGTTTAGGCACAACGGATGTAGATGAAATCGTTACCCTTGTAAAAAATTTAGAGCCTACATTTGCAGGGATTAATTTAGAAGATATTGCAGCACCGCGTTGTTTTGAAATTGAAAAACGACTAAAAGAAGAAACGAATATTCCTGTATTCCATGATGATCAACATGGAACAGCTATTGTCGTTTTAGCAGCTGTTATTAATGCATTAAAAGTTGTTAGTAAACAAATGGATAATGTGAAAATCGTTATTAACGGTGCGGGTTCGGCAGGAATTGCAATTGGAAAATTATTATTAAAGGCTGGTGCAAATCACATTACGCTAGTTAGCCTAGAAGGTATTGTTTGTGAAGGTGAAACATGGATGAACGAAGCACAAATTGAAGTTTCCAAAAAGACAAATCGTGAACATGTGCGTGGAACGTTAAAAGAAGCGATTCACCAAGCTGATATTTTTATTGGCGTATCTGCTCCTAACGTATTAACGAAAGAACTTGTACAGACGATGAATGAGAAAGCAATTGTGTTTGCAATGGCGAATCCAATTCCAGAAATCTTCCCTGAGGATGCATTAGAGGCTGGGGCAGCTGTAGTAGGAACTGGGCGCTCGGATTATGCGAATCAAGTAAATAATGTATTGGCGTTTCCCGGAATATTCCGCGGTGCGTTAGATGTGCGCGCAACTGATATTACAGAAGAGATGAAATTAGCGGCAGCATATGGGATCGCTAACATCATTACTGACGAAGAACGTAATGCGAATTATGTAATCCCGAATCCATTAGATAAAAGAGTTGTTCCAAGTGTTGCAGAAGCAGTAGCGAAAGCAGCTATTGATTCGGGCGTGGCGCAAATTACGAAAATACCAAGTTATTAATAGCTAAAAGCAGTGCCTAAAAGGCACTGCTTTTTTGAGATAAGAAATCAAAATAATGAAGAAGTGTAGAATTATTTATGTTTCTTCACTATTTATTTAATTCCATTGCAACTTGTTTACCATTCACTAAAACCTCAGTTACTGCTACGATTACTTCTATCATTTTTTTCATCTCTCATCTCTCCTCGTTTCATTTCTTACTTTAAGTATAAGAGAAGAGAGATAATTCAACTATCGAAGTACATGACGTAGAAATTACATTATTGTAAGAAAGTGGTTTATTTTTGTCACTTTACTCAGCAGTGATTACAAACTGATCATAATATTTTTCATTCACATATATATTTAATAACCATAATCCAGATGAAGGTAGTGACATAGTGAGAGGGAGTTCGTTTGCAGTAGAATCGATTGTATTTGAAGTGGTCCAAGTTTGTTTGGAAGTTTCTTTTTGAAAGAGTACTGGTGTCGGAGTTACAGATCCTTGTTTTAGCGCAATAATAGACAATTTTCCAGTTGGTATTTCAGAATCTAGAAAGTACCACATTATTTCATTTTGTTCATTCGCGATAATAGGACTATCAGCCATTGCGATTTTTCCTTCGATGCCTTTTAAAGGTATTTTTCCGTCTATGAATGAGGGGGCTTCTTCCCAATTTACATCTTTTAAAACACTAAGATGAAAGAAGGAAGGTGCGTTCACTTGATTGGATGACGTTGTGACAGCTTCAGTTTTAGATGCTTTTGAATCAGGTTGTGCTGGTGTGCATCCAGTGATGAGGAAGGAGAGAAGTAGCATAGTTCCGATTTTTTTCATGGTGCCACACTCCTAGTTTTTATTGTTAGTGTAATTGTATTTGCTAGAAGGCGGGACAATTCCTTTAAAGTATAAAAAGAGGTCGTAAGTTTTGTACGACCTCTTTTGACATTTTTTATCCCGTAAAAGCCCGATTGGTGTAGGTTAATAATCAGTGGGAGATAGCCCCACTAATTAAAGTTTCACTTTATACTTGTTCAGTTGTATAGGTTGGTTCGGTTTCTTTTTGAGGCATCGTCAAAAAAATAACGGACAGAACGATACATACGCCGCCTAATAATTGATATGTTCCAAAAGATTCATTTAGCCAAGTAATTGAGACGATGGCAGCTACAAGGGGTTCAATGCTAGATAAAATGCTTGTTTCTGTTGCTGCTAAATATTTAAGACTACCGATATATAGAAGGAAAGAAAGGGTACCACTAATAATAATAAGAATAAGCATAGAAAAAGTTTTTAGTGTAAGGGTTTGTGAAAAGTGATTCCACCCGAATGAACGATTATAAATAAGTAGTGCAATTCCTCCGATTAACATCCCCCAACCAATTACTACAGTTGTCCCGCATTCTTTAATGAGAGAAGCCGGATGAAGGGTATAAAATGCAAATCCAATTGCTGTTAATAGTCCAAAAATAATAGCTTCTTTAGATAAAACAATATTTTCAATTGAGCCATTTGTAATAATAAAGTATGTTCCTATTAGCGCGGCTATAATTGCGAATAGTTGCATGGAAGCAGGGAATTTTCTTTGTGCAAATGCAACATACATGGTTATAAGAACAGGACCTAGAAATTGAAATAGTGTTGCTGTGACCGCGTTACTAATATGAACTGTTTCGATAAAGGCGTATTGCGCACCAAGCATGCCGAGAATAGAAAAAATAATAAGTTGTATAGAATATCTAGGGTGTTTCCAAATTTGAAATATGTTTTGTTTCTTTATAAGTAAGAAAGACAAAATAAATATTCCTGCAAGCAACAATCGAATTGTTAAAAAATCAATTGAGGATACATTAGTATGTTGAAATAGCCACTGAATCATTGGACCAGATAATCCCCATAATGTAGCCCCTGTAATAATCATAATGAGTCCGATACGTCTACCATTGTTCATTATCATGTTTCTCCTCTCCGGTATTTGATTTTTTATGTGTGACATGATAAAAGGAATTATATATAAAATCTGGTACTGTAAAAAGTATCAGATTTTAGTTTTATTAAGGGGTCAGATATTATGTTAGAATTAACGCCTAATTTAAATATGAATAGTAAAAAGGCATTGTATGTGCAATTGTATGAGTATATAAAAAAAGAGATTAAAGATGGATCGATTGTCTCTTTTACGAAATTACCGGCTAAGCGAAAGTTAGCGATACATTTACAAGTAAGTAAAAATACAGTAGAGGCAGCGTACGAACAATTACTTGCAGAAGGTTATATTGAGTCGATATCGAGAAAAGGTTATTTTGTATGCAAGATTGAGCAAATGGTTCATGTAGAGGATAGCGGAGATAGAATAGAAGAAGTACCGTTTCAGGAGAAGAGTTATAAATTTGATTTTACACAAACAGGAATTGATACAAATGCTTTTCCATTCAATATGTATCGGAAAATTGTAAATGAAGTATGGCAGCCGTATAATAACGAACTTCTCTTTCTAGGACACCCTCAAGGAGAAGCAAGCTTAAGAGAAGAGATTGCGAATTATTTGTATGAATCTAGAGGTGTGCGTTGTTCAGCTAGTCAAATTGTATTAGGAGCGGGAACACAAATATTAGTGAAACTATTGTTTCAATTGTTAAAGGGAAGCAATTATGCAGTTGAAAACCCAGGGTATCATAGGAAGATGGTTGTTTTTGAACAGGGAGAAGCAAGAGTCCAAATGTTATCTTTAGATAGAGATGGAATTTGTATTGCAGATTTAGAAAATAGCAATGCGAATGTTGTATTTGTTACACCTTCCCATCAGTTTCCATATGGAATGATTATGCCTATTACGAGAAGGGTGCAGCTTTTACAATGGGCAAAGAAAGAAGAGAGCAGGTATATTATTGAAGATGATTATGATAGTGAATTTCGCTATTCTGGAAAGCCTATACCGGCGCTGCAAGGGTTAGATACAGAGGGGAAAGTTATTTATATGGGGACGCTATCTAAAGCATTATTACCATCGCTACGGATGAGCTATATGGTGTTGCCGAAGAAATTAATTAAAAAGTATCAACAGCAATATTTATTTTATACACAAAGTGTTTCAAGAATGGACCAAGAAGTGATTAGAAGATTTTTAAATGAAGGCTATTGGGAAAAACATATTCATAAAATGCGTGTCGTCTACCGAAAGAAGAGAGATCGACTTGTTTTTGAAATAGAGAAGTATTTCTCTAATCGTGTTGAAGTGATAGGAGAAGATTCGGGATTACACATTTTATTAAAAGTGCATAATGGAATGCGGGAAGAAGAATTAATTCAAGAAGCTGCGAAACATAGTATCAAAATATATCCTGTGTCTACGTACTATAAAGACGGTACGGCGCCTGAGAGTGTAGTTTTACTTGGGTTTGCGATATTATCAGAGGAAGAAATTGCGAAAGCGATTCAATTATTACACACGGCATGGTTTACAAGAAAGTAAAAAACATCCTCCAAACATGAGGATGTTTTTTATTATTTATTTTCATCTAAGAATAAGACCATATGCTCTTCGTCCCAATATTGTCCGTTATATTTTAATGAACGTTCTTGTACACCGAATGTTTTAAAACCTAATGATTCATAAAGTTTTTTCGCTCCATCGTTTCCAACAACAACATCAAGCATAACTTGTTCTACTTCTAAAGATTTAGCAAGCTCAAGACATTCTTTAATAAGTGCTTTTCCTGCTCCAAGTCCGCGTGCTTTTGGAGATACATATACAGAACCGATTTTAGCTTTATGTTCTTGTTTTACATATGGTTTCGTTTCCAGTGTTGCAACCCCGATTAATTTTCCATCTTTAAATGCACCTAGCGTATAGTTTTCATCTTGTGCTAATTTTTGTGCTTTATATTCAATCGCACACTCTTTATTAATAATATCTTCATAAGAAGAGCTGAATGCTTCAGGGTTTTGCTTTAATCCTTCTACGCGAAGTTCTAAGTAAATTTCTGCTTCGTCTTTTGTTAATACATGGATATCCAATTATATCACCCTCCAAATCTTTGCAAATGTACCTTTATTTTATATTGAAATAAGAATAATTTCAAAAGCTTAGCTTATATGAACTGTTTTTATGAACAAAATAACACCAGTAGTGTTTACTACTACTGGTGTTTTCACACGCATATTATTCAAAAGGTAGCTCGATTATAAAGTTTGTTCCCGCTCCTAATTGGCTTGTTACTAGAATAGAACCGTTATGCAATTCTACAATTTCCTTTGCAACAGCTAGCCCGATACCTTTTCCGCCTGTAGCTCGTGTTCTAGATTTATCGACACGATAAAAACGGTCAAATATATGCGGGATATCTTCTTCAGGAATACCTTCACCTTCATCTTGTACACTTATTGTAAAAGAATCTGTTTTCATGAGTACACGTATCGTAATAGATGTGTTTTCTGGCGAATGTTGATAAGCGTTGTGTAATAAATTTAACATAACTTGTTCCATACGTCTTTCGTCTATGCAAACTTCTAAATCATCTTTGCAATATACATGAAGCTGCATTTGCTTATTTGTTAATGTTGTTTTTGTTTTTTCTACCATTCGTTCTAAAAATGGCTGAAGAAGCACTTTTTGTTTTTTTATAACAAATTGGTGTTGTTCTAATTGTACAAGCATAAATAAATCTTGGACGAGATCGGTTACACTATCCGTTTCATCCTCAATGATTTGTAAGTATTCTTCTCGCTCCTCTTTTGTTAAAGAGTCTCTCTTTGCTACCTTCGCATAACCTTTCATATAGGTCAATGGAGTTAATAGTTCATGAGCGACACTAGCGAGAAATTCATTGCGCTCTTTTTTCATATACGTAAGTTCACTCGATAAATCTTCAATTGTTTTTGCTAAACTTCCGAGTTCATCATTTCGTTTAATACCTAATTGAATTGGCTTGTTTAATTTTGACATTTTTTCTGTCGCTCTCTTCATTTTTACAAGTGGTTCTGTAATAACGCGTGAAAAAACAAAGACAGAAATTGTTGTTAAAATAATTGTTAAAACGCTAATGATAAGAAATTGGTTCATGAGTTTAAGCAACATATTTTCTAGGAAAGATGTTTTTAATAACATATATAGCTTTCCTTGAAACTTTGTTGTGTTAAGTGGGCTTACTGTTGTGATGAACTTTGATTTTTTCCAGTTCCTTTCAACGACTAAGCCGCCGTCTGGGACAGTTTCTGTTTTACAAGTAAGTTGTTTTTGCATATCTTTTGTTACGGGTTCTGAGGTGGAAATAATTTTGCCGTTATGGTCAGTAATAATGATAGCTATATCGGAGTTAGAAATTGATTCCGATTCAACTAAGTGTGCAGCCTCATTCGTAATATCGAACTCAGGGTACACAGGACGTTTAGGATTTTTATTATGTTCAGCGTGTTTCATTTCTTTATAATATTCATCCCGTCTCTCGCGGCTTTTAATTTTTTTACTATAGCGATTACCTTTCTCTAAAAGAGCATCTGTTTCCTCTACAATACGCATTTTTGAAAGGCTTTTATAAAAAGATACGAAAGCAATTGTTTCAATACATAAAGCTAATATTAAAAAGTATGTCCCAATTTTAAGGGAAAGTTTACTCATTTTTTCACCATACCTTATTCATAATAAAGAGTCAGTGGTATACGATTTCCCACTGACCGAAGTAATTATTCACTTTTCCATTTATATCCGACTTTATAGACCGTTTCTAGGTAATCTTCAATCGGAAATCCTTTTTTGCGTAGTTTATCACGGATATTACGAATGTGTGAGTCAATTGTTCTATATTCGATATCTGTTTCATAGCCCCAAATTTTTTCGATTAAATCATCTCGGCTATAAGCACGGTTTGTATTTTGCAAAAATAGCCCGAGTAACGAAAATTCGATAGGAGTTAGCGAGATTTTTTCATCATAAACTGTGACAGTATGTTTCGTTTTATCCCACTCAATACCATTGAAACTAACAAAGCCATCTTTTTTTGTACGGCGTAATATAGCCTCGATTCGTGCGACTAATACATGCTCATCAAATGGTTTTGTAATATAATCATCTGCGCCCATCGTGAGGCCTTTCACCATATCGTAGTTTTGGTTGCGAGCTGTTAACATAATGATAGGAACGTTGGAAATTTGACGAATTTGATAGCAAGTATCCCATCCATCCATATTTGGCATCATAACATCTAATAAAATAATATCGAATTCTTTTTGTTCGATTAATTTTAGTGCTTCAAGGCCAGAGGTAGCTTTCATACAAAAATAGCCGCGAGGGCTTAAGAACAGATCTAATAATCGCAACATACGTTCTTCATCGTCTACTAATAAAATTTTTACCATAATCTTGTGCACCCCAAACTGTTCATTCTACTTGTATAGTTTACATGAAAATAATAAAAAACTCTTTTTATGTGATTGAATGGAGGGCTGATTTTTTCGCTCAGAGTAATTGACATAAAAAATGCACTAGTTTTGCACAACTATTTTTTATAATAGAAAACGTAGCGACACAAAATACCCTATGTTGCGACATAACGTCATGTCATTTTATTTATAAAATGACAATTCCATTCTATTGTGTATGTGAGATAGAGAGGGTTTTCGTATTCACCTCGCATCGGATAAGAAAAATTTCCTATCTCACACTTTTTTTAAAAGGAGATCATACACATGAATTCAAAAGAAGAAATTTCAAAAAAAGAAAAGCAAGATCGTAATACGGTTGTAATGTGTGTTGCCGTATCTATGGTTATTATTATAAGTTGCGTAAATAAAGTTTTGGGGATTTTATAATATAAAAAAAAGCTGATTGCTTCTTAAGAAGCAATCAGCTTTTTTCGTTGTTAGGGGGAAGGCGTGAAACAGCTCGCTAATGTGTTAACTCCCCTGACGTTAATCGTCCGTTAGGTCGAAACGTTAGAAACCCCCACTTCAAGCTTTGCTAAGTGGGGGAGTGTTCATATGATAAACCAAGGTAAAATTGCTAACCCAGAAGTTACAATTGCTGTAGTAAATATTAAAAGCATAGCTCGTTTGTTTTGTTTCATGTCACATTCTCCTCTACATATCAAGTACATGCGATTAACGTGGGATGTAGTTCCCCACTGAGTAAAGTTTCACTTTATATTTTTAGTATAATGAATGGAAAGGTTTGGTACGATCGATAAAGGTGACATGAAGATTACATTGTTGTAATGAAAAAAGCATCTTTCTTAATAAAAAGATGCTTTTGGAAAACTATATTGAAGTATTAATCATTTAAGAACAGAACCATATGTTCCTCGTCCCAATATTGACCGTTATGTTTTAATGAACGCTCTTGTACGCCGTAAGTTTGGAAACCTAATGATTCATATAATTTTTTGGCACCGGCGTTACCAACTACAACATCGAGCATAAGTTGTTCTACATGTAATTTATCGGCATTTTCAATAATTGCTTTAATAAGAGCTCGTCCTGCTCCAAGGCCACGCGCTTTTGGGGAAACGAAAACGGAACCGATTTTTGCTTTATGTTCTTGTTTAATAAAAGGCTTTGTTTCTAAAGTAGCAATGCCGATTAAATCATCATCTTTGAAGACCCCTAGAGTATACTTATCCGGATTGCTTAATCGTTTTGCCATAGCAGCTACAGGATCCTCATGTTTCAAAACATCTTCATAGGAAGAGCTAAAAGCTTCCGGGTTCTTCGTTAAACCTTCCATACAAACTTTTAAATATATTTCTGCGTCCTCTGTCGTTAATAAGCGAATTTCCATAGTTGTAACCTCCTTGGTCGATTTCAAATAAAATAAATCCATTACTTTTATAAGATTGTGTATGTGTTTTGTTAGCAGTCTCTTTTAATTTGTAAAAGAATGAAAAGATATATGCTACAATGCTTTGTTTTTTAATATGTAATGAAATTATATATTAACTTTATTAACTATTCAAGTCTTTAATATATTACATTTTCATAACTAAAATAACTCCTCAATTGAGGAGCTATTTTAGTTATTCGATTGATAACCATCAATTCGATGTGGATGTGTGTAAATATTACAAGATTCATTTCTAATAAATCCTACGACTGTAATGCCTAAATCGTGAGCAAGTTGCAATGCTAGTTTTGTTGGGGCAGATTTAGATAGAACAATTTCACATCCGATTTTTGAAACTTTGAGTAAAATTTCGGATGAAATACGTCCGCTAAATGCGATAATTTTTCCTTTAACAGATATATCATTGCGTAAACAATGACCGTATATTTTGTCTAATGCATTATGTCTTCCGATATCCATTCTTGATAGAAGGATATTATTTCGATCACATAGCGCGGTATTGTGAACACCACCAGTTTGGCGAAAGGTAGTGGAAGATTGTTGTAAAGTATTCATTAAGTAAAAACATTCTTCAGGAGTAATTTTTACATGTATATCATGTAAGTCTTTTGCTTTTGCCGCATCGTTTACGAAAATAAAACCTTGTCTACCTTTTCCGCAGCAAGAAGTGATGTATCGTTTATTATATAAAGTTTGATAGAGCAGATTCACTTTTGATGATTTTACATGGACAATTCCGTTATCTTTTTGAACCCATAGTTCTTCAACATCGTTATAGGAAGAAATAATCCCCTCAGAAATTAAAAAACCAATTACCATATCTTCAATATAATTTGGTGTGCATACGACTGTTACATATTCTTCACCATTCAATTTAATAGTAATAGGAGATTCTGTAACAATCTCGTCAAGTTGTTTTGAAAATGTACCAGATTGATAACGTACAATTGTATAAGTCTCTTGCGTAGGCCCCATATTTAATTCCCCTTTTATATGTATTTCTCTCCCACATTTATCATAAAACAATGGGAAAATAAAAACACCTATTAACAAGAAGATCACAGATTATTTTGGTTATTATTGTATATGTACGATATAATAGAACTGTAGAATAGTGATATTTTCAAGCTTTCGTAGTTATACCTTATAACATCTAGAATCGACTTCATAAGAAAGTATTTGGGTAGAGCGTTTCAAAAATATGTACAGTAATGCGGTTTTGAAAACGGATTCATAATTGTGTTGTACAGTTGGTTGTAAGGAGAGGGGAAACTATGGCAGAACAGACAGTCCGTGTAACCGTCGATGGTAAAGAATTTTCTGCATCAGGTGAAAAGACGATACTACAATTATTTAACGAGAGTAATTTGGAACATCCTCAAATTTGTCATGTACCAGAAGTAGATCCAATTCAAACTTGTGATACGTGTATTGTAGAAGTAAATGGAAAGTTATTGCGTGCTTGTTCAACGAAATTAGAGAACGGTATGCATATCGAAAGACAGTCCCAGCGTGCAAAAGAGGCACAGACTGAGGCAATGGATCGAATATTAGAGAATCACCTACTGTATTGTACCGTTTGTGATAACAATAATGGTAACTGTAAAGTCCATAATACAGTACATATGATGGGAATTGAGGAACAGAAATATCCGTATGAGCCAAAAGTAAGTGCGTGTGAAGTGGATATGTCACATCCATTTTATCGATATGATCCAAATCAATGTATTGCTTGTGGGCAGTGTGTAGAAGTATGTCAAAACTTACAAGTGAATGAAACTATATCGATTGATTGGAGCTTAGACCGTCCACGTGTTATATGGGACAATGGTGTAAGTATAAATGACTCATCTTGTGTAAGTTGCGGGCAATGTGTAACAGTATGTCCATGTAATGCGTTGATGGAGAAATCAATGTTAGGTGAAGCTGGATTCATGACTGGATTGAAACCAGATGTGTTAGATCCGATGATCGATTTTGTAAAGGATGTAGAGCCTGGATATAGTAGTATTTTAGCAGTTTCAGAAGTAGAGGCTGCGATGCGTAAGACGAAAGTGAATAGAACAAAAACAGTTTGTACATTTTGTGGTGTAGGTTGTTCATTTGAAGTATGGACGAAAGACCGCCACATTTTGAAAGTACAGCCTGTTTCAGATGCGCCGGTTAACGGTATTTCCACATGCGTAAAAGGCAAATTTGGATGGGATTTTGTAAACAGTGAAGATCGAATTACAAAGCCATTAATTCGCCAAGGAGATATGTTTGTTGAAGCTTCATGGGAAGAGGCTCTTGAAGTTGTTGCATCCAATATGCAGCATATTAAATCAGAATATGGAAGTGATGCATTTGGGTTTATTTCTTCTTCGAAAGTAACGAATGAAGAAAATTATCTTATGCAAAAACTAGCCCGTCAAATATATGGAACGAATAATGTAGACAACTGTTCCCGTTATTGTCAATCTCCAGCAACAGACGGTTTATTTAAAACTGTCGGTATGGGCGGGGACGCTGGAACAGTGAAAGATATTGCGGAAGCTGGCCTTGTCATTATCGTTGGAGCAAATCCAACAGAAGGACATCCTGTACTTGCAACGCGTGTAAAACGTGCTCATAAATTACATGACCAAAAATTAATTGTGGCGGACCTTCGTAAACATGAAATGGCAGAGCGTGCGGATTTATTCATTCATCCGCGCCAAGGAACTGATTATGTATGGCTCGTTGGTATTACGAAATATATTATTGATCAAGATTGGCACGATAAAAAGTTCATAGCTGAAAATGTGAAGAATTTTGATGAATATAGCAAAATGGTAGAAAAGTATACGCTTGATTATACAGAAGAAATTACGGGGATTTCGAAAGAAAATCTGAAAGAAATGGCTCGTATGGTATATGAAGCAGATGGTACTTGTGTACTTTGGGGAATGGGTGTAACGCAAAATACTGGAGGAAGTACAACTTCAGCAGCAATTTCAAATCTATTGCTTGTTACGGGTAATTATCGTCGTCCTGGTGCAGGAGCATATCCATTACGCGGACATAATAACGTACAAGGCGCTTGTGATATGGCAACATTACCAAACTGGCTTCCAGGTTACCAAGCAGTTTCAGATGATGCGCTCCGTGCGAAATTTGAAAAAGCATACGGTACTACAATTCCGAAAGCACCAGGCTTAAATAATATTGCAATGTTACTTGCGGCAGATGAAGGAAAACTGCGTGGTATGTATGTTATGGGTGAAGAAATGGCTTTAGTAGATTCGAATGCCAACCATGTACAACATATTTTAGCGAATTTAGATTTCCTTGTTGTTCAAGATATGTTCTTATCGAAAACAGCTCGTTTTGCTGATGTTATTTTACCGGCAGCACCAAGCTTAGAAAAAGAGGGAACATTTACGAATACAGAGCGCCGTATTCAAAGATTATATGAAGTATTGAAGCCGCTTGGTGATTCAAAGCCAGACTGGTGGATTTTACAAAAAGTAGCTCGTGCACTTGGCGGGGACTGGAATTATGAAAATCCAAGTGAAATCATGGATGAAATTGCATCGCTTGCACCTTTATATTCTCAGGCAACATACGATCGTTTAGAAGGATGGAATAGTTTATGTTGGGGTAGCCATGATGGCAGCGATACACCACTATTATATGTGGACGGATTTAACTTCCCAGATAAACTAGCTCGTCTATCATTAGATGAATGGGTACCACCAGTTGTAGCGCCAGATGAGTATGATTTACTTTTAAATAATGGTCGTATGTTAGAACATTTCCATGAAGGGAATATGACGAATAAATCGGCTGGTATTTTATCTAAAGTATCTGAAGTGTTCGTTGAAATCTCGCCTGAACTTGCCCTAGAGCGCAATGTGAAAGATGGTGGTCTTGTAGAATTAGCATCACCATTTGGGAAAATTAAAGTACAGGCACTTGTTACAGATCGTGTAACGGGGAAAGAGCTATATTTACCGATGCATGCAACGGTAAATGAAGAGGCAATCAATATTTTAACTGGAACGGCGACAGATCTTTATACGTGTACACCAGCGTACAAACAAACGATGGTAAAGATGCGTGTACTACGTGAAAAAGGGAATCGTCCGTTACCATCTTCAAACCCGAGAGATAAAAAGCGTAATCCGCAAAACGGTGTTGAAATCCAGCAAAAATGGCAAAGAAAACAATACGTATCACTTGTGGACTAGGGGGCGGAGAGAGTGGCGAAAGAAATTACTGTAATTAAAAAGAAAGTTGTAACAGAGGAAGAACAGAAACAGCAAGTAGCAGATGAACTTCTAAATGAGCTATCTAATAATCGTGAAGCAGTAGAAGAAACGATGCAGCTTTTAGCACAGTTGCAGAAGGCTGGTATATTAGATGCGGCAATTAGTTTACTTGCTGCGAAGGAAGATGTTTCAAAAATCGCTGTGGAGCAATTAAATCGTGAACCCGTTAAAAATGCGTTAAATAATATGATGGGGGCAGGAGAAGCGTTATCTTCAGTTGACCCAGAAATAACGAAGCAAATTACGTCAAGTTTAGTTACAGGATTGCAATTTGCAACAGATGAATTAAATAGTGGCAAAAAAACAAAAGTGATGGATTTCTTTAAAGTATTAAAAGATCCAGATATCAATAGAGCTATTACATTCGGTTTTAGCTTCTTGAAAGCATTTGGACAAGGGCTAGAGAAAAAATAGAATAAATGAAAAAGTGATGGGAAGTAGCCATCACTTTTTTCATTATATGTATAAGAGTGTTCATGTTAAGCGGAATATATTATTATTAAAAAGATGGATTAGAACTGGAAATATGGAATCCATCTCAAATACCGTTTTAGAATTTGGAGGAATATATGCAACACCGTAAAAAACTATCTATACCAGGAGTAATGAGACATTCCTTTCAAACAGTTAAATTTGCTTTTTGGAATGTATTAACTTTTCAACTTGCTTATAAATTATTAGCAGCGATTGTGTTTGTTCCGCTATTTGGAATTATTTTTAATAAGTTATTGTATTTTGGTGGTTATGCAAATGCGACAAATGATGAATTATTAGCGTTTTTAAAGACGCCTTATGGCATCTTAGCAATCGTAATTTTATCATTGTTAGCACTGTTTCTTATCTTTACGGAATTTGCGGTGCTTATTATTATTTCGTATTTCGCTCATAAAAGACAGAAGGTGAAATTACGTCCGATTTTATATAAAACGGTAACGTATTTACCTACTCTTTTCACATATTGCTTACCAGGATTTATTTTATATGCTGTCGTATTGTTGCCTCTTTTAAATATGGGATATGAAACGGCATTAATCCCGCAAATTCAAATTCCTAACTTTATTACAGGAGAACTGTTTAAGACAACGATGGGGCAAGTTGGTTATTACACGTTCTTTGCTGTAGTCGCGTATTTGAATCTTCGATGGATTTTCGTTCTACCTATTGTTGTTTTAGAGCAAAAATCATTTCGCGTGGCAGCACGTAAAAGTGCAAATTTAGTAAAGGAAAGCTTTTTTAAAGTACTACTCTTTTTAGTAGGATTTTTTATTTCAATTGGAATTGTATATGTCGTATTTTTGGGAATATATTTATTGTGCCTATGGGGTGTTTATGAATTTACAAACCCGAAAGGAACATTTGCATTATTAGCTGAATCAACGATTTCTGTATTTTTAACGAGCACATTGTATTTATTCAGCTTTATCGTGACGCCATTTTATATTATGGCGATTACGCGATTATACTTACAAAAGGTACCGGTTGAAGATGTTTTATTAGAAGAAGGATTAGATTATTCGAAAACGAAAGCAGATAAATGTTTCTTCCAAAAACATCGTTGGAAATTCATTGGCGTATACATTGTAGGGATTATTACTGCGGGAATGGTCGTTGCCTTCATTGTAACGTTTATTTCAAATTCGTATAAAGAACCGATTATTATGGCGCACCGCGGGTATATATCAAAAGGCGTAGAAAATACGAAAGAAGCTGTGCAAGGTGCTATTGATGCAAAAGCAGACTACGCTGAAATAGATGTATTACAAACGAAAGACGGTGAACTAGCGGTTATACATGATTTGAAGCTGAAACGTCTCGCAAATGCAAATGTGCATGTGTCAGATTTAACGATGGTTGAGTTAAGGCAGCTTACCCTTAGTCAAGATGGACTTTCAGGACAAATAAGTACACTTGATGAAATCATTAAGCTAGCAAATGGCAAAATCAAACTTAATATAGAAGTGAAGCTTCATGGGGGCGAAAAAGACTTTGTAAACAAAGTCTTAAAAACGATTAAAGATAATGAATTTGAGAAGCAATGTGTAATTCAAACGTTACACTATCCGCTTATTAAAGAGTTTAAGCGTGCAAATCCAGATATAAAAGTAGGGTATATATTGTATGCAAGTAGAGCTAACTTAAAGAATGTGAAGGCTGACTTTTACGTAGCAGAAGAATATATGTTAAATAAGAAATTAGTAAAAGAAGCAAGGAAGTTAAACAAACCAATTTACGTATGGACAGTAAATGATATGGAAAATTTAAAGGCATATTATAAGTTAAACGTAGATGGTATCATAACTGATTACCCTGAAGATGCACGTGAAACAATTAAGATGTTAAAAGAGCAAGAAGCGGAAGAAAGTGATCTGTTTGATAAAATTACTGAAACGACAGATGATTTGTTTTTAAAATTATTTATAAGTTACCCAGCTGCTAGCTAAATGCTAGCAGCTGTTTTTTTGTGAAAAGAATATATCTCTAAAGTATTAAGTAAAGTAATAACTGTATATGTATACGTTATCGCTTAGTTTTTTACATTGTTACATTATTGTCAAATAATAAATGATTACTGTTTATTTTGAAGAAGTATAATAAAAATTGAGTGAAAGATAATGGAATGTCACGAAACCCCTAATAGAATCAATGTTTTATATATTTACACTATTCTAAATATATAAACTTTAGAAAAATGATATGTTAGCGTTTTCATAACTTTTAAGTTATGCTAGAATAAGGACATAAGTTATTAATTATTACAAAAAGAAAAAAGAATCTCTTTTTTCTGTTAATTATAAGGGGGCATTTCATTATGCGTATTGGGGTACCAGCAGAAATTAAAAACAACGAAAACCGTGTGGCAATGACACCAGCAGGTGTTGTACATTTAATTCGTAACAATCACGAAGTATTCATTCAAAAGGGTGCAGGTTTAGGATCTGGTTTCACAGACGCTCAGTATGTTGAAGCGGGAGCAAAAATTGTTGATACAGCTGAAGAAGCTTGGAACATGGAAATGGTTATGAAAGTTAAAGAACCAATTGAAAGCGAATACAAACACTTCAGTGAAGGCTTAATCTTATTCACATACTTACACTTAGCTCCAGAGCCAGAATTAACAAAAGCGTTAATTGAGAAGAAAGTTGTTGCGATTGCATATGAAACAGTACAATTAGAAAACCGTTCTCTACCATTACTTGCACCTATGAGTGAAGTAGCTGGTCGTATGGCTGCACAAATTGGTGCGCAATTCCTTGAGAAAAACAAAGGCGGTAAAGGTATCTTACTTGCAGGTGTTCCAGGAGTTAAACGTGGTAAAGTAACAATCATCGGTGGTGGACAAGCTGGTACAAATGCTGCTAAAATTGCAGTTGGACTAGGTGCGGATGTAACAATCATCGACTTAAGCGCAGAACGTCTTCGTCAATTAGATGACATTTTCGGAAACCAAGTAAAAACTTTAATGTCTAATCCTTACAATATTGCAGAAGCTGTAAAAGAGTCTGATCTTGTAATCGGTGCAGTATTAATCCCAGGTGCAAAAGCTCCAAAACTTGTAACAGAAGAAATGATTAAATCAATGGAACCAGGTTCTGTTGTTGTAGATATCGCGATTGACCAAGGTGGTATTTTCGAAACAACTGACCGTATTACAACTCATGATAACCCAACTTACGAAAAACACGGCGTTGTTCATTATGCAGTTGCAAACATGCCAGGTGCGGTTCCACGTACATCAACTCTTGCATTAACAAACGTAACAGTACCATATGCAGTACAAATTGCTAACAAAGGCTACAAAGAAGCTTGCCTAGGCAACTCTGCATTACTAAAAGGTATTAACACATTAGATGGCTATGTAACATTTGAAGCAGTTGCAGAAGCTCACGGTGTAGAGTACAAAGGTGCTAAAGAATTATTAGAAGCAGAAACAGTATCTTGCTAATAGAAGCATTATACAAAACAAAATCGAACAATATATAATACAACATGATAAGAGCTAAGAGATAATACCTCTTAGCTCTTCTTAGTAAAAGGGGGCATACATCGTGGCCAACCTATTTAAAAAGAAATCCGTTACGCAATTGTTAGGGGAAAGTAAAAGTAAAACTTTGACGAAAACGCTAGGGGCATTTGACCTAACAATGCTAGGGATTGGTGCGATAATTGGTACAGGAGTTCTAGTATTAACTGGATTAGTAGCAGCAAGAGATGCTGGTCCAGCAGTTATTTTTTCATTTATGATTGCAGCAATTGTTTGTGGATTTGCAGCATTATGTTATGCAGAAGTTGCATCTACACTTCCTGTTTCAGGTAGTGTGTACACATATTCGTATGCAACAATTGGTGAGTTTGTTGCTCATTTAATGGGATGGACATTGTTATCCGTATATGTCGTAACGACTGCCGCAGTAGCTGGCGGATGGACGGGTTATTTCAATAATTTAGTGAGTGGACTGGGACTTGAAATTCCGAAAGCGTTGCTAACAATTCCAGCGCAAGGTGGTATGGTAAACTTACCAGCAGTTATCGTTACGTTAGTGATAACTTGGTTATTATCACGAGGTACGAAAGAAAGTAAGCGTGTGAATAACATAATGGTATTAATTAAAATTGGTATTGTTGTTTTATTCATTGCAGTTGGTGTATTCTACGTGAAACCAGAAAACTGGATACCATTTGCACCTTACGGTTTAAGTGGAGTGTTCGCAGGGGGAGCAGCAGTATTCTTTGCTTTCTTAGGATTTGATGCATTAGCAACTTCTGCTGAAGAAGTAAAAAATCCGCAACGTGATCTACCAATTGGTATTATTGCTTCGTTAGTTATTTGTACAATCATTTATGTTGTAGTTTGTCTCGTTATGACGGGTATGGTTTCTTATAAAGAGCTAGATGTACCGGAAGCGATGGCATATGTGTTAGAGGTTGTAGGACAAGATAAAGTGGCTGGTGTAATTGCTATTGGAGCTGTAATCGGTATTATGGCTGTAATTTTCGCTTACATTTATGCGACAACACGTGTATTCTTCGCAATGAGTCGTGACGGTTTATTACCAAAATCTTTTGCGAAAATTAACAAGAAGACTGAAGCGCCAACATTTTCAGTTTGGTTAACAGGAATTGGTAGTGCTTTAATTGCTGGATTTATCGATTTAAAAGAATTGTCGAATTTAGCGAATATTGGAGCGTTATTAACATTCGCCATGGTTGGTGTAACTGTTATCATTCTTCGTAAAACGCATCCGAAATTACAACGTGGATTTATGGTACCACTTGTACCGATCTTACCGATTATTTCAATTGCATGTTGTCTATTCTTAATGGTAAATTTACCGTTAACAACATGGATATACTTTGGTATTTGGTTAGCGATTGGAGTAGTTGTATACTTTGTTTATTCGAAAAAGCATAGTCATTTAAAAGACGATGGAAGTTCGCAGGATAATTTAGATCAAGCTAATTAAAGGGATATAAACACAGTAAGCCTTGTGCGTCTAGGGAGCGCGCAAGGCTTTTTCTTTTGTTGAAATAAAGGGAACATATATTACTTTGTTGAATTTTTATGTCGGAATATGAAAAAAGGGTGTGCGAATTGTACATCCTTTTTTGTATGAGAATATAGAGGATGCGGAAAATATGTATATGCCTTACTAAAATGTGAACGGAATGTTCATAAAAAAAATTCAGATTTCATTGACACATATGAGTAGGCGCTCATATAATAAGAGTATAAGATATATGAATGATTGTTCATATGTTCAATTAAAGAGGTGAGCTATTATGGCTGGAAATAAAGTAGAAACACCACAAGAGACATGTTCTCAAACGATAATTCATGAAGAAGTTGTAGAGCAAGTAAAACAAACAATTCCAACTGATGAAAGTTTAAGTAAAGTAGCAGAACTATTTAAAGTATTAGGTGACCGTACACGTACGAGAATATTACATGCGCTATTTGAAGCTGAAATGTGCGTTTGTGATTTAGCTTATTTATTAGGAATGACACAATCATCTATTTCGCATCAGCTTCGTGTGTTAAAGCAAGCGAAACTTGTGAAGAATCGTAAAGAAGGAAAGGTTGTTTATTATTCGTTAGCTGACCAGCACGTAATTCATATCTTCGAGCAAGCGTTTGAACACGTAAACGAAGAAGAATAAAAAGAACGCGAGGAGGGAGAACGATGGCTGAAGCGTTAGTGAAAAAGAAACTGATGTTAGAAGGTTTAGATTGTGCGAATTGTGCAATGAAAATTGAAAAAGGTGTTGGGAATATAGAAGGAGTAAATTCTTGCTCTGTAAACTTCGCAACAAAGACAATGATCTTAGAAACAGCACAAAATAAAGAAAACGAAGTTGTTACGGAAGCAAAACAACTCGTTACAAAATTAGAACCGCATATTAAAGTGCAAGAAGAGCAAAAAAATAAAATTGCTAAAGAAGTATTTATATTAGAAGGTTTAGATTGCGCGAACTGTGCAATGAAAATTGAAAATAAAGTGAAGGAAATGCCAGCTGTCTCAGAAGCAACTGTTGATTTCGTATCGAAGAAACTACGAGTAGAAGTTGCGAATAAAAGAGAACTAGAAGCAACTGTAGCAAATATAACAAATGTCGTTCAAAAGTTAGAGCCAGATGTGAAAGTTGTTCGTGAAGAGAAGAACGGTCATGACCACGGACATAGTCACGATCATGGTGAAGCAAACGTGAAAAAGATGGTAGGGAGATTAGTGGTCGGCGGAATTTTGACAGCAATTGCTGCATTAGCGAGCTTACCACAAATGGTAACAATTCCGTTATTCGTCCTTGCTTATTTATTAATAGGTGGAGATATCGTTTGGAGAGCGGTAAGAAACATGACTCGCGGCCAAGTATTTGATGAAAACTTCTTAATGGCAATTGCAACTGTAGGAGCCTTTGCAATTCAGCAATATTCAGAAGCCGTAGCAGTAATGCTATTTTATCAAGTAGGAGAACTATTCCAAAGCATTGCGGTAAACCGCTCTCGAAAATCAATTACTTCATTAATGGATATTCGTCCTGATTATGCGAATGTAAAGATTGGGAATGAAACGAAACAAGTATCACCAGAAGATGTACAAATTGGCGATTATATTATCGTTAAGCCAGGTGAGAAAGTACCATTAGACGGAAAAGTAATTGAAGGAACATCAATGGTAGATACTTCAGCATTAACTGGTGAATCTGTACCACGTGAAGTTGAAGTTGGAAATGATGTATTAAGTGGCTTTGTGAACCAAAACGGTGTATTAACAATTGAAGTTACAAAAGAGTTTGGTGAATCAACTGTATCGAAAATTTTAGATTTAGTTCAAAATGCAAGCAGTAAAAAAGCACCAACAGAAAACTTTATTACGAAGTTTGCGCGTTACTACACTCCAGTTGTAGTTATTACAGCGGCGATCATGGCGTTTATTCCACCGCTTATTTTAGAAGGGGCTACATTCTCTGAGTGGATTTATAGAGCTTTAGTGTTCTTAGTAATCTCTTGTCCATGTGCGTTAGTTGTATCCATTCCTCTTGGATTCTTTGGAGGTATCGGTGGTGCATCTAAAAGTGGTGTGTTAGTAAAAGGTAGTAACTATTTAGAAGCTTTAAATGATGTAAAATATATTGTTTTTGACAAAACAGGAACATTAACAAAAGGTGTTTTCAAAGTTACAAAAATGGAACCGAGCGAAGGTACTACAAGCGAAGAGTTATTAGAGTATGCGGCATTTGCTGAAGTGTATTCTAACCATCCAATTGCCCAATCTATTCGAAAGGCATATGGAAAATCAATTGATGAAAAAATAATCGATGATTATAACGAAATTTCTGGTCACGGTACAGTCGTAAAAGTACAAGGAAAAGAAATTTTTGCAGGTAATGCAAAATTAATGAGAAAAGAAAATATTGAATTTAAACAACCAGAAACAGTAGGTACATTAGTTCACGTTGCTGTAGATGGAAAATATGCAGGTTATATTGTTATTTCTGATGAGGTAAAAGAGGATTCGAAACAAGCGATTCAAAAGTTAAAAGAACTAGGTATTAAAAAGACAGTAATGTTAACTGGTGATGCAAAAACAGTTGGTGAAGCTGTCGGTAAAGAATTAGGCTTAGATGAAGTTCATGCGGAATTACTACCGCAACAAAAAGTAGAAGAGATTGAAAAAATTGATGCAGCGAAGCATGGAAAAGAAAAAATTGCCTTCGTTGGTGACGGTATTAACGATACACCAGTATTAGCCCGTGCAGACGTTGGTATTGCGATGGGTGGTTTAGGATCAGATGCAGCAATTGAAGCGGCAGACATCGTTATTATGACTGATGAGCCTTCAAAAATTGCGACAGCTGTAAAAATTGCAAAACGCACAAGAAGTATAGTGTGGCAAAATATCATCTTTGCTTTAGGTGTAAAAGGGATCGTTCTATTACTTGGTGCCTTTGGTATTGCAACAATGTGGGAAGCTGTTTTCTCAGATGTTGGTGTGACACTACTTGCAGTGTTAAATGCAATGCGTGTATTACGAGTGAAAGGTTTATAAAAAAGAGGACGCAACCTGCGTCCTCTTTTTTATTGGTTATTTTGTTGAAATTGATTTAATAAAATAATATCAAATATTATTTTACTTTTAAATAATATAATATTAAAATTTACAAATAAAAAACATTCGTCGTATTATTTTAATATATTTTTTACAAATATCCATATAGTATTGAAAAAACAGAGAAGGAGAAACTTCTCTGTTTACTTTTGTATGTTTTTTTCAACTTGTTCTCGAACAGTTTGAATGTAATTCATTTTATGATCCCAACATTCTTGGCTTAAATCGACAGGATACTCTTCGGGATTTAAAGTTCGCATGTATTCTTCCCAAAATAGAGCGAGACTCTGTTCATTATATTGTTGAATATCTAATATACTTGGTAGTTCATATGTTCTTTCACCGTTAACGAAAATGTCTTTATGGAGTTCACGGGCTTCAAAGTTTGTTACAAATTTACTTATATATGTGTGAACTGGATGGAACATTTTTAAGCGCTCTTCTTTTCCAGGTTCTTCAGAATCTAACGCAATATAATCGCCTTCTGCATGATCGTTAACCCGATTGATAATACGATAAATTCGTTTCAGTCCTGGAGTGGTAATTTTTTCAGGATTAGATGAAATTTTAATCGTATCATTTAATTTTCCGTCAGTATCTTCAATTGCAACTAGTTTGTAAACAGCCCCTAATGCAGGTTGCTCAAAGGACGTAATTAATTTCGTCCCAACACCCCATACGTCAATTTTTGCCCCTTGAGATTTAAGGTGCATAATTGTGTATTCATCTAAATCGCTAGAAGCGATAATTTTTGTATTTGTAAACCCTGATTCATCTAGTAGTTTTCGTGCCTTTTTCGATAAATAAGCCATATCACCACTATCAAGACGTATACCATAGAAATCAATACGATCCCCAAATTCTTTTGCAACACGAATTGCATTTGGAACACCAGATTTCAATGTGTCATATGTATCAACGAGAAAGACGCACTTCTTATGAGTTTCAGCGTATTTCTTAAACGCAACGTATTCATCGCGATATGCTTGAACGAAAGAGTGAGCGTGTGTGCCAGCTACAGGGATCCCGAAGCGTTTCCCAGCACGAACGTTGCTTGTAGAGGAGAAACCACCAATAAAGGCAGCGCGTGTCCCCCAAAGGGCGGCATCGAACTCATGGGCACGTCTTGTGCCGAACTCTAAAAGCTCATCATTACTTGCAGCATGTTTCATACGAGCAGCTTTTGTTGCAATTAATGTTTGGTAATTCACAATATTTAAGAGGGCGGTTTCAATAATTTGTGCTTCACCCAGTGGTGCATCAACACGTAATAAAGGCTCGTTATTAAATACAACTTCACCTTCTTGCATACTGCGAATCGTCCCAGTGAATTTCATATTTTGTAAATAATGAAGGAATTCTTCTTCAAATTTTAATTCTGCTAAATAAGCGATATCGCTTTCAGTAAAACTGAAATTTTCTATGTACTCTACAATTTTCTCAAGGCCAGCAAAAACAGCGTAGCCGTTCTCAAATGGAAGCTTTCGAAAATATAAATCAAAAACAGAACGGCGATTATGAATACCATCTTTCCAATATGTATAAGCCATGTTGATTTGATATAGGTCTGTATGTAAGGCATAACTATCGTCTTTATAATGAGTCATCGCGAGAACACCTCCATAATTTGGTTATAGTATACCAATTTTTCACCATTCGTAGCAAAGAAGAGATATTGAAGTGAAGTCAAGAGAGAAAAAAATGAAATTATGCATATTTTTTAGAAAATTTATATTTATCAATTTATATTTCTCCAGATTTTATGTATTATTAGAGTAATGGGGTAATGAGAATGGAGGAGGACAATGCAACAAACATTAGAAAAAATAGGCAAACAAGTCTTTTACAAACGGCTTCAGCAAAAAATGACACAAGAAGAATTATGTCAGGGCATTTGTTCTGTCTCATACTTAAGTAAGATCGAAAATGGAAAGATCGAAGCATCAGAAGAAATTCTACAATTGCTCTGCGCAAGACTAGAAATTGCTGTGACGGATTTGAGAGATGTAGAAGAAGATGTGAAGGGGAAGCTAGATGAATGGTTAAATGCACTAGTTCATTTAGACAAGCAACAAGTAGAACGTATATATGAAGAGTTGCAAGGTGAAATGAAGCATGTGTTGGATTTTGAAATTATAAATTATTATAAACTGCTGTATACACGTTATTTAATTATGAAAAGGGATATTTCTGCACTCGAAGAAGAATTAGATAAGTTGAAGAAGGTATATAAAAAATATTCTCCATTTCAGAAGTTGTTATATATGTATAGTAGAGGATTATTGTGCTGTTTACAGTATAGATGGAAGGATGGGCTAGATTACTTATTAAAAACAGAAGTAATGGCCAAAGAACAAGGGTATCATGAAACAGGTTTGTATTATAATATAGCGCTTGCATATACTCATTTAGATATTCATCATCTTGCAATTCATTTTGTAAATATGGCATTAGAAGGATTTCGTAGTGAATATAAGTTTAGAAACATAATTAATTGCCAAATCCTTATTGCGGTAAGTTATACAGAAAAAGGTCAGTATGAAGAAGCTTTAAAAATGTATGAGAGTATATTGAGAGAGGCCACATCTTTTGCTGATAAGGATGTACTATTAGCTATTACTTTAAGTAATATGGGAAGTATCTATTATAAAAAAGGCAAATATCAGCAAGCGAAAAAATATTATTTAGATAGTCTACAACTTCAAAAACAAATAGATTTAAACTATTTAGATACAATATACGAAATGGCACTAGTATGCATTAAATTAGAAGAATTGGAAGAGGCAAGGACATTAATTGATAAGGGAATTGATGCAGCAAAACAGGAAGAGAGATTTAATGCAAAATTATATTTGCTTTTAATGCTTAGATATAAATATTTTGAAGAAGCAAAAGATTATAAAGCATTTTTGGAAAATGAGGCTATCCCGTTGTATAAATCTGCAGGAAATAAAATAGAATTAAAGAAAGTATACGTTGAACTAGCAGAACATTTTTCCAGTTTATCGAGATTTGAAGAAAGTAATCGATATTATAGGTTAGTTATTGATTTAATGAATGATAATAAGGAGGAATAAACATGAAAAAGATGGTATTTGGAGTATTGGCGTTTATATTGACTCTTACAGTTGCTGGAGGAATACATCAATATAGCAGTAAACCTGATATTGTTGGTCAACAAGCTAAAACTGTTGAACAAGTTAATTTATAATCTCCACCCTTTCCAATCGGAAAGGGTTTTTTCAATATTTGTTCCTCAAAATTCTACAAAACTTGAGAAAATAATTATTTGAATTTTTAGTATATTAATAGTGGAAACATAATGCTAATATGAAACTACTCTTTTTCAAAAAAATTTTTTATTAGGGGGAAGGTTCATGAAAAAGAAAAGTTTAGCGTTAGTGTTAGCGACAGGAATGGCAGTTACAACGTTTGGAGGGACAGGCTCTGCATTTGCGGATTCTAAAAATGTACTCTCTACGAAGAAGTACAATGAGACAGTACAGTCACCTGAGTTTATTTCTGGTGATCTAACTGGAGCGACTGGTAAGAAAGCAGAATCTGTTGTGTTTGATTACTTAAACGCAGCAAAAGGTGATTACAAGCTAGGGGAAAAGAGTGCGCAAGATTCTTTCAAAGTGAAACAAGTGAAGAAAGATGCTGTAACTGATTCAACAGTAGTACGTATGCAACAAGTTTACGAAGGAGTACCTGTATGGGGTTCTACTCAAGTAGCTCACGTAAGTAAAGACGGTTCTTTAAAAGTATTGTCTGGAACAGTTGCACCTGATTTAGACAAAAAGGAAAAGTTAAAAAATAAAAATAAGATTGAAGGCGCAAAAGCAATTGAAATCGCGCAGCAAGATTTAGGGGTAACACCGAAATATGAGGTAGAACCAAAAGCGGACTTATATGTATATCAAAATGGTGAAGAAACAACATATGCATATGTTGTAAATCTAAATTTCTTAGATCCAAGTCCAGGAAACTACTACTATTTCATTGAAGCAGACAGCGGTAAAGTATTAAATAAATATAATAAATTGGATCATGTAGCAAATGAAGATAAATCACCAATTAAGCAAGAGGCTCCTAAACAGGATGCGAAAGCAGTAGTAAAACCTGTAACAGGAACAAATAAAGTAGGAACTGGTAAAGGTGTATTAGGAGATACGAAATCACTCAATACAACATTATCTGGCTCATCTTACTACTTACAAGATAATACGCGCGGAGCAACGATTTTCACATATGATGCGAAAAATCGTACTACATTGCCAGGAACTTTATGGGTAGATGCAGATAATGTTTTCAATGCAGCGTATGATGCAGCGGCAGTAGATGCTCATTACTATGCAGGTAAAACATATGATTATTATAAAGCTACATTTAATAGAAACTCTATTAATGATGCAGGGGCACCGTTAAAATCAACAGTTCATTACGGAAGTAAGTATAATAATGCATTCTGGAACGGCTCACAAATGGTATACGGAGATGGAGATGGTGTAACATTCACTTCATTATCTGGTGGAATTGACGTAATTGGTCACGAATTAACGCATGCTGTTACGGAAAATAGCTCGGACTTAATTTATCAAAATGAATCAGGAGCGTTAAATGAAGCGATTTCTGATATCTTTGGTACTTTAGTAGAATTCTATGATAACCGTAACCCAGATTGGGAGATTGGTGAAGATATTTACACGCCTGGTAAAGCGGGAGATGCGCTTCGCTCTATGAGTGATCCAGCGAAATATGGTGACCCAGACCATTATTCTAAGCGTTACACTGGTACTAGTGATAACGGTGGGGTTCATACAAACAGTGGTATCATTAATAAACAAGCTTATTTATTAGCAAATGGTGGTACGCATTCGGGTGTAACTGTAACGGGCATTGGTAAAGATAAGTTAGGTGCAATTTATTACCGTGCAAACACACAATATTTCACGCAATCTACTACATTTAGCCAAGCTCGTGCTGGTGCAGTACAAGCTGCAGCTGATTTATATGGTGCGACTTCTGCGGAAGTAGCGGCAGTTAAGCAATCGTTTAGTGCTGTTGGTATTAACTAAGGATTTAAAGGATAGCTATTAATAAAATACCTCAAAAATAAAGAAGGAGCATAGGCTCCTTCTTTATTTTTTTCTCCATTTTTTCCACAAATAATATAATCCGATACAACCTGCGATTGTCACAATCCACTTCGCTTCATTTGTTCCGTTCATGACTTGGTATGCCGAATATACTTCAATCAATAATGCCGGTATTTTACCTATTGTACTGGCAATACTGAAGGAGAGTAATGACATTTTCCCTAGAGCTGCAAATAAAGTCACGATACTTGATGGGATGAAAGGTATCAATCGAAACGATAGAACGAGTAGAAAGGCCTCTCTACCTTGTACATAAAGAAGACGCTCTACCTTTGGGTACTTATTTACTTTATCGTGAGTGAACTTTTGAAGGCCTATGCGGTAAATATAAAACGAGATAATAGCCCCTAAGGCCTCACCTGCGATTGAAATGATTGTGCCATTTGTTACACCGAAGAGCTGTATATTAATGGCGGTTAAAAAGATGCTAGGAATAACGCCTAAAAGACTAATGATGATGTTAATTAAGATACTAAGTGGAATTGCGATTGAATAGTATTCTGTTAAGAAATTTTGAATCGTTTCAGCCATTGTTTAAAATCCTTTATCTTTTTTTGCATTACACCATATTTCGTTTGTATAGGCAAGGGTAAATTTACATAATGTAGAAAAACGTTGATAAGAAGGGGTCTTTATACCTTATGTGGGTATTAGGTATATAAAAACAGGGGTATTTTAAAATGTTTTGAAAAACACTATAAAAACCTTTGTATGAAAGATTTTTATAGTTATATTATCATTGTTTTTATATGGGAAATAATCATAAAATATAGGGGGTATATATTATAAAAGTCGAAAAATAGAGGATTGATGAAATTGCGCGGGTAAATATGGAAAAATAGATAAAAAAATGAAAACTGATAGATTTTTTCGTTGTGAAATTGACTTTTAGTGAAGTTGCGATAATAATCATGAAAGAGGTGATATGATGAAACGAATAAGTAGTCTTTTCTTGAGTGGTTTATTGGCACTAATGCTGATCTTAAGTGGATGTGCAGGAAAAGAACAAAAAACAGAGAAACAAACAGGGAATCAATCGACATCAGTAGAAAAAATTAGTGATAATATTTTAGATGAAATGGAAGGGCCACCTAAAAATGGTCATACGATTGAAAGACATGTAGGCAAATCAGAAGAAGATTTGAAGAATCGCTTGAAGACAGATAAAGTATCAGCAGCAAGTACATACTATGACAAGGAAACAGCAACGAAAGCTGTAAAAGATAGTTTGAAGCAGCATGATAAGGAAATTCAAGACTGGTTAAAAAATTCTAAAGAGGCTCGTCTCGTATTAAATACAACACATTCATTCCCGGTTGGAAAAACGGTAATAAAGAAAAATATGAGTGTAAAAGACAAGTTGGTAAAAACTGTTACTGTTTTAGCAAGAGATAACTCAGGAGAATTAGGGTTTAAGATTATTACTTCTTATCCATCTGATAAATAAGAAGGGGGAGTACATTATGTATACGACATTACAATACTTTCTTAAATCGTACTGTACGTTAAGTATTCATGAGGATGAAATAGTAAGCGTGATGGAAGAGTTTATTGAACAAGAAGACGAAGAAATCGTTTTGAAATTACGTGATGAATTAATAAATATGAAGAAAAAGAACGTGTGGGAAGAGGCGTGTGTATTAGCTGCGAAGGAAGGGAATCGTATGTGGTCTTTAGAAGAAACGAAAGACCATCTTGAAACTTTTTTACTATTACTGCAAAAGAAAAAGGCGTGATTAAATCACGCCTTTTTCTTTATGCTATTCGGTTGATATTATCTATTCTTTTGGAGCGCTTTTATATACGCTTTTTGAAATTTGTCCATTTGATATTACTGCCCCGTTTTGTGTTACTTTTTTATACGTAACCGCTGTGATTTTATCACTAGTCCTACTAATTACTTGGGAAGAAACTTCAACATTTTTACCAGTATTTGTACCGAAAATGCGTGTAGTAATACTACCTCCATTTGAAAATGCTTGAATATAAATATGATTGCCCGTATTATTTTTAAATTTTAAATCTGGACCATAATCTGCTACTGCTGCATCTTGCCCAAGTGGTAAATAATTTACCGGCATAGAATGATTGCTTCGAGAAACAATGCCTAAATCTGCCCTTAAAGCTGCGCTGTATAAAGTACTACTGACTTGGCAAACTCCTCCGCCTGCACTTTGTATTACTTTACCTTGTGAATATACTGCTGCAGATTTATAACCATGTGCAGCATCAGTTACGCCAACGCGGCCATTAAAACTAAATGTTTCATCAGGTGCGACAATAACCCCACTTAAAGTATTGGCTGACTTATTTACGTTAAATGATTGATTTCCGTTACGGCCGGCCATTGGAGTAGAATATTCAGCGATGACTTCTTTAATACCCATTTTCTGTATGTCTTCTGTAGAACGTTCTGGTTTTATAAATGTAACTGGCAATGTAACATCTGATTTACCAGTAGTAATAGCTTCGTTTGTTAAATCGTTTAGTTTCCCTTTATCAATTTTTTCTCCGTTTTGGCTTTGACTAACATTTACTGTTGAGCCTTCAATACTCAATTCTGCATTAACAGGATTTTTTAATGTTTCATTATATTTATCTTTTATAAAGGTTTCATAAGCTGTTGCATTTAATTGTGGTGTTAATTTATAGTCACGTTTTAATTCACCGTTTTCAGCTTGCTTACGCATTTTGTAACGATCCATTACGTTTCCTTCTTGTTCTTTGAAGATTTTGTCAATAATATCTTTCTCTTTATAATTTATCCCTAAATCTTTCCATGTGTAAGTTTGTTTATCGTTTTGGAATATGTAGGTAAGGGATTTTTGATCTAACTCAGTTACCTTTTGATTAATAATTGCTTGAATATCTTTCCTATTTTTTCCTTCGAGAGAAATACCTTCAAATGTAGTATTTGGTAATGCAGTAGTATTTAATTGATTATTTAATTTGGATACATATTGATATCCCCCAACACCGCCTACACAAAGTAATATGCCCCCAGCAATTGCAGAACCAATCAGTATTTTACTTAGCTTCATTTATTTCCCCCCAGAAATTTATGTATAAATATATGTATTACATTTTTTGTATAAAAATGATGAAAATAACATTATGTACGTACTAGTATACTATTATTTTCACTGTGTGTGTAATGTTTTCATAAAAAATGTTACATAGCTGTAATAATTGTCACTTCTTGTCACAATGTGTATGAAAAATATGTTGAAAAATATAATAAAAAGGCTGTCTAGAAAGATCTAGCAGCCTTTTTATTATAATTTTTTATGTTCATTTTTATTCGTAACACCGAGATGTTTTTGAAGGGTAGTTGAAATAGTGTCGACGCTTTTTTCATTTGGAACGTAATAATAAATACCACCTATATATTTATCTGTACCTTCTACTTGCATTTTTTCCATCTTTAAATTTGAATCCATTGAATTTTTTGTAATTGTCATCATATCATCAAACGTTAAATTGGTTTTTAAATCCTTATCGACAGCGTCTAGTAGGCCACCGATTTTATTAATGGAATTAAGAGATAGTGCCTTTTCAGCAATGGCCTCTAATACAAGCTGTTGTCGTTGGCCACGCATATAATCACTATCGATATGACGAGTTCTAGCTAGCGCCAATGCTTCTTCTCCATTTAAATGTTGACGTCCTTTTTTAAGATGAATTGCATCTGCTTCATCTTTACTATTTTGCTCTGTGAACTCAACTGGAACGTCTACAGTAATACCACCAAGAGAATCAACAATTTTAATAAAGGATTTAAAGTTGAATTTTACATAGTAATCAACTGGAACATCTAAAAAGTTCTCTACCGTATCAATTGTGCTGTCTACACCACCGAATACGTGCGCATGTGTAATTTTATCGTATTTATCACGTGATTTAATGTAGACGCGTGAGTCACGTGGAATGCTTACAAGTTTAACGGATTTATCGTTTTTATTAATTGTTGCAAGTAATAACGCATCTGTTCGAGTCGCTTTTCCATAACCTTTTTCCCTAATTTCACTTTCATCAACACCCATAATAAGTACGGAAATGTTGTCGGTCATAGGTTTAACAGCTTTTTCACGTTTACTGGACTTATCTCCTCGACCTAGTTCAGCATAAGCATTATTTAAGACGGACTTTGCTTTACTGTATATATGGAAGGAGTAGCCTCCTGCTCCAAGTGCTACAATTAGTAATGGAATAAGAAGGAACCAAAGTAGGCGTTTTTTCTTTGAGCGTCCTTTTTTGGCTCGCGTATTGTTGTTCGTGTCGGATTTCATCATTTTTTCTCCTTTAAAACTATCAAAGTGTATACATTTAGAAGTGTATTCAAACACATAAAAAATATTTTACGCTAAATAAAAGCGATTGTACATGTATAAAAAATAGATGTCTTGATTATTTATAAGACACCTATTCGTTATTGTATACAAAAGATAGAGATAAGAAAATGATAAAATTTTACCTAATTACAACATAATGCTTACGATAATTGCAGATAAAATGCTAACGAGAGTAGCTCCATATAGTAATTTAAGGCCAAACCTCGCAACAACGTTTCCTTGTTCCTCGTTTAGTCCTTTTACCGCACCTGAAATAATACCAATGGAAGAGAAATTGGCAAAAGACACAAGGAAAACAGAAATAATACCAACTGTACGGGGGGAAAGGCTATTAGAAATTTTACTGAGGTCCATCATTGCAACAAATTCATTTGTTACAAGCTTCGTTGCCATAATGCTGCCAGCTGCGACAATTTCAGAACTTGGTACACCGATAAGGAATGCGATAGGTGCAAATATATAGCCGATTAATTGTTGGAACGTAATACCGAATATAATGAGGAACAGGTCATTAATACAACTAATTAATGCGACGAATCCGATGAGCATAGCGCCGACAACAATGGCTACACGAAAACCATCAAGAATGTATTCTCCAAGCATTTCAAAAAAGCTCTGTTTTTCACCTTTGATTTCTAAAATATCTTCGTCATCTTTAACGTCGTAAGGGTTAATGATGAGTACGATAATAAAACCGCTAAATAAATTGAGAACGAGTGCAGTTACTACATATTTAGGTTCAATCATTGTCATATAGGCACCTACGATAGACATAGATACGGTTGACATAGCAGAGGCACAAAGTGTATAAAGACGGTGTTTTGGAATTTGAGCTAATTGCTTTTTCACTGTAATAAAAACTTCTGATTGGCCGACAATGGCAGAGGCAATAGCGTTGTAAGATTCTAATTTCCCAAGACCATTTATTTTACTAAGAAAGTACCCGATCCAATGAATAAAAAATGGTAGTATTTTGAAATGTTGTAATATGCCAATTAAAACAGAAATAAAGACGATTGGTAATAATACATTAAGGAAAAATGGCATTTCACCTTTATTTGCAAGACCACCAAATACGAAATTTATTCCATTAGCAGCATACTCGAGTAGCTTGGTAAACAAACTGGAAATGATTCTAATTAGTATGAGGCCGACTTCTGTATTTAGTAGTAAATAGGTTAAAATTAACTGTATAATAAGCATGATAAAAATTGGTTTAAATTTAATATGCTTCTTATTATTGCTAGCAATATAAGCGAGCAAGAAAACAACAATTAGTCCGACGAAAAAAGTAATGAATTTCATGATAAGCCCCCTAAAAGAGATATTCTGCTATATATGTTTTTCATTTCAAGAGAGAATATGCATCTTTGGTAAAGAAAGGAATAGAGAGAGTATGAATATATGTAGAGTGCATCACGTTGCAATTATTTGTTCGAATTATGAGACGTCAAAGTATTTTTATACTAGAATATTAGGATTTAAAGAACTGAATGAAGTATATAGAAAGGAACGAGATTCTTATAAATTAGATTTATGTGTAGGAGAAGAGTATCAAATCGAATTATTTTCATTTCCAAATCCGCCTGAGCGCAAAAGTTTTCCAGAAGCAGCAGGTCTTAGACATTTAGCATTTGCTGTTACAAATATAGAAGAAGCTGTGAAGCATTTAAATCAATGTGGTGTTGAGACAGAATCGATCCGTATTGATGAAATAACGGAGAAGAAATTCGTCTTTTTCCAAGATCCCGATGGTTTACCTTTAGAATTGTATGAGGTTTGAAAATTGGTGGATTTTATATAGAGTTGCTTTCCAATAATTGAAGAAACTAAAGTGAAACTTCTTTTTAAAAGGAGGTGTAACTTTAGCTAAGAAAGCTAAAGGACATATGTGGATATTTTAAAATTATTGATGGTAGTCATTCTTATTGGGTTAACAGCATTTTTTGTGGCTGTTGAGTTTGCAATTATTAAGGTACGTAGCAGTCGTATTGATCAACTCGTTAGCGAAAAAAGACGAGGTGCACTGGCAGCTAAAAAGGTAACTTCAAATTTAGATGAATATTTATCGGCCTGTCAGCTAGGTATTACAATTACTGCTTTAGGGCTCGGGTGGTTAGGGGAACCAACTATTAAACATTTACTCGAGCCGTTGTTTTTAAAATTACAATTCTCACCTGCAATTTCCAGTACAGTTTCATTTATTATTGCCTTTGCAGTAATTACATTTTTACATGTTGTCATTGGGGAACTTGCTCCAAAGACATTTGCTATACAAAAAGCAGAACAAGTTAGCTTATTGTTATCGAAACCACTTATTTATTTTTACCGAGTTATGTATCCGTTTATTTGGGCTTTGAATGGTTCAGCGAGGGTTGTAACTGGTTTATTCGGATTACATCCAGCTTCTGAACATGAAGTAGCTCATTCAGAAGAAGAATTAAGGTTAATCTTATCTGAGAGCTATGAGAGCGGAGAGATTAACCAAAGGGAATTTAAATATGTAAATAATATTTTTGAATTTGATAATAGAGTAGCAAAAGAAATTATGGTACCTCGTACGGAAGTTGTAGGCTTATATGAGGACGAACCATTTGAAACACATATTAAAGTAATCGCACAAGAAAAGTACACGAGATATCCTGTATTTGGTGAAGATAAAGATGAAATTATTGGGATGGTTAATGTAAAAGATTTATTTATTCGTTATATGGATGGGAATCGGGACGAGGAGTGCTCGATTATGCCATATACAAGGCCAGTTATTGAAGTGCTAGAAAATATTCCAATTCATGATTTACTATTACAAATGCAAAGAAAACACATTCCATTAGCTGTATTGTATGATGAATATGGTGGTACAGCAGGGATTGTTACACTAGAAGATATTTTAGAAGAAATTGTTGGAGAAATTCGAGATGAATACGATGAAGATGAGAATCCACCTATAGAGCATGTAAGTGAAGGTTATAAAATCGTAGAGGGAAAAGTGCTTATTAGTGAAGTAAATGATTTGCTTGGCATACATTTAATTGCTGATGATGTAGATACAATTGGTGGCTGGATTATGGTACAAAAACAAATCGTTGCTGAAGGAGATGTTATTGAGAAACACGGTTTTTATTTTAAAGTCCTTGAAAAGGATATGCATCAAATTAAACGAGTGGAAATAAGGAAAGTAGAAGAATGATTTTCTATAAACTTTAATAAAAAGGATATACAGAAAAATAAATGTTTGCGCTTTCAAAAAAGGTGCTATATAGTGAAGGTGGATACTGAAAAATTCTTCTGAATGATACTCGTGTTTTTAGAGGGCGGATTTTTTGGATAAGGATTTAGAATGAAAAAGTATAGGTGATAAAAATGATAGCAACGAAGGATATACGTATAGAAAAAGATTTTTTAGGTGAAAAAGAAGTACCAAATGCAGCTTATTATGGTGTACAAACATTACGTGCCGTAGAAAACTTCCCAATTACAGGATATCGCATTCATCCATCACTCATTACAGCAATGGCAATCGTGAAAAAAGCGGCGGCACTTGCGAATATAGATACTGGTTATTTAGCTAAAGACATTGGACATGAAATTGCAGAAGCAGCGCAAGAAATTGTTGATGGAAAGTTTCATGATCAATTTATCGTGGATCCTATTCAAGGCGGAGCCGGAACTTCTATTAATATGAATACAAATGAAGTAATTGCGAATAGAGCGTTAGAACGTATGGGGTATGAAAAAGGTGCGTATGCAAAAATTAGTCCAAACACTCATGTGAACATGGCCCAATCAACGAACGATGCGTTTCCAACAGGGATTCATATTGCAACTCTTATGATGTTAGAAGAGCTTCTTATTACAATGGAAGCACTTCATTCTGCTTTTCGTAAAAAAGCAAAAGAGTTTGATCACGTTATTAAAATGGGACGCACACATTTACAAGATGCAGTTCCAATTCGCCTTGGACAAGAATTTGAAGCGTATAGCCGAGTGCTTGAGCGTGATATAAAAAGAATTAAACAGTCTCGTCAACATTTATATGAAGTGAATATGGGGGCGACAGCTGTTGGTACAGGATTAAATGCAAATCCTACGTATATTGAACAAGTGGTAAAACATTTAAGAACGTTTAGTGGATTCCCACTTGTTGGTGCAGAGCATTTAGTTGATGCAACGCAAAATACAGATGCATACACAGAAGTATCTGCAGCACTTAAAGTATGTATGATGAACATGTCTAAAATTGCAAACGATCTTCGTATTATGGCGTCTGGTCCACGTGTTGGGTTAGCTGAAATTCAATTGCCAGCACGTCAGCCGGGTTCATCGATTATGCCAGGTAAAGTAAATCCAGTTATGGCAGAAGTGATTAACCAAGTCGCATTCCAAGTAATCGGAAACGATCATACAATTTGCTTAGCATCAGAAGCAGGACAATTAGAGTTAAACGTAATGGAGCCTGTGCTTGTATTTAATTTAATTCAATCTATAAGTATTATGAATAATGGATTCCGTGTATTCCGTGAATATTGTATTGAAGGAATTACAGCAAATGAAGAATTGCTGAAGCAATATGTTGAGAAAAGTGTTGGAATTATTACAGCAGTTAATCCTCATATTGGTTATGAAGCAGCATCTCGTATTGCACGTGAAGCAATTGAAACAGGAAAATCTGTTAGGGAGTTATGTTTAGAACATGGTGTACTGACAGAAGAGGAATTGGATATTATTTTAGATCCATTCGAAATGACTCACCCTGAAATTGCTGGAGCTTCTTTATTAAAAAATAAAAAAATGTAATGTGAAAAACACCGATCCATTTGGATCGGTGTTTTATTTTTAAAAGATATTAAATACAGCGTTTAATTGAAGTAAGCTAATAACAGCTAAGAAGATTAAACTGTATTTCATTGCTGTTTTAAATAGAGCAGATTCTTTCCCAACTAGTCCAACTGCGGCACAAGCAACTGCTACAGATTGTGGTGAAACCATTTTTGCCATTGTACCACCTACTACGTTTAAGGCAACGAGTGTAGAAGGAACGATGTTTAACTGGTCTGCTGTTACTGCTTGAAGTGGTGCGAATAAAGAACCACTTGAAACTACTGAACCTGTAATGAATACGCCAATCCATCCTAAGATTGGAGAAAGAACTGGGAATGCATTACCAGTAGAAGAGAATGCAAGTCCAAGTGTAGATGACATACCAGAGTAGTTCTCTACGTAAGCTAAAGCGATAACGCTACAAATTGTATATACTGGAGCTTTTAATTCTTTCATTGTTTCAATCATTAATTCTTTAACCATTTTACCTTTTACGCGGTAAACGATAAGTGAAACGATAATTGCTAGTACAATCGCAGTAGTTGTAGAAGAGAATACATCGAATTTGAAAACAGCTGCGAAAGGTGTATCAGCTTTTGTAATTGGTGTAGTTTTCATAACAGCATTATGAAGACCAGGGAACTGAATGTTAAATACTAAGTTTGCTAACGCACCATCTGGAGCAAATAAAGCTTTAATCGGTTTTAAGTTAAAGATTGTTACAAATGCAGTTAAGAATACGAATGGAGACCAAGCATATAAAATTTGATTGAATGTATGTGATACTTTAGTTTCTTGTTTTTCTTCTTTAGTAGAAGATTTTGGTTGCCAAACACGTAAGAATAATGCAAGAGCAATCATACTTACAACGGCTGCGAAAATATTAGTAAGTTCTGCACCTAAGAAGTAAGTTACAGCGAATTGAGTAATTGCGAAAGAAACACCACTTACAAGAATACCTTGCCAAGTTTCTTTAATACCTTTAATTCCATCGACCATTGAAACAAGTAAGAAAGGTAAGATGATACTAATGAAAGGTAAAATAAGAACAGTTTGACGACCGATAGTTAATGCGTCAAGTTCAGTTAATTGTGCTGGTACTGTAACTGGAATACCCATAGCACCCATAGCACCACCAGCGATATTAGCTACTAAACAAATACCTGCTGCTTTTAATGGGTTAAATCCCATACCTACAAGTAGTGCAGCTGTAATAGCAACTGGAACCCCTAGACCAGCTGCGCCTTCTAAGAAAGCACCGAAAGAATAAGCGATTAATAATACTTGTAAACGTTGATCATTTGTAATGCTTGAAATACTATCGCGAATAATATTGAATTGCTCTGTTTTAACAGTTAATTTGTAAAGGAAAATTGCGGCGATAACGATAGTACAAATTGGATAAAATCCAGATAAAACACCGAATCCGGCAGATGCTACAGCTACTGTTGCTGGCATTTTATAAACAAATATTGCAAGGATAATAGCGACAATCACACTATAAAGACCAGCCATGTAACTTTTCATTTTGAATCCCATTAAACAAATGATGAAACAAAAGATTGGAAGTGCTGCGATTAGTGCAGATAGCCAAATATTGTTTAATGGGTCATAAATTTGTGTCCAAGTACTCATAATAATGACAACTCCTATCTATTATATGTGAAGAAATTCACATTATTTGTGAAACTATTCACAATCAACTTACATGCTTAGTATATTCTCCTTCAACACTATTGTCAACGTAAAAAAGTATAATTATTCCATAATAGTGTTAAAAGAAAAGCTTTGTTCATAAAGTAGACAAAAAACACACTCAAATGAATTTAAGTGTGCTGTATAAGTTATTTGCATATTATTTTGCTTATTCAGATGGCATGTTCCTTATAGGCGTATATTAGATGCTATCTTTTATATCGAGTATAAAGTTTGATATATGAACTGATCTGTCCTGTTTGATTTAGTGAGGGAGGAATGGTGAGTGGATTTAATAGGAAGTTTGGCACAACAGTCCAACCGCTTGCAATACGAATAAAAAATTAGAAACAAATTTTTAATACCACATCATCTCTTTTTACTGAAAATTCCTTTTAGCGTAACAAAGAGGTTAAGTATAGTTCAGCTACATTACGATAGGTTATCAATTATAGACGGTATTTTACAATACCGTTACTGTGCATTTCAATGAGGTGAAAATATAACAAAAAGCCTGATAAAACAACGTTTGCAAGCAAAGTATTCGTAGGCCGTTATTTTGCTTTTTCGTTATATCATATAGTATAATATTCAAAATCAACAAGGATTTTTTCCTGAATTTTTGTTGATGAAAATGGAAAAATTTTTCGGCTTTATAGGTTGATAAAGTTATGTCGTAACAGGAAATATAAGAACAGATATATAAATAAATAAAAAGAACATAAAAACGCAAATAAAAACGAAAATGAGGGGAACTTTATGAGCCAAAATCAATTCGAATGTCGTATTTCAGAAGAAGATGTACAAATGTTAAGAGCGTTAGCTCACCCACTTCGTCTACGTCTAGTAATGGAACTTATGCAAAGAGGAACATGTAATGTAACACAACTACAGGAAGTATTAGAAATTCCGCAATCAACGGTTTCACAACATTTAACGAAGTTAAAGCAAAATAAAGTAGTGCGCTTTGAAAGACGAGGATTAGAAGTGTATTACCAAATCCATAATGATAAAGTAAGTGCGGTAGTAAAAACATTATTTTCTTAAAATTTGAATATTATGGAAAAAGACGTGTAGAATATACGTCTTTTTTTATTTGTCAGAAAGGTAGCGAGAGAGTAAATATTAGCATGTGAGGAAGAAATGACTATCAATCAACATGCTGCTTTACGGAATATATTCTAAAAGGAAAAGAAAAAATAGAAAGGAGTGTAGTAAGCAAAAGGAGGGATATTAGTATGGATGTGAAACGTGTGAAACAAATCTTATCTTCTTCAAGTAGAATTGACGTTACATATGAGGGCGTACCAGTATGGATTGAGAGCTGTGATGAGCAGAAGGGGAGTGCTCAAGTGTATGATGTATCTAATCCTGGTGAGAGCGTTCATGTGGACGTGACAGCTTTAGAGGAGAAATAATAAAAAAGACGCTTCTAATTTTAGAAGCGTCTTTTTTTGTATTATTCCATCATACTCGCAACTTTTTTAGAGAAGAGAAGGAGTACAAGTCCTAAGACGATAACGATAATACCGATACTTGCAAATACTTCAAGGTATCCTAATGATTGTGTAAAGGAAGCAAGTTTACCTGCTAACCAGTTAGCCATACCCGTACCAGCTAACCATACCCCCATTAGTAATGATGCTAATTTTACAGGAGCGATTGCACTTACCATTGATAGACCGATTGGTGATAAGAATAACTCACCAATTGTGTGGAAGAGATAAGTGATAACGATGAATAATAAATTCGCTTTTACAGTTATATCTGCTTCGCTACTTCCAGTTTTTAGAACTGCTAATGTTAAAACGAGATAACCTATACCTAGTAAAATCATACCAAATGCCATTTTTGTTGGCACGTTTAAATCACCGCGTTTTGTTTTAGAAAGTTTTAACCATAGCATAGATACAAATGGTGCAAGTAGTACGATGAATGCTGGATTAACGGATTGGAACCAAGATGTTGGAACTTCCCAACCGAAAATTGTACGATCTACAAATTTATTTGTATAAAGTGTTAAAGAACTACCAGCTTGTTCAAATCCTGCCCAGAAGAATACTACGAAACAAGTTAAAATTACAATTGCCCAAGTACGATTTTTCTCTTGTTTTGTTAAAGGTTTCTTTTCGATTACAGGTTGATCTTTTGATTTTTTACCAACAACTGTTGTTCCTGCTTTACCAAGGTAACGAGGAGCTAATAAGTTGAAAACAATTTGTCCAATAATCATACCGATACAAGCTGCTAAGAATCCGTATTTATATCCCATTACAATAACGCCATTAGCGCTTGTTTTAAAGAAATCTTCTGCTAAAAATCCACAAATAAGTGGAGCAAAGAAAGCACCTACGTTAATACCCATATAGAAGATAGTAAATGCACTGTCACGACGTGAATCATTTTCGCCATACAATTCACCTAACAGTGTAGAAATATTTGGTTTGAAGAATCCATTACCAATAACTAATAGTATTAATCCAAGGAATAGTCCTGTTTTTGTATTCATTGAGAATAGTACAAAATTTCCGATTGCCATAATGATTCCGCCGAGAGTAATGGCATGACGTCTTGTGATATAATGATCCGTTAGCCATCCGCCTATAATTGGCATGAAATATACTGCCGCTGTAAAAGTACCATATAATTGCACTGCGACTGCCTTATCAAATCCTAACCCGCCACTAACAGCAGCAGTTGTTAAATAAAGAACTAAAAGGCCACGCATTCCATAATAACTAAATCTTTCCCACATTTCTGTTAAGAACAACAAGTACAACCCTGGTGGATGTTTTTTTGGTGATTGTTGCTCTCCAGCTTTTTCTAATTTTAAAGCTGCATCCATTTTTGTTTCCCCCTAATCCTGTATAACGGATATTTATGTAATCATTTTAATTTACAAAATATTTAGAAGTCAATAGAATTATATGGAAATAGAAAGAAAATTTCTAAAAAAGTTCTATTTTTCTTCAACCGTTACTGTATTTTGCCCTGAAAACGAGATGATAAGCGTTTTCAAATGTAATAATTGAATTCTAAAAGAAAATAAAATAGTGATTAATCAGAAAATTTAGATTAAAAAATCTATTCTGATATAAAGAAAATATATTCTATTTACTTTTATAATATAACATATTGGGAATAAAAATACAAAATGAAATAATGTGACACTTCAGTGAAATGAAAAAACCAGCTCCATCAAAGAGAGAGCTGGTTAGAATAAAATTATTTAACAAAGCGTTTTTCGATATCATCTAATAGTAGGTTAGCAGCCATTACACCGCCAGCTGTATTCCAAATAACGTCATCAACTTTGTATGCTTTACCATTTTTCACTGCATTTAAATTTTTAAATAGCGGATCATTGATATATTCTTTTTCTAATTCAGAGCCTTTTTTCTCATTTCCTTTATCGAATGTGAAGTAGAATAATACGTCGCCATCCATTGCAGAAATACGTTCTTTAGATACGTTACGCTCTGCAAAGTCGTCTTTATTTTGATCGCCAGGGCGTTTAAATCCAAGTTCTTTTAAAATAACACCAGAGAATGTATCGCCATGATAAATACGAACATCACCAGGCATGAAACGAACCATAGAGATTTCTTGATTTACTTTATCGCCAAGTTTGCCTTTTAAATCTTTCATACGTGATTCGTAATCAGCTACAACTTTTTGACCTTTTTTTTCTTTATTTAATGCTTTTGCATAAAATTTGAAGTTATCTTTCCATTCCCCACGTAATGTTTCTGAGAACACAGTAGGTGCAATTGCTTTTAGTTGTTCGTACACTTTTTCGTGACGCATTTTGTTACCGATAATTAAGTCTGGTTTTAAAGAAGCAATTGTTTCAACGTTAACTTGTCCTTCATCACCAACAACTTTTACATCTTTCATTTTATCCTTAATATGTGGATACCATGGATCACCAGTCCAAGACTTTACAGCACCAACTGGTTTCACACCTAATTCAAGTAAAGCTTCAGTTCCTTCATTTGTTAAGATAACTACACGTTTTGGATTAGCAGGAACTTCTGTTTTACCCATTGCATGTTCTACAGTAACCACTTCTTTTTTATTATCTTCTTTTGTAGATTCTTCTTTGTTATTTGATTTTCCACAAGCGCTTAAAAGCATTGAAAATGCTAGTAAAAATACAAATACTGTAAACGATTTTTTCCGCATGAAATTCATTATGTACCCCCTACATGTTGAGAATATTTTTCAATAGCAAGCATGATATTAAGTCTTTATCTTTTGATTGTCAATACATATGGTTGAAAATAATTCTCATTTCCGTTGACAATAAGAATTAAGTTGAAATACACTTACAACGTATCATTATACATTGAAGGGGAAACGCTGCATGTTATTAAAAACAAATCAAGCAAAATGGATTGGATTATTTGTTGGAATCATTGCAGTCGTTATTTGTATTTGGGGAAGTATTATTTTCGGATATACAAATACGAGCTGGAAATTAGCGCTAGATGCTTTTTTCCATTTTAATGGTTCTAATGAACATATTATTATTCAAAATGTGCGCCTTCCAAGGGCACTTATAGCAGCAAGTGTTGGTGCTAGTTTAGCCATCGCGGGTTGTCTTATGCAAACTTTAACTAAGAATCCACTTGCTTCTCCAGATTTTATTGGATTAAATTCAGGTGCTGCGTTCTTCATAGTTGTAGCAATTGTAATCTTTTCAGTAACATCATTATCAGCTTTCACATGGATTGCCTTTTTAGGAGCGGCGGTTGCCGCTGTACTTGTATTTGCTTCTAGTTCTTTAGGAAAAGAAGGGACTACTCCTCTTAAGTTAACGTTAGCAGGGGTCGCAATTAGTGCGTTATTTTCATCATTAACGCAAGGATTACTTGTGTTAAATGAAAAAGCGCTTGAAGAGGTATTATTTTGGCTTGCCGGATCTGTGCAAGGGAGAAAGTTAGAAATTTTACAATCTGTATTCCCATATTTATTAATAGGATGGATTGCATCTCTTATGATGGCAGGGAAAGTAAATACATTGATGATGGGAGAAGACGTCGCGAAAGGACTTGGACAACGAACAATTTTAATGAAATCATTCGTGTTACTTATTATTGTACTATTGTCTGGTGGTTCAGTTGCGGTTGCTGGCCCAATTGGATTTATTGGAATTATTACTCCGCATTTTGCTAGATTTCTTGTTGGAGTTGACCACAGATGGAGAGTGCCTTATAGCGGATTGTTAGGTGCAATACTACTAATATTGGCTGATATAGCAGCAAGATATGTCATTATGCCACAAGAAGTACCAGTAGGAGTTATGACAGCATTTATTGGAGCACCGTTCTTTATTTATATTGCACGTAAGAGAGGGCTTAGCAAATGAAGAAATATATTCCGTTTCGTATAGGAAAAGGCGAGCTCTCGTTTTTAATGTATAAACGAGCTTGTCTCGTCTTGTTAAGTTTACTAGTTGTTTTAATAGGATTATTCTTTGCGAGCGCAGGTATGGGAGACATGAAAATTGCTCCTTATGACGTATGGCAAGCAATTACCGGAAATGGCGATGCAATGTCAAATATGGTTGTAAATAAGTTTCGTATGCCACGTATTTTAATTGCTATCCTCGTAGGAATTGCGCTTGCGGTAGCGGGCTGTATTTTACAAGGGCTCGTTCGAAATCCACTTGCTTCTCCTGATATCATCGGGATTACGGGCGGGGCAAGTGTCGCAGTTGTATTATTTTTAGCGTTATTTAGTGATAAAAATAATGCACTAACGGTAAGTATTCATTATATGCCGCTCGCAGCTTTTGCAGGAGCAACGATTGTAGCGGTTTTTGTATACTTATTTGCATGGCAAAATGATGGATTATCACCAATTAGTCTCGTTTTAATTGGTGTTGGATTTTGGGCATTAACGAAGGCGGCGACAACATTATTTATGTTGCTAGCACCAATTTATCAAGCGAGCCAAGCGAATGTATGGATTACGGGTACCGTTTACGGCTCTTCTTGGCAAAATGTTATGGTACTTGCGCCTTGGGTTCTCATTTTAACAGTAATATCATTTATCGCAGCTAGGCATTTAAATGCACAAGAGCTAGGGGATGATATAGCGGTAGGACTTGGGGTTCCTTTAACGAAGTCGCGTGTATTTATGTTATTACTTAGTACAGCTTTAATTGGTGGTGCGGTAGCTTTTGCCGGAGGGATTGGATTTGTCGGTTTAATGGCACCTCATATTTCACGAAGATTAGTTGGTTCTTTATACGGTGCATTACTCCCAGTTGCAGCTATTGTCGGTGCAATTCTAGTACTTGCTGCAGATTTAATAGGGCGTACAATTTTCACACCACTTGAAATTCCAGCAGGGGTATTTACATCAGCAATTGGTGCACCTTATTTCATTTATTTACTTTATAAAAGTCGGAATTCATAAAGGGAGATGAATATGCAAAAAGCATTGGAGACGAAACGCTTGACGTTGTCTTATGGTGAAACAATTATTATTGATGAGCTGAACTTAGAAATTCCAAAAGGAGAAATTACAATTTTTATCGGTTCTAACGGTTGCGGGAAATCAACTTTATTACGTTCACTAGCCAGATTATTAAAGCCAACAAATGGTGATATTTTGTTAGATAATCAAGCAATTCAAAGTATGCAAACGAAGCAAATTGCTCGTCAAATGGCGATTTTACCGCAAGGACCACAAGCACCAGAAGGACTTACAGTATTACAACTTGTAAAGCAAGGACGCTATCCATATCAAACATGGCTGAAGCAATGGTCAGAAAAAGACGAGGAAATGGTACTGAAGGCACTTGCAGCAACAGGTATGACAGAATTTGCTGAGCGTGATGTGCATGCTCTTTCAGGTGGGCAGCGTCAACGTGCTTGGATCGCAATGACACTTGCACAAGATACAGATATCATTTTACTGGATGAGCCAACTACATACTTAGATATGACTCACCAAATTGAAGTGCTAGATTTATTATTCGAATTAAATGAAACAGAACAAAGAACAATTGTTATGGTATTACATGATCTGAATTTAGCATGCCGCTATGCAGATAACATTGTAGCAATTCAAGATAAACAAATATATGCACAAGGTAAACCTGAAGAAGTGGTAGATGAGAAACTAGTACGTGATGTATTCCGAATGGAGTGTCAAATTAGTACGGATCCGTTGTTTGGAACACCGCTTTGTATCCCTCACGGAAGAGGAAGACGTGTAGTTAAAGAAGTTGCTCAGGCAATGAGATAAAAAAACGATGAGTGAGTCATCGTTTTTTTTATTTGGTACAAGAAAATAAGAGGAAGAGAGGAATACGTAAGCGACGTTTATACTCTTCTTCATCTTGAAAATAGGTTGGATTTGGTGTAGCTTCTTTTAATGATGTAATGGTAAATCCAGCTTGCTGTAATAATGTGAAATACTCTTCCGTTGTACGATGATATTTAATAACTTCTTGGTCAATCCATGGTTCAACCCGTTTGCCTAGTTTAAAATAATCATCGACGAGCCAACTCGTTCTTTTACCACTTGTTTGTAAGCTTTCAAATGAAGAAGTAATAACGGGATGTTGAACGCTAAAGATAAAGGTGCCATTTGTTTTTAAAGTTTGAAACACATTTTGAAAAATGATATCAAGATGTTCAATATAATGTAAGGCGAGTCTAGAGGTTACTAAATCAAAAGTGGAAGAGGGATAGGTATAATCTTTGAGGTTTAAAAAATGAACAGATCCATTTTTATTTTCTAGTTGTTTTTTAGCTTTTCCATACATAAGCTCGGAGCCTTCAATGCCGGTGTAAGAGTAGCATCCCTTTTCTAATAATTCCGCACCAAACTTAGCATCACCACAGCCTAAATCGAGAATTTGTTTTCCTTGCACATGACCAATGAGCTGAAAGAATACTGGTTTTTCAATGGATTCATTTGGGCTATTTTCTCGGTATTTTCGTTTCATATATTGTTCGAAAAATGCTGTGTTATTGTATACATCAGATTCTGTAAATGCCATGTTTGAAGCCTCCCTAAATATTTTTTTAATTCTATCAAATATGAAAAGTAAATGATAGATTTATTGTAATGAATCATATATAATCTAGAATTGTAAGCGGTTACTTTAAACTATTTTTCTATAATAAATTCTGAAAACGTGTTAAGCTAGTAGAGGGATTATTAGAACTATTAAGACAATAATCCGCTTACATGAACGATGGGAGGCTTCACAATGTCTAGTAAAACACTTGCGAAATTTTTAGAAGAAAATTTAGAGGATTTAAAATCAAAGGGGCTTTATAACGTAATTGATCCGCTTGAGAGTTCGAATGGACCAATCATTACAATTGGCGGAAAAGAATATATTAACTTATCTTCAAACAACTATCTTGGATTAGCAACAGATAGCCGTTTGCAAGAAGCAGCAATTGGTGCTATTCATAAGTACGGTGTTGGAGCAGGGGCTGTTCGTACAATTAACGGTACTTTAGATTTGCATATTAAGTTAGAAGAAACAATTGCAAAGTTTAAACATACAGAAGCAGCAATTGCTTATCAATCAGGATTTAACTGTAATATGGCAGCGATTTCAGCTGTTATGGATAAAAATGATGCGATTCTTTCAGACGAATTAAATCATGCATCTATTATTGACGGTAGTCGTCTATCAAAAGCAAAAATTATTGTTTATAAACATTCTGATATGGAAGATTTACGCCAAAAAGCAATCGCGGCGAAAGAATCAGGTCTTTACAATAAATTAATGGTAATTACAGACGGTGTTTTCTCAATGGATGGAGATGTTGCAAAACTACCAGAAATTGTTGAGATTGCAGAAGAGTTAGATTTAATGACATACGTAGATGATGCACACGGTTCAGGTGTACTTGGAAAAGGTGCAGGAACTGTAAAGCACTTCGGTCTTTCTGATAAAGTTGATTTCCAAATTGGTACATTATCAAAAGCAATTGGGGTAATTGGTGGATATGTAGCAGGGAAACAAAACTTAATTGACTGGTTAAAAGTTCGTTCACGTCCATTCTTATTCTCTACAGCATTAACACCAGCTGATGCGGCAGCTTGCATGAGATCAATTGAAATCTTAATGGAAAGCACAGAGTTACATGATCGTCTATGGGAAAACGGTCGCTATTTAAAACAAGGGTTAAAAGAACTTGGCTTTAACATTGGGGAAAGTGAAACGCCAATTACACCTTGTATTATTGGGGACGAAGTATTAACACAAGAATTTAGTAAACGTCTAAATGAAGAAGGCGTATACGCAAAATCTATCGTGTTCCCAACTGTAGCAAAAGGAACAGGTCGTGTTCGTAATATGCCTACAGCAGCTCATACGAAAGAAATGTTAGATGAAGCAATTTGTAAGTATGAAAAAGTAGGGAAAGAAATGGGCATCATTTAAGTAACGACATCTTTTGAATAGCTTGCAAATGAGGAGTGGGGAAAATGAAAAAAATTCTAGTAACCGGTTCTTTAGGGCAAATTGGTTCTGAACTAGTAATGAAACTTCGTGATGTATACGGCGCATCAAATGTTATTGCAACAGATATTCGTGAAACAGATAGTGAAGTAGTAACGTCTGGTCCATTTGAAACGTTAGATGTAACAGATGGACAAAAACTACATGATATCGCAAAGCGTAATGAAGTAGATACAATTATTCATTTAGCAGCTTTACTTTCAGCAACAGCAGAAAAAAATCCGTTATTTGCATGGAACCTAAATATGGGTGGACTTGTAAATGCTCTAGAAGCAGCTCGTGAATTAAACTGTAAGTTCTTCACGCCAAGTTCTATCGGTGCATTCGGTCCATCAACGCCAAAAGATAATACACCGCAAGATACAATTCAACGTCCTACTACGATGTATGGGGTAAACAAAGTAGCGGGAGAATTACTGTGTGATTATTATCATCAAAAATTTGGCGTAGATACGCGCGGTGTCCGTTTCCCAGGTTTAATTTCTTACGTAGCTCCTCCAGGAGGCGGAACAACTGATTATGCAGTTGAAATTTATTATGAGGCGATTAAAAAAGGTGCATACACCTCATACATTGCTGAAGGAACGTACATGGACATGATGTATATGCCTGATGCTTTACAAGCGATCATTTCATTAATGGAAGCTGATCCAAGTAAGCTAGTGCATAGAAATGCATTTAACATTACAGCAATGAGCTTTGAGCCAGAGCAAATTGCAGCGTCAATTCGTAAACACATTCCGACGTTTACAATGGATTATGCAGTAGATCCAGCTCGTCAAACAATCGCTGATAGCTGGCCAAACTCTATTGACGCAACAGCAGCAATGAAAGAGTGGGGCTTCAAAGCAGAATACGATTTAGATAAAATGACAACTGACATGCTGGCTAAGTTAAAAAAAAAGCTTGCAGCTGAGTTAGTGATGAATTAATAGGAAGGGTCGATTCTTAGGAATCGACTCTTTTTATTTGTATTTTGGGAATATGCAAATAATTACAAATGTGATAGAATGAGTTAATTTGTGTGTAAAGGGGAGACAAGGAATGGAGAAATGGGAGTTAGCAAAGGAAATTTACAATACGTCACGTTTAACGGGAACATTTAAACTTCGATCAGGACAAGTATCAAATCAATACTTTGATAAGTACTTATTTGAATCTAATCCAGTACTGTTATTAGAAATTACTAAACAGTTGAAAGAGCTCATTCCTCCTGATACAGAAGCACTCGCTGGTTTAGAGATGGGAGGAATTCCAGTAGCAACGGCATTATCTTTACAAACAGGTATACCAGTCGTATTTGTAAGAAAAGAAGCGAAGAAGTACGGCACATGTAAGTTGGCAGAGGGTGTTGATATTGCTGGGAAAAATGTTTGTGTTGTTGAAGATGTCATTACGACAGGCGGTCAAATATTATTAAGCACGAAAGATTTAAGAGAACTAGGTGCGAAAGTTAATCATGTTCTAGGTGTGATTGAACGAACAAAAGAAGGAAGAGATAACTTATTAGAAGATGGATTGCAGTTGCACTCCTTATTTACAATGGATGAGTTAATTGAAGGGGAAATGCAACATGCAAAGAGTTGATGTCGTATATGCACTAATACATGACGAAGAAACAGATAAAATATTAATGGCACATAATGTAGAACAAAACGTTTGGTCATTGCCAGGCGGGGCTGTGGAAAAAGGTGAAATATTAGAGGAAGCACTAATAAGAGAAGTGAAAGAAGAGACAGGTTTAACTGCTGCGTTAGGTGGACTTGTTGCGATCAATGAAAAATTCTTTGAAGAATCAGGGAATCATGCACTATTTTTTACATTCCGAGCGAATGTAGTAAAAGGTGAACTTATTGCGGAAGATGAAGGTGAAATTTCTGCAATAGAGTGGGTGGGTCGAACAATTGCGAATGAGCGCTTCCCATACTATGACGGAGGATTTGAATCTTTGTTAGAAGTAGCCATTCCATACAAGTTTCAACCAGAAACAAAGTAATTGAACGAAAAAACAGGAGCCACAAGGCTCCTATTTTCTATTCAATCGTCTTCAGTAATAACTTTTTCAATAGTGGTTTAATCTTTAGACGTAAATCTTCAGCGTGATTTGCAACTAAGAAGTGATGGTTATAAATGTTTTTCATCAATTGATAAGTTGCTTCTTTCGCTTCGCCTTCTTCGATGAAGATACCGATTACTTCCATACCACTTTTACGCGCGAGTTTAACAGCTTCATGCGTATCTAAAATTCCGTCTTGTTGATAGTCTAGCGCAGAAGGCTCACCGTCTGTGAAGACTAGTAAGAATTTATGTTTCTCAGGTCTTTTGGCAAGCTTTTCAGAAACGATACGAATAATATATCCGTCGCGGTTATCTTCTTCTTCACGAAGTTGCATAATTTCTGGACCAACGTTTGGTAACGTTGAGTTTTTATAATTTACAACTTCATGGATAACGTTCGGCTTATCTTCAGGTTTAGCGCTAGAGGCATCTTCCCAAAATCCGCTAATAGCGTGCGGGATTTTTAAAGATTTTAAAGCTTCATGGAATAGTACAACACTCTTCTTCGTTTCTTCCATTTTGTTATACATAGAACCAGAACAGTCAACTAACAGTTGGAATGCAACATCGAGTTCTTGTGACTCTTGTCCTTTTTTATAAAACATCCGCGGTTGTTTTTCGGTATAAATACGGAGGAATTTCTTACGAAGTCTTCCGTAATATTTATCACTATTCGCATTCGTTTTATTTTCAATCGTTTTTTCGATAATTTTCTTTAATTCTTTTACATCTTTATTGACGACTGATTTGATAGCTTGGTAATCTTTTTTCTCATCAATATTTACTTTGCGAGCTTCTTTAAATGTATGAGAAGCACCTACATTATACTTCCCATATGCACCGTCGTGCTGGCTAGAAGCGTGTGAAGCCCTTGCTTCTTCTGTATCAGCGCCATCAAAGTTGGATTGTGTACTTTTTTGAGAAGTACCTTGTACAGAACCAAGTGCTTGGTCGCCATCTTCTGATTCACGAGCAGTATCGCCCATCATGTTTGTTTTTGTTCCGCTTTCTAATTCAAAGCGTAAAAAGTTCTCGTTTTCGTTATTTTTATTTTCACGATGCCATGTGGAGAAACTTTCATCCATTTTGTTTTTATTTTCATCGTCATCTATAAGCTGCGTATCATCATTTGCTAAATCTTCGACGCGACAGTTCTTTTCGTCTGCAAGAACAGATAAGTAAAGTGGAGCATGTCCGAAATAGTTGTTAAGCATATCACTTTCAAGAAGCGCCTCTAAGCGATAGCGAATTTTCTCAACGATATACATAATATCTTCTGTATTACGTGCTTGGAATGTTTCATGTAAAATCGCTTCAATTTGCTCGAAATATTCATTATTAAACATTTCATATTTATCGCTCGTTAATGAAAGATAGCATAGGCAAAATAGACGATCAGCGTGATAATTACGAACACGGTTTATTTCATTTTGGGAGCCGAAGTAATTGCGGTACATTTCTTTTCGGCGTTTAAAAACATGCTTTGTGCCAGGACGTAAGTTCTTTACGATTTCCTCAACGCGTAAATCTTCTAATAGAACAAATAATTGTGTTAAAAACTTTCTTAGGGGCGATTCTTGCAATTCAATTGCATAAGAACGAATTAAAGTCATGTCCGAGTAATGTTTATTACCAAGTGCTTTTAAGAACACTTCGCTTTTTAATCCGATTACTGTATCTTCTTCTTTTCGATCATCCCAAAAGTGACTAATGACAACTTTCTTTTCAATTTCGTCGTAGTATGCTTTATAGCCATATTCAAGATAGGCATCGTCTTCTTTTAGAAGGGCATACATTAAGTTTTCCATTTGTAGAAACAGCGACGCATCAATTTTTTTGTCACTAAAAATTTGTCTCATAAATTATCCCTCAAAGAAATAACTTTCTGCTAATTCACGGACAGTCATTTGTTCTGTTTCATCATTAAGTTTTGCAATTATGCTTCGTTCAATCGCTCGCATAACAGGAATATATACACCTAAATCACATGCGTCGATAATACCACGAATACTTGCTGCTTCTTCACTTACACGTCCATCGCGAGCTAAAGGCATAAGGTCGCTTGCAAATGCAACAAACTTTTCAATTGTTGCAACATCATTTAATTTTGATTCTGCTAATAATAGTTCTTTTAATGTGTCACCTTGAATGTAAGGAACTTCAATAATAACGAAACGGTTTTTTAATGCTTCATTTAGTTCACTTGTTCCAACGTAACCTTCGTTAATCGCAGCAATTACACGGTATTCGTCATCACCGTATACAACCTCTTGTGTAAATGGGTTTGTGATCATTTTACGGTAATCTAATGCGCCGTGAAGTAGCGGTAAAGTTTCAGGTTTTGCCATATTGATTTCGTCAATATATAGGAAGTGACCGTTCTTCATTGCTTTCATAAGAGGACCGTTAACGAATGAAACTTCAGATGCACCATCGTTCGTTTGTAGTGTGTTGTATCCTAAAATACCTTCTACATCTAAGTCGACAGAGCAGTTAATGCTATGCATTGGTTTTTGGAATAAAGAAGAAAGAGTTTCCGCTAGTACTGTTTTACCACTACCAGTCGGTCCTTTTAATAGAATGTTCTTGCCAAGAAGAAGTGCTGTAATCGCATCTTCAATAATGCTATTATCAGACGCTTTATATATTTTCGTTCCGATTAAATGTGCATTTTCACCAGCTTCTTGTTTATTCTTTTCATGAATCGTAGAAAGCTGTTGTTTTAAATCAGAATGTATATGAAATTGTTCTAACATGTATTTCCCACCTAACATTATTTTCATAAAGTAATACATCTTATGATAACTTGTTTTAATATGGTATGCAAAGAAAAGGAAGGAGGATAAAGGGAAAAGAAAAAGCAATCAAGATGAAGTTGATTGCTTACAGTAAAGGAGAAATGAGCCTCATGAAAGACTCCAATATGCGTTTTTTTATACTTCTTTTTTGGAAAGAGTTCCATTTAATTTCAGTTGAATGTTTAAAGTCTTCTTCAAAATCATGTTTAATATCGTGAACTGTTTTTGATTCATAAAGTACGCTAATAATTTCGTAATTCAATTCAAAGCTACGTACATCCATGTTTGCTGTTCCAATAGTTGCAATTGTATCATCAACGAGTACAATTTTTGCATGCATAAAACCATCTTTATAACTGTAAATAGAAGCACCAGCCTTTAAAAGCGGAGTGAAATAGGATTGAGATGCTTGATCACTAATGATGCTATCACTTTTACCTGGATATAAAATCCGTACATCTATTCCGGCAATTGCACTTAAGCGTAATAATGTTAAAGTTTCTTGATCTGGAATAAAGTAGGGTGTAGCAATCCAAATTGATTTTTTTGCAGAGCCCATAACAGCTAATAATGTATTACGAATACTTTTATCATCGGAGCTTGGTCCGCTGGCTACGATTTGAACAGCACCTTCTGCATTTGAAATCTCTTTACCTGGGAAGTATTGTCTATTCATGAATTGATCCCAGGAATAAGTATTTAAACCACTAGAGGCATAGAGCCAGTCTTCTAGAAAGATTGCTTGTAATTTATATAATGCTTTTCCTTCTATTTTTAAATGACTATCACGCCAAACAGGAAATTTCTTTGAACGGCCAAGATATTCATCACCGACATTGAGTCCTCCGGTAAAACCAATTTCTCCATCTACAATAACAATTTTTCGATGGTTACGATAATTGACAGTTTCAAGTAACCAAGCTGAAAAAATAGGGTCAAATTCTACAATTTCAATCCCAGCTTCTTTCATAGGTTGTAAAAATCGTCTTCTTAACGTATTACTTCCAAGGCCATCATAAAGGAAGCGTACAATAACACCATCTTTTGCTTTTTGTATTAAAGCATCTCGAACTTTTGTACCAATTTCATCAGATTTATAAATGTAGTATTGAATATGTATATGATGTTTTGCCTGCTCTATAGCTCGCAAAATTTCTGAAAATGTTTGATCTCCGTTTGTTAAAAGTTTTGTAGTTGTTTTATCTGCGGCAGGACCGCCTCCAAATTTTTGTATGACTTCTGTTAAATGTAAGGAACGTTCATTTAGTGGGACTGTGAGTAATAACTCTAGTCTTCTTCCTTCTAATATTTCACGGAATAATTTTCTTTGTTCTTCTGAACGATGGAGATGTTTTTTTCTTCTCCAGCGGCTGCGTCCAAAAATAGCGTATAAAAGCACACCTATAATAGGAAGAAGTGCTAATACTAAAAACCATGCTAATGTACTTTGTGGAGATCTATTTTCTATAAAAATAACGAATGAAATTCCTACGATTGTGATGGACCATAGAGCACCGACAAATGTATATAACGAGATATACGATGTATTTAATAGGAACAGAACGATAGATACAATTGTAAATATTAATAGTAATTGAACGATAGGCTTCTTCATTTCTATATAATTCCCCTAATCTTTTTTCAATATAGACTTCTTAAATAGAAGATGTAATATGACATCTTTATTATAAGGTGTTTTGCTTTTTTTACAAAATATAGACATTTCACCTATACTTTCCGCATTTGTCCTACATACAGTGTACTATCCCATTTTTTATCTCACTCTTAACGCATATGAAAATGAAAAAATCGAAAAGGAGCGGAGAAACATGAATTATATAGAAAATAATGGATTGTACTATCGGAATCATCATGGAGGACACAATCATGGTGGGCATAATCATAACGGCGGACATCATCACCATGGAGGACACAATCACTATGATCACCATCATCATCACGGAGGCGGATGGGGCTGGGGTGGTGGTAGTTCATGGGGAGGCGGATTTTTCCCTGGAAGCTTTGCAGGAGGAGTGTTAGGCGGACTGACAGCGGGTGCGTTAACAGGTGCAACAAGTGGAGGATATTATCCGGCTCCATATCCAGTAGCTTATCCATCACCATACCCTGTAACGTATCCAATGCCATACCCAGGTTATCAGCAAATACCATATTCGTATTAAACTAAAAAAGAGGCTATCCTCTTTTTTAGTTTAATACGGTATTTATTTATAAAATACTTCCAAAATTAAGGTGAAAATATGTTAATATTTTGTTATTGTAATTCAAAAACATATACATTGATGTAGAGTTTTATATTATTATTCGTGAATAGTTATGTAGTATGTTCTAATTTCTATTTCGTTATTAAAAACAAAGAGATCAGATGTGAGTGGTATTAGTTGGAAATAAGGCTTGCATAGAGCCACTTAAAGGGATTGCAGTATAATAAGGCGCGAAATAATTAGGGAGATGAGAAGCTACTAGTTATAATTGGAACGGTATAATATTGCTTTTTATTACAAATAATATTATGTTATTTTAATCGGTCTATTTAAAAAGATAATTTATGTAATGGGCTAGTGTTAGAAAATGAAATATCTCTATTTCTATGAAGAGAAACAGGTTGTGTTTTAGTCAGATAGAAGCAAGGAGAGATGCGCATGCTAGAACAGAGAGGTCATGCATTATATGACTCTTCATTGCGAGATTTAAAGTTAGCATTAGATGAGTCTTCAATTGTTGCAATTACAGATCGAAAAGGTCTTATTACATATGTAAATGATAAATTTTGTGAAATCTCTAAATACAAAAGAGAAGAATTAATTGGAAAAGATCACCGTATTTTAAATTCAGGACATCATCCAAAAACCTTTTTTCAAGACTTATGGAAACGTATTTTGAATGGGAAAGTATGGACAGGTGAGATTCGGAATCGAGCAAAAGATGGTACATATTATTGGGTCAAAACAACAATTGTTCCATTTTTAAATGAAAAAGGAGAGCCATACCAGTTTATCGCAATTCGAAATGATATTAGTAGTAGAAAAGAAGCGGAACATAGATTGCGGCTAAGTGAAAGTCGTTATAGGGAACTTGCCTATCATGATGCTTTAACGAGTTTGCCTAACCGTTTACAATTAATAACGACCGTTAATAAATTGATTGCAGATAAAAAAGAATTTGGTATGATTTACTTTGATTTGGACCGTTTTAAATTAGTAAATGATACGTTAGGTCATATGATAGGGGATTTACTTTTAAGCGAAGTTGCTTCACGGTTGCATTATGTACTAGGAGAGAAAGATGTTCTGGCTAGGCTAGGTGGCGACGAATTTGTGCTGTTAACAAAAAATCATAGACAAGATGATATGAGTCAGTTAGCGACATCTGTGTTGTCATGTTTTCAGGCACCATTTATGCTGGAAGGCCATGAAGTATACATTTCAGCTAGTCTAGGACTTTGTTCTTATCCACAAGACGGACAAGATGTGGAAACTTTATTGAAAAACTCTGACTTAGCTATGTATAGTGCAAAAGAACAGGGGAGAAACGCTGCGTGTTTCTTTACAGATGAGCTACGCGCGAAAATAAATCGTAGAATGAAAGTTGAGTTTGCTTTGCAAAAGGCAATTCGTGATGAAGAGTTAGATGTAGCATTGCAGCCTATTATTGATTTGAAAACGAAGAGATATTCTGGTATAGAAGCTCTAGTACGTTGTATGACAGAAGACGGACCTATTTCACCAAGCGAATTTATCCCTGTTGCTGAAGAGTCTGGACTTATTATAAAGCTAGGAGACTGGGTATTAGAAAAGTCATGCCGATTGTTTAAAACTTTGCCAAATTATCAAGAAGGACTAAAGTTATCTGTGAATTTATCTATACAACAATTAATGCAGAAACGTTTTATTTTGTCTGTACGTAGCATTTTAAAGAGAACTGGTTTTCCTCCGAACCGTTTAATATTAGAAATAACGGAAAGCATTGCAGTTCGCCATTTTGATTATATTATTGCTACATTACAAGAATTAAGAAATATGGGTGTTTTAATTGCTTTGGATGATTTCGGAACTGGCTATTCTTCCTTATATTATTTAAAACAACTACCACTGGATATTGTAAAAATTGATCGTAATTTTATTCGTGAATTTCATTATGATCATGCACAACCAGAACGAACGATTGTAAAATCCGTTATTGAAATTGCTCATAGTTTAAATTTAGCAGTAGTTGCTGAAGGGGTAGAAACAGTAGAGCAAGAGAGTTTGTTACAATCAATGAGCTGTGATTATGTACAGGGATTTTATTATGCGAAACCTTTATCTGTAGGAGAGCTAAAAGAAAAGTTAATTACAGATTTTTAATAAAAAAGAGAAGCCAGCAGCTTCTCTTTATTTAATCCGTTTTTTGTGAGTCTTTCATTAGTACAGGATAAAGAATAAGACCTAATACGAACAATCCAATTCCTAAGAAGAACGTTTTTAAGTCAGCAGTTCCTGTTTTGATAACCCAAATTGAGTATATAAATGCTAATGTAGTGATGATTCCGTCCTTTATTCGAGAACCAGGCATTATATCATACGTTTCTCCTGTAATAACCAGTTTGAATTGGTACAGAGTAGAAACAAGGTATGGAATTAAATAGGCTAATGTTGCTACGACGATAGCGAAACTATACGCTTCTGAAACAGTACCAGAAATCGTTGAAAATAAGAAGATTTGCGTCATTACATTTGTAATCAATAATGATTTTGAAGGACTACCTTTTTTATTTGTTTTCCCGAAAAACTTAGGGAAAAGTCCATTCTTTGCTGCCTGGTAAGGTACTTCTGAACTAACAACAATCCAGCCAACTGTAGATCCAAATAAAGATATAAGAGCGAGTAAAGCCATGATATATGCGCCTTTATTTCCAATTGCTAAATTTAATGCGTCTACTAATGGTTTTTGAGACTCTTTTAAAGCATCTTGCGGAAGAGCTCCCATTGTAAGTAAAGTAATTGACATGTAAATAAGAAGAGCGATAATTAATCCGAAAATCGTAGCTTTTTTTACATCGCGCTGTGATTTTGCACGATTAGAAAGCATAACTGCTGATTCAATACCGATAAATGCCCAGAGTGTTGCAATAGCAGCTGAATTGATTTGTCCCCCTAACGAGATGGATTGTCCTGCTTCATTCATAAAGGTTTGACCGTCTCCGAAATTAGAGGCATTGAAAATGAATAATGTAATTACAATAAACATTGTAAATCCGATAATTTTTGCAATGGTAGCAAGTAGATTCATGTTTCCAGCTCGATCAATATTTTGAGAAAGAATATATTGAATTCCCCACAGCATAAGGCTACATACGAGTAAAGTTAATCCTTTTCCGAGTTCCAGTGAAAATCCATTTATTGAAAAAAGAATTTGCTTACTTTGTAAAACTGGAAAGAATGTTGATAAATATCCAGCAAAGGAAATAATAACAGATGCTGTTGCAGCCCAGTTAGCAGCCCAATATCCCCATGCCATACTATATCCTGCAACTTTACCAGCTTTTTTTGAAGGAAACATAGCTTGAGCATAGCTTTGTGGTCCAGCTTTTAATTCTGGTTTCCGAATCGCTAAATTTCCAAATACAAGTGCAATCATAAATACGCCAAGTCCTGTAATACTCCATGCGAGTGTAGAACCCATCGGACCTGATACTTGTGCTAAATTTGCTGGAAGCATAAATACGCCACCGCCAACCATATTCCCGATAACAAATGCTGTTAAAACCCATAATCCCCATTTTTTCGTTTCCATTTTTGTTAACTCCTTTGTAGTAAGTTTTGCTTAAACATCATTTTTTACTAGCTTTTTGACAATAAAAAAAGAGCCATGTAGATAAAAAATACCTACATGGCTCTTTGCCTAACGTAGGTACAACGGGAATAACCCTTGTACCTACGCGTAATTTTTCCGCTAGGTTTCAAGGGTTACGTATGATGATGATGTTTTTGTGCAAATGTAACTACAGTTGTTGTATAAGTAAGCATAGTTCTTTGCTCCCTTTCTCCTCTGATTTTGAAGTTAGTATACTACATGTTTTTTTGAATGAAAAGAAAAATATAAAAATTTTTATAAAAATACGTTTTAAAGATTAAATATTTACCTATATTTTTCTTGTACTGGAAAATAAGTGAGAGATTGGCAGAAGAGTGAAGCATGTTATAATACATATAGAATTAGAAGGTGACAAGGGGCTATTGTAGATGATGAGTAAGTATGAACAAATTTATACAGAAATCAGTAAATCTATTGATAATAAACAATTAAAAGAGGGATGCAAAATTCCATCAGAAACAGAATTAATGAAGCAGTATGAGGCAAGCCGAGGCACGGTAAGAAAAGCTGTAGATTTACTGCAAGAGCGTGGATATGTGCAAAAAATTCATGGAAAAGGTGTTTTTGTTTTAAAGCGAAAAAATATTGAATTTAATTTTGGCGGTATTGTAAGTTTCCAAGAAGAAAATGAACGTTTAGGACGTCATTGTATTACGGAAGTTGTGGAAATGGACAAAGAAAAAGCCACAAAAGAAATTGCGAAATTATTAAATGTAAAAGAAAAAACAGAGATTGACCATATTAAACGTGTACGAAATATTGATGGAGAAAAAGTAATTTTAGATATAAATCATTTTGTATCTGAATTTATTCCAGGATTAACGAAAGAAATTGCAACAGCATCGATTTATAAATACATCGAGAAAGAGCTTGGGCTACATATTAGTTATTCGCAGAGGGTAATAGAAGTACAGCCATGTACAGAGGATGACAGAAAGTATTTAGATTTAAATGGAACAGACTATGTTGTCGTTGTGAAAAACTTTACACATTTGTATGATGGAAGTCAGTTCGAATATACAGAATCACGCCACCGTTTAGATATTTTTCATTTTTCGGATGTGGCACGCAGGAAGTAAAGAGGTGGAACAAAATATTGTTTCATCTCTTTTTTTATAAAAAAAAAACACGAACTCGTATATACGAGTGTTGACTAACTTATATATACGAGTTAATATGTAATTGTAAACGGTATCAAAAAAAGAAAAGAGGGACGGGAATATGGGGAAAGACTATCGTAAAACAGCAGAGGAAGTGTTGCAGTATATTGGTGGGAAAGACAATATTGAACAAGCTGCACATTGTGTGACGAGGCTCCGTATCGCTTTAAAAGATGAAAGTAAAATAGATAATGATAAATTACAGTCTGTTTCATTAGTGAAAGGAGCGTTTCATAACGCTGGTATATTTCAAGTTGTAATTGGTCCAGGGGATGTAGATCGTGTTTACGCTGAATTGATAACGCTTGCAGGTATGAAAGAATCGACTGTAGCTGACGTAAAAGACTCTGGAAATCAGAAGTTAAATCCAGCTCAAAAGTTTGTAAAAATATTTTCGGATGTATTTATGCCTATATTACCAGCGATCGTAACGGCTGGTTTACTAATGGGTATTAACAATCTATTAGGGGCAAAGGACTTATTTTTTGATGGGAAAAATTTATTAGATGTTTATCCGAACTTAGGTGGGCTTTGGGATTTAATTAATATGATGGCCAATACAGCATTCGTATTCTTACCAGCACTTGTCGGGTGGTCAGCAACGAAGCGTTTTGGTGGTAGTCCAATACTAGGGATTGTTATGGGATTAATGCTTGTGCACCCGGCCTTATTAAACGCTTGGGACTATGGAAAAGCAGCGACTGGTTTAGAGGGTCAAAAGATTGAGTACTTCAATATTTTAGGACTATTCCAAATTGAGAAGGTAGGATATCAAGGACAAATTTTACCTGTTTTAGTAGCAGCATTTGTATTAAGTAAAGTGGAAATTTTCTTAAAGAAACATGTACCAAATGCAATTCAATTATTAGTTGTACCAATTACAACAATCGTTGTGACAGGTGTGTTAGCACTAGGAATTATCGGTCCGGTTACACGTCATATTGGAGATTTATTAACAGTAGGATTAGTAGGTGTATATGAAACAGTACCAGTAGTTGGAGCAGTATTATTTGGAGCGTTATATGCACCCCTTGTAATTACAGGTATGCATCATATGTTTATTGCAATTGATTTACAATTGATTGCACAACATGGCGGTACATTTATTTGGCCGATGATCGCTCTTTCTAACATTGCGCAAGGTAGTGCGGCACTTGCGATGTTCTGGATTTCTAAAAATCAAAATGATAAAAGTATGGCATCAACATCAGCCATTTCAGCATACTTCGGTATTACAGAACCAGCGATGTTTGGTGTGAATTTACGAAATAAGTTCCCGTTCTATGCAGCGATTATAGGGTCTGCTGTGGCAGCGATATTCATTACATTAAATGGTGTATTAGCACCTGCTATCGGAATTGGCGGATTGCCAGCATTTATTTCTATCATTCCGAAATCGATTCCAATGTTTATTGTAGGAATGATTATTGCAGTTGTAATCCCATTTACTTTAACATGGTTATTTGCAAAAAGAGTCAAACAGAAGTAGGAGGAAGTTAAACATGAAGGATTGGCATAAAAGTGTAGTCTATCAAATTTATCCGAAGAGCTTTAATAGTTATTACAATAGAGAAACCGGTGATATAAAAGGGGTTACAGAGAAACTAGATTATTTAAAAGAACTCGGAGTGGATTATATATGGTTAACACCGATATACCAATCACCACAAAATGATAATGGATATGATGTAAGTGATTACTACAGCATTGATCCATCTTACGGAACGATGGAAGAGTTTGAAGAACTTTTAGCAGAAGCGAAAGTACGTAACATTGAGATTATGCTTGATATTGTTGTAAATCATAGTTCGACTGAACATAAGTGGTTTAAAGAAGCGAAGGAAGATAAAAATAGTCCATATCGTAATTACTATATTTGGCGTGATGAAAAAAATAATTGGCAGTCTAAGTTTGGTGGATCTGCTTGGAAATATGAGGAGAAGACGGAGCAATATTATTTACATTTATTTGATGAAACACAAGCAGATTTAAATTGGGAAAATGAAAAACTTCGTGAAGAAGTATATGATATGATGCGTTTTTGGCTGGATAAAGGGGTAACAGGATTCCGATTAGATGTCATTAACTTAATTTCAAAAGACCAATGCTTTTTAAACGATGAAGGTAGTACTGCGACAAGTGATGGACGCAAGTATTATACAGATGGTCCGCGTGTTCATGAATATTTACAAGAGATGAACCGAAATGTTTTTGCAGGAAAAGATGTCATTACAGTTGGAGAAATGTCATCTACGACAATTGATAATTGTATTAAATATTCTAATCCTGAGCGTAATGAATTAAGCATGACGTTTAGTTTCCATCATTTAAAAGTAGATTATCCGAATGGTGATAAGTGGACGAAAGCAGAGTTTGATTTTATTAAATTAAAAGAGATTATGTCTAACTGGCAAATTGAAATGCAAAAGGGCGGAGGATGGAATGCGTTATTTTGGTGTAATCATGACCAGCCTCGCATCGTGTCACGCTTTGGTGATGATGGAAAGTACCGAAACGAATCTGCAAAAATGTTAGCGACAGCCATGCACATGCTGCAAGGAACGCCTTATATTTATCAAGGGGAAGAAATCGGTATGACGAATCCTAAATTTGAGTCCATCGAGCAATATCGTGATGTAGAATCGTTAAATATATACGATATAAAGCTAAAAGAAGGGCTATCAAAAGAAGAGATTATAGGGATTTTAAAGCAAAAATCTCGTGACAACTCTCGCACTCCGATGCAGTGGAATGAAGAGATGAACAGTGGTTTTACAACAAGTACACCTTGGATTTCAGCGGCTGAAAATTTTAAAGAAATAAACGTAGAGAAAGCATTAGAAGATAAAGAGTCCGTATTTTATCATTATAAAAAGTTAATAGAGCTTAGAAAAACGTATGATGTAATTACAGAAGGAGAATATGCTATTTTGGATAAAAATGATCCTAAAATTTGGGCATATACTCGTACTACAGAAAGTGAAGTACTACTTGTTATAAATAACTTCTATGGAGAAGAAATAACGTATTCAGTACCAGCGCACGTTCAGTTAGATGGAATGAAACAAGAAGTACTACTTTCGAATTATAAAGATGCCAGCAAGGATATTGCAAAACTTAACTTAAGACCATATGAATCAATTGTGTATCGATATACGAAATAAAAAGGTTGTATGCCCGAGCGGCATACAACCTTTTTATTTTAAGACACCACTATACAAAATGCTTACTTCTACTTCAGGTTTGAATTTTACTTTTGCATAATCTTTATTCCAATTTTTTTTCTTCCATAAGTTAGGATGATAAGCGATAAGATGTCTTCCAATACCGAAAGCATCACAATTTGCTTTTTGTAGTTTTCGTGTTATTTTTTTCGCTTCTTTCGTGAGTTGTTTAGAAAGTTCTTTATTTAGTTTTTCTCTATCGTCCATTGTATACATATTATCTCTTGGAGATTCAAGTGCTATAACTTTTAATTGGAGCTTAATGTGAGCATAAACATTTCCTTTTTTATCTGTTGTTATTTTTAAGTCGCGTTTTAATTTTCGATTACTAATTTCCATTGTTAAATAATCAGATGTCTTCTCAGATTCATCACTAGTCAGTTTTTGGGTTATACGGGCACTTGTTCCCATTTTTCCGGTTAATAACACGAATAAAACAGATTGTTTCAAAGGTAAATGCCCAGTTAATTTATCATTGTTAAATAAAGCTAACCCGTTTGTAACTACTTCTTTTCCTTTTATTTTTATAGAAGGAAGGGTAAAGTCTTTACCGGGATCTAACATTTTTGTAGCAGCTGTTTCTAAAGTTTCTTTTGGAAATACACTCATATCTTCTAAGCTTTTCACTTTTTTCTTTAGAAAATCTCCAATTAGTAAATTTCCTATTTTCTTTTTTTCGAGTATCTCCGATGTTTCACCATCTACTGCAATAAGTTTTACTAAAGCAGTTGGGTTTGTTGGATCTCGAAAGCTGACATCTAAATAGGGGAGTATACCCTTTTTTAGAATTTTGGTTCCGAGTAATTGAACACCATATTTAAAATAGCGAATATTCCCAGTCACATTTTTTTTTAGGGCATCGCCTGTATCCATTATGTTATGCCCGGTTGCTGAATATATTTCATTCTCAAATGAAGATTGCTCTCCGCTTGAACTTTTTACGAGCTCGATTGTTTGCTGGAGTTTATTCTCTTCCGTAATATCAGCTCCAACGCTATAAGCTAAACTTGCCTCCCTTAATGGTTCTTGATCCCAACAGCCAGAAAGGAGGGAACTAGCACATAATATTAAAAGTAATTTAACTCTTTTTTTGAACATACTGTTCTCCTTTCTTATTTCGTATCACAGAATAAAGTAGAAATAAAAGAGGAAGGACAACTATGAAAATATAGGTGAACTTATCAGTGAAAGTTGAAATTACTTTTAATTCTTCAGGTGTATCTATAAATAAGGCTACACTAAAAGCAATAATACCAACGATTGGAACAGCCTTTTTATGATTAGCAAGGTTGAATATATGTCCAATTCCGATTGAAGCAGCGCAGTAATAACTAGCAATAGAAGCGACAACTGTTATCATCCAAATTGGGATGAAGATTAGGTCCGTTCGATCTATAATTCCAATATGCAAGGAGCGTAATAAGTAAGCAACTGGCTCTGGAATAAGCTCAATTTGCTTTGGACTAAATACGATAAAGCAAATCCAAACGGTAAAAGTATAAAAAAGAGTTACAAATCCATTGGCGATAGAAATGGCCTTCAGTTTTGCGATAGAACTCCCATTTACTTTTGGGAAAGCGATAAGAATAATTTCAAAACCATACATGGCTGTAATTGTTTCCTTGGATGCTTGAATTATATTCCACCATCCGGCTTCTGTAATAGGAAAAATATAAGAGAAATCAGCTCGTGAAAGCCCTAGGGCAATTAAAAGGGCCATTGGAATAATGAGAATAGAGGCCATGACATAAAATCGTACGATGACTTTAAATGTGTTATAAGCTACATAACAACAAGCTACTGTACATAATATGAGAATTGCAGACCACGGAGTTGCGTGTAAAACCCATACTTTAATGACGTTACAAGCATTCAACATAACCGTCATACCGATAAGGGTAAAATAAAAAACATAAGAAAAGCCCAATAGTTTTCCTAACTTATTACCAAATAGCATACAAACACTTTTATACATATCTGCATCAGGAAATCGTTTTAAGAAAAGCCACATAAGTAAAATAATAAGTTGAATGGCAAGCCCCGCGATGAGCGCAGAAATCCAACCACCACCTTTTGCTATCGGATGAAGCCGGTTAGGTAGAGATAGTATACCGACCCCAATTTGGCATTGAATAACGAAAAAGGTAAATTGAACAAGTGAAATTTTACTTTGCGTGTTTGTCACCGTCCTCATCCTCTCTCGTTACAGGTTGGCGCTGCATTTTTTTCGGTTTTGGATCATGTGGTCTTTCCCAAAATGACCAAATTGGTAGTCTTATGAAAGAATCTTTCATATCTTTAATCCGCATCGGGGCAACAGGAGAAAGATATGGTGTATGAAATGAATGAAGCTGACATAAGTGAACGAAAGTTATAATGAGACCGAATGATATTCCTACATATCCGAATATGGCAGCAAGGAGCATTAATGGAAAACGAAGAATCCGAACTGCTGAACTCATATCGTTTGATGGAACGAGGAAAGATGAGATTGCAGTTAAAGCTACAACGATGATCATTGTGTAAGAAACGAGTCCAGCTTTTACAATTGCATCCCCAATTACTAAACCACCTACAATACCGATTGTTTGTCCAACGCGGCTCGGCAAGCGAATACCAGCTTCTCGTAATAACTCGAAAATTAACTCCATTAAGAGAGCTTCAAAAATAGGAGGAAGCGGTACTTTCTCTAATGAAGCTTTAATCGTATACACAAGTTCGAGCGGTAACACATCAGGATGAAAAGCGACAGTTGCAATATATAAAGCTGGTAAGAGAAAGGCAATTAAAAAACTTACTAAGCGAATCATTCGGACGAAAGAACCGACAATCCAACGGTTATTATAATCATCTGGTGATTGATAAAAAGCGAATAACGTAACCGGTACGATGAGTGCTGTTGGATCTCCGTCAGATAAAATAGCAACACGCCCTTCCATTAAATTAGCAACAGTTCTATCTGGACGCTCTGTATTTAATTGCTGCGGAAATGGGGAGAAAGACGTATCCTCTATAAATTCTTGTATGTATCCTGGTGGCATAAGTGCATCCGTTTTAATGGTTTCCAATCTTCTTTTCACTTCTATAACTAAATCGTCATTCGCTATATTTTGCATATAAGTAATTGCCACTTTCGTGTGCATTTCTTCACCGAGTGTAAAATATTTAACAACTAAATTTGGACTCTTAATGAGTTTACGAATAGAGGTTAAATTAGTTGCTAGATCCTCTACAAAACCAGTATGTGGACCGCGCACAACTCCTTCATTATCAGGCTCTGCTATATCTCTCTTTAAAGATAAGGCTGTTTCGAAAATACAAAAACTGTCGACGTGTTCATGAAAATATAAGGATTTACCTTGTAATAAAAGTTGTATCCCATAATTTAAATTCGTTTCTTTTTTCATATTTAACGTAGAAAAAGCTTTATCTAAAGATAAATCTGATCGCGTTAATAATGGCTCAAGGACTAACTGATGAATTAGATTTGGATCTGCTAAAGATTCGATATATAAGATTGTTCCTTTTCCGTTTTGAAAAGGGAGATCTAATTTTTTTATATCATCAGAATGAGAAAGTTTATTTTCAATGTAATTAATGTTCTCCGGAAGTGATGGAAACATATGCTTTTGGTTTTTACTCTCTTGTTGTTCTTTTTGCTCTGTCATAATTTCCACCTCTCTTAAAGTGCAATTGTTTCTGTTAATTTTTGTTGTTTGTGAGAAATTTATGCTTGAATTATTTTAAAAAAAAGAGGATTGAAGGTTACGTTACATTGTCTTTTGTGCATTATTCAATTTCATAGCAGTACTTCTAACATTTGTGTCGAATTAAGAAGATATATAGGAGGGATATATATGGAAATAGCTGTAGAACGTGTTTTTACGAAAGAGATTTTAAAAAGAGCAGCGAATTTGTTTCATGTAACAGTAGAAGAAAAGCCACTTGGAGATTTTGAGAATTATATTTTTAAGGCGAAGGGTGATAATGATGAAGATTACGTATTACGTTTAACACATTCTTCTCATCGTTCTAAACAAGAGGTAGAGGCTGAACTAGATTTTTTACGATATGTTGCGGAGAATGGGGCAAAGGTAGCAGGACCTCTTTATTCAACGTCTCGAAATCTCGTAGAAGAAATCGTAGCAGAGGATGGGACTTTCTTTTTCGCTTCTTTATTTACATATGCAAAAGGTGAGCCAGTAAAAGGAGCAGAATCGCCTTATTGGGGAGATGCTTATTTTGAAGCGTGGGGAAAAGCGATTGGGCAACTGCATCGCCTTACAATGGATTATCCTAAAACAGACTACCGTGAAACGTGGGAAGAAGACGAAAGTGGAATTGTTAATGAATTAGAAGATGGTCAAGTGAAAGAGATTGCAGCGGTATTAATGGATGAAATTAAGGCTCTTCCAGTTGAAAGAGAAACGTTCGGTCTTATGCACGGTGATATCCATCAAGGTAATTTCCATTATGATGGAAAAGAGCTTACAATCTTTGATTTTGACGATGCAGCTTATAATTACTTTATACATGATTTAGCGATGGTTCTATACTACTCTGTTCTATTTACACCGTGGACAGCAGAAGAGAAGACAGATTTTGCTCGTAAACAGTTACAAGTGTTACGAAAAGGATATGAGTATGAGCACAGGCTGGCGGATAGTTGGTATGAATCGATACCACTATTTTTACGTTTACGTGATATAGGTTTATATGGAACGCTTCAGAAGAAGTTTAAAGGGAAAGATATGCCTGATAACTTCTTGAAATTATCAGAAGAGCTATACGAAAGAATTATTAAAAGAGAAGCAATTGTGAATATATAATACATTTAGTTCAAAACAAAGTATATAAAACAAATATATACTTTGTTTTTTTATACAAAAATATGTTTACTTTATTAAAATAATATTGTCCTGGATTCGGTATACACTTATAATTTTATATATATTCTGAATATTCTTTATAAAGAAGGAGGGGGAATGTTGGAAGCTTTCGTAAATTGGTTAAATAATATTGTTTGGAGTCCAGCACTTGTTTATTTATGTTTAGGAGTAGGTTTATATTTTTCCATTCGAACGAAGTTTTTACAAGTAAGGCACGTAGGAGAAATGGTGAAGCTAACATTTCAAGGAGAAAAATCAGAAGCTGGTGTTTCTTCATTCCAAGCGTTAGCACTTTCATTATCAGGACGCGTTGGAACAGGAAATATTGCTGGAGTAGCAACAGCGGTTGCATTCGGTGGACCAGGAGCTGTATTTTGGATGTGGGCAGTAGCCTTTTTAGGGGCAGGATCAGCTTATGTAGAATCAACACTCGCGCAAATATATAAGACGAAACATCAAGGGCAGTTTCGTGGTGGGCCTGCTTACTACATCGAAAAAGGTCTAGGAGTTAAATGGTATGCTTTAGTATTCGTTGCAGCGACAATTCTTGCAACAGGACTTTTATTACCAGGTGTACAAGCAAATAGTATTGCTGTAAGTTTAGAAACAGCTTTTGGTATTAATACTACCGTATCAGGGGCTATATTAGTTGTCGTATTAGCTCTTATCATTTTCGGTGGAGTAAAGCGGATTGTTAACGTAGCGCAAGTTGTCGTACCGTTTATGGCAATAGGCTATATTTTAGTAGCTTGCGTCATTGTTGCTATGAATATTGAAAAATTGCCAGAAGCATTTATGTTAATTATAAGAAGTGCATTTGCATTAGAAGCTGCATTTGGTGGTATTATCGGTTTAGCAATTTCTTGGGGAGTAAAACGTGGTATTTATTCTAATGAAGCAGGGCAAGGAACTGGGCCACATGCAGCAGCAGCAGCTGAAGTATCACATCCAGCTAAACAAGGTTTAGTGCAAGCATTTTCCGTTTACATTGATACATTATTTGTTTGTTCAGCAACAGCATTTATGATGATTATTACAGGCATGTATAACGTATTTGATGCAAGCGGAAAAAACTTTATCGTTAATAAATTAAATGGTGCTCAGCCAGGACCAGGATATACACAGGCAGCGGTAGAATCTGTTTTCCCTGGATTTGGAAACGGTTTCATTGCAATCTCGCTATTATTCTTCGCGTTTACAACAATTATGGCGTATTACTACATTGCAGAAACGAATATAGCGTACTTAAATCGTGATAAGGATCGTCCTTGGCTGTCCATGATACTAAAGTTTGTATTTTTAGGAGCAGTATTCTATGGCTGTATAAAAACAGCAGCAACGGCTTGGGCTTTAGGCGACATTGGGGTAGGAATTATGGCATGGGTAAATATCATTGCGATTTTACTATTACAAAAACCTGCATTAGTCGCATTAAAGGATTATGAAAAACAGAAAAAAGAAGGAAAAGATCCAGTATTCGATCCAGGGCCATTAGGAATTAAAAATGCTGATTTTTGGGAGCATGAATACGGGAAAGATAAGAAAGAAGAAGTATCTTAATAGAATAGAAATGAAGAAGCAAAGGGGAAACCCTTTGCTTTTTTTTATGGACAAATTGAAGCTAAAAGTTATTTTTGGGACTATTTTTGAATATAAAAAGAATGTACATGCGTTGTTAGGGGAAGGGGGGAGTATGTTGATAGAATTTCGTAATGTAAATAAATATTATGGTAACTTTCAAGTTTTGAAAAATATTAATGTGCAAGTGAAAAAAGGCGAAGTAGTAGTAGTTGTCGGGCCTTCAGGATCAGGAAAAAGTACATTGCTTCGATGTATAAATCAATTAGAGGCAATTACAGATGGAGAATTAATTGTACAAAATACAGAGGTACACAATAAAAAAACGGACATGAATGAATTGCGGCGAAATATTGGGATGGTCTTTCAACATTTTTATTTATACCCACATAAAACAGTTCTGCAAAATATTACATTAGCACCGATTAAAGTAAATAAAGTTTCCAAAGAAGAAGCAGAGAAAACAGCAATGCTTTATTTAGAGAAAGTAGGAATCCCAGAGAAGGCTAATGTATATCCGCATCAATTATCCGGAGGACAACAGCAAAGGGTAGCAATTGCTAGAGGACTTGCGATGCAGCCGGAAATTATGCTGTTTGATGAGCCTACGTCTGCTCTTGATCCAGAGATGATTGGAGAGGTACTTGATGTTATGAAGGCGCTGGCTAAAGAAGGGATGACGATGGTTGTCGTTACACATGAGATGGGATTTGCTAGAGAGGTAGCAGATCGGATTTTATTTATGGATGATGGTCAAATTATTGAAGATACAACACCGGCACAATTTTTTGCAAATCCTGAACAAGAAAGAGCTCGTTTATTTTTAAGTCGGGTGCTAAATCATTAGAGGAGGAATTTCATGCTTAAAATGAAAAAGTTATTTACTTTAATCGTATTTTCATGTTTATTCGTGCTTGTTGTTGCTGGATGCGGAAGTAAAAAAGATGAGGCGAAAGAAACAAATACGAAGCAAGGCGGGGCTGTTGAACAAATTAAGAAGCGCGGGAAACTAGTAGTTGGAGTGAAGAATGATACGAACTTATTTGGCTTGAAAAATCCTTCAACAGGGCAGGTAGAAGGATTTGATGTTGATATCGCAAAGGCGCTTGCGAAAAAAATCCTTGGAGATGAAAAGAAACTAGAATTAAAAGAAGTAACGTCTAAAACGCGTATTCCACTACTGAAAAACGGTGACATTGATACAATTATCGCAACAATGACAATTACGGAAGAACGTAAAAAAGAAGTTGATTTTTCAGATGTATATTTTAAAGCAGGACAATCGTTACTTGTGAAAAAAGGAAGCAACATTAAGAGTATAGATGATATAAAACAAGGTGTGAAAGTATTAGCTGTAAAAGGCTCAACATCTACAAATAACATTCGTCAAAAGTCACCAGAAGCGACTGTATTAGAATTTGAAAATTACAGTGAGGCATTTACGGCGTTAAAAGCAGGAAAAGGTGATGTTTTAACGACAGATAATGCAATTCTTTACGGCATGGCAAAACAAGATTCAAATTATGAAGTTGTAGGGAAAATTTTCACGGATGAACCGTACGGAATTGCAGTGCAAAAAGGGGCAGATGATTTAACGAAAGAGATTAATACTTTAATTAAAGACATGAAAGCAAGCGGGGAGTATGACAAATTATATGAGAAATGGATTGGACAAAAACCAGAAAAGTAGATAGTAAAAGTGAGAGGATGAGAGTACTCATCCTCTTCTTGTAAAGAAAGAGGGGAGAATATGTGCCTGATTTTTCTATATTAACGAATAACATTGATATGTATTTAGAAGGGTTTAAATATACAGTTATGTCTAGTGTAATTGCATTGATAGGTAGTTTTATTTTAGGAGTAATTTTGGCAGTAATGCGTATTGCACCTATTCGTATTTTAAATTGGATAGGATCAGCTTTTGTGGAGTTTGTAAGAAATATTCCACTCGTATTAATTGCATTTATATTCTATTTTGCTTTACCTGTAATAGGAATTACTTTAAATGGTTTTGTAGCAGGAACAGTTACGCTTACGGTATATACGGCAGCTTTTATTGCAGAAGTAATTCGCGCTGGTATTTTATCAGTTGCGAAAGGGCAGATGGAAGCTGCTCGCTCTTCAGGGCTAACGTATGTGCAGGCGATGTATTATGTTGTCTTACCCCAAGCAGTGAAAATTGTAATTCCCCCTTTAGGAAACCAGTTTCTCAATTTAGTTAAAAACTCCTCAATACTTGGAATTATTGCTGGTGCTGATTTAATGTATCAAGGAGATTTAATTTCAACGAAGACGTTTGTTACGTTTGATGTTTATATATTTGTCGGGATGTTTTATTTAATATTAACAATTCCGCTCAGTATGCTAGTGCGTTATTTAGAAAAACGCTTAGCAAAGGAGGCGGTGTAAATGGATTTTAAGGGAGCTATAACAGGTGATCATATCCTCTTTTTATTAAAAGGATTGCTCATTACATTAGAGGTAGCGCTCGTAGCAATTGTACTTAGTTTTATTATTGGAAGTGTAATCGGTATATTGCGCTACACGAAAATACCTGTCGTCTCACAAGTATTAGGAATTATCGTTGAAGTGATTCGAAACTTACCACTACTGTTAATTATATTTTTCACTTATTTTGCACTTCCAGAAGCAGGCTTGAAATTAGAAATTATAACAGCTGCAATTGTTGCTTTAACAATATTTGAGGCAGCAATGATATCTGAAATTGTTAGAAGTGGTCTATTGTCTATTGAAAAAGGGCAGGTCGAAGCCGCAAGATCTTCGGGATTAACGTATGTGCAAGCGCTTTGGCATATTATTTTGCCACAAGCATTAAGGAGAATGGTTCCGCCGCTTGTCAGTCAATTTATTTCATTGCTGAAGGATACATCGCTAGCGGTTGTTATATCACTCCCTGAGCTTATACATAATGCTCAAATTATTAGCGGGCAAAATGTGAATTACATGATTCCAACGTTTATAGTAGTAGCTTGTATGTATTTTATCGTAAATTATAGTTTATCAATTTTATCGAGAAGATTAGAACTTCGTTGACTCTTACAATATATGTAAGGGTTTTTCCTTGTTTCTCCTTATTTTCCTCTAAATAGAATCTAAATCTTGCAATAATTCGATTTTTATATTATTTTATCAGAAAAGTTTTAATTTTATATAGAAAATGTAATCGCTTTCGTGTATATTTTTATTATCAGAAAATTTTAACAAGACATAGGGGTATGGTAGGGGGAGGATTTAGATGCAGCAACCAACGAATGAGAAATTACATCGTACGATGAAGAGTAGACATTTATTTATGATCGCACTAGGTGGTGTAATCGGAACTGGTTTTTTCTTAGGTTCAGGTTACACTATTAATCAGGCTGGACCAGGGGGGGCCATCCTTTCATATTTAGTAGGCGGATTTATTATGTATTTAACAATGCTTTGTCTTGGAGAGTTAACGGTAGCAATGCCAGTTTCAGGTTCTTTCCAAAAGTATGCAACGAAGTTTATTGGACCAGGAACGGGCTTTATGATCGGCTGGCTATATTGGCTTGGCTGGGCAGTAACAGTAGGACTAGAATTAACGTCAATCGGTTTAATGATGAAAAGATGGTTTCCAAATGTTGATGTTTGGGTATGGTGCCTTGTATTCGGCGTTATTTTATATGCTTCAAACGCAATTTCGGCGAAAAGTTATGCCGAATTAGAATTTTGGTTTTCTAGTATTAAAGTAATTACAATCCTTGCATTTGTTGTTCTTGGTGGTAGTGCATTATTAGGATTTATATCATATGACGGAAAAGAAGCAGCACCTCTTTTCTCTAACTTTGTAAGCGATGGTGGACTTTTCCCAAATGGACTAGCTGCCGTATTACTTACAATGATTACAGTTAACTTCTCGTTCCAAGGAACAGAGTTAATCGGAATTGCAGCGGGAGAAAGTGAAAATCCAGAAAAAACAATTCCACGTGCGATCCGTAATACAGTATGGCGTATTATGTTATTCTTCATTTTAACAATGACAATTTTAGTAGGATTAATTTCTTGGAAAGAAGCAGGCGTAATTGAAAGTCCATTCGTAGTTGTATTTGATAAAATCGGTATTCCATATGCAGCTGATATTATGAACTTCGTTATTATTACTGCGTTATTATCTGTAGCGAACTCTGGATTATATGCAGCGACACGTATATTATGGTCACTTGCAAATGAAGGAATGGCACCAACTTCTTTCAAGAAAGTAAATAAACGTGGTATTCCAATTACAGCGCTAGTCGTAACGATTGCGGTAGCTGGATTATCTCTATTCACAAGTTTCCTTGCAGAAGATACAGTATACATGTACTTATTATCGATAGCTGGTTTATCAGCTGTTTCAAGTTGGATCATTATTGCTCTATCGCAACTTCGCTTTAGAAGTCAGTATATAAAAGGCGGAGGAAAGTTAGAGGACTTAAAGTATAGAACACCACTATATCCGATTGTTCCAATTTTAGCTTTAATTACAAATAGCATCGTTGTTATTAGTTTAGCGTTTATTCCTGAACAAAGAATGGCTTTATACTGCGGTATTCCATTTATCATTTTCTGCTATATATATTATTATTATATGAGTAAGAAACAGCAGAAACCGATGAAAGTGGAGATGGACAAAACAAATGAAACTAACAATCAAACACGATGATATAAAGGCAGATTTATCGTACGCTCAATTAGCGATTGGAAAAGAAAACGGGTATTCACCGTTACAATTACTCGTTTCTTCTATCGCAGGATGTAGTGCAATTGTCTTTCGAACAATTTTAGAAAAGAAACGTATTACATACGATACGTTTACGATCGAAACTGAAATTGGTAGAAGTGAAGCTTTATCCAAACCAGTTGAAAGTGTTCATTTGCACTATAAAATTAAAGCGGAAAACATTACAGAAGAGCAGTTGGACAAAGCATTGCAGCTTGCAGTGAAAAATTGTACGATTGTTCAATCTGTAAAAGATAGTATAAAGGTTACGGAAACAATTGAACTAATAAAATGAAACATAAAAACGTGAGAGCCGTATTCTCACGTTTTTATGTTTTTAGAAAGAGGGGAAAGTGTAGTGGACTGTTTAGGTTGTAAATTAGCAAACGAAGAGAAAAAAATATATAAAGTATATGAAGATGATTATGTAACTTGCTTTTTAGATTATGCGCCTTTCTACCCAGGACATACTTTAATTGTGCCAAAGCAGCATGTTGTAGAAGTAGACGAATTAGATGACGTTGTAGCAAGATCAATTATGGATGCTTCTAAGCTGATTGCAAAAGCGATTAAGGCATTATATAAACCAGATGGAATTACAGTTTGTCAAAATGGTGGAGTATTTAACGAGTTAACACATTACCATATGCATGTCGTACCAAGATATAAAGAGCGTTCGTTTGCTGAGTTTTATACGGTGCAACCGGAGGAAAAGAAGAATCATAACTTTGAAGAGACAAAGAATTTGGTAAAAGAAGCGATAGAGCAAATACTGTATATTGAAAAGGTGTAAAAGAATTTTTCTTAGAGATACAGTCAGGAAAATTCTAATATTAAAAAGCCCAATTTCTCAGTTACAATAGAGAAATTGGGCTTTTGTTTATTCTATTATTAAATTTTATCTATAAAAAGATTTTGCAGTGTCACAAAGTTACAGTGCTCATTCGTTATATAGAGTGAGAGGAGGAATTATATGAAAGTTACAAACAAAGATTATGAAAAGATGGAAGAGCTATATGAGTTGTATGAACAAAAAATTTATTCTGTAGCTTATTCTATTTTAAATAATATTCAACAGGCTGAAGATGCGGTTCAAGAGACGTTTATTACTCTTTATAAGAACTTGGAAAAGCTCCATAGCTTGAGCACTGAAGAGCTTAAACGCTATATTTTGAGGATCGCGAAAAACAAGGCGATTGATAGTTACCGGAAAAATAAACGACATGAAACATTTTTAGAAGAATATGAAAGAGAATCAATAGAAGCAGTAGATGAAAATATTGAAGAGTGGGAAAAACGTAAAATGTCTGAGGTTCAAATTGATACATTGCTAAAAGAGTTAAATGAATCTAACAGACAGGTGTTTAAGTACAAAGTCTTCTATAACTTAACGTATCAAGAAATTTCAAGTGTAATGGGGATTACGGAGGCTAATGTCCGCAAGCAGTTTGAACGCGCTCGAAAACGAGTCCAAAATATGATAGGAGGTATACAACATGACGAATTCAAAGAACTCCAAAGAAATATATGAACTTGCTGAAAAAATTGCTTTAGATGATTTTGATAAATCCGAAGAACAACATGAATTTTCACATACATATACGCGCAAAAAGAAACTGTTTATGGAGGAAATGAAGCTGAAGGGCGAGCAACAACAGAAAAAGAGTAAAAGAAATCGTATGTTAATCGCTGCTGCCTGCTTATTGATTGGTATGCCGACAACCGTTTTTGGTGCAGTAAAAGTCTATAATATGATTGTTCAAAAACAAAATTATGAAGTAAATGTTTCCTTAACAAATAAGGATTCGAAAAAGAGTGATCAGTGGTATAAGTTGAAGGTTGGTAAATTGCCAGAAAATATGGAAGCAATTGATGACACTGCTATGAAATATTCATTTAAAGATAACGACGCAAATGGAGGCTTTTCATTTAGTCTTTGGAGAGTAGGGGAAAATGCGGACTTTCAAACTTTATATTCAAAAAGCTACGAAGAAAAAGAGATAGGTGGCAAGAAAGCAGTAATTGTTCATAAAGAAACTGGAAACAACAATGTAATGTTTGATAGGAAGGTCTTTCTCTTTTTTGAGAAAGAAGGGATTATGTTAGAAAGTTTTATTGGATCAGATATAAATGAAGAACAAATGATAGATGTCTTAGGGAATATTTCACTTGAGCCCACGTCAAAAGAAAAGGCATCACATATATCAAATTATGATAAAAAGTATTTTAGCCAAGCAGATGAACCTAAAAAATCTAAAGTGATTCCTTTGAAAAAAGATAGCAAACGACTATTTCATATAGGGCAAAAGGTTCCAGTAACGATATCTATGGATAACAGCCAAATTGAATATGTGATAGAAAAAGTTGAAGTTTTTGATTCGATTAAAGATTTTAAACAAGAGAACTTTAATGAACTTGGCCTAGGGATATTAAGCAAGAAGAAGGCTTTAGATCAGACGGGAAAACTGCTATCGTACAGACGGGATGTATATAAATTAGGGAATGGTAAAGATTCAATTGATACATTAGTAGATTCGCAATTAGTTAATGTTAAATTTGTCTACTTGACAACAACAGTGAGAAATATTGGTAAACAGGCAACAGAAGAAATCTATATGCATCCATCCATAAAGCAGCTTAAATTTGAAGGGAATGCATGGAAATACGCTAAAGAAGAGGGAATGGATGCAACGCGTATTATGACGGGAGAAGTTGATTATTTAGAGCCTCACGGAGATGGGAAAAGCTTCTACAATATTGGCAGTATCCGACCAGGAGAAACGGTAAAAGTTAACTTAGGTTACTTTGTAGATGAAGATAAACTAGATTCAATCTTTTTGGATGCTTTCCATTACAGAGGGAATGGAAGTACTGAAAATATGAATGCGTCATATCGTTGGTGGATTGATATTCGTCAACAGTCAAAACAATAGGAACAAATACACAAAAAGCTGCTTATATTTAGCAGCTTTTTTCGTCTTCATACATATGTAAAACTTCTTTCGCACGTATACGTAAACCATCTATCAATTCTTTCGGTTCTAAAACTTTTGCATCTTTTCCAAGTCTATAAAATAAAGGAGTAATAAAGTTAATCTCACCTTTATCAATTGTTGAATTTATATATCCTGTCCCATCCTCGTTTACTATAACGAATTCCTCAAGATAAGGAACGCTTTTACATTGGCGTACGCCTTCTGTTGTCAGTAAAACATGTAACTGAGTAGGATTGTGTACTACGTTAGAGTTAGAGGCAAACCACTCTTCTAAATTCATGAATGTATCTGTATTTTCTTCCATCGATAATATTGAGAGAATACGATCAACGCGATACAGTAATACTTTTTTTCTACCGAAGTCATAGGACGGTAAGTACCATAACCCGTCGTGAGCATATACACCAATCGGATGAACATGTTTTGTTTTTATCCCTGATTTAGATTCGTATTGAAAGTGTAAATTTTTATTTTCAATAGCCGCTGTTAACACTTCGTTTAAAAGTGGGGTCTCAATTGTTCTCTTCGGATTCCAAAAGGCGATATAAGAACGTATTTTATCAACTTTCACTTTCGCCTCATGTTGTAGAGAGCTATATAGTTTATGAGTGACAGAATTGATTTCTGTATTAAAAGGTAAGTCTCTGTAGTAGCTTAAAGATTGAAAGGCAAAAAAGATGGAGACTGCTTCTTCTTCGGTAAATAAGATAGGTGGAATGACCCTAGTTGTTAATACTTTATATCCTCCGTTGCGACCTTGTTCAGCGTAAATGGGTAATCCCATATCACTTAAATCTAAAATATATCTATGGACAGTACGAACGGAAATATTAAATTCATCGGCTATTTCTTGAGCTGTAAATGCTTTTTTTGCAGAAGCAAATATAAGAATATCTAATAAGCGTTTAGCTTTTGACAAATGTATCACCTTTTTTCTTTTTAACATGACATAAATTGTCATGTTTTATTGTTAGTATATTGTTTACATCATATGTTATCAAGATGAGATGCAAGGAGGAAAAGATATGTCACGTGAAATAGTTTTATTTATAGCGGCGAGCTTAGATGGGTATATTGCGAAAGAAAATGATGATTTAGAGTGGTTAATGGAAACGGAAGGAGAGGGAGATAACGGTTATACAGAAATGTATGAAACAATTGATACAATAATAATGGGAAAGAGAACGTACGATTATGTAGTAGAGCATACAGAGACATTCCCGTATTTAGATAAAAAATGTTATGTGTTTTCTAATTCAGAAAAAGGCACGAACGGACATGTAGAGTTTGTAAATGAAGATGTAGTGGAGTTTACAAAAAGGTTAAAAGTACAAGAAGGATCTAAAATATGGATGGTTGGTGGAGGAGAGCTACTGAGAGAATTCTTTAAAAATAATCTAATTGATGAATATATTGTTACGATTACACCGCATATATTAGGCTCGGGTGTTCCATTATTTAAAGAAAAGAATCCAGAAATTAATTTAACTTTAACGGATACGAAACGTTTTGGGCAATTTGTAAATTTATATTATAAAGTAAAATGATAAAGTGAAACTTTAATCAGTGGGGGTTTTGTTCATCTCCCACTGATTATTAGTTGAACCAATCGGGCTTTTACGGGCAGTTGATCCCCCACCTAACTTCTTTGCTTCCGCTGAATTTTGATGTAGGGGTCTTACTGCCCGTTAATGCGGGATAAAGAAACACGACTACTGATGATAGTCGTGTTTCTTTATAGATGGTAATGAAATTATAAAGCAAGACCCGTGATTGACTTCACTCGTTACTGTAATATTCCCGCCGTGTAGCTCTACAATTTCCTTCACGATAGATAGTCCTAAACCAGTTCCACCTGTAGCTCGTGATCTAGCTTTATCAACACGATAAAAGCGGTCGAAAATGTGAGGGAGGTCTTCAGGCGGGATACCTTCGCCTTCATCTTCAATTGTAATGGAGATACGTTTATGTTCTTCTGTAATAGAAATGTTTATATGAGAATGTTCTTTTGAATGTCTATAAGCGTTATTTAAAATGTTTACTATAACTTGTTCAAATCGCTGTTCATCTAAGTTTACTAGCAGTGTAGGAGGACAAGAGAAAGAAACTTTAATGTATCTTTCTTTATACATGGCGTTTACTTTTTCAGCTATACGAGTAAGGAAGGTGTGTAAATGCACTTCCTTTACTTGAATAGAAAAGTTATGTTGTTCCATTTGTGCAAGTGAAAATAAATCTTGAACTAAGTTTGTAATGTAATCAGATTCATCTTTTATAATCGATAAATATCGCAAACGTTGCTCAGGAGGGGTGCTTTCTTTTAAAGCAATGTCAGCATAACCTCTTACGTATGTTAACGGTGTTCGTAATTCATGAGCAACACTTGCTAGAAATTCACTTCGCTCTGTTTTCATATAATGTAAATCATTTGCGAGCGTTTGAATAGATGATGCTAGTTCACCAATTTCATCATTTCGAGTAGTCGTTAACGAAACGGACAAATCGCCTTTACTCATTTTTTCAGTGGCATGTTTCATGTGTAACAATGGTTTTGTTAATAAACGTGATAATAGAAAGATGGTGATGGCTGTTAGTAGAAACGTAATGACTCCGGCAATAATGAATTGTCTTGTTAGCCCGTTAACCATTTCCTCGATTGATTCCGTCCCGAGAAACATATATACGTATCCTTCCGTTTTTCCAGCCACTACAATGGGGCTAACTGTACATATATAATTAGATGTTTTCCAATGATTCTCTATAATTGCTCCGTCATGATCTGTCCGTGTTTGCATCTTTTCAATATGCTTTTTTATAGTAGTATTTATTTCATTGGATTTAGCTAGTACCTCCTTATTTGCATTTGTAATAACAACAGTAGTTTCGGCTTCGGATTCCATTAGTGCAACATGGGAGATTGTTTGCTTATCAAAATACTTTTCAAGGACATCTCTGTGACTATTTCCGCGCTTTAATAAAGCTGTCATTTCTTCATTTACTCTATTGTTGACAAGGCTATAATAAAGCGAGACAAATAGAACACTTTCGATTAAAAGTGTAACAATCAAAAAATAAAATCCGAGCTGAATAGAAATTCGCTTCATTGCTTTGCTCCTTAATCTAGAGTATCAACCCATCGATATCCGACTCCGTAAACAGTTTTTAAATGGTAATCAATAGGGAAATTTGCTTTTCGCAATTTATCACGTAAATTACGAATATGTGAATCGACTGTGCGATCTTCTGTATTTGTGTTTAACCCCCAAATTCGTTCGATGAGCTGATCACGGCTTAATACGTAGTTCACATGGCGTAAAAATAATCCGAGTAAAGAAAATTCAATTGGTGTGAGAAGGAGTTCTTCATTATGGACAGAAACGAAGTGTTTTGTTTCATCCCATACAATACCGTGATATTGGATTTGTTTATGTTCATTTGTACGTCTTAAAACGGCTTCAATTCTTGCGAAAAGTTCTTCTTCATGGAAAGGTTTCGTTACGTAATCATCGGCTCCAAGTTTTAATCCTTGAACGACATCTACTGTTTGATCACGAGCTGTAACCATAATAATAGGAATGTTACTAAAAAATCGGATTTTTTTGCACGTTTCCCATCCGTCCATCTTTGGCATCATAATATCGAGTAAAACAAATTTAAAGTTTCGATTTTCTATATGTAAAATAGCTTCTTCTCCTGAAGTCGCACATACGCAGTTATATCCAATTGGGGTAAGATAAAGCGTTAATAATTCAAGCATTCTCGGTTCATCGTCTACGAGCAGTATATCAATCATAGAGAGCCCTCCATATTTATAATCGTTACTTAAAGTGTAATGCAAAATCATGAAGAAATGGTGCAGATTATGATGTGTCTGCATAATTTCTTCAGAATTGCTTGTTATTGTGGAGTTGAAATTACATTTTAGGTAATCATATTGGCTCAAAAATGATTAATACGGAGGCGGTATAATGAAAAAAATGACCCGAATTTTTGGGATAACAATAATTACAGCAGTTGGTCTTGCTGCATGCGGACAAACGAATACAGACCATAAAAACCATGAATCTACAAAAGAGAAAAAAACAGAGCAAAAGGAAATGAAAATGAATCAGGAGGTAACGGCGCCAAAAGAAATGAACGAAGGGGCATCGTATGATTTATTAACGACAAGTTTAAAAAATGTGACGAGGTTAAATACAAATGATCCCCTGCAAATGGCAGTGTTAACTTCGCAAACGATATGGCCAGCAACCCATAAAGAGAACCAGCCGGGTGCTGTTATTTTAGTACCAGCAAGCGAGTGGCAATTAGGTATTGCGAGTGCAGACCTTATTCATCATCCGAATAACGGGCCGATTTTATTTATAGAAAAAGAAAAGATACCGGAAATGACGTTAAAAGAAATAAAACGATTAAATCCAATCGGAACGAAAGATGGAACACAAATTATGGTGATGGGGGATGTAGGTACTAGCGCGCTTGAACAATTAAAAGGTTATAAAGTAAAACAAATAAAAGAAACGGACCCAGCTATATTTGCGAAAGATGTTGATAAGGAGTATGCCGATATAACAGGAAGCTACCCAAATAGTGTTATTATCGGTTCATCTGCAGAAGAAGGACGTTTATATACAACACCCGCTGTAAATTGGATTTCTCATATGCCGGAACCACTACTCTATACAGAAAAGAATAAAGTGCCAGAAGCGACAATAGAGGCATTAAAGATGAGAAAAGATAAAGCAAATATATATATATTAGGGCCAGAAAAAATTGTTTCAAAAGAAGTAGAAAAGGAGTTAAGCAAATACGGGAAAGTAACGCGTATTAGTGGAGAGACCCCTACAGAAAACTCGATTGCGTTCGCTAAATTTAAAGATGAAAAAACAAAATTTGGCTGGGGATTCACAAAACCTGGTCACGGTTTATCATTTGTTTCAAGCAAAACACCAGATTTAGCAGTTGCTGGGGCACCTTTTTCACATATGGGTAAACACGCACCTGTTGTATTATTAGAAGAAGGTAAAGTTTCACAACCAGTGTATGACTTCCTTGCAAGCATTCAGCCGAAGTTTAAAGATGATCCAACACTTGGACCATATAATCACGGTTTCTTATTAGGAAGTACGAGTGATATTTCATTTGAAACACAAGGAATACTAGATGAGAGGTTAGAAATTGTTCAGGAAAGTGGTCAAGGACACGGTGGACATTAATGAAATGAGAAAAGATGCTACTAAGGTAGCGTCTTTTTCTTTAGGAAACTTTTACATAGCAAAAAATCTTCTACTCGTTATATAATAGCTTTCGTGCAGTCGGCTAGATTTTCTTATGGAGAAAATCAAATTATAAAGGAGTAGAGGAGTGGTATTTTGTTTCAAATGATAAAAAATGACTGGTTTTCTAATGTGAGAGGGGACGTGTTATCAGGAATTGTCGTTGCTTTAGCATTAATCCCTGAAGCGATAGCCTTCTCTGTTATTGCAGGCGTGGATCCAACAGTTGGACTATACGCAGCCTTTTGTATTGCAGTTACCATTTCATTTGTTGGCGGAAGAACTGGAATGATTTCAGCTGCAACAGGTGCAATGGCATTATTAATGGTAACGCTCGTTAAAGATCATGGTTTGCAATATTTATTTGCTACAACAATATTAACAGGTATCGTCCAAATTATTTTTGGCGTGTTCAAACTGAGCTCATTTATGAAGTTTGTTCCGAAATCTGTTATGAGTGGTTTTTTAAATTCACTTGGAATTTTAGTTTTTACAGCGCAATTACCGCATTTTAAAAATGCAACTTGGCAAATGTATGCACTCGTTGTATTAGGACTTGCAATTATATATTTATTTCCACGTATTACAACGGTTGTACCTTCTACGCTTATTTCAATTATTATTGTGACGAGTATTGCACTTATGAGCGGATTACAGTTGAAAACAGTAGGGGATATGGGAAGCCTGCCGAAAGAATTACCGTTCTTTAGTATTCCTGATGTGCCATTTACATTAGAAACATTAGGGATTATTTTACCTTATGCAGTTATGCTTGCAATCATTGGTTTACTAGAGTCTTTATTAACAGCTTCAGTTTTAGATGATATGACGCATACAGAAAGTAATAAGCATAAAGAGGCACGCGGACAAGGGATCGCAAACATCGTTGCTGGATTTTTCGGAGGAATGGCAGGATGTGCAATGATCGGCCAATCTGTTATTAATATTAAATCAGGTGGACGAGGTCGCCTATCAACATTTGTAGCGGGCGGATTTTTAATCGTATTATTATTCGTTTTAGGAGATTATGTCGTTCATATTCCGATGGCAGCTTTAGTTGCGGTTATGATTATGGTTTCAATCGGAACGTTTGATTGGAACTCTGTAACAACGATTCATAAAGTACCAAAAGGAAACGCATTTGTTATGATCGTAACAGTTGTGATTGTCCTAATTACACATAACTTAGCATTAGGTGTAATTATCGGAACAGTAATTAGTGCGGTGTTATTTGCATTCAATATGGCAAAGATTCACGTGAAACATTTATATATTGAAAATAAGAAAATATACGAAATTCACGGTCAACTTTTCTTTGCATCCACAGCCGATTTCATAAATAATTTTTCATTTAATGAAGATGTAAAAGAAATTGAAATGAATTTTACTCATGCGCACGTATGGGATGATTCAGCGGTGGCATCAATTGATAAAGTTATCATAAAGTATGAGCAAAGTGGTGTGAAAGTAAGTATAACAGGATTAAATGAACGTAGCTCAAAACTTGTTGCAAATTTAGCTACTTATAATAAAAGAATTGCTAGTTAAAAGCCTCCTTTTTAGGAGGCTTTATTATATAATACGAGTAGGATAACGAAAAGGGGATTCAGCATATGTACAAACAAATTATATTAGCATGTGACGGTTCTGAACATGCACTTCGAGCAGCGGAACATGCAACATATATTGCGAAATGTAGCGCAGAAACAAATGTTGAAGTTGTGTACGTAGTAGATAATAGAACGGCAAAATCAGATATTATACAAGGTCAAACAGATTTAGAAACAATATCGGCTAGTCGAAAAGATAAATTAAAAGAGATTGAAGTTTTATTAAAGAAAGAGAACATATCTTATACAATTACGATATTACATGGTGATCCTGGAGATACAATTGTTCAATATGTAAATACAGGAGATATAGATCTTGTTATCGCCGGAAGCAGAGGGCTAAATACACTGCAAGAAATGGTACTTGGTAGTGTAAGTCATAAAATAGCAAAACGAGTGAAATGTCCGGTGATGATTATAAAATAAAATGTAACTAAAGACCTTAGTATAGCTGAGGTCTTTTTTATGTATAAAGAACTCTCATTTGTGGAAATACTAGATATATAAGTTGAAAAGATGTTAACTTACAAATTTGTAAGTTAGTTGTTAGAGAAATCGATGTTATGAAATTTTTCCCATTGGTAAAATAAAAGTATCAAAGGGGAGATAGGGAGGATGGAAGCAATGAAATCATTTCAAAATTTGTCATATAGTCAAGGGGTAAGCTTAATTTGTTTAGGGGGATTTGCTGGATCTGTTACGTTAGCTGTTTTAATAAAGGTATTTCATCAAATCTTTTAATATTAGAGTAGGGAAGGAATTGGTTGTTATCATTAGTAGGAAAAGCAATGAAAATAAAAAATAGCTCTTAGCATGTATGTAAATGCTAAGAGCTATTTTTATGTTTATTTTTCTACTTCTGGCTTCTCACTTGTTACAGTAACGTCTTTCCAATGTGAAGTTATTTGATTCACTTCAGTGTTGACATCATAATTTTTTACGCGCTTATTAACACCTGTTAAATCAAATGTGTAATGAATTGGAATCATCGGTGCTTCGTCATGAATTAATTTTTGCCATTTATCGTATACTTCTTTACGATATTTTTCATCAGTAGCTTTTTCTGATAATCCTGCTTCTAATAACTTCGTATTTTCATCATTTACCCAGCGTTGATAGTTGAATCCGGCATTTTTGCCCCATAGGCCAGAAAGGTCAGGGTCAGAGCCAGTGTTCCAAGCACCGGCAAAAATATCAACCTTCGGATCATCTTTTTTAATCATGTCACGCATAGCATTAAATTCGTGTAAGCGTCCATCAACAAGTTCTACTTTTAAGCCGATATCTTTCCAAGATTGAATGTAGAATTTAGCCAGCGGTTCACTTGTTTCACTACCACTACTAGTTAAGAAGTTAATCTTCAATTCATTACCTTTTGGATCTTCACGGAATCCATCACCATTTTTATCTTTATACCCAGCTTCATCTAATAGTTTTTTCGCTTTATTTACATCGAAATTATACGCACCAACATCATTATTATGGTACTTTGGCATAGATGGTGGAATTGGAGAGTTAGCTGGAACGCGAAGTCCGTGATATACTTTCTCTCCTAATTTTTCTCTATCAATTGCATGTGCCATCGCTTGACGTAAACGAACGTCTTTGAACTTATCGTTATCCATTACAGCTTCATTCTTTGCTTTGTCCATATGTCCGAACTTAAATCCGATATAAGTGTAAGCAAGGTCAGTTTTACCAATTAGTTGTGTGTTTTTTAATTTACTTACGTTCGGATATTGATCAGCAGTAATTGCTGCAATATCAATATCACCTTTTTTCAGAGATGCACTAACAATAGATGGATTTACAACTTTTAATGTTACATTTTTTAGCTTAGGTTTGCCGCCCCAGTAATCATCAAAACGCTCATACTCAACTGATTCACCAGGAACGATTTTCTTCACTTTAAATGGACCGAATCCAATTGGATTTTGACGGATTTTATCTGATTCAGCTAGTTTTTCAATTGGTACATCACCTAAATATTTTTTAGGTGTAGGATATGTCCAAATACCAGTTTTTAGTGAAGGGTTTACTTCTTTATAAGTAATGGAAATTGTTTTTGGATCGACTACTTTAATACCAGAAATTTTGTCAGCTTTTCCAGTGTGATATTCTTCCATACCTTCAATCATTTGCATTTGTGTATCGTAACGGATACCTGTATATTTGCTATTACCGATTATTAAGTAAGAATATTCTAAATCCTCAGCTGTTACAGGATTACCATCGTGCCATTTTACATTATCTTTAATTTTAATTGTAATTGTTTTTTTATCTTCAGAAATTGTATAAGTTGCAGCACCGTCATTTGTAATTTCCCAGTTTTTATCTGTAGCTAATAATTGTTCATCAAAGAAATCCATAATCTCTGAATCTGGAGCAACTTCATACAATACCCTACTTAAAACACCAGCGAAAGGTGAATTTGAAACGAGTCCATAAGTTAATGATCCGTCTTTAATTTCTTTACCGTCATTTTTTACAGCAGCACTAAATTTATTTGTTTCTACTTTTTTTGTGTTTGCCTTTTTACTACCGCTATCAGCACCCCCACATGCAGATAGTAATAATGTTGAAGCAGCAAGTGTACTTAATACTTTGTACAGTTTTGGTTTGTTCATAACTTCTCCACCCCTTATCCTTTTCTTTGTCTCGCATCAGCCGCACGCTTTAACGCTTGACCAATAAAATTTATACACAGCATCAACACTAAAATCATGATTGATGCGGGTAACCAAATCCACCACTTTTCTTGTAATACATCTGGGTTAGTTGCGTAACTTACAAGTGTACCAAGACTTGGTGTGCTCTCTGGTAGACCGAAGCCTAAGTAAGTTAAACTAGATTCAATTCCGATGTTACCAGCAAGATTTAATGTGATATTTACGATAATAATAGAACTTAAATTAGGTAATATTTGCTGGAAGATTATTTTCCAATTTGGTGTTCCTAATGTTTTTGATGCAGATACGTAATCAAGTTCTTTCTCAGTCAATACTTTAGAGCGTATAAGCCTTGCTTTTCCGACCCATAAGAAAGCGGTCATTATGAGAATAAATGTCGTAATATTGAAAGTTGGAACGAGTGAGATAAACACGATAACAATCATTAAGAATGGTAAAATCATCATAAAGTCGATAAAACGCATAATGATGTTATCGACAACTCCTCCAAAATAGCCAGCAATTAGTCCCGTCGTAAGACCGATAAGGGTTGCTAAAAGAGTGATGGCTAAACCAACTGTAAAGGAGTTACGTGTACCAATAATTAATTGTCCGAAAATATCACGGCCTCCATAATCAGTTCCTAACCAATGTTCAGCAGAAGGAGGGTCATAAATAGCGAACAAATCGACTCGGACGATATCTTCTTGCTTCATAATAAATGAAGTTGCGTAAACGGCTATTAATATTAAAGCTAAAAAGAATAGAGAAAACATTGCTAGTTTATCTTTACGAAATTCTCGCCACATAATGGAGAAACCAGAGGGGCTCTTTTCGTAATGAATGACTTCAGTTTGTTTTTCAGGATTTGCTAACATAACGTTTCTTCACCTCCATTAATCAATACGAATACGTGGATCAACGATGCTTAGAATAATATCGGAAAGAAGAGTCCCGAGTAGCGTTGCGAATCCAGTAAATAATACAAGAGCAGTTACGACACTGAAATCACGTTGAGTGATAGATTGGAAAAATAGTTGTCCAATTCCTGGATAGCCGAAAATATTTTCTAGAATAATAGAGCCTCCAACTAAACCTGTAATTTCATATCCTAAAAATGCTGCAATTGGTAAAAATGAATTTCTTAAAATATGTCTAGAATATACTTTAGATTCTGGTACACCTTTTGCTTTTACTGTGCGTACAAAATCTTTATGTTTCGTATCGATAATTTCACTTCGTAAATATTGTACAGTTCCTACAGTCCCAATTAATGCCCCAGATAAAGCTGGTAAAATCATATGATTGAATTTACTTAAATAGTAATCAAATGATCCTGTTGCAACTTGTGGATCAACGCTACCACTCGTAGGGAAAATTGGATATAAAAAGCCGAATAAGAATAACATTACTAACCCGAAAATAAATAGTGGTGTACCGAATCCTAAAAAGTTATAGAGCGTAATGAGTCGATCAGCCCACGTATCATTCCAACGTCCACTTATAACTCCAAGTGGAATAGCAATTAAGTAAGTAAGAATAAGAATAAGAAGAGCTAACAGTATGGTATTGCCAAGACGTTCCCCGATAATATCTGTTACTTTTATTTTATGTGCATAAGAAATACCGAAATCCCCTTGTACAGCATTTGAAATCCACCTTACATATTGAGTGGGAATAGGATCGTTTAAACCTAGTTTTTCACGTTGTTCTTCGAGCACTTTTGGATCGGCTTTTGGGTTTGCTAGTTCAGCGCCACTTAATGCATCACCTGGCATTGCCTTAGCCAGTGTAAAGACGAGTACGCTTAATATGAATAATTGCGGTATCATAACTAAAACCCGGCGTAATATAAATTTCCACATATTTTATCACTCCCTTAAGGTAATGCCACCCGGTGTGTTGGCGAGATTGTTTTTAAATCGTAAGCACGACCATTTTCGTTGAAATAGTTTTCGTATGATTTTTCGTATTCAGCGCTTACTTCACGACGTAATTTACGTTGTTGTTCGCGGTTTTCAGGACGAATATCAGGAATAGCTGATATTAAGCGCTTCGTATAAATATGTTGTGGATTATTATAAATTTCTGCACTTGTTGCTTCTTCAACGATGCGTCCGCGATACATAACACCGATACGGTCACACATATGGCGAATTACGCCTAAATCATGACTAATAAATAAGTATGTTAGTCCGAGTTCAGCTTGTAAATCTTGCAAGAAGTTTAAAACTTGAGCTTGTACCGACACGTCAAGTGCAGATACAGGTTCGTCCGCGATAATAAGCTTCGGTTTTAATGTAAGTGCCCGTGCAATACCAATTCGCTGTCTTTGTCCACCAGAAAACTCATGTGGATATTTATAAACAGATTCTGGATTTAATCCAACTATACTAAGATACTCTTGAACGGTTCTACGTTCTTCATCAGGTGAGAGCTTCTCAAAATTCCGAAGAGGTTCAGCGATAATATCGAGAACACGTTTTTTCGGATTTAATGATGAATAGGGATCTTGGAAAATCATTTGAATATCTTTTCGTTGTTCACGTAGCTCAGAGCGACTTAACTTTGTTAAGTCTTTATTGTTAAAATGAATGCTACCATTTGTCGCTTTCGTTAAATGCATAATTGCTTTACCTGTTGTTGATTTACCACTACCAGATTCACCAACGATTCCATATGTTTCACCCGGTTGTAATTCAAAACTTACGCCATCGACAGCGCGCACGTAATCTAATGTACGTCCGAAGAAACCACCTTTAATTGGGAAATGTACTTTTAAATCGTCTACTTTAAGCAGTGCCATGAGTTACGTCATCTCCTTTCTTATCTTGGAAGTTGAAATGCTTGTAGCAAGTACAACGTACCCAATGGTCTTGTTTTACTTCATGTAAAACGGGATTTTCTTCATGTTGATCAGGTCTAATCCATGGAATCCGTGCTTGGAATCGACAACCTGTGCGAGGTAACTTAGCTAATGTCGGTACAACGCCTTGAATAACATGTAATTTTTCTTTTTCAGCAGATGCAGACGGGATTGAATTTAATAAGGAACGAGTATATGGATGAAGAGGGTTATTAAAAATCTCTTCGACTGTTCCTGTTTCTACAACTTGTCCTGCATACATAACGACGATACGATCAGCGGTTTCGGCCACGACGCTTAAATCGTGTGTAATTAAGATGATGCCCATTTTCGTTTGTTCTTGAATGGAACGTAATAAATCTAAAATTTGCGCTTGAATGGTTACGTCAAGTGCAGTTGTTGGCTCATCTGCAATAATGAGCCCTGGCTTACAAGCAATTGCAATTGCGATAACAATTCTTTGTCTCATTCCGCCAGATAATTCGTGTGGGTATTGTTTATATGTAAGTTCTGGTTTTGGAATACCAACTTGATGGAGTAGTTCTAAGGTGCGTTCTTTCTTTTCAACTTTTGAAAGGCTTGTGTGGTAGTCTAAGTTTTCTTCGATTTGTTTTCCAACTGTCATAAGAGGATCGAGTGCTGTAAGAGGTTCTTGGAAAATCATTCCGATATTTGAACCGCGTACTTTATTTATTTCGGCGGTTGACATGCTAAGTAAGTCCTTATCTCTATAGTAAAGCTGCCCTTGTAATTTTGTATTTGCTTCATTATGCAGTCGCATAATGGAAAGGGCAAGTGCACTTTTTCCGCATCCTGACTCACCAACGATAGCAACAATTTCATTTTCATGAACAGTTAAGGATACATCATCAACTGCTGCATGATACTGATCTTGTATACGAAAGGAAGTTTGCAAGTTTTCAATACGAAGAAGTGGATTCTTCATGGCTATCCCTCCATCTTTTCTGAAAAGACTAAATATTTTGTATGTTGTTATTTTAATATAAATTGACAATGTTTGACAAGGATAAGTTGAAAAAATATTCAAAAATCTTTTTATATAAAAGTGGAATGCAGTTGTATTAGGTGTTGAAGTTATTTGGAAGCGCTAACATATATATGAGAGGAAAATGAATCTTTTGTAAGAAAAAAGATTTATATGTAGAAAAAAGAGAGGCATTCTGGAAAGAATGGTCTCTCTTTTTTTGATAAGTATAATATTTGTACTTAAGCTTGCTTTTGTTTTGTTGACCCTGTATTTAAAGTAAGGGCAAGGAAGAACATTGCAAGTATGCAAGATGCAAGTAATAAGATGAATCCGCCATCCCATCCGAATGCATCTACGATAAAGCCCATAGCGGCACTAGCGAAAGCAGCTCCGCCTAAGTAACCGAAGAATCCAGTTAAGCCTGCTGCAGTTCCAGCAGCTTTCTTTGGTGCTAAGTCTAGAGCGTGTAGACCAATTAACATAACCGGTCCGTAAATTAAAAATCCAATTGCGACAAGTGCGATACTATCAACCATTGGATTACCAGGAGGGTTTAACCAGTAAACAAGAACTGCGATAAATACACCAACCATAAATAAAATACCAGCAGGTGCACGACGTCCTTTAAATAGTTTATCACTCATCCATCCGCAAAGAAGTGTACCTGGAATACCAGCCCATTCATATAGAGCGTAAGCAGTACGTGAGCTACTATGAGTAAAGCTTTTTTCTTCTACTAAATAAGTAGGAGCCCAGTCTACAACGCCGTAACGTACGAAATATACGAAAACGTTCGCAATAGCGATGTACCATAAAAACTTATTGTTTAGTACGTATTTAAATAAAATTTCTTTTGCCGAAAGTTCGCGTTCGCGATCTTTTATTTTCTCATCTGGTGGATATTCTCCAGTATGCTCTTCAATAGAAGGTAGTCCACAAGATTGAGGCGTATCTTTCATCGTAATTAATACATAAATACCAACTAAAATTGAAAGAATACCTGGGAAGTAAAAAATACTTTTCCAGTCATTTGCAAAGAAGTATAAGCCTAATGTTACAAGAGAAGGCATAAGCGCGCCGCCGACATTATGAGCGACGTTCCAAATAGACATTTTTGTACCACGTTCGCTAATAGAGAACCAGTGAACCATCGTACGACCACAAGGAGGCCAGCCCATACCTTGTACCCATCCATTTAAAAACTGAAGTACAAACATAAGTATAATGCTCGTTGTAATGAAAGAAAATGAGCCGAAAATAATATTAATGATACCTGATAAAAATAGCCCAGCTGCTAAAAAGTAGCGAGGATTACAACGATCGGATACGATACCCATCAAGAATTTACTTAATCCGTAAGCGATAGATACTGCTGAAAGGATAACCCCAAGTTCCCCTTTACTAAAGCCTTGTTCGATTAAGTATGGCATTGCTAGTGAAAAGTTTTTTCGAACAAAGTAGTAACCTGCATAACCGATGAAGATACCTAAGAATACTTGTAAACGTAATTTACGGTATTCGCTATCAACGCGATCAGCTGGTAAGCGTTCCGCGTGGGGCGCAGGTTTAAATAATTGTGTGAAAAACATAAAATGAAAATCCTCCCCTAATTAATTCGAAGCGTTTTAAGACAGAGAATATAAAAAGGCCATGAAATATAAAAAAGTTTCCTTTTTTATGATTCATAGCCGTGTACTCCGTTTCTCCGTGACTGTCAATATTAACTTCGTCGAAAATTATACAACTTTGTGACAAAAATGTAAACGTTTTTATGAATAAAAGTATTGACGGATTTTGTTCGCGGGATTAATATTTAAATACGTTAAATATTTTATTGTTTAAATAAGAGGTGGATAACATGCCAAATGATATGACGCATATCGATAAAATTCAAGCTCTTGCCTTTTCGATTGGAAAGAAAATGCAGACGGAGTTATTAGAACAAATGCAAGCAACAGGACTTACACCACCGCAGTTTTATATTTTAAAGATTTTAGATCATTATGGGGCTTCAAGAGCGACAACATTAGCAAAAAAGATGTATGTGAAGCCTAGCGCGATTACAGTGATGATTGATCGTCTAATCGATCAAGAACTTGTAGAACGCTATCACGACAAAGATGACCGTCGTGTTGTCATCATCGAGTTAACGAAAAAGGGGAAAGCTAGAGTAGAAGAGGCAATGACAGCTCGCAACGAGCATATTGCAAAATACTTTTCACATTTAGAGTTGCAAGAAAGAGAAGATTTATTACGTCTCTTTGAGAAGTTAGCAACCATTATTTGCGGGACACAAGAGAAAAAAGAGAATAACTAAGAGGAATTGAGGAGATTACATGGAGCAACAAGAAAATCAAAATAGAAAGTTGTTGTTAATCGGTTTAGTAATCGCGATGCTATTTGCTGCATTAGATGGAACAATTGTTGGTACAGCAATGCCACGTATCGTCGGTGACCTAGGCGGATTAAGTTTAATGACATGGTTAACGACAGCTTATATGTTAACATCAACGACAGTTGTACCAATTGCAGGTAAATTAGCGGATTTACTTGGTCGTCGTAACGTATATATAACAGGGCTAGTTATTTTCATGATTGGTTCGGCGTTATGTGGTATGGCGAATGGTATGACAGAATTAATTATTTTCCGTGGTATTCAAGGTCTTGGTGGCGGTATTATGATGCCAATGGCTATGATTATTATTGGAGATATGTTCACGGGAAAAGAACGTGCGAAATGGCAAGGTATTTTTGGTGCGTTATACGGTCTTGCTTCTGTAATTGGACCGCAAGTTGGTGGTTGGATTGTAGATGCAGTGAACTGGAGATGGGTATTCTACATTAACTTACCGGTTGGTATTTTAGCAACAATCTTTATTGCAATGGGATTAAAATCACATAAACAAACAGGACCAATTAAAATTGATATCGCTGGAATCTTTACAATGATTCTAGGTGTTGTAAGTTTATTACTTGCGCTAACGTTTGGCGGAAAAGATTATGCATGGGATTCTTGGCAAATTATCGGTTTATTCGCACTAGCTGTAATTGGTATCGTTAGCTTTGTTATTGTTGAAACGAAAGCTGAAGAGCCGATTTTACCAATGCATTTCTTTAAAAATCGCACATTTACAATACTGAATGCGATTGGATTCTTTATGAGTATTGGAATGTTCGGCGCGATTATGTTCGTACCATTCTTCATGCAAGGTATTGTAGGAGTAAGTGCTGCTGAATCAGGAACAATTATGACTCCAATGATGATTACAATGATTGTAATGAGTATTATCGGTGGGCAACTTGTATTAAAAGTTGGTGTAAAACCACAAATTATCGCAGGTATGCTTATTATGGCCGGTGGTTTTTGGTTATTAACAACGATGGATATGCACACAACGAAGCTTACAGCTACTTCTTATATGATGGTTATCGGTTTAGGAATGGGTCTTGTAATGCCGACATTAACATTAGCGTTACAAGAAAGCTTCCCGAAAAAAGACCTTGGTGTCGTAACGTCATCAAGTCAGTTCTTCCGTCAAATTGGTGGAACATTTGGTATTACAATTTTAGGATCAATTATGAATAACACTTCAGGTACAACGTTAACAAATAAATTAGTACCTGTATTAGATACATTCCCGAAAGAAGCGGGACAAATGGTAACGAAATTTAAAGATATGATTCACACAGATCCACAAGGTTTATATTCGATGCTATTTAGCCCAGAGGCATTAAAACAAATGCCAGAAGCGTTTGCTAACAGCATTGTACCTATTTTGAAAAACTCTTTAGTAGACTCGCTTCATACTGTATTCTTAACAGGATTAGTATTTATCGTAGTAGGTGCCATCTTTACGATTTTCTTACAAAAAATTAAACTATCAGATCGTAAAAAAGATGCTGAAGAGCCTGCTGTAGAAGAAAAAGAAAAAACTGTATCATACTCGTAATGAAGAAGCATCGCCTTATGGCGGTGCTTTTTTGAGTATAACCTTAAAAGCTTTTTAGTGAGAAATGATTGACGTATTTTTAGAAATACGTTATATTATTTTCTGTAAACGGTTACATGAAATGAGGAGAAAAGAGAATGAGTACGATTAAAGACGTTGCGAAATTAGCGGGAGTATCTGTTGCGACCGTTTCCAGAGTTTTAAATAAAAATGGATATGTTCACGAAGATACATTAAAAAAGGTAGAGCGTGCAATTGAGATGTTAGATTATAAGCCTAGTACAGTAGCGCGTTCACTGTATAATAAAAAGTCTCGTTTAATTGGCTTAGTTGTTCCAAATATCGTGAATCCGTTCTTTCCAGAAGTTGCACGTGCCGTAGAAGATGTAGCACATAAACAAGGTTACACAGTTGTCCTTTGTAACTCTGATGAAAGTTTAGAAAAAGAGAAACAATACATTGATGTACTTAGACAAAATAATGTAGATGGATTTATTGTAGCAACAAATCCACAAAATAGTGTTAATTACATGAATTTATCTGTCCCGGTTGTTGCGATTGACCGTATGTTTAATGAGCGTATTCCTACTGTATATGCAGATAACTATACAGGAAGTCAGGCTGCGACAAAGCTGTTACTAGATAAAGGATGTAAACATATTGCACATATTCGCGGTCCACGTGATGTGAGTACTGCAAATGAACGTTTTGAAGGTTTTGTAGACGTTATTACGCAAAATAACCTTTCGTATATGATTGCGGAGAGTACGTTTGAGCCAGCAAATAGTGAGCGTGTAGCGATGGAATTATTAGAAGAATACCCGCATATTGATGGTATTGTTGCTGGGAATGATTTAATTGCGATTGGTATTGTAAAGGCTGCACTTCAAAAGGGGATTGCCATTCCAGATGATTTACAAATTATCGGATTTGATGGAATTTCTTTAACAGAAATGATGTATCCATCTATTACAACAGTTGCACAACCGATATATGAAATGGGGAAAATTGCAACAGAGTTGTTATTAGAGCAAATGGAAGGAAATACATTAGAAGAGAAACACTATCGTTTGCCGATTGAAATTATAGAACGAAATACAACGAAGTAAGGAGATGAAACAGATGCCAAATATTGCAGTAGTAGGAAGCATTTCAATGGACTTAGTGGCTGTTTCAAAAAAACGGCCGAAAGCAGGAGAAACAGTAATTGGTGAAGCGTTTCATACAATCCCAGGAGGGAAAGGGGCAAACCAAGCAGTTGCTGCAGCTAGGTTAGGAGCAAATGTAGCAATGGTTGGAGCGGTAGGAAATGATGATTATGGAACAGTAGTTAGAAAAAATTTAGAGAACGAACGCATTTTTATCGATTATGTGGTACCGGTTACAGATAGAACGACAGGAATTGCTCATATCGTTTTAGCAGAAGAAGATAACAGTATTGTTGTCGTACAAGGGGCAAATGCTCTTGTAAATAAGTCAGTTGTAGATCGCTCCAAAGACCTTCTTGTAAAAGCGGATATGGTTGTTCTTCAACTAGAAATTCCACTTGAAACAGTAAAATATGTATTGGCTATTTGTGAGGAACATAATATTCCTGTTATGTTGAATCCAGCGCCAGCACAAGTTTTATCAGAAGAAATTTTAGAAAAAGCAACTTATATTACGCCAAATGAACATGAGTGCCGCATCGTATTAGATGATTTTACATCACCAATTGAAGATTTATTGGCGAAGTATCCAAATAAATTATTGATGACAGAAGGTTCTAACGGTGTTCGTTTCCATAATGGCACGGAGATTGTACATGTTCCTAGCATTGCTGTTGATGTAGTGGATACAACTGGAGCTGGTGATACATTTAATGGTGCGTTAGCAGTTGCACTTTCTGAAGGAGAGACACTTCAAAAAGCAATTCGTTTCGCGAATATTGCCGGTGGTCTTTCTGTAACGAAACTTGGAGCACAGGGCGGTATGCCAACGAGAGATCGAGTACGTGAAGTGCAGGTGATTGTTGGATGAAAAAGCATGGTGTATTAAACAGTGAAATCGCGGCAGTCCTTGCTTCACTTGGGCATACAGATACGGTTGTAATTGCTGATTGCGGGTTACCGATTCCGGATGGAGTAAAACGAATTGATTTAGCTGTTGAGATTGGAAAACCGAGTTTTTTAGAGGTGTTACAAGTTGTAGCCGATGATATGGCAATCGAAAAAGTGACGTTAGCAGAAGAAGTCATTATAAATAATGCGGAAGTAAATAAAGAGATCGAGCAAAAATTAATAGAGCCAGCATTTGAGTATGTATCTCATGAACAATTTAAAGAGCATACAAAGAAAGCGAAGGCGATTATTCGTACAGGCGAGGCTACGCCTTATGCAAATGTAATTTTACATGCAGGCGTGATTTTTTAATAAAGGGAAGTGATGGGAATGCATATTGAAATGAAAAACATTTCAAAGGCGTTCAATGGCAATCCTGTTTTGAAGAATGCACAGTTTATGATTGAAACAGGAGAAGTCCATGCATTGATGGGGGAAAATGGAGCGGGTAAATCAACGCTCATGAAGATTTTAACAGGTGTATACAAAAAAGATGGTGGGACAATCACGATTGATGGGCAAGAGCGCACCTTTAAAAATGCGAAAGAAGCTGAAGAGTACGGCATCGCATTTATACATCAAGAACTAAACATATTGCCGAATTTAACAGTAGCTGAAAATATGTTTCTTGGTAAAGAGTTAATGTATGGGAAAACAGGTATTTTACGCACTCGACAAATGAACGCGATTGCGCAGCAGCAACTAGCAGAGCTAGGATTGCATGTAAGAGGTGCTATGTTAGCAGAGGAACTATCGGTTGGACAACAGCAAATTATTGAAATTGCGAAAGCGTTAATGACAAACGCGAGCGTTATTATTATGGATGAACCTACTGCGGCACTGACGGATCGTGAAATCGAAACGCTCTTTACAGTAATCAATAAGTTACGTAAAGAAGGTGTTTCATTCGTGTATATTTCGCATCGTATGGAAGAGATTTTCTCAATATGTGATGCCATTACGATTTTGCGTGATGGAGAATACGTTGGAAAGAGATTAATTCCAGAAACATCATTTGATGAAGTAGTGAGTATGATGGTGGGGCGCAGCATTGGTGAACGTTACCCAGAGCGAAATAGTCAAATCGGTGATGTCATTTTTGAAATGCGTAACGGAACGAAGAAAGGGAAATTTGAAAATGTTTCGTTTCAAGTGAGGAAAGGTGAAATCCTTGGTGTAGCTGGTTTGATGGGGGCTGGTCGCACTGATATTATGAAAGCGATATTTGGTTATGAACCTTTAGATTCTGGACAAATTTTTATAAATGGACAAGAAGTAAAGATTGATAGTCCGATAGATGCAATTAGACAAAGAATTGCTTTCATTACAGAAGATAGAAAGTCTGAAGGATTAGTGTTAGATTTTTCAATTCGAGAAAATTTAGCTTTACCGAATTTAGAAAGTCTTTCAAAGGGAAGTGTTCTAAGCAACGAGCTAGAACAACAGTTTACAGAGGATATGATGAAGCTTCTTAATGTGAAAGCATCTAGCGGAGAGCAGGCAGTGAAATCTCTTTCTGGTGGAAATCAGCAAAAGATTGTAATCGCAAAATGGCTAGGCATTCATCCGCAATTACTCATTTTAGATGAGCCAACAAGAGGTGTCGATGTTGGAGCGAAAAAAGAAATTTACTCTATCATGAATAAGCTTACTGAGCAAGGCGATGCCGTTATTATGGTATCATCTGAGCTTCCGGAAGTTTTAGGAATGAGTGATCGAGTTCTTGTTATTCATGAAGGAAAAGTCGGCGGCATTTTAGGGAAAGATGAGGCATCACAAGAGTCTATTATGGCACTAGCTACAGGGGGAGAGTAAGGATGGCTAAGAAGGGGAATGTATTACAACAACTCGGTTCTTTAATCGGTTTAGTATTAATTATCGTCGTAATTACAGCTTTAAATCCAGCGTTCATTGAAATTCCAAATTTATTTAATATACTGCGTCAAGTATCGATTAATGCGCTTATTGCATTCGGAATGACCTTTGTAATTTTAACAGGGGGTATTGACTTATCGGTAGGTTCTATTTTAGCATTATCAAGTGCACTTGTTGCTGGAATGATGGCAAGTGGCATGGATCCGTTCCTTGCAATGGCAGTTGGACTATTAGCAGGTCTTGTAATGGGAATTGTAAACGGTATCATCATTGCGAAAGGAAAAGTAGCTCCATTTATTGCAACTTTAGCAACAATGACTATTTTTCGTGGGTTGACGCTTGTTTATATGGACGGACGTCCGATCACTGGTCTTGGTGATCATTTAATGTTCCAAATGTTTGGCCGCGGTTATTTTCTTGGTATTCCGGTACCAGCTGTTACAATGATGATCGCTTTCGCAGTACTGTACTTCATTTTGAAGAAAACGACATTTGGCCGTCGTACATTTGCAATTGGTGGAAATGAAGAAGCAGCAGCACTATCAGGTATTAATGTTACGAGAATTAAAGTAATGATTTACGGTCTTTCCGGAATTTTGGCAGCGCTTGCAGGTATTGTCTTAACATCACGACTAGATTCTGCACAGCCGACTGCAGGTACTTCTTACGAATTAGATGCAATTGCAGCAGTTGTATTAGGTGGAACAAGTCTTTCTGGGGGAAGAGGATGGATTGTTGGTACATTCATCGGTGTACTAATTATCGGTGTACTAAATAACGGTTTAAATTTATTAGGTGTATCTTCTTTCTTCCAACAAGTTGTAAAAGGACTTGTAATCTTACTAGCTGTATTAATTGATCGCCGAAAAGAAGCGTAATGGAGGGACAGTTCATGAAGAAATGGTTACTTATACTCGTTGCATGTATTATGGTCATTACTGCTGGTTGTTCAATGGAACCACCAGAATGGGCAAAGGATTCTAGCGATAAAGGTCGAAATAAAACTATTAAAGTTGGATTCTCTGTTTCAACTTTAAATAATCCCTTCTTTGTAACTTTGAAAAAGGGTGCAGAAAAGAAAGCGAAAGATAGCGGCATCGAATTGATTGCTGTTGATGCGCAAAATGATGCAGCGAAGCAAACGAACGATGTTGAAGATTTAATTCAAAAGGGTGTCGATGTAGTTGTTATTAATCCGACCGATTCAGATGCTGTTGCTTCAGCGGTAAGTGCGGCAAATGCAGCAAATGTTCCTGTTATTACAGTAGATCGCGTTGCGAATTCAGGTAAGGTTGTTTCTCACATTGCATCTAATAATATCGAAGGTGGTCAAATGGCTAGTGATTACATTCGTGAATTAGTCGGCGAAGGAGCAAACGTTGCTGAGTTAGAAGGAATCCCTGGATCGTCTGCTGCTCGTGAACGTGGGAAAGGATTCCATAACGTAGCCGATAAGTCTTTAAAAGTAGTTGCCAAACAAGCGGCTGATTTTGATAGAGCGAAAGGATTATCTGTTATGGAAAACATTTTGCAAGCAAATGGTGATATTAAAGCCGTGTTTGCGCATAACGACGAGATGGCATTAGGTGCACTTGAAGCATTGAAGTCTGCTGGAAAAACAGATGTAGTAGTTGTTGGATTTGATGCAACAGAAGATGCTGTGAAAGCGGTTAACGATGGGCGTATGGCTGCAACAGTCGCTCAAAAACCGGAATTAATCGGAGAGAAGGCGATGCAAACAGCAAAAGAGATAACACAAGGTAAAAAAGTGGACAAATCTATTCCGATTGAATTAGAGCTTATTAAGAAAAATAAATAAATATAAAATGAAAATTAGGAAGGAAGAATAACAAATGAAATTTTTTATTGATACAGCAAACATTAACGAAATTAAAGAGGCAAATGCATTAGGCGTAGTAGCTGGAGTAACGACAAACCCATCACTTGTAGCAAAAGAAGGCGTAGATTTCCATGAGCGTATTCGTGAAATTTGCAGCTTTATAGAAGGACCTGTAAGTGCAGAAGTAATTAGCTTAGAAGCTGATAAAATGATTGAAGAAGGAAAAGAATTAGCGAAGATTGCTCCAAACGTTGTTGTAAAAGTTCCAATGACAACAGAAGGTTTAAAAGCAGTAAAAGCATTCTCAGATTTAGGAATTCGTACAAACGTTACATTAGTATTCTCAGCAGTTCAAGCATTACTTGCAGCTCGCGCTGGTGCAACATATGTTTCACCATTCTTAGGTCGTTTAGATGATATCGGTCATAACGGTATGGATTTAATTCGTCAAATCGCAGAAATCTTTGCAATTCATGGCATCGAAACAGAAATCATTGCAGCATCTGTACGTCACAGCGTTCACGTAACTGACGCAGCATTAAACGGTGCACATATTGCAACAATCCCAGCAAACGTAATTGCTTCATTAGTGAAGCACCCATTAACAGATCAAGGAATTGAGAAATTCTTAGTTGATTGGGAAAAAACACAAGAGAAATAATAGAAAATCAAGAATCCTAGTTTAATTGACTAGGATTCTTTTTTATTTAAAAGAATTTTCATGCAATTTTGCATATTGTCTTTTAAATTTGTTATATAAGATATTTAATATATATCACATAACTCTTTATTTTTCATATTTCGATATAAAGTGAAACTTTAATCAGTGCGGGCTTTGTTCATCAGCACACTGATTATTAGTTGAACCAAGGGATAAACAGATAGAGGGTCTGACCAGAAAACTGGAGGGCATGATTCTATAACAGAAAGTTTAATGTTTATAGAATTATGTCTTTTTATATAGGGAGGGTAGTAAACAGAGATTTCGACAAAAACGCACCGATTTATCTGAATTTTAAGTTTTATAAAAGGAGAGAAATGGAATGAGAAGAAAAGCCCCATTTAAAGTGTTGTCATCATTAGCAATTGCAGCAATTATCGGATGCACATCTGTAATGAGTGCGCCGTTAGCATATGCAGAAACGCCAGCAAAAGAGAAAGAGAATGTGTCTACAACGCCAATTGATTACAATTTAATTCAAGAAGATCGTTTAGCGGAAGCTTTGAAAGAAAGAGGAACAATTAATCCAGCATCTTCTAAAGAAGAGACGAAAAAGGCTGTCGAGCAATATATTGAAAAGAAACAAGGAGATCAGGCGAACAAAGAAATTCTTCCAGATGCTCACTCACAAGAAACGTCTGATTTCACAAAAAAAGTAAAAGAGAAAAAGATGGAAGAAAAGGAAAATGTAAAAAAGACTGAAAAAAATATTAATCTTGAGCAAAAGCCAGAACCAAATAAAAAGCAATTAAATGGGCAAGTTCCAACTTCAAAAGCAAAGCAAGCTCCATATAAAGGATCTGTTCGATCGGATAAAGTATTAGTGCTACTCGTTGAATTTAGTGATTATAAACATAATAATATTGATCAAACACCAGGTTATATGTATTCGAAAGACTTTAGTAGAGAACATTATCAAAAGATGTTGTTCGGTAAGGAGCCTTATACATTATTTGATGGTTCAAAAGTAAAAACGTTTAAACAATACTATGAAGAGCAGTCTGGTGGTAGTTATACGACAGACGGATATGTAACGGAGTGGCTAACAGTTCCAGGAAAAGCATCTGATTATGGAGCTGATGGTAGCAGTGGTCACGATAATAAAGGTCCGAAAGGTGCACGTGATTTAGTGAAAGAAGCTTTGCATGCAGCTGCTGAGAGAGGACTAGATTTATCTCAGTTTGATCAGTTTGATAGATATGATACAAACGGGGATGGGAATCAAAATGAACCTGACGGTGTAATTGATCATTTAATGGTAATCCATGCTGGTGTTGGTCAAGAAGCAGGTGGTGGTAAATTAGGTGATGATGCGATCTGGTCACATCGTTCAAAATTAGCAGTAGATCCAGTAGCGATTGAAGGTACAAAATCAAAAGTAGATTACTTTGGTGGAAAAGTAGCAGCACATGATTACACAATTGAACCAGAAGATGGAGCTGTAGGTGTGTTTGCGCATGAATTTGGACATGATCTTGGATTACCAGATGAATATGACACGAAATATACTGGAAATGGTTCACCTGTCGAAGCTTGGTCGTTAATGAGTGGAGGTAGTTGGACAGGAAAAATCGCAGGAACGGAGCCGACAAGTTTTTCACCACAAAATAAAGACTTCTTACAAAAGAATATGGGTGGCAACTGGGCAAAAATATTAGAAGTAGATTACGATAAAATTAAGAGTGGTGTGGGAGTTCCTACCTATATTGATCAAAGTGTTACGAAATCAAATCGTCCAGGCGTTGTACGTGTTAACTTACCAGGTAAAAGTGTTGAAACGATTAAACCGGAGTTTGGAAAGCATGCATATTATAGTACAAGAGGCGATGATATGCATACAACGTTAGAGACACCTTTCTTTGATTTAACAAAAGGAACAAATGCAAAATTCGATTATAAAGCAAATTATGAGTTAGAAGCAGAGTGCGATTTCGTCGAAGTACATGCAGTAACAGAAGATGGAACGAAGACGTTAATTGATAGACTTGGAGAAAAAGTAGTCCAAGGAGATAAAGATACAACAGATGGGAAATGGATTGATAAATCATATGATTTAAGTCAATTTAAAGGCAAAAAAGTGAAACTACAATTAGACTATATTACAGATCCGGCTGTAACATATAAAGGTTTTGCGATGGACAATGTAAATGTAACTGTTGATGGACAAGTTGTATTTTCTGATGATGCAGAAGGACAGTCTAAAATGAATTTAAATGGTTTTGTTGTTTCTGATGGGACAGAGAAGAAAGCTCATTATTACTACTTAGAGTGGAGAAACTATGCGGGATCAGATAATGGTTTAAAAGCAGGAAAAGGTCCAGTGTATAATACAGGTCTTGTCGTTTGGTATGCAGATGATAGTTTCAAAGATAACTGGGTTGGGGTGCATCCAGGTGAAGGATTCCTTGGTGTTGTAGATTCTCATCCAGAAGCGCTAGTTGGTAATTTAAACGGAAAACCAGCATATGGTAATACGGGCATGCAAATTGCAGATGCTGCATTTTCATTTGATAAAACACCAGCATGGAGTGTAAATTCATTAACACGTGGTCAGTTTAACTATTCTGGATTACAAGGTGTTACAACTTTTGATGATTCAAAAGTATATAGTAACAAGCAAATTGCAGATGCAGGAAGAAAAGTTCCAAACCTTGGACTTAAATTCCAAGTTGTTGGACAGGCAGAAGATAAATCGGCAGGCGCTGTTTGGATTAAACGTTAATAACATAAAAGCACATTCTTCATATGAAGAGTGTGCTTTTTAATTTGTACAGTAAGTTATTATTTTAGTTTATGTAATACAAGTGTTTATTCATGTGTAGTGTATCAAATTATGTGGGGAAAGGAAATATTTCCGAGGAAATTGTCGAAGTATCGTCGGTATTTATAAACTTTCTTTTTAAAAGAAGCGATGTATTATTGCCTTTACGGCTCAATTTATTTACATTGTTATTTGGTTATACACAAAAGTAATATATTGGGCAAAAAAGAATTCTATTCAATAGGGCTCTTTTTATAGATAGAAAGGAGTAAGCGATAAATGAAAGAAGTTATTGAATGTCCACAGTGTGAAGGGGATATTACTGTACAGCATATTATTGATCTCCCGCATCCTTTTTCATTAAGGTGTCCACATTGTAAGGTGAAGTTGAAAGAAATCAGGGTAACACCATGTTTAATATTAGCGATGATTTGTATAATTCCATTGTTTATTATTATTGGAGAGAGTATTAAGGAATTACTAGTAAAATATTTTTCTATTGTAGACAATGTACCAACTGTACTTATTTTCTTTTTATTTTGTTATCCATTGTATTATTTCTATGAAAAATATAATGCTATATTGTTTATTAAATATGGTTTGCTGAAAGTTAAAAGTTAAATTGAATAGGAGATTATCATTATGCTTTGGAAAATATATTTAGTTATTGTAGCAATGTTAGCTATTATTTCGTTAGTAAGGGGTATGTTTCAAACACCAATTCAAAAGTTTGACTTTGTAGTATCTATTATTACGTGGATAGGGCTTTTTGGTTTTGTATTTGATATACAAATATTAACCTCAATTGTTTGGAAATGTATCTTCTTGTTTAGTGTCATTTGGACTTTAACTGCAGTTTTTGTTTTTCGTTTATATGAAGAGCGAGATGAGCCATTACCTTTTATATTTAAATTAATTGGCATTATTCCAACGCTTCCATTATATTACGGATTATATCAATATGCATTTTAAAAAAGACAACGATGGATTATCCCATCATTGTCTTTTTTACTTTGCTTCTTACATAAATCATCCCAGCAAATGTTAATAAAAATGCTGTCCCGATAATGAAGCTGATGCTAGGTGATGCTCCGATTGCGCCGACTGTAAAGGAGCCAGCAACAACTCCTAATGAGAAGAAGGCATAAAATAATCCGAATGCCTTTCCACGATTATCGTCTGTAGTATTTTCAACGAGTAAAGCGTTAATAGACGGAAAGAGGATTGCGAATCCAATTCCATAAATCATCATTACGATAAAGAGCATACCTTTTGTAGCAAATAATCCGAGTAAAGATAATGCGAATGCCATAACTGCAATTCCGATTAGCATTAGTTTCGAACGATTAAATCGATCGTAAATACGATTTGTTGGAAGCAAGAAGAAGAGGATAGCAGTTATACCGAATACACTTAACATCATGCCTGTTGTGGATGCTTTAAGCGCTAATGCCTCAACTTTTACTGGTAACATATAAGTGACAATTCCTTGTGAAAACATTAATGTGAAAGCACCAATATATGCTTGTAATAACGGTTCTGATTTTAAAAGTTCAACCATATCTTCTTTGTTCATCATTTGCGTTCTTGATGTATCTTTTCTTGATACGTTATTTGGTAAGAAGAATAAAGATACGATCGTACCAAGAGCCATTAAAATAGAAATAGTAATGAAGACCCACTCTACGCCAGCTGTTGCTTTCATAATACCGCTGAAAGCAGGTCCTACGATTGCGGCTGTTCCAACAGCAGCACCAGATAGAGCCATTGCTTTTCCTTGTCTTTTTGCATTTGTTTGTTTTGATAAAAATGTAAAGGCAGCAGGAATTAAAAAGCCATCACTAAATCCATGCATAAAGCGCACAACTAATAGTTGTTCACCACTTTGAACAACGGTGTATAACAAGACTATGAAACTCGTAATTCCCATGCTTATATAAAGGATTTTTTTTGCACCAAATTTATCGACAGCGGCTCCAGCAATAATATTACCGATCATATTAGCGAATGAGTACATACCGACAACTAGACCGATAATAAGAGGAGTTCCTCCAAGGCTTTGAGCGAAAGTACTCATAATAGGTAATTGTGAAAATGTATCTAAAAATGCCACGATAACGATAAAGTAAATAAAATATTTCAAGCGATATTCACCTCTCCTATGCTATTATGGCACAATGCTAATTTCACCTGCAATGAAATTGAATTAACAGATGTGGAAAAAAGTACAAAGTGACAAAATATTGAACGTTATTTGTAAAAAATTAGTGGGAACGTGATTGTTTTTTTGAAATATATGGATAGAAGTATTATAATAGAGTTGTAAACTTCACCAGGTTAAGTATATACATAGAGAGGGATGTATAAAATGAAAGCACTACTTTGGCATAATCAACGTGATGTACGAGTAGAAGAAGTACCAGAACCAACAGTAAAACCAGGAACAGTGAAAATCAAAGTTAAATGGTGTGGTATTTGTGGGACAGACTTGCATGAATATTTAGCAGGGCCTATTTTTATTCCAACAGAAGAACATCCATTAACACATGTGAAAGCACCTGTTATTTTAGGTCATGAGTTTAGTGGTGAGGTAATAGAGATTGGTGAAGGAGTTACATCTCATAAAGTGGGAGACCGCGTTGTTGTAGAGCCAATTTATTCTTGTGGTAAATGTGAAGCTTGTAAACATGGACATTATAATGTTTGTGAACAACTTGTTTTCCACGGTCTTGGCGGAGAAGGCGGCGGTTTCTCTGAATATACAGTAGTACCAGAAGATATGGTTCATCACATTCCAGATGAAATGACGTATGAACAAGGTGCGCTTGTAGAACCAGCAGCAGTAGCAGTTCATGCAGTACGTCAAAGTAAATTAAAAGAAGGGGAAGCTGTAGCGGTATTTGGTTGCGGTCCAATTGGACTTCTTGTTATCCAAGCAGCTAAAGCAGCAGGAGCAACTCCTGTTATTGCAGTTGAACTTTCTAAAGAACGTCAAGAGTTAGCGAAATTAGCAGGTGCGGATTATGTATTAAACCCAGCAACTCAAGATGTGTTAGCTGAAATTCGTAACTTAACAAATGGTTTAGGTGTAAATGTTAGCTTTGAAGTAACAGGTGTTGAAGTTGTACTACGCCAAGCGATTGAAAGTACAAGCTTCGAAGGACAAACTGTAATTGTTAGTGTATGGGAAAAAGACGCAACAATTACTCCAAATAACTTAGTATTAAAAGAAAAAGAAGTTATTGGTATTTTAGGATACCGTCACATCTTCCCAGCTGTTATTAAATTAATTAGCTCTGGACAAATTCAAGCAGAGAAATTAATTACGAAAAAAATTACAGTGGATCAAGTTGTTGAAGAAGGATTTGAAGCACTTGTAAAAGATAAAACCCAAGTGAAAATTCTTGTTTCACCTAAATAAGATAGAATCGAAAAAAGTAGCCCTTTTCTAGAAATAGAAGAGGGCTACTTTTTTTCTGTACAGAAAGGTGATAGACTTTCCTGTAACTAAAGGTATTTTGTTTGGAAGGGGAAGTCTAATGCTTTCATTTATATTGACATTGAAACGGATGCTAAAAGCTTGTTTGCGAGCATGGAAAGATAAAGAATTTCAAGTGTTATTCGTATTAACAATTTTGACATTAATATCTGGTACAATCTTTTATAGTACAGTGGAGGGGTTACGTCCTCTGGATGCTTTATATTTTAGCGTTGTGACGCTGACTACTGTCGGTGATGGGCAATTTAGTCCCCAAACTGACTTCGGAAAGATATTTACGATATTATACATATTTATAGGGATCGGATTAGTGTTTGGATTTATACATAAGTTGGCAGTTAATGTACAATTGCCAAGTATATTATCGAATAGAAAAAAAGAGTAAAGCATGTGGGTGCTTTACTCTTTTTTTACATTAGTTTAGACAAGCCTTAATAATAGTTTATTAAAATGAAAGTGTATTCATTCATTATATTCACTATGTATAAAGTTATAATGATATGAACATTTGCATATTTTAATTTAGTGATAGAAATTTCGTGAAAGGTGGGATATTCTAGTCATAGGTTAACCGGACGACATCATAGGATCCTAACAAAATGTTTACAATAATTCAATTATAAAATGGAGGATTTTATATGAAAAAGAAAGTACTTGCTTTAGCGGCAGCTATTACATTAGTTGCTCCATTACAAAGTGTTGCATTTGCTCATGAAAATGATGGGGGACAGAGATTTGGAGTTATTCCGCGCTGGTCTGCTGAAGATAAACATAAAGAAGGCGTGAATTCTCATTTATGGATTGTAAACCGTGCAATTGATATTATGTCTCGTAATACAACACTTGTAAAACAAGATCGAGTTGCACTATTAAATGAATGGCGTACTGAGTTAGAGAACGGTATTTATGCTGCTGACTATGAAAATCCTTATTATGATAATAGCACATTTGCTTCACATTTCTATGACCCTGACAATGGGAAAACTTATATTCCATATGCAAAGCAGGCAAAGGAAACTGGAGCTAAATATTTTAAATTAGCTGGTGAGTCTTACAAAAATAAAGATATGAAACAAGCATTCTTCTATTTAGGATTATCTCTTCATTATTTAGGGGATGTAAACCAACCAATGCATGCTGCAAACTTTACGAACCTTTCGTATCCACAAGGATTCCATTCTAAATATGAAAACTTTGTAGATACGATAAAAGATAATTATAAAGTAACGGATGGAAATGGGTATTGGAACTGGAAAGGTACGAATCCAGAAGATTGGATTCATGGAGCGGCAGTAGTTGCGAAACAAGATTACGCTGGCATTGTAAATGATAATACGAAAGATTGGTTCGTAAGAGCAGCTGTATCACAAGAATATGCAGATAAATGGCGCGCTGAAGTTACACCAATGACAGGTAAGCGTTTAATGGATGCACAACGTGTTACTGCTGGATACATTCAGCTTTGGTTTGATACGTACGGAAATCGTTAAGTATTTGAAAAAGGTCAAATCTCAGAATAGAGTATTTGGCCTTTTTATTACTATACAATACATGGAGGTATGAAACGTGAAAGGTAAATTGCTAAAAGGTGTACTTAGCTTAGGGGTTGGTTTAGGAGCTTTATATAGCGGAACTTCAGCTCAAGCAGAAGCATCTACAAATCAAAATGATACATTAAAAGTGATGACGCATAATGTATATATGCTATCAACAAACTTATATCCGAACTGGGGACAAACTGAGCGTGCTGATTTAATCGGGGCGGCAGATTATATAAAGAATCAAGATGTTGTTATATTAAATGAAGTGTTTGATAATAGTGCTTCAGATCGTTTATTAGGCAATTTGAAGAAAGAATATCCAAATCAAACAGCAGTATTAGGTCGTAGTAGTGAAAGCGAATGGGATAAAACGTTAGGAAACTATTCATCTTCAACTCCTGAAGATGGTGGCGTTGCGATTGTGAGCAAATGGCCAATCGCTGAAAAGATTCAATATGTATTTGCAAAAGGATGCGGGCCAGATAATTTATCGAATAAAGGATTTGTATACACGAAAATTAAGAAAAATGATCGTTTCGTTCACGTGATTGGGACGCATTTGCAGGCTGAAGATAGTATGTGCGGAAAAACTTCACCAGCATCTGTACGTACGAACCAATTAAAAGAAATTCAAGATTTTATTAAAAATAAAAATATACCAAATAATGAGTATGTGTTAATTGGTGGTGATATGAACGTAAATAAGATAAATGCAGAGAACAATAATGATTCAGAGTATGCATCTATGTTTAAAACATTGAACGCTTCTGTACCATCTTATACTGGACATACAGCGACTTGGGATGCAACGACAAACAGTATTGCAAAATATAATTTCCCTGATAGTCCTGCCGAATATTTAGATTATATTATTGCAAGCAAAGACCATGCGAACCCATCGTATATAGAGAATAAGGTGTTACAGCCGAAATCTCCACAATGGACTGTTACATCGTGGTTCCAAAAATATACGTATAATGATTACTCTGATCATTATCCAGTAGAGGCGACTATTTCTATGAAGTAGTTTCAAAAAGTTTCTTCGTAAAGAAGAAACTTTTTTTATTTGCAAACAGGAAAATCATACTTTCTTTCCAATATGTATAAGACATATTGAAAAGAGGAGAGAAAAATGTGGATCGAGGAATTTTTAAAGAAGTTCCATTACCTTGTGCATTTTTGGATGAAGTGGCTTTAGATAGAAATATTCAATCGATTATAGAGTTAAGTGGAAATAAGAAGATTCGTATAGCGAGTAAATCGTTACGTTCTGTTCCGATTATGCAAAAGATTTTAGCTGCAAATGATCGATTTCAAGGTATTATGTGCTTTTCACCTAGAGAGGTTTTATTTTTAATAGAACAAGGATTTAATGATTTATTGCTCGGATATCCTGCTTATGATGAAAGAGCTTTGTGTGAAATTAGTTTGCTAACAAAGAAAGGTTTCATTATAACTTGTATGGTGGATTGTGAAGAGCATATTGTGTATTTAGAAAAAATTGCTGAGAAATCTAGAGGATGTTTTCGTGTTTGTTTGGATATTGATATGAGTAGTCGTTTCTTTCAATTTCATTTTGGTGTACAAAGATCCCCAGTAAAAAATGTGCAGGATGCGTTGAAAGTAGTAGAAAAGGTGAGAAGGTCATCATATTTAATGTTAGATGGTGTGATGGGTTATGAAGCTCAAATTGCTGGGGTGGGAGACCATATACCGAATCAATGGCTGAAGAGTAAAGTGATTTCGTATTTAAAGCAGAAATCAGTGCTAGAAGTGAAAGAAAGAAGAGAATATATTGTAAAAGCAATACAAAAACTTGGTATTGAGCTAAGGTTTGTAAATGGAGGCGGAACAGGAAGCATAAAAACAACTGAGAAAGATAATTCAGTTTCAGAGATTACAATAGGTTCTGCTTTTTATTCTCCGAAGCTGTTTGATTATTATAAAGAGGTGAAATTTCATCCAGCGGTCGGATTTGCTTTACCAGTTGTGCGTAAACCAGTCCCGTTTATTTACACTTGCCTAGGTGGTGGATATATTGCTTCAGGAGCAGTTGGAAAAGATAAAGAGCCTGAAGTTTGGAGACCGAAGGGTGCAAAACTATTAGCTTTAGAAGGTGCTGGCGAGGTACAAACGCCAATTTTTTATAGCGGCGAGGAACGAGTGGATATAGGAGAGTCCATTTTGTTTCGTCATAGTAAGGCTGGTGAATTATGTGAGCGCTTTCCTTTTTTGTATCGTGTTAAAAAAGGAGAGATTGTTGGGGAGTATTCAACATATCGGGGGGATGGCCAATGCTTTCTATAAAGGGACAAAAGTGGAGGAATTGGACAGGGAATGTAGAAGGAACGCCGCATTATACGATGTATCCAGAAAGTATACAAGATGTAGTAGAAGTAGTGGGGCTTGCACGAAAAAAGGGGCGGAAAATTCGTGTTGTTGGTTCAGGACACTCGTTTACACCCCTTGTGCAAACCGAAGAAGTTTTAGTTTCTTTAGATGAATTGAAGGGCATTGTGAATATTGATGAAGAGAAGATGGTCGCTGAAGTGTGGGCAGGAACAAAGTTATATGATTTAGGGAAGTTACTTGAGGAAAAAGGTTATGCGCAAGAAAATTTAGGGGATATTGATTCACAATCTATTGCAGGAGCGATTAGTACGGGGACTCATGGAACGGGTATTACCTTTGGGAGTTTATCAACACAAGTTATAGAGATTACGGCCGTTTTATCTAATGGTGAGAGTATAGTTTGTTCGGAAGCTGAGAACGTAGAATATTGGAGAGCGTTTCAGTTGTCACTTGGAATGTTAGGTATCATTGTAAAGATAAAATTGAAGGTTATTCTAGCGTATTCACTCGTTTATGAAAGTGAAAAACAGTCATTATCTACTGTAATGAACAAACTAGAAGAGTATAAGAAGCATCGTCACTTTGAATTTTTCGTTTTTCCTTATTCTGATGAAGTACAAGTAAAACTTACGAACGAAACAACGAATACAGGCAGTGATTTGAAATGGCATAAACTAAAGGTGGAGTTACTTGAAAATAGGATGTTCTCTTTGCTATCTAAAGGGTGTAAATGGTTTCCTTCTATAAGTAAAGGAGTGAGTCGATTATCAGCTAAGGCTGTACCAAACACAAAAATAATTGGCCCGAGCTATGAAGTATTTGCTACATCACGTACGGTACCATTTTATGAAATGGAGTATAGCATTCCTTCAAAGTATATGAGGACTGTGGTAGAAGAAATCTCAAATCTTATTGAAAAGAAAAAGTATAAGGTGCACTTCCCGATCGAATGCCGCTATGTGAAGGGTGATGATATATGGCTTAGTCCAGCCTATGGAAGAGATTCAGCGTATATCGCTGTTCATATGTATAAAGGTATGAAATATGCTGCTTACTTTGGCGAAGTGGAAAAAATTTTTCTGAAGTATGAAGGGCGTCCGCATTGGGGGAAAATGCATACATTATCGTATGAGCAATTACAAGATATATATCCAGAGTTTCATTCGTTTTTACAGGCGAGGAAGTCTCTAGATGAACTTGGAATGTTTTTTAATCCTTATGCAGAAAAGTTATTTATCCCGCTATTTGCCGGGCAGTAAGACCCCCACTGATTAAAGTTTCAAATTATGTATATGAAAAAGCTGACAAATAATTATTTGTCAGCTTTTTTTAGCGTAATTGCATTTCTTGTATGACTAATATGTTCATAAAATAGTAGTTTATCACGGCTAAATACATGCAGTAAAACATGAATAATAAATAGGCCGTTAATGATAAATAGGAATAACAATGTAACGAGTAATACTAAAGGCTCTGTATGATTTAACATAGAGCTACTAGAAAGAATATAATTGATTCCGCCTAACGCAAAATAAAATATACCGTAGCGAATAAATAGTTCTTTTAATGTAATACGATCTGATTTTCCTTTCAGATGAATGCGGAGCAATGCTTTCCCAATTGTTTTTCCATTTGTAAAGTATGGAATAAGAATAAAATAAATAAGGATTGAACACGTAATGAAAATGAGTTCATACATATTCGTGTAAGATTGCATATTAGAAACGAAGAAAGAATTTCCTTTGTTTTTAACGACAGGTACGACGATAGATAAGAAAATCCAATCAATTTGCATCGCGATAAGGCGACGAATGAATCCGACTGGTTTCGTTTCCAAATCAATATGACTATCTAACTCATTTGTCTTCGGAAGGAAGTACGTAAATATTGGGGCAATGATAAAACCAATTACGCCACCTAATGTATTTAAAAACAAATCATCGATATCAAATAATCGGTATGCACAATTGTATATACCGTATAATCCAGTCACTTGTGTTAGCTCGAAAAATAGTGAAAGGAAAAAGGAAATGCAAATTGTTTGTAAGAAACTACGTCGGAAATAATAACGTAAGTAAATACCGAATGGAATAGTTAATAGAACATTAAATGCAACTTGTAAAAACGCAGACTCTTTTAATAAGTAGAAATAAGTAGCTGGTTTCGTTAAAACTGCCGATGTATGACTACTAATCTCTTGTATGAAATAAAATGGTGAGAGTTGCATGTGTTGTGTATTAGCTGGTTGTAGGCTACAAGTATCAAACGTTTGTGGTAACGGCAAAATAACAAGAAAATAGGCATTTAATAAGTAAAGTAATAATGAGTATAAAATAAATGAGCGCCATTTATTTAAATAACCGTATTTTCGATAATTAAATATTAAAAAAGGGATTAAAAGAAACATTGCTAAAAAGGGAAATAAAATAAATGCTGTTTTTACTGGAAATAAATATGCAGTCAAAGTAAAACTCCTTTCAATGAAAATTCGTTTATCATTATAGCGCCAAAAATATTTAAATACAAAGTTAAAATCTTTCGAAATAGAAATAATTACTGATTTTATAGGAATTAAGTTATAATAAATTTAATATGAGGATATTATGATTATATAAGTTGAGAGAGGGTACAAGAGATGCGATATGAACTTTTTTCTGTAAGTGGGGATCATATTACGACTTTTGAAAGTGCATGGCGTTTTCAGGAGGGAGAACAGATTTTTGTTCATGATGATCAAACAAAAAGAAACTTTATTATTATTCGTCTGACGCATGATGTATTTCAACAAAATAAACATGTTATTCGTTTGTATTGTCAAGAGAAGAAAGTGTATGCATAAGAGAAGCCCTCTTACAGTATGAAAAGTAAGAGGGGCCTTATCTCGTTATTTGTGAACAGCCCGATTGATGAGAGCTGATTAAAGTTCCACTTTATCATTTTTCCCCTCGTAAGGAATAAAAAGAGAAGGGTTAATGTACATAGCTAGCATTTGATTTGGAAGAAAGGATATAGCCTTGTATTTTGTGTTTCAAAGTTACATTTCTTTCTCTTTGAGAAAGCCATGTATGGTAATCTTGTTGTGTTTTCCATAACATACGAATCATATATTCTGCCTTATCATTTGTAGGATGAACATGTGAAAACTCTATGTTAATACAACCGTTCGTTCCGGGAGAAGGATAATATTGTTTAAGCCCATAAAGAAGCTCACTTTCATATCCGTACTTAATATGAATGAGTTTAGTAACAATAAACATATAAACACCTCTTTTACGATAATAGTAGGAAAGATAGCTTTACTATAATAGTGAACTTAAATGATATCATACTATTCAGAAAATTCAAAGTAAATGATAGATTTTAACTTAATACAGGTATAAAAAAGCGAGTCATCTAGTGTAATAGAATGACTCGCTTTCAATTTGTAAGTTTCATTTTATAAGAAAATAAGAGTAAGTACACCTACGATAATACAATAGAAAGAGAAATATTTTAAATTTCCTTTTGCCATAATGTTCATAAACCATTTTAGTGAAATATACGTCATGATAAATGTTGCGATGAATGCAACAACATATGGCACGAATAATGTGTCTAGATTTGGATCATTTGCAATGTCTGTAATGCTTAACAATAAGCCACCTAAGCTAACAGGAATGTATAGTAAGAATGAAAAGCGAAGAGCTGTTTCTTGCTTCATACCAAGTAACATTGCTGCTACGATTGTGGCACCAGATCGGCTTATTCCGGGAATCAGTGCGCAAGCTTGTGCTAATCCGACGATGATTGCATCTTTCATAGAAAGGTCGCCATCATTTTTACGACCGCGTAAATTTCTAATAATCCAAAGGCCGACAGCAGTAATAAGAAGGGAAATCCCAACCATCTTCACACCTTTTAAGTACTGATCGATGTAATCTTTAAATAAAACACCAATAACACCTGCTGGAATGGTTGCAATAACAAGATAAATAATAAAGAAGAAATCTGATTTTGCGTCTTCTGCTCTTGTAAATATATAAGAGAGACCATTCTTCGTTAGACGAATTAAATCATTTCTATAAATAAGTAATACAGCTAATAATGAAGCTGAATTAACAAGTAGTTCGAAGCTAAACCCTTCTATTTTTAGTCCTAGCAAATGTTGTGCTAAAACGAGATGACCACTTGAAGAAATTGGAATTGGTTCTGTTAGTCCTTGGAACAGACCGAGAATTAAATATTTTAAAACGTAGTAAAATTGTTCCATAATAACCTCCTTGTTTATTAGTTGAAAGAAACAACTTTTCCATTATAACAAAGATATGGATGAATATTGAAAAGAAATAAATATTCGAAATAAAATAAAAATCCCTTATAGCAGTATAAGGGATTTTTATTTTTAATTAAGAATTTACTGTTCCTTGAAGACTTTTAGACAATTGAACATCGACTTTTTCAGCATCATGAATATGATTCATAATAGTAGTATTTAATTTTTGGAACATTTGTTGTGTGTTAGCGAATTCTCGTAATATGTCATCATTACAAGATTTTTGGTTTTCAATAGCCTTAATAACATTTGTAGCACCATTTTGTAACGTTTGAATCATAACTAAAATATTTTCAATTCTAGCGTTTGTATCGGCGCTCATTTCTACACCTTCATCGACTAAATGTAAATTATCTTTTGTGTTATCGTATGCTTTTTCAATTTCTTCTTGAATTTTTTTCGTTAAGTTGCCTATGTTTTTTGTACTTTCTGCTGTACTTTCTGCTAGTTTTCTTACTTCATTGGCAACGACAGCGAATCCTTTACCGTGTTCTCCAGCACGTGCGGCTTCAATACTCGCATTTAAAGCAAGTAAATTTGTTTGTGCTGCAATGTTTTGAATGACTTCTACAATTTGCTCGATTTCCTTTGAGCGTTCGCTTAGATGATTCATACTATTAGACGTGCGTTGGGATTGTTCACCTAATTTATTAATTACAATAAGTAAGCGGTGAACGGATTCTTTTCCTTCATTAGAGCAGTCAATAATTTCTGCAATAGACTGAATTAAGCTTTGTTCCTTTTGTAACATTTCATTATTTAACTCATTGGAATGTGTCGTACGTGTTGAAACATTTTCGAAACATGAACTTAATTGTTGAACTAAATTTTGGAGTGTATTGTGTTGGTTATTTACAAGTTGGTGCTCTTGGACAACGCTTTGTACACGATCGTGGATAGTAGAAATAGTCTCTTGTTTTTCAATATCTTTTTGTTTTAATTCTGCTTCTAATTCTTGTATACGCTCTTCTAATTGAGCAATTGTATGTTGGAGTGATTTCTTTTGAGTAAACATGTATTTATTTCAACCGCCTTCGAAAGTTATATTTTCTCTATATTTGGATTTTAGCATCTTTTGTATTTTTTAAATATAGGAATTGTTAAATATTTAAGAATCTATTACATTTTATTCATAATTCTCTTTTTTTTGTCACGAAAAATAAACTGTATTTAATCGTTTTGTAAACAAACTGTAAAATAAATCATGTATAACTGTATAAGAAGGGAGTCGGATTATGAACTATTTTAAGCGAATCAGTAGTCTAGTATTAGCAGGAATTATCGGTCTTTCTAGTACAGTCGCTGTAAAAGCAGAGTCAAACGACGAGAAACTTAACAACATGCAACAGCAATTGCAACAAAACGATGCAGAAATGCAAAAGAAAGAGCAAGAGAAGCAAGCTGTTAGTAAAGAAATTAAAGGTATCGAAAACGAACTACATAATTTAAATAATACAATTGCAAAAAATAAAGAGGATCAAGCTGCTATTCAACGTAAAATCGATGAAACACATAAGCAGATTGAACAAAAAAAGGAAGAAATTGTCGTTTTAGAGGATAAAGTCCTTGCTCGTAAAGATATTATGAGAAAACGTATGGTTTCTGTTCAAAACAGCTCAAATACAAGTTTAGTAGTAGAAGTTGTAGTAGAGTCAAAAAACTTTGCAGACTTCTTACAACGTATGAACGCAGTTTCTACTATTCTAGAAGCTGATAAAGAAATTTTACGTCTACAAGAACAAGATCTTCGTCAAATTGAAGAAGATAAGAAAACAATTGACGAAAAAGAAGCATCTTTAGTAGTAGATAAACAAAAATTAGCAAAAGCACAAGCTGAACTGCAAGATAACTTGAAAAAACGTCAAGATAACTTACAAACAGTTCAAGCTAAATATAATGAGGTTGCAAGTCAACTTAATTTAGCAGCGGAAGAAAAAGCTAAAATTGAATCAAATATGAAGGCAGTACAAGAAACAATTGCTCGTGAACAAGAAGCAGCAAGAATTGCGGCGGAAGAGCGTGCAAAAGCAGAAGCGGCTGCAAAAGCAGAGCAAGAAGCTTTAGCGAAAGCACAAGCAGAAATTGCTGAAAAGCAAAAGCAAGAAAAAGCTAGTAAACCGGCTGAACCAGTTGCTAATAATAATTCGAAGGTAGAACCTGCAAAACCTGCACAACCTGAACCGTCTTCTAAGCCAACTGCTGGCGGGAAAGAACTTTATGTACATGCAACAGCTTATACAGCAGATCCAGGTGAAAATGGCTATGCACCAGGTCAACAAGTATATTCTGCATGGGGAGGCTATAATCTAACTGCAAACCCAGGAATGAAATTGATTGCGGTGGATCCATCTGTTATCCCATTAGGTTCTCGTGTATATGTTGAAGGATACGGAGAAGCAATTGCAGCAGATACTGGTGGCGCGATTAAAGGTCACAAAATTGATGTTTTAATGCCAGATAAAGCTTCGTCTAGTAAGTGGGGCAGAAAAAATGTTAAGCTTACAATTTTAAACTAAAACGTAATCCAACTTTACAATACGTAAAGTTGGATTTTTTTGTAAGAATAATGTTAAGTCGAGTTTACATTTTGTTAAGGATAGCATACAATAATGGTGAGAGGTGGTAAATTTGACCATTTTAAACAGAGTAAAAGAATTAAGAGCTCGTTTTAACTTTACACAAAGCGTATTAGCAGAAAAGGTTGGAGTAACGAGACAAACAATTGCAGCAATTGAAAAAGGGGATTACGTTCCTTCGTTGTTATTAGCACTTACGATTTGTGATGTGTTTCAGTTAAAGATGGAAGATGTGTTTGTTTTAAATAAGGAGGGGGAAGAGGATGAATAGAATTGTTTTTTCTTATATCATAAACGTGCTTTATACTGCTTTAGCATGCTGGACATTTGTTGAATTTTATAGTGTCATTACAGAGTTAGCAGATATAATTAAAAACGAGAAATTCCCATTTGAAGTATGGTTTAATGGAGTACCATTCATTTTATTATTTATTGGAGCAATTATAGTTACAATTTTTTATAGAATTCAAAAGAAAAAATATAAGAATTTATCTTTTTGGATGTATCCATTATTATTTCCACTAGAAGATGAACGTGAAAAAGCGATTACGGATAAAGCTTGCCGAACAACATTTGTATCGTTATGGTTTGTGTTACCTTGTGCAGTTGGATTTTTAACTTTTTCGCCTATTATTAATGAATATCTTCCTGGATACCCATTATATATTATATTTTCGATTTTCTTTATTCAAATGACAGTATTTCACGTATCACTATACAGAAATAAATTAGCTTAAAAAGAAACCTTCTTGCACCGGCAAGAAGGTTTCTTTTTAAGCTAATACTTGTACATATGGCGATATTATTTTATCATTTTATATAGAGTAAGATTTTGTAAGGGAAAGGAATTGTATATGAATAAGCAAAGAATTTATAGTATAGTAGCAATCCTTCTATTTGTTGTAGGTGGCGTGTTAATTGGAAAGCCATTTTATGATGGATATCAGGCTGAAAAGAAACAGACTGAAAATGTGCAGGCTGTTCAAAAGATGGATTATGAAAAGCATGAGACGGAATTTGTAGATGCTTCCAAAATTAATCAACCAGACTTGGCGGAAGTAGCGAATGCATCATTAGATAAGAAACAAGTAATCGGTCGTATTTCGATTCCAAGTGTTTCAGTAGAACTGCCTGTTTTGAAAGCTTCTACTGAAAAAAACTTATTATCAGGTGCAGCGACAGTAAAAGAGAATCAAGTTATGGGAAAAGGAAATTACGCACTAGCAGGACATAACATGTCTAAAAAAGGTGTTTTATTTAGTGATATAGCTTCTTTGAAAAGAGGCGATAAAATTTATTTGTATGACAATGAAAATGAATATGAGTATGCGGTTACTGGTGTATCTGAAGTAACTCCTGATAAGTGGGAAGTTGTAGAGGATCATGGGAAAGATGAGATAACGCTTATTACATGTGTATCTGTAAAGGATAATTCTAAGCGTTATGTTGTTGCTGGTGATTTAGTAGGAACGAAGGCGAAGAAGTAAAAAAGAAGGTGAACTCTTTAAAGAGTTCACCTTCTTTTTTACTAATGTTGAGAAATAATAGAATATTTTGATTGGTATTTAAGTATTCTTCTATTTATGTATAATAAAGTTAGAATTCTATATTTTGGGAGGAACAAGAGTGAGACAACAGGTGAAGAAACTTCTTTTAACAACGAGTATAGCGTTATTGGTAGCCCCAATTTCAGCTTATGCGCATCCAGGGCGTACAGATGCTAATGGCGGACATACGTGTCGTACAAATTGTGAGAAATGGGGATTACAGTACGGGGAATATCATTATCACAATAAACCAGCTTCTAGTAGTGGTGCAACGAGCCCAGCTCCTAGCCAGAATAATAATAGTGCTGTAGAAGCTGAGAGACAAGCAGAAGCCCAGCACAATACTGAGGTTGAAAAACAACGTGCTGCAGAAGCACAGCGTAAAGCTGAAGAAGAGAGACAACGTGTAGCCGAGGAACAAAGAAAAGCTGAAGAGGCACGTAAACAAGAGGAAGCGCAGCGCCAAGCTGATATTGAAAAAGGTCAACTTGAAGGTCAAAAGAATGGAGAAACTGATTTTAAAGCAGGAAAAAATGATGCAGAAGTGCATGTAGCTGGAAAATCTGATGCATATAAACAAGCGTTTAAAGCGACTTATGCAGCCGCATGGTCTTTAGAAGAGCAGAAGAAAACGCATTTTGAAAAAGGAAAAGAACAAGGTTTAGCGCAAGAGACGATGGACGATAGTCAAGTTGCTCCAGAGTTTAAGGTAAACTTTGCAGACGGGTTCAAAGTAGGGAATAAAGAAAGAGTAGAAAAAATTGAAAAAGAGCAAGCTGAATTAGGGGAAAAGACAGGGAAAGAATTAGCTGAAAAGAATCCTGGAAATAGAGAGAAAGAAGTATACGTGAAGGCATATGAAATAGCGTATGAAAAAGGCTATAAATCTACAAAAAAGGCAGTAGAAAAAGCTGGCTATAAGTATGCATTTGAAAACTATGATTTAAAAGTTCCTGCTAAGTATGAAAGAAATGAATTGTTAAAGAAATGGTTTACTGAAGGATTTAAATCGAATAAAAAAGCAGCGGAAATTCGAGAAGAAGGGTATAAAAAGGGAGACAGCTGGTTCTCATTCTTCTATAAGAGTTTCGTACCAAGTGAATATAAAGAACATAAAGAGCTGTACGAACAAGCAATCGAAAAAGGTAAAACAGCATAAAAAAAGATGAGGAGAAATTCCTCATCTTTTTTAATCCATCCATTTCACTAATTTCTTAGAAATTAATAATAAAACACAACCTAATACAATTGCCACAGCGCCAATAACTGTGAATACTTCAGCGTATCCAAGTGAAGTTGTGAAGCTTGCAAGTTGTCCGCCTAAAATGTTGGCGATACCTGAACTTGCTAGCCATACACCCATTAGTAAAGATGCTAATTTTACCGGAGCAAGCGCACTAACCATTGATAGTCCGACAGGTGATAAGAATAGCTCACCTAACGTATGGAAAAGATACGTAAAGACGATAAATAGTAAGTTTGCTTTTTCTGTAATGTTATGTTCATCACTACCTGTTTTTAATGTAGCGATAACGAGAATGATATAACCGATACCGAGCAAGATCATCCCAAGTCCCATTTTAGTTGGGATTTTTAAATCACCGCGCTTGCGAGTTGCAAGTTTTGCCCATAATGCAGAAATGACTGGAGCAAGCAAAATAATAAATAATGGATTGACCGATTGGAACCAAGATGTTGGAACTTCCCATCCGAACACAGAGCGGTCTACAAATTTGTTTGTATATAATGTTAATGAGCTACCAGCTTGTTCAAAGCCAGCCCAGAAGAAGACAACGAAGCATGTTAAAATGACGATAACTGCGGTACGTTGTTTTTCTTTTTTTGTTAATGGTGTATCTCCTACTGATGGTTGTCCAGCAGCTGTTTGTAAATCGCGAGTTGGTTTTTTACCGATATTACCAAGGAAGCGATTTGATAGTGTTGTAAATAAAATTTGTCCAATAATCATTCCGATTGAAGCGGCTAAGAAACCGTAACGGAATCCGTAATGTACAACGCCATCAACTGTTGTTTTGAATAAATTTTCTGATAAAAATCCGCAAACGAGTGGAGCTAAAAATGACCCGACGTTAATACCCATATAGAAAATGGTAAATGCACTATCACGTTTTGGATCGTTCTCTTCGTATAATTCCCCAACCAGTGTAGAGATGTTCGGTTTGAAGAATCCGTTACCGATAATAATAAGCGCTAATCCGAGGTATAGGCCTAATTGGTTTTGCAAGGCAAATAGTGTAAGGTTACCGATTGCCATTGTTATACCACCAATTGTGATCGCTTTTCGTCTACCTAGAAAACGATCTGTTAAGTATCCACCAATCATTGGTGTGAAATAACAGGCTCCAGTGTAAAATCCGTAAATAGAGAGTGCCCATGCGGGACTAAACCCAAGACCACCGCTTACTAAAGCTGTCGTTAAATATAATGTTAATAATCCTCGTAATCCATAGTAACTAAATCTTTCCCACATTTCTGTAAAGAAGAGTAAGTATAAACCTGGAGGATGTTTCTTTTTTCTTTGTTGTTCTCTTTCTAGTTGTATCGCTGATTCCATGTTATTTTCCTCCTGACACAAACAAAAACAAAGTTAATAATTTTGTACATTTAATATTTTACCTTATTAACTATTATAAGTCAATAAAGGTTGATTTTTCAGAAGAAATTGGAAAAAGGGAATAGCTATAGAAGGGGTGTTTCTTTTGTGATAGACTATGGACTATGTTTTCTTTGTAAGGAAGCGGGTTATTTTACTTTTTTTATATGTGGAATTGATTTCATAAGAGATGAAATTAAAGAAGGAGAAAGAAATGAAATTGTTACAGAAAAAAGAAATTTTACTTATTAGTCTTATGTTATTTTCGATGTTCTTTGGAGCAGGGAATCTTATATTCCCACCTTTTCTTGGATATGAAGCAGGAGAACATGTGTGGATTTCATTAGTAGGATTTATTATATCAGCAACAGGTCTTCCTATATTAGGTGTTATCTCTATTGCAAAAGCAGGAAGTTTTCAAACGTTAGCGTGTAGAGTTCATTCTTCATTTGCAATTATTTTTCCATGTATCGTGTATGTATTTATTGGACCTGGGCTTGGTATACCACGTGCGGGAAGTTTAGCCTTTGAAATGGGGCCAGGTCAGTTATTCCCTGAAGCAGGAAGCGGAGTATTATTGTTTTATACAGTTATTTTCTTTAGTATTGTTTACTGGTTAAGTTTATCACCATCTAAACTAATGGGGTTGTTTGGAAAAGTCTTGACGCCGTTATTATTATGTATGATTGCACTTATTTTTATAAAGAGTATGTTTACAACAGTAGGAGATATGAAAGAACCAATAGGGAACTATGGCCAAGCTCCTATGTTTCAAGGGTTTTTAGATGGATATTTAACAATGGATGCGTTAGCTGCTTTAATCTTTGGAATTGTTATTGCAAATGCATTACGTGCAAAGGGTATTGAAGATGATAAAGGTTTGGCGAAATATATGAGTATTGCTGGAATTGGGGCAGGACTATTATTATCTATTATTTATGTCATCCTTGGATATGTGGGGGCAATTAGTGGCTCATTAGGAACATTTGATAACGGTGCGAAAGTGTTAGCACAAGTTATGATTACATTATTTGGACAGGGCGGAGTCGTTTTATTAGGTCTTATTTTTACTATCGCTTGTTTATGTGTTTCAATTGGACTTGTTACGTCTTGTAGTCAATTTTTTGCGATTGCATTTCCGAAAGTATCTTATAAAGTGTGGGCATTTATAGTAAGCGTTGTTAGTATGATCTTAGCTAATTTAGGATTAACGCAAATTTTAAAAGTATCAGTACCAATTCTTGGATTTATTTATCCAATTGCATTAACGCTTATTATTCTAGGGTTATTCCATAAGTATATTGAGAGGTATGCATACGTATATGCAGTAACTGTTTGGGTTGTAGCGATATTTAGTGCAATTGATATTTTAAATAAAAATGTAATGATGAATCAGTGGACGTCAGTATTAAAATACATTCCATTTTATACAGAAGGTGTTGGGTGGATAGTTCCAGCTATTATAGGCGTGTGTGTTGGTGTCATCGTTAGCATTGTTCTAAATAAGAATAAATGAGTAAAAAGGTGTTTTCCTATTTTGGGAAGGCATCTTTCTTTTTTTGGAAAAAATACTATTGAAAATGAATAGACTAAGAGTATGATAAAGATAATTGGTAATATATAGGTTTAATGAGAGTTACGAATAAGGGGGTAGCGTATGAAGAAGGATTTGGATAAGAAAATAGAAGCACTCGAAACGGCAATTGAAACAATTCAAGAGGCACTTGCTGAATTAAAAGTGAAGCAAAGGGAAATAGAAGTAGAAAACGCTCAGCAACATGTTAGTAAGGAAAAGAAAGAATATATTGAAACGGTAATGGAGGAAAAGCCAAAAGAAGAAATAGTTACGATAAAAGAGCCTGTGCAAGAATATGAGGTAAAACAAGTAGATATATCTGTTTTTAAACCAGAGCCATTTAATATTATTAAGTTTTGTCAAACGTGGTTACCGCGTGTATTTGTCGGTATTATGTTGCTTGGAGTGATCTGGTTATTTAAAGCAGGAGTAGATGCTGGTTTATTAACACCAGCAATACGAATTGTGTTTGGTATCGCATTATCTATCGGTTTGTATTATATAGGAGATATTCAAATTAAAAGAGAGCGGCAGGCGTTAGGATTAGTATTGGTTGGAGGAAGTATTTCGGGGATTGTTTTAACGACGTTTGCAGCACATTATTTGTATGCATTTATTCCGGCAAGTATCGCGTTTCTCTTTAATATTGCATGGGTTATTTTAGGGATTTATTTAGCGAAAAGATATAACTCAGAATACCTTACTATCTTCGTAGCGGTAGGAGCGTTCTTCGTGCCATTCTTGTTAAATAGTACGACTCCTAATCCTTATATTTTCTTTGGATACGAGACGATATTAACACTTAGTTTATTATGGTATGGATTGAAAAATCGTTATAAATACTTATATATGATTTCTTACGCTGTCGCGGCCATTGTTCTTTTTGTCTTCTTTGCTGTTATGTCAATATTAGTAGAGAACTTGCAAATACAGTTAACGATTGTATATGGTTTGATTCATTTACTATTATTTTGGCATATGTTTACGGAGAGAAGTTTTATACCAGAACCACGTTTGGCGATATTTAGTGCGAATGCAGTTTTCTTTATACTAGCTATTGCCAAAATACCTGATTTTACAACATGGGGATTGATTATTAGTGCAATTGTGCACGCTGCTATGTTTGTGCTTGAGTATAGGAAGAATAGACATTCTACATTTACAAATCTCTTATTTGGTTTCGCAATGGGAGCATTTAGTTTAGCGATTTTATACGAGTATAGTTTAGTGAATGCAGCGATTGTACTATTATTACAAGGTTTCCTCGGCATGGTCACTTCTATTAAAGCAAAACAACAGATAAAATTGTATGTTAGTGCGACGGTTTACGCAATTGGAATGATACAGACGATTTTTAGCCCGTTTGATGAATTTATTTCGGCAGGTTTTGTTGCTCATCTTATTTTAATAGGAACGTTCTATTATTGCATGAGACAAGCGAAAGAAGTGTTAGCGAGTATGGGTAAGTATGTGTACTCTATAGTGCTCTACTGGTTAATGGTCATTGTATTTATTACAATCACTAGAATTGGTGAAGTTCTTTCTACAGATGGAAGTATAATTAGCGTATCTGTATCGTTATTATGGATGATATATGCGTTATTTGCAGTTTGGTTTGGCCGTTATAGACAGATGAATGAAATATTATATGCTGGATTAATCGTATTAGTAGTAACGGTAGGGAAGTTATTCCTACTTGACTTACCAGAGGTATCGATGATGATTAGGGCAGTGTTATTCCTAATCGTCGGTAGTATAGGTATCGTTATTTCAAGAATGTTTTTCTCGAAGGAAGAGAAGTGAGAAGAAGGCAATCCATGTATGGATTGCCTTTTTCATTATTTCTTATTAATCGTTACAGTTTCATTATATTTCGTTGTTGTATTTTGGCGTAGACGAAGAGTTGCTTGTCCAGTTGTATTTGAATCAATCTGTACATTTACAACTTTCTCAGCAGAGCCTAAGCTGTTTGTTGTGAAAGAGAAGGCACTACTATATCCAAAAGCAGATGGCCAAGTGCCGTTTGTATTTTGAATTTTTGCTACTTGTGTTCCACCAGTAGTGAATATACCTAAAGAATAGTTGTTATAAGTTGTATTAGGTAGTAAGTTGTTTACTTGAATCTTCATTTGGAAAATTTCATTGTTTGGTAGAATGCTAGGATGTGTAACGACGTAGTCGCTTGTTGTTACCGCACCGTTATAACCGTATGAACCTGGTTTAAAAGTATTTGTATTAAACCATTGATAACCCGCATTTGGTGCACTCCAAGGTTCAGGTTGTGGTTCTGTTGATAAGCTTGGCTGTTCAAATGTTTGTAGAGCTGTAGGTGAATCAAGTTGTAAACCATTTACTTGATCTAAACTTGTAAATGTCTCTTTATTCGATAACCAATTTACGATGTTTTCTAATAAAATCGCATCGTTTTCTTCTTTATAACCATCGTAAGTTTTCTTTGTTTGGCCAGAATCTTCACGAACGTACTTTGGCGTAGCATCTTCAACAGGAGAAGAGTCACCAATAAAGGCAGCTTTTCCAAGTCCTACTTTTGCAATTGCAGCATATGGGCCTTCTGCAATACCACCCCCATTATAAACGCCACTATCAACAGCGTTATTCCATTTTGATGGATTTTCTGGAAGGTAAACAAGTCCTTTTGCTAGTTTTGGGTTTGTAATTGCTAGAGTAGAACCAGCATGCATTGCTACAGAAGAAACACCTTTTGTAATTCCGAAAGATTGTTCAGGCGATACAATTGTTTTCGCTGAAACATCACCAAGTGCATTGTAGCGGAAGCGAATACCGAAGTTGTCAGATAGCCAATCAGAGCTTTCTACTCCTTGCATAGCTTGTGAATTTGCTTCTTCATTAGACATTCCTTTTGCTGGATTATCCCAAGCACCGCGTCTATATCCATTAAATACTTCAGAAGAGTCCCAGCGATTTTTATTACGATCCGCATTGTAATGATCGGCAATAAAGAAGATACTACCGCCATTTTTTACATATTGTAACATAGCGTCCTGCTCAGATTTTTTGTAAGGAATATTAGCTTCTGGAACGATAAATACATTGTAACCTTTTAAGTCTTCGTACGTAATAGGTGTTGATTTACGAAGTTCTTTTACGTGATAACCGTTTTTTGCAATGCCATTTCCGAAGTCAGAAAAGCCGCCGTCAATAACCCAGTCAGCTGTCCCAGCAGTTTGACCGTGTGTATTATCGAATAATACTTTCTTCCCATTGTTTTGATTTACAACTTTTGCAGCAATTTCAGGAGCTGGGTCTACAGAGCTTTCGGCATAAGTAGACGGTATGAACGAGGTCCCTATACTTAGTGTAATTGCTGTTGCTAAAGAAAATGTAATCCATTTTTTATTCTTCATAGAAGAATCCCCCTAATAATAAATATATGTGCTTTAATAATGTAATTTATTTTTCTGTAAAAATAAAGACGGAAAACATAAAAAATATTAAAAGATTGTAAAAATACCGTGAATTTTGTTGAGAAATATTTATATAGATATAAAAGCACCCCTTCCAAGTAATAAGGAAGGGATGCTTTGCTTAACTAATTTTTGAGTTAGGTGTTTCATCAATCTTATGAAACCCTTTCATGTAATATACGATTGCTAAGCCGATAAGCCAAATTGGGCCGACAATCAATGCAATTCGTGTATCTTCTGAATACGCCATTATACCTAGTACTAATACAAGGAAAACGAGTGAGAAATATGAGCTTAATGGGTATAAAGGCATTTTATACGATAACTTTTGTTTATTTTGAGTAGGTAAGCTTTTACGGAATTTAATTTGAGCAACTAATATAATGCCCCAAGTCCAAATTGCGCCGAAAGTTGAAATGCTAGTAAGCCATGTAAATACCTTTGCAGGTACGAGATAGTTTAATATAACACCAATGAGTAAAACGATAGCAGTTGCTACAATTCCTTGGCTTGGAATGCCATTTTTATTTAAACGACCAAATCTTTCAGGAGCTTTTTTCTGCTGAGCTAATGTAAATAGCATACGGCCTGTACTAAATAAACCACCGTTACAAGAAGAAAGAGCTGCTGTTAATACGACAAAGTTAATAATACCTGCTGCTTTTGCGATACCAATTTGCTGGAATGTTAATACGAATGGGCTTCCTTTCTCACCAAGTTCGTTCCATGGATAAATTGCCATCATAACGAATAGAGCTCCTACGTAGAACAGTAATATTCTCCAAAACACGTTATCAATTGCTTTTGCGAGTGTTTTCTTCGGATTTTGAGCTTCACCAGCTGTAACACCGATTAATTCAACGCCTAAATAAGCGAATAGTACCATCTGCATGGAGAGTAGTAATCCAGAAAAACCATTTGGGAACCAGCCACCATGTGACCAAAGATTTGAAATACCAGTAGCGATACCACCGTTTCCGAATCCGAATAAAATAATACCAGCGCCGACAACTATCATACAGATAATTGTGACAATTTTAATGAGAGCAAACCAAAACTCAAGTTCTCCAAATACTTTTACCGATAAGAAGTTAAAAGCGCTCATTAACAATAGAGCAAGTAACGCCCAAGTCCAGCGCGGGATATCTGGAAACCAGTACTGCATGTAAATGCCAGCTGCTGTAATTTCAGCCATACAAGTAACAACCCATAAGAACCAGTAATTCCAGCCAGTAATATAACCAGCGAGTGGGCCGATATAATCATATGCATATTTACTAAAAGAACCGGCAACAGGTTGTTCAATTGCCATTTCCCCGAGAGCTCGCATGATGAAAAAAATAACGAGTCCGGCAATCATATAGCCTAGTAAAATAGAAGGACCGGCTAGTTTAATAGCGGAAGCAGATCCTAAAAATAGCCCAACGCCAATAGCTGAGCCAAGTGACATTAAAGTAATATGTCGTTCTTTTAAACCACGATTTAAAGTTCCAGATTTGTTTGTGTGCTGCATAAGAAGAATCCCCCTTGTAGAGTGAACAATATTTGAATGCGTTTACTAAATATTTAACTATTTCAAATTATAAAACATTTCTATCTGTTATGCTACAAAAATAATCATAATGAACTGTACTACATCTGTACTTGTCAGACTTAAACTTAAAATTCGAACTATTAGGGAATATATTGACTCTTCTTTTTATTGATTGTTAAGATTAAGTATTATATTTTCTCACATACTAGTAAGAAAAGAATGTGTGATAATAATTCAGGTGTAGGAAGGGTACATAAGCATGTTTCAATTACAAAAATATAACACTTCTGTGAAGCAAGAGTTTTTAGCTGGCATCACAACTTTTTTTACATTTGCGTATATTCTTGTCATCAATCCAAAAATATTATCTGATGCAGGTGTACCATTTGACCAAGCGTTTACAGCAACAATTATTGCAACCGTTGTTGGAACAGTAGGTATGACAATTTTCGCGAATTACCCGATTGTTATTGCTCCAGCTATGGGAATGAATGCATATTTTGCTTATTCTGTTGTACAGAAGGCAGAAGGGATTACATATGTAGTTGCCTTTTCAGCTGTATTTGTAACGGGGATTATTTTTCTTTTATTATCTTTTACTTCGTTTAGGCAAAAGTTAATTTTAGCAATTCCTGATAGTTTAAAGCATGCAATTGCAGGTGGAATTGGACTATTTATTGCTTTTATTGGATTGCGCCTTTCTGGAATTATCGTGGATCATCCTTCTAATTTAGTTACGATTGGTGATTTTCATTCTCCAGCTGTTATTTTAACTTTAATTGGTTTAATATTAGCGGCGGTATTAATGGCATTACGTGTGAGTGGTGCATTATTTATTAGTATGATTGTGACAGGAGTTATCGCCTTCTTTACAGGGCAATTGAAGTTTGCTGATAAAATTGTGGCGATGCCTCATTTGCCAGAGGGTATTATCGTTTCAAACCCAATCAATGCATTTTCAGATGTAATTGAATACGGATTATATGGTGTTGTATTTTCATTTTTACTTGTACTTTTATTCGATACAACAGGTGCATTACTTGGTTTAATTAAACAAGCAGGTTTAATTACAGACAATACAGAGAAGCGTTTTGGTAAAGCGTTTATTGCAGATGCAATTGGCGGGACTACAGGTTCTATCTTTGGAACAAGCCCAACAGCAGCGACGATTGAATCGTCAGCAGGTATTGCTGCAGGTGGGAAAACTGGATTAACAGGGATTGTAGTTGTTGGTCTAACAATTATAACGGCATTTTTCAGTCCTGTTATTGCTTCTTTATCAAGTGTAGCCGCTATTACAGCTCCTTCATTAATTATAGTAGGTAGTTTAATGGCACAAAGCATTCGAGATATTAATTGGAATGAATTTGAAGATGCGTTACCAGCATTTTTGATTTTTATAGGTATTCCGTTAACGTCTAGTATTGCAAATGGAATTGCAATTGGATTTTTAGTATATCCAGTTTTGAAAATTGTGAAGGGTAAAGGAAAGGAAGTACATCCATTACTATACTTATTTACAATTTTATTTGGATGTCATTTATTCTTATAATATAGATATAGGAGAGGGAGCTTCTTATGAGAGGCTCCTTTTTTGTGTATAATAAAGTGAAACTATAGGCAGTAGTGGGGATTTATCCCCACTGTGTATTAGCCCGCATCAATCGGGATAATGTCGAAATTAAATTAATTTCGTAAAATATAAATTACCTAATGGAATATATATGTTACAATAAAGGTAGAGGAGGAACATGAATGGCTGTAAGTAAAATAAAAGTCGCGCGTGTTCAGTTAGATTTAACACAGCAACAATTAGCAGAAAAAGTAGGCGTTACAAGGCAAACGATTAGTTTAATTGAGAAGGGGAAATACAATCCATCTTTAGATTTATGTTTGAAAATTTGTTATGCAGTAGATAAAACGTTGAATGAGTTGTTTTGGGAGGAAAAGGAGTGATAGGGTGAAAATCGTGAAAGATGAACGTTTAATGATTGAGGGGTTAAAACACATTAGGTTAGTTTTCATCTTACAAAATATCATCATACTAGGCATTGTTTTTTACCGTTATGTTTTGCAAGGAGCAGGATATGAAAGTGTTTCGGATCTATTAATGGTATTTATGGGCGGGATCGTAGCCATTAACTTCTTAAATTTAAAACATTCTGTAGAGGCATATGAGCATACAGGTGGGGTATCACGTAGCTATTTCATGAAACTATTATTCATTCCGGTAGGTATTGTTATTGGACTGTTAGCTATTTGTATTATTGTAACACCGGATATTTCGATAAAAGCAATCAGTATAACAGCATTTATTATGTTTGCTTGTTTTTTAGTTCCTAGTTTATTTATCTACATATATATGAAAAAGATAAAAAGTGAAGATTGAAATATAAGAAAGGCTTTCCCGTATTGAGGAAAGCCTTTCTTATATCTTTTTATACAGTACTTTATGAAGGCCAATCGGTTCAATTTCAAAGATTTCACCATGCTCCTGAAAGTCTAATCGCTTGTAATAGTCAGTTACAGTAATACGGCCATTACACCATAGGATGTTTGCTTTCCGTTCTTTTAAAATTTGTTCTGCCTTCTGAATTAAGGAGCTTCCAGCTCTTTTGTTTCTAAAGTTAGGTAATGTTGCCATTCCTCGTAGTCTATAATGGATGCCATTTTGTAAACCAGGATATATTTCTTTTGAGAAGGAAGCGATGCTAATCAACTCATCATTTATAAAGGCACCTAAGTGGAATGTGTCTTTTTCGTAGTCAGAAGAGTATTTACAGTCTGCTAGGGACTGATTGGGACGCAACACCGCTTGGCGTAATAAGTGTGTCTCGGATGCTTCAATATACTGCACAGTAATCATATTATCATCCTTTCTTATAAACCCTTTTCTATAAGTTGTATAAAGAAGTATGCAGGTGCAGCGAGAAGGCCGAGTATACTAGCGACTCCGAGAAGGAGTGAAAGTAAAAGGCATGAGTATTTAACTCCATTTGATTTTTTCCAACCATAGCTGCAAATTTCAATGCTAACACCGATGAGAATAATGGCGACGAGTACTTCCGCTAATAATAAGAGAGCTAAAGTTACAATAGACATAATGTAATCCATCCTCATAATATGTGATAGTAACATTTTACCATATGAAATTAAAAAGATGCCCCTTAATTATGTGAGGGGCATCTTTTTACTCTAATATGTTTTTTAGTGTATCGATATGCTCTTTTGAGCCTGTTACAAGTAATGTATCGCCGTGTTGTAGTCTTGTATCACCATGTGGTATTAATGCTTTATTACCGCGGTAGATTTGAATGACAAGTACATCACCTAAAAACGGAAGGCGGCGAAGCGCAATGCCGTTATATTTATTGCTGCGTAGTTCAACTTCGCGTACTGTTTCGTTTGCTGTTGTAATTAAGCGAACGAGACTAGGTTTATCAATAAGTGCACGTAATAAAATACGTGTAGAGTTAATTGTTGAGAATACAGCGATATGTTCTTGCGTTGCTTTTTCTTGTAGAAGTGGATCTTCTACACTTGCAATAACATGTTCAACACCTAGCTCTTTTGCATGTTCTGCTAATAATAAGTTTTGTTCATCATCGCTTGTTGCAACAACGACGCGATCTGCATCAAATGCTGTTTGTTCAGTTAATGATGCGATTGTGATGTCATCTAATTTCACGATAGGGAAGTCATGCGATTTCGCTTCCTCATCATTTATTTTGTTTTGACGCATCATATATAGCGTTACGCCATAATCTTCTCGTTTTAAATCTAGTGATAACGGAAGGGTAATTCTGCTCGCGCCAATAATAGCTACTTTTGGTTTTGGTGTTTCTACTTTTGGGAACATTTTTTTAAACAATATAGGTGCAAAAATACAAGTAATAACTGCGCTTAAAATAAGAGAGGCAGATAAACTTGGACTGATGATCCCTAGTTTTTCACCAATTTGTGCAGCCGCAATAACTAAAGAAAGTGTCGATGTTAATAAGATTGCACTTCCAAGTACGATATTACGTGGATACCATTTTCGTAAGACGAGTGATGGTAAGAGTTTTGAAATAAAGAGTCCTACAATTAAGATTGGGATCATTAGCATGCTAGAAGGTTCTTTAAAAATAGACCATACCTCTAGATTTACACCAACCATTACGAAGAAAATAGGGATGAAGAAACCATAGCCGATAGAATCAAGTTTTTCCACCATATCTTCATTGGGTGATAATAACGATACAAGTACACCTGCTAAGAAGGCACCTAAAATATTTTCTGCTCCAACAGATTCCGATAACCCAACTAAGATTAAAATGAGTGCAAAAACAGCCCGTGTATCAATTTGTACACTACCAGCTTTTAAACTATCTAAGTATGGAATGTTTTTAAAGCGTTTTGCAATAAAGTAAATGACAATACCGGCACCGAATAGAAGAAGTAAGAGCCACATACTTTGGCCGCTTTCGGAATTTAATCCGACGAAAACGGCGAGTAAAATCATTGTAACTAAGTCTGCAATAACAGCAACTAATAAAATGATTTGTCCGATCGCAGTTTTTCCTAGGTTGTTCTCTTTTAGTGTTGGTACAACAACACCTAAAGAAATAGTTGAAATAATTAAAGTCATGAACATTGCATTATCTACAAATCCTAGCCATACGAATAGTAATGATAGGGCATAAGATAAGATGAAAATAAATAAGAAGATAATGCTTGCTGCTTGAAATGTATTTGGCTCGTTTGTCGTATTTTTTTTCCCTTTTTGTTTAAAGATAGAAAAATCAATTTCTAAACCGCTTAAGAACATGAGGAAGATAAATCCTAATGTTGATAAAACTTGAAGCCATATATCTGGCTCAATAATATTAAACCCACTTTTACCTACAAAGATTCCTGCAATAATTTCTGCAACGACAACAGGAAGTGCTTTTAATTTAAAGCGTTGTAACAAAAGGGGAACGAAAAACGCGATTGCAACGACAACCATAAGTGATAGAACAGAAGTATGATGTTCCATTGCGTTCTCTCCCTTCAAATAAATATAGTACCTATTTAGCCATATAATAGGTAGAAAAGCAACGCATATGGATTCGATTTCATAAAGAAAGACTTTTCTTAACATTTGTCATAATAAGTATATTTTTCATGATTCTGTTGTTAATTCCGTAATGTGGATGTAATGGGGGAGGAGAATAAAAAAAGACTGCTGAGATTCCTCAGCAGTCTTTTTCATGTACATTACATTGAGAAGAAAATCCATACAGTTAAACCAACTGTTGCAGTTGCAACGAAGAAACTGTATATCATTGTAAGAATTTGAACTCTTCCTTCTCCTTCTTTTAAATGCATGAACATAATTAATTGTAACAATGCTTGCGCAACAGCCATTATGATAATAGTTGTTAAGACTGTTGAAAGTGGCAATGTTGTGTAAAGTGCCACGTATAACGCTAGAAACGTTAATGCAAGCGATAAAATAAATCCGAAAACGTGTGACCAAGGGAATCCGCTATGCGCATGCCCGTTTGCTTGATTGTTGTTTTGAGCCATCTACGCCACCATCCCGTTCAAGTAAACTAGTGTGTAAATAAAGACCCAAACAAGATCAAGGAAATGCCAGTATAAGCTGATAATGAATACTTTACGAGCTGTAACTGGTGTTAAACCTCGTTTTAAAATTTGGATAATAACACAAATTGCCCAAATGATACCGCCTGTTACGTGGGCTCCATGCGTTCCAAGAAGAACGAAGAATGCAGATAGGAAAGCACTTGTTTGAATTGTTGCGCCTTCACCGATGTACATAATGAACTCTTCGATTTCAAAGAATAGGAAACCTGCACCTAAAAGTAATGTAAGGATGAACCATCCAAGCATTGCTTTTTGGTTGTGCTTACGCATTTCGTGAATTACGATACCACATGTGAAACTACTTGTTAAAAGTAGTAATGTTTGAATTAAAAGCGTTTTAAGTTCAAACAGTTGCGCTGGAGTTGGGCCATCTGCCGTACGACCAGCAAGGACTAGATAAGAGGCGAAAAGTGTTGCGAACAGCATAATTTCAGCCCCAAGAAAAATCCAGAATCCTAGGATATTCAATCTGCTTTGTTCGGATTGATATTCCAAAGGTAAGCTTTTATCTAAAGCCGCCATGTCATTTCACCTCTCATGCTATATGTTCTGTTTCTTTAATTTCATCAACACTTACGTAGTAGCCATCATCATAATCGAATGAACGATAGATTAAGCAAGCTAAAATACCAACGCCGCCGATTGCTGCAAGCCAGAACCAGCTAAATACTAATGCGAAACCTGCAAGACCGAAGAATAAAGACGCAATAATAGGCACACCAGAGTTACTTGGCATGTGAATTGGTTTGATATCTTCTGCTGCTGGTGTAACTGTTTCTCCGCGTTTTTTCATGTACCAGAAAGCATCAGCTTCTTTGATTTCTGGAAGTTTCGCGAAGTTGTAATGTTGTACAGGAGATTGAGTTGCCCATTCAAGTGTACGGCCATCCCATGGATCTCCAGTTGTGTCACGTTCACCGTGACGTGCACTCCAAATTACGTTGTAGCAAAGAAGTAGGAAGCCAATACCCATCATTACCGCACCAACAGATGCGATTTGGTTTAGCCATCCCCATCCAAGACTTTCAGAGTAAGTGTACATACGACGAGTCATACCGTCTAAACCTAAGAAGTACATTGGGAAGAAACAGATGTTGAATCCGCTCATAAAGATCCAGAATGTCCATTTACCTAGGCGTTCATTTAACATATGACCAGTCATTTTTGGATACCAGAATGTGAATCCAGCAAGCATAGCGAATACTGTACCTGCAATTAATACGTAGTGGAAGTGAGCGATTAGGAAGTAGCTGTTATGGTATTGATAATCAGCTGCTGCCATTCCAAGCATAACCCCTGTAACCCCACCGACTACGAAGTTTGGAATAAATGCCAATGACCAAAGCATTGGAACTGTAAAACGGATACGTCCTTTATACAGTGTAAACAACCAGTTAAAGATCTTAACACCGGTTGGAATCGAAATCGCCATTGTCGAAATCGAGAAGAATGAGTTAACCGCTGGACCTGCACCCATCGTGAAGAAGTGGTGAAGCCATACGACGAAACTTAGTAAAGAAATTGCAACCATTGAGTATACCATCGCACTGTAACCGAATAGACGCTTACGTGAGAATGTACTAATGATTTCAGAGAAAATACCGAATGCCGGTAAAATAACGATATATACTTCAGGATGACCCCATACCCAGAACAGGTTGGCCCATAACATCGGCATACCGCCGCTCGCCATCGTAAAGAAGTGAGCATCGAATAGACGGTCAAATGTCATTAATGCAAGAGCAACTGTTAATACTGGGAAAGCAAAAATAATGATAATTGTTGTAATTAAGATTGACCAAGTAAACATTGGCATTCTCATTAAAGTCATACCAGGTGTACGCATTTTTAAGATAGTAACAAGGAAGTTAATACCGGTCATTAGCGTACCGAGACCTGAAATCTGTAATGCAATTGCGTAGTAGTTATTTCCTACGCCTGAAGTAAACTCTGTACCTGCCATTGGGAAGTAAGAAGTCCACCCAGCGTCTGGAGAACCACCGATTACGAAAGCGATGTTGAATAACATTGCTCCGACAAAGAATAACCAGAAACTTAAAGCATTTAAGAACGGATATGCAACATCACGAGCACCAATTTGTAATGGTACTACAAGGTTCATTAATCCCATAACGAATGGCATTGCCATGAAAAGAATCATTACTGTACCATGCGTTGTAAAGATTCCGTTATAGTGTTCAGCGTTTAAATAAGTTGTTTCTGGGAATGTTAACTGTGCACGGATCATTAAACCATCCATACCACCACGGAATAACATGATAACCGCAGAAATAATATACATGGCTCCGATTTTTTTATGGTCAACAGTTGTCAACCATTCGTCCCAAAGCCATTTCCATTTTTTATACTTTGTTAGTACGAAAATGATTGCTAATGTCACAAGAACGATAGAAGCGTCTGCACCGTAAATAATCGGGTCACCTGTGACAAAGAATTCATCAAGCTTCACTGTGTTCACTCCAATCTGTTGGAATAATAGCTATTATTTTTTGTTTTTGTAGTAGTTGTAATCACAATATTCAAGTGATTTTGGATCTACATAACTTAAGTGGTGACTAGAGAACGTCATGCGTCCAACTACACCAGGTTTAATAATTTCGTTGTATTTCTGTTCTGTTAACTTATCAGCAGTTTGTTGTACTTCTTTAACCCACTTGTCATATTTCTCTTTAGTTTTCGCTTCAACTTCGAACTCCATGTGAGTGAATCCTTCACCAGAGAAGTTCGCACTACGACCTAGGTAAGAACCTGGTTTATCAGCTTGTAAATAAAGATCCATAATCATGCCATCCATTGTGTACTTCATACCACCAAGTTCTGGTACCCAGAAAGCATTCATTGGGCCGACAGAAGTCAGTTTGAATTGAATTGGTACACCAGCTGGGATGTTTAAATAGTTAACGGTTTCAATTTTTTCCTCTGGGTAACTGAATAACCATTTCCAGTTTGCAGATGTAACATAAATTTCAACTGGTTTAATATGTTTGGACTCTTTCGGAACCTCTTCCGAAGCATAAGTTGCTTTTACTGTTGGAATCGATAATGCGATAACGATAATAACAGGAACAAGCGTCCAAATAATTTCTAGTAATGTGTTACCGTGTTGTTCAGGTGGCTCATAGTCCATATTCTCTGGTTTTTCACGATAACGAATCAAGATGACTGTAAACAGAATGAATACAATTGCGATAATTAATGACATAAGCAAGAATGACCAAACAATTAAATCATACTGTGCTTTTGCAACAGGTCCTTGCGGATTTAATACTGCGAGTTTTTTATCACAGCCACCGAGGAACAGAAGTAATGATAACGGAAGAAGCGAAGCCAACTTCCAAAACGCTTTCTTTAGTTGCACGATTGAAAATCTCCTTTCTCCTTGGATTGAAACTATGCCAATAAAACAATATAAACCTATTAATTTATAGAAGGCAATAGTTTTTGATATATTGTTAAAAAATAGACACAAATGCACACTTTTTAAGGTGAATATCATTTGTAACTTGATTACATTGTAAACTATTTTCCAGAGAAAAACGTGATTGTGAAAATTTTAAGATAAATAAAGTTATACCAGGATATCCAAGAAATAGAAAAAAGCTATCTTATGATAAGAAAGATAGCTGAATATTTTGTATATTTAGTTTATTTCTTGTGTGACAGTTCGTGGCTGTTCAAGTTTGACAATTTTTTTATATTTAACTTGGTATAAAATGTAACAAATAATCATGAATGGAATGCCACAATAAAGAGCAATTCTTTGATCTGGAATGAAAGCCAAACTAACAAATGTAATGAAATTGAGCGAGAACGCTACGATTGGAACTAGTGGATAGAGCGGTGTACGATATTTTAAATCATTTATGTCGCCACCATTTTTCACGAAATTTCTACGGAAGAAAAACTGTGAAGCGGCGATTGACATCCACACGACAACAGCAGCCATTGCTGCAATAGATGTTAAAACTAGAAAGACAGTATCTGCCGCAAATACACTTGTTAATAAGGAAAGGCTAGCGAAAATTAGGCTGAAAATTAATGCATTTAGCGGTACACCTTTTTTAGTTAATTTCGTAAATGCTGGACTTGCCATTCCTTGTTTTGCCATCGCCCACAGCATACGAGAATTTGCGTATAGACCAGAGTTAGCAACGGATAATACAGCTGTAATAATAACAAAGTTCATAATGTCTGCTGCATATGGGACACCGGCTACATCAAATACAAGTACAAAGGGACTTTCGACTAGATTAGCCTCTTGCCACGGGAGTAAACCTACAACAACTGATATCGCTAAGACGAAGAAGAAGAGAGTTCGCCAAATTGTATTTTTGATTGCTTTTGGAATTGTTTTTTCAGGATTTTCACTTTCTCCTGAAGCGATTCCGATTAATTCTGTTCCTTGGAAGGAGTAATTTACCGTAATCATCGTAAGAAGAACAGCTAATGCACCGTTTGGAAATAGCCCGCCATTTTCAGTGAAATTATGAAGCATTGGAGCTGGCTTTCCATTAAAGTCTAGTAGACCGAACATAACAGCGCCACCAAGTACGATGAAAATAACAATTGTTGCGACTTTTACACTTGCGAACCAAAACTCTGCTTCTGCATATGCTTTTGCTGATAAAGCGTTTACGAGAAAGAGCGCTGCTGCAAATGTAACGCACCAAATCCATGAAGAAACGTCTGGAAACCAGCGTTTCATTAAAATACTTACAGTTGTTAACTCTACGCCAACTGTAACAGCCCAATTTAGCCAATACATCCAACCGACAACAAATCCAAAACCAGGTGAAATGAATTTGCTTGCATAGCTTTGGAATGAACCTGCTTCTGGCATAGCAACGGATAATTCACCAAGACATAACATCGTTAAATACATAACAAATCCACCGACTAAAAATGCAAGAATAGCACCACCAGGTCCGGCATTATGGACAATTTGACCAGATCCCATAAATAGCCCGGTTCCGATAACACCGCCGAGTGCAATCATAAATAGGTGTCTACTTTTCATTGTTCGTTTTAAATCTGTTTGTTCAATTTGTTGATTCATATGCCCCTCACCCCGTATTTTCTTGAATGTGTGAACTTCGTTTTATTCTGAGTTTTTAATCATTAGTGGGGGATGCAACACACTCGGTTTATTTACTATGAAATGAATGGAGTATGTAAATAAACGAACTATGACTAAATACTCTAAGAATGTTTGTTAACATGGTGATATCTTCACTATGTTAACAATTTTGATTTTAGCAAAATATTCTGGAAATGTATATTTATTTTTCTTTTTATTAAAAATAATTAGAATTTTTATAATTAATTCTATGAGCGATAATTCACATGATCTTTCTAGCAAACTAGTAAGAAGAAGGGTACAATGATAAGAGTTGTGTCTGTAAAATAATAATTAATGGAGTTTTGTTTATAATGAAAAAGTTAAAATATCTTTTTGTTTTTGGGATTATACTTGCTGCTGCATTTTTTATAGGGAAAGATAAAATCATGCAAAAGGCGCAAGTTCTACGCTTAGAGTTTCTATCTGAAATGAAAGAAGCAGCTATGATTGAGGATGTTCCGTTTATTAAACAATTACCAGAATTACCCCGAGGATGTGAAGTGACAAGTTTAGCTATGTTGTTGCAATATAAAGGTGTACAAGTAGATAAGATGCAACTTGCTAGCGAAATTCATCGCGTTCCATTCGAACAAAATGGCGTACGGGGAAATCCTTACGAAGGGTTTGTTGGAAATATTTATACAAAGGCAGAGCCTGGATATGGTGTATATAATCAACCGATTTTTAATTTGGCAGAAAAATATGTTCCTGAAAAAGTAATTAATTTAACAGGTAGAGACATGCAAGATATATATAAAGTAATTAGTTCTGGTTCTCCAGTATGGGTCATTATTAATACGACGTTTAAGCCGCTAGCTGAAAGTAGTTTTGAAACATGGAATACGAGTTCAGGTGAAGTGAAAATTACATATTATGAGCATAGTGCAGTAGTAATTGGATATGATCAAAACTTTGTATATGTAAATGATCCTCTTAAAAATAATCCGCGTTTGGCTGTTCCGCGAGCAGAATTTGAGAAAGCTTGGGAGCAAATGGGAAAACAAGCAATTACTATTTTATAATAATGAAAAAGTCATCTTTTGGGTGGCTTTTTCTTTTTGAGTTATTATTACGGAAAATTCAGAAGATTCTTTTAAAAGTTAACAATTCACGTTATAATAACATTTAACTTGGTGAAGAAGGAGTGAAGGGGTATGGATGTTGCAAAAGAATTTGTTTTGTCAAAAAATCAGTTAGTTGAGTGGAGAAGGCATTTTCATAAGTATCCAGAGTTATCTTTTCAAGAAGAAAAAACATCGCAGTTTGTGTTCGATATACTTCGGAAATTCCCATATTTAGAAGTGTCACGGCCGACTAAATATAGTGTGATGGCAAAGTTAGTAGGTAAACATCCGGGCAAAACAGTTGCGGTTCGAGCTGATATGGATGCTCTTCCTATTCATGAAGAAAATGAGTTTGATTTTATTTCTACATACAAAGGTGTAATGCATGCATGTGGTCATGATGGACATATAGCGATATTACTTGGGGTTGTACATAAGTTAGTAGAAGAAAGAGAGAAGATTAAAGGGGAGATTCGTTTTCTATTCCAACATGCTGAAGAAAATTTTCCTGGTGGTGCAGAGGAGATGGTTGCTGCAGGTGTAATGGAAGGTGTGGATTATATTATTGGTGCTCACCTTTGGGCGTCGTTAGAGGTTGGGAAAATAGGTGTTATTTATGGTCCTGCAATGGCTGCACCGGATGTTTTTAAAATTAAGATAGAGGGAAAAGGTGGACATGCTGGAATCCCTCATGAAACGGTGGATAGTATCGCAATCGGAACACAATTCGTTTCGCAACTTCAGCAAATTGTATCTCGCCTCACGAATCCATTAGATTCGCTCGTAATATCTGTTACGCAATTTCATGCGGGGACAACTCATAATGTAATACCAGAGCAAGCCGAGATTGAAGGGACAGTGAGAAGTTTAAGACATGAATTACGAGGTGAAACAGAGAAGAAGATTGAGCGGATTGTGAAGTATATTACGGAATCTTACGGAGCGAAATATACATTTTCATATGAATATGGATATCGACCAGTTGTAAATGACTATGAAGCTACAGAGCTTATTGAACAAACGGCATTACAACTTTATGGAAGGGATAGAGTTGTTCGTTTACAGCCAACGATGGCTGGAGAAGATTTTTCAGCGTTTTTACAAAAGGCACCGGGGACATTCTTTTTTATCGGAGCAGGAAATAAAGAGAAAGGTATTATATATCCTCACCATCACCCTCGTTTTACGATTGACGAAGATGCATTACCGATTGGAGTGGAAGTCTTTGTATCAGCCATTATGAACTTTATAAGTAAAGGAGAATGAGATGAAGAAAATACACATCCTAGCGCTTATTCCAGTTCTTTGTTTAGTAGCTGGGCCAATATTTGCGAATTCAGTTACTCCTTACGTATTAGGGATGCCCTTTTTATTATTTTGGGTATTATTATCAGTGTTTATTACATCTCTTTGTATGGGGCTTGTGTACGTGTTTGATCCTGCTAATAAGGAGGATGTAAAATGACTGCATTACTTATCATTATTTTATTTTTGTTTCTCGCACTATTTTTAGGGATTCGGGCACAACATGGAAAAGATATGAATTTAGAGCAATGGTCAGTTGGAGGAAGAGGGTTTGGCACTATTTTTGTTTTTCTCCTTATGGCAGGTGAAATTTATACGACGTTTACATTTTTAGGAGGAAGCGGCTGGGCATATAGTAAAGGCGCACCTACCTTTTATATTTTAGGTTATGGTGCTTTAGCTTATCTTTTATCGTATTTTTTATTGCCACCGATTTGGAAGTATGCAAAAGAGCATAACCTTGTTTCGCAGTCGGATTTTTTTGCGAAGAAATACAGAAGTAAGGCGCTTGGACTTATTGTTTCAATTGTTGGTGTTGTTTCCATCATCCCATATCTTGTTTTACAGTTAAAGGGACTGGGAATTATCGTTTCAGAAGCGTCTTACGGAAGGGTATCACCTGTTGTTGCGGTTTGGATTGGTGCTATTGTTATAACTATATATGTAATGGTTTCAGGTATACATGGTTCGGCTTGGACGGCCGCTTTGAAGGATATTATGATACTGTTTATCGTTATGTTTTTAGGTATATATTTACCTTATCATTATTATGGAGGATTTCAGCCGATGTTTGAGGCTGTAGAGGCAGCGAAACCGGGATTTTTATCTTTACCTGAAGAAGGAATGAGTATTTCTTGGTTTGTTTCTACTATTATATTAACGGCCCTCGGTTTCTATATGTGGCCTCATACATTTGCTTCTGCTTTTTCTGCAAAAAATGAAAAAGTATTTCGTAAAAATGCAGCAATTATGCCACTGTATTCTTTAGTGTTACTTTTCGTATTTTTCGCAGGGTTTGCTGCTATATTGCAAGTTCCTGGGTTAAAGGGAGCGGATGTAGATCTTTCGTTAGTCCGTCTTGCTTTACAAACTTTTGATCCTTGGTTTATTGGGATTATTGGTAGTGCGGGAGTATTAACGGCATTGGTTCCAGGCTCTATGCTTGTTATGGCGGCTTCTACACTGTTAGCAAAAAATATTTATCGAACGATCGTTCCGTATGCTTCAGATAGACAAGTTGCTAAGATGGCAAAATTATTTGTGCCTGTAGTAACGCTCGTGGCAGTTTTATTTACATTTAAAGGAGGGGAAACAATAGGAGCACTTCTCTTAATGGGGTACAGTATCGTTACGCAACTTTTCCCTGCACTTGTATGTAGCTTGTTTCCGCGCCAAATTGTTACGAAGCAAGGAGCGATTGCAGGAATGGGAGTTGGGCTGTCAGTGGTCGCATATATTACCTTATCTGGCTCAACTATAGCTACGATGTTTCCGAGTTTTCCGCAGTATATAAAAGATTTGAATGTGGGCATAGTCGCATTGTTAATTAATATGATTGTGATGTTTGTAGTTAGTGGATTTACAAAAGGTGTATTTATAAAGAAAAACACTACAATAGTAGAAAAGTAATTCGTTTATTGGAGCTATCTTTGAAAAGAGATAGCTCTTTTTTGTATATATTTTCTTCAATTAGCGGAATCTAACTAAAAACTTGTTGAAAAGGAAGTTAGGTGGGGAAATTGTTAGAGCTTGAAGGTAACTTATTTGAAGTTATGAAAGAAATTAGGGATGAGTTAGGTTCACCTAATGATTTAACAATTAGAGAAGTTGTTCTTGCTGGGAGTTTTACACGTTGTGCGGTTGTGTTTTTATGTGGGTTAACAGACAAGGATAATGTTTATAAATATGTAGTTCGTACTCTTCAATATGAAGAAGTGCAAAATGAAGCGGCTGTCGTTCAGACGTTATTGGATCGTTTTATTTCTATTGCGGAAGTGGGTAAGAAGACAACGTTTCCGGATATTATAAATGCGATTTTAGCGGGAGATACAGTTATATTAATTGATAATATTCAAACTGCTATCGTTATTAATAGTAGGGCTTGGGAGAAGAGAAGTTTAGAGCCACCAGTGACAGAAGATTTAATACGCGGACCGAGAGTTGGATTAAATGAAGATATTAATGTGAATAAAATGTTAATCCGACGCAGTTTACGCGATCCAAAGTTGAGGTTCCAATCTTATATTATGGGGAAGCGATCGCAGAAAGAAGTAACCCTAGTATATATAGAAGATATTATTAATCCTCACATTGTAAAAGAGTTAGATCGCCGTCTTCAATCAATAGTGACAGATATTATTTTGGAAACAGGTACGATTGAACAATTAATTCAGGATAATAATTTATCTCCATTTCCACAGTTTTTGAATACAGAGAGGCCAGATAATATTATAGCGTCATTAGCGAAGGGAAAAGCGGCCATTTTAGTAGACGGATCTCCGTTTGCTCTTATTGCACCGCTTGTGTTTGTTGATATTTTTCAATCTGTAGAAGATCATTACGAGCGCTGGGTGATTGGAACGTTACTAAGATTTTTACGTATGGGTTCAGGTATAATCGCGGTTTTGTTACCAGCTATGTATGTAGCACTTGTATCTTATCATCAAGGACTTATTCCTTCTAAACTGGCTTATTCAATTGCAGGTGCGAGGGAAGGTGTTCCGTTCCCAGCATATATTGAAACGTTAATGATGGCCTTGACTATGGAATTAATACGAGAAGCTGGAATCCGATTGCCCAAACCAATGGGACAAACGATAGGGATTGTAGGAGGTCTTGTAATTGGAGAAGCTGCGGTAAATGCAGGGATTGTAAATCCGTTTTTAGTTATTATTATTGCAGTTACTGCGATTGCTACGTTCTCGCTTCCTGTATATAGTATTACGATTACGTTCCGGATTTTACTTTTCGTCTTTGTATTAGCTGCAACTGCTTTTGGGTTGTATGGGATCATTCTAGCTCTGATTGCACTTGCTGTTCATATTACAAATTTAACAAGTGTTGGTATACCGTATACAACTCCAATTGCTCCTGCATTTTATAAAGATTGGAAAGAAGAATTTATTCGCATACCAAAAGCGATGTTGAAAGATAGACCGGAGTACTTACAAACAAAAGATTCTACAATACGTCCAAAGGAGCGAAAATAATTGAAACCATTTGAGTATGGCGATGAAGAGATTGGATCTCGGGAAATTGGGTTTGCGGTATCATCGACCATTATTGGTATAGGGGCATTGTCTATGCCAAGAGATATTGCTAACCAAACTTTATTTTCGGACGGTTGGATTATCTTGCTTTTGGGTGGACTGATTTGCGCAGTTTTAGGCTGGTTTGTGACGAGAGTGGCTATCTTATTTCCAAAACAAAATTTTGTTCAATATACGAGTGCGCATTTGACGAAGCCTGTTGCATACACAATTAGTAGTATTTTAGTATTAACGTTTGCTGCTTTGACAGCGTATGAATCGCGAATGATTTCAGTTATTTCTCAAACGTATTTATTTAGTGATACACCAATACAACTACTGTCTTTTTTCTTCTTATTAGTTGTTATTTATGGAATAGCAGGATCAAGAGCAGCCTTATTAAGGTTAAATGTTTTATTCTTGCCTATTGTTTTAATTGCGATAGTACTTCTTTCTTTATTGAATATAAATTTAATGGAAATAAATAATTTACTACCAGCTTTTCAAACGAAAGTAAGTCAATATGCTGTTGGAGTTAAAAATTCTATTTTTACGTTTATTGGATTTGAAGTAGCTTTATTTTATGCGGTGTTGCTGAATGATAAGACAGCGAAAAAAGCGCCAATGGCAGTCGCGAAAGCGGTGATGGTAAACGTGCTGTCATACATTTTAATTTATGTAACTTGTATTAGTGTTTTTACGTATATGACAACACGTGGATTGACATATCCAACAATTGAATTAGGGAAAGAAATTGAAATTGGTGGAGGATTTTTAGAAAGGTTTGATGCGATTTTTTTTACAACTTGGATTATTACTATTTATAACACTACAGCAATGTATTATGACGTCGCATCTTTATTGTTTTGTGCTATGTTTCCGAAAGTGAAGAAACAAATTTTTATTTTCATAAGTGCCCCTATTATTTTTATGGTGAATATGATACCTAGTAGTTTAAATACTTTATCAAGTTATGGGACTTATTTAGCTTGGATAGATATGGGGTTTGTTGTGTTAGCTCCTTTGCTCGTTTTAATTGTATATAAAATAAAAAGAAGGAATGGTGGAAATGAAACACCTTCTTAAAATTATAATGGTTATGGCTTTAACTGGATTTATGAGTGGGTGTTCTGAGTTAGAAGAGATAGAAGAAAGAGGATTTGTAGTAGGAGCGGCTTACGATATTGTGAAGGAGAAGAAAGCGAATCCAATTATGAAAGGGACCTATCAGATGGTACTCCCCAGTAAATTGTCTCAACAGGGTGGACAAGGGGGTGGGGATAGCGAAAATTATATTAATGTTAGTGCAAAAGCAGATAGTGTATTTGAACAAATAAGAATAATCGCCAAAAAAATTAGTCGTACATTATTTTTCCCTCATATACAGGTGATTATTTTCTCTGAAGAATTACTTTCACATCCATACATTTTACAAAATACGTTAGATGTATATATTCGCGATCATGAGATGAGAAGAAATATTCGTTTGTTCGTTTCTAATAAAAATGCCGAAGCTATTTTAAAACAAAGTGCCAAGCCTGAAAATTTACCGGCGCAGTATATTGATATGTTAGCTGAACACCCTCCGAAAAATGCCCAAATGATTGAGGCTGCAAGAATTGGTGAGGTGCAGGAAAAGATGATCTCTAACCGAAGTTTTGTATTACCTATTCTGGAACTAACAAAACAAGGAGTACAAATGAACGGTGCAGCATTGTTTCGTGGAAAGGATAATAAATGTGTAGGCAATTTGAGTGGGGAAGAAACAGTAGGGATGAATTATATAATAGGCAAAAAAATTGGAGGTTTTTTTACCATCCGTAAAAAGAATCAACTTATTACATATGAAATTCATAAGTTACGTCGAAAAATTAAAGTATCCACAACGAATGCTACAAAACCGAAATTTAATATTCATTTATCTCTGGAAGGCACATTGGCTGAGTTGCATTTCAGTGATCATAAAAAGGTTTTGAATGAAAAGCGTTTAGAGAAGGATATATCGGAAGAAATGGAGAAGCGTATTCAAAAATCAATTAAACTTGTTCAAAAAAAATATAAGGTAGATGTACTAGAGTTAGGGGAAGTGTATAAGCGACATAATTATAAAGAGTGGAAAAAGGTAAGTAAGAATTGGGATCAAGGCGAAAATTACTTTAGTAATGCTGAAATTACTGTTCATGTTCATCCAACAATTGAACATTCAGGTTCAGCTTTACCGAAAAGAGTGAAATAAGGTGATGAAAGTTGTTTACTGGATTAGGAATTAGTTGCACGATATTAATGGCAGTGCTGCCGGGGGCTATTTATTTCATTCATAAAAAACTCACAACGTATGGAGCACAGCCGTGGAATACTGATGTACAAAAAAAGAAACCTGAATAATTTTCAGGTTTCTTTCGTGCAAAGCATATGTGAAGGGGGATGCCTTCTATGTATGCTTTGCTTTATACAAGCCCTAACCAATGTACCAATTGTGTAGAGAGGAATGTAACAACAATGGCGATAACGGTAGGGATTGCAAACGATAAGAATGTCCATTTTGCACTTTTTGTTTCTTTGTATATATTAACAAGTGTTGTTCCGCACGGGAAATGAAGAAGTGAGAACAACATTGTGTTTAACGCTGTTAACCAAGTCCAACCATTTTCTAGGAATAGATTTTTAATTTGATTAAAATCATCTATTTCAGTTAAAGCCCCAGTTGATAAGTAAGACATTAATAAAATTGGGATTACAATTTCATTAGCGGGTAGTCCAAGAATGAATGCAGCTAGAATAAAGCCGTCAAGTCCTAACATTTTAGCAAATGGATCTAGAAAGTTTACAAAATACATAAGTAAGCTTGTGTCACCAATAAAAATATTAGCAAGTAACCAAGTTAATGCAGCTGCAGGGGCAGCAACAACTATAGCTCGTTTTAAAACGTAGATTGATTTATCGAGTGTTGCGCGAACAATTGTATTCCAAACTTTTGGCTTGCGGTACGGAGGTAACTCCAGTGTGTAGTGAGTTGGAACCCCTTTTAAGGCTGTTTTTGATAGTACCCAAGAAACAGTTAATGTCATAATAACACCAATTACAACCATTCCAACTACAACGCCAGCAGTAACCAATGTTTGCATACTGCCTGTATAACCAGCAGCCATAAATAGTGAAGCCATTAAAATTAACATAGGCCAGCGACCGTTACAAGGAACGAAGTTGTTCGTTAAAATTGCTAGCATACGTTCACGTGGTGATTCAATGATACGTGTTGACATAATGGCTGCTGCATTACAACCAAATCCCATTGCCATTGTTAAAGATTGTTTCCCGTGTGCGCCGGATCGTTTGAATAAGCGGTCCATATTAAACGCGACACGTGGTAAGTATCCGTAGTTTTCTAATAGCGCGAACATAGGGAAAAAGATTGCCATAGGTGGTAACATAACGCTAATAACAGCACCGATACCACGGAACAAACCAAGTATTAAAATGCCATGTAACCATTCAGGTGCATGCGCTGCTTGGAACCAAGATGTTAAATATCCTTCGGCCCATCCGAAGAATTCGGCAATCATATCAGATGGTACGTTAGCGCCTGCAATTGTAAGATAAAAAATAATAGATAAAATACCGAGCATAATTGGAAATCCCCAGATTGGAGATGTGAAAATTTTATCTAGTTTTTCGGAACGATATAATTTATCAGTATTTGTATATTGGACAGATTCTTTACATATGCTTGCAGATGTTCGGTAAATATCTCCGACTATATCATCTCGTATATCTTCTTTTGAAAGTGTTTGTGCATGTTGAATAATATAGTCTAATGGAAGAGCTTTACTGGCTGAGTGAGATTCCATTAATTACGACCTCCCTTACAAGTGGTTCATTATGGTGTTTTTGAAGTGTAGTTAAGAAATTTTTATCTCCATCTAATATACGTAACGCAATCCAACGTGCTGGATACGTATCACCGAACACTTTATAAATTTGTGGTTCTAATTCCTGAATCATATTTTCGATTTTTTCGCTGTAAGTAATTTTAATTGGTGTTGGAATTAGTTTTTTATTTGCTACTTTTGCAATAACATTTAGCAAATGACCAATGCCTACTCGGTTACGTGCTGAAATTTTAACGACAGGTACACCAAGTGATTTTGCTAATTTCTTTTCATCGATAACAATCCCTTTTTTCTCGGCTTCATCAATTAAGTTAATGCAAATGACTACATTATTTGTCATCTCCATCACCTGGAGTGCTAAATTTAAATTTCTTTCCATAGCAGTTGCGTCTATGACAACTACAGTTACTTCTGGTTTTTCAAATATAATATAATCCCTCGCTACTTCTTCGTCTGCGGAATTTGAGTATAGTGAGTAAGTTCCAGGTAAATCTATTAATGTATAATTACTTCCGTTATGTTCATATTCTCCTTCAGCTTTTAAAACAGTTTTTCCCGTCCAGTTTCCAGTATGTTGTTTTAAACCTGTTAAAGTATTAAATAATGTACTTTTCCCGGTATTCGGGTTACCAGCTAAAGCAATACGATGTTTGCTCATCTGAAATCATCTCCTATTAATACCCCGAAAATAAGGGAGCTTTCTTCTTTGCGCAGTGCAATAGTTGTGTTGCTCACTTGATAAGCGACCGGATCTCCAAGTGGACTGCGTTGCAATACTTTAATCGTTGCCCCTGGGATAAATCCCAAATCTAATAAACGTCGTTTCATAGTTCCTTCTAATTGTATCTTCTCAATTTGTACAAACTCCCCTGTTTTAAACTCGGAAAGGGGTTTAGTATTAGCCGATACCATAAAAGTTACCTCTTCTCTATATTTTTAGTGTTAGTTTAAAAAGTTTCCTTAGGTAAACTTTTTGTTAGTAATATAGTAGACTACATTGGATGATGCTGTCAATTAGTACTTTAAAAATATTCATTTAATTTTAGAATTGTTCCAATTTATTTAGTTGTACTAAAAAATATTACTGAAATTCTTTTTAATGTGCATAAATTAGGCGTGAAAAAGTTACAAAATACAGCGGAATTGTAAATGTAACTTTAACTAAAAGGGAAAAAGAGAGAAAAACATTTACATTGAATTTACATTGTTAAGAATAAATTTACATTACAGCATAGTTAGTGTGGTTTTTGTTTGCTTCTTTAACTACAAATGTTGGGATTCCTAGCTTTTGAGGATGATTATCGTCATTTACTTAAAATTAAAAATTGCTTAACACTCACATAATATTGTTGTCCTACAATGAATTTGTGTTCGAAAGAAAATGAATTCGAAAAGTGATAATCCAAATGGGGGTACAAGACATGGTTATGAAAAAAGGTATTAAATTTTCTTTAGCAGCTTTAGTGGTAGCAGGAGCATTAGTTGGGTGTGGGAAAGCAGAAGATACAACTAGTAAAGAAACTGCTAAAGGAAGCGATAATACAAAACAAGAATTATCAGGTACGATTGCAGCAGCTGGTTCTACAGCTCTTCTACCTCTTGCGGAGGAAGCTGGAAAGAAATTCATGGAGAAAAATTCAAAAGTTTCTATTCAAGTTCAAGGTGGCGGTAGTGGAACTGGGATTAACCAAGTAGCATCTGGTGCAGTACAAATTGGTAATTCAGATGTTCCGTCTGGAGATAAAATAAAAGATGCTGAAAAGGCGAAAGAATTAGTAGATAACAAGGTAGCGGGGATTGCATTCGCTCTTGTCGTAAATAAAGATGTAAAAGTTGATAACTTAACAGTGCAACAAGTACAAGATATCTTCACTGGAAAAGTAACAAACTGGAAAGAAGTAGGCGGAAAAGATGAAAAAATCAACGTAATTAATCGTCCGGCTTCATCTGGTACACGTGCTACATTTGAAAAAACGATTATGAAAGACGCGAAAATTAATGATGGAACTGGTACAACACAAGATTCTAACGGTGCAGTAGAGCAAGCTATCAATTCTACTCCAGGTTCAGTAAGCTATTTAGCGATGTCTTACATGGTTGGAGATAAAAAAGGTGCACTACAAACAGTGAAAATTGATGGTGCTGAACCGAAAGTTGAAAACATTGCGTCTGGTAAATATCCATTCTGGTCTTACGAGTATATGGTAACAAAAGGTGAAGCGAAAGAAGCAACAAAAGCTTACATCGATTATGTAAAAGGTAAAGACTTTGAAAAGCAAGTAGAAGATATGGGCTACATTCCAATGTCTAAATTAAATAAGTAATAAAGTTTTATGGGGCTGGCTGCAAGGCCAGTCCTGTTCATTTCAATCTGTGAAGTGGGGTCTGTCCTGTGATGAAGGGGAAAAAACAAATTAATTACGTGAAAAGTGAATATATAGGAAGATCACTTGTTACGTTTTGTGGTATTTTTATTGTTTTAATTACATTAGCTATTATTGCGTTTATTTGTGGTAAAGGTATTCAATCTTTTACACAAAGTGGTATCTCATTTACTGAGATGTTAACATCGACAAAATGGAATCCAAATGCTGATCAAGGATCCTTCGGGGCTTTAATTTTCATTGTAGGTTCAACGGTGGTTTCGTTAGGTGCGGTTATTATTAGTGCACCAATTGCTATAGCTCTTGCTATATTCATGAATTTAATTTCGCCAAAGTTTGGAAATAAAGTATTGAAGCCTGTTCTAGAATTGTTAGTTGGTATTCCTTCGGTTGTATACGGATTATTAGGGGTTACGATTTTAGTACCACTATTACGTGATTCGTTTGGGGGAGTAGGCTTTAGTTTAATTGCGGGTATTGTTGTATTAAGTATTATGATTTTACCTACTATTGCTAGTATCGCTTCTGATGCAATACGTTCTGTTCCATTTGATTATTTAGAAGCTTCTTATGGTCTAGGATCAACAAAATGGCAAGCGATTAGCCGAGTGATTGTTCCTGCTGCGAAAAAAGGGATTTTAACAGGTGTTGTTTTAGGCTTAGCGCGTGCTTTCGGTGAAGCGTTAGCGGTTCAGATGGTAATCGGGAATACGATTAAATTACCAGAAGGAATATATAGTCCGACAGCGACGTTAACTGGTATTTTAACAATGGACATGACGAATACATTGAACGGAACTGCTTGGAACAATGCGCTATGGACTTTAGCGATGATTTTACTTGTTATTTCATTCCTGTTTATTTTAGTAATTCGAGCGATTGGGCAAAGAGGTGAGCGATAATAATGAATGCAAGAACGGTAAATAAAGTTTGGACGGGTATCTTTTATGCGGTTGCGGCTTTAGTTGTAGCTTTGCTAGTGTTCTTAGTATTTGAGATTTTACAAAAGGGATGGGGATTTTGGGATCCTAATTTCTTGTTTGGAGAACCAAGCAATACAAGAGCTGGTGGTGGGATTGGTCCGCAGTTATTCAATTCCTTCTACATGCTTGTTATAACGCTTATTATATCTATTCCTCTTGGATTAGGTGCTGGAATATATTTAGCAGAGTACGCAAAACAAGGACGTTTTTTAAATTTTGTTCGTCTATGTATAGAGACGATGGCGTCTTTACCTTCTATTGTTGTTGGTTTATTTGGTTTGTTAGTGTTCGTTACAATGACAGGTTGGGGATACACAGTAATGGGTGGTGCTCTTGCTTTAACTATTTTAAATTTACCAGGTTTAACGCGTGTTTGTGAAAATGCGATTTCAGAAGTTCCTCATAATGTAAAAGAGGCAAGTCTTGGATTAGGTGCAACGAAGTGGCAAACAATCGCTCGTATTATTATCCCATCGTCATTACCACAAATTATTACAGGGATTATTTTAGCGGCGGGTCGTATATTTGGGGAAGCGGCAGCATTAATTTACACAGCGGGTTTAACATCCCCGATTTTAAATTCAGCAGCGGATTTCTCAAGTCCTGCGCATCCTTTAAATCCGTTTAGACCAGCTGAAACATTAGCGGTTCACATTTGGAAATTAAATTCTGAAGGAGTTATTCCAGATGCGAAGTTGATTGCGACAAAATCTGCAGCTGTATTAATTATTATGGTATTACTATTCAATGTTATTTCACGCTTGATAGCATCTATATTACACAAGCGCTTTACAGGAACGAAAAGAAAAAGTAAAGCAACGAAAAAGGTAAAAGCGGCATAAATTATAAAGAAGAACTCGCTATTTTATAAGTAGGGGGTTCTTTTGTATTTTAATATAGAAGGAATGGATGTAATGATTGTTGAATTTGTGATTAATTATAAAGAAGAACAGATGTAATTTAGAGAGGAGTTTTAATTTGTTTTTTCTGCAAATGTCAGGTTTTCCTGGGTCAGGAAAATCGACAGTTTCTAAGTATATAGCGAAATTAACAGGTGCTGTAATTATAGATCATGATGTTTTGAAATCCGCGTTGTTAAAATCATTAAAAGTAAAAGGAATTGAATCAACGATTGTTGGTGGGCTTGCGTATGATGCCGAATGGGTATTGATTGATTCTTATTTAGAACAAGGGCATAGTGTTATATTGGATAGTCCGTGTTTATATGAGGGAATGGTTGAAAAAGGAATTAAATTATCAACTAAACATGGTGTGAAATATAAATATATTGAGTGTTATCTTAATGATATGGAAGAGATTAATAGGAGACTGCAAACACGTAAGCGTATGATCAGTCAAATTGAAAAGGTGGAGTCGGAAGTAGGTTTTGAAAAGTGGTTAAATGGTAGTCAAAGACCTTTAAATAATGAATACCTTATTGTGGATTCTAGTAAGCCTATAGAGCAATATGTGGAAAAAATGATGGATTATATGACTAAGTAGAGAAAAGACGTTATCTTCATTTGTGAAGATAACGTCTTTTGTTTTTAAATATCAGGTGTTTCTGTAGAAGTGCTTATTTTCCTACGGGAGCGTCTTTTTCTCCCGATTTTATCTAATAGTTCATACATAACTGGAACGACTACTAATGTAAGAACAGTCGAGACTGCCAAACCGCCGATGACAACGACGGCTAAACTTTTTGATACCATACTTCCTGCTTGGGATTGGCCAAATAGGAGCGGGAGCATAGCAACGATTGTTGTAATAGCTGTCATAATAATTGGGCGTAGTCTAGTAGAACCTGCTTCAAGTAAGGCTTCTCTAGTTTCCATTCCGTGTTCCCGATTTTGTTGGACTCTTTCTATTAATACAATAGCGTTTGTAACGACAATCCCGATTAACATTAATGCGCCAATCAAGGAATTTACATCAACAGGTGTTCGTGAAATGATTAATCCTAAAATACCACCGACAGCAGCTAACGGTAAGGAGAATAGGATTGCAAAAGGAGCGCGTGCTTGCCCGAAGGTGATAACCATAATTAAATATACAATCCCGATTGCAATCCCCATAATTTTGAATAAATCTGTAAAATTCTCTTGCATAGATTCAGTAGCTCCTGCGATATTTACTTTTGAACCGCTAGGTAAATCTAAGTCAGTTATCGCTTTATTTACTGCTGTGTTTACTTTACTCAAATCTTCATTTGAAGCTTCGGCGGTAATTTGAATTGTTTCTTTTCCGTCTTTATGGAAAATTTCTGTTTGCGTTTGTTTTTCTGAAATAGTTGCGATGTCTTTTAAAGGAATTGGTCCATTAGTAGGTGATAGTATGTTTGTATTTAAAATATCTTCTTGTTTAGTAATGTTTTCCTTTTTATGTTCTATCATAATAGTAGTTTTTTCATTATTAATTGTAATTTCGCCAATAGGTGATTTCTTCATAAGGAATGATACTTGTTGCGCAGCTATTTCTGGTGTTAAACCTAGTTGTTCAGCCTTTGTTTGATCAATATGAATTTGCCATTCTTTCTTAGAGTCTTCTAAATTCGTTTTTACTTTAGAAAGATCATCCATGCTTTTTAGTTTTGTTTCGACGATAGTAGCCGCCTCTTTTAAATCCGCTTCGTTAGTAGCTGTTACGTTAAATTGTAAGTTGTTGCCGCCGCCAGAGCTTGAATAACTTGTTTTTATATAATCAAGTTCAGCAGGCTCAAAAGTTTTATTTTCCTTTTTTAGCTCTTTAATATATTGATCAATATCAGAACCTTTTTTAAAGACTACAAATATACTAGCAAGGTTATTTTTAGTTGTTTGCCCCCATTGTGCATCTTCTGCGCTAGATCCCATTCGTAAAATAACGTCTGTTACATATGAATTAGAAAGTAATTTCTTTTCGAAATCGAATGCTTTTTGTTTTTGAGCTTCAGCATTATAATCGGCTGGAAATGTCATGTTAATAGATAACATTGTGTCATCCTCAGATTTTATGTTTGCTTTCGGTAGTAATATATAGACTGCAATCGATCCTGCAAATAATAAAAATGCAGTAAGTAGAATAATGAATTTATGAGAAAGAGACCACTTTAACGTAGCGACATATCGTGATGAAGAACTTGACTTTCGATGCTTTGTTTTTTTGAGTAGTAAAAAAGCCATAAGTGGAACGACTGTGAGTGCAACGATTAAGGATGATAGAATAGAATATACAACTGCTAATACCATAGGTAACATTAATTTTCCGATTGCTCCTGATACGAGGCCGATAGGTAAAAAAACAGCGACCGTTGTTAAAGTAGAAGAAGTAATTGCGACGGCGACTTCTTTCGTTGCATCAAGAATAATATTTTTAGAGAAAGAATCTTTTTGTAAACGGCGGAAAATAATCTCGATGACAACGATACTATCATCGACGAGACGTCCAACCGCAACAGCTAAACCACCAAGGGTTAAAATGTTAAGTGTGATGTTAGATTGATGTAGTAAAAAGAGTGTTAATAAAATAGATAATGGAATACTGACAACAGCGATGAGTGTTGTTCGGAAGTTACGTAAAAAGATTAAGATAATTAGAGTTGCAGCGATTGCTCCAAGTATTACTTCTTTTCCCATGCTAGTAACAGCATTTTCAACTTGTTCATGGGTTGAAGCCAAAAGTTTAATAGAAAATTGATCTTTATATTCCTTATCTATCTCTTTAACTTTTTTATCAATCTCTTTTCCAATGGCAACTGCATTTTTACTTGGTTCTTTCATGATGATTAATCCTGTGCCTTCTTCTCCGTTTATATGTGAGATTGTATCGTAGTGTTGTTTAATTTCAATTTGAGCAATGTCTTGCAATTTCACTTGGGGTGCCACAGTGATGTTTTTAATGTCATTTACATTTTTTATGTCCCCAATGACGCGGAGGTTGTATTCTTCTTGATTAACAGTAATTGCCCCAGCTGGAGTAGAAGTTTCTTTTCCTTGTAAAACAGTGAGTACCTGCTGTGATGTTACGTTTTTGTTTTTTAATTGGTTCGGATCAAGTACGATAGATAATTCAGAGGTGGATTTTCCGAAAAACATAACATTAGCAACACCATCAATGTTTTCGAGTTGTGGTACGATTTCTTTTTCAATTTGTTTTTCATCTGCTTTTGAAAACCCGTTTTGTTTCTGGATAGTAATTTGGGCGAGTGGAATCATAGAAGTGTTTAGTTGACTAACTACGGGCTTGGTTACATCTTTAGGTAATTTAATTGTATTGACGGCTTTTTCGACTTCGCGTGCTGCATCTTTCATGTTTGCTTTTGATGTATACGCAATGTCGATACGTGATAATCCCTCGTATGTAGAAGAAGTAATGGTGTCGATGTGTTCTAAATTGCGAAATTGTTTTTCGAGAGGATCAGTTACATCCTTTGTCATCGTTTCAGCGTCGAGTCCTTGAGATAAGGTTGTGACGGTAATTGCTGGATTGTCGATACTTGGTAAAAATTCCATAGGTAATTTAGAGCCGGAATAAACACCGAGTATGGAAATGAGAAAAATCATGATGATAATGGCAGCTCGGTTTTTTAATGAAAACTTTGTTAACCTATCCATAAAATAATTCCTCCATTGGTTTATTTATAGTTGAGTACATCCTTCCTTACTATATAACAAAAAATGGATATTTTTCATTAATTAAATGTAAAAAAACTCTAATAATATTCTTAAGTTTATATTTGCATTGGAATTGTTTAATGTGGATGGGATTTTTTCTTACGGCTAAGTTATATCGTTATTCTATAGAAGGATAATTATTATAAACTTTAATATAGAAGAGAATGAAAACCTGGGAAGGTATTGTGAAATGCAATTTGGTTGAATGAAGTGTAGTAGTATACAATCAGAATAACTATTTTTAGTAGGAAGGATAATAATTCTTTCTATAGAAGAAAGTAGGATAGATAATTTTTTTGTGTTTTTTATAAAAAACACTTGTTATTTAAAAATCATGATGGTATATTAATAAACGTCGCTGATGCGGAAACGCAGAAAACGACAAAAAAGAAATTTATAAACTTAGTTGACATCGAAAAATGAAGATGTTAATATGATGAAGTCGCTTCTGAAGCGGCGGACAAGTTCTTTGAAAACTGAACGAAACAAACAACGTGAAACGTCAATTTTTATTTTTAGATGCTAGACAAACTAACTTTA
>NZ_JBXAHT010000004.1:0-250581 GCF_058795375.1 Bacillus sp. GW823-FHT06A10 | reverse complement strand
GGATCAAACTCTCCAATAAAGTTAGTTTGTCTAGCATCTAAAAATAAAAATTGACGTTTCACGTTGTTTGTTTCGTTCAGTTTTCAAAGAACTACTTGGTCGCTCATTTGCGACTTCCTTATGTTAACATCTTCATTTTTCAATGTCAACTAAGTTTTTCAATTTCTTTTTTGTCGTTTTCTGCGTTTCCGCATCAGCGACGGTTATTAATATATCATGCAGTATATACAGGGTCAATACTTTTTACAAAAAAATTTCACATCCCGTTAAAAACTTAAAATTCATTATAGCACCCATTCATTCTTCATGGCTCCTCTCCTATCCATTTCATATCTTATCTCTTTATCAATTTACACGAGAGTGAAAATTCTAAATTTTATGTTATATTATTATTATAGGAGTGTGGTGAGAATGAGCATTAAGTATTCAAACAAAATCAATAAAATCCGGACCTTTGCATTAAGTTTAGTATTTATCGGCCTCTTCATTGCATACTTAGGTGTCTTTTTCCGCGAAAACATTATTATCATGACAACTTTTATGATGGTTGGCTTTTTAGCTGTTATCGCTAGCACTGTCGTTTACTTTTGGATTGGTATGTTATCTACTAAGACTATCCAAATTATTTGTCCAAGCTGTGATAAGCCAACAAAAATGCTCGGCCGTGTCGATGCATGTATGCACTGCAATCAACCTTTAACACTAGATCGAGATCTAGAAGGAAAAGAATTTGATGAAAAGTATAATAAGAAGAGTTATAAATCATAAGTATCAAGGGAAATACGAGTTTGCAACACTACAAACGTTTCAACTCATTAAAAAGTTGATTTCTTAAGAAATCAACTTTTTAATTGTTTTATTAAATTTATTACACCTATTTTTTCAAAATAACAGTAAACATCCCTGTCATGTTAGGCGAATAATCTTTAAAATCATATTTTTCGTAGAATGACGTTTTCCCTTGCGACGCAAACAAACCAATGAATGCTTTATCTGGAGCATTCTGATTTAAGTATTCTACTAAAGTATTCATTATTTTCTTTCCAATACCATTCTTTTGATACTCTGGATGAACCACTATATCTTGAATATAGAAATAGATAGCCCCATCACCAACAATTCTGCCCATGCCGATGATTTGATTATTATCCTTGACTGTTATACAGTAAATCGAATTTTGAAGTGATATTTCCACCACCTCAAAGTTCATATAATTAGTCCATCCCACAGAATCACATAAATATTTATATTCTTCCAATGTTGGAATGTCACTTTTAATCTCATATTTCTTCAAAATGTCCCCTCCAAGAATTCATTTCCACCAATACAAAGTAAATTCGACAAACTTTTATCTAACCCTTCTTACTAACTTAGCACTGTAAATCCCGATTAACCTCACGCTAATCCTTATATAATAAAGAAAGAGGCTGACGTATAGCCGTCAGCCTCTTTCTTTATTATATATTACGCCTTATGACACTCTGGACAAACGCCATAAATTTCTAAGCGATGACTATTGATAACGAAGCCTGTCGTTTTCGCAGCTTCCTCTTCCAGCTTTTCCAAGCCTCCATAAGGAAAATCAACAATCTTACCACATTTTTCGCAAATCACATGATAATGTTGACTTGTAACATAATCAAATCTACTTGAAGCGTCTCCATAAGTTAATTCCTTTACAAGTCCAACCTCTTTAAACACACGTAAGTTATTATAGACAGTTGCAACACTCATATTTGGAAACTTACCTTCTAATGCTTTATAAATATCATCCGCTGTTGGGTGCGTCATTGATTCCACAAGGTACTCTAAAATAGCATGACGCTGTGGAGTAATGCGTACACCCGTATTTTTCAGCATTTCTAGCGCTTCTTTTAATTCTTCTTTGACCACCGTCATGCACCCCGATTCTATACGGATTATTATTTTATAATTCTTATAAAGAGTGTACTCCTTTTCTTATAAATCGTCAATATTTCTACTATAAGTATGTGGTTTATTTTTATATTCAGGACTTGTTTTTATGTATCTTTCCCTTTTTCTTCATATATTACATAGAAAAAAGTGCGACATAATCGCACTTGGAATACTATCATCTGAGGAGGTATGCCCTACACTTCCACTTTATGTAAGGCAGTAAAATATGTATAGACACTTGCCTTGTTTCTGCATATTTTATCTCCAACGTAGATTTATTTTATATAAGAAAGAACATCCTCAATATGTCCTTTCACTTTCACTTTACGCCACTCTTTTACAAGTTCACCGTCTTTATTAATAAGGAATGTAGAACGCTCGATTCCCATATACTCTTTCCCAAAGTTCTTTTTTAACTTCCAAACATCGTATAACTCTGCTACTTTATGATCTTCATCTACTAAAAGTGTAAATGGCAATTCATGTTTCTCAATGAATTTCAAATGTCTATTCGCTGAATCAGGACTTACTCCAAGAATAACCGTATCCTTCTCTTGAAATACTCCATACGCATCACGAAAATCACATGCTTCAGTTGTACATCCTGGCGTCATATCTTTCGGGTAAAAATAGAGAACTACATTTTTACCGCGAAAATCAGCTAGGCTAACTTCTTCTCCGTTACTTCCCTCTAATGTGAATTCTGGTGCCATTTCTCCTACTGTAATCATTGTTATCACTCCTACTCTTTTCCTTTACTATAACAAATGCTTCCTTATTTTTCATTGTCTATTACAGACCTCATCACAAAAGCAAAAGGGAGTGTATATCCAATTAGCGCTTCTGCAATTGCAATCCATCGCCCAATTCCAATCGGAGATATGTCACCATATCCAACAGACAATAAAGTAACTGCGCTAAAATATAAACAAACTTCAACGAGTTGAAAAGAATGAACGTTCAAACTTTCTCCGTCCTCTTTCAAAACTGCAAAACCCATTTCCTCTAATACAACGTAACTTAATCCAAACGCGATCAGTACTGTTGTATAGATCAAAAATAATGTGGCCAAATTATACAGCGAAAAAAAACGCGTTGAATCTGAATAAGAACTCCATAATAATTGGACACTTTTCAAAATAGCGATTGCTGCAATTAATAGAATAAATCCCCATAACATGTCCTCCACCTCATTTTATATGTATGAGGTGGAGGACTGATTTATCCCTTAGAAACGAACAAGCTTCTATAATTAATTACCCGCGCCACGGTATCTTTTTACTCCTTGGTTCCAGAGGTTGATTGCAATCGTAAAACAGATAACACCAACAAGTGGCGTCGCGAATGCATAACTATTCCATTCTGTTTTTCTTAAAAAGTATGCTGCTGGATATACTCCAACAAACGCGAACGGTAAAACAAACGTTAAAATGAAACGAATTACACGATTATAAATATTAACAGGATAGCGCCCGTAATTACCTATGTTATACATAAGGGGCATAATTGAACTTTTCGCATCCGACCAAAAACCAAGGCTCGCAAGCGTAACAAATATCCCTCCATATACAAGTGCTCCTCCTCCTACCATCAATATAAATAAGAAGAAATCATACCAGTAAAAAGATAATTGTAACTCCACAGCTGCATATCCCATTACAACAATCCCTGTAATGGCTCCAATTAAAGATTCAAGTTCCATTCTTTCTAATATAATTTGAAATAGGCTATGGATCGGTCGCGTTAATACACGATCCATCTCCCCTTTAATAATGTATCGATCATTAAAATCCCATATATTAAAGAAAGCTGAAAAGATGGCAAATGGTACTAAAAAGAAACCATAAATAAAGATTACCTCTTCTCGACTCCATCCCTTCAATGCTTGTGTATGCCCAAATACAACGAGAATAAATATTAAATTAACTGCTTGAAGCGATAAATCAGAAAGTAAACCAACGATAAAATCGCCTCGATACTCCAATTTCGTTTTTATATATTGACTTGCATATTGTAAAAATAAGTTTATATATAGCATCTCATCATCCCCCTTGTACAATTAGACGTTTTCTCGCCGTTCTCCACATGAGTACAATTGGAATAATAAGTACAATTGCCCAAATCACTTGAAATACTAAAGCCTCATACAACTTACTCCCCTGTATACCTTCAGAAAAAATCATACTTGGAATATAACTAATAGCCTGAAACGGTAAAAACATCATTGCTTTTTGGGCCCATAACGGATAAAAACTAATTGGTAATAATAGACCTGAAAATAAATCAATAACAACGCGTTTTGCATACATAATTCCACTATTATTAAATAAGAAAAACGTAAGCATTCCCGTCATTAAATTAATTTGTGTATTAATAATAAAACTAAATATTAAAGATAAGAAGAAATATAACCACGTTTGAAAATTCGTTGTAATTTGCAATGAAAATAATAGCGTAACGATCACCATGCCCGGGATGGAAAAGAATGCAAAACGGAATATCCCCTCGCCAAGACCTTGCATAACTTTCATACCTAAATAGTTGTAAGGACGAATTAATTCTACAGCCACACGGCCTTCTTGAATTTCCATCGCAATTTCTCTATCTATATTATTAAAATAAAACGCACGTGCCATCCACGCGATTGCGATATACGTAGTCATTTGCGAAATAGATAAACTTTCAATATTCTCTTTTCCGCTATAAATTGCTTGCCACAAAAAATAATATGCGCCGATATTAATTGTATAAATTAAAATCCCGCTATAATAGTTTGTACGATACGCAAGCATCATTAAAAAGCGAATCCGAATCATTTCAATATACTTACCCATGCGTAATACCTTCTTCATAAATGTTACGAATAATTTCCTCTGTAGACACTTCGTTAATTTTTAAATCTTTAATTTGAAATGCTTGTACTACTTTAGAAATAAGCATTGAAATAACAACTTCTTCATTCGGAATTTTTGCAACCCATGCGTTTTCCTCTTTCGCTTTCGACCAAACAACATGATTATCTGGCATAACCATTGATAAAGCCTGATAGGAAACTGGTGCAACAAACTGAAAGTGTATTTCCTTCTCTGCTCCCCACTGCGTACGAAGATTATTTAAAGAACCGTCATACATAATATTTCCTTCATCCAGCATGATAACACGCTCACATAAAGCTTCAATATCCGTAATATCATGAGTAGTTAATAAAATTGTTGTTTTATAACGTTCGTTCATTTCTTTTAAAAATTCACGTATTTTCAATTTCACAAGTACATCTAACCCAATTGTTGGCTCATCTAAAAATAATAACGGTGGATTATGAATTAAGGCTGCTGCTAATTCACAACGCATTCTTTGACCAAGAGATAATTTTCGAACTGGTTTATCTAATAAAGGCCCTATATCTAACGTTTCAATTACGTGCTCCATATGCTCCTTATACTGAGCGTCTGATACACCATACACTTTCTTTAATAAACGAAACGATTCTTGGACTGCAATATCCCACCAAAGTTGCGAGCGCTGTCCAAAGACAACACCAATTGTTCTTACAAATTCTTCTCTTTGTTTATGTGGATTCATTCCATTTACTGTGATTTGCCCTGATGTCGGAGTCAAAATCCCCGTAAGCATTTTAATTGTTGTTGATTTACCAGCACCGTTCTCACCGATATAACCAACCATTTCACCTTGCTTTACAGTAAAAGATACATCATTTACTGCTGGTACTATTTTATAATTACGATTTAATAAATCGCGAAATGCACCCTTTAAGCCCGGACGACTTGAATAGGCTGTAAACTCTTTACGTAACCCTTGTACCTCAATTACCGATTTCATAATCGGCCCCCCCTCCTAAATGTCACAACGAATAGTTTACCCAACTGCCTTCGCTATCACAAACAATACGTCTTTTCGAAAAACATGTTAGAATAATACATAGATTTTTGTAAGGAGATGAATTGTAGTGAAATTCACAAAGTCAGAAGCATTACATAAAGAAGCTTTAGAGCATATCGTTGGCGGTGTTAACAGTCCTTCTCGTTCTTTTAAAGCAGTTGGCGGCGGCGCTCCTGTTGCTATGGAACGCGGGAAAGGCGCTTATTTCTGGGATGTAGACGGAAATAAATATATCGATTATTTAGCAGCATACGGTCCTATTATTACTGGACATGCTCATCCGCATATAACAAAAGCAATTACAACAGCTGCTGAAAATGGGGTACTTTACGGAACACCAACAGCGCTAGAGGTAAAATTCGCAAAAATGTTAAAAGAAGCAATGCCTGCATTAGATAAAGTCCGTTTTGTAAACTCTGGTACAGAAGCAGTGATGACAACGATTCGTGTTGCTCGTGCTTATACAGGTCGCACAAAAATCATGAAATTTGCTGGTTGTTACCACGGTCATTCTGATTTAGTACTTGTGGCAGCTGGATCTGGTCCTTCTACTTTAGGAACTCCTGACTCAGCTGGCGTACCACAAAGTATCGCACAAGAAGTTATTACCGTTCCATTTAATAATGTAGAAACTTTAAAAGAGGCGTTAGATAAATGGGGTCATGAAGTAGCAGCTATCCTTGTAGAACCGATTGTTGGAAACTTCGGTATTGTAGAACCTAAACCAGGATTCCTTGAAAAAGTGAATGAACTTGTTCACGAAGCTGGCGCACTAGTAATTTACGATGAAGTTATTACTGCTTTCCGCTTTATGTACGGTGGTGCTCAAGACTTACTTCGTGTGACACCTGACTTAACAGCGCTTGGTAAAGTTATTGGCGGCGGTTTACCGATCGGTGCTTACGGTGGTAAGAAAGAAATTATGGAACAAGTTGCTCCGCTTGGACCTGCATACCAAGCTGGTACAATGGCAGGAAACCCTGCTTCTATGGCATCAGGTATCGCTTGTCTAGAAGTGCTTCAACAAGAAGGACTTTATGAGAAATTAGATGAACTTGGTGCAATGCTTGAAAAAGGAATTTTAGAGCAAGCAACGAAACATAATATCGACATTACATTAAACCGTCTAAAAGGAGCTTTAACTGTATACTTCACAACAAATACAATTGAAGATTACGATGCCGCACAAGATACAGACGGTGAAATGTTCGGTAAATTCTTCAAGCTTATGCTTCAAGAAGGAGTTAACTTAGCACCTTCTAAATACGAGGCATGGTTCTTAACGACAGAACATACAAAAGAAGATATTGAATATACAATCGAAGCTGTCGGCAGAGCATTTGCTGCCCTAGCAGACAATAAATAATCCCGTCATTAAAAGGAAAAAAGAAAGCTCACCTTTCTTTTTTCCTTTTTTCTATTTCATAAACCCCGTATTAATAGTATAATTATTCATAATTATCTGTTTTATATTCTTTTACAGCATTACTATCTCTGTGTACAAGGTGATTTGCACCTTAAATAGTAAGATTATTCTAACTTTTACAAGAGGGGGGATTGACGGATGCTCAATACAAAAAATACATGGACACCGTCTTTATTTCGAGATTATAGAAATGCAGAACACGATGCGTGTGGAATCGTTTCCGTTATGGAGAAACGAAAAATTGCTACAAAAGAAAACATTGACCTTTGTATTCAATCACTCGTCAAAATGAATCATAGAGCTGGTTTCATTAATGGTGAGGGCGATGGCATCGGCATTCACATTGATGTACCAAAAGCGCTTTGGAATGAAAAACTAAAAAGTAGCGGATATAATCCAACGATTGTGGATCATCCCCACTTTATCGTTGGACATTTTTTTCTAAATAAAAAAGAAAACATTACTATCTTAAAAGATTATATTCGTACGCAATTAAACAACAAAAATTTTACAATCATTTTCGAAAGTGATGATGTAACAAACTCCGATGCACTCGGTCCACTTGGCAAACAAGAAGAACCTTTATTTTGGCAAGTTGCCCTTATCGCAGAAAGCGAAATTACAAATATTGAGCAAACATTATTTTCTGTCACAATAAAAATAGAGGAAAACGAAGCAATTCATGTTGCTTCATTAAGTCGTGATCATGTTGTATATAAAGTTCTAGGTGCTGGTGATACACTTGTTGCCTACTATAATGATTTACAACATCCACTTATCGCTTCAACTATGACATTAGGACATAACCGCTACTCTACTAATACATTATCTAATTTTTTTCGTGTACAACCATTTAGCATTCTCGGACATAATGGTGAAATTAACACAATTGCAAAATTACGCGAGCAGGCTGAAATGATTGATGTACCACTTACTGCTGGAGGCAGTGACTCGCAAGATTTAAACCGCACCTTAGAAACCCTACTTGTTCAATACGACTACAGCTTATTTGAAGCAATGGAAATATTGTTCCCTCCAATTATTAATGAAATTAAACTTTATGAAACACCTTTAAAAGATTTATATACGTATATACGTGAAGCATGGGGACATTTTGCACAAGGACCAGCTGGCATCATTTCCCGTTTTAAAGATGAAGCTGTTTTCAGTGTTGATTCCCTTGGATTACGCCCAGTATGGAAAGTAGAGACAGAGAGCTCTTATATTTTCTCTTCTGAACCTGGAGTTGTATCACCAACTAAATATGTAGCAGAACCAAAACCACTCGCCCCTGGAGAAAAGGTTGGATTAAAATGGAATGAACAAGATGAACTTGTTCTTTATGAATATGACAAATATCAAATCCAAGTATATAACCGTTTTAAAAAGCGAATTGATACTACCAATTACCATTTAAATTTATCTATCCCTGAAACGAAAAAAATCCAAGGGCTATGTGATTCTGTTCAAGTTGAAACGAAACAATATGTCGCTTTCGGATGGGACCGAGAACATATTCAGCTCCTTGAACAGATGGCAACAAAAGGCGTTGAGCCAATACGCTCACTTGGGCATGACTCACCACTTGCCGCACTCGATACTGATAGACGAAATATCGCTGACTTTATTAAAGAAAGTGTAGCTGTTGTTACAAACCCTGCAATTGACCGTGACCGTGAAATTGAACACTTCTCTACACGTACTGTACTTGGAGAGCGTCCAAGTTTATTAAGCGGCGCAAAACGGCCATTTGTAGTTGAAATGCTTTCACCAATTATTTTAGAAGGCAGCGTGGCACAACCTATTGCAGAGGAATTACACACAATTACGTACGAACAACTCATAGAGCTATTTAAGACTCATAACTCTATCGCCACAATCTCTGCTACATTCAGCTCGTCAGAAACTCTGCAATGTGCATTAAGCCGCATTAGTTTTGAAGCGATAGCTGCTGTTAACAATGGCGCTTCCCTACTAGTATTAGATGACGCAAAAGCCCATCTAAATGAACGATTGTGGATTGATCCACATTTAGTTACTGCTAAAGTACATCAAGCATTAAGTGAAAATAAATTACGCCGCAATTGTTCTCTCGTTATACGTTCTGGTGCTCTTCGCTCCTTACATGACATTGTCACGCTATATGGATTAGGAGCAGATGGTATTAATCCATATTTATTATTCGCCACTGTAAATGATGGAACAAAAACACCAATTACGAATCTGTATAATGCACTTAATAAAGGATTAGAAAAAGTCATTTCAACAATTGGAATTCATGAGTTACGTGGTTACGGACGTCTCTATTCATCTATTGGGTTACATGAAGAAATCGCAAATATATTACAGATTACAAATTTCTTCGGTTCAAATGATTTAGCCTTTTCACTTGAATCACTTACTGAAGATGCAAAAATACGAGCAGAGGATTATAACAATCCTAAAATTAGAATGCGAAAATCATTTCATATATTCCCGCGAATTTGGAAAGCAATTGGCGATGTTGCAAAAGGAAATTCTTATGATGATTACCGTGACAAGTTAAGTGAACTAGAAGAGAATAATCCAATCGCAATCAGACACCTTGTTCAAACGAAACAAACAAAACATGTCGTTCCAACTGAAGAAGTATCTATCGGCATTCAAAATCATAATTTACCATTTATTATTAGTTCTATGTCATTTGGTTCTCAAAATGAAATCGCCTTTCGCGCATATGCAGAAGCGGCCGATCAGCTAAATATGATTAGCTTGAACGGTGAAGGCGGCGAAATTAAAGATATGATTGGGAAATACCCACATACACGTGGACAACAAGTGGCATCTGGACGATTTGGAGTAAATGCCGAACTACTAAACTCATCAAACTTAATTGAAATCAAGATTGGTCAAGGCGCAAAGCCTGGGGAAGGTGGACATTTACCTGGTTCAAAAGTGACAGCCAAAATAGCTGAAGCACGTAATGCGACAATCGGCTCAGATTTAATTTCACCTTCTAATAACCATGATATTTATTCAATTGAAGATTTAGCTCAAATGATTACAGAAATTAAAACAGCTAATCAACTTGCCAAAGTAGCCGTGAAAGTCCCTGTCGTTCCTAATATCGGAACAATTGCTGTCGGTATCGCCAAAGCTGGCGCTGATTTTATTAACATTAGCGGATTCGATGGCGGAACAGGTGCTGCACGTATTCACGCATTGCAGCATGTAGGTCTTCCTGTAGAAATTGGTGTTAAAGCCGCTCACAACGCTTTATTAGAAGCAAGTATGAGACATAAAGTAGAGATTTGGGCAGATGGTGGTATTCGAAGTGTAAATGATGCCTTGAAAATCATGCTCCTCGGAGCAAACCGTATTGGATTTGGCACACTATCAATGATTGCAATCGGCTGTACTACTTGCCGTGGGTGCCATCTAGATACTTGCCATGTTGGAATTGCGACACAAATCGAGTCTGAAGCACAAGCAAAAGAACACGGATTACGCCGCTTCGTTCCGCGCGAATTAGAAAGCGCAGTTGCCGGCCTGTTAAATTTATTCACCTCTTTCGGTGTAGAACTACAACGATTAACAGGACAGCTTGGATATACAAATTTACAAGCAATTGTTGGGCGTTCTGATTTATTAGAGCAAGTTCGAGGCGAAAATTTATTAAACTTATGTAATTTACTACAAATACTAGAACATCCATCTGTTACAACAACAGAAGACGTACCGGAAAAACAATTTAAAACCGTTCATTCCGCTGACTCAAAAGAATTAGTAGGCGTTGGTGTAGAGCAACGCGTTATGGGTGGTCTAGAATCATGTTATCGCGTTCGCAGTAAACTATATGAAGCTACTCAACTTGAACCACTTACATTAAAGTATACGAATGGTTCTATTCCCGGAAATGGGTTAGGTGCTTACAATAGTGAAAATTTATTTATACACGTAAATGGCGGCGCACAAGATGGCATTGGTAAAACTTCCTTTGGTGGTGGTATTTATATAACGAAATCAAAAGGAGAAGATGGAGTATATTATAACGGTTCTGTCGGAAAAGGATTTGGATATGGTGCACAAAAAGGGGCACTATACGTGCAAGGGAACGCTGATGCTCGCGCTGGCATTCGCCTTTCTGGGGCAGACATGATAATTGGAGGTAGAATAACAAAACCACTCCGTGAAAAAGAGCACGGAAATATAGGGGCATACTCCAATATTAAAGGGTTTGCTTTTGAATATATGACAAATGGGCGAGCGCTTGTTTTAGGTGACCCTGGTCCATGGATTTGCGCCGGCATGACTGGCGGTGTTGTTTATTTACGTCATGATTCAAACTTAGGCTTAACAGAACAAGCCTTAAAAAGAAGAATCGCAAAAGGGGCAAATGTTACATTACAACCAATTAGTAAAAACGGTTTGAAAGATGTAACTGAATTATTGTTAGACTATATTCGTGTACTAAACGAGCATGAGCAATATGAGGAAGTTGCTTTGTTAACCCCGTTATTAGATGATATACAAAACCAGTTTTTTGAAATTATCCCGAAAAAAGAACAGGCAGATCCATCTATTTCAACAGAGTAACATGAGTAATTTTCATTATTAAGAAAAAATTGACGAAGTACACTTCTCATAGTAATCTATAGTAACAATTTGAGACCTGCTGAAATTCAGCAGGTCTTTTTACTAAAAACTGATGTTTAAAAGAAATTAGGAAAAATTATAAAGTGAAACTTTAATTAGCCTACAGCAATTGAGCGTTTACCGGCATCCAGCTACTGAATTTAGAGGCGGGAATCTTACTGTTCACAATTAGCGCGATAAAATGAATACTAATTTCTTTTAACGTCACTAAAATATCACTTGCTAACATATTGTAATGAATGTATAGTATCATGTTGTACATTCATTATGACAAGAGAAAGGATCTTATTAAGGGTATGAAACTTGGTGCTCGCATTTTAAAAACGGGTATTGCCATCACGTTAGCTTTATTTGCTTGTATTTTACTTCAATTACCGAGTCCGGTATTTGCGGGAATTTCAGCTATCTTTGCTGTTCAACCGTCTGTATACCGTTCTTATTTAACCGCACTTGAACAAATTCAAGCAAATGTAATCGGTGCGATATTTGCTATCGCATTTGCTACTGCTTTTGGACATAATCCTTTTATTATTGGATTAACATGTATATTAGTAATTGCTCTTACACTGCAATTACGATTAGAAAACACAATATCAATTGCTTTAGTAACAGTTATCGCCATTATGGAGTATCAAGGCGAAGATTTCTTTAGTTTTGCCTTACTTCGCTTTGCGACGATTATGATTGGTATTATTGCGGCTTCACTTGTAAATTTAGTATTTATGCCGCCGAAATATGAAACAAAACTTTATCATCGTATCGTTGATAATACAGAAGAAATTGTAAAATGGATTCGAATGAATAGCAGGCAAGCTTCTGATTTTACAACGCTAAAAACTGATATTGATCGTATGAAAGAAAAAATGATCAAATTAAACCATTACTATTTGCTGTATAAAGAAGAAAGAAGCTACACGAAAAAAGTAAAGTTCGCAAAAATTCGTAAGCTCGTTTTATTCAGACAAATGTTAGCGACAACAAGCCGTGCTTTAAGTACGTTAAAATCATTACACCGTACTGAAAACGAACTGCGTTACATGCCAGAAGAGTTTCAGGAATCTATCCAAAACGAACTTGATTCATTAACGCATTATCACGAACAAGTTTTATTAAAATTCATTGGTAAAGCAAAAAAACAACAGTCTGTTGAGATGCTTGATGAAGTTGAAACAGGTAAACAAGAATTAATTGATATCTTTATGGATTATCAAAACAAGGACGATGAAGAAGCATATAAAACATGGCTACATCTCTTCCCTCTTATTTCTTCCATTATTAACTATAGTGAAGAAGTAGAGCATTTAGATTTACTTGTAGATAGCTTCTACACATACCATAAACCAGAAAAAGAACTCCAAATCGATGATAAAAAAGAAGACGAATAAAAAAACAGCTCCTTTTATGCTAAAGGAGCTGTTTCTGTTATATGTTGAAGTTGATATAAATTGTAATAAAATCCTTTTTTTCGCATTAACTCTTCATGAGAACCAGTTTCTTTAATCTCACCGTCTTCAATATAAATAATCGTATCAACATGCGTAATCGTCGCTAATCGATGTGCGATTATAATCGTCGTCCTGTCAGCAGCTAACGTCTGAAGCGCCTCTTGAATATACCTTTCATTTTCTAAATCCAATGCCGAAGTTGCTTCATCCAATATAAGTACCGACGGATTCTTTAGAAACACTCGTGCAATTGCCACACGTTGTCTTTGCCCGCCCGATAGCTTTACACCACGTTCTCCAACGACAGTATTATAACCATCTGGTAAGTCTATAATAAAATCATGAATTTGCGCAGCTTTGGCAGCTGCAATCACTTCTTGCTCTGTAGCTTTCGGATTTCCATATAATATATTAGCTCCAATTGTATCGCTAAACAATAAATTATCTTGCAGTACAATTCCAATATTACTACGTAAATTTCTCATATTATACTTTCTTACATCTATCCCATCTACATAAACCGCTCCCTCAGAAACATCATAGAAACGCGGGATCAAACTAGCAAGAGATGACTTTCCTCCCCCACTCGCTCCTACAAGCGCTACTTTCTCTCCAGGCTGCATAGTTAATGACAAGTTGTGTAATATCTCTTTTTCGTCTGCATTATAACGAAAAGAAACATTATCAAATACAATTTCTCCATTTAATTTTTTCGTTTGTACCGCATTTGGCACATTAACAATATCGTATTTTTCATCTAACAGTTCAAACACACGGTCCATCGATGCAAAAGATTGTGTTAATGTTGTAGATGAATTAACAAGGCGGCGAAGCGGACTATATAAACTATCCATATATCCAACAAAAGCTACCATCGTCCCTAGCGTTAACTGCCCTTGAATTACTTCATATGCTGCAAAACCAATCACAAGTAATGGACCTAAATCTGTTAACGTATTTACTGCCGAGAATGTTCTCGCCGTCCAACTTGTATGGGTTAATGCTTTCGTTAAAAATTCATTATTTCTTTTTTCAAACTGCTTCCCCTCATACTCTTCTAACGCAAAGCTACGTGTCACTTGCATTCCTTGAATACGTTCATGCAAATATCCTTGCATCGTCGCTAACGCTTGTGAACGCTCTTTCGTCAATTTCCGAAGACGTCCGAAAAAATATTTCACTGCAATTACATAAATAGGTAAAATCAATAACGCAACAAATGTTAATTTTATATTCATAGAAAACATAACAATGATGGCAATAGCAATTGTTGCAGTATCTAACCAGACGTTCATCAAACCAGTAATTACAAAATCCTTCGTTTGTTCTACATCATGGATGACACGCGAAATAATCTCTCCTGTTTTTGTATTGGAGTAATAACGTAAACTTAATTTTTGTAAGTGACCAAAAATATACTTCCGCAAATCATACAGTATTGTATTTGCGATACGCTGCGCGAAATATTGACGATAATATTCAATCGGTGGTCTTAATACCGCAAAAATAAAAAAAGCAATTCCAATCGCTGTTATTAATTGAGATGTTTTATCTTGAAGTGAACCTCCGCCTTGAATTACATCATCGATAATATACTTTAATAACCACGGCATAATAAGTGGGATACCAAACTTAACTAGTCCAATAATAATTGTAATAGCGATAAGCCATCGATATGGTTTAACAAATTGTAAATATCTTTTTATGCCCTGCACATAATCCCCCCCTCTAATAGGACAAACCTGCCGGGAAGCCCCCTGCAGGTTTGTTTTAATTTCTGTACATTAAATATCGTTCATACCACATATCTACGAAGTCTGGTGCGAACGGACCTTTTCTTTGATGAATCCACTGTGTTAAATGTGCTACATTTCGTTTTAAAATTGTATCGATAACAGGTGGATACTGCATAATTTGACTATGTTTTTCATACTCATCTTCATCTAGAAGCGTATATGTCATATCTGGATACACTTTAATATCTAAATCATAATCAATATACTTTAATGCTTCAGAATCATACGCAAAAGGGGAGCTTAAATTACAATAATAATATACGCCCTCTTCCCTAAGCATCCCAATCACATTAAACCAATAGTTGGCATGAAAATAACAAATTGCTGGTTCACGCGTAATCCATGTTCGGCCATCCGATTCTGTAACTACTGTACGATCATTCGCTCCGATCACAAGACTCTGTGTCCCTTTTAAAATTGTTGTTTCTTCCCACATTCTATGAATGGAGCCATTATGTTTATAACTATGTATTTGTACTTTTTCTCCTTCTTTGGGAAATCCCATATATGCTCCCTTCTTTCAACTGCAAATGCCCTTTGAACGGCATTCACTTTTCTTCTATTATAACTTTTTTGTCAAAATTTTAAAACTAAAGGGATAAGACTCTATTTTCCACACTGAATATGCAGGAGGTTTATCGTTGAATACAATAATACCCAATCTTCTCAGAACACAAGGATTGTACTGTATTATTTATAAACGAGGACATGTAATAGAAAAAGCCCCTCTCTATTTGAAGGACTTTTCACCTGAAGGCAATAATATATCTTATCCTAAATTTGAAATCATTTTTTCAGTTGTAAAAGATTGGATTACACTATTCGTTTGTTCTTCAAATTTCTCATGTAACATCTTCAACGCTACTTCTGTTCTATATATTTCCTGACGGATAAAATGCAGTTCTTTTTTATCGCACGTATCTTTTTCATTCATTTCAATTTGTTGATACTTCTCTAAGTGTGATTGCAATTTTAACAGCTCATCCATCGTTTCCAATTGTTCTCCCACCAACTTATCAAAATCGTTCATTACTTACCCCCTTTTGGATTTCTTCATCAGTTATTATTCCTAATTACATATTTCTAATCTTTAACTTCCTTCTCCTTTGACAACATTTGTTGACTTATTAGAAGTTATGTCGTTCACTTTCTTTTCATTACAATGACCCGCACACAAAGAAAACACTTCTCTCGAATTGGAGAAGTGTTTTTCTTTCATTACTCGTTTGAACTAGAAGATTGTGATTGTTTTGCAGCTGACTTAGCATTTTGTTTTTTCACAGCATGCACGTCTGTTTCAGTTGCAAATTCTGTACCATAACTAGCGTTTGCACTTTGTGCACCAGAAGCTTGTGCTTTCTTTGCTTCTGATTGTGCGTTTGCTTGTTTTACTGCTTGTACATTTGTTTCAGTTGCAAACTCTGTACCATAACTAGCATTTGTACTTTGAATGCTAGCACCAGAAGTTGCCTTGTTATAACCTTGTTGTTTTTTACTCATCTTTCTCACCTCCACAATCAATAATGTAACCAATTCAACTAGAAGCTATCCGTAATTTTCTTTTAAAAAAATTCCGCATATATCTCTTGTTACTCATTCAAACTATAGAAAATGGAGGTGGAAATATGTATATAGGACGCGATATGACTGAACTAACGATGCTTTCAAAAAACGAATGGAAAGAAGATGAATTAGCTTATTTTCATCATTCATTACAACAGATTTTGCCCTATTTAAATGCGGAAGGGCAAAGTATTTATAAAGAAATTGTAATAGAGATCGAATCAAGGGGCGGCTTACAAGAAGGTGATGCCAGTTGGACTCATGGGACAAAAATTTCTTACGATTAAAAAAGTGTTCCCAATTTAGGGAACACTTTTTTGTTTATTGCATTGTAATTTTCTCAACACAACTCTCATAAATCGTACGATGCGATTTAGAGAAAGGTAACTGCTCAAATGCTTCTTTCGATACAAGTTTCAATGTATCTGTTTCAACAATATCACCGGTTACTTTTCCGTAAAATACAAATATATCCCAAGTACGATGAGTAAATGTATGTTGTACATTCATTGCGTACTCATCAATAGAAATCGAAAGCTCAAACTTTTCTTTCATATAATCTATAAGCTGTTCTTTCTGACTTCGAATCCCTTCGCCAAGTTCAATATTCGGAAACTCCCACATATTAGCTAATAATCCGCTACTTGGACGTTTATTAATAACGTAACGACCATCTTCAGTTTGAAGTACTCCTGCAACAAGCGGTACCATTGTAGGAGCTTTCGCTTTACTTTTTACTGGTAGTTCTTTTTGAACACCTTCAGCATATCCTCTGCAATGCTCACGTACAGGACAAAGTAAGCAAGATGGATTTTTTGGAATGCAAATCAATGCACCTAACTCCATCAAACCTTGATTAAAATAAGATGGATTTTCTTTCGAAATAATTTCACGCACAATCTCTTCAAACACTTTTCTAGTCTTTGGTTTTGCAATGTCATCCCATACTGATAAAATGCGAGATAATACACGCATAACATTTCCGTCAACTGCTGGCTCTGGTATACCATATGCGATACTTAAAATAGCACCTTTTGTATATGGTCCTACTCCTTTTAACTTTTCAATTTTCTTTACATCACTCGGTACTATTCCGCCATATACTTCTTTTACCTCTTTTACAGCCGCGTGTAAATTACGTGCTCTAGAATAATACCCTAAACCTTCCCATGCTTTTAATACTTCTTCATCATCTGCGTTCGCTAACGCTTCAAGTGTAGGAAACTTCCCCATAAAATTTGCGTAATATGGTTTTACAGCTTCTACTCTTGTTTGCTGTAACATAATTTCAGAAACCCAAACGCGGTATGGATCTTTATTCTTTCTCCACGGTAAGTCGCGCTGTTCTTCTTCAAACCAACCAATTAAATCATTTTGAAACTGCTCTATATTAAAATTTTTTAGTATTTCAAGTGTCAAACTTGATCCCCCTCATTTTTTTGCATATAAGTACTATTATAAAGATTTTAGGAAAAAATTTAAGTAAGATGACATAGGAAATTGAAGGCAAAGGACTTGAGGTATCGAATAAAAAGAGTTACATTAATAAAAAACGGAGGTGGATTTCTATGGACACAGCCACTCACCTTGTTATGGGTATCACTTTAGGTAGCTTAGCAACATTAGACCCAGCCATAGCACAAAGTGATATTGGCCCACAAGCTGTTATGCTTGCTACAATTGCTGGTTCCAACATTCCTGACATTGACACAGTTTTAAAATTGCGTAATAACGCTAAATATATAAGAAATCATCGCGGAGTTACTCATTCCATTCCCGCGGTAATTCTTTGGTCATTCCTTATAAGTGGCATCTCTTTCGCCTTCTTTTCAGACGCTCCATATCTTCATCTACTACTTTGGTCATTTATTGCAGTCTTCCTTCACGTCTTTGTAGATATTTTCAACGCCTATGGTACACAAGCATTACGGCCTTTCACAAAAAAATGGGTCGCACTCGGCGTGATTAATACATTCGATACCGTAATTTTCTTTATCCATATACTTGCAATTGCTTGCATGCTCGTCGGTTCTCATAAAGGATACACTGCCTTAGCAGCATATATATTAATGATTGTTTACTATATCGGACGAATTATGATGCACAGAAATATAAGAAGCGTTGTACACAAACGTTTCAAAAATGTCGAAAAGATTATCATTTCTCCTTCTTACCGATTTTATCATTATCATTTAGCAGTCGTTACAGCTGATTATTACTACGTTGCGAGATGGCACCGTGGTAACATCATGATATATGACAAGTTCGATCGGGTACCGTTCCCAGACAATGATATTATGCGAGCAGCTAAACAAGATGAAAACATCTCAGCCTTCCTATCTTTCTCTCCTGTATATCGCTGGGATATTTTTGATCATGATCATTATTACGAAGTACGATTCATTGATTTACGGTATCGAAGTAAAGATTATTATCCATTTGTCGCGATTGTTCAGCTCGACCATAATTTAAATATTATTAGTTCCTATACAGGATGGATTTTTAGTGAAGAAAAACTTCGAAAAAAACTGGAATTACTTCCACATTAAAAAAAGCGACTCAAGTCGCTTTTTTTAATGTTTCAAATGATCTTCTTGATTAATTAAATGACTATACTTCGGATTGTTTGTACGCATTTCATGAAGGCGTACACCATGATTATTAATCCATGATCGTACCACTTGCTCAGTCATTTCCTCACCTTGATAACGCCCTGATTTTGCATAAGTTGTTTGAAAATCTTCCCAAAGTAATTCAACCCATGCACGAGCTTGTCCGTAAGAAAGCTTGTCATTCTTGTCTAATAATTCTTTCGTTAATGCTTCATAAATATCATTCATGTTCTAATCTCCTTTTACCTATTTATCCCTTCATTTCTAAAGGATAGTTTCTTCTGTTTTGCACATTCTATAAGTGATACTTCTTAAAGAGGTATCAACTGATGAGGAGGAGGGCGTTCGCAATGGGTAAACAAGCCGAATTTTGGTCTGAGTCAAAAAACAACAGCAAAATCGACGGTCAGCCGAAAGCGAAATCACGCTTCGCTTCAAAGCGACCTAACGGCACAATTAACACGCACCCACAAGAACGTATGCGTGCTGCAAATCAGCAGGAAGAGTAGTACAAATTAAATTAACTTCCTACACGAGGTGATAAAGATGAGCTACCGTGATCGCTTAGATAGTCGTTCTGAATTATTTAACCATACGTGGACTCGTCCAAAACATGCGAAAGCGCAAGTTAACGGACAGACGCAACAAACCCAGTCTCTCATTATATTGGCAAATGAATGTAAAAAACGCCAATTTTAGAATCTCCTATCTCCTTTAACGCCTACCAAAGATGAAAACCAGAGAGATATGTGCTCTCTGGTTTTTATTTTTCTTGCAATAAGGAAATTGGTATGCCAATCTCTTCATTATCATTTTGCTTATATCCCCAAGCAAATACCCCATTGAAATACGTAATTTTAAATAATACACCAGGTTCTTCTACTAATTCATATATTTCACCAATACGGAACTTGTTTATATCCGTCATATAAGCACGAGCCATTGCCATTTTTCTCATTAATACATCAAATTCATTGACAATCCCAAGCTGCTCAGCTTTTACTGCTTGCTCCTTCAAAGCGCCAATTTCTTCCCTTAGCTCATGCGGTGTCATTTCACTGTAGCGTTTTGGCATATTCATCTTATTCTCCTCATTCCTCTTCGCGTTTCATTTGCAAAAATATCTCAATTTCATCAATAGAGAATCCTTTTCTATATAACGCTTGCTTCATCTTGTTTTCAAATGTCCATCCATCATGCTTCTTATATTTCTCATAATATTTATTCCCATGATAGTGTAACGCTTCTTGTTGCTTTTCGTCATCTCTTTCGTCTTTCAATTCTTCCAAACAAATTTGAATTACTTCTCTAGAATATCCTTTTCGAACAAGCATCTCATCTAACTTTAGCTTCATTTGTAAAAAAGAATGCTTTTGATAAGATTTTTTCTTCTTTTCTATGAGAAACAAGGCATTCTCAATTTGCTTTTCCTTCGGATATTCTTGTAAACTGTGCATAATAAGTAAATCTTGAACACCTTTATTTAACAACTCTCTTTTAATAACAGTTGGACCTTTTCGATTCACATTACTTTGCGTTCGCGTATATAAAACAGCGTACTCTTTATCATTAATATATCGGTCATGTAATAATTTCGAAACGACTTCAGAGATGATGGCCTGTCCCACTTCTTTTTTTCGTAAAAAATCTTCTATTTCTTGTTTTGTTCTCATTTGATAGGATAAATAGGAGATTGCTTGTAAATATGCTTTTTGTACCTCTTCATTGTACAAAATATTTCCTAACTCTATTTCATCAATTTCTAAGCCTTTTTGTAATCCATGTTTCATTAAGATTACTTGATCCACACTAAACCCGTACTCTTCACCTTGGCCTTTATCAATATAAATATTAAATCGTTCTTTCGATCGTTTTTGTACTTCTATTTTTGTAATGACAGCCATACTCTCACCTCTCTATTATTTTAACATAGTCGAGGAACATTTTTTCTTTTCAAGAATATATATAATGAGGAGGAAATACTTGTGAAAATCGCAATTTCTGGTGGTACAGGCTTTATCGGTAAATATCTTTCTACTTTTTTTGTTCAAAAAGGATATACTGTTTACATCCTCACACGAAAAAAAACTACTGAAACTTCCGACCCTAAACTTCAGTATGTTCAATGGACACCAGATTTACAAACCTTCCCCCTCTCTTCTATTGATGTAGTTATTAATCTAGCCGGAGAGTCTATTAATAGTAGATGGACAAAGAAACAAAAGAAAGCCATTTTAAACAGTAGAATTCAAACAACAAAAGGACTCATTAAACAATTGCAGGCACTCCATAAAAAACCACATACATTTATTAATGCAAGTGCTATTGGATACTACGGAACATCTGAAGTAGAGTCTTTTACTGAGCAACAAGAAACGCCTGGAAATGACTTTTTAGCAGAAACAGTATTTTTATGGGAACAAGAAGCAGCTAAAGCATGTTCTCTCGGAATAAGAACAATTTACACAAGATTTGGCGTTGTATTAGGTGCAGATGGCGGAGCCTTGCCAAAAATGTTACTTCCCTATCAATTCTATATCGGCGGCACCATTGGTTCTGGGAAACAATGGTTATCATGGATTCATATAGACGATGTCGTTCGTATGATGGATTTCATCATACACAAAAAAGAAATTGATGGTCCTCTTAATATGACAGCACCAACACCTATAAGAATGAAGGAATTTGGAAAGACCATCGCTGCTGCAACGAGAAAACCACATTGGCTGCCTGTCCCTTCATTTATGCTTCACGCCTTATTAGGTGAGATGAGCATACTTGTACTAGAAGGGCAACATGTATTACCTAGTAAAGCAATTAAACATGGATACCAATACACATTTCCGGCAATAGACCATGCATTACAAAATATACTTTCGCATACAATGTAGTACTTCTAAAACACAATTTTACATGGGCCCTTTTAAAACTTTCATTTTCTAGGATCCGAAGCATTACCATACAAATAACCTTTCAGTTACTTTCCCTTAACTTCCATTAGCATTATAAAGTAACAGAAATGAGGTACCTATGAAAATATTGCTCAAACAAGCCATTGTATACCCTATTACATCTCCAAAGTTTCAAGGTGATGTACTCGTTACAGGAGAGCGAATTACCGAGGTCAAACCTTTTATTCAACCTACTCAAGATATGACCGTTATAGATGCACGAGCACTCCATCTCTTACCTGGCTTTATTGATGTCCATACTCACCTTGGTCTCTATGATGAAGGTACTGGTTGGGCTGGAAATGATGCCAATGAAACATCTGAAGTTTCAACACCACATATTCGTTCTTTAGATGGAATCCATCCTCTCGATATCGCCTTTCAAGACGCTGTACAACATGGAATTACAACCGTTCACGTTATGCCTGGCAGTCAAAATATTATCGGGGGTACTACTTGTGTAATAAAAACAGCTGGAACTTGTATTGATCATATGATTATTCAAGAACCTGCTGGTTTAAAGATTGCCTTTGGAGAAAACCCTAAAAAAGTCCATAGTAATGGAACAAAAGAATCCATAACACGTATGGGGATTATGGGGTTACTTCGGGAATCATTCTATGAAGCACAACACTACGGGCACGAAGCTGATTTTCGAATGCTTCCTATTTTAAAAGCATTACGTCGTGAAATACCCGTACGTATCCACGCCCATCGAGCAGATGATATTAGTTCTGCGCTACGCTTTGCAACGGAATTCAACCTCGATCTACGTATTGAACATTGTACAGAAGGACACTTTCTTGTTGAAGAGCTTTCGAAACACAATTTGAAAGTTTCAGTTGGTCCCACTCTGACACGCCGTTCTAAAATCGAACTAAAAAACAAGACATGGGATACTTACCATATATTATCCAAAAATGGTGTGGAAGTTTCTATAACAACAGACCATCCTTATACACCCATTCAGTATTTAAATATTTGTGCTGCTGTCGCAGTAAGAGAAGGGTTAGACGAGAAAACAGCACTAGAAGGAATCACCATATTCCCAGCGCGAAATTTGCGGTTAGAGGATAGAATTGGAAGCATCGAGGTTGGAAAAGACGCCGATCTCGTGTTATGGACTCATCATCCTTTCCATTATTTAGCCAAGCCTGTACTAACTATGATTGATGGAAAAATAATTTACAAAAAAAATAAAAAAAACTAGTTTATTTTTTTGACTAGATAAAGTATTATACGATTATAAACTGAATGAAACCATAATCAATTTGTGTCGTGATTATCATTTTCAAATTGATGAATGGGGAAGGCAAATGGTGCGCCACCAGCGTTAGAAACTGGTTCTAGTGGGTTCGATTCCCACCCCGAAATTTTTTAAAGATTGATATAAAAATTTCGAGGGTGGGGTGTTTTTTCGTCATGCTACCCTCGTGTGAGGAGGAGTTAGTATGTTGAAAAAACGCGACTTACACGACAGCCACGTTCTATACGAGTTAATGGTGGATCCAGCTGTCTTCCCTTTTGTGCGTCAAAAGGCTTATTCTTATGAAGAATATTTATTCTTAACGAAACAAACGATTGAAGCTGAAGAGCGTGGTGAATTAATTTCACGCACAATTTTAGATGAATGGGGTAACCCTATCGGAACAATTACTTTATTTGATGTGCAAGAAAAAGCTGGATTTCTCGGGACATGGCTTGGCAAACCATATCATGGAAAAGGCTATAATAAATTGGCAAAAGATTCATTTTTTAGTGAACTTTTCTACGAATTAGATATTGAAACAATTTTCATGCGTATTCGTAAAATAAATATTCGTTCTATTAAAGCTGCAGAAAAACTGCAATATGTGAATCTAGCAAACGAAACAAGAAAAGCCGTATATGATGAAATTAACGCAAACGAAGAAGTATATAACTTATATGAAATTCCAAAAGATCAATACACACTTGCTACAATGCGAGATACAACCTTCCAAGATGCTCATCAATTAAAAGAAGCATAATCTAAATTTTCTGAAATGATAATCAATCATTAACATTTTCCATATGCGTATATCCCCTCATGTCTTTGGAAACGATAAATAGTAACTTTAAGACACGAGGTGATTTGTAATGGATAAAAAGAAACGTGATAAAGCAAAAAACACATTATCTAGTACACAAGAAGTTCTCTATCAACGCGAATTTCAAAAAGCAGATCGTGCAGCAGGATATCGCTCGAAAAGCATTTAAAGTGAAAATGAATAATTAGAAGTTTCCCCCCTAATTATTCATTTTCATTACATAATTTTCTCGACTGATAGAAGTAAGCAAAAAGACCCCTTATGCTTATGCATAAGGGGCCTTTTTGCTGTGGACAACTTTATCCACAAAACTGATGCAATTGTTAGTAATTTTCAAAAACACTTAATATTTTTCTATATTAAAGCATATATCAGCTGTTTTAATTGTGGATATTTTTCTAAAAATTGTGGACAATGTGGATATAGTTGTTAATATTCCGACTTTACTGTTTAATGAAAGCGCAATTACTTTGTGGATAACTGGCTAAATTTTCTTTAAAAATAATAAAGAACCCTCTTTACATATACAAAGAGGGTTTCATATTAAGTAAAAGATTGTGCAAGAGCAGGTGATTTAATAGGTATATGACGCGGTTCTGCATGATTTTCTGCCAAAATTGCATCTACAATATGACCAGCTGGCTCTGGAAGATAGATGCTTTTCATTGCTTCTTTCATTTGAAGAAGCTTCACATCATCTTGTAATAATGCCTCTGTTTTTGCGAAAACCTCACTATCATCGCGAATGACAACTGCTGCTCCTTTTTTTTCAAAGTACATCGCATTTTCATTTTCTTGTCCTGGAACAGGCTTATATAAAATGACAGGTACTTGCAACGCTGCTGCTTCACTTAATGTTATTCCGCCTGGCTTCGTAATCATACAAGAAGTAACTCGGAATAATTCATCAATATTTTCAACATACCCAAACACTTTTAATGCATCGGAATTTTGCTTCTGTAAACTTAATAAATCATGTTTTAAAGCTTCATTTTTTCCACAAACGACAACTACTTGTAAATTAGGCACTGACATAAATGATTGGCATAGTTCTTTTACATTTCCTAATACCCCATGAGCACCTGCTACAATTAGTAAAATCTTTTTATTCTTACATAACTGATATTTATTATATATGATGTCTGAATTTACCTTTAACTCAAAACTACTCCGAATTGGAATTCCTGTTTCAACAATTTGTTCCGCAGGTACACCGATATCAACCATCAATTCTTTCACGTGATCCGTTGCAACAAAATAACGATCTACTTCTCGATGAATCCATATTTTGTGCACGCAAAAATCCGTTAATACGTTATAGACAGGAATTGAAATCCCCGTTTGTTTTTTCAATTCTGGTACAGCAATAATTGGAAATGTATTAATTACAATATCAGGTTTCTCCACCTGTAACAGTGTTTTCAAACGTTTTCTTCCAAAGTTCGCATACCAAGATGCTATTTTCTTATCATAAATTTTTTCTACCCCGTAATAAAACAAACGATATAATTCTTTTCCTATTGTATAACTTTTTAAATATAGATATTTTGTAATGTCAGTTATAAATGGATGTGATTCTCCAAACAAGTCGCATACAATAACATCTTCAATTCCTTTTTGGCGAAATGTTTGTTCTAATGTTTTTGCTACTTGCACATGACCATTACCGTAATGTGCAGTTAATATTAAAACCTTGGGGTTTTTTATCAAACAAATCCACTCCTAGCTTTTTGTTTCTCCATATTGCATATACGACAATAGGAAAAACATTTTCCTTAAAAATTACATAAACAGATTCTAATAATTCCCTTTTCAGCTATGTACCTGTCGTGGATATGCAAAGCATATAAGATTGACCCCTTAATCCTATCTGTGCTCATATCTTTACATTATACTTTCCTATAAGAGCTTTCGCAATAACTTACAAATCTTCTCTATTCCATGATACTCACTCTTTTACTTCTTAATTCTTTTTACTATTTTGATTTCCCTTTACAATTATGTAAATTTATCCACTTAGTCCGTACAAAATTATGGATATTCTACTTTCAGTATACTCTTTTATCAATATATACTCTAGATTTTATTGTAAAGAAAGCAAAAAGCCTAATCCAATATTTGGATTAGACCGCTTGTAAAATATGTTTAGCATGTTCTACATTTTTCTCAGTAGGTGGTTCTACATTTGCGAGTGGGTACTTGTGTCCAAGCGCCTCCCATTTATATACACCAAGCTTATGATATGGTAACACTTCAACTTTTTGAACATTAGACAGACTTTGAATAAAGCTAGATAGTTTTTGTAGATCCTCTTCATTATCCGTAACACCAGGAACTAATACGTGTCGTACCCAAATCGCTTTATTCTTATCCGATAAATAACGAGCAAATTGTAAAATATGTTCATTTGGTTTCCCTGTTAATTTACGATGCTTTTTGGAATCGATATGTTTCAAATCCAATAAAACTAAATCTGTATAATCCATTAAAATATCTAGCTTATTTTGGAATTCTGGTTCCTCAGAATAACACCCACCAGAAGAGTCGATTGTTGTATGGATACCAGCCTCTTTACACTTTTTAAACAACTCAATTAAAAAGTCTAGCTGTAATAATGGCTCTCCACCGCTAACTGTTATACCGCCTCCGGAGGCTTCAATAAATGGAAAGTAACATGTCACATCCTGCATCACTTCTTCAACTGTTATTTCTTTACCTTTACCGATTTCCCACGTATCAGCATTATGACAATATTGACAACGTAATAAACACCCTTGTGTAAATATGACATAACGAATCCCTGGGCCATCAACAGTACCACAAGACTCTACAGAATGTATTCTTCCTTTTACCATGTTACTTCCTCCTTTATTGAAACAGCCTCCCTTCGCTATGTATTAAAAGCGAAGGGACACTTTTTTCATTTACATGCTTTCATGCATTGTACGGTTAATTACATCAATTTGTTGTTCACGAGTTAATTTAATAAAGTTTACAGCGTAACCAGATACGCGAATTGTTAATTGTGGATATTTCTCAGGATGTTCCATTGCATCCATTAATGTTTCACGATTAAATACGTTAATATTTAAGTGATGGCCTTCTTTTACTGCATAGCCATCAAGCATAGATACTAAGTTACGTACTTGTACATCATCTTCTTTACCAAGTGCTTTTGGAATAATAGAGAATGTATTAGAAATACCATCTTGTGCATCTTCATATGGTAATTTAGCTACAGATAATAATGAAGCTAATGCACCTTTTGTATCACGTCCATGCATTGGATTTGCACCTGGTGCAAATGGTTCTCCAGTACGGCGTCCATCTGGAGTGTTACCAGTTTTCTTACCGTATACAACGTTAGATGTAATAGTTAAAATTGACATTGTATGAACGGAATTACGATATGTTTTATGTTTACGCAGTTTATTCATAAATGTTTTCACGAGATTTACAGCGATCTCATCTACACGATCATCATTGTTACCGTATTTAGGGAAGTCCCCTTCAATTTCGAAGTCGACTGCAATACCATTTTCATCACGGATTGGTTTTACTTGTGCGTATTTAATTGCACTTAATGAGTCTGCTACTACAGATAGACCCGCGATACCTGTTGCCATTGTACGAAGAACATTTGTATCATGAAGTGCCATTTCAATACGTTCATAACTATATTTATCATGCATATAATGGATAACATTTAATGTGTTTAAATATAGACCCGCTAACCATTCCATTGTCATATCAAACTTATGCATAACTTCTTCGTAATTTAGTACTTCAGAAGTAATTGGTGCGTACTCAGGACCAACTTGTGCTTTTGATTTTTCATCTTTACCACCGTTAATTGCATATAATAATGCTTTCGCTAAGTTTGCACGAGCTCCGAAGAACTGCATTTGCTTACCGATTCTCATTGCAGATACACAACAAGCAATTCCGTAATCATCGCCGTAATCAGCACGCATAATGTCATCATTTTCATATTGAATTGCTGATGTTTTGATGGACATTTTCGCACAGTAGTTTTTAAAGTTCTCTGGTAATTGTTTAGACCAAAGAACTGTTAAATTCGGTTCTGGAGCTGGTCCTAAATTATCTAATGTATGCAAGAAACGGAATGAGTTCTTTGTTACTAATGGACGACCATCTAATGCCATACCACCGATAGATTCAGTTACCCAAGTTGGGTCACCAGAGAATAATTCATTATAATCAGGTGTTCTTGCGAATTTCACAAGACGTAATTTCATAATGAAGTGATCTACAATTTCTTGTACTTCTTCTTCTGTTAAAGTACCATTTGCTAAATCTCTTTCAATGTAAATATCTAAGAATGTAGAAGTACGTCCAAGACTCATTGCAGCTCCGTTTTGCTCTTTAATCGCTGCAAGATATGCGAAGTATAACCACTGGAATGCTTCTTGTGCATTTGTTGCTGGTTTAGAAATATCGAAACCATGAGAAGCAGCCATTTGTTTTAGTTCTTGAAGTGCACGCATTTGCTCAGATAACTCTTCGCGTAAACGCATTGTATCTTCGCTCATTACACCACCAGTTAAATTCAAATCAGCTTTTTTCGCTTCAATTAAATGATCAATACCATATAATGCTACGCGTCGATAGTCACCGATAATGCGTCCACGACCGTATGCATCTGGAAGACCAGTAATAACACCTGATTTACGTGCATTTCTCATTTCTGGTGTATAAGCATCAAATACACCTTGGTTATGAGTCTTTCTCCAATCTCTAAAAATACGACTAAGTTCTTTGTCCATTTCGTATCCATAAGATTCACAAGCTTGTTCTGCCATACGAATACCACCATATGGTTGTAAAGAACGTTTAAATGGTTTATCAGTTTGGAAACCGACTACTTTTTCAATATCTTTATTTAAGTATCCTGGGTCATGTGATGTAATAGAAGAAACAATTTTTGTATCCATATCAAGAACGCCACCGTTTTCACGTTCTTTTGTTGTTAAATCCATTACTTGATCCCAAAGTTGTTTCGTTGCTTCAGTTGCTTCTGCTAAGAAAGATTCGTCTCCTTCGAAAACGTTTACATTATTTAAAATGAAATCGCGAACATCAATCTCTGCTTTCCATTTTTCACCTTTAAAGTTTTCCCATGCGTTTTTAACATTTTCTAATACTTGAGTCATCCTAATCTCCTCCATTTTTGATTAGTACAGGACTAAGATTTTTTATATAACAGCTTACACACTTAGAATACTACTTTTTTACGAAAGTGAACGAAATAGTTGTGACATGTTTGTGAAATGTTGAGCAAACTACTATATATATAGTGTTAACTTCATTTAAAAGTCTTTAAAATTAACCCTTTCCTTAATTGTATTTTTTTGGTATCCTTATATACGAGTCCTATTTTGTAATATAAGAACAATACCCATTGTAGAGCTGTAATACTCTTATCTCCTAATCTGTTATAGTTTTTATAACAGAACAAAAAAGTGTACACATGTTGTACACTTTTTTTGTTACTTCTATAAAACATCTCTTTTTCTATTGCCATCATAGAATCCGCCACGATTGTCTGTTGATGCAATTATTTGCTCTAGTCCTTCTATATGATCACCTATAATTCGAAGTACAGCTGGAGGATGACCTATTTTTGCAAAATGTTCACTGGGACGAATACGGTTCATCTTATCAACCTCAACACGACATACACATGCAATTTCAAATCCAGAAAGAAGAGCCTTCACCTGTGCTACACAAGGTGACAATAAAGATTTGTATCCAATTGCTTTCAAACACTTGTGGCTAAATGCATTAGGTACCGCAATAAGTGAGCCTACCCCTAAATCCTTTCTATCACAAGCTAAATTTAGTGCATACTTAAATGCAGTTACAAGATGAAGTGGTACTCTTAAATCTAAATAATGATTTAAATCATTTAATGCGACGTCCTTTCCATCTGCAATAGCTTTTGCAAAAGGATATAGTTCACTAGCTGGAATAACAAAATCACCATCTATAAATAACACAATTTCTCCTTTTGCAAAATAAGTTCCAAGTGAACGCCCTACATCGTTTCCAAGGGCTTCTTTATATACAATGGTTGTTGCGCCTTTGTCTTTTGCAATCGTTGCTGTTTTATCTGACGAACCATTTACGACAACGATGATTTCAAAAGGTTCAATTTTACGAAGCTCTTCTATAACCTTTCCAATTGTTTTCTCTTCATTTTGTACAGGAATAACAACCGATAGTTGCTTTTCTCTATACAAATTGGATGTAACGCCCCATCCTTGATAAAAATCTTCGAAATTTAAAGTATGATAGACGCTATCCCTTTTCCTATTTCCATCATAATATCCCCCGCGTATATCACTGCTTACTATTCGTTCTGCAACTGCTTCTATATGATCACCTATCATTCGTCTTTCAGATTGAGAAAGGTTCGTTCCATATGCAGCATGTTCAATCGGTCGAAATTTATTCGGCGTAATAACATCAATAGCACAATGACGGTTAATTCTCCATTTACTTTGTGCTATACGTAAATGAGCTACAATAGGATTAACTAAACATTCATATCCAATACTTTGGACGACTTCTTTCGTCAACGCATGAGGTACAGATAATAAAGAATCTATCTTTAATTCTTCACGCTCTAACATTGCATTTAATATTTGACGCCACACTGTAACGGAATGGGGTTTTTGTTTCTTTAAAAACAATGCGTCCAAATTATTTAAAACGATGTCAGTCTGATCATGTAAAATTGGATTAAGAAACAATTGTAATTTGGAAGTTGGAATAGCAAAGTCCCCATCTATAAATAGTAATACATCACCTATCGCATGTTTTGCGCCAACTGCACGCCCAACATCGTTTCCTAATAGTTCTGTATACCTGATTACTTTACAACCTAACCGATTAGCAACCTCTTCTGTACCATCATTACAACCATTTGCTATGACAATAATCTCTACTGGATTTAACGGTTTGACCGATTGAATAACGTCTGAAATCGTATCTACTTCATTACTTGCAGGAATAATAACTGATAGCGACTTAGCCATTGTTTTCTTCACGAAACCATTTAATAGTTTCTTTCAATCCTTGTTCCCACGTTACTGTCGCTTGAAATTGAACAAGTTCTCTTAACTTCTTTACGTTCGGCCTTCTATTCGGAATTTCTTCAAAGCCATGTGGATATACTTCCTCAAAAGGAACTTGTACAATTTTCGAAGAAGATTTCGTTAGTTTTTTAATTGTTTCTGCTACTTCTTTTATACTCTGTTCGTTCTCAGAACCTATATTAATAATCTCACCATTTACCTTCTCATCCATTGCCCGAATTGTTGCTTCTACCGCATCACTCACATACGTAAAGCAACGTGTCTGCTTTCCATCTCCATATACGAGAATGTCTTCTCCTTGCAAAGCTGCACGGATAAATCGCGGGATTACCCCTGCATATGGACCATCTTTCGCTCTTGGACCATAAATATTAAAATAACGAACAATCGTTACAGGTAAGCCTTCTAATGCGTATCCTAAACATAATGTTTCTTCTAACGTTTTACAAACTGCATAACTCCAACGAATTTTAGAAGTTGCCCCATACAATCGATCTCCTTCTTCAGAGAAAGGCGGTTTGCCTTTACCATACACTTCTGAAGTAGATGCAAAAACTACTTTCTTCTTTCCTTTTAATGCTGCTTGTAAAATATTTCTCGTTCCGTCAAAATTCGTTTCAATGAGCTCTATACTTTTTTCCATTGTCGTTTTAACACCTAAAATTGCTGCTAAATGAAACACTACATCATGTTGATTTACTAATTCATAAATAGAATTTTTATCTAAAACACTTATTGGAATAACTCGAATCTCTCTCATTAGCTCATTATGATACTTATTTTTCCCTTTATAGAAGTTATCCACAATTGTGACTTTATAACCCCTTCTCACCAACTCTTCAGCTAAATGAGATCCAATAAATCCGGCCCCACCTGTAATTAAACATTTCTTACTCATACACTCACCTTCTTTATAATTCCCCTTGTATCTATTACTCGGTTCATTCCTTTAAAAAGCTTCCAATCGATATTAGAGTGGTCAGTTAAAATTAAAATACAACCTGCCTCTTTAACTGTTTGTTCATCCAAAGCAACAGATTGATACACCTTATCTCCAATTTCCGCGGAAGAAATATATGAATCATGGTATTTTATCTCGTATCCTTCTTTTATTAGTAATTGAATAATTGGCAAAGCCGGTGATTCTCTCAAATCATTTACATCTTTCTTATATGCGATTCCTACAATTAAAACTAGTCCGGGTGATTGCACCATACCCTTTACTTTCCGGACTATTTTCTCTGGCATTTCTTCATTAATTACATGTGCCGCCTCAATTAATTGACTAATTGCCCCATTCTTTTTTATTCTCCATTGAAAATATAAGGGGTCTACGGGAATACAGTGCCCCCCTATCCCTGGTCCTGGCCAATACGGAGTAAATCCAAAAGGTTTTGTAGATGCCGCTTCAATGGCCTCATAAAAATCAATCCCTAAACTTTCACATAATGTGTTTAACTCATTTACTAAAGAGATGTTAACTAAGCGCTGAATATTTTCAAATAGCTTACACATCTCTGCTACTTTCGGCGAACTAACAGGTACAACTACGTCAAAAATGGTACTATATAAATCCTGTACTTTTTGTTTACACTTTTCTGTTTGTCCACTAATAACTTTTGGAATAGATTGAACTGAATATTGACTATTTGCTGGATCAATTCTCTCAGGGGAATATCCGATATAGAAATCTTCTCCTACCTTTTGGCCAGCTTGAGAAATAATAGGAATAATAACTTCCTCAAGTGTGCCTGGATATGTGGAACTTTCAAAAATGAAGGTTTGTCCTTTTTGGAGATTTTGTTGTATATAATGCGAAGCTGAAATGAGGGCACTTAAATCTGGTTCTCTTCGTTCATTAATTGGAGTTGGGACAGTAACAATAACATAATCACTACTTTGGAAATCAGTAATACCTTTATCTGGTGTATTTACTATTAATTTATTTTTAGTCAATAAACTTTGCAACACTTTAGAAGAAACATCTGGAATATAACTTTCTCCTTTTATAATCGATTCTATTTTTCTAGTATCTTTATCTAATCCAAGTACGGTATGTCCTCTTTCTGCAAAATGTACTGCCAAAGGAAGACCAACATACCCTAATCCAATAATAGCTACTTTACTACTAGCATTCATCTGTATTCTTTTCTTCCTTTCTCAATTGTTGAATAGTGTCTCTATCGCGATCTCCATCTGTAAAACTCCCACGTTCGTCTGTATATTGTAATAGATAAGCAATCGCCTCAAGTTGATCACCGAAAATACGGTCAAATGCCGGAATACGTCCATTTACAAATCCATGTTGCTCCGGGCGTACCCGATTGGTTTTTATAACATCTACAAATTCTACTGCTGTAATAGAAAAAACCTCCAAAATAGCTTTCATTTGAGCTAATGGCGGAATAACAAGCGAGTCATATCCTATTTTCTCTATTACCCTTTTATGCATAGCATGTGGTACTGCCGTTAATGAGTTATTCCATAAATCCGGTCTTTTCGCTACTAAATTCACAAAATATTTCCCCATACTAATTGGATCTGCAGGATGAAACATATCTAATAAGCATTGTAAATCATTTAAAACCACGTCACTTCCATCTTCAACAGCTTGCAAAAATGGAGTGAGCTTTTTTGCTGGAATAACAAAATCACCATCAACGAATAAACAAATATCTGCCGTAGCATGCATGGCACCTATCGCTCGTGCTACATTATGTCCAAGCGCCTCCCCGAATTCAACAACAATAACATTCTCTAGCTTTGCCTGTTTAACAGTCTCAAAATCTGCTCCATTCGCGACAACAATAATTTCATCTACCCCTGCTTTTTTTACTTCTTGTATAACAAATCTTATCGTCATTTTTTCTTCTGACACTGGTATAATCGCACTATATTTCGCTTTTTCCTTCTTTAATACAACTGGTTTATAGTTCCCTATAAACTCCCTATCCCTGTTTCCCTCCGAAAAACCGCCGCGTTTACCATATGTTTCGATTACATATTGCAAAGCACGTAAATGATCACCCATAATACGGCTAGTCGCTTTCGGATAAGGAGAACCAGGTGATGTTCCTGTATGCACAGGACGAACCTTATTTGTGTGAATTACATCGACCGAAGCCGTATCAACAATATCTACTCCTCTAGACATCGCTATCGCTTGAAATAGTGCTGGATCTGCTAAATTCCACCACCCAAGTTTCTCGATAACTTCCCTGCTCATCGCATGTGGAATTGCAATTAAAGATCCAACAACAAGCTCCTTTTTATTCAAATAACGATTCAACATGAACTTTCCAACTGTCGTATAATGTGGTCTCATCTTTAAATAAACCGACCATGTTAAATTATTCACAACAATTTGATGCCCTTGTCGAATTCCTTTCACGAAACGTTGTAACTCTTTACTATCAATAACAATATCACCATCTAAAAACAAAACAATTTCACCTTTTGCTTCTCTAGCTCCAATAGCCCGTCCAACATCATTGCCAAGAGAATGTTTATAATAAATCACGTGACAATGATGTTGTAACGCTATGTCTTTCGTTCCATCTGTCGAGCCATTATCTACTACAATAATTTCGTAAGGCTTGAGCTTCTCCACTTCTACTAAAACTTGTGATAAAGTACTCGCTTCATTGTGCGCTGGAATAACAACTGATACTCTCATACTTGTATCACGCTTACCCTTCCAAGCGAACATAAGCAATAATAGGAGTACGCACAATTACATCTTCCGGTGGTCCATAAGAAGGAGAAGTACGAACACTTACCGCCCCATCTGTCACAGATAAAAGAATGCCTGTAACAATTTCTACAGCTGTCACAACTTGCACTAATTCACCAACATGGTTACGTAATTCATCAGTAAATAACATATATAGCTCTCCTTTCTTACACTTCTTTAATTGATATAATACTTGTAAATGGTAATAAAACTTCAGTTCCTATACCTTCTTGCAATGTTAAGAAATCATCACCGACTGCTACAATAACGCCTGTTAATTGTCCAACTGTCACCGTAATTTCAACATTTTTACCTAAATACTGCTTTGCAATTTCTTTAAAAGGTGATGTATTGCATTCTTTTAAAATGTTGCAAATAATAGATTGAAATTGGCTTGATTTTATAAATTCTTCCGTAGCTTGCTTAGAGTTTCTTTGAATAAACCTTGCAAAGTTTTGCGAAAATAAAAGTCGTTCCACAGCAGGCAATAATTTATCATCTAAAAAATAGCTTAATTGTCTATTAAACAATCTTGATAATTTATGCCAATATTTTCTGAACAGACACATACACTTCTCCTCCTATTATTTTTAGATTATAAAATTTTACATCCATACATCTTAATGTATACAAAATAGATATTTTTGTGATAGGTAAGGCATACATTTTCTAAAAGAAATATTTGTTTCAGGGCAAAAAAAAACTATCCAAAAGGATAGTTTCTTACACTTCAATATTTCGCAACATCGTATAAATGTCATTATTCACTTTACCAAATGATTTAATGTTGTTTTGAATGTTAGATAATAAAACAACATACACACTACCATTTTTACTAAATCCATTTAAACAATTCCAACCTGGCATTACACCGTGATTCGAATAGCTTCCTGGGTCTACGTACCAGCCAAATCCGTAATCTTTTTTCACGGCTGTAAACATTTGATCATAACTCGCTTTTGAAATTAACTTTCCAGAGTATAACGCTTCGTTAAATAAATATAAATCATGTGCACTCGTATATATATCACCACAACCATATAGTTGTGACATGCTCGGAATATTAGGTGTTGTCATATTATTATTTACTATTTTATAACCCGTTGATGGGAATCTTGTTTGTTCTAACGCTGTGCCAAAACCAGAATGTTTCATACCGGCAGTAGCAAAAATATGTTGTTTAATATATTCTTCAAGCGACTGTCCACTTACCTTCTCGGCAATGTATGCAAGTATAGAGTAGTTCGAATCGGAATACTTCCACTTCTCTCCTGGACCACCAATACGCTTTTGATTTCCTATCCGCTTTATCAGTTCTTCATGGGAAATATCTTCTTTTCCTTGCTCATATTCTGGAATCCCTGATGTATGTGTTAATAGATGTTTTAGCTGAATACTATTACCTTGTGGAAAATCTGGAATATACTTCGCAACAGTATCTTCAACTTGTAATTTATTTTGATCTTTCAATTGCATAATAGCAGTTGCTACAAACGCCTTTGAAATAGAACCAATATAAAAAGTCGTCTCTGAATTATTCGGTACTTGCTGCTCTTTATTTGCCATACCGTACCCTTTATTCAGAAGAACTTTTCCGTTCTTCACAATAACAGCTGTCCCGCTAAATCCTGCGTTTTGTAAATACTGGTCCAATTGAGCGTTTTCATTAATTTCTTGAGGTGGTCCTTCAACAGGCTGTTCCGCAGCTTGCGCTTGCTTCACTTGTTCTTCCTGCTCTTTTTGTTTTTGCTTTTGTACTTCTTGTTTCTTTTTTTCTTCTTTCTTTTTTAGCTCTTCTTGTTTCTTCATTTCTGCTGCCGCTTTTAAAGTTTCTTCTTTCTTATTATGCGCAACAATTTTTGTATACATGAAATATACAAGTGATAATAGTAAGACGAAAATGATTGTCCTTTTTATGTATACAATCGGCCGATTTGCTTTCCCATTCGCATTATTTTTTTCCTGATCCATAATTGCTTTTTTCCCCTTACTCACCAATAATTTAATTCCTCTACTAAAGATTTATTTTAGTAGATTATGGATAATCCATTCTATATCATCCCTACTTTATCACGCACTACACATATTACCAACCCATATGTACAAAAAAGAAAAAGAAAATTTACAAAAGTAAGATTCCCGTTAAATTGTTAACAAAAAAAGAGGATATCCTGTAAAAAATTGATGTTATCAATCTTTTTGGACATCCTCTTATCTCATTATTTATACGTGTTTTTTCATATCATCGGCAACAGATTCAACATTTGTACCTACGATAACTTGTACACTTGTATTACTTAATTTCATAACACCTTTTGCACCAGCACGTTTTAATGCTGCTTCATTTACTTGACCAGCATCTTTTACTTGTAAGCGTAGACGTGTTGCACAGTTATCAATAACTGTTAAGTTTTCTTTTCCACCTAAAGCTGCTACGTAAGTTTCACCAATTGAACCTGCAACTGGAGCTTCTTCACCTTCAGCTACTTCCTCTTCGTCTTCACGACCAGGAGTTTTTAAATCGAACTTCTTAATTAAGAAGTAGAATACAACGAAATAAATTACTGCGTAAATTAAACCGACTCCCGCAAGTAATACTGGTTTTGTTGCAATACCAAAGTTTAAGAAGTAATCGATTGCACCGGCACTAAATGTGAAACCATCGTGAATGCCAAGTGTTGTTGTAATGAATAGAGACAGACCTGTTAATACAGCATGAATACCATATAATACTGGTGATAAGAACATGAATGAGAATTCAATTGGTTCTGTAATACCAGTTAAGAATGAAGTTAATGCTAGACCACCTAACATACCTGTAACCATTTTACGTTTTTCTGGTTTAGCAGCCGCAATCATTGCGAAACATGCAGCTGGTAAACCGAACATCATAACTGGGAAGAAACCAGTCATAAACATACCCGCTGTTTTATCTCCGGCAAGGAAGCGAGCAATATCACCGTTTACAACATTACCTGCTGCATTTGTAAAGTCACCAAGTACGAACCAGAAGTATGTGTTCATTACATGATGTAAACCGATTGGAATTAATAGACGGTTTAATAAACCAAATAGACCTGAACCAACTGCCCCTAAATTAACAATTCCATGAGCTAATGCATCGATAGCATTTTGAATTGCTGGCCAAATTTGTGCGAATAGAATTCCTAATATTAACATCACAACCGATGTAACAATTGGGACGAAACGTTTTCCAGCAAAGAACCCTAACCATTCTGGAAGTTTAATCTTATGGAATTTATTATAAAGAAGTCCCGCTATAACACCAACAATAATACCACCTAAAACTTTCATATCCACTTTAGTCGATAATTCGGCTGCCTTAGATACTTGTGTCATTGTATCTGCAAGCTTAGATGGATCAACATTAGCGCTATTACCTATTAAATCTTGGACTTTGCCTAATTTATCTTGTAATTCTACAGTAGAATATCCCTTACTAAGTGCATCAATACTGTTTTTCATAACTAGATAACCAATTGCACCTGCAAGACCTGCTGCACCACTACCATCAACTGAAAGACCGATTGCAATACCAATTGCAAAAATGAGTGCTAAATTATCAAAAACTGCTGCACCGGCCTGTGCCATAACAGGAATATCAAATACATCTGGTTGCCCTAAACGAAGCAATAATCCTGCTGCTGGTAGTACGGCGATTGGAAGCATTAACGCTTTACCAATACGTTGTAAAAACTGCAACATTTTAATTCCCCCTATCAAATTTATGAAATCGTTATCATTATAAGTACGCCTTAGAAAACGCTTTCTATTTACATAACCATAATAACATATAGTTGTATAGATGTGTAGTTTTTATTTTCGAATTTTTTATGGATAAATCTCCTATTTCCAAACTGTTATATAAAAGGGAAATTCTCCTTTTTTAATACAAAGGACTTGAAAGAACGACCTACTATAGAACATATAACTTTCGTTTTATCATTCCACTTTTTCATGTTATTATTTATTTCCGAGCATATCGGGAAAAGTAAACTTAGTTAATTCGAAATAGGAGCGTTGGTACTATGCAGTGCATTGAAACAAACAACTTACAACAGTTGTTAGAACAAGTAAAACCATATACGAAAAAAGGAAAACTTGCTACTTATATCCCCGAACTAGGAAATGCAAATCCAGACGATTTAGGGATTGCCATTTTCCATAAAGAAACAGAATATATCCATGCAGGCAACTCACAAACACTATTTACTCTTCAAAGTATTTCCAAAGTAATTACACTTGCCCTTGCCCTTTTAGACCGTGGTGAAGAATATGTATTTTCTAAAGTTGGAATGGAACCAACGGGTGACCCATTTAATTCTATTATTAAGTTAGAAACGACAAGTCCATCCAAACCCCTTAATCCAATGATAAATGCAGGAGCATTAGCTATTACAAGCATGTTAGCAGGAAAAGATAACGAGGAAAAAATGGAACGTATTCTTCATTTTGTACGTGAAATAACAGATAACCCTACTATTAATTATTCCTCTAAAGTTGCCGATTCAGAATTAGAGACAGCTTATCTAAATCGTTCGCTTTGCTATTATATGAAACAAAACGGTATTATCGATTGTGATATTGAAGAACTTATGGATTTATATACTCGTCAATGCGCAGTTGAAGTAAACTGCATTGATTTAGCACGTATCGGCTTAATTTTTGCAATGGATGGATATGATCCATATAAAAAGAAACAAATCATCCCTAAACATATTACAAAAATTTGCAAAACATTTATGGTCACATGTGGTATGTATAACGAATCTGGTGAATTTGCAATACGCGTTGGTATCCCTGCAAAAAGTGGTGTAGCGGGTGGTATTTTCGGCTGCGTAAAAGGCGATATGGGAATCGGCATTTTCGGACCAGCTTTAGATGCAAACGGAAATAGTATTGCTGGTTTTAAAATTCTTGAACTTCTTTCTGCTCAAGAAGGCTGGAGTATTTTTTAATCGCGAGTTATCCTGCTATACTAGCAGGATTTTTTATTTCACCAAAACCTCACTTTTGTCAGTTATCAATCCTCTTACAAAAACAGTGCTGAAAGTTTCTCTATATCATGCATATTTGTTCCCCCCTCCTGAATAATATAGTACAACCTAGCGCTATATGTGGAGGTGTGAAAGATGAAACTAATATTTCAAATGGGAAAACAACCTGTTCTTGAAAAAACAATCCTTCTTTTTATATTGAGTATTGTAGAAAGCTTGAAGTTAAAAGTTGTTTCACTCGACGAAGCTCACCGATACATATTCAATTTAGAAGTACTTGAATTATTAATGGATCGGAACATCGATGATCAAGTACTTGAACTTATTCATTTCGGGATGGGACTTGAAGACATTCATCATGTGCTTCCTGAAGAACTTGAGCATACTATCGAGGAATTAAAATGGCTTTGCATCCAAGTGTTAAGTGAATACAGTATGCATGAAGAATCAGAGCAATTAATTGAAGACATACGCTAAAAAGCACCTATGTAGTATGTAGGTGCTTTTTATTTATTAAGAAGTAAATATCCGATGTCGATATATGCAATTTATTCAAGTATTTCCGAGGAAATGCTCGAACATTGCTTTTCTATTTTCACAACAACTGATCAATCCCAATAAGTATTAATAACACTCCTGCAATAACCGTCGCCCATTTCCCTAAGTATGCTGCTAAATATCGTTTCCCTACATATGCAAAACCACTTATGCAAATAAAACTAAACACCCCAGAAATAGTCGCTGTAAGCCAAAGATTTAAATTTGTTACCCCAGCATCAAACCCACCTGCAATATTATTAATAGATAATGCAACTCCTAAAACAAGTGCTTCAGAAAAACTAATTGTTTTAGAGCCATCAAAATCTGCTTTTTCTGGATCACGTAAAATTCCCATAAGTACATTATCACCTTTAGAACCTACAGTATTTTTTTGACTCAAGAAAGGCTGACATAAAATAAACACCCCGATTATCCCTAAAACGATTGCTCCAATCAGGTTTGCTGTAAACTCTGAAATAAATAACGCAATCCAGTTCCCAAAAAATCCAGCTAGTAAAGTAAATAAAAACCCGAAGAATGCGATGATAAAATTGTTAAACCACGAAATACGAATTTTACGAATGCCATACGCAATTCCAACACCTGCATTATCTAAATTAGAAGCGATCCCGATTAAAAAAATTGAAAATAAGCCTGCCGTACTCATAAATAGTCACCCCTTTTTCTCACTTTTCAATGCATATTATGAAAATGTTGAGCAACTGTGCCTGTCTGTTTCATATACTTGTAATAAATGCTCAACATTTTTTCAACACTAAAAAAGGAGTGCCTACACTATGGCTAATGAAAACCCGAATGATCGGCTTGGTAAATTAATAAAAAAACTTTTAAAAGAACGCGCCCTATCTATGCGCCAACTAGGAATACTTACAAATATTGATCCTGCAACAGTCTCAAGAATTATTAATGGCAAACAACCGCCAAAACAAAAACATCTACAAAAATTTGCAGAATGTCTTCAAGTTCCACCCCAATTGTTATTTGATGAAATGTACCCTGATTCTCCTCACATAAATAAAGAAAAAACGGATATGTACACATCTCTTGATACCATTCAGCAAACTTTACAATCCTCTAACTTATTCGATTTCGATTACACTACAACTCGCGTAAAACAAGAACTCGAAAATTACGAACGCTATGCCCAGACAACAGAAGGCGAAAAACGTATTCATGACAGTTTTGCAAGCAAATTAGAGCAAATTGATAGTGCTGGTCCTTTTATTGAACAATTAACAGATATGTATCAACAATTTTGTAATGAAGCCATTTCAAAAGAAGAACGTGCAGTTCTTGGGAGCGCATTACTTTATTTCATATTATCGACAGATATTATTCCCGACTATCTCTTTCCAATTGGCTATTTAGATGATGCGATTGCCGTTGAATTAGCGAAAGAGAAATTAATTGAAATGAAACGAAAGACATAGCAAAATAAAGAACTATTTCAGTTGTTTATATTCAACTCTGAAATAGTTCACTAAAAAATCGTACAAGTATACATACTCGTACGATTTTACTATACAAATCTATTTTTTCGTGTGGCACCATTCATATATAAATGTTATTATCACTTTTGTAAATTCAATTAACTGTTCAATTTCAACTTTCTCATTTACAGAATGTGCTTCTTCTAATGTACCTGGTCCATATATAATCGCTGGAATGTGAAACTCACTAAACCAACCACCATCAGTTACCGTTGCAGACATATCTAAAATTGCATTTTTTGATAGAATAGACTCGTGTACTGAGCTAAGTTTTTTTACAGCTTTATGTTCACTATCTACTTCTAATGAAGGGAAAATTTCCCCACGATCTACAATCATTGATTCTCCGCCCCACTTAAATTGTGGCGGATTTTCACTTAACCATGGATCGGCAGCTGCCACCTTTCCAATATACTCTTCAATTTCGTTTATTATTTGTTCATGTGTTTCATTCGGATAGAAGTGCACTGTTATCCACAATCGGCACTCATCCGCAATAAACGCCGCATGCCTTCCTCCCTCAATAACAGCTGGATTAATTGTTGTTGTTCCAGATGGATAGCCTTCATATGTTTTCATAACTGCCCAGTGGCGCTCTAATTCTTGTAAGCTTTGTACAATTTTCATCATTTTTTCAATCGCACTCGCTCCAAATAAACGTCCTCCAGCATGGATCATTTGTCTGCGCGTTGCATCATGAAACGTTTGCGGACTTTTCACTGTAATCCATCCAGTAATGACACCGCCTTGCCCTTGCATATGTAAATCACTCGTATCCACTACGACTGCAAAATCAGCATCGTAACCCCTTTTGCAGCATTGAAGTGTACCTGCTTCTCCAACTTCTTCTCCAATTACCGATTGAAAAGTTAAATCTCCAGGTAATTCAATACCAGCTTCTTGTAAAAGTTGAATGGCAAATAGCGCTCCAGCCAGCCCACCTTTCATATCTGCTGCGCCACGTCCAACTAACCAGCCATCTTTTATAAATGGATCAAATGGATTTGTTTCCCATGCCTCATCTGCTGACACTTCGGCTACATCCATATGTCCATTAATAATAAGACTTTTATATGAGTCACTTTTTATCCCTTTTTTTACCCCAACAACATTCGGATCATTCGGATATACATCCCATTTATCAATACTAAAATTTCGTTTTCTTAAAAACTCTGCAACAAATTCTTGTGCTTCATTTGTATTTCTCGCTGGCGGTGCTGGTGTTTCAAAACGAATTAAAGTTTTTGTAAGTTCTAGTAATTCCTCTTTCCTTGAATCTATTTGTTTTAACAACTGCGAAAATTCTGGATTCATCGCTAATTCCCCTTTGCATACATAGTATGTTTCCAGCTTTATTTTCACAAAAAAAGAGACTGTTTACAATTTTACAGTCTCCTAATTAATCACTATTATAAACTCTCTACTTCCGTTGTATTTGTCTTTTTAATATGCTCTACATTACTTCCCTTATTTCTTGTAGCACGATAAAACAGTAAACAAACAATCATAAATGGAATACCACAATACAATGCCATTCTTTGTTCTGGAATAAAGGCCATGCCAACGATTACTGTTAAATTTAATACTAACGCAAGAAGTGGTACAAATGGATACAATGGTGTTTTAAATTTCAAGTCCTTAACATCCCCGCCCCGCTTCATGTATGACCTTCTAGCTAATAAATTTGATAAAGCAATAGATGCCCAAACTAGTATCGCTCCGAATCCAGCGATAGAAAGCAGCCATAAATAAACTGTATCTTCCGCATAAATACCTGATAGTAGTGAGAGACACCCTACAATTGTGCTTACGATTAATGCATAAATAGGAACACCGTTTTTAGATAACTTGCCAAAAATTGGACTAATCATTCCTTGATTAGACATAGACCATAGCATACGCGAAGTTGCATATAATCCTGAATTCGCAACGGATAGTACTGCTGTAATAATAACGAAATTTATAATATCTGCTGCATAAGGAATACCAATTTTATCAAATACAACTACGAATGGACTTTCTATTACTCCTGCTTGCTGCCAAGGGAATAGTCCAGCAAGAATAAAAATAGATAGTACAAAGAAAACAAGTATACGCCAAACTGTATTGTTAATTGCCTTCGGGATCGTTTTCTCTGGATTTTCACTCTCACCTGCTGCAATACCAACTAATTCTGTTCCTTGGAAAGAAAAATTAACTGCAATCATTGTAATTAAAATGGCTGATAATCCATTTGGAAACAATCCACCATAATCAGTAAAGCTAGAGAACATTGGCGCTGGTTCATTTCCTTTCATATCTAGAAACCCAAACATTGCTGCCCCGCCCAAAATAATAAATGCAATAATTGTAATTACTTTAATACTTGCAAACCAAAATTCCACTTCCGCAAAACTTCTTGAAGATAACGCATTAATAGCAAAGAGCAGTACCGCGAACACTACACACCAAATCCATGACGGTACATCAGGAAACCAACGTTTCATCAAAATACTAACTGCAATTAATTCAATGCCTATCGTAGCAGACCAGTTTAACCACGACATCCATCCCACTACATAACCCGCTGCAGGGGAAATATGCTTTGTCGCATACGTTTGATAAGACCCTGCGTCAGGCATCGCAACCGCTAATTCTCCAAGACAGAGCATCGTTAAATACATTACAAATCCACCGACAAGATAGGCTACAATTGCTCCTCCAGGCCCAGCTTCATGAATCGTATAACCTGATCCTAAAAAAAGTCCTGTACCAATAACTCCACCGAGTGCAATCATAAATATGTGCCTGCTTTTCAATTCTCTTTTTAATCCTTGGTTTTGATCCATCATATAAATCCCCCCTTTTCACTTTGCCAATCCATTTAATGTAAGCGTTTTTAAAATTCTTCACCGTAAAAATAATGATTTAAAATAGCAAAAATACATATCACTTACATTAATCACTGCCTGTTACTAAAAGGTCATCCCTTACTGTTATTAATAACTTTTGATCAGCAATAGCTTGTCCTTCTACTACTTCTAATGATTCAATATAACCACTGATTCCTATCTTAATTTCTACTTTCTGTTTATCTATTGTTTCAATTAACGCTAATTTCTCCCACTCGTATACGTAAGAACTTTCCGTAACAAATAACTTCTCTACTTTTCCATAACAAGGACTATACACACCTTCTATAACTGTCTTCACTTTATAAACCCCTCCCTCTTATTAATTGACACCGAAACGTTGTATATCCTGTAAAAATTCATATTCTCCCCTCTAGAGATTTCAAATATTATTTATGCAAAATGCGTACCAAGTCTCTAATTCATATATTAAATGAGAGTTTTACACAAAAAAGCGTGCACAACCGCAAAATTTTTCTATCATTTGAAAAGTTTTAAAAGGAAAATAGCAAAAAAATTTTGCGGTTTTATAAGAATTTTAATAAAATTATAAAAAGTCAGTCTTCATAGGGTGAAATGAGGAGAAGATAATCTATGCGTACAGAAGACATTAATTTTAAACAGATCATTGAAATGAACATGCTATATGAAACTTTACTCAATGAACTCGATATCGGGATTCATATTATTAATGAGGAAAGTAAAACGATTATCTATAACCGCAAAATGATGGAAATTGAATCAATGGAACGCTCAGATGTATTATATAAAAGTCCTTTAGAAATATTTGCATTTGAAGAAAATAAAAATAGTACTCTTATAGAGGCATTAAAATTAGGAAAAACAAACAAAAATATAAAACAAACGTATTTTAACAATAAAGGACAAGAAATTACAACGATTAACGATACTTTCCCTATAATAGAAAATGGAAAAATTAAAGGCGCTATTGAAATATCAAAAGAAATTAGTAACTTAAAGCAAACAATAAGAATGGGCCCTTCTCGAAAACAAAGTACTAAATTTACCTTTGATCACATAATTGGTGATTCTGAAGCTATTCAATCAATCATTACTGAAGGAAAAAGAGTAATTCGTACATCTTCCTCCATACTTCTAGTAGGAGAAACAGGCACTGGGAAAGAACTATTTGCACAAAGCATCCATAATGAAAGTCAGCGTTCAACAAAACCCTTTATTTCACAGAACTGTGCCGCTATACCTGATACACTCATGGAAAGCTTATTATTCGGTACAAACCGAGGTGCATTTACAGGAGCTATCGATAAAGCTGGTTTATTTGAAGAAGCGAACGGAGGAACTTTGTTATTAGATGAAATCAACTCATTAAGTCCAGCACTTCAAGCGAAGTTACTACGAGCTATACAAGAAAAAACAATACGAAGAATCGGAGGCACACACGAAAAAGAAATTGATGTTCGTATTATAGCAACTATCAATGAAGATCCTTTCGAAGCCATCTCACATAATCGATTAAGAGAAGACTTATATTACCGATTAAGCGTCGTTACTTTATGTCTTCCGCCTTTACGTGAAAGAAAAGAAGATATTCTAGCTCTTGTTCAGCACTTTATTGAAAAATATAATACTCAATTCGGGCTAAACGTAACCGATGTAGATGTAAATGTAAGAGAATTTTTCTATGCATACGATTGGCCTGGGAACGTACGGGAGTTGGAACATATAATTGAAGGTTCCATGAACTTAATAGAAGATGAAACCATCATTACAGCGTTTCATATGCCTACTCGCTTCCGTGAACGAATAAAAACAGAATTCAATATGCAACATGCACTAACTAATCACAATACTGATGCACCAAAAACTTTAAAACACACAATAGAAAAAATGGAAAAGAACTACATTAACCAAATTCTTAAAGAGAATCATGGCAACATCTCACAAGCTGCAAAATTTTTAGGATTAAGTAGGCAAAACTTACAATATCGAATTAAAAAACTGCATTTACACATATGAAATGAACATGTCTCCAAGTGTAAAAATAACTTGGTAAAATATGTTATAATAAACATATAACATGCTAGAAAGGGGCTATATATATGAGTAATGATAAAAAATTAAAGTTATTACAATACTTATACTTTTTCCCTGCCATGCTCTGTATGATGTTATTCATTAATGCCGATGTAAGCAGCTCTCCTTATGCAAAGCTATTAGGAACAATTTTTGGCTCCTTTGCAGCTATTATGCTTGCTGCTTTTTGGAATTTGAAGCTACGTATAAAAAACGAGAAATCTTCGTAATACTAAAAAAAATCGAGCTACTTAGCCCGATTTTTTTATTTGCCATTAAAACTCAACATTCTCTAAATACAACCCACTTGCCTCAGCAAGACAATTAATTTGATTGCGCTGCTTTTCCTCTAAAATGTTTGGAATTGCTTCAGCATCTAATTGTCCTAATCCAACTTCAATTAATGCCCCAACAATTTTCCTTACCATATTATGAAGGAAGCCGTTACCACTTACTCTAATTTGTACAAACCCTGCCTCTTCCATCACATCAAGTGTATATACTTCTCGAACCATAGATTTTTTCTTTGATTTCGCATTTGAAAAAGCAGTAAAGTCATGTGAACCAATTAAATGTTTCGCAGCTTCTTTCATGCTTTTCACATTTAATTTTTTATTCACATGCATGCTGTATTTACGCATAAATGGATTTGTATGCTCTTCATTCCAAATTTTATACAGATATGTTTTTGCTTTAGAATTGTAACGAGCATGGAAACGATCATATACTTCTTCCACATTCGTAATGCTAATATCATTAGGTAAATATTGATTTAAATATTTTTTCACTTTATGTTCCACTAACTTCTCATCACTTTGAAAGTTAGCAACTTGATTCAAAGCATGTACACCAGCGTCTGTTCTACTACAACCGATAATTTCAATTTCTTTTCCAATCATTTCAGATATGACACTTTCGATTTTTCCTTGAATTGTATTATCGTTATTACCGAGACGTTGCCATCCTTTAAAACGTGCACCATCGTACTGAATCGTTAATTTATAATTATGCATAATATTCTCCTTCATAGAAAATATTCCCTCATACCATGAGGGAATATTAATAAACTTTACTTTCTAACAAGCTTCACTACATTTTCTACGTGAGCTGTATGTGGGAACATATCAACCGGTTGCACATACTCCACTTCATAGCTCTTCATTAATGCTTGTACATCACGTGCTAATGATGAAGGATTACAAGACACGTACACAACTTGTTTCGGCTTCACTTTTAAAATTGTTTCCAGTAATTTATCATCGCAACCTGTACGTGGTGGATCGACAACAATTACATCTGGACGCCATCCTTCTTTTACCCATTTCGGTAACCATTGTTCAGCTTTACCTGCTTCATATTTCGTATTTGTAAATCCGTGGCGCTTCGCATTTTTTCTTGCATCTGCAATCGCTTCTGGAATTACATCCATACCACGTACTTCCGCTGCATCATTTGCAAGCCAAAGACCGATTGTACCAACACCACAGTAAGCATCCACAATCTTCTCGTTTCCTGTTAACGCAGCTGCTTTTTTCGCCTCATTATATAAAACAACTGTTTGTTCTGGATTCAACTGGAAGAATGCACGTGCTGATAATTCAAATGATAAATCACCAAGTGTTTCTTGAATTACTTCTTTTCCAGCTAATTTAAATGTTTTGTCTCCAAAAATAACAGATGTTTTACGCCAGTTTACATTTTGCATAATTGATTTAACCGCTGGCATCTGTTTTTGTATTTCTGCAACAAATTGTTCTTTATTTGGTAATTCTTCTTTTGTTGTAATAAGTGTAACTTGTACTTCCCCTGTTTGAACTGCAGTACGTGTTACAATTGTGCGTACTAAACCTTTTTGTTTTTTCTCGTTGTAAATAGAAACATTTAATTTTTCTAAAATACGTCTTACAACTTTTGTCGCTTCATTCGTTGCTTTATGTTGAATCATACAGTGAGCAATATCAATTAACTGATGTGAGTTTTGTTTATATAGCCCTGTAATAACCTTTTCGTCTTTACGCCCCACTTGTAATTGACTCTTATTACGGTAATGCCATGGATTTTCCATGCCAAGCGTTGGACGAATTTTCTCTTCCATACTGTTTTTCATGTACTTCTCAAATGCTTGTACAACGATATCACGCTTTTGATTCAATTGTTCTTTATAATCTAAATGTTGCAGCTGACAACCGCCACACTCCTCATATACTGGACACGGTGCTTTCACACGATGCGGTGAAGCTTTACGAACTTTTTTCACTTTCGCTTCAGCGAAGCCACGCTGAATTTTCGTTGTTTCTGCAACAACTTCTTCTCCTGGTAATGCCCCTGGAATGAAAACAACTTGTCTCTTAAAATAACCAACGCCTTCTCCGTTAATCCCAAGACGTTTAATTGTCACAGGAAACGTTTGACCAACTTCCAACTTACTCTCATGTTGCTTTTGTATCATTATTACACCTCTACTCTATACTTTTCCATAAATATAACGCTGCATAACTGCAGTATGGTTCACACTCTTGTTTCACTTTTTCTAAAAATGCATCATCAGGTTTATCATCTAATTGAAATATACCTTGCACTGCACGCTGAATCCCAATGTCCGCTTTCGGGAACATATTTTTCCGTCCAAGCCCAAACATTAAAAAGTTTTGCACTGTCCATGCACCAATTCCCCTAATTGGCAACAATTGTGCTGAAACTTCTTCTTCCGTCCCATTTTCTATACTCGCTAAATTTAATGTACCACTGACAATACTTCGACCTAATCCTACTATATATTCAGCCTTTCGCTGACTAAACTTCTGCTCTCTCAATTCTTCTATTGAAATATTTGCTACTATTTCCGGAGTGGGGAAAAAGAATACACCGTTCTTCTCTGTTCCATACCGTTTCACAAATTGTTCTGTTAACACAGTAGCAAATTTCAAATTTATTTGTTGGTGAATGATACAGCGAAGAAGACAAGCAAAATAATCAAATTCTAAAATAATTGGAGTATAAGCATATGTTTCAAATAGTGGACGTAATGATGTGTTTAAAAAATGATTTTGTATATCTTGAAACGGTTCATTCCAATGAAAAATGGCCCTCATTCGTTTCATGACTTTCTCCGGATTTCCTGTCTGACTAGAAATCCAAAACTGTGGATTTTGAACAGTACCAATCCCTTGTAAGCGAACAATAACCTGTTCCTCGTCTATACAAAGCGGGATATAAATGACTTTCTCATCTAATTGAATGACGTTAAGAGGATCAAAAGATAAACGTTTTAATACTTCTTCAAAATGATACGGATACTCTAACGTAACATGTTCGCTCCACATACGTTTCCCCATCCTTTTTACACATCATTATAGCATGAGAAAACCGTAAGCATACATGCTTACGGTTGATTGCTTTTTACTAAGTCATCTAGACTTTTAAAATGATACCCTTTCTCGCGCAAATCATCAATGATTTTTGCAAGTGCTTCTGCATTATCTTTTGATATTGCATGAAGTAATAAAATAGATCCTGGGTGAATCATCGTCATAACATTATTATGCGCATATTGCCATCCTCTTTGCTGATCCACTTTCCAATCCAAAAATGCAAGTGACCAAAATACATTATAGTAGCCCATTTCTTTCGTAAGAGCTAACGTTCTTTCACTAAATACGCCACGCGGAGGACGTACATATTTCACTTCTTTTTGCCCAGTTACTTTTTTAATTTCTTCCGTTACACTCGTTAATTCTTCACGAAGCTTCTCATCATTTACCGCTGTAAAATCAGGATGACTCCAAGAATGATTTCCAATAATGTGTCCTTCATCCTTCATTCTTAACAATAAATCTTTTTGTGTTTTAATGTAATGCCCCGTTACAAAGAAAGTTGCTGGTACTTTTTTCTCTTTTAATACATCTAAGATTTTCCCTGTGTATCCATTCTCATATCCATTATCAAATGTTAAATAAATATCTTTTTTCTTCGTATCTCCTAAATAAAACCCGCCATTTTTTTGCAGTAAATCCATATATAACTTTCCTGCATCTGGTACTGTTTCATTTTTAGGACGCGGGATTCCCCAGTTATGTGGAGTATTTGTATAAGCAAATGCCGAAACTGGAACAAGTGCCATCATAATTGAAAAAATGAGACCGATATATAACCATTTATATTTCATAAATAGTCTCCTTTCCATATATAATCGTACCTGTAGTTTCTGTTTACTTACTTACTTTCATGCTGTGCATGTTTTTCTATATATACCAAAAAATGCATCTCGAAAGATTCGAGATGCATTTTTGTTTATTTAAATACCGGCTCTTTAAAGCTCGCTAATTTTTCAAGTGATGTTTTATCAACATCTGCATGTAAACTATTACCATGAGAGTCCATTGTTACAACTGCTTTAAAACCTTCAATGCGTAAATGCCACATTGCTTCTGGAATACCAAATTGTAAGAAATCAACATCTTTCACTTCTTTAATACATTCAGCATAATATTGCGCCGCACCGCCAATTGCGTTTAAGTACACGCCGCCGTGTTCTTCTAAAGCCGCTAATGTTTTCGCACCCATACCGCCTTTTCCAATAACAGCGCGAATACCAAATTTCTTCATAATATCGCCTTGGTACGGTTCTTCACGAATACTTGTCGTTGGACCTGCCGCTTTAATTTGCCAATTGTCATTGTCATCTTTCACAACAACTGGACCACAGTGGTAAATAATTTGTCCATTTAAATCTACTGGACAATCATTATCCATTAAATGCTTATGGATTGCGTCACGACCTGTATACATCATGCCATTAATTGTTACAACATCACCAACGCGAAGTCCACGAATTTGCTCTTCTGTAATTGGTGCTTGTAATACAATCTCACGTTGCTCTGTTTTTTCTTGTGCTTCATGCTGAAGTGTATCTTCACCTTCTTGATATAACCAATCCATAATTTCACCTGTTTCAGGATGGATTGTTACACCTAGGCGGCGATATGCCCAGCAATTATACGCCACAGATACGTAGAAGCTAGCCGGCAGGCGGTTATACACGCCAATTTTACAGCCCAGTAAAGTTGTTTCTCCACCAAATCCCATTGTACCAATGCCAAGCTTATTCGCATTTTCTAATACGTACTCTTCAAGTTGTTGTAACTCTGGTACTGGATTGACGTCATCTAACGTACGGAATAATTGATTTTTTGCTAATTCATAACCTGATGTGCGGTCTCCCCCGATACCAACACCAATTACACCAGCACTACATCCTTGACCTTGTGCTTGGTATACTGCATGAAGAAGGCATTTACGAATTCCTTCTAAATCACGGCCAGCTCGTCCAAGTCCTTCTAGTTCACACGGTAAGCTATATTGAATATTTTTATTCTCACAGCCACCACCTTTTAGGATTAAACGTGCATCAATATAATCTTTTTCCCATTGTTCAAACTTAATAACCGGTGTACCTGGTCCTAAATTATTTCCACTATTGTCTCCAAAAAGAGAGTCAACAGAATTTGGACGAAGTTTACCATCTTTTGTCGCCCGCTCAAGCGCATTATAGATAGCTTCCTTCAACTTTAATTGGTTCACACCAACTGGTGTATAAATTTTAAACGTTGGCATCCCTGTATCTTGGCAAATCGGTGAGATGTTATCATCAGCCATTTTAATATTATTTGTAATTGTGCCAAGTGCCATCGCAGAACGAGTCCCTGCATTTTCTCGCTCTTTCGCTTGTTGAATCGCACGACGAACATCTTTCGGTAAGTTCGTTGACGTTTCAACAATTAGTTGATACATGCTTTCTTGAAGCTTTTCCATTGTTACTTCCCCCTCAATTGTGAACGCTACCAAAACGTTATGAGCTGAAAATTCCATTGTTATGCTCTTTAGCTTTTTATTTGTTTCACGCTATTAAAGCATAAATGAAATTTTTCACAACTTGATTATACCTCTTTTTCTATCGTCCTTCTATTATCCGCACAGAAAAAGGCTACCAAATTGGAATTGGCAGCCTTTTTAATATATTATTCGTCTTTTTTAAATTGCTCACATTTTAATTCTAATTCATCTAACATTGCAAGAAGACGATCTACATCTTCTAATTCTACTTCTTCAGGTTCAATTGTATCAATTACTTCAATGAACATATTTAAACGCTCTTTTAAATATACTAATTGTGTATCTTTATCTTGAATTGCTTTTCCCATGAAGGCACTCTCCTTTTAATTCGAGTTGCTTTTATTATACCGCAAAAATGATTGCTATGGGCATGAAATTTCATCAATTTTGTCACAGTCATCCACTATAATGTAAGCCCTCTCTCTTTGCACGCTAAAAAGTTTCACTTTATAAAAAGCACATATTCTTCTATTATAGAGAATGGACAAATTGTTATTTCAATAGTCAAAGGAGTATTTCATATGACGATATCACAAAAAATGAAGCCGATTACTCCTTCTTACGATCCATGGGAAGCGTATATGGACCTTGAAGAGTACGGCAAACTACTATTAACAAATGTTGAATTTACAACGACGACGTTATGCAATATGCGCTGTGAGCATTGCGCTGTTGGTTACACGTTACAGCCGAAAGACCCAAATCCGCTTCCGATGGATCTTTTATTAAAACGATTAGATGAGATTCCTCATTTACGTTCTTTAAGTATTACTGGCGGAGAACCTATGCTTTCAAAAAAATCCGTCGACAACTATGTAACACCACTCTTAAAATACGCCCATGAACGAGGCGTTCGCACTCAAATCAACTCTAACTTAACTATAGATTTAGCACGTTACGAACAAATTATTCCTTATTTAGACGTGTTGCATATCTCTCATAACTGGGGAACAATTGATGACTTCGTTGAAGGCGGATTTGCAATGATGGAGCGTAAACCTACTTACGAACAACGTGCAAAATTATTCGAAAGAATGATTACAAATAGTAAGGCTCTATCAGATGCAGGTGTACTTGTATCTGCCGAAACAATGTTAAACAAAAGAACTCTACCACATATTGAACATATTCACCGTCAAATCGTCGAAGAGATGGGCTGTAAACGCCATGAAGTTCACCCAATGTATCCAAGTGACTTCGCGAGTAATCTAGAGATTTTAACAAAAGCTGAAATTCGTAATGCAATTGAGCATTTACTAGAAATTCGCGATGAAAATGTATGGATGTTATTTGGAACGTTACCTTTCTATGCTTGTAGCGATGACGAGCGAGACATTGCCACATTTAAAAAATTACAAGAGAGCAAAAATGTCACTGTTCGTAATGATCCAGATGGCCGTTCTCGTTTAAATGTAAATATTTTCGATGGAAATATTATTGTGACGGACTTTGGTGATGTTCCACTTCTAGGAAACATACAAACAAACACATTACAAGAAGCATATGACAAATGGAGTGCTTCAAAAACAGCAAAATCATTAAGCTGTCACTGTCCTGCAGTAAAATGTCTTGGACCAAATGTTCTTGTAAAAAACAGCTACTATCCGACAGAAGATTTCTTATCAAAAACAGCAAACATTACATTATAAAAAAACGTCAGCTTATAAGCTGACGTTTTTTTATGTTATTGCGAGTGGGAGGAAGAAATGAATTTAAAAAATAAATAATCATGAATTGGAATCGCCGCTCCAATTCCTTGAGAAGTAATATTTTTCACAACAAGTCTTTTTTGATTTCCCTTTAATACAAGATACACTTCTCCAAATGTTACTTTTCCCTTTTCATTTACTGCTGGTGTATAAGCGTATAAATATCCGAGTTGACTCGGACTAATATTATACACACGCTCATGTCCAGTACCATAACCAATAGTTGTTTTAAACGAAAGGGGCAATTGTACTTTTTCAAGCGCTTTGAGAAGCATCATTTTTTTCACATCTGCAGCATCTTTCATATCTGCTGTTAAATCGCCTTCAACCGTCTTTTGTGTTTCTTGCTTATAGCGAAGTGGATATAAACGGTCTCCTCCGCGATTATCATACACATTTCGATTCACTTGTTTATATTCCCAATTAATCGATGTGTCTACTGATTCATAATGTAAAGCCCATTGACCTAAATAAATTTTTGCCCGGTACCCTACTGCAAGCGGCGCATTTGAAATTGTCGTTTCATTAAACATCCGAATTAAGTCTGGATTTTCAATTTTAATATTAGCTGTTTTCAATAGTTCTTGAGCAAACTTACTTGGCTGTAAACGTGGCAAATCTTGCGCATCATTTGGAAATGTATTGTCTTTTGAAATATTTAAAACAGATGAAGGCATTTTTGTTCCTACTGTTGTCTTTGCAAAACTCATGTTAGGAAATAATAAAATAAACGAGACCATAGTTGAAAGACATATGCTGTATACTCGTTTCACCTGTCTGGCTCCTTCCTATGTAAAGGTATATATACTACTTTGTTTATTGTTTTCTCTGAGCACAATTGTTATGCCTATTTTTCATAATAAATAAAAACCAATTCCCATAATGACATACGCCGCTAGTAAAGTGCCGCCTTCAAACCAGTTTGTATCTCCATCATTTGAAATCGCAATCGTTAAGAAAACGGCTGTAATCATAGATACAAGTTCTGGTATGGTAAATACTAAAGGCATCCTCTGCGCGAAGAACATAGATAGCAATACTAGTACAGGAGCAACAAACATAGCGATTTGTAATGTAGAACCTATTGCAATTTCGACTGCAATATTTACTTTATTTTTATAAGCCATAATAATTGCAGATGCATGTTCCGCTGCATTTCCAACAATTGCAACGATAATAACCCCTATAAATAATTCTGACCAACCAAATGATTTTGCAACAGTTTCAAAAGTATGCACGAGCGCCTCTGATACATAAGCTACCGCCAGTGTTGCTATCGCTAAAATAAGAAGTGCCTTCCCTTTCGACCACTCTGGCTCTTCTTCATGCGCTACTTCGTCACTTTTATGTTGATATACACCACGGTGCGTAACTAACTTAAATAGTAATGCAGCAATGTACATGATAATCATAATAATAGAAACACCTATACTTAATTGATACGTCTTGCCAACGTCCATCTTCATTGAAAAGATCTCTGGAATAACAAAGGCCACGACAACAGCAAATATTAATAAAGCTGAATTATGCCTTGCATCGTAAACGTTAAAGCTTTGCCTTTTATATTTAAGTCCACCTACAAAGAAGGATAGTCCTCCTACTAATAATAAATTTCCAAGTACAGAACCCGTTAAAGAAGCTAACACCACTTCAATTAACCCTGCTTGAAGTGCAAAAATTGAAATGATAAGTTCAACAGCATTACCGAAAGTAGCATTTAATAATCCGCCTATTCTAGGACCAGATACAATTGCTAAACTCTCTGTTGCTCTCCCCATAAAACCAGCTAACGCGATAATCGTAATACAATACACAGCGAACATAATTGTTTCTGGCCAATGAAGTGTTTTTCCAAGTACAGATAGTGGTACACCTATAAGTGCTACTATAAGAAATATTTTATTAAACATGCTTTTCACCCTTCCATCGTATGTATTTCTCCACAATATTATTATTATTCTTCTCCTAACTTGTCCGATTTCATCACAATTACGTTTAAAAAATCGGATTGAAGAAAACAGTATGAAAGATATTTAAATTATCTTGTTTAAACAGACAGAATTATAAATTGTGAAAAGGGGTTAAAATTATGCACTTAAAAGAAAAAATCGCAACTATTATTCAAGGTCAACGTACCGGTGTATTATCTACAGTACGAAATGAGAAACCTCATAGCGCCTTTATGATGTTTTTCCATGAAGATTTTGTACTGTACGTTGCAACAGATCGACAATCAAAAAAGATAACAGATATTGAAAACAATCCTAATGTCCATGTATTACTCGGACGAGAAGGAAAAAAATTAGATGAAGATTATATTGAAGTTGAAGGGTTAGCTTCAATCGAGGAAGACTCGACATTAAAAAACAAGTTTTGGAATAATAGCTTAAAACGTTGGTTACTCGGTCCTGAAGACCCTAATTACGTATTGATAAAAATCAATCCCGACACAATTTATTACATCGATGGTGCCGGTACGACGGAGCCTGAGTTTTTACGACTATAAAATAAAACAAGCCCCCCCCTTAGGTGGGCTTGTTTTGTCGAAAAGTTCTTTTGAAAAAAACAATAAAATAGGTGGAACTTTCTAAAGATTCTGTTATATAATAGCAGTAACTTAAATAAACTGTATTAAAACAGATTGAGAGGAGAAATAAAATTGATGAAGAGAGAAGAACGCAAAAACATGATTGAGTTTATTGAAAAGAAAAAAGGGATTGAGCGTGATGAATTACTGTTTATGACAGACGATGAAGTAGAACATATTTATAATGTAACGTACTTTTTATATGAGGAAATTGCAGAGTAGTATAATAATCCCCACCTTATTAAAAATATAAGGTGGGGATTATTTCGTTATTTAGCCCACTATTTGCGGGCAGTCAAACTCCCACCTTAAAATTCAGGTGGAACAAGAAGTTAAGTTGAAGTCGTGCTTCCTATAAACCTCAATTGCTTCAACTTTATACATGAGAATCATTTTCATGTATAATACTGTAAGATTGGAGGAATTTTACTATGAGTTCGTGGCTCTTATTTGCACTATTATCAGCAATTGCTGCTGCCCTTGTATCGATTTTTGGAAAGTTTGGTTTAGACGGAATCGATGCAAACGTTGCAACAACAATTCGATCTATTATTATGGCATTATTTATGATAGGCGTTATTATCATACAAGGTAAATTTCAAAATATCGGCGACGTACTGCTAAATAAAAAAGCACTGCTATTTATCACATTAAGTGGGATTGCAGGTGCTTCGTCATGGCTATTTTATTTTCTTGCCCTCAAAACAGGAAAGGTTTCACAAGTAGCTCCTGTCGATAAATTAAGCGTCGTATTTTCTATCATTCTCGCTATGATTATACTCGGTGAAAAGTTAAACTTTATGACCGGCGTTGGTGTAGTCTTTATTACAGCTGGTGTATTATTTATTGCTTTCAGCTAAAAAAACCGCTATTAGCGGTTTTTCTTTTTCTTTATATAAAACCATACAACACATGTAACAACTGCTGAAATTAATAAAATCCATATTCCATAATGATGTAAACTATACTCAACGAAGCGCCACTTCTCGCCTAACTTCCAGCCAAGCCCAATAAAAACACTTATCCAAATGAGCGCACCACCGTAAGCGTACAAACAAAAACGCCAAAGTGTCAAATTTGATACCCCAGCAAAATATGCTGTTAAATGACGTACTCCCGGTATAAAATAACCAATCATTAAAAGAAATGGCCCATATTTTTCAAATAAAATATGTGTTTTTTCAATGTGATGTTCTTTAATTCTAATTTTCGGCCCATATTTCTTTAAAACAGGGAGCCCAAGTTTTAAACCTAATATGTAGCTTAACGTGATCCCTAACATCGCACCAGCCATCCCACTTAAAAAAGCAGCAGTTCCTGACATAACTCCTTTTGAAACATTATAACCAACAAAGGTCAATAAAAACTCGTCTGGTATCGGTAATCCGACAATCCCACCAGCCAAAGCTATAACAATTCCAAAATAGCCATAATGCGCGATTAACTCGCCAATATGTTGTTCCATTCGGAAGACACATCCTATGCACGATCGTTATTCCACATTGTACCCTTTCTATCTTTAAGGCAAACATGGTATACATATTCACTATACATTGTTTTTATAATGAACTCTACTTCTATTCTTTCCTTTAACAGAGATAAAGTGAAACTTTAATCAGTGGGAGTTTTGTAATTATTAACCTATGCCAATCTTGCTTCTACAGACATCCCGACTCCCACATAACTCACTTACATTCACTAATTTTGAGATTAGATTCTTACTGCCTGCAAATGTCCTGATAAAAAATAAAAATTCATATGCGTGTTTTTTTGTTACAATAAAGGAAAGTTACTTTTCGCAACGGTTTAATTCTCAAGAAAAATGATATATCTAGCAAAAACATAGTTTGGTCTATATAATCCAACTTCTACCTATTAAAAGAACATGAACCCTTTTACATACAACATCATTTTTCTAAATTATACAGGGGGGAACGAACATGACCATTGAAAATCAATTTATTCAAAAAGTTTACTATAAAACATTTTTAACAGAAGAAACTTCTACTCCTGCATCGGAAGTACTCGGTGAAGCATATATAAATGAATCTAAAAATGAATTCTCCAACATTTCTAATATTCGATTTGCTCAAGGTGAATTTTATTATCAAAATAAAGATTTTGAAGCAGCTATATTTAAATGGGAAAAAGTTAATAATACTCTTGCACTTTGGGCAACAAAAAATATTGCAGATGCTTATTTTGAACTAGGATTCCTACCAAAGGCAGAAGAAATTTATCAATCTATTCAAACAGAAGATACAACTCTTACGATGGAAGTTTCATTACAACTTCTTTCTCTTTATATCGAACAAGATCGTTTAGGACTTGCTTTTAAGACGATTAGTGAAGCTGTTGCATTCCAACCGGATTACCCAAATATTACTGCAATTGCACGTTCTTTCTATGAAAAACAAGAAGATTGGAACAACGCTATCGAACTAGCTGTTCAAGAAGGTATTCGAACACAATCTTTACACTGGTTTGATACATTAATAAATTACATAAACAAAGGATTTACTAAAAATATTAAGCCTGAATATTTCTATGAGTCTTTAAAAGCTCTATATGCTGTTGATCAAGCTCAATTTAAAGAACTTGTTATTGCTCTTTGGAATAGCTACCAACATGAATCCTTATACCTTCCTTGGATTCAAAGTATTAATCATTTATTCTTGCATATTGAAACAGACAATAATGACGATTGGAATGAAATTTCTACTCGCTATCAAGAAACATACTTTGCATTAATTACCGGAAATCATTTTATGCATGAATTAAACGGACTTGTACCAAATCTATTAACAAATTGGTTCAGTTTAACGAAAGCAAAAGATTCTCTAGTTGTCTCTGCAGCAGTATTAGCATGGAATGAAGTCTCACCTACAACCTTAGAATCATTACTCGTAAAAAGTGCTGGATCCTTACTTTCTAATACATCAGCTGAAGCAGATGTAAATATGGAAATAGTTTCTCATTTATTCGAAACAATCGCTGTATGGGCTGAGAAAAATGATGTAGATTTAAGTCATCAATTTACGCTACTCGTCCATGAACTATGTGATTTAAATGTCACACCACTACTAATAGCTGGAACTAGTGACCATGATAAAACATCATTTGTTAATTCAATATTAGGAGAGAACATCTTAACTGAAACTTTAACAACTCCTATTCTATTTAAAGACGCTAGTCAAACTGAAATAACAGAATTTAACGAGTTAGATATTAGAAATATCTCTAACCTTGATGAATTCCATCAAATAGCGGCTACATCTGCTCAGTCAGAACTTGAGAAAAAATGTATAGAAATTAAGCTACCAAGTAGATTTTTAAGAAAAAATAAGTTTACATTTCTTATTACACCATCCATTCAAGGACAATTGGATAAAAACAATGCATACTTTGAATACTTACAAGCAGCAGATAGCCTTGTTTACGTATTAAATTCTTCTTCACCATTGCATAGTGAAGAAATTGATACGTTAATTTATTTACGTGAACAAGTACCAAACTTACAAATTCACTTCGTATTACACACAAATAATACGACTACTAATGAAAAACTAATTAGTAAACTTAAAGTACATTTTCCAGATGCACAATTCTTCCCATACTCTCCTTCGCAAGAGAGTAGTCAGCAACTTGGAGATGTAACAGAATCTATTCTCTCTAATCTTGCAAAACGCGATATAGAAAAAGAACGTATAGAAAAGCTAATATGGTTTACGCAAAAGACAATTGCTTATCTCATAAATGAACGTGTGGAATTAGAAAATACATTAGTAAAATCCGTACGCTGGAATAAACACATCTCAGTGAAACTTACTGGATTTATTAATAACCTTACTGCTCTTGAAAAAGATAAAATTCGCTCTATTACCGAATCCTATCTTTTAACGAAAGAAGAAATTACACGAGATATACATTCTCAAATTCCTGAATTATTACAGAGCTGCTCTGATCTTGTTCAAGAAGATAGTGATTTCAAACTAGTTCATGAAGAATTAAATGCTGCAATGAATGAACGAGTTCAAAAGCATGTACAACAGGTACTTCTTCCTAAATTTACTGGGTCTATTCAAGAATGGATTGAAACAGCACATAATGAATTTATTCAAGCTCAAGCTTATTTAGATGAAATGAGTGAAACGTTTAATAAATTATATAAAGAAGAACGTATGAAACTTCCTTGCGATTTCAAATTATTAGATGATTGGAATCGAGATGTTGTACGAATGACAAATCGAATTACAGTAACGAACATCAATATTTTATTACGCTTTACACCGACACAGTTTTTCTTAAAAAGTGCCGGAAAATTATTTGGTAATATGCAAAAAAACCAATCTATGCTCGCCAACAAATATAAACAATATATTGAAACAGAAGACTATACAGAAATTGCTCACACAATTTCAAAACAATTCTTCCTACAATTTGAAGTATTTGAAGGTGCATTAGAACGTGATATCATGATGTTCTTTAAAGATCCACTTAGCATATTGAAACAAAATGTGGATGCAGCTCAACTTGAGATAAAGGAAGACGAGCAAACATTAGCAACGCTAAGAAGCAATCCAGAAACATATCATGATCCTTTGGCGTTATTTAAACTACAATTGCTACAACATAAATTTGTTTTAAGTACTACAAAGAAACATGAAGATATGTTTGTATCTAACGAATCTCCTACTGTTTAACAAAAAAACCAAGCAAACTAAAATTTGCTTGGTTTTTTACTTTATTATTTTCATATGTTCAAACGGATAATAAATGCCTGCTAACTTTCCTAACACATCTTCTCTATCAATAAAACCTAAACCATTTCTACTATCTTTACTTATTAAGCGATTATCTCCCATAACAAAAATCTTATTTTTAGGAACTGTAATCGGTCCAAAGTCCTCTGTTAAATTCATAAGTTTTTTTTCTGCTTGTTTTTTATTACTATCCAAATACTCTTCATCTTTCACTTCAGAATTTACATATAATTGATCATTTCTCATCTCAATTATATCTCCAGATAATCCAATCACTCTTTTGACATAAAAATTATCTGTTTTCACAACAATAATATCTTCTCTCCCATAGCTTTCAAATTGTTTTGCTAACTTATTAACAATTACCTTATCTCCATCTTGCAACGTTGGCCTCATAGATGCTCCTTTTACAGTCGTAGGGAAAAACACAAAAATTTTCGCCAAAAACACCAATAAACATGCAATTGCAATAGTTCCAAAGAATTCACGCCAACGTTTTTTCTTTTGCATCATTTCACCATCTCATCATCTTTTTATTTTTATTATAAATAATACAACCGATATTTTTCTACAAAATTCTGAATTATAAAATTATAATATTAGAAATTTCAAAATGGTAATACTGATCAAATTAAACAAGCAAAAAAGATACTCTCAAAATAGTCTATTCACTATTTTGAGAGTATCTTTTTATAATCCCACATATACAATACACATTTGAGCAGCTACATATGTAAACCAAATCCAAAGTGGCTCATACTTCAATTTACGCCCTCCGATATCTGTCACGCCAATAATAAAATCAGAAATCACAAACAGTAAACCACCAAACGCTGGTATCCACCATATTCCTGTATTTTCATAATATAAGGCGAATGCAAAGCAAGCCATTCCTCCAACCCACAATCCGTAAATTAGAGCTCCTATCGTAAACAATTTATCCTGTTTATCATTTCGGATAAAGAAGAACCATCCTACAATTAGAAAGAGCCCATATACGAGTAAGCCAATCCAAAAACCATTCCACGAAATTCCTGTTTGCAAAAATGCTTTTACATAAAAACAATGAGCAAGAGCGAAAGTAACCATCCCACCAATTAATCGATGACCAATTGGAATCAGCCCAGCCATAAACAAATCTCCCACAGTCGATAAAGTCATACCAAGTGCAACCCACGTACTATACTCTACAGATGGATCTTGTAACCATATCCAAATTGCACTACCTGTTAAAGAAAAACTAAGAATAAGACGGATTGCTAAAGGTAACGGCATATTATCTTTCGTTCTTTTTGTCTGCCGCATTGCATAAATTGCACCAATTAAAAAAAGAAGTATTTGCACAATTAACACCACGTAAAGTAGATTCATAATATGTTCTCCTCAATAAATGCTTTTTGTATCTTTTTTCGTTACACTTAGTCTATTATCCTTTTTCTATAAAAAAAAGAAGAACAGTACTGTTCTTCCATTGTAATCGCTTTTCTGCTTTCTATGCTACTTGTTTTTCTTGCTCTATTTTTTGCTTAGCTGGCGTCCGATTTACCACAATAATTCCCGCAGCTACACATGCTAAACCGAGTAACACAAATGAATGAATTGCTTCACCTAAAATCATGCTCGATAATAACACACCAAATACGGGTATAAAGAACATATACATAGATACTTTTCCAACCTTATTGTACTTCATAATTGTATTCCAAATGCAAAAACCAGCTGCAGATAAGAAAGATAAATAAATCAGCATAAGTAGTGCATGTAGACTAAATGTAAATGGCATTACTCCAACTTGTAAAGCCCCTATACATAATAATCCTATAGAACCAAACATCATTTGGTATGCTGTCATATAGCCAACATCTAACGTTTTACTACCTTCTTTCGCTAATATGTTTCCATATGAATACAGCATTGCTGCACTAAGAAGTAATAAGCTTCCGATTCCAAAATGAAATGATAAGCTACCATCACTCGGCAAATTTACTAAAACGACGCCACAAAAGCCAATCGATACGCCAATTATTTTTCTCATATTGAGGGCATCATCTTTATATAAAAAATGGGCGAGTAAAATTTGAAAGAATGATGATGTCCCTGAAATGATAGCTCCTTCAATTCCCGAACTATAACTCATTCCAATATAAAAACAGATATATTGAAGAAACGTTTGGAATAAACCAATTTGTATTAACTGTTTCCCCGTTCCTTTTTTGAAGCTCATATCTTTTCCTAACACTTTAAAGAATAATAAGAGCATGACTCCAGATAAAAAGAAACGATAACCGGCAAATAATATTTGTTCTCCAACTTCTTGTGGTTGAATTCCAAGTTCAACATAACTTAACTTAATAAAAGGAAATGCGCTTCCCCATAAAAAAGTTGCTACTATTGCAGCAATAAATACGCCAATCGGATGGGTAAAAAATTTCTCTGTCTTCACTTGTTGTCTTCCTTTCCGACCTTTTTATGAACAATATTCATATATACCAAAGGAATTGCGAAAACACAAGTTTTCCGTTTATACTTGAAACAAAACCGTACCATCTCATAAAAACATATGATATACTATAGAATAATTACAACATAATAACTATTAAAAACAGATTCAACAGAAATGCTGCTATCCATTATGGATGGCAGCTTTCGTCGTTTTATAGGGGTTTCGATTTTGATTATTTTTCTCAATAAGAATTCGGAAGGAGCGATTAGTAATGAACTCAGAAGTAAAAACGTTACACGCAAAAGAAACAATTTCTCATCCCTCTTTATGGGACACATTAAAAAAACATTATGAACTTGTATTTGCAGTAGCATCTGGTATTTTTATTTTAGCTGGCTGGCTATTCACAAAGAACGATGCAATAAATGTAGGTATTACTTGCTATATCCTTGCTTATATAGTTGGTGGATATGCAAAAGCTAAAGAAGGCATTGAAGATACGATTGAAGAAAAAGAGCTAAATGTTGAAATGCTAATGCTCTTTGCAGCTATCGGTGCTGCAATTATTGGCTACTGGGCAGAAGGGGCTATTTTAATCTTCATCTTTGCACTCAGCGGTGCTATGGAATCTTATACGTTAAGTAAGAGCCAAAAAGAAATTTCCGCTCTTCTTGACTTACAACCTGAAGAAGCATTACGTATTTCCACCGGAACTGAGGAACGTGTTCCTGTTGGAGAGTTACAAATTAACGACATTATTTTAATTAAACCCGGTGAACGTGTTCCTGCTGACGGTACGATTCATAACGGTGAAACAAATATCGATGAGGCAGCAATCACAGGAGAACCTATCCCAAATGAGAAAAGACATGGCGATGAAGTATTTGCCGGTACTGTAAATTTACGTGGTGCTATCGAAGTTAAAATTACGAAGCCGAGCGATCAAACATTATTCCAAAAGATTATCCGTCTCGTCCAAAGTGCACAAAGTGAAAAATCACCATCACAACTATTCATCGAAAAGTTTGAAGGAACATACGTAAAAGGTGTACTACTCGTTGTTGCGCTTATGATGTTCGTTCCTCATTTCTTACTTGACTGGAGCTGGAATGAAACGTTTTATCGCGCTATGATCTTACTTGTAGTCGCATCTCCTTGTGCGCTCGTAGCTGCCATTACACCAGCTACGTTATCAGCCATTTCTAACGGAGCGAGAAACGGTATTCTCTTTAAAGGCGGTATACATTTAGAACGCCTTGCTTCTGTGAAAGCAATCGCGTTTGATAAAACAGGAACATTAACAGAAGGTAAACCTACCGTAACAGATGTATATGTTCGAGAAAATATAACAGAAAAAGAAGTACTTTCTATTACAGCATCAATTGAAAGTCACTCTACACATCCTTTAGCTGAATCCATTGTTAAATATGCACAACATGCGTACGACATTACTTTAAAAAAACCAGAAAAGGTTGAAGATGTAACTGGTTTTGGTCTAAAAGGAATATTGGAAAACAACGCTTATAAAATAGGTAAAGCTGATTTTATCGGTGAAGAAACAAAGACATTTCATAATGGTATTTCTGCCTCACTTGAAAAAGAAGGTAAAACTGTCGTTTATATTAGTGATGAGGGAGGCATTCTTGGACTTATCGCTTTAAAAGATACGCTTCGCCAAGAAACAATAGCTGCTATTCGTGATTTACAAAGCATTGGTGTCGAAGCAATTATGATTACTGGAGATAATGAAGAAACGGCAAAAGCAATTGCCTCTGAAAGTAATATAAAGGAATATTACGCATCATGCTTACCAGAAACAAAAGTTGAAACGATTAAAAAGTTAAAAGAAAAATACGGTACAGTAGCAATGGTCGGAGACGGTATAAATGATGCACCTGCACTAGCTACCGCTAGCATTGGTGTCGCAATGGGAGAAGGAACAGATGTAGCTTTAGAAACTGCAGATGTTGTACTGATGAAGAACGAACTATCTCGCCTTTCCCAAGCAATTCGTTTATCAAAACGAATGAACCGTATTGTGAAGCAAAACGTAAGCTTTTCGCTAGCCGTTATTGCCATTCTAATTTGTTCAAACTTCTTGCAATTTTTAGCTCTTCCATTCGGTGTTATTGGCCATGAAGGAAGTACGATTCTTGTCATTTTGAATGGCTTACGATTACTAAAAGGAAGCAAATAAAACGGGTCCCTCATAGAGGACCCGTTTTTTTAGTGATAGCTATTATGACCGTTCGCACTGCTACTCGTTTTATGCTTTGGATGCGAACTGCTCTTTTGTTTATTATTACTTTTATTATTATGGTTCTTTTTATTATTACTCATGAAATATCCCCCCTGTTCCTTTTTATTATGGAACAAGAACTCATTATTCATTACGGGAATTATTGTCACCTGTTCTATAATGGTGGAGTAAACCATTAATTTCACCGCCAAGTAAAATTACCCATCCAGTTAAATAAAACCATAACATTAAAATAATGATACCACCGAGACCACCATATGTATTGGCGTAATTCGCAAACTTATCTACATAATAAGCAAATGAGTAAGACACCACAATCCATCCTACAGTAGCAAATAACGCCCCTGAAATAACTTCTCTTCTTTTTAACTTTCGATCTGGTGCAAATGTATATAAGAAACTAAACAAAGCAAATAGTACGAAGAAACTCGCTACTAATCGTGTAATGCTCCATACGAAAGAAAAACTATCTGATAAACCGAGTGCTTTAAACACTGCTGCTCCAATAACTTGTCCGAATACCGGAACAATTAACGCAAAGACAATCATAAAAATAATAGCTAATGTAAACACAATTGATAACGCTCTTGTTGTAATAAAAGAACGTGTTTCCTTTACGTCATAAGCGCGGTTAAAAGCATTCATAACCGCATTAACACCATTTGAGGCAAACCATAACATGGATAATAAACCAAATGATAATAAACCACCATTTTGCTGGTTTACAACTTTATCTACATTTACCTCAATTAAGTTCATTGCATCATCTGGTACATAAACCTCTAATAAACTAAGCACATCCTCTGTTTGAATGGGAATAAATCCAAGAAGCGTAATTAAGAAAACGAGCCCAGGAAAAATTGCAAGCAAGAAGAAATAAGCGAGCTGTGCTGCCAAGCCCGCTACATCATCGCGCATCGTCCGGTCATATAAATCTTTACCAAACGAATAAGTACGATTTCTTCTCACCTTTTCTAAAATTTTTCTCATATATGTTTAAACGCTTTTCTTCTCTTCTTTATCTTGCTTTAACTCAATGTACGCTTCAGTTTTTTTTTCCACTGCATTTGAGTCTTTTATAAATAATTCACGCGCTTCTTTCATACCACCATCTTCAGCAACTACTGGCTCTTCTTCTGCTTTCAGCTCATCTACCTTTGGAGATACAGCTTGAATTTCAATCGTTTCTGGCTTTTCTTCTGGCTCAACTTTTTTCTTACTAAAAATTTCTTTCGTTTCTTTTAACGTCTCTACAACAGATGGCGTTAATTTTTTAATTTCTGCTACTTTCGCTTTTACAACATTGAAATCAGCAAGTTCGCGTCCTTTATCTGTAACAGTTTGCACTTTTTCTTTGATCTTTGCATTTTCACCAATTTCAATCATCTTTGTTTTTGCTTTTTCTGCTGTATTTTTTACTTTTTCACGGTTTTCTTTCTTTAACATGGATACCGCTACACCTGCAGCTACACCAATCGCAATGTTTCGAGCAATATTATTTTTCTTTGCCATATTCCTTCACCCTTTCATTTCTTATGTTAGAAAGTATTTCTTTCTAAGCTTCCTCATATTCCTTGTTCATTTCGAATGAAAGCTAATAGCTTTGCACACCCTTCTGTTACAAGGTCATATACTTCTTGGAAATTCCCTGTATAGTAAGGGTCAGGAACGTCTGTCCAGCCACCGTCTGGAACAAAATCGGACAGCCTACCAATATAGCCTCCAGTTTTACCTAAACTTTTTAAATCTGCTATATTCTTGTTGTCCATGGCAATAATATAATCAAACTTTGTTAAGTCTTCTTTTTCTACTTGCCTTGCTTTAATTCCTTCAAAAGTGACTGCATTTTCTTTTAAAATTTTTTGTGTTCCTTTATGTGGCGGATGGCCAACATGCCAATCTCCAGTTCCTGCAGAATCAATGACAATTTTCTCTTCAAGTCCCTCTTTTACGACAAGATTTCGAAAAATCGCTTCTGCCATCGGAGAACGGCAAATGTTCCCAAGACAAACAAACAATACTTGAACCATGTTTTTGTTTCTTCCCTTCTTGGTGCATTTCTTCATATATACTTATAGTATAAACAACCAATTATGAAATATAAAGGAAATCCCTACTAATTTAATAGGATTGAAAAGATCCATTAACGAAAATGATAAAAAATGTTAAGATAGCCTTATGTTATTTTAAAGGGGGACACTTCGGTGGATTTATCCGTAAAGTCAGAAGAAAACGTTGAATACATGGTCGAAGCTATTAAAGAAAAATTACGTATGGTTAATGCTGGAGCGATGAGAGCTGCTAGTTTTAACGAAGAAATGTACGAAGATTTACGTGATATTTATGATCATGTTATGAAACGTGAAACATTCAGCATTAGTGAAATGCAAGCTATTACAGAAGAATTAGGTACATTAATTAAAAAGTAAAAAAGCCTCTCTTATATGAGGCTCTTTTTTATTTCCAACAAATTCATGACAACTCTTCTCTTTCCCTCAACCAACTGTAAAATATTGTACAATAGAAGTAGAACCTCACCTTAGATTTTTTCTCCATACATACTACTCACAAATAATAGCAACACTACCATTGCTAACTGTTTTTACTGGAGGTGCTTACTTATGAGCAATTGGTACAGTAAGACGAAAGATCAAACATTGATTGACCTAGAAACAAACGAACAACACGGTTTAACAGATGAGATTGTAAGTGAACGTTTAAAGCAATACGGTTCTAATGAATTAGCTACAAAACAAAAACGCACTTTATGGCAGCGTATTTTCGCCCAAATTAATGACGTCCTCGTATATGTCCTTATTATTGCTGCCCTTATTTCTGCCTTTGTAGGTGAATGGGCGGATGCCAGTATTATCGCGCTTGTTGTAGTTTTAAATGCTGTTATCGGTGTTGTCCAAGAATCGAAAGCAGAACAAGCTTTAGAGGCATTGAAAAAGATGGCAACACCTAAAGCTATCGTCAAGAGAAATGGTGAACTAAAAGAAATTCCATCTGAGCACGTCGTTCCAGGGGATATCGTTATGCTCGACGCCGGACGATATATCCCATGCGATTTACGCCTTATTGAAACCGCAAATTTAAAAGTTGAAGAATCTGCTCTAACTGGTGAATCTGTCCCTGTTGATAAAGATGCAATCTACCACCCTTCCATGCAAAGTGATGAGCAAGTACCACTCGGCGATCAAAAAAACATGGCATTTATGTCCACTCTTGTAACATACGGAAGAGGCGTCGGTGTTGCTGTTGAAACTGGAATGAACTCACAAATTGGTAAGATTGCTACCCTTTTACATGAAGCAGACGATGATATGACACCACTTCAAAAAAGCTTAGCACAAGTCGGAAAATATTTAGGCTTTGTCGCTGTAGCTATTTGTATCGTTATGTTCCTCATCGGTTTTTTACAAGGCCGGGATACGTTAGAAATGTTTATGACTGCTATTAGTTTAGCCGTTGCAGCTATTCCAGAAGGCTTGCCAGCTATTGTTTCCATCGTTCTTGCAATTGGTGTGCAACGTATGATTAAACAAAACGTTATCATTCGGAAACTACCAGCTGTTGAAGCCCTCGGTTCTGTCACAATTATTTGTTCAGATAAAACAGGTACGTTAACGCAAAATAAAATGACCGTTACTCACTTTTATAGTGATAACACATACGATCGCTTAGAAAGTTTAAATGTAAATAATGATGCGCAACGTCTATTGTTAGAAAATATGGTGCTATGTAATGATGCTTCTTACACTAACGAATCACAAACGGGAGACCCGACTGAAATTGCACTTCTCGTTGCTGGAACCACTTTTAACATGCAAAAAGATCATTTAGAAAAAATACATGAACGTGTTAACGAAGTACCTTTCGATTCAGATCGTAAAATGATGTCAACCGTACATACATACGATGAAAGCTACTATAGCATGACGAAAGGCGCTATTGATAAGCTCTTACCTCGATGTACCCATATTTTTAAAAACGGCAAAATCGAGATTTTAACTAATTCTGATAAAAATCAAATATTAGAAGCTGCCGGAGCAATGTCTCAAGAAGCTTTAAGAGTACTTTCATTCGCATTTAAACAATACAATTCAAACGATGTGGATATAAATCATCTTGAAGAAAATCTTATCTTTATTGGTCTTGTCGGTATGATTGATCCACCACGAACTGAAGTGAAAGATTCAATTACAGAATGTAAAAAAGCCGGTATTCGCACAGTTATGATTACTGGTGACCATAAAGATACCGCCTTTGCAATTGCCAAAGAACTTGGCATTGCTGAAGAAATATCGGAAATTATGATTGGAACTGAATTAGATAACATTTCTGATACAGAACTAGCTAGCAAAATTAATCATTTAAATGTATTCGCTAGAGTCTCTCCAGAGCATAAAGTGAAAATTGTAAAGGCATTACGCGCGAAAGGAAATATCGTTTCTATGACTGGTGATGGCGTCAATGATGCACCATCTTTAAAGCAAGCCGATGTCGGCGTAGCGATGGGCATTACAGGAACAGACGTTGCAAAAGGGGCAGCGGATGTTGTGTTAACAGATGATAATTTTTCATCTATCGTGAAAGCTGTTGAAGAAGGTAGAAATATTTATCGCAACATAAAAAAATCAATTCTCTTCCTACTCTCTTGTAACTTCGGAGAAATTATCGCTTTATTTTTAGCAATTTTACTCGGCTGGGCAACACCACTACGACCTATTCATATTTTATGGGTGAATTTAATTACAGATACACTGCCTGCATTATCACTTGGGGTTGATCCTGAAGATCCAGATGTGATGAAGGAAAAACCACGACATGCAAAAGAAAGCTTATTTAGTGGCAGCGTTCCTTTCCTAATTTTCAATGGAGTTATCATTGGACTTTTAACGCTAATAGCTTTTATCGCCGGAGCAAAATTCTATACTGGAGATACAAATTTATTCCCTCTTTTCCCAGAGCGAATTGATGACGATGCTCTATTACACGCTCAAACGATGGCATTTGTCGTTCTTAGTTTTTCTCAGCTCGTTCATTCATTTAACTTGCGTTCAAGAACGAAATCAATTTTTTCAATTGGGATCTTTACAAATAAATATTTAGTTTTCTCCCTTCTTATCGGTGTTCTTATGCAAGTTTGTATCATCTCCATCCCGCCCCTTGCAAATATATTCGGTGTACATGCATTAACGATGCGAGATTGGGGATTTGTTCTCTTATTGAGTATCATTCCACTTATTGTGAATGAGATTATTAAATTAGTGAAGAGAAACTAAAAAGGCAATGAGGAATATTCCTCATTGCCTTTTCATTTATCCTTGTAATTCTTTTTTGATATTCTCCGTTAATGTAGCCATACGCTTGCGACTTTCTTCACGCTCACGTTTATTTTGTTCTTCAATTTGTTGTGTTTCTTGCATACCTCTTGAAATAATGTTCCAAGTTTCCTCAAGCGTTTCCATCTTAATACTAGAAGAACCTGATAATCTCGCTACTTCTACACTTTGCGTTGCGATATTTTGTGCATTTTTCTTAAGTAATTCATTTGTACGGCGATCAAGTTCAGCCATAGAATCTGCAACAAGCTTTTGACGTTTCGCATTTACTGCTTGAATGATACCATTTTTAAAGATAGGAATCGTTGTAATAAATGCTGTATTGATTTTACCAATTAATTTATTATTACCACGTTGAATCATGCGAATTTGCGGCGCTGTAAGTAGCGCAACCATACGCGCTTTTTCTAAATCATCAATACGTTGCTCTAAAATTTCAACCGAGTTTTTAAGCGACTCTAATTCAATACCTGCTAATTGATCATTATTACGCACGCGCTCTTCATACATCGGAACTAATTCTGTATTTAAACGCTCTAATAACATTTCTCCTGCTACTACATACTTCTCTAAGTCTAAATAATATTTTAAGTTTTGCTCATACAAGCCATCTAACGTTCCAATTGATTTTTTCATCTCATCTTGGTACTTCGTAATTTCCACATAAACTTTATCAATTTCGCGGCCCATCGTTTGATATTTACTAAAGATTTGTTCTATCATTTTATCCGCTTTTTTGAACATGCGCGAGAAGAAACCACTTTTTTCTTCTGCAAAGTCTTTACTATCAAATCTGTCCATAATTTTACCAAGTTGCTTTAACAATTCACCAGAATCTTCTATCTTTGATAATGACATTGTATGTAAAATTTGATCAGCAAAACGTGAAATTTCCATAGAAGGTTCTTTTCCAAGTTCAATTAATTCCAGTTGATCTTTAATATCTACTGCGTTATAAATACGTTGCACATCTGCATCTTGTCTAAGTTGCAAGCGAACATCTTGTGCGGTTTGCTCATTCAATTCAGTTTTCGAATCTAGTACGACTGGGTTATTCATATGGTATTCTCCCTTTCCTTATAAAAATGGACGAAATAGTCCTTTTATTGTTTGTGATAAATTTTTATAGGCTGATGAACCATGAAACTCAAGATCGAAATTAACTTCTTCAAGCCAATGGGAATCAAATGCTCCCGCTTCAACATATGGTTCAATATCGTTTCTGCCCGTGGGATTGAAATGGAATACATCTACTCCAATTTGATTCAAAAATAGTAATAAAACAGCGTCAGAACGAGTTAATTCTCCGCTCTTCTCATTATTAAATATAACAATTTTCGGTACATCTTGTGAATAATCAAATTTCTCAAGCTGTTCTAAAATATTGGGTGGTATTTGAGAAAGTTGTGCGAAAACATATAGCGCTACATCTTGTTTCGTCTCTTTCGCAATTGGTTTGCACATTTCACTTTCGCACGTATGGATAATCGCCTCTGCAATCCCATGTTGTAAACCTTCCGGTAAACGCTTATGCGGCCACCAATGGCTATTCATAATTAGATCAGGATGTAATTTTCCAGCTCGGTCCAATGCATCTCGATAATGATATTGGAAGTTTGCTTTTTGCTCTTTCGTAAACGGGAATGTATTAATTAATAAACTGTTATCAAATGATGTAACAGCCTTTAATCGTTGAAAATATTCTTTATCATTCTTTGAAACGCCTGATATTTTCGCAAATAAAGAAGGAATATAAATATGTTTATTTTCAACAAAGAATGTTGGACGTACAAATGCCTTTTCTTTCGTAATTAAAAAGAGTTCATCATATGTCGTTTTTAACGTACGTGCTACAGGTGTATACGAACGGAATTGCCACGGTTTATATAATAGTGAATTATCGTGGTGAAGTACTTGTTCAATTTCTTTCGAAGCTTGATACGCTACTGTTGCAACACGCTCGCGGCGGCGATCAGGGAATGGTTCAAGAGAAATGCGACCCGGATGGGACACAATAAAAGTTTTTCCCTCTTCATCAATATTTTCAAATCCATCTTTTCCTTCGGGGTGATAATAAAGCACATCACAACCGAGCATAATAAGAAAATATAAGAAATATATACGGCTTTCCTGTGCATCACCATACCAAACGATACGTGGCATCTGTTTCTTATAATTAATCGTAGAGAACCACTTCGCTACGTAATTTTCGCTTAGTTTAATTATGTCGATTAAGAAACGACGGAAGCCTTCTGTCTTTAACGACTGATTATGTTGTTTCTCATATAATTTCAATACTGCAATAAACGTCGTATGTATGTAATGCTGTAAATCAGGGTTGTCTACTTTCGGTAAAAGTTGTTTCCCAGATAAGTGTGCCACTAACCTATTTACTGTCAGACCATTTGGTGCTTCTTGATGTAATCCGAACACTTCTTGAATATGACGAAGCTTTTCTGAATCAATCACTTTGTTTAAATTTTGTTCGTGTAAAACTTCGATTCCTTTCGCTTCACTATAATCAAACAGTTCATTAAAATATTCATCTACATCATTAGGAACACCAAGGATTCGACATGCTATATAACTAAATTTCATCTCATTCTCTGTCAGCTCATATTGTGGGCGTTTTTCTAAAAGCGCTTCAAATTGCTTTAAATCTGATTCATCTTTTAATGCATATGGTTGAAGTGTAAAACGTGAAAACACAACAGTTCACCTCCAAAAACATTTACGTTTTTTCTAAGTCCTTCTTCTATTATAAACTATTTTTGGTTATAAAAAATGGGCGCTCGCAAAACGAGCAAACCCATTTCAATTATTTATTGTCTTCTTTAGTAGCTGCTACTTCTTCTTTAGCTTGTCCAGAATTCTTCATGTAGTGAAGTATAAATGTTGCTCCAAATGCTACAACTAAAATAATGAAGAACACTGTATGGCTTATTTCAATATGAATAACAGACAATAACATTTTTGCTGCAATAATTAAAATTAAAATATATGCTGTCGTTTCAAGTTCTGGAATACGCTCTAACAATTTTAAAAATACACCAGCGATACCACGCATCATTAAAATACCTAGCATTCCGCCTAATAGTAAAATCCAAACTTCATTAGATACACCAAATGCAGCAAGTACGCTATCTACAGAGAATGCGATATCCATTAATTCAACCATCGCAACTGTTCCCCAGAAGACACCGAACATTCTGAAGAGAATACTATTTTGGTTCATACCATGAGATTCCTCTTCTTCTGCATTACCTTTTCTTTTATCAATGAAGTATTTAACTGAAAGCCACGCTAAGTAAAGTGCACCTAACACTTTTACCCATGCTAATTTAATTAAGAACATCCCGATTCCAATCGCAATAAAGCGGAACACATAAGCTCCAATAAGTCCATAGAATAATGCTTTTTTACGTTTTTCTTCCGGAAGGTGTTTTACCATTACCGCTAACACAAGTGCGTTATCAGCAGATAACAACCCTTCAAGTACAACAAGTGTACCTATTAATCCCCAAGATACTGGATCTTGCAACACTTTAATCCACATGTCCAAGTCGAAAAACTGAGCATACGTATCAAGGATTCCTTGCAAAATACTCATCTTACCTTTATCCCCTATTCTTTGCTAGATTTATAGAAAGGTCAAAAAAAGGAAACGAATATCGTTTCCTTTCTATGCATCCAAGCCATACGCTCTTACAAGCGCACCTAAACCACCTTGGAATCCACTTCCTACTGCATTAAACTTCCACTGTCCATTATGACGGTATAATTCACAAAAGACAACTGCTGTTTCGATGGAGAAATCTTCCCCTAAATCAAAACGAAGAACTTCTTCATTCGTCTCTTCATTTGCTAAACGAACAAACGCATTTCCTACTTGTCCAAAGTTTTGATTACGGCCTTCCGCATCATAAATTGTAACTGTAATAGCAATTTTATGAACATCTGCTGGAACCTTCTTCAAATCTACAACAAGTTGCTCATCGTCGCCTTCGCCTTCGCCTGTACGGTTATCTCCTGTATGTAAAACAGATCCACAAGGAGACTGTAAATTATTATAGAAAATAAAATCAGTTTCCTTCGTACATTTTCCGTTTGCATCTAATAAAAAGGCAGATGCATCTAAATCGAAATCTGATCCACCGTCATAAGATTTAATATCCCATCCAAGACCAATTACTGCTTTTGTTAAACCAGGGCTTGTCTTACCTAAATCGATTTTCTGTCCTTTTTGTAATTGAATAACCATCTATATTCACCTCTATATTTTTATCTTTAAAAATATATCCATCGGTATACACGCATTTCACCGATGGATATATAAATCAAATCTATTACTCTACATCTAAACCAAAATTATTACATAGAGACGCTAATCCACCTTGGAATCCACTTCCGATTGCATTGAATTTCCAGTCACCTGCATGACGATATAATTCACCTACTACTACGGCTGTTTCAATAGAGAAATCTTCTCCTAAATCGTAACGAATTAATTCTGCATTCTTTTCTTCATCTAAAATACGTACGAAAGAGTTAGAAACTTGTCCAAAGTTTTGGCTGCGTCCTTCTCCATCGTAAATCGTGATTGTGAAGCAAATACGTTCGATATGTGCAGGTACATTTTTCAAATCTACTTTAATCGATTCGTCATCGCCTTCACCTTCGCCAGTTCGGTTATCTCCTAAATGCTCTACAGCACCATTCGCACCTTTTGGGTTATTATAGAAGACGAAATCCTCTGCACCTGAAACTTTACCGTTAGCACCTACTAAGAAAATACTAACATCTAAATCGAAATCGTTTTGTCCATCATAACGATTCGTATCCCAACCAAGTCCTACAAGAACTTTTGAAAGACCTGGATTCGTTTTTGTTAAGTCTACCTTTTGTCCTTTTTTCAATGAAATTGATGCCATATACAATTCCTCCTCGGTTATTTTATTGATAACGTGATACAATCTCACTTAAGTTTTTATCTTGCGTGCCTTCTCCAACTGCTGAAAACTTCCATTCACTTCCGTGACGATACATTTCACCTGCAATTAGAGTTGTTTTGCCAGCATAATTATCCGATAAATTATAGCGTGCTAATTCTTCACCAGTTTGCGGGTTTTGAATACGAATATATGCATTACGAATCATCCCGAAATCTTGACGACGATTTACACAGTCATAAATATTTACAACGAATACTAAACGATTAATACGGCTCGGAACTTTATGTAATTCTACGAAAATTGTTTCGTCATCACCAGCGCCTTCACCTGTTAAATTATCTCCTGAATGAATAATACTACCACAAGTAGAAAGTTTATTTCCGAAGTAAACTAAATCATTTTTGTTTAAAAAACGATCTTCTTCTAACATAACAACAGATGCATCACAATCTACATTTGGTTTACTTCCAAATAATGAAGACAGAAATCCACCTGATTGCCCAATTGGATCCCAGCCTAAGCCAACCTGTAGTTTTGCTACTTTTGGTTGTCCTTTCGTTAAATCGATCTTTTGACCTTTTTCTAAAATAATAGGCATGAAGTTTCTCCCTTTCTACAAAGCATTTTCCAAATCGGAAAATATTGTATTCTTCTCTTATATTGTAGCATTATTTACCTAGCGATAAAAAGGATAAATTCTCAGTTATATGAAAACATTCATATAACTTACTTATGATGATGTAAGAAGTGGTAAATAGCACCAATCATTCCTGCACAATTACCGTTTTGCGCAAGTTCAATCTCACAATTATTATAAATCTCTTGATTTAAGTATTTACTGATTTCTTCTTTTACTTCTTTTAAAAACTCATTTCCTCTATCGGTAATTCCTCCACCAATAATAATCGTTTCTGGATTAAAAATATAAGCAAGATTACTAATTCCGATTGCCAAATGTTTAAAAAAAATCCCAACTGCTTGAGCAACTTCTCTATCTCCTTTATCATACAACTCAAAAATTGTTCTCCCATTCCACTCGCCTTTGCCTTTATATTTTCTTACAAGCCGAATTAATCCTGAAATCGAAGCAACCTCTTCAAACGTTTTTCCTTCTATTAACATATTCCCCCATTCACCAGCACTAAATGAATGTCCTCGGTACAATTCTCCATCTATAAAAATTGCTCCCCCAATTCCTGTTCCAAGGGTGAGCATAATAAAGTTCTCTTTCTCTCTTCCACTACCATTCCACTTTTCTCCAAACGCTGCACAATTCACATCATTGTCAATCGATACTGGAACTTTTAATATCTCTTGCAATCTATCAATAATAGGAATAGTACTATATCCCGGAATATGATCCGCACCTCCCGTCACAATTCCTTTATTAATATCAACAATTCCCGTAGTGCTAATACCAATTCCTGCAATAGTATGTTCATTCATTATTTTTTTGGATACATATATAAGTTTTTGAATAATTTGTTCTCCGCCTAAATGAATTTCTGTTGCAACTGTTTTACACTTTAATACTCTCCCTATTTCTGAAACAATGCCATACTTAATTTGCGTACCGCCAATATCAAACGCTATGTACTCTTTCATCTACTGCCACTTCCTCTACCGTTATGAATGTAAATTCCCCGCCTCTACTATTTGTAGGAAATCTACATTAACTCTTTTCTGCTTTGACAAATACACCACCTTTTTCTATATATAGTTTTTTTTGCATAAAACTCTTTTTCCTAAGAAATATTACAAAGGGATGTATTTTAGATGGAATATTAATTTCTTAGGAGGAAAACCATGACGAAAATCTTCATTTTAGCATCAACACTCTCATTATCTTTTTTTAGCGGTTTAAATATCGGTAATGCTGCAACTGAAAACTTCCAACCATTAACAAACGCTATTGTACAAAATAGCGATCATTTTGCCGAAGGAAATTTAAAGGATAATAATAAACCTCCAGGAAATAACGGTTCTCAGGACGATAGTGATTCTGGCGGCAATGATTCCGGCGGTAACGGTTCTGGTGGCAGTGGCTCTGGCGGCAACGGTTCCGGCGGTAACGGTTCTGGTGGTAGTGGTTCTGGTGGCAGTGGCTCTGGTGACAATGGTTCCGGCGGTAACGGTTCTGGTGGTAGCGGCTCTGACGGCAGTGGTTCCGGTGGCAACGGTTCTGGTGGTAGCGGCTCTGACGGCAGTGGTTCCGGTGGCAATGGTTCTGGCGACAGTGGTTCTGGTGGCAACGGTTCTGGTGGTAACGGTTCTGGTGGCAGTGGCTCTGGCGGCAATGGTTCCGGCAGTAACGGTTCTGGTGGCAGTGGTTCTGGTGACAATGGTTCCGGTGGTAACGGTTCTGGTGGCAGTGGCTCTGGCGGCAATGGTTCTGGCGGCAATGGTTCCGGCAGTAACGGTTCTGGTGGCAGTGGCTCTGGTGACAATGGTTCCGGTGGTAACGGTTCTGGTGGCAGTGGCTCTGGTGACAATGGTTCCGGTGGTAACGGTTCTGGTGGCAGTGGCTCTCACGGCGGTAATGGCTCTCACGGCGGCAATCGTGTTAAAGGTGATAGCAGTTCTCAAGGGGGTAATGGCTCTCAAGGTGGCAATCGTGTGAAAGGCGATAGCAATTCTCAGAAGGGCAACGGTTCTCAAGGGGATAATGTAAAAGATAATACAAAAAAACAAGGTGATAAATTACCTAATACTGCAACGCATTACCCTATATCTATTTTAATGGGTCTTTCAACATTCCTAATTGGTATGTTACTGTTTATTCGTCGTAAAAACGTAAAATAAGAACAACATCCTTCCATCTAAAGAATACATGAAATACTGTATAAAACCAAAAAGGGCTTTGGATTGCATTTTATTATGCAGCCCAAAGTCCTTTTTATCACCTATCAAAAGAGTATTAATATGCTTTTCCCCAATACACCATTTGTTTAGCTTCTTTACCACAACAAATACATTCTTTAGCTAAATGCTCTTGCTCAAAAGGCATACAACGTGAAGATACTCCCACCTCTTCTTTTAGTTTCTCTTCACAAGCCAATTCCCCGCACCACATTGCTTTAATAAAGCCTTGCTTTTCGTCAGCTACTTTTTTCATCTCTTCGAAATTTGTCACAGCATACGTATTCTCATCGCGAAATGCTTTTGCTTTATTAAATAAAGCAATATGAATTTCTTCAAGTAATGCTGGAATACGTTCTTCTAATTGATCCATTGGTACAAACTCTTTTTCCTTCGTATCTCTTCTTACAAGTACAACTTGATTCTTTTCAATATCTTTAGGGCCAACTTCTAATCGAATTGGAATACCCTTCATTTCATACTCATTAAATTTCCAACCAGGCGTTTTATTATTAGCATCTATTTTTACTCGTGCAACCTTTTGAATATGTCCTTGTAACTCTGTTGCTTTTGCTAAAACTCCTTCTTTATGCTGAGCAATTGGTACAATAACAACTTGCACTGGAGCGACTTTTGGTGGCATTACAAGTCCACTATTATCGCTATGAACCATTATTAGCCCACCTATCATTCTTGTTGATACACCCCAAGATGTTTGGTGCACATATTGCCATTTACCGTTACGATCTAAAAACTTAATATCAAATGCTTCTGAGAAATTCGTCCCAAAGTTATGAGAGGTTCCTGTTTGAAGCGCTTTTCCATCATGCATTAAACTTTCAATTGTATAAGTTGCCTTTGCTCCAGCAAACTTCTCTTTTTCTGTTTTTTGTCCTTTAATAACTGGTATCGCTAAATAATCCTCACAGAAAGAAGCATATAAGTTTAAAATATTTAATGTTTCAGCCTGCGATTCTTCTGCCGTTTCATGGATTGTATGACCCTCTTGCCATAAAAATTCAGTCGTACGAAGGAATGGTCTAGTTGTCTTCTCCCAACGAACTACTGAACACCACTGATTATATAACTTTGGCAAATCATTATAGGATTGCACAATTTTTGAAAAGTGCTCACAGAATAAAGTTTCAGATGTAGGACGTACACAAAGTCTTTCCGCTAACTTTTCATCCCCGCCATGCGTAACCCATGCTACTTCAGGAGCAAATCCTTCAACATGATCCTTCTCTTTTTGCAATAAACTCTCTGGGATAAACATTGGCATATATACATTTTCATGGCCAGTTTCTTTTAACTTCTCATCCATCACCTTCTGCATATTCTCCCATAAGGCATAACCATACGGACGTAAAATCATGCACCCTTTTACACTTGAATAATCAACAAGTTCGGCTTTTTTTACAATATCGGTATACCACTGCGCAAAGTCCTCTTCCATCTTCGTAATGGCTTGCACTTGTTCTTTTGCCATAGTCAGTCTTCCTCCTTCTAGAAAATACAAAAAAGCCCGCGTCCCTAAATAGGGACCGAGCTTTGCCGGCGTTACCACCCTGATTCATGCACAAAAATTGCGCATGCTCTCTTTTTGATAACGGGAAATTCCCGCTGCATATGCAGAACTCAAAGGCAGGTTCCATATTGCCTTTTTAAGAATCTTTCAGCCTGGCGGATTCTCTCTCTGCTAAAAAGGTTGAATATGTACTAGTCCTTTTTCATCGTTATAACGAAATAAATTTGTTGATTATCATAATACAAATTCTTTTTTAAAACAATAGCTAATTTTCTTATTATTATATATTCTTTTCATTTTTTACAGTTTTATACGTAGCTTTTTCGAGAGATTTTTACAAGTTGATGTGCAATCATACCAATAAGTGTACCTAGTAGAACGAAGAAACCAATAAATCCATATCCCATTCCTTCCCACCCACCAATAACCATCATGGTAACAGGAAATGATGCTAAGCAAAGAAGTATTACAATCAGTGCAAATATAATATCAAACTGTTTGTCTGGAAAACGTTTCTTTAGTAAATATGAAATAGCAAATACAAGGAGAATTGTGATGCCACCAATGATGTAAAATATACCGAATCCATCTAACCAGTCCATACTATTCCCTCCGTCCATAGATTCCCTTATACTTATTATATGTTTAATTTTTCTGAAAATAAACAATAAATTTTATTCAGAAACATATTTTTATCACTAGGTATTAATAGTAATATATAAGAATAGGTTTTATATAATTAGGAGGATTACTTTATGGATAAAGCATTAACGAATCGTGTCATTATTTTATCATTCGACTGTTTATCAGCTTTAGATTTTCCTATACTACAAAAACTACCTCATTTCCAATCTCTAATAAAAAAGGGCACGGTTGTCGAAAAAGTAGAACCAATTTATCCTTCTGTAACATATCCAAGCCACTCAACAATCGTAACCGGTAATTACCCTAACAAGCACGGTGTTGTTAGTAATACGTTACTTCAACCGGGACGTGAATCACCTGATTGGCATTGGTACCGAAAATCGATAAAAGGAACAACATTGTATGATGAAGCGCGTAAAGCAAATTTAACGACAGCTGCCCTTCTATGGCCTGTTACTGGGAGAGCAAACATTGATTACAATTTACCAGAAATTTTCCCCAATAGACCGTGGCAAAATCAAGTGTTAGTTTCCTTATTTAGCGGTAGCCCACTATACCAATTAGATTTAAATCGTCGTTTCGGCCATATAAGAAATGGTTTATCACAACCAGAGCTGGATGATTTCGTCCTCGCCTCTGCTGTACACACCATTCAGACGAAAAAGCCTAATGTTATGTTCGTACATTTCACTGATTTAGACACGCAAAGACATTATCATGGCTTTGAATCTAACGAAACAATTGCTGCAATTCATAGACATGATGAGCGGCTCGGGAAAATTATTCAAACTTTAAAAGACAGTGACCTATACGAAGAGAGTACAATTATCGCTCTTGGTGACCATAGCGCTTTAAGTGAAAACAAAGCAATTCAATTAAATGTGCTATTCCAACAAAAAGGCCTCGTATCTATAAATAAAAAAGGGCTATTAGTAGATTGGAAGGCCTATTGTCAAAGTTGCGACGGGTCTGCCTATGTATATGTGAAAGACAAAAATGATACGGATACAATTCGAGAAGTACAACTACTCCTTGAAGAACTGCTGCAAAATAAACAGAATGGAATTGAATTTATACTTCATGATGAAGCTGCGAAAGACTGCGGTGCAGATGGTAATTGTTTATTTATGTTAGAAGCGCAAGAGGGGTATTATTTCACTGAAAACTATACAGGAGATTTTATAAAAGAAATTACTGAAAAAGATGTTACTCCTAGTAAAAAATATACATTTGGTACGCATGGATACTCTCCAACAAAACCTAACTATGAAACAATTTTTATCGCTGCTGGAAAAGGAATAAAAACCGGCGTTACCGTCCCGTATATGAGACTTATTGATGAAGGTCCAACTATCGCTAGACTACTCGGTTTACACTTAGGCGAAACAGACGGATCAATTGTAGAGGATTTACTCCAATTGTAAAGAACTGTGTATATATGTAAAAGTTCTGTAAAAATCATCACTGTTTCTCTTTTTATAATTTTTATTTTTGTACACTGTTAGTAGAACAAATTTAAGGGGGAACACTATATGAAAAAAATGTCCAGACAAGAAAAAAGCTGGATATTATACGATTGGGCGAACTCGGTATATTCGCTCGTCATTACAACTGCATTATTTCCAATTTACTTTAAAGCAGCTGCAAAAGAAGCCGGGCTATCTGGTGCAACTTCAACAGCATATTGGGGATATGCAAACTCGTTCGCTACACTTTTAATTTCTATACTTGCTCCTATTCTCGGCACAGTTGCTGATTATAAAGGATTTAAAAAACGATTTTTCACATTCTTCTTTGGACTTGGTATCGTATTTACAAGTATGTTAGCAGTCGTTCCAACATCTCAGTGGTACTTATTATTAGGATGCTATATGCTCGCCTTAGTTGGTTTTGCTGGAGCCAACATTTTCTATGATGCATTTTTAGTAGATGTCACTTCTGAAGATAGAATGGATCGAATTTCTACAAGAGGTTTCGCTTTAGGCTATATTGGGAGTACTATTCCTTTTATCGGTTGTATCGCTCTTATTATTCTTGCTCAAAAAGGAACTATCCCTTTATCAGTTGGCATTGCTAGTCAAATTTCATTCGCGATAACTGCTCTTTGGTGGGGGTTATTTACAATTCCAATGCTTAAAAACGTAGAGCAAACACACTATATTGAGCGTCATCCAAGGCCTATTAAAATGAGCTTCAAACGTCTTGCTGATACTTTTAAAAATATTAAAGAATATAAAACTGTATTTATGTTTCTAATTGCTTACTTTTTCTATATTGACGGAGTCGATACAATTATTACTATGTCTACAGCTTACGGAACCGACCTCGGTATCAGTGCAACGAATCTATTAATCATATTATTTGTAACACAAATTGTCGCTTGTCCATTTGCGTTACTATACGGAAAACTATCTGAAACATTTACTGGTAAAAAAATGTTATATGTCGGTATCATTATTTATATCATTATTTGCACATATGCTTATTTCTTAAAAACGACACTTGATTTTTGGATTTTAGCAATGTTAGTTGCTACATCTCAAGGTGGTATTCAAGCACTAAGTCGTTCATACTTTGCAAAACTAGTACCAAAAGAATCTGCTAATGAATTCTTCGGATTTTATAATATATTTGGGAAGTTTGCCGCAATTATGGGTCCGGTATTAGTCGGTGTTACAACGCAATTAACAGGAAAAACAAACGCTGGTGTTCTTAGTATTATTGTTCTGTTTATTATCGGAGGATTCTTACTAACTAGAGTTCCAGAAAATAATACATCCGTTACACCACCTAGTCCAAAGACTAAAACGCTCTAAAAAAAGATCCTCTTCTCATAAGAAGAGGATCTTTTTTATTTTTAAAGGTGCGCCTTATAATGAACGACTCTACTGCTTGTACAAAAATAATTTATCAACAGTTGTTCCTAATACTTCAGCTAAACGGAATGCTAACGCTAAACTTGGATCATATTTATTATTCTCAATTGCATTTATCGTTTGTCTAGAAACCTTACATTTATCAGCTAATGCGCCTTGTGAAATATTATTTTCAGTGCGTAATTCATAGATTTGATTTTTCACACCATTGCTCCTAACCTGTAAAATCGTTTTTACAACATCAGTATATAATTGGCTCATATAGTTGTCAAAAGTTCCTCAAAGAAAAAGGGAGCAATATTGCTCCCTTACAATAGTTATTTTGAAGCTAATGAATTTGTTAGTGCCTCTTTATTAGCAATATCTTCTTTCTTTATTTGCATACGTAGAACTGGCCCTATCGCTAATAAAATAAGTGCCATTGCTATACAAAACACAGTAACTAGCGAAGTTAGTTCCTTTAATCCTCCAGCTAATGAAGTTCCAATTAGCATTGCCCCCATAAACAGTGGTAAAATCGTCCCATTTACTCTTCCAACCATATTTTCTGGTACAAGTTGAATCATAAGCGTACCGACAACAATATTAACACAAGCTAAACAAATACCTGTTCCAAATCTCATGAAACTAGTAATCCAAAATGATGTAGATAGCCCTTCTACTAAAAACGAAATCGCTAATATACCCATACCGAATACAAACATCTTTTTCGGATTCACTTTTGAAGCGAAAACTGCAGCAACAATACCACCAAGTAACATACCTATTCCATCAGCTGCCGCTAAATATTGAACAGCTTCTTTTTCCATGCCTAAACGTTCAATTACAAGGAATACTTCTAATGGATTCGTTAATCCAACAGCTAAACCCATAATTGTAAAAGTAATCGTAATCATACGTAAATTTTTCGTATGAAGAACATACTTCCAACCTTCTTTTATATCATTTTTTAATGAATCTCTCGCCACTTGCTCTTTTTCAACCCATTTTGGTAAAAATGAAAGGGCGATAGCAGATAACAAAAATAAAATGATTAAGCTATATAGTGACGTAAATAAACCAAGTTGTGTATACACAAGCGATCCTACCACTGGCCCAAAAATTAGAAATAATGACTGTAATGTTTGGTTAAATGCAATCGCATTTGCTACCTGTTCTTCTTTTACATAGCGCTTAAATATACGCGAAGATGAGGGCTGAGAAAACTGACCTACAATCGCGGAAATGAGTGTTGCAAAAAATATAGCCTGCCAATAATCCAGCTTTAACAACAGGACAATTCCTATAATAGACAGTACACTCAACACATCTCCAGCGACCATTGTTCTTTTCGGATTCCAACGATCTGCTAATGCACCACCAATGAACGAGAAAATAAAGATAGGTGCATACTCCATGACAGATAATAGAGACACTGAAACTGGATCATTATTTGTCCGCTCCATTATGAAATATAAAAGAGCCATATTTCTGATCCAAATTGCAAATTGTTGTAAAATATCAGATGCCATAACGAGCATAAATGCTCGGTTTTTAAATAAAGCTTTCACTTTCATTCCCCTTCCATAAACCGACCGTTCGGTCTAATTTGTTTTGTAAGAAAAGCAACTGACTTATTATTCAGCTGCCATTCCTTTTAACAATACATCTATTGCCTTTTTATAAATACGTTTCAGCTCTTTATAATCTAACTCGTAGTAAAGTACTCCAAGCCCTGATAATAATCCGTTCACAATATACATAAGATCACGAGTATTATCTTCACGGAACTCTCCAGACTGTATACCTGCTTCAATTAATTTCTCAAACATAACATATGATTCTCTAGTTAAAGCTAACAGTTCATCCAGAATCTCTTTACTTACAACTTGGCTCATAGAGAATTCCTCTATTGCATTTGAAATTGGTTGCTGTATGTCCTCTACATGATATTCCGCGAGACCATATAGTTTTTCAGTACTAGTACTATACAACTTCTCTTTTTCATTCCATTTTTCAACCCAATCATACGTATGCTGTTTCACTACAAATAAAAATAATTCTTCTTTACTTTTAAAGTGATAATAAATGCTTCCTTTACTTCGCTCTGTAATTTCACAAATCTCTTCCATAGATGTAGCTGCATAGCCCTTCTGTGAAAATAGACTTTCTGCTTTATATGCAATTTCTTTCTTTATCTCTTCTGCGCTTCTTCTCATATTCACACCTCTTTAAACCGACCGTTCAGTCTAATAATAACAAATCAAAAACCTCTATCGCAAGAGGATATATTCCTTATTTAAGAAAACGTACTTTCAAACCAAGTTCGAATCATATGTATCGTTCCAAATTTAAATGCTAATTTAACAAGAAATACGCCTCCCGCAGCTAATAAAAATAACACTACTTTCCCCTTATTTTTCACTTTCGGTTCCCTTTTCATTTCCATTCCCCTTAGTATATTAAAAATATTAAACAAACGTTTGTTTAACTGTGTTTATGCAATATGTAAGCCAACTAATCAAACGTTTGTTTAAAAAGAAATACGCCTATATAAGGCGCATTTTCATCAATCACCACCGCCACCGCAGCTTCCTCCGCTATCTCCCCCAAAAGACCCTCCACAATCATGTGAGCCACCATCATGCGAGCTATCATTATCAGATCCAGCAAAGAAAAATAATGGTGATGAGCTGTTAGATGAATTATGAATGTTATTTTGTTTTGTAAGATTTACCTTCTTTTTGTTCGATCGAACTGCTGTTACGATTATTCCAACTACAACAAATAATAGTATGACAATAATAAATTCCATATAAAAGCCTCCCTTATTCCTCGAATAATTGAATGGTTCTCTCTAGATTTTCAATTGAAATGAAGCGCGATTCCCGAAGGATCTCTTTTCCATTATAAAATAATAAAATTGTCGGTCCTGTAAATACGGCATATCGCCCCGCAATCTCTTGCATGTCTTGTAGTAATATCTCTATTTTCTCTAAGTAATCATAATTCTCTAATACGCAATTTACTTTTCTTAGCATAACATCACAAACACCACAATTTTCCGTTTTAATAAACAGAAGTACCAATTGTTGTTCTTCGATATAGGTCGCTAATTCTTCTATCGTTTTAAATGTAGTCATCTTATCCCTCTTAGCGTAGTTTACGAAATACTTTGTCTTGATACATACGAAAAGCTGAACTATCTTTAATCTTTCTCTTTTCCATTACCTGCTGAAAACGAAGCGTTTTTACTGTTAACTCTTCTCTTAATTTCTTTCTCTCTTCTTCATCATAACAGCAAGCAATTAGATCCTCTATTTTTAATATATCTTTTTGTAGTTCCATCTCTGGTGGAATCATTCCCGCATTTTTTAAAATTTTATAACTCATTCTAAGTTCTGGAGGTACCATTGAAAGATCTTCTAATTGTAGTGGTTTTCCTTTTCCCGGAAGATAATCAAGATCACCATTCCGTATCGCTTGTCGAATTTTTTCTTCAGCAATGTTCAAAAACACATCCACACTGTTCCCTCCTTTACATATTTTTACTATTATTTTACATGATATTTCCTTATCTTTCTACGTCTTTAATAATTGGCTCCATACAATTTTTTCTCAAATTTATTTATAATGAGCTATTTCCTCCCATACCGACCTTTCGTTTTCATATATAGTTTGTATTCAAGCCTTTTTGTATTGAGAAAGTCTTTTACAACTGAATAAAGCGTTTACACTAAATCTTACATTTGTTACGATTTAATCACCCCCAGCTCCCTTGTATAGACTTCGTGATGTCTGATCATTTTATCTAGACGTTTCATACGTCTAGATTCATTTTGATTTATTGGCGTATGCCTTTAAATATATCTTTTATTTTGAAAGGAGAAATGGCTATGAGGTCTCAAAAATTCACACTGCTATTACTATCTCTACTACTTTTCTTACCTCTTTTTCTCACAAATTTTATTACTCCAAATCTCGCATTAGCAGATTCACCAAAGCAAAGTCAAAAAATTGTTGGGTACTTTCCTTCGTGGGGCGTTTACGGACGTAATTATCAAGTTGCTGACATTGATGCATCAAAACTTACTCACCTTAACTATGCTTTCGCGGATATTTGTTGGAATGGAAAACATGGAAATCCTTCTACCCATCCGGATAATCCAAATAAACAAACGTGGAACTGTAAAGAATCTGGTGTACCATTGCAAAATAAAGAGGTTCCTAATGGTACTCTCGTACTCGGTGAACCATGGGCTGATGTTACCAAATCGTATCCTGGCTCAGGTACAACTTGGGAAGATTGCGATAAATATGCCCGTTGCGGAAATTTCGGAGAACTAAAACGATTAAAAGCTAAATATCCTCATTTAAAAACAATAATTTCCGTTGGTGGCTGGACTTGGTCTAACCGCTTTTCTGATATGGCCGCTGATGAAAAGACAAGAAAAGTATTTGCCGAATCTACAGTAGCTTTTCTTCGCGCATATGGATTTGATGGCGTAGATTTAGACTGGGAATATCCGGGCGTTGAAACGATTCCTGGTGGTAGTTATCGTCCTGAAGATAAACAAAATTTCACTCTTCTTCTTCAAGACGTCCGAAATGCTTTGAATAAAGCAGGTGCTGAAGATGGCAAACAATATTTACTAACAATCGCGTCAGGTGCAAGTCAACGCTACGCTGATCATACAGAGCTAAAGAAAATTTCTCAAATACTCGATTGGATTAATATTATGACATATGATTTCCACGGTGGATGGGAAGCTACTTCTAATCATAATGCAGCTCTATACAAGGATCCAAATGACCCAGCAGCAAATACGAATTTTTACGTAGATGGTGCTATAGACGTTTATACCAATGAAGGTGTTCCAGTGGATAAACTAGTATTAGGCGTACCTTTTTATGGACGTGGCTGGAAAAGTTGTGGAAAAGAAAATAACGGACAATATCAACCTTGCAAACCAGGTAGTGATGGGAAACTTGCTTCTAAAGGTACTTGGGATGATTATTCTACCGGTGACACAGGTGTGTATGATTACGGTGATTTAGCAGCCAATTACGTTAATAAAAATGGTTTTGTACGCTACTGGAATGACACAGCTAAAGTACCTTACTTATATAATGCGACTACAGGCACATTTATTAGCTACGATGACAATGAATCTATGAAATATAAAACAGACTATATAAAGACGAAGGGTTTAAGTGGAGCAATGTTTTGGGAACTAAGCGGGGATTGCCGTACAAGTCCAAAATATAGTTGTAGTGGTCCAAAATTACTTGATACGCTAGTAAAAGAATTACTTGGTGGACCTATTAGTCAAAAAGATACTGAGCCACCAACAAATGTTAAAAATATTGTAGTTACGAATAAAAATTCAAGCTCAGTTCAATTAAGTTGGACTGCATCCACTGATAACGTAGGCGTTACTGAATACGAAATTACTGCCGGAGAAGAAAAATGGAGTGCAACAACAAATAGCATTACAATTAAAAACTTAAAACCTAATACGGAATACACATTTTCAGTAATTGCCAAAGATGCTGCTGGAAATAAATCACAACCTACCGCTCTTACTGTCAAAACAGATGAAGCTAATACGACACCTCCTGATGGAAATGGCACTGCTACATTTTCAGTCACTTCGAATTGGGGCAGCGGTTATAACTTCTCGATTATAATCAAAAATAATGGAACGACCCCTATTAAAAATTGGAAATTAGAATTTGATTATAGCGGCAATTTAACACAAGTTTGGGATTCTAAAATTAATAGTAAAACAAATAATCATTATGTAATTACGAACGCAGGATGGAATGGCGAAATTCCTCCTGGCGGATCTATTACAATTGGTGGTGCAGGAACAGGTAATCCTGCCGAACTTTTAAATGCCGTCATTAGCGAAAACTAGACGTAATATCCATTAATTATTTCACTAAAGTTTGAATTTAGGTTCGAGCAATACCTCCTAAATTCAAACTTTTAATTTTACGAAAAATAAAAAACATTACAATAACTTATTATAATTATATTTAGTTTCTAATATGAAGTTTATATGAAGTTCATTTGAATTTTACATGAATTTCCTTTAATTTCTATTGTCTTCCTATAATATCCACATTATCCTTTACATATAGGAATTATTTTCATTCCATTTTGAACTATCTATATATATAAAGAAAGATAGTCACCTGTTAGGGAAAGGCTTTCGTATTATTATAAATATAACAAAAGAAAAAGCACGCTTATAAGCGCACCATAAGAGTGCTTCTTCATACAATTCTCATGTAAGAGTTCTCGAAAATCATGTTAATCACAAAGAAAAGGCATTAGCTCATAAAAGCTAATGCCTTTTCTTTATTCATATTGTTCAGCATTCCAATCTTCTATATTCCACACTTTTGTTATCCACGATTCATAGAAAGAAGGTTCATGTGAGACAATTAAAACTGTTCCTTTGTATTGTTGTAACGCTTCCTGTAAAGCCATCTTAGTTTCTACATCCAAATGATTAGTCGGTTCGTCTAAAATTAAAACATTGCTTTTCGTTACGATAAGTTCACATAAACGCACTTTCGTTTGCTCTCCACCGCTTAATAAACGAATAGGTTTTAATACGTGTTCTTCTTTCAATCCACACTTCGCTAATGCTTGGCGCACTTCTTTCTTTGTCATATCTGGTCGTTCTGTCCAAACTTTCTCTAACGGTGTTATTTCTGAAGCAAACTCTTCCTGTGCAAAATAAGCAGGATTTACTCGTTCCCCAACAAAAATTGAACCGCTTAGCGGCTTTATTTGACCTAATAACGTCTTTAACATTGTCGTTTTTCCAATACCATTATGACCAACAACAGCTATCTTTTCTCCTTTTTTCACTTGTAAATTCAAGTCTGGAAATAACGGCTCACTATAACCCACTCTTAGTTTCTCAGCCTGTAATATACGACTTACTGGTTCATTATAAACAGTAAAAGCAAAACGGGACCGAGGTACATTATTAACCTTTTCAACCCTTTGCATTTTCTCCAATACTTTCTCTCGACTTTTTGCCTGTTTTGCTTTTCGAATTTTATTTTTTTGAATAAATGTTTCTAACTGAGCAATTTCTTTTTGTTGTTTCGCATACGCCGATTGTAATTGTTTCCTTTGCAATTGATAACTTTGTAAAAACTTTTCATAATCCCCTACATATCGCTTAACTTTTCGTTCTTCTAGATGGTAAATGACATTCGTAATATTGTTCAAAAATACTTCGTCATGCGAAATGATAATATAAGCTTTTTCATACAACTTCAAGTACGATTGCAACCATTCTATATGTGCTGTATCTAAATAGTTCGTTGGTTCATCTAGCAATAAAACATCAGCTTTTTCTAGAAGAAGCTTTCCTAGTAATAACTTTGTCCGCTGTCCTCCACTTAACTTTGAAACATCCTTTTCCAATCCTATTTCAAACAGCCCTAAACCAATTGCCACTTCTTCAATTTCTGTATGAATTTGATAGAAATTAGAGTTTTCCAATATAGTTTGTAACTCTCCATACCTTACTAACAATTTTTCTACTTCTACTGCTTCAGCCATCTCTTCTGCAATTTTTAACATTTCGTATTCAATCGCATACAAGTTAGAAAATGCACTTTGCAAGTATCCTTCAATTGTTATTCCTTCTTGTAAATCTATATGCTGCTGCAAAAATCCAACCTTCACATGTGGAAACCATTCAATGTTCCCATCATCATGTATAAGTTCTCCTGTTAAAATTCTTAGCAGTGTTGATTTTCCAATCCCATTTTTCCCTACTAACCCAACATGCTCCCCCTTTAATAATCGAAAGCACGCATTATATAAGATGGTTTTCTCACCATACGAATGACTTAAATTTTCTACTGTTAATATACTCATTTTTTTCTCTCCTTTACTTATCGTCCATAAGCTAAATAGAGAGACCAACAGTATGAAGCCTTATTTAATTATGCATATAAAAATGGGTAAGGTGAATACACCTTACCCATTACATATTATCGTAAAAAAGGATTAAGGTTCTTTACCTGCTGTCTTCAATTTAGCTTAATCTTAAAAAATGGGCAGACTTCTCCCATATCAAGCTAAAACCATTTGAAGAACAGTTGATAAAGTCATTTTATCCTTTCACTCCTTTAACATTTGTTATATTAAGAGTATAAACTACTCTGTTATATTCTATTCTCTATTTTCCCTTTTGTTCCTTCTCCATCTTTTCATATTCTAAAAAAAGCCTCTTAACAGTAATTATACTAAAAACTGTTAAAAGGCTTTTTCTATTTTTTCATATAAGGAGCTAACACACTTAAAATCTCTTCTTTATCCTTTTTTAATTCGAGTGATGTTAACATATCCATCGTTCTCGGTCTAGGTAATTTCACTTGTACCTCGCCAACAATTGACGCTGGTCTTTGAGATAAAATAAATACGCGATCTGAAAGTAAGATTGCCTCATCTAAGTCATGTGTCACCATAACGATTGTTTGCTTCTCTTGATGCCAAGAGTTTAAAAGCCAGCTATGTACTTCCATTTTTGTAAATGCATCTAACTTTCCAAAAGGCTCATCAAGCAGCATAATTGGCTTTTCACATAAATATGTGCGCAGAAAACTAATTCTTTGACGCATACCACCAGACAATTCATCTGGATAATGGTCTGCATATTCATCTAGTTCGAACTGCTTTAATGCTTCCATTCCTTCTGTCAGCCTTTGTTTTTTCGGCTTTCCTTCAATTTCTAACGGAAGAACGATATTTTGCAAAGCTGATCGCCACGGTAGTAATAAATCTTGTTGTGGCATATAACTAACAACATCTTGCTCTTGTACTTGCTTATCTTTATACATTACGTTCCCGCTTGTTGGTTTTTCAACATTTGCAATCATGTTTAATAATGTGCTTTTCCCGCAACCACTCGGTCCTACAAAAGAAACAAACTCTCCCTCTTGTATAGAGGCACTAATATTCTCTAATACATTCTTTCCGTCGAAAGATTTCACTATATTTTTTATTTGTAATCCGCTCATTTTTCACTTGGAAGGAATTCATTTGTAAAAGCATCTTTTACATCGATTTTCTTTTTAATAACTTTGTTGTCATATAAGAAATTCATGTAATTCGTCCAAATTTCTTCCTTCTGTACTCCCCATGCTTTCGCATCATCTTGATACTTCGTACTTAACCATTTCTGGCTTTCTTGAACTAAATCTTTATTTACATCTGGAACAGCTTTAATTAGAATATCAGCAGCTTCTTTCGGTTCCTTAATTGCAAAATTATAACCTTCTGTTGTTGCACTCATAAACTTTTTCACAAAGTCTTTATCTTGCTTCGTATGTTTTTCACTCGTAATAATAACAGGACTATAGAAATCAAGCGCTGGATCTAAGTCCTTCACCATAATCGTATTTAACTCTTTTCCTTGGCGCTTCGCTTCAATACCATCCCAACCGTAATAAATCCATTCGAAATCTGCATCACGGCCGATTGATTTAAAGAAATCTGTTTGTCCTAAGATAATTTTTTCAACTTTATTAAAATCAGCTTGATGCTTATCCATAATCGTCTTTAATGTCGCTTCTTCCGCTGGTCCTCCCCAGCCGCCATAACGTTTACCTTCAAAATCTTTTGGTGACGTCATATTATCTTTCTTAAGCGATGCAAACGCTGAAGTGTTGTGCTGAATAATCGCTCCTACAGATACAACAGGAATTCCTTCCACACGAGCTAATGTTACATTTTCTTGTGCGCTTATTGCGAAGTCTGCTTTTCCTGATGCTATCATTTGCTCTGCTGTTACATTGTCACCTGGTTGAATAATTTCTACATCTAATCCTTGCTTTTTGTAATAATCTTTCGTTTGCGCTACATACAAGCCAGTATGATTCGTATTTGGAAACCAATCTAATACTACTTTTACTTTTTGATCTTTACTTGCACTTTCTTCTTTCTTCGCCGGATTACATCCAGCCACACCTACCGCTACTAAGGCAGCTAACATAACTTTCAAACCTTTTTTCATTTTCTGCCGTCCTTTCTATATATCCATGGTGCTGTTATTCTTGCCATAAACTCTACGATAAAATACAGGCATAATGTCACTATAACGATGATTGCTGCAACACCAAATACTCGGGCAGTCAAAAAGGATTTTGTAGCCCTCGTAAGCATAACGCCTAATCCTTCACTTGCACCGAGCCATTCTCCGATAATTGCCCCCATTACGCTATATGTAACTGCAATTTTTAAACCGGAGAAAAAGTATGGAAGCACTGCTGGAAATTTTACTTTCTGGTAAATTTGCCATTTTGTCGCCTTCATTGTTTGTAACAGCTTCAACATGTTTTTATCTACTGTTTGAAAACCTTCTAAAATACTAAGCGCAATTGGGAAGAAACAAACGAGTATTACGACCATTACTTTCGGCAACATCCCATATCCAAACCAAATAATAAATAGCGGTGCAAGTACAACAATTGGAATTGTTTGCGAAATAACGAGCAATGGATTTATTAAAATACGAAATAAAGGTATAACGTCCATAATAATTGCGATGCTCGTCCCCAATAAAATTGCAAAGAATAGTCCAATTATAACTTCCTGCAGTGTTTGCATCGTATTTGGTAATAGTAAATCTTTCATCCCAATTAATTCTTGAACAATGGCAGAAGGCTTTGGTAAAATCCACGGTTCGATTTTAAATAATGAAACCGATCCTTCCCATATCGCAATGAGAAGGATAAGCCAAATAGTTGTAATAAGTTTAGATTGCTTCTGGTTTTGCATATTCATCACGGTACTTCCAAACCTTTTCATCTATCGTTACACCAGTGCTTGGACGATAATGGATTTTAATAGAAGTAATCACTTCTTCTGCTCCAGCATCGACGCAAGCTTGTTGCGCACGTTTAACGACATCAAGAAGTACATCTAATTCTCCTTCCAAAGTTGTTTCCATTGCCCCTACTTCATAACGAACTCCCGATTGTTGCACAACTTCAATTGCTTTATCGACAACAGAATATACATCTTTCGTTTTCGCTTGTGGTACTACTGAAAATGACATTGTAACTTGTTGTGACATAATAAAATCCCCCTTATAAAATTAGATTTCAAAAATAAGAAAAGGCTTTCCTACTGCGTAGGAAAGCCTTGTATGCAAGTTATTATAGAATAACATATGCTACATCACTTTAAGTAACTCCCTACGCTGGCATTATCCAGATCAGGTTGAGGGTCGATGTTTACTTACATCCTCTCAGCCAATTGGCTCCCCGGTCCTTAATTCGTTTTCATTGTAGCATGATTTATTTTATTGAACAAACAAAAGCATGCATAATCATTTCATTATTTTTGGAAAATATCCAACTTTTTCACCATGAGCTAATAACTGCTGTATAAATTCTTTATTGATTGCTGGTACTATCAATTCTTTTTTCTTAATCCATTCATTCGTTCTACGCGTACCCATTACAATTTCAGATTGCTGCGCTCCATCTCCTGCAACTTGAGAAGCAATTAACTCTGCTATTACTTCATTTTCCTTCGCTAATTCAAGTCCGGTATTTACATATTCTGAAAGTGGAACCATTTTAAGATTGTATCCACACTCTCCAATTAACTGTATAAATTGTTCAAACTCAATTTGATGTGGATGACAAATATGTAACGTCTCTCCTACAATTTGCGAATCTTTTAAATACGATACAATTGATTTACTAGCAAAATCAATTGGTGTGAAATCAACTTTCCACTTCACATTTGGTGCTTTCCCAATTAATAGCATTGTTTTAATAAGACGATAAAATGCGTTTCCTTCAATATTTTGTTGGAACGAACCTGTTTCTGAATGACATGCTAAATTACCTGCACGATAAATATTTCCGCGCAAACCATTTTTCATTGCTTCACGAACAATGTTTTCCGCTTGTAGTTTACTATTTGAATATACATTCTCTAAGTCTACACTGTAATTAAAATCACCAGTTTTCATGTATGTATCCCATTGATCTACCGCTAATTCTAACGGGATACCAATTGTAGAAATAAAATGGAATGTAGCACCTTTCTCCGCTAATGCTAGCATACGGCTAGTTCCTTGGACATTTATATTTTCAAATTGTTTTCCATCTCCAAAATGTCTTACATCTGCACCGCAATGAATTATCGTATCCATCTTAGAACTGATGAACATAAATTCTTCTTCGCTCATCCCAAGATACTCTTCCCCCAGATCACCAGCTACGGCCTGTATACGCTGTAACCATTCTTCACATATATCACTAAAGTAGCCTGTTAATGTATCTATAATTCTTTGTTGCACATCTTTGGTTGGTCTTACTAAACAATAAATAGTAGCAGATGTATCTCTCAACAATTCATATAATATGTGTGATCCTAAATAACCAGTAGCTCCTGTTAAAAAGACATTTAAAATCTGGGTTTCTTCTAAAACGTTTGCATACGTAATAGTATCTGGTTCGTGAATCACTTTATATTCACGAAATACTTCTTCTTTCTCTACTTTTACTTCTCGCTCAATTCGAGCTAATCCATATATCGTTCTTTCTTTAAAGAAATCTTGAATTGTTAAATGTGAAAAATCTTCTTTTAACAATGTTAAGACTCGTAATACTTTTAATGAATGTCCACCAATTGTAAAGAAATCATCATGTACTCCAACTTTTGAAATTCCTAATACTTCCGCCCAAGCGCGCGCTATTTGTTTCTCTGCTTTATTACAAGGTGCAACATATTCTTGTAGACGAACCGGTTCATACTTTTCTTCTAGCTGAGCTAACTTCTTAACATCAATCTTTTTATTAGGTGTAAGTGGCAATTCATTAATATAAATTAGTTTAGATGGCACCATATAATCTGGTAATTGCTCTTGTAACTGATAAACTAATTCTGGTATTTCTTTTTTATTTAAAGTTGTATAGAACGCGATTAAATATTGGCTACCTTCCTTACTCTTCTTAGCAAAAACAGCATTTTCTTTTATATTATGATTTTGAGAAATTTTACTTTGGATTTCTCCTAGTTCAATACGATGTCCTCTAATCTTTACTTGATCATCTTTCCGATGTAAAAATTCTATATTTCCATCCTCTAACAACTTAGCAATATCACCTGTTTTATATATATTAACTATAGGATTGAAAGGGTTCTGAATAAAAGCTTCAATTGTTTTATTAGGCTTATTAAAATACCCTTTTGCTAATCCTACTGAATCTATATATAATTCACCAGGTACACCAATTGGACAAAGATTCATATTCTCATCCAAAATCATAACTTGATAATTAGCACATGGTTTACCAATGGGAATACTCGCAACATCCTCATTTAACTGACTAGGTATTTTATAGGTTGTCGTCACTACAGTACATTCTGTCGGTCCGTATACATTATGAATTTCAACATTTGTACCTATTCTTTCTCTCCACAATTTAATAACCTCTACAGGCAACATTTCACCGCCAATCGCAATTCTTTTTAGGGAAGCTAGCTTATATATATCTTCTTCTGCTAAATAAGTTGCTACTTGTCGAACAAAAATTGTTGCTAATGCCAAGATCGAAGTTGCTTTCACTTTATAGATTGCATTTGCAAATGCTTCTACAGACAATCGCTCTTCCTCTAATAATACATACAAGTTTCCTCCGCAGAATAAAGAAGCAAATAACTCCCATACAGAAGCATCGAAACTAAAGGAAGGAAATTGGGCAAATACATCCTCTTCTGTCAATTCATATTGCTTTTGCATCCAAGTGTACAGATTAACAACGCCTCTATGTGCTAACATCGTTCCCTTTGGATTCCCTGTTGAACCAGATGTATAAATCATATAAGCTACATCATCACAATGAATAGACAACTTTACATCTATATCTTCACAAGTTTCACTATCATACATTGAAACTGTTTGAACCCCATCACATGTTATAGGTGTCTCTTTCATCAATATAACTTTCGCTTGGCTATCTTGAATAATGTACTGTATTCTACTTTCCGGATAATCTGGATCAATCGGAACATACGCTGCACCAGCTTTTAATATAGCTACCATACTTACTACTGTGTCTATGCTACGTTTCATAAATATTCCAACATAGTCTCCTAATTGGACGCCGTTTTTAATTAACATATGAGCTATTTGATTACTTTTTTTATTTAGCTCCTCATAAGTTAAAGTACCTTCCCTTGAAGATAAAGCTATACGATTTGGAAATTGAGTAACAGTATTATAGAACATATCGATGATACTTTTCTCAGGATATACCGCTTTCGTATCATTCACTTGACTATAAAGTGCCATCTCGGCCTCTGTAATAATATTAAAATTATTTATATGATTATTCTTATTTTTAGATACACTAATTAAAACACCTTGTATTTGCTGTACATAACGAGTAATCGTTGTTTCTTTCCAATTAATACTATTAAATATTATTTCTACACTTTGCATATTTTTACTAAATACAAATTGTAATGTACTCGTGTCTTGTAGCTCATAATATGTTTCACCAATAATAATAGGTGACATTTCATATAATGTATTACCGTTTTGAAACTCTTCTATTTCTTCCTCATTCATTTCTTTAATTTGTTCCAGTTGCCCTTCAATCTGTAAATTCAAACTTTCATAGGAGAGAAAATTAGAAACTTCAATAGTAATTGGAAATAAACTTCCTCTTACATGATAAAGCACGACAATATGTTTTTCTTTAGAAATATGATATAACCACGTTGCAGTCGCTCCTATTAAATCTACAATGTGAGTCAAATTTGGAAATAGTTCAGTTTTCCTTTTTATCCTAAGTTCCGTTCCTTGCACATCTTTAGGTATTTTAATACTTCCTTCTACTTTCCCTAAAAATTCTTTTACCATCTCATTATAAGAAATTGCTAATTTCATATTTATGTAAATTCCTCTCTTAAATATAATAAAGGTGTGAAAATTCACACCTTTTTCATCCCTTATTAACGGGCAGATTCGTTCAATTCATAATCAGTAGCGGAGATATCCCCTTTGATTAGAATTGAACTTTCTCCTTATTCGCTTTTAAACTCACCAATAAGCTCTTGTAATTCCTGAGAAAGCCAACTTAAAGAAGTCGCTAATTCTGCAATATCTTGTACTGATATTTCTTGCTCTTTCATGCTTTCTTCAACATTACTACTGCTGTTGGCATAAGTATTTGCAATATGTGATAATTCATTTACGACTTGAACGATATTCTGGCTATTTTGTAAAATGTCACTCGAATTACCCGAAACAGCTTTTACTTGATCTGTAACAGATTGCGCTGATTTGGAGATTTTTTCGAAGAAATCTCCACTACTTTGAACAAGTGAAATTCCAGTTTCTACTTCTTTTGAACCTTTTTGCATTGAAACTACAGCATCTTCTGTCTCAGCTTGTGTTTCACCAATTAATTTCGCTATATCTTTAGCAGACGCTTCCGTTTGTTCTGCTAATTTTCGTACTTCATCAGCAACAACTGCAAACCCTCTCCCAGCTGCTCCAGCACGTGAAGCCTCAATAGAAGCATTTAAAGCTAATAAATTTGTTTGATTTGAAATACCTGTAATTACAGTTACGATATCACTAATTTCTTTTGACCTTGTTTCTAACGAATAAATGATGGAAGATAAATCTTGTACTGCATTTTGAATTAAACTCATTTGATTAATAATTTGTTCAATCACTTCATTACCTTCAATTGAATGTTGCTCCATACCTTCAGAAGCAACCGCAACTTGTTTCGCAGCCCCAGTTATCTCTTCTACCTTATCTTCCATTCCATGTACAATCCCTAAACATTGTTGTACTGAAGTTTTTTGAGACTGTGCCCCTACTCTTAAACCTTCAATAGAACTTGCAATCTCTTGAACTGCCATGCTGTTTTCCTCTGTACTCGCCGACAATTCTTGTGAAGAAGAAGAAACTTGCTCAGCAGTTTGCCTTACTTTATCTATAATCCCTTTAAACTTTTCAATCGTGTTATTGAAATAAACATTAATAATTCCAATATCATCTGGTCTTTCTTTTAATTTAATACTCAAGTCACCTTCACCAATTTTACGTAACCCTTCTCGTAAATCTTTTAATGGCGCTAATGAGTGACGCACGATAAAGAATTGAGTAATAGTCGCAATCGCTAATGAAATAATGATAAAGAGTAAGCCCTGTATCATAAACTTCTCTTTTGTAATAGGAACAATGGAAGCATCTAAGTCAGCCGCAATAATTGCAACAATATTGTTTTCTCCATCTGTAATTGGTTCTAATATTGTCACCCACGAACCTATTTCATCTTCATATACTTCTGTCATTTGGGCCTTTTTCGTATCAATGACTTTATCGTATGCCTTCATCCAATGAGCGGGTTGTTCATAATAATCTCCCGGCTTTATAGGGAACGCTTTTGTTAACTCTGTAGTCAAACCAACGAGTTGTAATTCTCGCTTTTCATTCGGCTTTGCTCCTGTAACATACGTTTGTCCAACACTTTTCAATTCTTTTGACACTTCATCTAATTTCTCTGTTAACTTTTCTTTTTTCACTTTTTCGGCTGTAGGATCTTTCGCCATGTCTCTAACTAATTCTACATCCAATTTTTTCAATACTATTTCTCCTGTTTCAATAGACTGCCTTTCAAATAAAGACATCATACTATTTTGAAACATGTTGAAACTTAGTGCACCCATACTTCCAACAAGTGTCAAAATAACTAATACGGTTAATAAGACGTTCTTTTGAAGGAACGATAACTTATGCCAATATTTTTTCATTAATATCCACCTTCCTTAATTAACATAAACAAAAAAACAAAATATATGAATATTTTGTTTGAAAATGTTTCTCAATATGTTCGAGAATAAAAAAAAGCCAATGTAAAAGCATTGGCCAAGACCAACCCTATCCGTCCGGTAACTGGCTAGCGTAGCCTTTCGACCTTAGCTCCTGTAGTTTTGCGTCCTCATGTTTCCATCAGTTTGCCTTTCTCGCTGAACGAGTTGAACGATATGGGAGTTCTATGAGAATTAATTTATTCTCTTTCAAAGATTACAACATATAAATCAAAATGTCTACTTATTTAGAGATATAAATACAAATTTTCGATGCATTGCTTTTTCAAAATAATTTCAAAAAGTACGTGAATGTTACTTTTTTTGTGTTATATAATAAAAAATGTATAAACAACAAGGATTTCTTCGGGTATTTATTTAATTTTCATTCAAATTAAACTATTCGAATATATCTTAACTAATGAATTTCGGAGGTAGTTTATCATGTTTTGGCTACAATTTCTTACCTTGTTACTCTGTATTTTTATTGGTGCACGCCTAGGCGGAGTTGGTTTAGGAGTAATGGGTGGAGTTGGTATGGCAATACTCGTTTTTGTCTTCCACTTACAACCAACCGCGCCTCCTATCGATGTAATGCTTATGATTTTGGCAGTAATTACTGCTGCTGGTGCTTTGCAAGCTGCTGGAGGAATGGACTATCTTGTTCATCTAGCTGAAAAGGCATTACGAAAAAATCCAAAGCGTATTACTTTTTTTGCTCCAATTGTTACTTATTTATTCACACTATGTGCAGGTACTGGTCACGTTGCCTATTCTGTACTTCCTGTTATTGCAGAAGTCTCTCGTGAATCGGGGATTAGACCGGAACGCCCAATGTCGATTGCCGTAATCGCTTCTCAACAAGCAATTACAGCTAGCCCAATTTCAGCTGCCACAGTTGCTCTTTTAGCAATGTTAGCTGACTATAAAATCACTTTATTAGATATTTTAAAAGTGAGTATTCCTTCTACTTTCATTGCTTGTATGTTAGCAGCATTCGTTGCTAGTAAGATGGGACAAGAATTAAATGAAGACCCTGAATACTTAAAACGATTAAAAGAAGGAATGATTCCTAAGCTTGAAGAGAAAAAAGAATTTGTAGGTGTAAAGGGCGCAAAATTATCAGTTATCCTTTTCCTTGTAGGAACCTTCCTTGTTGTACTTCTTGGTTCATTTGAAGCACTTCGTCCAGGATGGATAGTTGATGGGAAGTTAGCCCGTCTTTCCATGCCGAACACAATTGAGATGGTTATGTTAACTATCGCGGCTCTTATTATTATTTTCTGTAAACCAAATGTAGAAAGCATTGTGTCTGGTAACGTCTTTAAAGCAGGAGCAACAGCAGTTGTTGCTATTTTCGGTATCGCTTGGATGGGAGATACTTTCTTTAATGGAAACTTAAATATGATTCAAGGATCCATTCAGCATTTAGTAACAAGTGCACCTTGGCTATTTGCCATCGCACTATTCATTCTATCTATTTTACTGTACAGCCAAGCAGCAACAGTACGTGCCTTAATGCCACTTGGACTATCCCTTGGTATTCCACCAGCACTACTGATTGCGATGTTCCCTGCAGTAAACGGATATTTCTTCATTCCAAACTACGGGACAATCGTTGCTGCCATTAACTTTGACCGTACCGGTACAACAGGTATTGGTAAATACGTATTAAATCATAGCTTTATGATTCCAGGCTTAATTGCAACATTTACTTCTATCGGAATTGGAATGCTCTTAATTTCAATTATGTTTTAAAGAAAAAGCACAAACCTTTATTTAAAAAGGTTTGTGTTTTTTTAATCAAACGTTTGTTTAAATTTTTTGGGCAGTCTACTTCTCGATGTAGCACTTAAAATACTACATGTCCTTTTCTACAAACTTCTCTTTACTTCTTCAGCTAATTTTCTCGTACTTTCATATGCAGATTCAGCTAAACTAATTGCTGAAACAACTGAAATACCATCCGCACCCGCTTCTATAACTGCCGCTGTATTTTCAATTGTAATCCCACCAATACCAACGATTGGCACTGTAATTCCTTGTTCTCTAAAATAAGCTAATCCTTTCGTTCCTTGAACCGCTTTCGTATCTTTTTTCGTACTCGTTGGGAAAATAGGTCCAACGCCTAAATAATCTGCTCCGTTTTCGATTGCAAAGCGTGCTTCTTCAATTGTATGAGCAGATACGCCGATAATTTTATCTCCCATTTTTTCACGAACAGATGTAATTCCTTCATCATCTTGTCCTACATGAACACCATCTGCATCTAATTCAATGGCTAATTCTACATCATCATTTACAATGAAAGGAACACTATATTCCTTACAAAGCGTCTGCAATTCTTTTGCAAAGCGCACTCTATCTTCTCCGATTAAAGAACCTTCCCCCTTCTCGCGAAACTGAAAAATTGTCACTCCACCATCTAACGCTTCTTTCAATACAGCTAGAGGATCCCTCGTGCAGTTATTACTTCCCATAATAAAATACACTTGTAATAACTTAGACATCTTCTTTGTTTCAATGCGCATCATGTGTTTCATCCCCCTTACTCTAACTCCTCAATCTTTCCATACTTCTCAATATCACCAGCAGTAGTATTCGCTAACTGATTTAAAAATTCAATTTGGAAACTACCAGGTCCCTTTTCCACGGTCTTAGTAGCTGCCAGTTCCGAAGCTACACCATAAAACGTTAATGCTGCTACTGCTGCTTTTACATAATCTTTTTCCACTGCTACAAATGCTCCTATTACAGACGTTAGTAAACAACCTGTTCCCGTAACTTTCGTTAAAATAGGGTGACCGTTTCGAATAACAATAGTTCTCTCTCCATCTGTAACAACATCTTCTTTTCCAGTAATAACCGCAACTGTATTTAATTCGTCTGCTGCCTGCCTTGCAATACCTACAACATTGCCATTTCCAGTACCAGCGTCTACCCCTTTAATTTCCCATTTCTCATTAATAACGTTTGCTATTTCAGCCGCATTGCCGCGGATAATTGCTAAATCTATTTCGGCTGGAATATGTCTCGCAACTTCTGTTCGATACGAAGTTGCTCCTGCACCAACTGGATCAAATAGTACTGGCACATTGTTCACATTTGCTGATTTACCAGCAAGTAACATCGCTTCTACTTCCTCAGGACGAAGTGTTCCCATATTTAATACTAACGCTCCAGCAATGCTAGCCATTTCTGCTACTTCTTCTTTTGCATACGCCATTACAGGCGATGCCCCAAGTGCCAACAAACCGTTAGCAGTAAAATTTGTTACAACAACATTTGTAATATTATGAACAAGCGGATTAGATTCTCTCACCAAATCCACTACTTTACTAATTTCTTTCATATTCATCCTTTTCATCTCCTAACTATAATGATGGGAGATACACAAAAAGACACTTTGCGCGTACGCAAAGTGCCTGAACATGTGCTTTTACACTCTCCCTACGCTGGCATTATCCAACAGGTTCAAATGGTCAATGACGGACTAGTAGCCATACTCTCAGTTTGTATCCACAAACTCCCATGTGTTTCTTATTCATCTACTTCAAAGTCTACTCTTATTCTAGTAAAATAACAAGTTCTTTACTTTTCTATTTAATATAGAAGCAACTGATAAAGTGAAACTTTAATCAGTTGGGATTTTGTTCACTCCATTAAAAACAGCTCAAATATGGAGCGAAACTGAATCTCAAGAAGATGTATGCTATATTTAACTTATGGAAATTTGAAAGGATGTTTTTAATATGTCAAAAAGCGTTGTAATCGCTGAAAAACCTTCCGTTGCACGAGATATTGCTCGTGTACTGAAGTGTGATAAAAAAGGAAACGGCTATCTTGAGGGTAATAAATATATTGTAACTTGGGCTTTAGGTCATCTCGTTACATTAGCAGATCCAGAAAGTTATGATGTGAAATATAAAAAGTGGAATTTAGAAGATTTACCGATGCTACCTGAGCGTTTAAAATTAACGGTTATTAAACAAACTGGTAAACAATTTAATGCTGTAAAAAGTCAGCTACTTAGAAAAGATGTAAATGAAATTATTGTAGCAACAGACGCTGGACGTGAAGGGGAATTAGTCGCACGCTGGATTATCGATAAAGTTAAGCTAAATAAACCAATCAAACGTTTATGGATTTCTTCTGTAACCGATAAAGCAATTAAAGATGGTTTTGCAAATTTAAAACCAGGTAAAGCCTATGACAATTTATACGCTTCAGCAGTTGCACGTTCAGAAGCTGACTGGTATATCGGTCTTAATGCAACTCGCGCTTTAACAACTCGCTTTAATGCCCAGTTAAATTGCGGCCGTTGCCAATTGTATCCTGTCAATTGCTAGGGTGAAATTAATTTTTCTAGTATTTATAAGACTTGTAAGAATTGCGCCCAAACAATTCTGGTTGCAATTATTATTTCATGCATTAAAATATTATATTTTTCTTCCTCAATCCGTCCCTCTTATATAAATATAAAATATTCGTAACTACTCAATCCATAGTTAAAAACGGGTGTAGCATTCTTTAATTGAAGAGATAGTCACATCTTTATTCAAAACTTCGCTTCTTTCTTACAAACATCATGACTTTATTTTAGATGCACAGTATGGCGATATGGCGAAGCTTTTTTATTTGCTATACATTAAACATATAATATACCCTAATATAGGGATTTAAGGAAAAAGACAGTAACACCCGACCTTTTGCGGAGTGTCACTGTCTTTCTTATTATACGATAACGCTATGCTCTTTATCGTACAAAACCTGGATAATTCTGCTCTGCTGCATTAATCCACTCAGCAACCTCATTCAGCATGTTTTGTACCTCTTCATGAGATAATCCACTATCAGCTGCTTGTTCCCATATATCTTCAATAACGCTACCTAGATTTCGTGGATAAGATATGCTGTCGTGCATTAAGCTAGGCTCTAATACTTCAAGAGCATTTTTTCCTGCTTGTCCCTCGTACGATAAATGCGAAACATGCCATCCATCTACGTTTCGAATTAACGTATACCGGTCTTTACCGCTCCATCTACGTGAATAGATGTCCATATAAAATTCGGCACCTAAAGTAGAATCAACCGGATCATCGTTTGCACTTGTATCATCTAGATATGCTAACAAGTCCTCAACAGGATGCACGTGTGCATAAAACTCAGGATGATCTGCTTCTAATTCACGGTTTGAAATCATATACCCGCGATGCTTAGGACGTGGTGTTAACGACATATGCAGTTCGTGTGCTGCTTCTGCCATTTTACGAAACGCCTCATCATGATTCTCATGTGGTCTTCCATGAATAGCTTGATTTACGATTTCTAAATTTCCTTCAATGTTTTGTCGTAATTGCTGTTGTTGTTCGTTTAGTTCTACATTCACTAAAATCACTCCTTTAAATTATTTTGCAACAAAGATTGCAGAAATCAAAGGTGTTGTGTTACGGTCCTTACAAACGTTACATTTACCATTGTTTTCTAGTTTCAGTATATGGTCAAAGATGGTCAAAAGTCAAACTAACTGCTTACTAATTTTCCGAAAATATCTCGGTACAATAAAAATCAGTATGTTAAACCAATCCGAATCGTACAGGCACTCCTTCCCGACCTATCTTCCTCTTTGTTCTTTTTATTTTGGGGTGGGGCCTACTGCTCACAAGAAGTGGGATATATTTCAAAAGCCCTACATATGAATTTTTCTCTTTAGTTAGCTTCTATATCTACCATTTTTTATTTTAATATATATTAATATTACACACTCTTCTTCATTCATAACTCTCAGTTCATTTTGTGATATATCAAAGTAATGTATGTAGCCAATAATGGAAGCAAATCTTTGATTTTTATGGTACACGATTGTAGGTTTGAAATACAGTTTGATCAAAAATTGGTTACAAGTGTTAATTTTATAATAAAAAAACCTACACATTTTGAAAAAGGATTGATCAAAATGCATAGGTTGGGCTTTAATGTGAAGTTCTTTTTTATAAAAAAGATTGATTAAAATATCGAATTGTTTACTAATGTACATAACGTCAAGTACTGCTTAAGGCAAATATTCATTTAATACTTGAGTTAATTTCTTTTATAAAAGCTACATAATCAGATTTTTTTAATTCACTTAAATTAGTATTATTCCAGTCACTTATATCAGATAAAAATTCACTTATATTACTTGAAATATTCTTTATTCTTTTTAATTCTTGTAAAGGTTGGATTTTACTTGTTTCTTGTGTTATTTTACTAATCATTTCTAAATACTCTGCCTCTTTATTTTCCCAATAAGTAATATATTTTATTTGTTCTTCTAGAGAATAAACATTTGCTGCAATTTGAGACGGCACAGCAGATTCCGAAGGTAAAAAGTTAACATCTGAATCTTTTAGAATTACTAACAACATCTTTTCCTTATATTCACGTAAACGCATTACCTCAGATATTTCATACATACAGTTTACTGATTTTAAATAGTTGTCGCTAATGATGCTAATTACAAAATCATGTTTGCCAATCGAGTGCATAAAGCTTTTAATACTATCTTTAAATTTAAGCCCCCGAATATCTCTAGTTAAAGTATACCCCATATCTTTAAAGTCATTGTCAATTAAATCAGCAAATACCGTATCATCCCAACAATATGAAATAAATATCTTCGGTTGTTGTTCTTCTTCAACAATTTCTAATGCAACAGGCGCAATACCAAAAGTTATATCTTCAAGGTATTCTCTAATATGGTTAACTAAATGAACTGTCACCTCATGATTAAAAGCATCAATATGGTTTTGATACTTCTTTCCGGTCCCATATCCCATGCTAACATTAGTATATGCCTTATTAGTTTCAATATATTTTAACAACTGATAAATATACGATACTTCCTCTTTAGAGTCTAATGGCAACTCTAATTTATCATTCCAGCCTTTATTACCTAATAGAGCTTCAAAATTTATAGTTTCTTGCGTACATTCATTTATATATTTCATTATCAATGGGCTGTTTTCAGTAAATAATAAAAATCTTGATAAATCTTGTTGTTCAGATCCAAATTTCGTTGAAAGTAATCTAGACGAATTTGTTCTAAAATCCCTACTTAATTTATTAATTTGTTTTAAATCCATATTCTATTTCCCTCCACAGTAAATACAATAAGGTATAAGCCACTTATCTAGCTCAGCTACTTTAAAATGCGAATCACAGCATTTTTTCTCAACAATTACCAAATGGTTATCAGTTTCATAGAGTTCAGGTTCATAGGTACTCGGTTTTTTACCTGTTTTAATTTTCACAAATTTATTCCCTCTATTTTTTCTTTCTAACCCTTTAAACATTTGATATATCATATCTTCAACATAATTTTGTGCTATAGAATGTGCTTTATCGATAACTTCGTCTGTATAAAAAGAATTAAACTCATCTACCAATCCACAAATTGGACAATAGATATTCACTATAGCTGTTTCTTTAAATTCCGATGCTAAAATCTTAAATTTATTTCTACAATAAGGACAACATAAATTAAAATAGCCATCAGAATCCGTGGGTATATTTATTGAAAATGAAACATTACTCATTATCTTAGCTCCTTCTCCTTAAAAAGGCACAAATTATCTGTCATCGGTTTATGATGTATATTTAAATTTTCAACATGTTAATTGACTTCCTAGAGATTCTATAATTAAACTTATAGGATAACATCCTATAACCTAAATATTAAATTTAAAAAACAATACTGCTTGCATTAATATAAATATCATGTAAGAAAGTAACGCCCTTTCATTTCATAGTATTAGAGAGTATCAGACCTGTGTTCTAAACCACTTTTATAAATCTTTGGCTAGTAAAGAATACACTGTGTTGTAATAATTTTCATCTGAGTCAACCAGTTTTCTAAATAACTCCACTAAGTCATTTTTTGCATATGAATTAAAAACAAGCATATCTGAATCAGTATGTTTAACGAATGAAGTGGTACCTTGTTTGGCTGCCTTAAGATTAATTCTTACATTTCATCTGAAATATCATCTCGTACATACGTCATAAATTTACCTACATTATCTGTTTCTTTAAATGTGTTAGTACCTTCCCAACATCATCCACCCATCTTACGACTTACTAATTTCATCTTTCATTTATCTTCTCCTCATTTCTTCATAATTAATAGCTTAATTCGGTTGGTGATAGACCTAAAACTTTATGTACTCGGTCTAATTACGGATCATCTGATTCATTATAAACATATCCAATGTATTTAATTTACTTCGGCTATTAATATATAGTCCTGCATATATAAGCCCCTTTAGATAAAAATATCCAATGGAATAAAACGTAGTAACTTTTTCAAAACGGTTAAACTTTATTTCAAATGTACAGCAAATACTTTTTCAATTCTATAAGGTGCGGTAATAAAACTTTTCCTCTTCATTCTTATTACTTATAATGAATTTCACAAAAAATAGTACTAGCACTATTCCACCTAAAATAATCCAAGGTATGCATTCCGGAACCTCTATTTTCGAATACCCCATTAGAGTAGCCCCTTCTTCAATTACACGAATTGTATAATTAGATAGCTCTACATTAAACAATCCAACTAGAGATATACCAGCAGCTATCCAAACTGGAGCTTCTATACTTATATTGTAAAACCTAACAGCTCTGATACTTTTAGCTTTTTTATTAAAATTAGCCCTTACAAAAGGGATTAAAGCTGAATACACAAGCATAATTATAAACCATGCAAATTTAATTAGAGCATCTGCTTTTTTATAATCATGAACACATAAAACTATTAACCCTAACATAGTCAGAAGCAAAGGGGCACACCATGTCTCCAAAAAATTCGGTTCAGAGCTTTTCTTCCCTTCGTATTCGAATGTACTAAAGTATCCCCCGAATCCCGCTAAAGGAAAATGTTTATTCCATTTAAGCTTATATTTCGTTTCTGTAGCTTTATCCATCAACTTAATGTTCATTTCTTTGTTAAACTTACCATTCAACGTTTTTTGCTGTTTTAAAAACTCTAATGCTTCTATTTGAGCATCATTGAAATTCTTTGCTTCAAGTTCTTTCTTTGGAGGAATATCCTTTAATTGAGTAATTAGGATATAACCTTTTTTATTCTTCCTCATAACATTCTCCTCATGCTCAATAATAGTAGCTATTTTTATGTAAAATCTTATAACATCATTTCTCTTAAAAAAAATTAAAGTGTTCTTCAATACCTTTCAGAAAACAATACTTCCATCACTTCAACAGTTAGTATCCATCCTCCACGCATTTAAAAAAGGTTAATTAAAATCCACTTGAAGTTCTTTAATTGAAAAGAAATGAAACAGTGCAACTTTATTTCAAATTAACTACCAAAAAGCCTTATTAACTTTCACACTGTACTCTTGTTCAAGTTTTTCTAACTCTTTTATTAAATCACTATGAATTTCGTATTGCTTCTTTTGAAACCACGCTTGAAATTCAAAGACGATTTTTGTATATTCATTTATTAATTGAAGTAACTCTATTTTCTCTCCTTGTGTATTTAAATACTCCTTTCCTTTACTTTTCCGTCCGCTCCAATCTATAAGCTCATCCTTTGGCATGAAAATGCTATGCGACATTCCAGATTCATCATAGTTAGTGTAGTACCAATAATTGGAGGTGTTCGGTGTAAACTATAATTTCTGAGACCCTTAATAAAACTTGAAACTGGAGATTGAACAAATGATTGATCCTTTTTATCATCATACTCTTTCTCAAACTCAATGCCTTTATATTCATCCTGAAATAGCTTTCTGGTGTGATCAGCCAAAGTCATTGAAGAAGCCAAATAATTATGTAGTAATCTTGCGACCTCAGATGAAAAAGCCACAAAAGCCTCTCTATTATCAACTGATGAAAGTTTAAATGCTAAGCTAGTATCAGTTTCATATAGGTTTAATAACGTTATAATTTCATAGTTTTTTGAAATGTCTAAATACTAACACTAAAAATTTCCAGTTTACTCCGTATACACCATCCCTCTGTAGCACGCATTTTTTCCTGTAATTTTCTAATCCAATTGTGCTCATAGATAACCTCCCTTCCAATTAAATATTACCACATTTTACTAATAACTTTACTAAATCGCTTTCAAAGTCTATTTAACTGAATGTATCTAATTCCGGTACATCTTTTTTATAAACAGTACAACTTTGTTTTAAATCTACATCCAGTAGAGCGTATTAAATAAGAGCATGTCTTGAACACCCCTTTTCAAAACATGCTCTTCATATTTGCTTTTAAATCAAAGTTCAAAAAGTTAATTTAATCAAATATTATTTTAAAACTACATAATTAGTGTTAAAATAATTGGATTTTATTTGAAATCTACGGTTATACTTAGCCTTTTATTAGTCAAACTTAAATCCTTTTAGAGCTTCTGCCAATTCATTATTTATTGGTTCTTCTTCTTTTTTCTGTTGTTTCATATACTTTTGAACATCGCGTTTATCAGCTTTGTTTCGAGATTCTTTTTTACGTCTTTCCTGGAATGTCGATAATTTCTTGCGATAGCCACATTTACATGCAAAAATTTGGCCTGCACCTTCACCACGTAATTCTAATTTCTTTTTACATTGCGGACAACAAGCGTTTGTTGTACGAGATACATTTTTACGATGAAATTTAATTTTAAAGCTACAACAACATAGTTTAGAATGTATTTTAAAAAATAAATTAGTTTACAAAAGAGGAAACCAAATGTTAAATGTTAGGTTTCCTTTTTTGCAAGTTTTATATAAAATTTATTAATCTATAAATAAAGAAATATCTATACTACCACTTATTTCTTTAAATCATTCAGTATATCATCAATATACTCTATACCTTCATATTTTAAAGAATTCTCTTCATAGTTGTTCATGAAAATTCAGTTCATTTTTTCATTTTGGGAACAATTAGTCTCTTAAGCTGATGGGCATGTAAGGTGACCCCCGGTAGCGATTAAAAACAGGTTCCTCACTTGAAGTAATCCTATCTCTACACTAAGTCATCAAGTGAGTCGAGACCTCCATGGATTTTTTCCAAGAGCGAGACACCCTGTATATACGCTGAAGACACCTATTGGATTTGCTTGTTAAACTAGAGCTATTTTTGGTTTTTAGCGAAAGATAGTTCTGCCTTTTCCAGATCATTTGTAGTATCTATCTCTAACCACTGGGAAGAGTCAGTGAAAACCGGTAGGATAGGCATATTTTTAGCAGCATCCCTTATAGCGAATTCATACCAGACATTTGTGTGTCCAGCCTCGAGTAACCTGTCAATCATTTGCGAAAGATAGTTTGAACCATTTACAGTCCACCGGGAAAGACCGAAAAATTCTCCACTAATTAAACTCCTCGGCATTTCTTTGTCCATATGCCAAATTAAACCGTCTCTTAGCTGGACTTTCATATCGATTTCGTCTGATGTCTTTGTGTTGTCTATCGCCAAGCAATTTCCCGGTTGATTCATTAGACACCGAAGTAAACTGGACTTAATATAGACGTCCGAATCGATCACGATAAAATCCTCATCCCACCACGGACGAGTGAGTGACAGAGAGAAAATACTGTTCGTTGACTGATAATATTCATTTCGAACAAAATGTACTGATGGACGCTTATCCCATGACTCTACCACCTGCTCTAGAAAGTCTGCCTGATATCCAGATACACATATCACTTCAGATACACCTGCCTCATAAAGCAACTCCATAGTATGCATTAGCAATGGTTTTCCTCCGACTTGCACAAGCCCCTTCGGATATAATTTTGTCAGAGGCAGTAGGCGTGAACCTACACCTGCAGCAGGAATTATCACACGCATTTTTTACCCTCCTAAAAAGGTGATACCAACCTCGTTGGCCAGTTTATCAAGTTCTTGAAGAACAGTATTTTTTAGTGGAATCCCCATGTCCCGTCGCCTTTCTGCTTCCTTAGCCTCCTTATCACCAGGTATATAAATGATTTCCTGACCCTGTATTTTTCTTGCTGATCGAATCTCGTGTAGAAGTTGCTCGCTATCCTGTTTAAATTCCTCATGCATTCGAAAACAATCCGGACGTAAAGCTATGAAACACTGCCCTAAATTAGCCCCGTTTGGACCATAAACATGTCGTCCCCACGCAGAGCCAGTCAACGGTCCGCATAGAAGATCTACAAGAAGCCCCAGTCCAAACCCTTTGTGTCCACCGAACAATTCTCCCATTCCCCCAAGTGGTAATAGAGCATACTCACGTCGCTCGACTAATCCTTTAATGAGTTCCTTGAGGTTTGTTATCGGGAAACCATCCCCATCAATGGCCCATCCCTGTGGAATCGTACTGCCTTCACGTTGAAGACGTTCCAACTTTCCACGAGGTACTGTACTAGTTGCCATGTCCAATACAAAAGGGGTTGGACCACCGGTGGGAATGGCTACTGCTATTGGATTGGTCCCATACATTGCCTGAGCACCGAATGTAGGTGCCACTTGAGGTGAAGCATTCGTCGTGGCAATACCGATCATACCGTGTTCTAAAGCCATCATTGCGTAGTAGCTAGCAATGCCGAAGTGGTTTGACCTACGTAATGTCACCATACCTATACCGAATTCTTCTGCTTTAGCAATAGCCATACGCATGGCAGTAACCGCCGCTGGCTGACCTAAACCATTACAGGCGTCTAAAGCAACCGTTGCTGGCCCGTTTAATAGTGTGACCGTATGAGAATGGGCCTCAATTTTCCCATGACGAATCCCATCTACATAGCGGCGAAGCCTTGCTATACCATGGGAATCAATTCCTCTTAAGTCTGCAGCGTTTAGGACGTCGGCTACAATACCGGCATCGTTTTCAGTGACTCCTACCTTTGTGAGTATTTCCCTAACAAAACGGTGTAACTCGTCAGCGAATACATAAGTCTGTTCATCTCTAATCTCCATGTCAAGTCACCTCTCCCTTTCGTCCTGAAAGATAGATACGCATCACTTGCTCAGCTGCGGTAGCAATTCTCTCCGTTCCTCCTGATACAACCTTTTCCAGAGTACCAACTCCAAAAGTAGTGCTAAAATAGGATACTCTTGCTGGTAGAGGTTTTATCTCCTCCCAAGCTACTTGCCCGGCAATTATAACAGAGACAACACCTTTATCTGCCGCCATATTGGTCACCACAACCGGTAGCTTACCCTGAAAAGAGGTTGCATCGAAACACCCTTCGCCAGTTAATAGTATTTCAGCTCTATCAAGCAAGTTTGGAAGCCCCGCAATATTTAAGATAAACTCGGCGCCCCCAACGACTTGAGCACCTGCCAAGGCCGCTAACCCTCCTGCCAAACCGCCTCCTGCCCCAAACCATGGGGTTTCTAAAATGTCATCATACCCCCTTTTCCGAAAGATATTGTCCAACCGAATCAAAACTTGATTTAGAACTTCAGAAGTCTCCAATTTAACCCCTTTCTGTTGACCAAAAACAGTAGAGTTGCCTACTAGGGGTGTAAAGACATCACTTAAAACAGTTATCTTCACCTCTTTCAGTCTTGGGTGTAACCTCTTTAAATCACAGTCAACCACATCAATAAGCCCCGCTGGTGTAGGATCTAAGGGGTGCCCCGCCTCATTGAGGAAAACAGCACCAAGTGCTGAGAGAGCACCTGCCCCCGCATCAATAGTAGCGCTTCCTCCTGCCCCTAGAAAAATATTCGATACACCCATATCTAACACAAATCGGATTAATTCTCCTGTTCCATAACTAGAAGAGCGGAAAGGGTCACGGTCTTCATTTGCAACTAGTCGCAGTCCACTGGCTTCTGCCATCTCAATCACAGCCAAGTTTTTCTCAGTATCAATGAAGAACTTCGCCTTGACTGGGCGTCCCAACGGATCCTGAACCGTAATATCATGTATGCTCCCCTTAAAGATCCTAGCCAACACTTCCAAGGTACCGTCACCACCGTCTGCTAGAGGAAAGATATCTATTAAAGCATCGGGGAACACCCGATTAATACCTGATGCCATAGCTTCTGCAACCCTAAATGCAGAAGGACCATCACGAAAACTATTTGGTGCCAAAATAACGCGCATATTATATCCCTCCTTTACCAAGCAAGATTATAAAGCGAAACCAAGTCAGATTCGGACATTGGACAAGGGTTCGCACTTAAATGTCGTTCATCTGTAGCCGCTAGAGCTGCCAAAGAAGAAATGGATGATCTCTCAATCTCAACTTCACGTAAACGGATAGGTAGCCCTATTCCCTTAATAAAATGGGTCAGTGCGGCAGGCAGATCATCTTCTCCAAGCAAAGCACGGAGTTCACTATACTTTGCACAGCTCTTTTCATTAAAGGCAACTACATGTGGCAGCATCAGTGCATTAGCTTTACCATGTGGAATATTATAACGACCGGAAAGGGGATAACCACAAGCATGAACAGCTGCTGTGCCAGTAGATGAGAATGCCATACCTGCGATTAGAGCTCCCATAGCCACTTGAAGTCTTGCATCCATATCATTTGGTCGTATAAATGCCTGAGGTAAGAAATTCCATAAGAGATTTATCGACTTTGCTGCATACATATCTGTGAGTTGGTTCGCACGTTGAGCCGTGTAAGCCTCAAAGGCGTGCGTAAGGGCGTCAATTCCACTTATTGCTGTCAACATAGGGGAACATGTTGTAGTAGTCACCGGATCTACAATAGCCATTGTCGGCACTAATTTTGGGTCCTTGACAGCCACTTTTGTTCCCAACTGACGATCGGTCATCACCGCATCCTGGCTTACCTCGCTACCACTTCCTGCCGTAGTCGGAACCATCACTACAGGGAGGCTAGGCTTTAACACGCGGTTAGTTCCATAATAATTGGACACCGGCCAATCATTTCGAAGTAGCATTCCTACTAATTTTGCCACATCCATGGCACTTCCCCCACCGAAGCCAACTATTACATCCGGATTAACCACTACAGCTTCAGCAAGCGCTGATTCTAAATCTGCCAATCCCGGCTCTGCAGGCACTCCTGCCCAACAAGTGACATTCAAACCTGCTTCGTAGAGACTGGACTTGAAGCTATTAAAGAATGGGCGATTTTGCATCCCTGGTGTTGTCACCAAGTAAACCTTCTGACCGCCTAGTTTACTAATCAATACCCCAGAATCTCTCAGTACTCCTGCTCCGAAATGAATTATGGGTGGTGTGTACAAAACAGTCATGAATCAGACCTCCAAGCATGTTTTAGTAAAACGACGAGCAATCTCAACAGGTTCGTAAAAAACTCTCGAAAAGGCACAAGGTTCCTCTTTACTAACCTTTACATGAAGTAGTGAAGGGCCCTCCTTAGTCATCCAGTCCTGTACCTTTTCTTGAATTTCGTATAATGTATGAACAGAAGCAGCCCGCCGATAGCCGCTTGCCAAAGCTAGCTTAGGGAAGTTGACAGCAGTGGAGACTGTTGGCTGAGATCCGGTAGAACCATAAGTACCGTTATCTAATACGACATGAAGAAAGTGATTTGGTTGCCACATACCCACCATTGGTAACATACTAAGACCCATAAGAAGATTCCCATCACCATCCAGTACTATAACCCGACTCTTTGGCTTTGCGAGGCAAATCCCAAGACCAATAGAACCAGCATGCCCCATGGAACCGAGCATATAAAAACGCCGCGGAGAATCGCCATAATTGAATCCATCTCTCGAGATGTATCCGTTCGCAAAAACTAATAATTCCTGATCTGTCATGACATTAAGTACTGTTCTAATAGCTTCATGACGTAACATTATGATCACTCCACTCCTTTCTTTTCTGTATATTAAAATAAAAAATTTTTATTCTACTTCTGCTGTTTAAATATTATTCTTTTGGAGGTACCATGATTAAAAAACAGTTATTTCAAATCAATACATATAAGCGTAGTAATCAACAGCTAAAATGTACATGAATAATAGATTAATTGTTTTGTGCTGTCCCGACCTTCTTCTTTTTGTATCAAAAAAGTTTAATGTGAATGGGTATCACAGGCTTATTTCCGTTTTTTCTACTTATATAAAAGGTTTCATTGAAAATCACCTTGTCGAATAATCAATGCAACTGGGGTGGTACAATTATGAAACTCCGGTTCTATTGCATCTTTTGTCGTAGCCATACGATAAGGAATACCTAACGTCTCGAGTAATGGGATCATGCAGGAGCCCGCCTCCACATGTTCTGGTGCATCTGGCCCTTGACCTCTCCATGTAATTATAAGTAAAACAGGTAAATGATACATTTTCTGAAGAGAAAGCAGCGTATTTATGGATAAACCTAGTCCAGAGTTCTGCATGAAAACCACTGGTGAATGCCCAACGAGAGCCGCTCCAGCGGCCAGCCCTAGCGCTAAATCCTCTCGCGTAGCAGGATAATAATTCCCTCCTTGTTCCAACAATGGATAAAGCCCCTTTAAAAAGCTGCACGGTACACCAGTAAAAAAGTTGTACCCCAGTTCTTTTAACGAATTGTAGAACATTTTAGCCTGATGTGAAGTCATAGTAATTTATTCTCCCCCTCAGATCAGTAATTTTAGGAATCGGTCTACAGCAGCATCTAGTTTTTCCTCAGGAGCGACGAAGGATAGCCGGACATAGTCTTCTCCAGATGGCCCAAAACTGTTTCCTGGCACTACCGCTACCCTACATTTGTCTAATAGGTACCACGCCGTAAGTTCACTTATTATCCCATCAGAATTTCTCTTAGTTAGATACTTTTGGAACAAAGGAGATGGTCGGAGAAACAAATAAAACCCTCCCTTAGGAAACTCGCTTAGCTTTTCAAACAACTCGAGATCTAATAACTTTTGCATAAAGCGTTGACCACGTCCCTGTATGTCCGTTACATTGTTAACCAATTGGGTGTCTACATTTGGGTCGTTTAACACTGTAGCTGCTGCTTGCTGAACAAGCGTTCCAGTCGAGAGGCTAAAGTAAGTATGTGCTTTGGCAGCTTGGCTTACTACTTTACTCGGTCCGACTAGCCACCCAAGACGCCATCCTGTCATTCCGAACCGCTTGGACAGACTATTAATCATGATGGTGGTGTTTCCCCCAATATCTAATGATCGAATAGGAACATGCTCTCCACCATAAGCAAATCGGTCAAATACCTCATCGTGCATTATACGTATTCCCCACTCCTCGGCCACTTTCAAAATAGCAACCATGTCTGAGCGAGTATATAACGCCCCCGTTGGATTTTCTGGAGAATTCAAAATCAGTAACCGTGTTCGATTGGTCATTGCCCGCCGGATGTCGTCAGGATCCATCCGGAATCCACGTTCAATCCGTGTTGGTATGCGAACAGGACAACGTCCTAATGATAGAGTAATCATCTCATAGAGTATATAACTTGGGTCTGCAATAATAACTTCGTCACCCGGATTAGTTAAAGTAAAGATGGTTAACCAGATAGCCTCCGCTCCGCCGTGGGTAATCAACACCTGCGTCTCGGGATCCACGGTCATCCCGTAAAGTCGCTGGTAATACCTCTCAATGGCTATACGCATGTGGGGATCGCCCAGCGAATGGGTATAGCGGTGGAGATGCTGATTTGAATTATTACTGGATAGCTGAGTTAGTTTTGTAATCTCTTCAAGAAACTTAAGTGGCGGACCGTAGGAAGGCTCGCCAACGGTTAAATTTATTATAGTTGGATCATGAGAAACCAAGTCAGATATCTGTTTAGAGGAGTGAGGTCGTGTTTTTTCAAGATCTATATTCACGAATGAATCACCTGCTTTAGTGCATTTAAAAAATAGAGAATGTCATTTGATTGCACATGTCCCATGTGACCTATACGAATCATCTGATCTTTCCAAATGCCGCGCCCTTGACTCACTGTTACACCATGTTCATCCTGAAGACGGCGACTTAGTGTGCTTGCAGATAGCCCTTCCGGCGATAATGCGGCTGTGACTGTTGCAGAAGGAAATGACTTGTTAGCAAAACAATGTAATCCGAGTTCCCGAAGACCTTTCCTGCAAATGGAAGCAATTCGCTGGTGGCGATCAAAGACGGCAGGCAATCCCTCTACCATAATTAGGTCGAGCGCCATATCCAAAGCAAAAATAGCGCTCATGGCAGGCGTAAAAGAAGTTGTTCCACTCTCTACCTCTCTTGCCATACGAACGAAATCAAAATAGTATCTTGGCACTTTGTGACAGTGGGCTGCCTTCATAGCACGGGGACCAGCTGCAACTATAGCAATTCCGGGTGGAGCCATTAAAGCTTTCTGGGTAACAGTGACAACCACGTCGGCCCCCCACATGTCCATCTCAACTGGCATACCTCCTACACTACTAACTCCGTCTACTAATACGAGTGCGTCACTTTCTTCTCTCACTACAGGAACTAAATCTGAAAGTGGATTGCTGACCCCGGTCGAGGTTTCGTTGTGTATAAAGAGCACCGCAGCAAGCTGTTTGATTTCCCTTACTCGTTGTCGTAGTTCGTCTGGGTCAACTGATTCACCCCAGGGAACAGAAAACGGTATTACTTCTGCTCCTACTGCACTTGCGATTTCAGCAAATCTCTCACCGAAGTAGCCGTTTTGTACAGAAAGTACTCGGTCACCTGGACTTATTGTGTTAACTAAGGCCGCTTCCAATCCACCAGTCCCTGAGGTTGTGAATGGGAGTAATAAGGCTGTAGTCGTTCCAAACAGTGGGAGCATTCGTTGAATTACACTAGCAAAGAGTTTCCGAAACTCTTTGCTACGGTGGCTTATCATCTGTTTATCCATGGCTTTCATAACCTCAATTGGCAGTTGCGTTGGACCTGTAATTCTCATATTCCACTCCATAGTTACTCCCAAAAAGTGCGCATGCTTATTTTATTACAATGCGCCTCATACTTAGAGAAAGCATCAAGAACATCGCAGGTCATTAACAAAGACGAACGTCTACCAGGGAATATCCCCCATCCCCCATCCGGATTAACTGTACTCTGAAGACAGACAATTCCACGTTCTATTACCTGAAGGATCCGTAAATCCGCAATTACACTGTATGTCAGGAGTAATGCCCTAATTGAATCACAGGTATGGTCAATGTGCTTATCATCCCAGAACCCATCTTCATCTTGGGAATTGATTAAGAAATCAATGGCATTTCCGATGGTTGAGGTGTTCTTTGACTCAACTAACACTAATTTCGGTAGAAGATGAGCAGTTGAACCTACCGCTTCTTCTTTTCTCTTATCGTCAATCCATGATCCATTCGATGCTTGTGTGTGCTCTAAATACAGCTTTGCACGGTTAAGACAGTCATTTGCAGCTGCATGTATCTCTTTCGTGGCAGTTCCAAAATATTCTTTTCGTGTATAAACTAAAAGCCCTATAGCAGAACTGGTCGCGTCTAGTGGTCCCCAGGTGCGGTCCGGCCAAAAACCTTCTGGATCCTGCTTGGATATCACATACCGCACAGCACGTTCAATTCGGATAGCAAAATCTTTTTTGTTCAGCACTCGGTTTGCTCTGATCAAATTTCTAGTTGCAAAGCAAGTATTACGGATGCCGCTGCCCAATTCATTGGGATGATTACCCCAGCCCCCGTCGCTATGTTGGTGATGAGAAAGAGCTTCAAACTCAGAAATATATTCCCCCAAGTGACCTAGCTGGAGTATTACACGCAACACGTGATTAATGACATCATATGTAGGGGTTTTTCCTTCCAAAAGGCTCCATTTCGACCTATTAGCGACGATACCAGTCTTAAAATAGTCATCAATCAACTGAACTGTAATATTTGACATACCAACTCTCCTTTAACATTTTTTTGGAATTTTTATCCTATAGTTAAATCTATTAACTTATAGGGACATTTAGTCTAATAAATTTAATTCATAATAGGAGAGTGAAATGAATAAATGGAAGAAAAAAGAAAACTCCGTACAATACTAAATAGTAGTAATCAACTCTCCTTTAACATTTTTATTTTTTGGAATTTTTATCCTACAATTAAATATATTAAATTGTAGGGACATTTAGTCTAATGAATTTAACTTATAATAGGAGAGTGAAATGAATAAATGGAAAAAAAAAACAAACTCCGCACATTACTAAATAGTAGTAATATTTCAATTCTAGGAGGGGCACACGATTCTCTCAGCGCAAGGCTTGTAGAAGAAGCAGATTTCGATGGCGTCTGGGCTAGTGGTTTCGGAATTTCGCTAGCAAGTCACTGTCTACCAGATGCAGATCTTCTTACTATGTCAGAGATTCTTAGTGTAGTCAGAAATATGGTCCATACAGTTAAGCTTCCGGTACTAGCAGATTGTGACGCCGGATACGGAAATGCAATGAATGTAATGCGATTAGTGAGGGAATATGAACGCACTGGTGTGGCTGGTATCTGTATTGAAGACAACATGTTTCCAAAACGATGTAGCTTGTATGAAAACTGGAAGAGGGAACTCATCCCTCCACATGAGATGGCTGGGAAGTTACGTGCAGCAAAAAAAGCCCAACAAGATCGGGATTTTGTAGTAGTTGCTAGAGTCGAAGCTTTAATTGCAAATCACGGATTGGAGGAAGCAATTTACCGGGCTAATCTCTATGCGGATGCTGGTGCGGATGCTATTCTTATTCATTCCAAGGAATTCGCACCTTTGCGGGAGTTTACCCAGTCTTGGCATGGAAACATTCCTCTTATTGTTGTACCCACCCTATTTAATGATGTACCCTTGTCCGAACTTGAACAATGTGGCATCCGATTAGTAATTTATGCTAATCAAGCCGTTCGGGCGGCGATGCGTGCTATGCGCAACACATTACAAACCATTAGGTCAACGGGCATGAGCAATTTCACTGATGACCAGATTGTTCCTTTGTCGGAAGTCTATCAGATTGTTAATTTGGACATGCTGAGGGATGCAGAGGAAGAGTTTTTGCCTCATAATGTTGAATCCTTTACCGAAAAGTAATTCAAAATACAAAACCTAAAACTAGGGAATTAATAACAGGGTAGTACCCTAGATATTTGAAAAAACATACCTAAGATATATTTAGAATCGAAAAAACAGATTTTTCCTACGCTTTGGAAGGAGGAAAATCTGTTTTTTTCGTTTATAGCAATATTAAACCTGTTAGCAACAAGGAATGTCAGGTTTAAGCAGTTCACTCTATACCAGAGTAATTATCTTAATGGGACCTTAGCTGTTTTCGATAGTGCAAGTTCGAGTGAACAAGTATCTGGAATTCACAAAATGGTAGCCATTAGGAATTATACTAGATTTAGGATTACAATGGGGGCTTTCCAGTTATGGTCCTCGTTGGTTATGGAAATTACAATCTCGCGATGTGACCCATACAGTTGCCCCCAAACTCTGGTAGTGGAAAAAAACGGCCAATTTTTCCTACGCTTCGAATCAGCGGGCGGAATGATAAAAGACTCGCTTCACGAGCTTCACTGAATACACTTGATAGACTGCTCAAAGGATAGCTTTACTAATACCGTTACCCTTTTCCAATGTGAAAACTTTAAACATAAGCATATCTCTTGTAGTGGCATTTGTGTGCTTTATATGTCATATCTTGTTGGAAATTGGTACAAGTGTCCTTTTCCTATTCTTCTCACCAATGGTCAACCAATTTCATTCCTAACTTACATTGCATGTTTTAATACAATAAAACTCCTTTTGATTTAACCAAAGCATTTCCCTTTATGTTAATTATCGAACAAAGGAGAAGTATCATTCAGGAGTGAAGCATCTCTCAATGGAGATGCACCCTTCAGTGAAGATCACCTTTCAATGGAGATGCACCCTTCAATGGAGATGCACCTTTCAATGGAGATGCACCTTTCAATGGAGATGCACCTTTCAATGGAGATGCACCTTTCAATGGAGATGCGCCTTTCAATGGAGATGCACCTTTCAATGGAGATGCACCAGATAATTGTGAATCTCTTTTTTGATAATCCTTTTCAAAACTCATAATTTTTTCCTCCTTATAATACTTTATAGTTTTTACGTTCAGCCTTGTAATACAAAATTGATGCGATGATCCATGCGAGATTTGATACACACGCCCAGATAGTTAAAGATGGAAATAAATACCCTGTTAATCCACCAATTGCGAGTATGTTTGTGTTAAGTGGCATAAATAAGATTAACCCTTTAGTAAGGTTATATAGCCAGCCATAGCTTACTTCAGGATTAGCTTTTTCTAAGATTCGGGCATACCCAAATTCGAAAATTAGCCCTCCACAAATTGCCGCTATACCGATGGGCCAAGCAGTCAAGAAACCTTGCTTTGACGCTCCGTATGTAGCTCCAAGCAACACGATTGAACCGCCGACAAAATGAACGATTTCTTCTAGAGCACCACCTGTAAAGGTACAAAGTTCTTTGCCACGTGCAAGTTCTCCATCCACACAATCTACGACATATGATGTAAATATAAAGCTAACTCCTACCCACAGCCATGGTTGCCTCCCTTGCGCTAAGCATATACTTGCTGCTAACAGAAACATAAAGTGAAATCCTGTTACCATATTGGGTGTTACAGAAGTTGAAAGAAGCACCCTTGTTACATAAATTGAAATCCAGCGTGTAGCTCTCCACGTAGGTGCCTCGGACACGTCTTGGAGTTCTTTCCGTAATGCTTTAATGTTTTTTTCTTCCATAGTAGATGCCACCATATCACAAAATATATATTTATGATTAACTTCAGCATATTTATGGAAAGGTATACATAGATGATAGTCTTTTTTTATAATTATTTTTAAATTGATGGATAGGGAGATGAATAATGTTGTACTTTCAAGGAACAAGTTTCACAAAAGTTGGGATATTAAGTGGACATAAACGGCTACCACTTGCGCTCAGTATGTGGTATCCTCTAGTGATTTGGTTGTGCCGAAATTCAATTTTTCGTAATTGGGGTGCCGATAACATAATTTTACTACAAATAGTTTTCATTTTGTTAGGAGCCATTGGGTTAGCTACTGGTCAATTAGCATGGGGGATAGCCGGATGTATTGCTATCCTTCTCTCCAACTTATTTGCTGTCGCACTCCGTGAGTTACCTGGTAAAGCGGGTAATGGCGGAACTGTATTAGTAGCAATAGTAGACTTATTTTGTGAGCAAATTGTAGTCATAGGTGCGGCTAAAGGTACCATGCCACAGATGGGTGCTTCAATATGGCTTTGGGCATCTTTCGCCATTATTGGCAGTGGAACGGTCCTTATGGTAGCTAACCGGATCTCTTTACTTGTGCCTGAAATTACATACGAACCTTTACCACGCTCCATAGTTGGTGTCTTTTACGAACTTATGCCACTGCAACGGAATTTAGCAATAATTGGAGTAATAACATCCCAAAAGCTGCTGACAATTATTCTGGGAGCCGTTATCCCTAATTTTTTTTGGATAGCCTGGATTATTGCCCTATATCAAAAAGAAAAAATATACTCCAGTAAAGTTTAAACAAAATAGGGATACGACAACATCGCCATCAACTTAAGAAATTAATTGTTCCTCAAAACAAAAAAATGAGCCGAACTCTCATACATAACTGTGAAAAGATAAATTTTTCGTTATGGGAGTTTTCTCAAATATTAGCTTGAGGGGCATGGAACGGTTCTCCTAAGGGCATTCTTTTTGAGAAGAAAATAGAATTTTAACGGTTTGCTAAAGGTGTGTGTTTAAAATAGTTACGGTGTAATGTGAATATTAATATTTAGCCGGTACAAAAGTAAAAGGGTGATACATATTGGTCATGTATCACCCTTTATTTTTTTATTACCTTTTACAGATTAGGTCTTAATAAATTGTAAATGTCCAAAATAATTTAGAAAGAATGGAAAAGATACTGCAACTAAATAATAAATACAGATAAAAAAGCTAAGTCATGTTGAATTTCTTGCATGCTCAGGCTTTTTGTTAGTCGAACTTAAATCCTTTTAAAGCTTCTGCCAGTGCATTATTTATTGGTTCTTCTTTATTCTGCTGCTTTAAATATTTCTGAACCGTACGTTTATCGACTTTACCACGGGATTCTTTCTTACGTCTTGCTTCAAAAGCTGATAGCTTTTCACGATGGCCGCATTTACATACAAAGATTTGCCCTGCACCTTCACCACGAAGTTCTAGTTTCTTCTTACATTGCGGACAACGAGCATTTGTTGTACGAGATACATTTTTACGATGACCACATTCACGATCTTGGCAAACAAGCATTTTTCCTTTTTTTCCACTCACCTCAAGCATAGGTTTACCACAGTCAGGACATGACTTTGTAGAGATGTTTTCATGTTTGTATTTTTTGTCACTTGCTTTAACTTCTGCAACGATTTCTTTAGTGTGCTGTTTCATTTCATTGATAAAGACATCTTTTTTCAGCTTACCTTTTGCAATTAGTTCAAGTTTTTGTTCCCACTCTGCTGTCGTAGCTGGTGAACGCAATTCTTCTGGAACTAAATCTAACAGTTGACGACCTTTTGATGTGATGTAAATATCCTTGCCACCACGTTTTTCGATTAAGAATGAATTAAATAATTTATCAATGATATCTGCGCGTGTCGCTACAGTACCTAATCCACCAGTAGATTTTAACGTATCAGCAAGTTGTTTATTTTGCGTATCCATATATTTTGTAGGATTCTCCATCGCTGAAAGTAATGTTGCCTCATTAAAGCGTGCAGGTGCCTTCGTTTGACCTGATGTTTGGGCAATTAGTTTTACGTTTAATGTATTGCCTTTTTCGATGCGAGGTAAGATTTGTTCTTTTACATCATCGGTTGCATCATCATCTTCAAATCGATTTTCATAAACTTCCTTCCAACCAGCATGTAAAATTGTTTTTCCGCGTGCAATGAACGTTTCATTACCAATCTTTGTACGCAACGTTAGTTGCTCGTATTCGAATGCTGGGAATAAAACTGCTAAGAAACGTTTTACAACTAAATCATAAATTTTACGTTCTTTATCTGTAAAAGCTGAGAAGTTTACATAGCTTTCTGTTGGAATAATTGCGTGATGATCGCTTACTTTACTATCATCAACAAATGATTTATTAGACTTTATCGGTTTATTTAAAATTTTATGTGCTAAAGGACGGTATTCTCCAACTCCACACGCCTTCAGACGTTCTGGAAGTGTCCCGATGATATCTGATGAAATGTAGCGTGAATCTGTACGAGGATACGTTAGCACTTTATGTTGTTCATATAATTTCTGCATAATGTTTAATGTTTCTTTAGCAGAGTAACCAAACTTTTTATTTGCATCACGTTGTAATTCAGTTAAATCATAAAGACCAGGAGAGAATAACTTCTTCTGTTTCTTATCAATTTCCACAACAGTAGCATCTTGCTTATCTAAGCTCTTTACGATACTATCAATTTTTTCTTTGTTAAAGCTTCGATTATTCCCGTTAACATCTTGCCAAGTTAGTTTGACTGAACCAGTTTGTGCTTCAATGCCATAGTACACTTGTGGTTTGAAGTTTTTAATTTCATCTTCACGTGCAGCTATCATGGCTACAGTAGGCGTCTGAACACGCCCACAATTTAACTGTGCATTATATTTTGTCGTTAAAGCTCTAGTGGCATTTAGTCCAATGTACCAATCTGCTTCAGAACGAGCTACGGCAGCAAAATATAAGTTTTCGTATGCTTTACCAGGTTTTAAATTATTGAATCCATCTTTGATTGCCTTATCTGTTACGGATGAAATCCATAAACGTTTGATTGGTTTATTTACTTTAGATTTGGCAATAATCCAACGGGCCACTAATTCACCTTCACGCCCCGCATCTGTCGCGATAATGATTTCATTTACGTCATTACGATTCAACTGTGATTTAACGGAATTAAACTGTTTACCGGATTGTTTGATTACTGATAGTTTTAAACGATCGGGTAGCATTGGTAAATCTTCTAAATTCCATTTTTGATATTTCTTATCATACATTTCTGGATCAGCTAGGGTTACTAGATGTCCTAGTGCCCATGTCACGATATATTTATCGCCCTCTAAAAAGCCGTTCCCTTTTTTATTACATTTCAGTACATTCGCAATATCACGAGCTACTGATGGTTTTTCTGCTAATACTAAGCTTTTTGCCATATCTTCATGCTCCTTCAATATCTTGTACTTTATACTATAACACAGTTCTAATACATGAAATATGGATAAAGGATTAGTTCTATTTTGAAGTCATTATTGTCATTGCTTGTTTAAGTATTTCTACTTCTTGTTTTAAACGTTTATTTTCTTTTTGAATAGCACTGAATTCTTTAAAAGAAATAGCCGATTCATCAGCATATAGTTTTATCCAAGAATAGATTGCGGTGGGTGACACTTTATATTCCTTACCCAGTTCAGTTGTTGCCCTTCCTTCAAGATGTAATTGAACAATTTTCTTTTTAAAACTTTCGTCATATTTCTTACTAGACATAAAAAATCTCCTTCAAAAAATGTTTATTAATATTGTAGCATCACCTCTTTATGATGACTATAGTCGGTCGATTAAATTAGTGGATTTCTTAGTTAATTAACTAAGAGGTGAGCTTATGGAGATATCAAAAGCTTTTGGTACCGTGTTAAGAAAACACAGAAAACTAGCTGGTCTTTCCCAAGAACAATTGGCGTTACAATGCGACCTAGATAGAACTTTTATTGGATTACTAGAACGCGGACAAAGGCAGCCTAGCATTACTACGATATTTATTATTTGTGGGGTACTAAAAATCATGCCTCATGAATTGATTAAAGAAGTTGAAAGTTTATGCGTTATTTAAATGATGTATTTCACAAAACATAGAGGGAAATTGAAGAGCGAATATACTATACAAAAGTATGGACTAAATTAAGAGAACCCCTGCTAGTAGCAGTAAGGTTCTCTTAATTATAAGCAAAATATATTTTTCCACTTTATCAGAAGACTATAAGTCTAAGTCTTCGATAAGTGTATTTTTTGTCTTCGTTATAGTTACTACATTATCAATTGTATTATCAGTATTAAGCTCTAGTATAGCCTTATTAGGCTGTTCTTTAAATATATCCTGAAATAGTTGTTCCACTGTAGCAGATCTAGTTTTTCCAGTTGTAATTAGGTTTATTAAATCAAGCTCTTTAATACTTGATAAATTTGCCCATTGAAAAAGAACATTTTGATAGATTTCGTTATTGTCCTTAAGATTTGCAATCTCAGCCTTAAGTTCGACAATTTCTTGTGTCATCTTAGCTTCTTTTTCTTTGAGTTGCTTGTAGCGAGTAGATATTTTTCGATAGCCATACTCATTTACCTTCAGTTGATTAATAATTTTCTTTTTAGTAGCTGGAGTGTCTTGTGATAATCTGTTTATAACATCATTTGTTGAGATAATTTCAATGTATTGATTATTGTTTTCTATTAAAGTACTTCTCCTTTTATTGATTTCATCAACTAGCAGTTTTCCTTGACGACCAGGTTTTCTCCAAAAATCTTCACTCAGTTTAAAATCTAATATTCCTTTGTTATATTCTTCTAGCGCATAAAGAAAGATTTCTTTATACCTTATAATTTGAACATTTGCCTGATTTCTTAAGAAATCATCAACAATCTTTAGAAGAATATCTTTAGGATATATTTTAGGCTTACGCCCTCGACTTTTCATACATTTCAAACCTTTCCTTTAGTTTTGCTAATTGGTATAATGCATCTTTTACTTTCTTAGAACTTTCAATTAATTGATAATTGAATTGCGAATTTTTTTCATCATATGCATCATTTTTATGATGTATAAGGCCGGTTTTATGAAGTGCTAATAATTTATCGATGCATAATTTAAGAACAGACTCTTGATTAACAAGGACGTTTTGTAACTTATCATAATGTTTTAGGTAATCATCTAAGGTTATTCTCCAATGCTTACAGAGATAATGTTCATCTACAGGACAGTCTTGTAAAGGATCTGTACAATAACCGATTTCTAATGGGATTTTAGCAACTTCAGAAACTTCCGTAGTGGTATTCATCGCATTTTTGAAAATAATTTCTTTGAAAAATTTGTTTGAAAGGTCCCCTAAATGTCTTTTTTGATTTGTTAATAATTTTATTAGGTCTGAATCAATCCAATATTCCAAGTGGTTATGATAAGTCATTTGAGAATAAACAGAATTGTGTCCCCCTAATCTAGCAATCTCACTCGGATGATAACCTTGCAACATTAAATTCAAAAATGCAAAATGGCGAGTGTCGTTCGGTCTTACTTTCCTATAGATATTGTAAGGTGATTGGGTATGGGGCTCTGAACTGTGCTCTAATAATTTGAGGCCATACTTCCCACAAACAATTTCTCTATAAAACTTGTCTAATAAATTCCTGAAATTTCTGTAATTAAAGATTTCTGGTTTTATATTTCTAACCACACTAGACGTTTGTAATAATGTTTTAGACGGTTTAACGGAATATATTTTTTGTTGATATAATTTGATTGAGTTGGCAATTTTATCCGAAACCAAAATTTTGTCGTAAGCGATTTTACAATTCCTTAGATTTTTGCTTCGAGGTAAAGATAAAAAACATCCTTCTTTATTAAAAGTTAAACAATCAAATTTCAAATTACAAAATTCGTTAATACGTATCGGAATAATATTTGTTAAATTCCACCATAAATGAATCGGATAGTAGTCCAAATATTCTTTATCAATATCCTTATTAGAAAAGTATACTTCAACTATTAAAGAAAATTTAAGAACATCTTGGCTTGATGGTAATTTTCTGATCGCCGCTAACTTCTGTATTTGATAATATTCTAAAATTAGTTCCAGGTACTCTTCTGGCACTATCAAATCTTGGAGAAAATCTAGAAATTCTAATAGTAGAGATGCTTTATTTTGTAGAGAATTAGGTTTAAGATTTTTAGAAAAATAGTTAAGTTCAAATTCTTCTATTGCTTCTAGGTTAAATCCTTTACTTAGGATCAATGCATCCTTTGCTCTCCTTATTTTATATGTTAAATGCTTGAAACTACCTCCGCCCTCTAAAAGTAAAATAAACCAAGATTTTAATAGCAAGATAAATTGGTCAGTATCAAACTTCTTTGATGAAAAAGAATTGAAGCTAAAGTCTACAAAATATGTTTGTGAAAAATATTCATCATAAATATTCCACCTGTCATTGGATGCTTCGGCTGTAAGATTTACCCCCATGTCTTTAAGACTGTTTATTCTATCTTGTAAGTTACCACGGAGACTCTCATTATAATGGGTTGAGGTAGACGAAAAATCTAGACTATGATTATTCTCCATCTTAAACACCTCCAATTGTTAGATTTTCATGTATACTATCTAAGCTACGTATGTTATTCAAGAAATCTGAGTAGTCCTTTCCTAAAAATGAGCTTAGTACATTCTCTCCAAACTGTTTTTTAGCAATACTTATTAATGAAAGGTTTTTGTATAATAAATTAGCTAATCTAACTCTTTCCCCTTTATAAGGAATGTTTTTAATCTGCTCTAATTTAGGTATCAAATTATTTAGGTTGTAAACAGTCTTTGCTAGTACATAAAAATGTGGAATTGCAAATGGGCAACTGTTACATTTTCTATCTAGATATAAACAATCACCGAGAATACATTGCCAAAAGTTTTCTTTGGCTGGCAATTGATTCATATCTATTAAATCTAATACTTCTCTCTGTTGTTCCTCCGATAAACGCTTAACGAACTCGTATAAAGGTTTCTTTTGTTCTTCAATTGCATTTAACATTATTGAGAAATTTTCAATCTTATATATGTCTCCAAAAACTGTGGCTAACAATTTTTTTTCATTGTTTTCAATAGAATTATTTTGAGATTCACCAATAACAATTTGTTTTAAATAATCATAGGTATATCCAAAATAGCCTTTATCAAATAATTGCCTACTAATTTTGTTTAGATGTTCTTCACTTATATGTACATATCTATTGGTAGTGTCTAAAGAATCATGATTTCTAATGAATTTAGTAATCTCCAAAGGATTACGATTTGTTTTTTGTTTTAGGATTGAATCCACAAAGGTTATAAATGTACTGTTAGCCATTAGCGATTTAAATTTAAATTCTTTTTTAGGAAAATTTTTAAAAAATTTATCATGCATGCTAGTAGTCAATTCGTTTGAATTACCTAAATCAATCAAGTTATTTCTTTTTGAATGTATTAATTGAGCCTTAAGTTCACATAAAACGATAGCATTAGCTACAGGTACAATCATATCTTCAGAAATAAAGAAAAAAGCCTTTTTACCATTTTTGTTATGATAAATATTCATTAAGTTCGATGTTAATTCCCAGATAATTTTTGTAGATTCTTCTAAGGTTAAATTGTAGTTTTCAAATGATTTATAATCCAGCACAGGGATAGACAAGGGGATACGAGGTATCTTTTCAATAAAATCAGTACTTCTCCATCCGTTATTTAAATGAAGCATTACGTATAACCAAATGGATTCATAATTCCCCTTTGTCTCACACATTGATTTTGTCTTATATTCAGAAAGGGCATTGTCTTTATGGCGTTGAATGTCTTTAACATAGTCCAGTAGTGTTAAAAACTCATTAGTCGAATAAATTTGCTTATTGTGTTTAGAGTTTGCTAAACGCTCGTTTTTTTCCACATATGGGTTATTAAGCTCTGAAACCAAGTACTTACAATTAGAAAACCTTAAAAGTAAGTGATTAAAGAAACCATATAAAACTTCTTTGTAAGTACTTGGAACTTTATTGTTTAAAAATACGAAATTAATCTCATTAGAATTCATGTCCATAATTTCTTTTGCAATTAATGTCGACTGTAGTAATTCTGTTATTTTAATAAATCGAACAAAAAGTTTCTTGATCGTTTTAATATTTCCATTTGAACTTAATAATTTTTTTGAAACAAAATTATGCCATGCTATTTCTGTATTTTTAACTAAGTTTGGAAAATACAAATCTAATTCTTTGACTGTTTTCAAAAAGATTTTATCTGGGAGAGTATTATATTCTAATTCATTTTTATATTGTTCAATTAAACTAGAAACTTTTAATGAATTTAAATAATTATCAATAACTTTCTTAGAATATACATGTTTAAGTTTTTTTAGACGACCAAATCTTAAAGGAGGTGGTATCTGGAATTTTGCTTTATTTTTATTTAATACAGTGATAGGGACTTTGGCAATTGCTTCAACATGAGTATAGTTTAAACTTAATAAATTGTTTTGCTCTTCATATAACTTTTTTAAAAGATTAGAACAATCCTCTAGCAAATAATAATTAATATTTCCGTACTCCAACTTTAAGATACGAAAGTGTTCTTTATTTTCATCAAATTGTTTCTTTGAATAGTCTAATTGGATTATTAAATCTTTTTCGGAAATTATGGTTTTAATTTTGTCATTTATAGAGGGCGTTGAATAGTTCGCTATTTCCTCTAAAATTGGTACGATTTTTTCATCATCTAAATGCCCAAGCACTTGAAGTGAACTCTTTATTTCTGAGGTGGTGTTTGAATTATGTTGTGTATCATTACTAGTTTCCAAAACATTGGTCGTTTGATGATTAGTAGTACTTTGCCTTTGTTTATCATTGATTTCGGCAACAATGTTATCAATTTTATCCTTTGGAAAACCTAAGTGAGATTTAGTGAATTTATTAAACTTTACCTCAATCGGTAATTCTTCAGCAATAATAGGAATATTAAAATCTGAACAAATACTGTAAAACTTACTTATGTTAAATCCTAGTAAATATTCCACGTCACTAATTAAATAATAATTCGAATCGTAGTAGTTATATAAATCATTTCTTTTTTTAACAAAATCATCGATCTCTTCCTTGCACCAATAATTCTGACGTGATGGTGGGATTTTTATAGGAAAAACTCTAAATTTAGCCATATATCTTTCCACATTATTTGGTATATTGAGTAATTCCATTAATTGTTTAGAAGTATAATATTCAGTTAAAACATTATTAATTTCTGCTCGATCACTATATTGTTTCTTCAGATTGAGAAATTGTTCCTTATCATAGAAAATAACAGCGCTCGCAAACTTATATACGTTATCAATAGGTCTTGTATGGATAGGGGTTAATTTACGAATAAGTTTTCTAGAATATCCTAAGGCTTTTATTTGACCACTGGTTATTTTAGTTTCAAGGTTATGTTCATAATTTTTATCTATAATATTTTTCAAATAATCTATACTTGACTTATCATAATAATTAATTTCATATTTCCCATTTGACGTTAATGTGATGCCATATTCTCGAATCATTTTTTTGAACTTTTCAGTATTTTTATAGCCCAAATGTTCTTTAGCATCTTTTTCGCAGATAGTATGAGTTAGGAGTTTTCTGGATTTTAACTTTCTCTCCACTTCAGTTTTATCATAAAAGGCAATCCCCCCAGCGTCAGCATACTCATTAATTCTATCAATAGGTTCTGCCTTAAACTTTTGAAGTACTACCCTACCATTTTTTTTAAATCCTAGTTCCTGCACTTGCTGAGTACTCAAACGATTGGCTTTATTAAATAAATACCTTTTTTTAACTAAGTCAATAAAGGGCTTTATATCTGATTTCTTATAATACTTGAAGGAGCTATATCCTCTTTTTACTTCTTTAATATTGCAATCATTTAATGCTTTTTGAAGTTGTTGGGGTGTTTTAAAACCCACTAATTCCATTATTTGCGAAATTGATAATAATTTAGAATCACATTTTTTTGATGCTAAATATGCATTTACTTCTACTTTGTCGTAGAAGTAAGAAGCTCCAGTAAAAGTCTTATATCTATCAAAAGGCTCAGTAGGTTTGCTCTTAAGAATATTTCTATCGTATCCAGTACATCCTAACCTAATAAGTTCTTTAGAGGTATATTTATTTAAGCAATTTTCTTTATAGCGTTTTTCAAGAATATCCTGTAAATTATTTATAAGATCGGTATCATAAATGATTTCTCTAGAATTATCTATACCTACTTTTTGTATTAAGGCTTCTTTAAGAACTAATCTAGTTTGATATATTGATAAGTTAAGGTGGCTTGAAACCTCTTTTAATGTCATATAATTAAGCAAATCCTACACTTCCTTTAGTATGTCAAAATTATTGATTGCTAAATTCATAGAACTAATTAATGTATTTTCATCTACATAACTTAATGCGGACTGTAAGCTTCTATCACCTCTAGCTAATGCAATTTGGGTAGGCGTTAGGCCCAAATCTATTAATATGTTCGTAAAAACACCTCTGCCAATATGCGTAGACCATTTATTGTTTGTTAACAGTATATAATCTTCGACTTGATTTTTTGCTAATAAGTCATTTAAAAACTGTTGTTTAATCTTATCAATTTTTGCTGAATATCTTTTCCCCCTTAAAGCTTTAAAATTCCTCGCTGAGATAAAAAGTGCTTCGGAAGTTCCTTTAGTTAATTTAGTTAGTATTTTTAGGTGTTCTTCATACAGAGGCTTTATAATTTCAGGACAAATACATATTTGATCTCTTGGATATTTAACTTGAATATCAGCCTTGTTTATTGCATCTGCAAATAAAATGTTTTGATTGTCTCTAATCTCAAGTATTAGGTTACTATTAGCCCACTTTAAACTAGAGCATTTTAAGTTAATGACCTCAGAACGTCTTAATCCTCCAAAGAATTGTAAAGCTATACCTAATGCCATCAATGGTTCAATACGCTTTGCTGTCATAATAAAATCTATAATTAGTCTATTTCTATTTTTACCGAAGTCTTTAATAACATTATTTTGAATGGAATTTCTTATTGGTAAAATAATATCTAAATCATTAGTGTTTTCAAAAATATTAATCTCAATTTTCCGACTTTTTCGGCCGTAATAAACAGTCTGGTAATTTACACTAAAGACCTGGTTGATTATATTTTCTGATTTCAACCAATGGAAAAGTTTGTTTAGATACTGCATCTCAGTTTTTACATATTCACTCTTTAATTCACCTGCTCTACTTTTTAATGATAAATAAGAGATATAATCCGCTCCATGTTGAAGAGTTAAACTGCTTAGTCCCCCTATAATTAATTCAGGATAACTATCTGTATTTTTATATAAATAATTTAAAAATCTTGTTATTGCATAAGCTACATTCCTTTGACTATTAATAGACTTTCCCTTATTTTTATATTCTCTTTTTATAAAATTTGAAAGCGGTGAGGGAAATATTAGATAATTATTTTCTTTAATTCCAATACCAATACTACTAAATATTTCTCCGTTCCTTGAAGTTTCATCAAACTCTCTTACAACAAATCTCATGGTTTCCTCCCCTAAGTTCTATTATTATGCTTATTTACTTTTTATACCCAAAATAAAAATATACATGGGTGTAATTATTATTGATATCATTACTATTAAAAGAATATATTAAATTTCGCCCTAAAAACAGTATACATGTGCAAACTCCTACTGTTGCAATGATCGCTAGTCGTGAGGATGAAATAAAGAACTTCAAAGCACAAACTTACTACGGCATCGAAGCTCAAACAATGGAGAAACTCAAACTTACTTGGCAAGATACAAATGGCAATAGCCGTAGTTTTAATAAAGAAAAAATTGATGGTATTGTAAGAGGTTTAGATAAACAAAATGCTACCGTTGTGGAAATTGATAAGAAACAGAAGAAGTCATTCTCTCCTGGTCTTTATGATTTAACTGAATTGCAACGTGATGCAAATAAAAAGTTCGGTTACTCTGCTAAAGAAACATTAAATATTATGCAGAAATTGTATGAACAGCATAAAGTGCTAACGTACCCTCGTACAGATTCACGCTACATTTCATCTGATATCGTTGGAACACTTCCAGAACGTCTAAAAGCATGTGGTGTTGGAGAATACCGTCCCTTCGCACATAAAGTATTACAAAAGCCTATCAAACCTAACAAATCATTTGTTGATGATAGTAAAGTAAGCGATCATCATGCGATTATTCCAACAGAAGGATACGTTAACTTCTCAGCATTCACAGATAAAGAACGCAAAATTTATGATTTAGTTGTAAAACGTTTCTTAGCTGTTTTATTCCCAGCATTCGAATACGAGCAACTAACATTACGTACCAAAGTTGGTAGTGAAACGTTCATTGCACGCGGAAAAACGATTTTACATGCTGGTTGGAAGGAAGTATACGAAAATCGATTTGAAGACGATGATGTAACTGATGACGTAAAAGAGCAGCTTCTGCCTCACATTGAAAAGGGCGATACATTAACTGTAAAGTTACTTATGCAAACATCAGGCCAAACGAAAGCACCTGCACGCTTTAATGAAGCAACTTTACTTTCAGCAATGGAGAATCCTACAAAATATATGGATACGCAAAATAAACAACTCGCTGATACATTAAAATCGACTGGTGGATTAGGTACTGTAGCAACGCGTGCTGATATTATCGACAAGCTATTCAATTCGTTCTTAATTGAAAAACGTGGCAAAGATATTCATATTACTTCAAAAGGCCGTCAGTTACTTGATTTAGTACCAGAAGAGTTAAAATCCCCTACACTAACTGGTGAATGGGAACAAAAACTTGAGGCTATCGCAAAAGGTAAGCTGAAAAAAGAAGTATTCATTTCTGAAATGAAGAACTATACGAAAGAAATTGTTTCTGAAATTAAATCGAGTGATAAAAAATATAAACATGACAACATTTCAACGAAGTCTTGTCCAGACTGCGGTAAACCAATGCTAGAAGTAAACGGCAAAAAGGGAAAAATGCTCGTATGCCAAGATCGTGAATGTGGTCATCGTAAAAATGTATCTCGTACAACAAACGCTCGCTGTCCGCAATGTAAGAAGAAACTAGAATTACGTGGTGAAGGCGCTGGCCAAATTTTCGCATGTAAATGTGGCTATCGCGAAAAACTTTCTACATTCCAAGAAAGACGTAAAAAAGAATCTGGAAACAAAGCTGATAAGCGCGACGTTCAAAAATATATGAAACAACAGAACAAAGAGGAAGAACCATTAAACAACCCATTTGCGGAAGCATTAAAAAAATTAAAATTTGATTAAACAAAAAGGTTCCTACCACTATCGGTAGGAACCTTTTATTTTAATGAATGATTTTACTTCCTTTTGCATTCTCAACAAATTTTTCACTTGATTTGTTAATTGGTGTTTTCAGTAATAACGCAGCAACAATCATAACTACTACGAAAGCACTTAACACAAGTAAATCTCGCGTTACGATATCCCATAGCATTCCGCCTACTGTTTCACGAATTGCACTAATTGCATATGTGAACGGTAAGAACGGATAAATTGCTTGGAAGAACGCTGGTGTCATTTGGATTGGGAATGTTCCGCCCGATCCTGCTACTTGTAGTACAAGTAAAATGATCGCCATCGATTTCCCAACGTTTCCGAAAATAGAAACGAGTGAGTATACGATACAAACGAAGACTCCACCAATAAATAAACTAAATAACACAAACCAGAACTTATCGACTACGTACGTACCGAGTAAGAATATATCTCCCATCGATACGATAAACGCTTGTGAAAGCCCTATCGTTAAGAATGTTAATAAACGTCCGAAGTAAATTTCATGGCTCTTATAATTCGCGCCCTCTTCGTGTACTTCTACTGTTAATAATGAAACCATTAATAATGCGCCTACCCATAATGCAAGCACTGTATAGAATGGTGACATTGCTGAACCGTAGTTCGGCATCGCAAATAATTTATTCTCTTTTAAATTTACTGGATTCGCAAAGTAATCACTTTGCTTCTCAACATCGTTTTTCAATAAGCGTATAATGTCTTTTAAATCCTCTTCAGATTCAAAATCACGAATTTTATCTGCTAATTCTTTAATCTTTTTCTCAGTAGCTGGCATTTCAGCTTTAATATCTGCTAATTTCTTTTTACCATCTACTAAACCTTTTGATGAATCTTCTAGTAATTTTTTAACATCTGGAAGCTTTTTGTCTGCATCATTTAAAATTTGAGTTGTATTTTTCGACATCTCTTTTGTACGAGCAATTGCTGTATTGAAATTAGGTACAATTTCTGAATCATACGTCGATAATACATCTGTTAATTGAGCTGATCCGCCCTTCGCAGCATTGTTAATACTTTCAATTACATCTTTTGTAGGTTTCTGGCCATTGTTAAGAAGTGTAATTCCCTTATTCGTTGCCTCTACACCTTTTTGTAAGCTGCTTTTCGCTTTGTTTAATTTTGCGATTCCATTATTAAGGTTTTTATCACTATTTACATCCGCTAAAACCTTATTTGTACTTTCTAGAACTGGAATCATATCATCAATTAAACCGATTCCAGATTGGAATTGACCATTTAAGCTATTTAAAGCTACTTTCGTTGAATCTAAACCGTTAATACCTCTATTTTGTACATCTTCTTTTGCTTTCTGTAAATCTGCTTTTGCACCCTCAATACCATTTTTTACTTTATCGTAATCTGCTTTTGCATTATCATATACTGCATTTGCATCAACTTTGGCTTGATCGACTGTGCTAACTGCCTTTTTATAATCTGCTACAAACGTTTCATTATAATCTTTTTCAGCTTGATCAATTAATCCATTTGCTGCATCTAATTTTTGATTCGCTACATCTGTTACATCTTTCTTTACTTCTTGTCCTTTGCCAATAACATTTACAATATCTTTAATACCGTTATTTGCATTTTCCATACCTTTTTTAACATTAGTTAAGTGATTCACTCGCCCTTGGAAAAAGCTTTGACCAAAATCAGTAGTCGCCGATTTTTGAAGTTCAGTAAAGAAATTAATAAGATATGAAATACCATCTGTACCAGTTTGTAATCGTTCTGATACCGCATTTAAATCTTTCTTTGCTTGTTCTGGATCAAACTGACCATTTTGCAATCCATTTAAAACACTTTTTCCATAAGCTGTTCCTGCACGTGATGAACTTAAAACATTATTTACTGTTTGATTAATATTTTGCGCTATACTCTTATAACCATCACTATTCAACTTAGAGAGATCTGGTCTCGCTGGGAATTCAGGTAATCCATTCATTCCAGACAAGTCAGGAATATTTAGTTCTACACCTGGATTCATTAAAAAGTCAGTAAATGCAGCTGCACTATCCATAACGCCTTTTGCTGCTACTAAATCATTTCTTATCGTCCCTGGAGCATTTTTTAATGTTTGATCTTGTCTTGCAAAGAACTTATCTAAATTCGCCAATGCTTCCTGCCCATCATTTATTACACTCTCTACAACAGGTAAATCTTTTTGCGCCACTTTCACAACATCTTCTGCTCGAGTTGCATCATCTAATGCCTTATCCATAAGTGTATTCATTTCTGGGAACTGCGCTTCTAACTTAAATACAAGATCTTTTACTTTTTCGATACTTGGTAAATTTGTTTCTAAATCGATTCCAAGATCATTGAAAATTTTAAAAATCTCACCGTTTGCTGTTTTAACAAAGTTTTTACTAATTTCTTCTGTAATACCTGATGCACCTTTTGCTGTAATCTTCGGTGCAATCGCGTTTACTTTTTCATTCACATAGTAATCCAATTCTGGTTTTTTAGGGTTTTCATCCAGAACAGTTGCAATTTTTTCAGAGAAGTCTTTTGGAATCGTAATACTTGCATAATAATCCCCACGCTCAACTCCGTAAATTGCTTGTTTCTCATCTACAAATTTCCAGCCAAGATTTTTGTTTTTCTTAAGGGAGTCTACAATCTCTTTCCCGATATTAATATCTTTCCCTCTTAAATTAGAACCTGCATCTTGGTTAGAAACTGCAATGGGAACCTCTTTTGTATTTCCATACGGATCCCAAGAAGCTTTAATGTTAAACCATGCATATAACGATGGTAAAATCATTAATCCTAAAACAATAACAATTGCAGCCCAATGTTTGGCTACATTCCGTAAATCTGTCTTATAAATACGCCAAATCTGTTTCATAGAAGTTATCACCTAATTATATATTTTTCCTTCTTTAGAAAATGATACATACATTTTGCAATTATATCACTTTCTACATCGTGTATTAACCAAAAACGTACTATTTTTTCCCATTAACTTTCACTTACTTCATTATATAACGAAGTGAGTGAAAGTATGAATACAAAATGACCAAATCGGTTTTACATTCAATAATAACAAATATATATGAAATGTCATAAAAAATACAAGTATTTTCTCTTGGAAATACTTGTATTCCTAAAAAAAATCCTCACAGCTTTTATTCTCCGTGAGGATTTCTTCTATTATATATCCAATTGAACCTCTACACCGAAATGATCTGAAATTACATTTCTGTTTGTACCATTAAAAATAACTTTTGAAGAATGAACTTTTTTACTTTGGTTACACAATATTAGATCGATTCGCAAATTATGTTTATTTTCATCCCAACCAGCAATCTCGCCTTGGACAGTCGTTCCTTCATCCTTCTCTATTGCTAATTCATATGTGTCATACAACCCTTTTTGCATCATATACTCATAACCTTCGCCTTCCAAACGAGCATTGTTATTAAAATCTCCCATTAAGAAGGCGAGCTTATTACTATCTACACGCTCCATCAAACGATCAACTTGACCTTTGAATGACTCTTCTTCATCATTCCACCAACCGAGATGGCAAGAGTAAAACGTTATATCTTTACCATTATAAGCAATTGTTGTACTTACAATTTTACGCGTTTTCCAATACGTTGTATCCTCGTTTTCTGAAATAAAGAACGTATCTTCTTTTATAATATTATGCTTCGTTATAATCGCTAATCCTTCTTCGTACACGTCATAACCAATATGAGAGAAATCCCAAGTAATATTGTAATCTTTTACATATAGCGCTTTTAACTCTTCTAATAGTAAAAGTCCAAAATTATCTTTTTTCTTGTTACCGCATACATTTTCAGCTTGTATGGACTGACTTACTTCTTGCAATGCGATGACATCGTACTCTTCTTCTTGAATTACTTTAGCAAGGTATTGTATCTTTTCTATTTGATTCTCTTCTTGCCAAGAATGACAGTTTAAAGTTAGCAATTTCATATTATTACGCACCTAACATATCTTGAATGTCTGACTTTAATACGTCAGCTTTCGGACCATATACCGCTTGTACACCTTTATCTTTTACAATAAGCCCTAAAGCACCATTTTGTTTCCACTGTGCTTCTGGTGCAACAACATCTAAGTCTTTTACTGTTACACGTAAGCGTGTCATACAAGCATCTACGTCAGCAATATTTTCTTTTCCACCTAATAAATCGATAACTTTTGTTGCTAATGAACCATCTTGTACATTTCCTGTTCCTTCTGATGCCTCATCTTCATTATCAATATAGTTACCTGCACGCCCTGGTGTTGGTAAGTTGAATTTTTTAATTAAGAAATTAAATAGTGTAAAGTTAAGACCGAAGAACACTAATGAAACAATAACAAAGTTGATTAAGTCTCTTGTTAAACCTGCGTTAACCATCATTGGTGTACGAGTAATTAACTCAATAAATCCAAATGCATGAACACGTAAGTTAATTAAATCAGCTAACGCGAATGCAAGTCCTGTTGTAATAGCATATACAACATATAATACTGGAGCAATAAACATGAACATGAATTCAATTGGTTCTGTTACACCTGTTAAGAATACTGCTAATGCTGCTGATAAAAACATTGGTTTATATTTTGCACGCTTTTCTTTATCAACGTTACGGAACATCGCAAATGCAATCCCCATTAACGCTGCTGTTGAGCCGATAACTTGTCCAGCTTTGAAACGAGCTGGTACAACGTTATTTAATAAATCGTTATATGCCTTCGTATCTCCATTTGCCAATAAATTATTTAAATCTGTAATCCATGCAAGCCATAATGGATCTTGTCCTGCTACAACTTGTCCAACTTTTGAACCAGTTAGCATCGTATATGTTCCGCCTAGCTCTGTATAGTTCATCGGAATCGTTAACATATGGTGTAAACCAAATGGTAATAATAAACGCTCTAACGTTCCATATACAAACGGTGCAACAACTGGTGCACTATCTTTTGAAGCTGCAATCCAGCGACCAAATTCATTTAACCCACTTTGGATGAATGGCCATAGAAGTGATAATACAATCGCAGTAACTGTAGACCAAAGAATTACAACGAATGGTACAAATCGTTTTCCATTAAAGAATGCTAATGCCTGTGGCAGTTTATTATAGTTATAATATTTGTTATATAGATTAGCTCCTAAGAAACCTGTGATAATCCCCACGAAAACTCCCATGTTTAATGCTGGTGCACCAAGTACAGAAGTAAAGTAATCTTTTACAAGTAAATCTCCTGCTATTACTGAAGAAACTGTCGCTTTTGAATCCGCTAACATTTGAGCGTTTACGCCAAATATAGCTCCTGTAATTCGGTTTGTTAAGACGAATGCTAATAGCGCTGCAAATGCACCACCTGCACGATCCTTCGCCCAAGATCCCCCAATTGCTACTGCGAATAAGATGTGTAGATTTGTAATGATTGCCCAACCGATGTCTTCCATTACGCGAGCAATTGTATGAACTGCGTTAACATCCCCAGCAGACATACCAATTAACTTACCGATGGAAATCATTAAACCAGCTGCTGGCATTACGGCTACAACAACTAATAACGCTTTCCCGAACTTTTGCCAAAAATCAAAAGACGTAATTTTCATCTGTTCTTCCTCCCCTTTATTTATAACAACATAATGATTTAAATTATAATTTCTGTTCCCTTTATGAAAACGATTCCTTATGTTACTTTATTTTTATCTTTACGCAACCGTTTTCATAAATCTATTTTAATAAAAGCGTTTTCACTTTGCAATAGAAATTTATTTTTTTTCATAAAAAAAGATGCTCAAAGAGCATCCTTTTTTATTATGAAATGCGATAAACCCTTGTTTCATAAGGTTTTAAAGCAATTGTTGTTACTTCTTCATGTTCCGCAACTTCATAGTTATTTAAAAGCAAACGTTTGCGTTCTAGTGCAAATAAATCCTCATTATACACTGCTTCCTCTTTTGAGATATTACTAATTACAATGACTTTTTCATCCTGTAACGTACGTGTATATGCATAAATTTGTGGATCGTCTTCTAAAAGTAAATCGTACGTACCATAGTTCAGTACATCGTGCTCTTTTTTCAGAGCAATCATTTTCTTATAGAAATTGAAAATAGACTTTTCTTCATTTTTTTGCTTTTCAACATTAATTTCTTTGTAATTTGGATTCATGCTAAACCAAGGTGTACTTGTTGTGAAACCAGCATTCATCTCATCATTCCACTGCATAGGTGTACGTGAATTATCACGGCAAGAAGCCCATATAATCTCCATCATATCTTGATGTGGTACGCCCTCTGCGATTTTCTCGCGATATAAATTTTTAATTGCAACATCATCGTAATCTTCAATATTTGGTAACTGAACATTTGTCATACCAATTTCTTGTCCTTGATAAATAAACGGTGTACCGTGCATAAAGAAATACATCGCTCCTAGAGCTGTTGCACTTTCACGCCAATATTTTTTATCATCTCCCCATGTTGAAACGATACGTGGTTTATCGTGATTTTCAATATATAAAGCGTTCCATCCTTTATTCTCTAATCCTTTTTGCCATTTCGTTAATACTTTTTTCAATCCTACAACATCAAGGTCTTTCTTCTTCTCTGCATCCCATAAACTTAAATGTTCAAACTGGAATACCATATTGAACTTACCTTGCTCTTCTCCAACCCAAAGCTCAGCATCTTCAATCTTAACGCCATTTGCTTCACCAACAGTCATAATATCGTACTTAGAGAATGTATTTTCTTTTAGCTCTTCTAATAAAGGTTGAATACCTTTCACATTCATATGTTTATCAAAAGATGGCACATATTTTAACTCTTTTGGATTTGGCATATCCTTAAGGCCTTCTTCTTTTTTTATATGACTGATCGCATCAACGCGGAAACCATCAATACCTTTATCAAGCCACCAATTAACCGTATCATATAGTACTTCGCGAACTTCTTTATTCTCCCAGTTCAAATCTGGTTGTTTACGTGAGAATAGATGTAAATAATATTGTTCTGTTTCTTCATCATATTCCCATGCCGAACCATTAAAAATACTTTCCCAGTTGTTTGGCTCCGCACCATATTTACCATCATGCCAAATATACCAATCACGCTTCGGATTATCTTTAGATGAACGTGATTCAATAAACCATGGATGTTCATCACTCGTATGATTAATAACTAAATCAATAATAAGCTTCATATCACGCTTATGAACTTCATCTAGTAAAGCATCAAAGTCTGCCATTGTACCAAACTCATCCATAATATCTTGATAATCACTAATATCATAACCATTATCATCATTAGGCGACTTATACATTGGACAAATCCAAATTACATCTATACCTAAGTCTTTTAAATAATCCAGTTTTGCAATAATACCTTGTAAATCTCCAATACCATCACCATTTGAATCCATAAAGCTTCTTGGATAAATTTGATAAGCAACTGCTTCTTTCCACCATGTCTTATTCATAGTCCTTCTCTCCTTTTGCATCCCATCAGAATTTTATGCAAACGTTTTCGTAACACTATCATAACAAAATATGAACAGTTTGCAACTGTTTTCATTGAACTCTATGTAGATTCTTTATTCTTATGCTTTATTTATTTCTCACAAAGGTAAATCTCATTCTCCACCTCTCCTTGTCCACGCGTATTACAGACATTTTTCATATATTAATAAAAAGCTCTGATTATTTTGGAAAGGAGTAAGAAATTGAAGCAAACAAAATTAACAGGTCGTATCGTTGTTCCCACAGATCCTGACTACAATGTAGCCCGAATGAATTTAAATTTAAGTATTCCAAAACTCCCTTGTATTATTGTTTTTTGTCAAAATAACAAGGATATCTGTAACGCCTTAAAATGGGCACGTGAACGTCATATACCATTTCGGTTAAGAAGTGGACGTCATAGCTATGAAAATTTTTCTCTTTTAAATAGAGGACTTATTATTGATGTGAGTGAAATGCATCGCATTACTGTTAATACAGAGAAATTAACAGCAACAATTGAGGCTGGTGCAAATCTTGGCACTGTTTATAAAGAACTTTGGAATTACGGTGTTACAATTCCTGCTGGTACAAGTGCAAGCGTTGGAATTGTTGGATTAGCACTTGGCGGTGGTATTGGTATGCTTTCACGCTTATTTGGATTAACATGTGATCAATTAATGGAAGTGGAAATGGTACAAGCGTGTGGAAAATTTGGTGCAAAACTCATTCGTGCAAATGAACAAGAAAACTCTAACCTTTTTTGGGCATGCCGTGGTGGCGGTGGTGGAAACTTCGGAATTATCACTTCCTTAACTTTTCGAGTCCACCCCGTAAAAAATGTATCAATTTTCTCAATTACATGGGAATGGGAAGACTTTATTGCTGCATTTCAAGCGTGGCAAAACTGGGCACCTTATATAGATGAACGTCTCACTTCATCGATCGAATTATTCGCCAAGCAACGAAATAAAATCGAAGCACAAGGCGAGTTTGTCGGTTCTCCCTCTGAACTCCATTCCCTATTATCCCCTCTTCTTGAAACTGGTAGCCCCTCTCTCTTTATAGAAGAAGTTCCTTATATAAAGGCTGTCGAATTTTTTAATGGCGGTAACATCCCTGAAAATTTCAAGCGCTCTGGTTCCTATGTCTATAAACCTATTCCCCTTAAAGGCATTCAACTCATGCAATACTTTCTTTCTCATGCCCCAAATAAAGATGCTAGTATTTGGCATCAATCGCTCATAGGTGCTGTTGAAAATATTTCGCCGAATGAAACGGCTTATTTTCATCGTAAAGCAATTATTGCCCAAGAATACATTACCTCTTGGAAATGCGATGATGAAGAAAATCGAAATATACGCTGGGTTAAAGATTTACGAGAAAGCTTAGATCCTTATACACTAGGTGACTATGTGAACTGGCCCGATATCGACATTAAAAATTGGCAAACTAGTTATTATGGCTCTAACTTTCACAGATTGCGTAAAGTAAAAACTATGTATGATCCTTGTGATGTTTTTCATTTCCAACAAAGTATTCCTCCTTTTCATACGTGAAAAAGAGGATAACATAAAAAAATCATCCAATATACCGTTACCTCACAGTATGTTGGATGATTCAAGTTGATTTTCTATATCGTTTCAAATTCTTGCTCCTACTCATAAACTTTTACTTACAGATTAATTGTATTTCGTATCATTTTCATGCAATGAATGTAATTTAATATTTGGTACTTTATCTTTTTCCATACCTCTATTATAAGAAACAGGAACTTGAAATTCGAATTGCTTTGTCTCATGTTTTTGTAAATAGACTGGTTTCGGTACTGGATAGCTTTTTGAATTCTCGTTTGCATTATCATATAAAACAACTTTTAATGCTTGTGAATGATTACGATAATTTTTTAAAGTAACAATGCACTTCGGTTGGATATTATCTCCATTTTTCTCCATTCTACACTGGCTATCTTCTTTTTTATATTCTATTGCTTCTACCCCTGTTTTTCCTGCATAGTACCATGTTTTATTCAATGTCTGGAGGATTGTATTTAAAATAAACGGCATCATTACAATCAAAATACTAATGCCTACTACTTTTATCTTATTCATTTTTCTAAATGCACTAGACTCCTTTTTTCCTAGCCATTTTAAAAATAATATAAATGCAATTACATGTAGTATGAAAGAAACAATCAATATATTTGAGACTTTATAATCCATATAAACATACGTATGTATCGGAACCTTATAGACATTGAATAGTTTTTCCCCAATTAATTCATTATCATTTGGAATTTTTAATAATAACAAAACCCCTATACTGTAACAAATAGCTACTAATCGATCATACTCAATACGAATCATTCTTTCTCCCCTTCACTTTGTTTTTTATTATCGATTTTAGCTATTATTACCATACTATACAATCTTTTTATAGAGGATAACGTAAAAAAGTTCCTTATAAACATATAAAGAACCTTATTAATATACATTATGAATTAAAAAATCAATATACAATTTTCACATAGAGATTTCTTCAAAATATGTTGGATTGTGTATTGTAATTTTTTTATCTAAAATTGTAACAATGCTATCATTTTTTAATTGTTTTAATACGCTGCTAACTGTCTCTCGAGATGTTCCAGATATTTTGGATATTTCAATTGTTGTAAGTGGACATGAAATTACAATCTTTTCCCCACTCTGTTCTCCTAAATCCTGCATTAAATAATTTAACGTTTGGATAACACGATCTTGTGCATTAGGAATTGTAATATTTTGCACTCGATTTTCATTCAATTTTAATATAGATGATAATTGCTGAACAACGTACATCAATTGCGTTCTGCTGGATTTTACCATATCTTCAAAGATTACCGTTGGAATATAATATACCTCCACATCCGTCATTGCTTCTGCTGTATAGTTATATCCTCTGTCTGTAAACATACCACCATAAGGAAAAATAGAATACCGCTTTACATAGTCATCGTATAATAAGTTCCCATTTTGATTAACCCGCTCTAACTTTACAAAACCATCTAACATGAAGTAAATTCTTTCCCTTGAATCCCCTTCTAAAAATAAAAATTGACCTTTTTTATAAGTTCGCCAATAAACAAACTCTGTTAAGCCTTTCAATTTTTTTTCTGTTAAATGAGCAAATAATTCGAACTGCTTTAAGTCTTTCACTACGTTCCGTCTATTCATAAAATTCCCTCTCTCTTGCTGTATGTTGGAGCGAAAATTCAAGAAAGCGTATTCAATTTGAATTTTATCATAATTAACTTATATATTCAGATTTCATCATGAAAACTTTATGAACAATGAGTACAAAAAATATTAATAAATAAAAAGAATGAAGTTATTAACCTCATTCTTTTTTTTACTACTAAGTAGCGTACATAATAATTTAAACATACATGCATACATTCTGTTTTGAAATAATAGTACCAGCTTTTTCTTCTAGTGCTTCATATACTTTTTCTAAAGACGTAATAATTGTTTTTCTTTTTGGATTTGTATTAACAAAATTAATAGCAGCTTCAATTTTTGGAAGCATGCTTCCCGCAGCAAATTGTTGTTCTTCAATATATTCTTCTAATTGATTCACTGTGACATGCTCTAATTTTTTTTGATTCGGTTGATTATAATTTACATACACATGATCAACTGCAGTTAAAATAACGAGCGTATCGGCATCTACTAATTCTGCTAATTTCTGCGCAGCGAAATCTTTATCGATAACCGCTTCAGTTCCTTTTAACCCTTCTTCGGAATCAATTACTGGAATTCCACCCCCGCCAACAGCTATCACTATGTTTCCATCTTCCACCAAAGAATTAATCACTTTATGTTCATGAATACTTACAGGCTTCGGTGATGGAACAACACGTCTCCATCCTCTACCAGCATCTTCTTTAAACACTGCTTTTGTTTCATCCATTAATCTTCTGGCCTCTTCTTCTGTATAAAAAGGACCAATTGGTTTAGTTGGATTTTTAAATGCCTCATCTTTTTTGTCCACAACAACGCGCGTTATAACCGTTGCTACATCTTTTGGTATATTCCGTTTTTTTAATGCCTTTTCAATCGCATTTTCCATCCAATATCCAATCATCCCTTGGCTCATTGCCCCACAAGTATCTAATGGCATTGCAGGTGTCTTTTCCGTTTCTGCAGCTTTTTGCTGTAATAAAATATTCCCCACTTGTGGGCCATTTCCATGCGCAATTACTATATCCACATCATTTTCCATTATTTTCACAAGTTGTTCCGCCGTTTTTTCCAACGCTTCTTGCTGCGCTCCCGCAGTAGCTTCTCCAGACTGTATCGCATTTCCCCCTAGTGCAACTACAATTTTTCTTCGTGCCATATTTCAGCCCTCCAGTTCATTTCGCTTTCACAGCGCTTTATAAAGTAATACTGCCTGTAATTAATCCATAAATCGCAAAGAATGCTAAAGCACCAATTGCTACGGATGATGCTAATTCCACTCGAGTAAATATTTGCTTCGAACTCTTTTGCTTTTGAACATTGTAAAAAATAAAAATACCTGGCGCATATAAAGTCATTGTTAATAATAAATACTCTAAACCAGCTGCATAAACTAACCACACACCATAAATACTTGCTATCAAACCAATTATTATATTTTTATTTCGATCTACTTCTTCAGATTTTAAGCTATGCTTCAGTTGATAAAATGCTGAAAAAGCATATGGAATTAAAATGGCTGAAGATGCTAAAGAGAATGCAAAGTTATACGCCTGATCAGAAACGACGAATGTTAACAAGAATATTTGAATTAAACCATTTGTTATCCATAATGAATTTACTGGAGCCTTATTTTTATTTTCTTTTGCGAACCATTTTGGAAATACTCCATCTTTAGCCGCTAAATATGGAATTTCAGAAGCGAGCAAAGTCCAACCTAACCAAGCACCTAATACAGAGATGACCAAACCTAAATTTATAAAGATAGCACCCCATTTTCCAACAACACTTTCAAATAAATAAGCCATAGCTGGATTTTTCAAACCAGCAATATCTGCTTGCTGCATAAGTCCAAGAGACAATAATGTGATTAAAATGTAAATGATGAGTGTACCAATTAAGCCAATAACCGTTGCTTTCCCTACATCACTTCTATTTTTTGCTCGACTGGATAAAACAACCGCCCCTTCTACCCCAATAAATACCCATAGAGTTACAAGCATTGTACTTTTAACTTGGCTGCCAACTGCTCCCCATGAAAAAGAACCAGTTTGCCCCCAAAATCCATCTAAGAATGTATCAATATGAAACGCGAAGATTCCTATGACAATAAATACAAATACAGGTACTAATTTTGCGATTGTAGTTACTAAATTCACAAGTGCTGCTGATTGAACTCCACGTAAAATTAACATGTGAACACACCACAATAATACGCTTGCACCAATAATGGATTCTACATTTTGACCGCCTTCAAAGATCGGAAAGAAATATCCTAATGAAGAAAATAATAATGTACCGTAAGCTACATTCCCAAGCCAAGCAGATAGCCAGTATCCCCACGCACTATTAAATCCCATAAAATTACCAAATCCTGCTTTTGCATAGCTAAAAATACCACCATCTAATTCTGGCCGTTTTACAGTTAGATTTTGAAAAGATAATCCAAGTGCAATCATCCCAATTCCTGTTATAACCCAGCCAATAATAATGGCTCCAGCACCAGCACCTTTTGCCATATCACTCGCTAAATTAAAGGCTCCACCGCCAATCATAGACCCAACTACAAGAGCCGTTAGTGTAAACAACCCTAATTTCTTATCTTCACCCATTCCACTCACCTCTCTTTAATTGCAATAACAATACAAAAGCAATAGTGAATGATAGTGTCTAAAGGAGGAGAAAGAAGAAAGGAAGACTCCCTTTCTTCTTTACTCCATGTTTCCTAAAGTAGCTGCCATAACCGCTTTAATTGTATGCATTCTATTTTCAGCTTGATCAAATACTTTTGAATGTTTACTGCGGAATACTTCGTCAGTTACCTCCATTTCTTTCAACCCATATTTCTCGTAAACTTCTTCGCCATACATCGTTTCAACATCATGAAATGCAGGTAAACAATGTAAGAAAATCACGTTTTCATTCCCTGTTTCTTTAATCATTTTCATATTTACTTGATAAGGTCTCAATAACTCGACACGTTCAGCAAATTTTTCTTCTTCCCCCATAGACACCCATACATCTGTATAAATTACATCTGCATTCGCAACAGCTTCTTCCACATTACTTGTTATCATTACCTGTTCATTATATTTTTTTGCTAAATCAATTACTTCTTGTGCAGGCCATAAAGATTCTGGTGTGCAAATACGTACATCCATTCCAACGATTGCTCCACCAACTAGTAAGCTATTAGCAACATTATTTCGTCCATCTCCAACGTAAACGAGCTTCACATTTTTCAACTTCCCTACATGTTCTCTAATTGTTAATAAATCTGCTAGTGTTTGTGTTGGATGCCACATGTCTGTTAATCCATTCCAAACTGGCACACCAGAATTTTGTGCTAAAGATTCTACAGTCTCATGATTAAATCCACGAAACTCAATTCCGTCAAACATACGCCCTAACACTTTTGCTGTATCCTCTACGGATTCTTTTTTCCCAAGCTGAATATCACCTTTCCCTAAATATTCAGGATTCGCCCCTAAATCTGTACATGCTACTGTAAATGCACAGCGCGTACGAGTGGAGGTTTTTTCAAATAAGAGCGCTACATTCTTATCTTCTAAATAATGATGCGGGATACCATTTTTCTTTTTCTCTTTTAATTCTGCTGCCAAATCTAGAAAATATAACAATTCTTCTTGTGTAAAATCTTTTTCTGCTAGAAAGCTTCTTCCTTTTAAATTTGGTCTAGTCATTAACATACTTCATCCCTACTTTCTCCGTTATTTATACTAAATATCTTTACGAACAATTGGCATACTCATGCAACGTGGACCCCCACGACCACGAGATAATTCCGAACTTAGCACTTCAATTACTTCTATACCGTGCTCCCGTAATAACGTATTGGATACATAGTTGCGATCATATGTAACAACTACACCTGGTGCGATTGCTAATGTGTTCGAGCCATCATTCCATTGTTCACGAGCAGAAGCAATTACATCTCCTCCTCCACATGGAATAAGAACTAATTCACTTAAGCCTAATACCTCTTTTAATGCTTCCATTAAAGAAGTACGATGTGTAATTTTAAGAGTTTCCTCATCTGATCCTTTTTCTAAAATATAAATATTCATATTCCCTTTTGGCCCTTGAATGGCTGGATGAATTGTAAACTTGTCATAATCAACCATTGTAAATACTGTATCTAAATGCATAAATGCTCGGCATTTTGGAATTTCTATTGCTAACACTTTCTTAATTTTATTTTGTCGGCTAAAGAGATTTTTAGCTAAACGTTCAATTGCTTTAGCTGAAGTACGAGCAGACACTCCAATCGCAATTGTTTCTTCATTTAAAATTAGCTCGTCGCCACCTTCAATTGGAAATTTATAATCACGATCTAACCAGATTGGTACATTATGTTTTGCAAATCTTGGGTGATATTTAATGATGTACTCCATGAATAATGATTCACGTCTACGCGCTGGTTCTCTCATCTTATTTATCGTTAAGCCATCGCCCACGCTAGCTGCTGGATCACGAGTAAAATATAAATTAGGCATTGGATCTAAGTAAAACGGATAATGATCTTCCATTAATTCATATAAATGTGTCTTCTTACTTGTTTCAATTTCGTTTTTCCGTACACCGCCCATAATTTTTTGAATTAATTCTTCATTTGAAAAGGAAAGTAAATATTCTTTTAAAGTTTGATGTGCAACATTTACGTCAGCCTGTCCTTCTTTTAAAATACGATCAACAAATTCTTCTCGAAGTTTTTTATCTACTAACACCTCAGCGGCTAGTTTTTCTAAATAAAGAACTTCAACACCCCGATTGCGTAACGTTTGTGCAAAATAATCATGCTCTTTTTGAATAATTGGTAAGTATGGAATATCGTCAAATAATAATTGCTGCAAATAATCTGGCGTCAAGTTTTCCACTTCTTTACCCGGTCGTTTTAATAAAACCGTTTGTAATTCCCCAATTTCTGAAGTAACATGTATCGGATGTTTCATTTGTTGTACCTCCTTTTAAATATGTTTGATGTCTTACAAGTACATAATAAATGCTCTGCACTTTTATCTTTGTGAAAGCATCCACATTATCATTGTGAAATATTAAACAAGTTATTTTTTTAAAATCATACGAATTTGTATTTTTATAACAAACTCTCTCGCTTTTTCAATAAAAAACACATATATTACGCATATATGTTGAATATTTAACTTCCGTATTTAAACAAAAATCCTGTTTTTAATTTTATTAAAAACAGGATTTTTGCATCTAAATAATTAAATTTAATCTTTCTTCTATAATCTCCCTATCTGATTTCGACTGTGAAATTATAAGGCATGTATCATTTCCACATATACATCCTATTTTTTCTTTCCAATCTAACTCATCAAATAAAACACCAATAACATGTGCATTACCAGGTAATGTTTTAATAACCATTAATTGATCTACACAATCAATTTTCACAACAACTTCTCGTAATTTTTTCTTTAACTTTATATCAGTTTGTAAATGCTCTTCTGAGAAAACTTTATATATCATTAATCCTTCTTGAGAAGGTACCTTCGTTAAGTTTAACTCACGAATATCGCGAGAAACCGTAGCTTGTGTTACTAATACATCTTTTTTTGCTAACAATTCTACTAATCTTTCTTGCTTATCTATTTCATACTCCTTTACAAATTGTTTAATTAACCGTTGTCTTTTTTCTTTTTTCATAAAAGACACCCCTTTTAATATTATAGCTCGCTATAATTTTCATCCGAAAGGGAGAGAAAAGAATGTTGCGGAAACGTTCATAGTTTAACTGTAAATATTAAATCAAACTAAATAAAAAAGAGAAGAACAGCATTCTGTTCTTCCTTTTACATTGAAAATCGTTCAATTGTTTGTTTCAAATCAGTTGCTTGCTTCTCTAAATCCTTTAATAATTGATCGATTACTATCATATTTTTAGACTGTTGTAGCGTTACACGCGCCACTTCTTGCGAACCAGCTGACGTTTCTTCAGCAATTGCTGCTACAGCTTTTGTTTGTGCTCCTGTTTGATGAATGTGGCTCACTTGTTCATTCATATAACTACTAATTTGCTGAGTTGCATCGGCTACTTCCATAACACTTGATGACATTTCTTTTAAAATTAATTCCGTAGCTTCTCCACGTTTCGCCTCTTCTTTAGCTATTTTCACTTGTTCTGTCATTTTCATTGCAACTTGTTGTACTTCATCTTGCATATTCCGTAATAACTGAGATATGTTTCTTGCAGAATGATCACTTTCATCAGCAAGTTTACGTACTTCTTCCGCAACAACCGCAAAACCTCTTCCATGCTCTTCTGCGCGAGCTGCCTCAATAGAAGCATTTAGTGCTAATAAATTCGTTTGGCTAGCAATCGCACTCACAACAGACACAATATGTTCTACTTGTTTCATTCGTTCTTCTAACTTCTGTACATTTTGCATGGAATCTTCATTTTCTTTTGCCAATGTTTGAATACCTTGAATTAAAGACGTAAAGACACGAGTACTATGCCCTAAAGCTTGAACCATTTCTGAAGACAACGTATCAGACTGCTTCGCTTTTTCTTCTACTTCACTTGCAATAGACGTCGTTGTATCAACAGCAGAAACAATTGCTTGAATTGATGCTGCTGATTGCTCAGCGCCTGAAGAAATCTCTGCAAGAGTCTCAGATACACCTTGCGCTTGTCTCGTTGCTTCTCCTGTTTGTTTTCTAATCTGCTGTACTTGATTGTTTGTATAAGAAAATGTTGTATCAATATTTTTTACCATGCCCCTTAAGTTTCCTAACATCATATTAAATGCAACACTTAAAGATTTAATTTCATCATCTGTCTTCGGTAATGGAACATCTTCACGAATATCACCATCAGCTGCTTTTCTTGCCGCCTCCTCTAACTTTCGAAGCGGTTTAATTAAAAATACGGCTGCTCCATATGCTAAAATCCCAGACCATACTACCCCTAATAACATAACAAGAATATTATATACAGTTTGACTTACATAACTTTGAAAATAATCGTATATCACGTAAATAAAAAATATACTTGTTGAATATGTAATGAAAGCTAAAACTGTAGTGAATAGCATAAGTTGTGTACGTAATCCAAAAGAAAATGTTTTCCTTTCTTTTTCCATCTTCCCTTTCCCCCTTTTTATAAGCAATATAAATACTACCTATATATTATTATCCATATTTTCATTATAGAAGGATATAGGGATTTTAAAAATTATTATTTCTTTGAATATCAAATTGCACGAAAAAATAAAGGATTCTGACAATTTATGACTAATAACAGAAATAAGGGGCAACATTTGTAAAATATATTTTTAACTGGGGGTTTTGTATGATTCAAGTTCGAAATCTAATAAAATCATTCGGTTCACTTGATGTGTTAAAAGGAATTGATTTAGAAGTAAAAGAAAAAGAAGTTGTTGTTTTAATTGGTGCCAGTGGTTCTGGTAAAAGTACATTACTTCGCTGTCTTAACTTTTTAGAAATGTACGATGAAGGCGAAATTCACTTACAAGGTGAGCGAATTGATCCAAAGCATTCAAATTTAAATAAAGTCCGTGAAAATGTCGGTATGGTTTTTCAGCACTTTAACCTCTTTCCTCATATGACCTCACTAGAAAACATCATAGAAGCACCTATTCACGTAAAAAAATTAGAGAAAGCAAATGCAAAGGATATTGGAAATCAACTTCTCCAAAAAGTCGGCCTTCAAGATAAAGCGGATGTAACTCCTCATCTTCTTTCAGGTGGTCAAAAACAGCGCATTGCCATTGCACGAGCTCTTGCAATGAGCCCTAAGATTATGCTATTTGATGAGCCTACCTCAGCTTTAGACCCTGAACTTGTTGGAGAAGTATTGCAAGTTATGAAAGAACTTGCTGAAGAAGGGATGACAATGGTTATTGTTACTCATGAAATGAATTTCGCAAGAGATGTAGCTGATCGCGTCATCTTTATGGATGATGGAAAGATTGTAGAAGATGCTCCGCCAGCACAATTCTTTTCAGCTCCATCACATGAACGGGCAAAACAATTTTTACGCAACGTTTTATAATGTAACTTCTGTTTCAAACGAAAAGGAATACATTCATACGGTGCACAACTAATCATCCAAATAAAATATTTCAATAACATACTAAAAAACCATCCGTATGATCAATATATAGGAGGGGTTTTATGAAAAGGAAACTATTAACCATTGTTGCTAGCATTACACTATGTACATCTTTCATACTAGGAGCTTGTAGCAAAGAAAGCTCTACTACTTCATCAAATGGTGAAAAAGAATTTCGCTATGCGATGAGTGGATTATACAAACCTTTTAACTATAAAGAAAATGACGGCAAACTTGTCGGCTTTGATGTAGAAATCGGTGAAGCTCTTGCTAAAAAGATGAACATGAAGGCTACGCCAGTTACAAACCCATGGGAAACACTAATTCAAGGTCTTCAAGCGAAGAAATATGATGTAATACTGGGTAGTATGGCAATTACAGAGGAGCGCTTAAAAGCTGTTAGTTTCTCAAATCCGTACTATCGGTCTGGCGCACAAATTTTTGTGGCTAAAAAGAATACTGCTATCTCTTCTCCAGAAGATTTAAAAGGTAAGAAAATTGGTGTTGTAAAAGCTAGTACCTTTAAAAATCTTGTTGCAAAATATACAGATCAAATCACAGAATATGACAGTGATATTACTGCTCTTATGGATTTAGAGCCTGGGCGTGTTGATGCAGTAATTACGGATCAAATGGTTGGTCTACGTATGATAAAAGAAGGAAAATCGAATATAAAAGAAGCCGGAAAACCATTAAATCTTGATGAAATGGGAATTGCTATTCGCAAAGATGATAAAGAAATGGTCGAGAAAGTAAATAAAGCGTTAGATGAAATCATTAAAGATGGTACGTATGAAAAGATCAGTAAAAAATGGTTCGGGCGTAATATTCTTGGTGAAGAGGAAAAAACGAAGTAAGTAAGTAAGTTAGTAAGTTAGCCATTCAAAAGATTCATAAACAGTGCCCCACTGATTAAGTATTCATTTTATGTGGGGCATTTCATTCTCTACTAAAATCTATACAATATGAGGTGAAACGCATGTTTGAAATTTTTATCTCTTCCTATCCCACACTCTTAAAAGCTACTATTGTCACATTACAATTAACATTAACTTCCCTAGTACTCGGTTCATTAATTGGATTATTATTCGCTTTCTTTCGAATCTCTAACAATAAAGTTTTAAATAGTATCGCTCATGTCTACATTGCTATTATTCGTGGTACACCTTTAATTGTTCAAATTGCCATTCTCTATTTTGGAATTACATCCGTTGTTGTTTTCACCCCTTTTTGGGCAGGAGCAATCGCTTTAGCAATTCATAACGGTGCATATATTACGGAAATTTTCCGTGGATCTATTCAATCCGTTGACCGGGGACAATTAGAAGCAGCTCGCTCTTTAGGCATGCCTTATCCTTTAGCTATGCGACGAATTATATTACCACAAGCATTTCGTCTGTCTCTTCCTCCTCTAGGAAACCAATTTATTATCGGATTAAAAGATTCTTCACTTGTTGCTTATGTAGGAATGTCCGAATTATGGGGATCAGGTTTATCAATTGCAGCAGGTAACTTCCAACAATTAGATACTTACATAATCGTTGGTGCATACTATCTCGTACTTGTTCTTCTATTTACTTATTTTGTTAATCTTTTAGAAAAACGATTACAACGAAAAGAAACTAACTCCGTCCAAGTCCATAAAAAGAACAAAAAGGAAGTTTCTTTATAAGAAAAAGCAAGCCTGAGATGGCTTGCTTTTTCACTGCAAAAATATATTAATTTTTACTGATTTACTTTTTTAATACTCTCGTCTTCCTCTATATGTTCCTCACGATATGAAATATTATGAGGATCTAGTCCATTTCCTAAAGAACCATAGAAATGCTCTCTATGCGGATCCACTAATTCACTTCCGTGATAATACACACGTGGTGTATTCCATAGGGCTGCTAATGCTTTTGTCATCGGCATTTCGTGATAACGTTCCGGCCACATTTCTTTAATCTTCTCTTTTACTAACGGATAGTATTTAGAGCTCATAGCAGGAAACAGATGGTGTTCTGTATGATATGAGAAATTGAAATGTAAAACGTCTACCCAGCGCGGCACTGTTACTGATAAACAGTTTGCTAACGGATCATTTACTGGAACAATTGGATTTAAGCGGTGATTTGTTGCGATATATGCCATTACAATAAAGTTAGCAATTAACAACGGAATGACATATGCAAATAACCATTTTCCAGGTCCCATAATAAACAATAAACTAATCCAAACTGTCCAAGGCAAAAGAAGTTGAAGCCATACAGATTTTTGATTGGATGACTTGAACTCTTTTATAAAATGAAAGAACATTCGAGTCGAATGCAATGTAAATTGAATTGTTAGTGACAGAAAACTAAAGAATGAACGTACATGTAGAGGCATACGATATACCCAACTCAAAAACTTACTCTTCTTAAGTTTCTCAAGTGTCGGCCATGCATCCGGATCATTTTCTTCATGCTGTGTATGAACATGATGCGTTGCATTATGCCACTTTCTCCAAAGCTTTGGCCCTGTTGATAATGGCATAAATGCAATCGCGCCTAAGAAGTCACGAAGCCATGCCTTTCTTACAACAGTTCCATGTAAAATTTCATGCCCTAAAAATCCTAGTGAAGCAAAACATAATCCAAGAACAATCGCAATTCCTAGATTCGCCCACACATTCAATTCAAATACACCAATCGATATTAATCCCGCCAATGCCACAAGCAAATAAGCCAGTCCACCAAATAAACGAGTAGGCACTGGTTTAAATGCTTTTTTCGGCAAATGTGGTGATACACGTGCTGCATACCACCCAAACGTATGAAGCTCCTTCATCCTTTTGCCCCTTTCTTATGCCGCGCCTTGCGCAACTTACATATATCAATTCTTGCTTCCAGATTGATTTTACTAGATGATCCAAAAAGCATCTATTATAAGGAAAATATACTCACTCTATCGTCACTTATTTTTCGCTTTTATTATCAATGAAAAACATTTCTCTTTTTACTCTCTATCAACCTTTCCACATGATGAATCATAACAATAGAATTTCTATATTGTCAACAACTTTTATGACCTAGTAATAAAAGTTGGTTATATTTTTATAATCATACTTTATTTCACTAAAGAAAATGTATAGATTTCATAAGGATTTACCCACTATATTTAGACATTTTCTTAAACGGCATAGACTCTATCTCATTCAATAACTCTCTATGTAATCAACAAACAGAATCATTTGAATTTAGTTTTATATAAATCCTACTTCTTCATAATGCCCCACCTCATTAATTATATTAAAATAATTTATACCCTCTTTTAATAAAAATAGACTTCCTCTAAAACAACACACATGAATTTCATATAATATGGAAATATTAAAAGGAAAATTGTTCTAAAATCAGGAGGTTTCCGCAATGACAAGTGATACATTTCCACAACTGCCACTATCTTATTGGATTGAATCTACTCAGTTTCCTACTTTCCCTCGTTTATCCGAAAATATAAAGACGAAAGTTGCTATTATCGGTGCTGGTATTACAGGTATTACTACTGCCTATTTACTTGCAAAAGAAGGCATCGATGTTGTTTTAATTGATTCTGGTCGTATTTTAAACGGAACGACTGGGCATACAACAGCGAAAGTAACAGCACAACATGATCTTATTTATGATGAATTAATAAATCATTTCGGTGTAGAAAAGGCCCGGCTTTACTATGAATCAAATAATAAGGCTCTACAATTCATAAATAAAACTGTTCAAACATATAAAATCGACTGTAATTTCTCAAATGAAGATTCATATTTATATACAACTACTGATAACGGATTAAGAAATTTATCGAAAGAATATGAAGCTTATCAAAAATTAAATATACCTTGTGACTATGTTCAATCTCTATCGATTCCTATTCCAGTACAATCTGCGCTTGTAATGAAAAATCAAGCACAATTCCATCCCCTTCTTTATTTAAAAACACTTTTAGAAAAGTTTGTGGAGATGGGCGGAAAGGTCTACGAACAAACAACAGCTATGGATGTGGAAAAGGGCGATTATCCACAAATAATTACAAAAGAGGGCCATCATATCACTTGTGAATATGTCGTCTCTTGTTCACATTTCCCTTTTTATGATGCGAATAGCTTTTTCTTTACGCGAATGTACGCAGAACGCTCCTACGCTCTTGCAATAAAAGCAAAAACGGAGTATCCAGGTGGCATGTATTTAAGTATTGATGATCCAAAGCGCTCCTTACGCTATATAACAAACAATGGAGAAAAATTAATTCTGATTGGCGGAGAGAGTCATAAAACAGGTCAGGGAATAAATACGATGCTTCATTATGAAGCACTCTATTCTTTTGCTGAAGCCACTTTTGGAATAGATGAAGTTCCTTATAGATGGTCAGCACAAGATTTAATTACTCTAGATAAGCTTCCTTATATCGGACATATTAACGAAAGAAATCCAAATATATTTGTTGCAACTGGATATCGCAAATGGGGAATGACAACTGGAACTGCTGCCGCTCACCTACTGAAGGACTCCATCCTAAAAGTTCACAGTCCCTATAAAGAACTGTATGCACCATCACGCTTCCATGCAAATCCAGATATAAAAACGTTCCTCTCCCAAAACATTGATGTTGCGAAACATTTAATTGCAGGAAAGATTGAAACCGCATTACGTAAGCCAGAAGATCTCGAAGTTGGTGAAGGATCTGTCGTACATGTTAACGGTAAACGAGCAGGTGCTTATAAGGACAAAGAAGGAAAATTACATATCGTCGATACAACTTGTACACATCTAGGCTGTGAAGTTGAATGGAATAATGGTGATTGTACTTGGGATTGCCCTTGCCATGGTTCTCGTTTTTCAATTGAGGGAGACGTTCTTGAAGGCCCAGCAGATCAACCGTTAAAACGAGTTGATAATGAGTAAACAAATAAAGAAGTTCAACAGAATTACTGTTGAACTTCTTTATTTGCTATAAACCCTTTTCAGATAAAATTCGACACAAGGAGGAAAATATTAACATTAAATAAAATAATATATTCATCTACAAATTAAAAGGGGTGAATATTATGCAACCTTCAGCTCCACCTCATCTAGAATCTACAGAAACTATCTTTCCAAGCTCTATTACAAAACTTGTTGTTTTTATTTGTTGGCTAGCCATTTTAGCTGATGGATATGATTTAGGTATTTACGGTGCCGTTCTACCAAAGCTCCTAGAAGACAAAAGCTGGGCGCTATCACCAGCGCACGCTGGTACAATTGCAAGCTATGCTTTATTTGGAATGTTTATTGGGGCTATTCTAGTTGGAACGATTACAGATCTAATTGGGCGTAAATGGACGCTTATATGCTGTTTAGCACTTTTTTCTATCACAATGGGTTTAGCGGCTATCGCTCCTTCTCCTGAGTTATTTGGATTATCTCGATTTATAGGCGGAATCGGATTAGGCGGTGTTATCCCTACAGCTTCAGCACTCACTGTTGAATATTCACCCCCAAAAAGGCAATCTTTTATTTATGCTCTTATGTTTACTGGCTATCCTTTAGGTATCGTGTTAGGTGCTATTTTGTCCATGCTTATGTTAGAAGATTTCGGATGGAGAATTATGTTTGGTATCGGAATGATTCCACTACTCTTCATTCCTTTCATTATTCGCTATTTACCTGAGTCCATTCAATTTTTATTATCACGTAATCGCCAAGAAGAAGTGAACCAAATTCTTAATCGTTTTCAAATTGAATTTCATGTAAAAGATAAAACTCATCAAGACCCATCTACTATACAAAAGAAAAATGGATTTTTTACTTTATTCTCAAAAGAATACATAAAAGCAACGCTACTTTTTTGGATCACTTATATAATGGGAATGTTTTTAATATACGGTTTAAACACTTGGTTACCACAGATGATGCGCCAGGCAGGATATCCTCTTGGGTCTAGTCTGTCATTTCTACTTATGCTAAATATTACCGCAGCTATCGGCGCATTATTCGCTGGAGCAATTGCTGATCGTATAGGAGCAAAAATTGTTATTAGCATCTCTTATCTTATGGCAGCCATATGTATCGGACTATTAACAATCAAACCATCTGTTACAATCATTTATCTTTTAATTGGCCTTGCTGGTATTGGATCAGTCGGTATTACTCAAATATTAAATGCATATGTAACACAATACTTCCCATCACATATCCGAGCTACCTCCTTAGGCTGGGGACTGGGGCTTGGCCGAGTTGGTGCAATTGCTGGCCCAATTCTCGTCGGTATTATTATGACAATGCAATATGACTTAGCATGGAATTTTTACTTATTCTCCTTTGCAGGTCTTATCGCAGCTATATCTGTTTTCTTCATTCCTACAAAATAAAAAGGGCACAAACTTACTTGTGCTCTTTTTCATATGCTTCAAACAACATATCTCGAAACAATGTATTTAAACTCTCAATATCGATTCCTGATCCCTTTTCAATTCCTTTTACATATTCCTGATAGTAATGAATTTGTTCTTCTAAAAATTGATTTAGCACCTTAATTTTCAATCCAACATCTAATTCAGTACCTGCTTTTTTCTTTATTAACAACTTTTCAATTTCATCTAATACGCTACGTTCTAATGATAATTCTGTAATCAATCGGTCAAATTCTACAGGAGGTAAAGTCGTTTTCTCTTCTAGCCACTTACAAGCTAAAATGGGACGTAATACATAAAAGTACTTTTTCAGCTTTACATTCTCACCTTGCAAAAATTCACGATAATTTTTCGACGCCATATGTAAATAATGATATATCGTTGCTTTTGGATCAAAATTCTTCTCACTCATCTGTTGAAGTAGTTCTGGAAAATTAGAGTTTTTCGAATAAAAAATTGGTGATCGAATCCACTCAAGTAAAGCAGGATTCGACTTCGCGAATAGTTGCAACGCCTTTTTAATATCCCAACCACTTATATCTAAATCATCACTAATTGGATATTCAATTACATCTCGTTTGTCATGAATTGATAAATACCATTCTACCGGATGTATATAAACAAACCTAACATCATAATCGCTATCTTTCGATGGAAAACCCCAAGCACGACTCCCTGATTCTACCGCAAATAAAATTTTCACATCATTCTCTTTTTCAATTCTTTCTAACTCCAACTCGATTTTCTCTCTCATTGCATAACACCTCCATTTTTTGATTATTTCCTTGGAAATTCGACAAATACAATACTAATTTTACTACATACCAAAAAAACTGTCAGAAATTACTGACAGCCTAATGAAACGTCTATTGTTGCTTTTCGATTACAGTAGTAGCAATTCGTTCAAACTCTTTTTGAATCTCCTCTTTATATGCATCTACTATTGAAAAATCCATAGCAGCAATATAAATTCGTTCTAATTTATCACGAACCGATTTTGCTTTCGCTAAGAAAGACATCGCCTCATTCATTTTTGCTTTATATTGAATGGAGACATCACGAATTTCCTTCGCATATTTCTCATCCGTCCCTGGCGTAACAATAAGGGCATACATATCAATAATTTCATCACCCTCGCGACTTGGAAAATATTCATGTGGTGCGGTGCTATCAAAAATTGCAAATCCTAATTCTCTTACGATAACCATATCAAGACTATTCGGGTCAAATCCGCAATGATATACTTCAACTTCAAACCCTTTTTCTTCAGCTGCCTTAGCTAACTTTTTGAGCATCGTTGATTTTCCAGAGCCTGGGCGCCCTTTTATAAAATAACGATGTGGTAACCCTTCTGTTAAATTAGGAACAAAATCAACTGCTCCTTTCGGTGTAGCAGCTCCTAAAAAACGATGTTTTACAAGCGATTGTCTCCCGCTTTTATCTGCAAATAATTTCTGGATTAGCTGATTGGTTAGTTCATTTGCTTTATTAAAATCTATATTATCAATATATATCTTCTCCCACTCATCATGTATAACCAATGCCTCTTTAAAACGTACGTAAGCAGACTGAAAAGCTTTGCTTGCTTCTGAAACAAATCTTTCAATTTCTAACTTCTGCTTTCTTAGTTTATCTGAGTCCCAAGCAATTCCTAAATTTATATACTCTTCAACAACTCCTGGCATTTTTGGCTCAATAACATGCGGCGATGTCCCATCAACAATTCCTACTTTTAATTTTGGGATAATTACACCATCAACCGATTTATTATCAGAAGAACAATGTAAAAATTCAATATCATATCCTTTTTCAATCCATTCACGACCTATTGCCTTTATTAAAGAAGATTTTCCCGTTCCTGGGCCACCCTTTAAGATAAATAATCTGTCTAATCCTTTTAAATTCTCTTCGTATAAATTGTGAAATCCCCTAGCTGTATTACCACCAGCATAATAATTTAATACATTTCCTGTCACTGCACTCACTCCTTCGCAGCATTCTATTTACATAAGCTACAATATGCGAGCAGCTTTATTTGGGTGAATACCTATTTTGTATTGCACGAAAAAAGGAAATAAATTACAATTTAACTATCGGAAAATTCCGATTTTAAAAACTGAATACTTCTTTATCAAGAGAGGCAGAGGGACCGGCCCTTTGAAGCCCAGCAACCTCAGTTTATACAAACTGAATAGGTGCTAATTCCTGCAAAATGCATTGCATTTTGGAAGATAAAACTCAACTAGCATGTAAAGCTCATCTTTCTTGATACTGAAGGATGAGCTTTTTATTATTTGAAAAACATATATTGGAGGTATGTAAAATGAAAGTAATTGATCTATCGCAAACATTTGAAAATAATATGTCTCAATTTCCTGGAACACCTAAAATACAACTAGAAGCTGTTACAAGTGTTGAAGAATCAGGCTATCAAGTTACAGATTTTCATTCTGTCGTTCATGTTGGCACGCATTGTGATGCTCCTGCGCATTTTATTTCAGGCGCAACGACCATCGATCAATTACCGCTGGATCAATTTGTAGGTGAAGCTGTTCTTATAGATGTAACACATATTCAAGAGCGAAAATTACCTAAGGCAGTATTGCATAATACTGACATAAAAGAAGGTGATATTGTTATTTTTCATTCTAATCTATCCACAAAATGGAATACAGAGGCTTATGAGAAGGAAGCATTTTATCTTTCTGAAGAATTAGCTAAAGAACTAGTGCGATTAAAAGTAAAATCTATCGGTTTAGATTTCATTTCTCCTGATGAAGTCACAACAGAAACATCACCGATTCATCACATATTACTAGGGAATAATATTTACTTAATTGAAAACTTAACAAATCTAGATGCTATCGAAACAAAACGTTTCTTTTTCTCAGCAGCACCTTTAAAAATTAAAAATAGTGACGGTGCTTTCGCAAGAGCATTTGCTGTTATTTTTTAAACACAGCCTATAAAAAAAGCAAAGGCCACTATTGGTCTTTGCTTCTATATTTTCTATTTAAATTAAGAAAGAATTGTTCCACACGAGGACGCACCCAAGCTAAACAATCTATCTCTTTCTTCTTTGTGCAAGCTATCTCTTCTCCATCTACCATTTCAACAAGTTCTAGTTCTAACAGTTGCCTCGTGAATGCTAACATATTCACTTCTTCGGATGGATACTCTTCTTTTAATTTCTCCTCAATTTCTCCCAATAAAAAACCGTCACGCATCATTGCCAATGCATCAATCCAAAGTGGCGGCATTTCATATTTTTCTCCTGTAATTGTATCTTTTACAATATAATTCTTTTGCTCTTTTCGAAATTGAATCGTGTGTAAACATACAGTCGAATTTAATGTTAATTCCATCATACCACCTCTTTCATAATATCTGCATAGAAAAAAGGATGCGCGTGCACCCCTTCTTATCTTTTCATAACACTACTGAACCGTTACATGAGCAATCAATCTCATGTCGATATTTTCCTCCATTATAAACGAAGTATTTTATAAAAAAAACCCTTCTTGAAACATTTTATAAAATGTTTATATTTACACAACAAGAACACTTTTCTGAAAAATCTTTTCTCCCAATACATTAAACGGTCGGCAGAAAAATTTCTACTTTCGTTCCTACTCCTAGACTACTTTGGATCGTGATACTCCCTTGATGTTCCTTAATAATTTTATATGTAATCATTAACCCAAGTCCTGTGCCAGTCTCCTTTGTTGTGTAAAACGCCTTGCCGATTTTTTCTAACTTCTCATTCTCTATACCAAATCCTTGGTCTTCAACAGAAATACACAAATGTCCTTGCGTTTTTTGATATGCACGAATATGAATTTCTCCACCCTCTGGCATTGATTCTATTCCATTTTTAATGATATTTAATAACACTTGTTTTAATTGCTTGTCATCACCGTTTATAGCCGGTAAATTCCCATCTACTTGTAAATGACATTTAACTCTATATTGCGTTGCATAACTTTCCATTAGATGCACAACATATAGAAGGATGTCTCGTATATTACACCTTTCATAATTTGTTGGCTTTGGTTTTCCTAACAACATCAATTCACTAACAAATCCATTAACCCTTTCAATTTCTTGTAGCATAATGTCGTAGCTCATCGTATCAGTTGGATTTCTTTCTTTTTGCATTTGCGTAAACCCTTTTAACGCTGTTAGCGGATTTCGAATTTCATGGGCAATTGTTGTAGACATAGTCCCAATCACAGCTAAATTTTCCGTCTCTTTCATATTGTTCATCATTTCAACCACTGTTCTTACATAAGATTGAAATCGTTTTAATAAAGAATGTGAAATAATGAAATAGAATATACATAAAACAAGTGGAATTACCACTTTTAAATCTTGTAATAGCAATGTGAAAAATACGTACTTTCCAATTACACTAAAGGACACTAAATAAAAGTATTTTCTATTCACGAAAACTGGGGCAAATAAAATTAATAACATTTCTACCATACTACCATGTTCAAAAGGTCTATCCGTTCGCAAATAAATCATTAAATTATTCACAAGATTGATAAACATGTACCCAAATAAAAATAAATATTTTACAGAATATACATACCCTCTTTTTTGAAGATATATAGAAATAGGAAATAATGCTATTACAAATATAGGCACACCTATCCCAAGACTACCTTCTGGCCAACCTACCGCTGTTCCACTAATATTCATAGCAGGATATACAAAATAATATATAGCGTCATATAAAAAGAATATAATATAAAATAATAATATAAATACCTTTAAGGCTCTTCTTTCTTCATAAATCAAGCTCTTGTATTTATTCATATAAAAACTCCCCTTGATCGATACAAAAAACTTTCATTGTTATCTCCTTAAAGTATAAGTATGAAATTGCTTTCAGGGCAATATTTAACCTTATAATAATGAAAGGAAGGAGATCTCTCCTTCCTTTTGGTAACAACTTACATCCATCTTACCCTGTCATGTAACAATCCATCCGTAAAATTATTATGCCCTATTACAAAATCCTTCATATATAAATTTAAATACTCACCGTACTTACTTTCTGTATTTAATAACAACTCCTCAACATAATAAGCACCTTGTTCAAATTGATCTAAAAGTAAACTGGACAAGCCCGCATAAATCCCGCACCCTACTTGAAAATACGTTGCATTCGTTTTATATTTACGAAAAACTTGGCTACTATTCATCACATTATACATATATGTCTCACTATTTTCATAAACGAGTAACACACCGACCAAGTCCTCTCCAGCAACCTCTTCTTCCGCTGGATTAAACACTTTACGATTCCAGTTCCATAAATCTTCTACTTGATCTAAGTTCTGTCTAATTATATTTGTTGTATACTCATTAATTCGGTAAAGAAAACCAACTTCCATATTAAAGTTTTTCCCTAAAATTAATACTTCCTCATGTGGCATTAAACAACCATAGAATTCTTTTTCTCCTAACTTCACTTTATACTCTGAAGCATATACATCTTCATAAAAGTAAAGAGGACGATGATGACTCATATACATCGGATAACTCCAGATTGCTTCATCTAAAAATCGCTCTACTGCCCATGAAGCATAAAGTGTATGTGGCTTTATAAGTGCTGTATCATTCAAAAACGATGTGTCATGTTCTACAATATAACATGCTCTTGGCCTTTCACTTGGTCGTTCCTTCATAAGCTCAACAACCATCCATTGAACAACACCTGGATTCATACCTGAACCTATAATCGCTTTTGTATTTGTAAATTTCTCTTTCTCCTTCTCAAACCTTGTATATCTTTCCGTAAGCTGAAAGCCGATTAAGCTATCGTCCTGATCTACTGCCTCATTTTCCAAGGCTGAGTTAATATAACAAATTCCTAGTTCATTACAGCAGCTTAATACTCTAATTGTATCTGCCCCTGAAACATCAATCACAACACTCGTTCTTTTTTCTTTTAAATGTTGTTTAAATTCCACTACATTTTGAAGGTTTATTTCATATAAATATAATTGACTTTTCAAATTCGAAAACAACTCATCATAATAAGTCCTATCTTTTTGTTTTATATCCACCAAATGAAATTTGGCATTCTTTAATACTTCATAAATTGGATCTTTTTCATTTGCTATCGCTTGATTTAAAATTGCTAAAACTGCTTTTGCTGCTCCACCAGCACTACCAAGCAATGTAATTGATAACGAATTCGGAAACTGCTCCACAAACAAAACCCCTTTAATAAATTAGTTGAGCAGCTCCTCCTCAAAAAATAAATTGAATACATAAAAAGATAGCTCGTACACAATTTTTATAAGTTAGTGTAAAGTTACCTTTTAAAAAATCACACTATACTATGTTTATATTCAATTCATTTTTCCCCTCATCTTCAAATTAAACTAAAACAAATAGGCTCGACCTTTTCTTCTGCATATAAAAGAAAAAGTCAGCCCTTCCAACTAATCTACGGACAATGGACGGATTTTACATGTTGAATATTCACATACATTTTTGCATCACGTGCTTTTGATATTTCAATATGACCTTCATCAATTTTCGCCATTTTTCCAATTTTATTGGACTCCTCACCTAAATCAAACACCATAATTTTCCCAGTCATTTTAATAAGCTGTTCTTCAAATGTTCTAGCTAATGTAATATTTAACGGATTTACGGGGAGTTCATTTTTATTGAGGGCATACGGTACTTGGTTTTCTTTATACGGAATTAACCATTTTAAATGCTTTAAAGATATATATACCGTTTTATAAACCGGACTATAAAAAACAATATAGTCGTTCATCACACTTGTAACATAACCATGTATTGGAGCATTTCCTGCTACATAAACTTCTGTAAAAATCCCTTTAGAAGTACTTAATACTTTTCTCAAAGAAATTGAAGGGGATTCCCTCTTAATTACAGAATCAACATCTGGTTTTAGTATGTCTTCGTCATGTGGTCTTAAAAATTTATAGTATTGTACATGATATAAAGATATATATACATAGTCTTGTCCATTGTAAAGAACAATAATGTCATTTCCTACGTCTATTAATATACCTTTAAACCTTTTTTCACCGATTAATTTAACATATATATTTTCCCCAATACTTTTGTTTAACTCATTCATCTATATCCTCCTTCCTATGAATTTCAGCTTTCCTATCTTCCTTTTCAAAAAAATAATCAGGGCAATGTTCTGTCTTAATAGTAAGTAATTCCTTTTCATACTATCGAAATAAGAAATTGTTCTTCTCTTTCCCTCATAATGCCCCTCTTATTTATTAAACATTATTCATCTTCATTCTTTTTACATTTCACTACTTGACTCACACTCTTAATATGATAATTAATGATATAAATAACTTCATCACCGTTTACTAGCGTAATACATTCTTCATGCACTTCACTTAATAGGCCTTCTACACACTCTGGGCCGCCACGGTTAATCTTTACCCACTTATACTTCAAGTCACGTAATACATCGACGAAAGTATCATCATCAGAGCAGAAACATGAAACATAGCCATCGCCACATTTACTTTCTTTCACTTTCTTAACTAGACTCTTCACATGTTTCAATTGGTAATATACTAATTCACCAAGAGGAAGTTGTAATGTAAGGTAATCTCTTCCTAACGATACAAGTACCCCCACTCGACTCTCTGGTCCACGAAGATTTACTTTTACAGTCTCACCGACTAAGCCTTTAATTTGTTCACAGCATAATATACTTTCCAAATTTGTATCCTCCTTTCTTATTATCTTCCTCTTCTTGACTGTCTTTGTGCGCGAGCTCGACCTGAATCATTACTTTCACTTTCGCTTTCACTTTCGCTTTCTTCGCTCTCTCTACAAGGTACTGTTACACTCTTAATATGAGATACTGCAACTAATATAACTTCTTCTTTTATAATTAGTGTCACAAATTCACAAGAAACATCTTGTAAAATACCTTCAACTTTCTCTGGGCCACCACGATTAATTTTCACCCAGCAATATTTGAAGCTTTGAAGTAACTTTTCAAAGTCATCTTCACATTCACATTCCAACCATCTGCAATCATCTGCTTTACAATCTTTCGCATTTTTTGTAATACTTTTCAGATGACGAATCTGATAGTAATAGAGCTCTCCTTTTTCATTCTTTAATACAAAGTAATCCGAACATACAGCGACTATTGTCCCTTTTTGAGATTCTGGACCACCCCTGTTTACTCTCACAAAAGATCCAATTAAGTCTTTCAGAAAATCACAATGAAATAAACTCACGAGAAAACCCCTTCCATTAATTTATAAGCTTTTGCACTGATAGTATATGTATCTGTACAGGTTACGTTCTCTATGTTTGTCCTAGCTAGAAAAAAATATGCTTTTAACATGGTAGACTACTACCTATCAAAATTTGAAGAAAGGCTAAGAACTCCTTATGTTTTTGATATCTTCAAACAAAAAATCCCTTATGAATATACATTTCTGCATATCTTCATAAGGGATTTTCCATAGTTTAATCTTCGTCTTTAACATCCATATCTTCTGGAATTGGTTCGTTCAATATTTCTTCCACTAATTGCTTATATTTCTCCATTTGTTCTAAATGTGTATTAAATTGTTCTTTATTTACTAAATATTGCTCTCCATCGAATAGCGCACGAATTTTCTTTTGCTGAATTAACTCTTCAATATACGATTTTGGTAAATTCAAATACTCCGCAGTCTCTTCTATTGTTATATACAATGCCTTCATTCCTTTATTATTTTTTCATCTATACTGTATCTTACTTTACTTTATTTTTGTAAACAAATAAAAAAGATTTTGTAAATGCAGTTCAAAAAGCAGGTAGATGCATTCCATATATTGTATAGTATTATATAGTAAGAATTTTTTAAATATAGAATGGTATTACCCATTTACACAAAGGAGAGTTAACATATGGCTACTCGTCACATCATTACAATGTTAGAAAAAACACTACAAGTTGAAACAGAAAACACAATTTCTCATTTGAATGTATCTTTATCTGATCGTTTTCTTTCTCAAAGCACAGCAATACATGAAAACAATTGTTATCATACAATTGGTGAATGGTACAAAAATCATTTCTTATTCCAACAAGATGATTTCCTTTGGGCTAAATATGCCTTCTATGACGCATATTGTGAAGCCATCCAAAAACAAGGTCATCTTACAAAACGCGTCCGTCAAATATTAGAATCATTGGCTCGAAAACACGGAAAACAGTATATTGCTTCTATACTAAATATGCCATTTCCTAATAAACGCGCTAAAGGGACAGCGTAATTTAGCCATGTTCTGTGTAAGCAAAACATAGCTAAATTGTTTTCTAGGATGCTTTACCAATAAAATGTTCATATCATATGAACTGATGAAACCGGTGTCATTATAATGATAGAAAATATAGTAAACAGGAAAACCCCCACGTACATCTCTCATTCACTTGAATAGAGAAATACGTGGGGGGATACTTGTTCCTTATTATTTCATCATCTGCTTAATCAGTTCGCGATTTCTCTTCTTAAATACTTCATTATGAGAAGAAACCATTCCGTACTCACTTGCATCTGGTTGGATAAATTGTTTTGCTTTATTCACAGCATTTCCAGCATCTTGAAATGCACCTGCAATTAAGTGTAGTTTCCCTTCGTGCTTTAAAATATCTCCAGCAGCATATAATCCATCTACTGAAGACTCACTATTTGCATTACCTGCAATATAATAATTATCTATAATTGCAACGTCTAACTCACTATTTTCTAATAATGTAATGTCGCGTTCATATCCATGATTAATAATAACTTCATCAATAGGTAAATGAGAAACCTCACCTGTTTCATGATTTGTTAATTCTACATATTCGATCGCTTCATGATTATCACCAGCAATTAATTTTGTAATCGATGTATTAAAGAAACACTCCGCTGAGCTGTTCATAAGTTGTTTTACTTGTGCTTCATGACCAGATAATTCTTCTTTTCTATAGGTTACATACACTTTTTTCGCAATTGGTTCCAATTCATTTGCCCAATCAACAGCAGAATTGCCTCCACCGGAAATAATAACTGTTTTACCTTTGAAACGCTTTAAAGATTTAACTGTATAATTTAAATTCGATACTTCAAATCGCTCAGCACCTTCAATAGATAACTTTTGCGGTTTCAATATACCACTTCCTGTTGCGACGATAACTGTTTTTGAAAAGTGTTCTTCGCCAGTACTTGTTTTTAATGTAAAAGTACCATCTTGATTACGAATAATCGATTCTACTTTTGTATCTAATACAACTTCCGGCTTAAATGTTAACCCTTGCTGTACAAGTTGTTCAATTAACTTATCACCTGTAACTGGCAATAGTCCTCCTACATCCCAAATCATTTTTTCCGGATACACATGTATTTTTCCACCTAAATGTGGTTGAAATTCTATTATTTTTGTTTTCATTTCTCTGAGTCCACTATAAAAAGCTGAATAAAGCCCTGCAGGTCCTCCGCCTATCACGGTTACATCAAACAATTCTTCTCGATTCATTCGTGCTCACTCCTCAGCTATTAATCATTGATTATCATTCTCAATAAAATATAACCTGTTTCCGCAAAATTTACAATCAAAATTACTATTGACAATACACCTATATAAAATTATATTATTTAAAGAATCAATAGTGATAATCATTATCATTTTGTTAATAATTAGCAAATTTGAGATTACATCTTCTTTCATTAATATGGTTAATACTATATTATAAAATCTCATATTCAAGATTTTTAATAAATCATTTTGCTTTACCACTACTCTTTCAAAAAGATTGCAGTTAAACAAATTATTGTATACACATATCATCTATGTTAAAGGAGAAAGACGATGAAAAAGTTATTTATTTCACTAACAGTTCTTTTCGTTCTTGTTATGAGTGCTTGTAGCAATGGCTCTACAGACAAAAAGAACGATGCAAAAGGTAGCAAATCAGAAACAATTACATACCAATCTGAAGATGGTAAAAAAGTAGAAGTTCCTGCAAATCCAAAACGCGTTGTTGTATTATCATCATTCGCTGGTAACGTAATGTCATTAGGTGTAAATCTTGTTGGGGTAGATTCATGGTCTAAACAAAACCCACGTTTTGATAGTAAACTTAAAGATGTTGCTGAAGTATCAGATGAAAATGTTGAAAAAATCGCTGAACTAAATCCAGATTTAATCATTGGTTTATCAAATGTTAAAAATGTCGATAAGTTAAAGAAAATCGCTCCTACTGTAACATACACTTACGGAAAAGTTGATTACTTAACACAGCATTTAGAAATTGGTAAGTTATTAAACAAAGAAAAAGAAGCAAAAACTTGGGTTGATGACTTCAAGAAACGTGCACAAGAAGCTGGTAAAGAAATTAAAGCAAAAATCGGTGAAGATGCAACAGTTTCTGTTGTAGAAAACTTCAACAAACAGCTTTATGTATACGGCGAGAACTGGGGCCGCGGAACAGAAATTCTGTACCAAGAAATGAAATTAAAAATGCCTGAAAAAGTAAAAGAAAAAGCATTAAAAGAAGGTTATTACGCATTATCTACTGAGGTATTACCTGAATTTGCTGGTGATTACTTAATCGTAAGTAAAAACAAAGATACTGATAACTCATTCCAAGAGACAGAATCATATAAAAACATCCCAGCAGTAAAAAATAATCGTGTATATGAAGCAAACATGATGGAATTCTATTTCAATGATCCACTTACATTAGATTTCCAACTAGACTTCTTCAAGAAGAGCTTTCTTGGTAAATAATACAAACATGAGGAATTCTTAATTTAAGAATTCCTCTTCCTTTATTCTATGAACAGAAAAGATGTGAAACGAATGACAAAAGATCATGAAAATCCACGTTCTATAGCTTTTACATACAAACTAATTTTAAGCTTAATTGCATTCTTTCTTATTTTTATGGTTGCAATGGTATTAGGTGCTGCAGATACTTCGATAAAAGATGTATGGTTAGCACTCACTTCCTCCGCTAAAGGAGACAAAATATCTATTATTCGAGAAATACGTTTACCACGTGAAGTTGCTGCTATTTTTGTAGGAGCTGGATTAGCCGTTTCTGGAGCAATTATGCAAGGATTAACACGAAATCCACTTGCGGACCCTGGATTATTAGGGCTATCTGGTGGAGCAAATGCTGCGCTTGCACTAACACTTGCTTTCAATCCTTCCATCAGCTATCTTTACTTAACGTTAGCTTGCTTTATCGGTGCTGCAATTGGCGCAATTATGGTATTTGGAATTGGTATGGTGAAAAAAGGCGGCCTTTCTCCTCTTCGAATTGTATTAGCGGGCGCTGCAGTTTCAGCATTTCTACTCGCAATTTCAGAAGGAATTGGCATTTACTTTAAAATTTCACAAGATGTATCACTTTGGACTGCTGGGGGCGTAATTGGAACAACTTGGAGCCAATTAAAAATTATTATTCCAGTCATTTCAATTAGTATCTTTATCGCTATCTTACTAGCAAAAAAATTGACAGTTCTTAGTTTCAGTGAGGAAGTGGCTATTGGACTAGGTCAAAAAATTATTGTTATTAAAACTATTTTATTTATCATTATTATCTTACTTGCAGGTGCATCTGTAGCGCTTGTTGGAAATATGGCATTTATCGGTTTAATGGTACCTCACATGGTACGCCCAATTGTCGGTCCAGATTACCGATTTGTTATACCGATGTCAGCAATTGCTGGAGCTTCCTTTATGCTACTTGCAGATACAATTGGACGTACTATTAACGCTCCGTACGAAACACCAGTTGCGGCAATTGTCGCGATTGTAGGATTACCATTCTTCCTATTCATTGTACGTAAAGGAGGAAAAACATTCTCATGATGCAATCTATTTTAAGAAAACAGCGTCTCATTATACTCGCTTTACTTATAGTAATCATCACAACCATTGTAATTGGAATGGGACTTGGTTCAGCATCTTTATCTTATGATCGACTACTCCCAACATTAATGGGGCAAGGGACTTTTAAAGAGGAGTTCGTTTTATACTCTTTAAGACTACCTAGAATTGTCATTACATTATTAGCTGGTATGGCTCTCGCTTTATCAGGGGCTATTCTGCAAGGAATTACCCGAAATGATTTAGCTGAACCTGGTATTCTTGGTATTAACTCTGGAGCTGGTGTTGCTGTTGCTATTTTCTTTTTATACTTTCCAATAGACGTAGGTTCATTTCTTTACTTACTACCTGTCGTTGGATTTATTGGGGCATTTCTGACAGCTGTTTTAATTTACGTATTTTCATATAGTAAATCAACTGGACTTCAGCCGGTGCGATTAACATTAACCGGTATCGGTTTTGCATTTGCACTATCTGGAACGATGATTGTCCTTATTTCATCCGCGGATCGTATGAAAGTAGACTTTATTTCAAAATGGATTGCCGGAAATATTTGGGGAGATGACTGGATCTTCGTTTTAGCAATGCTCCCATGGTTAATCGTATTCATTCCGTTTATTTTCTATAAAGCAAATCGATTAAACATCTTAGCATTAAACGAACCAGTCGCAATCGGCGTTGGAATTGAAATTGAAAAAGAACGCAGGTACTTATTAGTTGCAGCCGTTGCACTTGCAGCTGCAGCTGTTTCCGTAACAGGAGGAATTAGCTTTATCGGATTAATGGCTCCTCATATCGCGAAATCTTTAGTAGGTCCAAGACATCAAATCTTCATGCCTATCGCCCTTTTAATCGGCGGATGGCTATTATTATTAGCAGATACAATTGGACGAAATATCGTTGATCCTAATGGCATTCCAGCAGGTATTGTCGTTGCTTTAATTGGGGCTCCTTACTTTATGTATTTGTTGCTTAAGAAAGCGTAAAAACATCCTCAATTTTGAGGATGTTTTTTCCTTTCGTTTCCTTCTCCTAACCCTTTATTCACCATTCATATTTCCTACCTCAATACAATTCCTGAACAAAATATTTTTGATTATAAACTCTATTAATGTTATATTATCACATATAACTTTTACGTTTTAAGGAGTATCGTATAATGAAAGCTATTTCTATTATTCTTATCTTAATTGGAATTTTTGGTATCTTAATGGGCGGAATGATGTTCGGAGATATCGGTATTGCTGCAATTATTGGTTCATTAGCAGCACTATTCTCAGGAATCGGTTTTTGGAAATTAGATTCGCAACTCAAAAATATATCTAAATAATTAAAATCCTAAAATGGCCATGGAAGAATATATATTCTTTCACGGCCATTTTAATACACATTGAATAACATTTCCGTTAGATTTCTACTGTTGCCCATACCCTTCAAACTTCTTCGCCAAATTCTCCATCTCGTCTTCTGGCAGTAACTTCGGTTCTCCGACGCTTTTTGTTTGATAATAAATTTGAGCACAAAACTCAATCTCTTCTGCAATAGTAAACGCCATTTTTATATTATTTGCCCCAGCAATTAAACCGTGATTCGCAAGTAACACTGCACGGCGATCAATCATGCCTTCAAAAGCAGCATCTGCTAATTGCTTCGTACCAAATGTCTCATACGGCGCACAGCGTACATTCGGGCCTGCAAAAGCAATTAAATACGATACTGCAGGAAGTTCCCATCCTAATGATGCAATCGTCTTTGCATAAGGAGAATGTGTGTGTACAAGCGCATTTATATCTTCACGCTTTCTATAATAAATAAGGTGCATATCTAGTTCACTTGATGGCTTTCTTTCTCCTTCTACTACTTCACCATCTAAGTTTAATATAACTACATCTTCAGGCTTTGTTTCATAATAATCTAAACCACTTGGACTAATCGCAACAAGACCTTGTTCACGATTAAAGATACTAATATTACCGCCCGTCCCCTTTGTTAAACCACTAGAAATCATTTTCTTTCCATACGCTACAATTTCTTCTCTTTCTTTTTGTAATAACATATACATCCCCCTAAGTATGAAGCTTATGATGACTGACTTTTATATTTATCTACTTATTGAAATAGCTTTTTTAAATTCTCCGTAAACGGTGCCTTTACAATCCCTTTTTCTGTAATAATCGCTGTTACATTTTCATGTGGAGTAACATCAAATGCTGGATTATATACTTTACTTTCTTTCGGAGCTGAATATTGTCCAAAGCGATTAATCACTTCAGAAGCATCTCTTTCTTCAATCAGAATTTCTTTTCCTGTCGATGTCTTTAAATCAATTGTCGGTGTTGGCGCTGCTACATAAAACGGAATGTTGTAGTACTTAGCTAAAATAGATACGCCTAATGTGCCAATTTTATTTGCTACATCACCATTTGCTGCCACACGGTCGCATCCAACGATTACTGCATCAATCTTCCCTTGTGACATGACCATAGCTGCCATATTATCCGTAATAACAGTAACGTCAATACCCGCTCGCTGCAGTTCTAATGCTGTTAACGTTGAACCTTGTAATCTAGGACGCGTTTCATCCGAATAAATTTTTAAATTCCATCCTTTTTCTTTCGCTAAATACATTGGAGCCGTCGCAGTACCATACTTAGTCGTCGCTAAAGCACCTGCATTACAATGCGTTAATACTCCCATTTCATCATGGAATAATGTTAATGCATGCTCTCCAATTTGATGATTAATTTCTTCATCTTCTCTATGAATTTCTTTTGCCTCTTCTAGTAATCTATTTTTCAGCTGTGAGATTGATAAGTGAGCATTATCTGTCGCTACACTTTCCATTCTTTCAAGCGCCCAAAATAAATTTACTGCAGTCGGTCTTGATGTCGCCAAGTATGTACATACCTTTCTTACTTCATCCATAAATCCTTCTTCCGTACTTTCAGCAAATTCCTTTATCCCTAAATACACTCCATAAGCAGCTGAAACACCAATCGCGGGTGCACCTCGTACTTTCATTACTTGTATTGCATCCCACACACTTTCAGCTGTTTTAAAAGATTCATAGACAATTTCATTTGGTAATAACGTTTGATCTAACAAAACTAAAGCATCATCTTTCCACTGAATTGGTATTAATTGCTCTTCCATCATATTCTCCCCTTACTTCGCGTAGTGCGTTGACTGTTCTTTTAACGTTTCTACAAAACTTGTGCCCGTTCTATATTGATTCGCTCGTAAAATAAAACTCTTCGCTACTTGAAGACAAATTCGCTCCGCTCTAGCACGTGCTTCCTCATTCCCAATACAAGTAATATCTTTTACTTTCGCTAATCCAACAATACGGCGAATTAATTCCAGACCTGTCACTGCAGCTGTATCCTCTAATACAGATTGCAAATAGACTTCGCTAAAGCCTTCTTCCTTCGCCATAATCTCGGTCACATGAATATCCCAAGCACCTAAAAACTTCTGCTTAAATAAATCAATTACCTCTACCATCGTAGTTTGTAACCAATCCATATACGTATCTTTCTCAGCTCCAGGTGACATCGTTGCATCTGCATTCACCCAAGCAAACATTAAATTCGCCATTATATTCCCAACGTCATATCCCATAGGTCCATAAAAAGCAAACTCAGGATCAATAACCTTTGTAGAATCATCTCTTACAAAAACAGAGCCAGTATGTAAATCACCATGAAGTAATGCCTGTGCATTCGTCATAAAAGAAAATTTACGTTTCGCTACTTCCATACGAAGCTCTTTATCACTATAAATATGTTCCCTAATCCATCCCTCATTTAACGGAAATAACTCATTACGCTTATTATGATTGGTAAATGGTTCTGAATATACGAGGTCCTCTGTAATCTCACATAATTCAGGATTTATATAATTCTTCACAAGTTCCTTCTTCTCTTTATGATTCATTACAACATCCGATGTTAACAAAAGTGTATTTACCATAAAAGTAGTTAGATCATCCGCAAACCTCGGAAATATTTGATGATTTATAAGTGCTGTACGTAATATTGTGTGATCCGATAAATCTTCCATTACGCAACAATTCATCACACTATCAAATAAATACACCTTAGGAACAAGTCCAGGTGCTAACTCATCCTCTAACTGCAAAACATCTGATTCTATACGAATACGATTCGTCGACAACTTAAACTCATCTGAAATGCGAGCTGTATCCCCAGCTTGCTTTACGATGACAGACATGTTCTCTTTTTCATCCCAAACGCGGAACACATAATTTAAATTGCCATCACCTATTTCTTTACACTGTAACCCCTTTGCATTTTCAAACTTAGATAATTTCTCTTTCACATATGCAATCACATCTTTAGCTTCCATTAAAAAATACTTCGTGAACTTAGACATGGTTTCCCCTCCACACTAATTGTAAGCGTTTTCTAAAAGCTATAAAAAATAATAGGTTGAATTTTTTCATCCTATAAATATGTATTCTTCTTTTTGAAAGGTATATCTAGGTTTTATTATATCTTGTTAGCACTTTGAGTCAATGTTTCTAACTATCATCGTAATATACTTCCTAATTATATATTTGAGATGACAAAAATTGTTCAAAAATTTTCCGATTCATTTTATTTTATTTATCACAAAATTCTTTGTAAAATAGAAGTAAGCAGTTCCTTTTCAAAACCACAACTTCTAAGAAATATTTCCTTCCTAAGACATTAAACTTACACACTATCTCTAACATACACATTAAACTTTTCAAACACTCATCTAAAATTTATAGACTTAAAATTACCTTTCTATTCCGTGATAGCCTTAATTGAGAATAAATATTAATTAAATTGGAATAAAGTTGGTTTATTCGCTTGACAAAATAACCACTTCTATATGATAATTAATATCGAATTAGAATTATTATAGTTAATTAAAAAATATATTTTATGAGCACACTATTTTTTGATGCTCAAAACCAACATTTAGGAGGAATTTTAACATGTTATTAATCGGCACAGAAGTAAAACCGTTTAAAGCTAATGCTTACCATAATGGAGAATTTATCCAAGTTACTGACGAAAGTTTAAAAGGAAAATGGAGTGTAGTTTGTTTCTACCCAGCTGACTTCACATTCGTTTGCCCAACTGAACTTGAAGACTTACAAAACCAATACGCAACTCTAAAAGACTTAGGCGTTGAAGTATACTCTGTATCTACAGACACTCACTTCACTCACAAAGCATGGCATGATAGCTCAGAAACTATCGGCAAAATCGAGTACATCATGATTGGTGACCCAACTCGCACAATCACTACAAACTTCAACGTTTTAATGGAAGAAGAAGGTCTTGCTGCTCGTGGTACATTCATCATCGATCCAGACGGCGTTATCCAATCTATGGAAATCAATGCTGACGGTATCGGCCGTGACGCAAGCATTCTTGTTAACAAAATTAAAGCTGCTCAATACGTACGTAACAACCCAGGTGAAGTTTGCCCAGCTAAATGGCAAGAGGGTTCTGCAACACTTAAACCAAGCCTTGACCTTGTAGGCAAAATCTAAGGAGTTCGATCAAAATGATACTAGATGCAGATATAAAAACACAACTATCCCAATACCTTCAGTTAATGGAGAACGATATTTTACTTAAAGTAAGCGCAGGAGACGATAACGTATCTAAAGATATGTTAGCTCTAGTAGACGAATTAGCTACTATGTCATCTAAGATTACAGTAGAAAAAGTTGAATTAGAGAGAACACCAAGCTTTAGCGTAAACCGCCCTGGTGAAGACACTGGTGTCGTATTCGCTGGTATTCCATTAGGACACGAATTTACATCATTAGTGTTAGCTTTACTACAAGTAAGTGGACGCGCTCCAAAAATTGAACAAAAATTAATCGATCAAATTAAAAACATTCAAGGCGAATATCATTTTGAATCTTATATCAGCCTAAGTTGTCATAACTGTCCTGATGTTGTACAAGCTCTTAACGTAATGAGCGTTCTTAACTCTAGTATTACACATACTATGATTGACGGCGCTGCATTCAAAGAGGAAGTAGAAAGCAAAGACATCATGGCAGTACCAACTGTTTACCTAAACGGCGAATCTTTCGGAAGCGGTCGTATGACACTTGAAGAAATTTTAGCTAAAATGGGTAACGGTCCAGATGCATCAGAGCTTTCTGATAAAGATCCATACGATGTTCTTGTTGTTGGTGGCGGCCCTGCTGGTGCAAGTGCAGCAATTTACGCAGCACGTAAAGGCATCCGCACTGGTATCGTTGCTGAGCGCTTCGGTGGTCAAGTAATGGATACTATGGGCATTGAGAACTTCATCAGCGTGAAAAAGACTGAAGGTCCTAAGCTAGTAGCAAGCCTTGAAGAGCACGTAAAAGAATACGACATCGATGTAATGAATCTACAACGTGCGAAACGTTTAGAGAAAAAAGAACTTATTGAAGTGGAACTTGAAAACGGCGCCATTCTGAAAAGTAAGAGCGTAATCGTTTCTACAGGTGCTCGCTGGCGTAATGTTGGCGTACCAGGTGAAGCTGAGTTCAAAAATAAAGGTGTAGCATACTGCCCACACTGTGACGGTCCATTATTCACTGGAAAAGACGTAGCAGTTATCGGCGGAGGTAACTCTGGTATTGAAGCGGCTATCGACTTAGCAGGTATCGTTAAGCACGTAACTGTTCTTGAATTCATGCCAGAATTAAAAGCTGATGCTGTATTACAAGAGCGTCTTAACAGCTTACCAAACGTAACTGTTCTGAAAAACGTTCAAACGAAAGAAATCACTGGTACTGACAAAGTAAACGGTATTTCTTACATCGATCGTGAAACTGAAGAAGTTCATCACGTTGAATTACAAGGTGTATTCGTACAAATCGGTCTTGTTCCAAACACAGACTGGTTAGGCGAAACAGTTGAACGCGCTCGCGGTGAAATCGTAACAGACAAGCACGGCGCTACAAACGTACCAGGAGTGTTTGCTGCAGGTGACTGTACAAATAATCCGTACAAACAAATCATCATCTCTATGGGTTCAGGTGCAAACGCAGCTTTAGGTGCATTTGATTACTTAATCCGTAACTAATAAAAAAACAGGTGCCTTGGCACCTGTTTTTTTATTACCCTAATGTATAAACTAAAAACCTCTCATTCCCATTCTTCTCATAAGCACCTGGCAATCTAACTTCTTTCTTCAGCTCAAACGCAGTCTGATTTTCTAAGAAGAAAATATAGTCCTCAGAAGGATAATATAAAATAATATCTACTTCTCTCCCCGTTTCTTCTACTGAAAGCAAAATGTTATTTACTACATTCATAAACACTTGTACAGAAAATGGATTAAAGAAATAAAACCTATTATCATGTGGATCAATCTCATATTCCTGCGCTAAACAACATTGGAATTGAATTTTCCCCTTACTGTTTCGTGCCTTTCGTGCATAACGATCTCGATTATCCATTGCTTCTTTATAAAACTCTTCATTCATTTCAATTCCAACTGCTGAAGCACCACATTTATGATGCATATAAAAGTTTAATCGCCCTTTTCCGCACCCAAAGTCTACAATTCGGTCGCTACTTCGTATCTCATATTGATTCAATAACTCATCTAACCCGCTATACGGCGTCGGTTCATAGCGGTGATAATGCATAGACTTGTTAAACCCTTTTTGCTCACCGACTGTTTTTATATGTAAAACTGCATCGTAATATTGTTCGTTCATTCGTTTTCTCCTATTAAAAAATGGTACTTATTATTATACACCATGTACTGGAGGCTCATTTTTCATCAAATTAATAGGTATGTGAAATTATATTAACGATTTTCTTAATATATCTATCGTAACTTCAAATATATCAACGATTTTCTCAATATATCTATCATAACTCAAAATATATCGATTTGCTGACAATTCACGACAAAAAAACAGGAGCTCTCTAGCCCCTGTCTTCTAACACTTTCAATACAGTTTGTTTCAATATTTCTACCCCATCCATAATACAACTATGATCGAACCTCATATACGGATGGTGTAATCCAGGTTGTAGATCTGCTCCTAGTCCAAGCATGACAGCTTTTAAATGTGGTCTTTTCACTGTATAGTAATGGAAATCATCACTTCCCGTCGTATAGAGAGGTCCCGTACATCTCTCTTCCCCATACACTTCGAGAATACCTTTACGCATAAAGCGCTCTGCTTCTTCGGAAACCTCTGCTCCTGGTGCAAGATCCATCCATTCGTATGAAGTTTTCGACCCCATCGATGCAGCTGATTCTATTACATGCTCAATCTTTTTCTTTAATTCTTCTAATAGTATATTACTCTCTGCTCTTACATCTAAACTGAAATGACCATTTCCCGGAATAATATTTAAATTATCACCACCAGCTTGGCATCTCGTCATTTTTACTGAATAAGAACTTTGCGGTGGCAGCCAAATATTTTTCAAACCGATATTAATCATGGAAATGACATCAATTGCATTCACACCTTGGTGTGGTCTTGCCCCGTGTGCATCCTCCCCATGAATCATACCCTCTAAAAATCCTGCTGCTCCATGACGAATAGATGGGGCTGCTTGTTTCAAAGATAGTTCTTCAATCGGTCTTAGATGAACGCCAAATAAGAAATCAGCATCATCTACAGCACCTTTCTCCACCATCTTCAAAGCACCATTACCCTTCTCTTCTGCCGGCTGAAAAATAAATCTAACCGTACCACTTTTCCATCTCATATTTTTCAATTGTAAAATAAGTCCCATTACAATGGTCATATGAGCATCATGGCCACATGAATGGTTCGCTTTAAATTCTCCATTTACTTCTTGCCAAAGTGCATCCATATCAGCACGAATCGCAATAACTGGATTCCCGCCTCCAATCTCAGCAATTACACCTGGACAATCATCAAATGTTCTATATGAAATTCCTTCTTCTTTTAAAAAGTCAGTAATATACGCTGTCGTTTCATATTCTTTCCAACTTACTTCAGGGTTTTCGTGTAAATGCTGAAAAATCTCCGTTAAGCGCTCTTGTAGTTCTAATGTTTTCAACGTTCCAGTCTCCTTCCCACATTACAAACGATTCGGGTTAATTATATTTATGAAAAACAGATGTTTTTATGAACATATTGAATTTTAAGAAAAAAGTCAATTGTTTATTTTTAAATACTTAAAAAGCTTACTCCTCACCTATATTACAAACTAAACAAACAACTAGAACATTCCTTATTTTCTGTTTTTCATGTTGACGCTTACATAAACTTTTAGTTATCATAACCTAATAAACGTCTATTTTACGACAATTCTAAAAATACAAACAAACATACGTAACAAGGAGGAACTTTATGAAAAAAGAAATACCTTTTGGAATAGCGCTTATCCCTATTATCATTACCGTTGCAGTTATGATGGTTACAATTGTTGTATTAAAACAAACCCCTCACGTTCCACTTATTATCGGTACAACCGTTGCTTCTATTGTCGCTTGGCGTTACGGTTACAAATGGAATGATCTTGAAGAAGCAATGTATAAAGGGATTCGTCTTGCATTACCCGCTATCGTCATTATTATTCTTGTCGGCTTAACAATTGGTGCTTGGATTGGCGGTGGAATCGTCGCAACGATGATTTATTACGGTTTAAAACTTTTAACTCCATCACTATTTTTAGTTTCCATTACCGTCATTTGTTCTATCGTTGCATTAGCAATTGGTAGCTCTTGGTCTACAATGGGAACAATTGGTGTTGCTGGAATGGGAATTGGCCTAAGTATGGGAATCCCAGCTCCAATGGTTGCTGGTGCCATTATTTCAGGCTCTTATTTTGGTGATAAAATGTCACCGCTTTCAGATACAACTAACTTAGCCGCAGGATTAACAAATACAGATTTATTCGCACACATTCGTCATATGTTATTTACTACAGTTCCAGGTTTAATTATTACTCTTATCGTCTACGCTCTCTTAGGAAGAAGCTTCGGCGCTAACAATATTGATGCGAAGAGCATCGATCAAACGTTACAAGTATTGCAACAAAACTTTGTTATCTCGCCTTTCCTACTCATTATACCCGTAGTCGTTATGGTATTGGTCGCTAAAAAAGTCCCTGCTATACCAGCGATTCTCGTCGGTATTATTTTAGGATTCTTATCACAAGTCTTTATTCAAGGTGGTTCTGTCTCAGCATCTGTCGGTGCACTCCAAGCTGGATTTGTTATAGACACTGGAAACAAGCTAGTAGACGAACTATTTAACCGCGGTGGCTTAGATTCAATGATGAATACAGTCTCTATGACAATTGTCGCTATGACTTTCGGAGGAGTATTAGAACATACAGGTATTCTTCGCTCAATTGTAAATCAAATTTTAAAGTTAGCGAAATCAGCAAAAGGGCTTATCGCTTCTACTATCGCATCTTGTTTTGCAACAAACCTTACTTGCTCTGAACAATATATTTCAATTGTTGTCCCTTCAAGAATGTACGCAAATGCATACACGGAAAAAGGACTACATTCAAAAAACTTATCCAGAGCATTAGAAGATGGTGGAACATTAACTTCTGTCTTCGTTCCTTGGAATACGTGCGGTGTATTTATTCTCGCAACACTTGGCGTAGGTGCATTTGAATATGCTCCTTATGCTATTTTGAATTTCATCGTACCTATTATCTCAATCATTTATGGTATAACAGGCTTCACAATTGTAAAACTATCAGACATTGAAAAAGCAGAACTACTAAAGAAACAAAAAGCTCAACTAGAAGCTTAAAAATAGCGGTAAATTCAGTTCATATAGTGCGCGAGGTCGCCCTTGTTGATAGGGCATTTCCTCGCCGCAAATATGAGCATACCCGTAATCAACTAATTTCTTTAACAACCTTTCTGTCGATCTTCGAGTCACTTGTAAGTACTCAGAAAGGTCAGCTGCTGTAAACTTCAATGACGGGTGCGATTGACTAAATTGAATGATTTTTGACAAGTTGGCCGGACTAAGCTTTGTTTCCTTCGCTATTTTCATTAGTTCCGGATTATCATTTTTCAAACTTTGTACTCTCTGTTCTTTCGGGAACGGACCAAACAAATCTTTATCACTTGTTAGTATATAAAAACAACGATCTATTGGATTGTTCTTTGCAAAACTTTGAGCAATTTTTGCATTTTGCTCCGCTTCTTTCACGGTTTTCCCATAACCAAATCCAATAGCTATCGTTCCTTCTACGCTCGCAAACAAGTTATCTATCGCATTTGTTTTAATAATTGATTCGATATCACCACGAGTTGTATACAAAATGCATGTCAGTTCATCCACTTGTTTAAATGAACCACGTAGTTCTTTTGAAATCACATCTAGTTTTTCAAGCAAACTCGCTCGTAATTCTAAGGAAGAAATAATACAAGCACCAACAGTAGCTGAATAGCTTTTTGCTAACTCAGCTTTTATTTTTGCATCTTTTAGCCCATGTATAATGGATTGTGTTGGATCAATCATGCGCTCTGAAGGAACACCTATTTTTTGAAGCTCGTCGTAAACAGCGTGAATACTAGTTAAAGCTAAATGAGCTTCTCCACATTGATATTTAGCTACATGAAAATCGATAACTCTATTTATCTCATCTTTACTCCACAGCATATTTTCATAATCCAACACTTGCGGACTTTCTTTTATACCGATATCATGGAACACATTTGTAATAAACGAGCGGTCTACTAAATCGATGGAAATGTTATGTGGTTGAATACTTTGATGATACATGATAGAAAGAATTGAAGATGCGACAGTTGTCTCGTCTTGCTGTAAGTATGTACTTGGAATTCGTAATTGTTCTCTTATTTCTTTTGCCATATAATAAGGTAAAGCACCTGAGAAAAAGATGACATCACAAGGCTTTAGACACTTTAATAGTTCAGAAGATTCCGCCGGATGAAGGTAAATATATGGATCAATTTCTATTCCTTCTAATTTTTGAGCAATAGGAAAAAGGTTGTCCATAAATTCCTTTGAACCGACAACTGCAATTTTTATCATAATTTTCTCTAACTCCTTATCATTAATTAACGACTATTTAACGTCAACTATATCAAATGTATAAAACTATTGTAAACAGGAAGGGGTTTCTATTCAATGAAAATTACAGCTATTCATCTTTACGCAATTCGTTTACCGCTTCGCAATCCGTTTGTTATTAGTTATGGCTCTTATTCTGATATGCCCTCTATTATCGTCAAAATGGAAACAGATGAAGGTATTATCGGTTACGGTGAAGGCGTTGCTGATGATCACGTCACAGGTGAATCGTGGGAAAGTACTTTCCATACTTTAAAACATACGCTAGCCCCTGCTCTAATTGGGAAAAATCCAATGAATATCGAAAAAATACACGACATGATGGACAATACAATTTACGGTGTTCCAACAGCGAAAGCTGCAATTGATATTGCCTGTTTTGATATAATGGGCAAAAAACTAAATCAACCTGTATATCAATTAATTGGCGGGCGCTATCATGAAGAATTCCATGTCACTCACGTTTTAAGTATTGCCGATCCTGAAGATATGGCTGAAGAAGCTGCTTCTATGATTCAAAAAGGTTACCAATCTTTCAAAATGAAAGTTGGTACGAATGTAAAAGAAGATGTGAAACGTATTGAAGCTGTACGAGAACGTGTAGGAAATGACATCGCTATTCGCGTTGATGTAAACCAAGGCTGGAAAAATAGCGCAAACACATTAACAGCACTGCGTTCATTAGGACATTTAAACATTGACTGGATTGAACAACCTGTTATCGCGGACGATATTGATGCCATGGCTCATATCCGTTCTAAGACAGACCTCCCGCTTATGATTGATGAAGGACTAAAAAGTTCTCGTGAAATGCGCCAAATTATTAAATTAGAAGCTGCTGATAAAGTGAATATAAAACTAATGAAATGCGGTGGCATATATCCAGCTGTAAAGCTCGCTCATCAAGCTGAAATGGCCGGCATTGAATGCCAAGTGGGATCAATGGTCGAATCATCTGTTGCCTCTTCCGCAGGATTCCATGTCGCTTTCTCAAAGAAAATCATTACGAGCGTAGAGCTAACGGGACCATTAAAATTCACGAAAGACATCGGAAACTTACATTACGATATACCATTCATTCGCTTAAACGAAAAGCCCGGACTGGGCATTGAAATAAATGAAGATACACTACAAGAACTAACCGTCTTTCAAGACGTTGTACGCTAAAGGAGGACTATCATATGACGGTTCTATACGAAGGAACATTAAAACAAAATAACGAATCATTTCACGTTACATTACTATCACTAGAGCACATCGAACAAATTTTATCACTACAAAACATCGTAGTTGAAGCACTAGAAGATAAAAGTCGTTTACAACCACTCCCACAAGAAGAATTTCAATACATTCTAGAAGGAAACGGCATGATGATCGGTGCTTTTATCGAAAACGAACTCATCGCATTTCGCGCTCTACTCGTCCCGCCTATCGATGATGAACATTTAGGGCTTGATATTGGTTTGCCAGAAAGTGAACTACACCGCGTCATCTATCAAGAAATCTCAAACGTTCATCCGAACTGTCGAGGAAATGGGATGCAAAAAATATTAGCAAACGTCATCATGGACGAATTACAAAAAGAAGATAGCAAATATGATTATGTATGCTGCACCGTTGCTCCTTTTAACATCCCGAGTTTGAAGGATAAATTTGCGCAAGGGATGGAGATTGCTGCGCTGAAGGAGAAGTATGGTGGTAGTCTGCGATATGTTTTTGTGAAGAAATTGCGCGGAGATAAAGAAAGCGATTGGACGGATGTTCAAAGTATTCTAATGAGTGATGCTAGTGGACAGCAGGCTTTGCTTTCGGAGGGGTATCGTGGGTATGAGATGGAGAAAACAGCAGATACTTTCATTGTGAAGTTTGGGCGATAATCTATATACTCGAAAAGAGGAGATGTCTGCTGTGACCTCTTCTCTTTTCGATTTGTTGAACAATCCTGTAGTAAATGAAATTATATCAACGATTTTTCGAATATATCTATCATAACTTACAATATATCAACGATTTTTAAAATATATCTATCAAAACTCACAATATATCAACGATTTTTAAAATATATCTATCAAAACTCACAATATATCAACGATTCGACAAGAAATATCGATTTACAGACAAAAATCGATATCCCTTCCTAAACCGTCATCTTCCAACTAGATAACGCTAACCAATTCTCCATTTCTTTATAATCAGGCATTATCTTCCCGACAAGACGCCAAAAAGATCGATCATGATTTAAATGAACCATATGACACATTTCATGAACAACTACATAATCAATTACTCGCTGTGGTGCCATCGCTAGCTTCCAATTGAACGTTAGTTGTAAATTCGAATCGCAAGTACCCCAAGTACGACTACTATCTGTAATACGAATAGAACGTGGTTTTGTCTTAAAGTTACTTTGATGCACTTTAATGCTCTTCTCTACTAAAGTTTTACACTGCTTATAATAAAATCGTTTTAAAGCTTGCTGTATTTTCTCATCCTTTAGCTCTTTCACATAAATATGTAACTTATCCCCTTCAAAAATCGCATTGTCTTGCTCAATGCTTACATCTTGGGAAATCTGTATCGGATACGTATTCCCTAAATACAAAAAGCCTTCTCCTTGATCGTAATCCTTTTCCTGTGGTCCACGCGCTCGCTCCGCCATTTCCTTACGTGTTGTCTGAATCCAATCCCACTTTTCCTCTAGCAACTGGACTAAGTATTCAACAGGTGTCCCTTTCGGAGCCTGCACTTCCACATTTCCATACGAATCTACAAAAAGACGCACGGACTTTTTCTTCTTATAAGTTATATGAAAATTAATTGTCTCACCTAAATATGTATGTACCATTTCATCACCTAGCATAGTATTTTTACAAATAAAAAAGAGTAGGATACGAACGTCCTACTCTACCTATTATATCATTTACTGCTTTAACGAACTCATTATCCTCTATACTTTACACCTAATCCCTTAATGAAATTCCTTGCGTATCTATCGCCGCACTCTTTGTAATTTTTATGACCTTTTTTTCTTAATAGAGCGCCTAACTCTCCTTTTGTTACCGTAACGCCTACGCTATCTAATATATCAAGTACATCCTCACTCGTTAAAGATAGTGCGATTTTCATTTTCTTTAGAAGAAGGTTATTGGCACTCTCCTTGCTCTGTACAGGTGCAGGCTGCCCTGGTTTCGGATCTTGCTTTCCTCTTTTTAAAGTAATAAATCCATTTAAAAATGCCTCTAACATCATCATATCGCATGTTAATACGTACTCATCTTCAGCTACCTCATCATTTTCAGCTTCATGTTGCGGAGTTTTCTTTATTTTTGTAAGCATATCAACTACGTCTTCTTTCGTTACTTCCATCCCGCCAAGTTTAAAGATTTCTACCATATCTATATCTCTTATGTCTAAAGCGTATCGTACTCTTTTTAATATATCGTTGTTGCTCATTGCCATTGGGTTTCCTCCTGAAATGTTGATTATAGTAATGCTTTTAGCATGTGTAAATTAATGTCGTTAAGTTACTACTTTAACATTTTAGGGGGAGGTTTTGTAGTCTTAACCAAATTTATGATTATAGAGGCTATACTACAATCCAAGCAATAATTTGATTCTATAGAAGGGTTATGGTAACTTTTCGGTTCATTTTTTCTTAGTTCATTAGATCTACATTCTATTTTATATTTGTTAACTATAAAAGCAGTGCATTGATTCCTCAAATACACTGCTCGTCTCTTACATTGTTATATTTCTTCTATACAAACTAGAGTTTATGGATTTCGATGAATTTTATCCATATAGGAGACTATTGCATATCATAAATTAGCCACTTTCCGTCAACTTTCTTCAAATCAATAGTAATATTGTCAGGATTAGGGCCGTATAAAGGTTTTGGAGAGATATCTATCGTAACTTTTAATTTTGCTCTATCTCCAACTTTTCTTTCTTCTATATTCAATATATCTATTGACGCATTTTTTGGAATTCCAATACGTTTTCCAGCTTCTACATCCCAAGGGAGACTCGGATGTATATACTCACCTGCTTTGTTTAAATCTCTTGATTCAAGAGCTTTAAAAAAGCCTTTTACTGTTTCTTGTGGACTATTATTTTGAATTAGAACGTTAACTAATATAACTATAAACACAATCCCAATTATCCACACGTACCAAGGAGATTTTTTTGCAATTCTTATTAATTTTATGTTTTTATCATTTCTATTTTGGGGCGTAATATCGTTATGGAATTCTCCATTATCAAATAGTTCTTCTGATTCATCCAAATTTATTCTCTCTGTACCACAACTAGTACAGTACTTATTTGTTTTCAATAATTTCTTATTACATGCTGTACAATTCATTATTTTATTTCTCCCTGCCCTATTATTAAAATCAAATCCCCAAAGTTTCACATATTAATTTTCTATTATTTTCAATTTTTTTGATGTAGTAGCATTAAAATTACCTGATGAATCCAATTCTGTATGATAAATGTACGTTTTGACTCTAAAATTTTTATGTGGAAACTTTTTATTTACAGCACTTACCACTAAATTGTTAATTTCATTTCCGATTTTCACAGCTTCTTCTACCGTAGACTTATTATCAACTCGAACTTTTATCGGAAAATCAGCTGTATAATACATATTTGGATTATCATACAGCGTTGCTTGAAATAAAAATGGGGCTAATCCGGTTTGTTCAATAAGTAAATCCTTCGTATCATAAACTTTTATATTTGCAATATTCTTTCCTACTTCCAATCCTGCCTCTGCATCAAAGGGTTCTAATTTCTCGTTAGCAACACTTGTTTCATTTCCTACCGCCTTACCCTTATAATTCATTTCAATAAATTTCACATTACCATCCCGGTCACAATCCAACCAAACAGTACCTTCTTTATTTTTGAAAGCCCCATCCACACTTACAGATATGCTACCGCCCCCAGTTCCTGAAAACTTCTCAATCTGCACACTTTTCGCATCATTTCCTCGAACATCATATTTTGCATACCCTTCCGCCTCAGTGCCTTCTGATTCAATTTTAGTACCTAACATAATATCAAGACCTAATAATTTGAAGGCATCCTTATACTTCAAATCTTTTGGCTCTAATAATTCAATCTTAATATGATTAATAATTTTCCCATCACTTTCAAATGTATATTTAGCATAATTATCTACATATAACCATCTAGTTTCCTCTTTTGTTCTCGGGGATGAAAGCGTTCTCTCTAAATCTTCAAGTCGATAGTTTTTTTTTAGGTACATTGCTATTCCACTTAAATTTGAAGTCGAAATATCATTGCTCTCATTCGTCATAATTTTCTTCTCATCTTGCTTAACATTTTGGCTTACTTCTTTTGTTGGTACTGATTCTGTTGATTTTTGACAACCCGATGTAATTAATCCTGCTGTAAGTAAAGCTATTAATACTTTCTTCATAATTTCCCTCCAATTAAAATAAAAAAATTCTGGTAGCTCCTATAAGAAAAAATCTTCAAATCAGAAGAAAATTCCACAGTACTCTAAAATTATTATCGAATATTTAAAAATAACTATTATTCAAAAGATCTTCATACCAATACTAAATAATTAACTTTATAAATTATGTCGAAAGAAGTCGAAAAACAATATTTTTATAATCGGAAATTTAGATTTAATTTTCCCGCTGTTAAATTAATTAATTTGAACATAAAATAGGACCTCCTTACATGCACTCTGCATGTAAGGAGGTCCTATTTAGATAAAAATCATACATTTTCTTAACTTGATGGCCATGCTCAAATAAAGAGATTTTTTATTTCTGTCTATTATTCAGATTACATTTCATACCTCGATAGAGCCTAATGTACTCTACTCCAGCTCTTGTCATTTTTCTCCTTACGAGTATTCGTTAGTTCATTATATTCTCAAAGACTTCTTTTTTCAGCAAGCAGACTGTATCAACAAAAAAAGTTACATTCACAAAAAAACTCAAAACTAAATAAAATAACTACCCACAAATTAATACAGTCCATTTCCCTCTATCTTCAGAGCGTTAAACCGTCTCACTATCCTGAGCCATACCAACACTATCCTCAAACTTATCCAACAACCCACGCACCTCATCGGTCGACTTCGTATTCATCAATTGATTTCTCAATTCAGCAGCTCCAGGGAAGCCTTTTACATAAATTTTAAAGAAGCGATGAAGTCCTGTGATTGAGCGTGGCAGTACTTCTGCATATTGATCTTGTAAATCAAGTTGTAGTCTTAAAAGATCTAGATGTTCTTTACTGCTATGTTCCCTTGGCTCTTTTTCAAACGCAAATGGATTTTTGAAGATGCCTCGTCCGATCATTACGCCATCAATGCCGTATTTTTCAGCAAGTTCCAGTCCCATTTTACGATCAAGGATGTCTCCATTGATTGTTATTAACGTATTTGGCGCAATACGGTCACGTAATTTTTTTATTTCCGGAATTAGTTCCCAGTGCGCATCTACTTGGCTCATTTCTTCTCTTGTGCGTAAATGAATAGAAAGGTTTGCAATATCTTGTTTGAAAATGTGCGTTAACCAATCTTCCCACTCGCTTAACTCTTTAAAGCCAAGTCTTGTTTTTACACTGACAGGTAGTCCGCCCGCTTTTGCTGCTTGGATAAGTTCTGCTGCAACGTCTGGACGTAGAATAAGGCCACTACCTTTCCCTCTTGATGCTACATTCGGTACTGGGCAACCCATATTAATATCGATGCCTTTAAATCCTAGTTCTGCCATACCAATACTCATTTGACGGAAATATTCAGGATTATCTCCCCAAATATGTGCCACCATTGGCTGTTCATCTTCTGTAAAAATCAAACGGCCACGTACACTTTTCATACCTTCTGGATGGCAATAGCTATCCGAGTTTGTAAACTCTGTGAAGAATACGTCCGGACGACCTGCTTCACTTACTACGTGACGGAAAACAACGTCTGTCACATCTTCCATTGGTGCAAGTACGAAAAATGGTCGTGGTAATTCACGCCAAAAATTATCTATCATTTCAAATTCAAATCCTCTCACTATGAATACAATTTCAAAATCTCAATTTATAATTTGTGAAAATCAGCAATATTTATTTTAACTAAAATCGCTTATGAATGGTATTTTTGTAAACCAAAAAGCAGGTGGTATAGATTTTTTCTATATCAACTGCTTTCCTATTATACTAGCTTAAGCCAAGCCACACACTCCACATGCGTCGTATGCGGGAACATATCAACAGGTTGTACTTCCTGTGTTTTATATCCGCCTTCTTCTAGTACTTTTAAATCACGTGCTAATGTTGCTGGGTTACACGATACGTATACGACGCGGTTTGGCTTCATGTCGATGATTGTGTTTAGTAATGCTTCGTCACAGCCTTTACGCGGTGGGTCTACGACCATTGTGTCGGCGATTACGCCTTCTTTGTACCATTTTGGAATGACTACTTCTGCTTCTCCTACGCCAAATTCAGCGTTTGTCATGTTGTTTAGTGCTGCGTTTCGGTTTGCGTCTTCGATTGCTTCTGGGACGATTTCAACGCCGTACACTTTTTTCGCTTTTTGCGCTAGGAATAACGAGATTGATCCGATTCCGCAATAGGCATCGATTACTGTTTCGTTACCATTTAATTTTGCGTATTCTAACGTTTTATCGTATAGCACTTTCGTTTGTTCTGGATTTACTTGATAGAATGAACGTGCTGAAATCGCAAATTTAATGTCACCGATAAAGTCATAAATATATTCTGATCCGTACAGTACTGTCGTTTTGTCTCCGAAAATTACATTCGTACGCTTCGTATTTACGTTTTGAACAATCGATTTTACTTCTGGGAATTTCGCTGCAATTTCTTCAATGATTGCTTTTTTGTTCGGCAATTCTGCTGTACGCGTAATGAAGACAAGCATAATTTCCCCTGTTACTTGTCCGTAACGAGCCATTACGTGACGAAGTGTTCCTTTGTTACGCTCTTCGTTGTACGCAGTGATACCGTGCTTTTCACAAATACGTTTTACTTCTTGGATTAATGTATCGTTTTCTTCTGCCTGAATTAAGCATGATTCCATATTAATGATGTCATGCGTTCCTTGGCGATAGAAACCAGCTACAAGTCCGCCTTCACGTTCTCCGATTGGTACTTGTGCTTTATTGCGATATACCCACGGGTTCTTCATGCCAAGTACAGGATGAACAGGAACATCACCTAGTCCTCCGATACGCTGCATAACGTCACGTACTTGTTTTTCTTTCGCTTGTAACTGTCCTTCATAAGTTAAATGCTGAAGCTGACAACCGCCGCACTGGTTATATACTGGGCATTCTGCATCTTTACGATATGGACTTTCTGTATGAAGCTTCATTAAACGACCAAATGCGAAGTTTTTCTTCACTTTAATAATTTTAATTTGCGCTTCTTCACCTGGTAATCCGTTTTTAACGAAAATAGGATAGCCCTTTACTTTCGCAACACCGGCACCATCATGTGTTAAATCTTCAAATACTACATCTATAAACTCGTTTTTCTCAACTGGTGGCGTCATTTTAGTACTCATTTTCCGACCTCTCTTTTTCATAACACTGCGTTACATTTTATCATACTTATATGGTCTTTTTCTATTGGAAGAAAAAAAGCTATTGACGATACTTCTCTGTTAATGTTACGCTACTACTAATTTAATACGGACGATGTTACCTCATATATACTTGATAATATGGATCGAGAGTTTCTACCCGGCAACCTTAAATTGCTGGACTATGGGGAAAACTAATGAATATTAGCCTATGCGCAAAAAAGGACTCATATTGATTAGCTTTCTCTCATAGATGAAAGTGAATCCATATGGGTCTTTTTTTATTTTTATTTTTCTAAAAGGTCAGACATCTTACGTATGACATAAAACCTCGTTCTTTTATTTTTAGTAATATAACGAGCGTTTTATGTACAAACTTTATACGAACTTCTGAAAGGGGCAACTACATGCAATATGTAATGAGCATTATCGGTATTCTTGCCGTGTTAGGTTTATGTTTTGCTTTGTCAAACAACAAAAGTAAAATCAACTTCCGTGCAATTGCAATTATGATTGGTTTCCAAATTTTAATCGGTTGGTTTATGTTTGCTACAAAGGTTGGTCAACAAATCATTATTTTCATTAGTAAAGTTTTCAACAAACTAATTAAACTTGGTACGACAGGTGTCGATTTTCTCTTTAATGGAATTCACAGAGATTTTGTCTTTTTCTTAAACGTATTATTAATTATCGTATTTTTCTCAGCACTACTTTCAATCTTTAGTTATTTAGGTGTTTTACCATTCATCGTTCGTGTTGTCGGCGGTGCAATTTCAAAAATTACTGGTTTGCCACGCGTTGAGTCATTCCATGCAGTAAACTCTGTATTCTTCGGTTCAAGTGAAGCGTTAATCGTTATTAAAAACGATTTACAGCATTTCAATAAAAACCGTATGTTTATCATTTGTTGTTCTGCGATGAGCTCCGTTTCTGCTTCTGTTACAGCATCATACGTAATGATGTTAGATGCAAAATACGTGCTAGCAGCTCTTCCGCTAAATTTATTCTCAAGCTTAATCGTTTGTTCGTTATTAACACCAGTTGATACGAAAAAAGAAGATGAAGTGATTCAGAAATTTGATAGAACTCTATTCGGAGACAGCTTTATCGGCGCAATGATTAACGGTGCGCTTGATGGTTTAAAAGTCGCTGGTATCGTTGCCGCATTAATGATCGCCTTTATCGGTGTGATGGAAGTTGTAAACTACGTAATTAGTGCAGCTTCAGGCGCAATGGGACATGCTGTTACTTTACAACAAATCTTCGGTTACGTACTTTCTCCATTCGCATTCTTAATGGGTATTCCAACTCAAGATATTATCCCAGCTGGTGGTATTATGGGTACGAAGATTGTTTTAAATGAGTTTGTAGCAATCCTTGATTTAAAAGACACAGCTACAACATTAGCTCCACGTACAGTTGGAATCGTTACAGTATTCTTAATTAGCTTCGCAAGTATTAGCCAAATTGGTGCAATCGTTGGTACAATCCGTGCCCTTTCTGAAAAACAAGGAAGCGTTGTTTCTAAATTTGGTTGGAAAATGCTATTTGCATCAACACTTGCTTCTATTTTATCTGCGACAATCGCTGGATTGTTTATTTAATAAAAAATCACCTTACTTTAACGAGTAAGGTGATTTTTTTGATTCTTTATGAAATCGAACGGAATTCGACTACTTCCTCGTTACTAATAAGTTTTCCTTCGTGTATGCCTTTTACTGAAATAACCATAACAGATTTATCTTCTCCTTCAAGCTTTCCTAAAGAGAATAAATAGATTAAATTTCCTTTTTGTAACATCCATTGTTTTCCATTCACTCGACCTAATATTCTTTTTTCTGAAGATGGCTTTATTTCTCCAACATACTGACATTCTCCAAAAGAAGTTTTTATTATATTCTTCTCTGTATCAATTACTAGATGCTGGAATAGTTCTAGGTTTCTACTTGAAACAATTTCAATTTCATGGTTACTTTTTTGCTTAAATTGAAGTTTTCCATCACTTATATTAGATAAACTACTATTCTCAACGGCGTTTCTAAAAAAGTGATATTCTTCTTCTGTAATACCAAAGTTAGGATGATACGGCTTCACCTGTTTATCTATATGCCCTGATATGTAGTTTACGTACCACTCTTTATCATTCTTCACATGATCACTCATCTTTTTAGTAATAACCTCTACTTTTTTACGTGTATCACGATCCATCTCTAGTGTCATGATATCCGCCGTCACTTCCGCATTCATAAGATGCGATGGAATATACTCTTCCACACTATTCGCTTTACTCACTTCACTTTGGCAACCAACTATAAATAGTGATATGAAAAAGATATATATTATTTTTTTATATTTCATTTCTATTCTCCACTCCATACATTATTCTTACTTAGTTTTATAGCGGTTTTTATTATAGTATAAAATCTTTATATTTTAATAAAATCCATATCTGTATGCAAAATTGCATATTAATAAGTCTTCTTCTTACTTTAAAATTAGCTTAAATCACTTTCCAAATTATACAAATAACAAGTTTAAAATGTTATAATTTTCAAAAAACCATTGGAGGATATTATGAAAGCCCACGCAATTTTCGATTTCTTACATTTACTAGTCTTAACGCTGAAAAGCTATTATGTATGGGGAATGCCTATCTATGTCTTCGTTATTCCTCTTATCTTTGTAGTCGGTTATATTATTATTAATTCTCATAAGAAACAAAAAAATACATCTATTCAAAGTCACTAATCTATTACCTTAATAGCCTCCTAAAAATCATATTCCCCTCATTTTCTTCAAATGATATGATGAACAAGGGTATATCCCCACCACTCTTATAGCGGTGGGGATTTTAATGTCAATATGCAACATACTACACAATAGAAGGTGATTTTCATGAGAAAATACGCAGCAATTGCTTTATGTACGTCTGCCATTCTAGCAGGCTGTAATACTAACAATGTAAGTCCAGAACCTAAAAAAGAGAAAACGGCTCAAGGGATTAAGAAACAAGAAGAGACTGTGCAAAAACAAGGTAAAATCTCATATAATGCAGTTACACACGAATCTACAAACACAAGTATTCATATTACAGACATAAAAGATTCTTTAAATGAAGTACAATATAAAATTTGGCGCACAGCTGATGGCAAGGAAAGTGCTAAATCTTTTTCTTCTAAAGAAAAAGAGAAACAATTCACACTTCCTTTTGATATAAAGGAATTTGAAGGAAAACGCGGTGAGTTCCAAATTGAAGCAACAGGAATGAAAGAAGCTGGGAAAACAATCCCGCTTACGAAATCTACTATTACTTTCGAACAAAAGGTTCCTGTTCTTATGTATCACGCAATTGATGATTATCATGGTCAAGGTATTAAAGACTTATTCGTATCACCAGCTAACTTTGAAGCACAAATGAAACATTTAAAGGACAATGGTTATACGCTGTTAACGTTTGAACGCTGGGGCGATATAAATAAAGTAAATAAGCCGATTTTCGTTACATTTGATGACGGTATGAAAAATAATATGAATGCATTTCGCGTTTTACAAAAGCTAAAAGATGATACTTTTAAACCGGCAGCAACAGAATATATGATTGTTGATAACGTTGATGTAGAAGGAGCATTGTCTACTTCTGAAATAAAAGAAATGGTTGATTCCGGCATTTTCTCGGTGCAATCTCATACTGCAACACATGCAGACTTGCCGAAAATTACAAACTATGAGGAAGAGTTAAAAGGTTCAAAAGAAAAGCTAGAAAAAATAACAGGTAAGCCTGTTATCGCGATTGCTTATCCATTCGGTCATGTAGATGATAAGGTTGTTGCAGAAACGAAGAAGTATTATCAATTTGCGACGACGACAAAGCCTGGGCAATTCATTACGAAGGGTGAACCTGATGAATTGTTAAAGATGAAGCGCGTTCGTATACACCATACAACGACTGTAGAGCAGTTTGCTTCTTCAATTAAGTAAATGTAAGAGCTCAATACATTTTGAGCTCTCTTTTTACTTTATATTTATATATATTTTTAGAATTTTCTTGTATTATATATAGTAAGAAATCTTTCAAATTAAAGGAGATTATACATATGTCATTTGAACAAACGTTAGAGAAATATGCTGCTCTTGCAGTTAATGTTGGTGTTAATATTCAACCTGGGCAAACTTTATCAATTAGTGCACCTCTTGAAGCTGTACAATTTGTACGCCTCGTTACAGAGAAAGCATATAAATCTGGTGCAAAACACGTATATGTGGATTGGAATGATGAGACGTTAACACGCTTAAAGTTCGATCTAGCTCCTGAAGAAGCTTTCTCTGAATTCCCTTCTTGGAAAGCACATGCTCGTGAAGAATTAGCAAAAGAAGGCGCTGCATTTATGTCTATCTATGCAGAAAACCCTGATTTATTAAAAGGTGTAGAAGCAACACGTATCGCAACAGCTCATAAAGTAGCTGGAGAAGCGATGAAAGTATACCGTGATTACGTACAAGCCGATAAAGTAAGCTGGTGTGTAATTTCTGTTCCTACGAAAGAATGGGCTGCGAAAGTATTCCCTGACGTAGCGCCAGAAGAACAAGAAGCAAAGTTATGGGATGCTATTTTCAAAGCTACTCGCGCTGATTTAGAAAATCCTGTAGAAGCATGGAAAGAACATGATGAAACATTACATACAAAAGTGGATTACTTAAACGAAAAGCATTATAAAGCTCTTCACTATACAGGTCCTGGAACAGATTTAACAATCGAACTTCCAGAAAAACATGTATGGGCTGGTGCTGGTAGCTTAAATGAAAAGAACGTACCATTTATGGCTAATATTCCAACTGAAGAAGTATTTACAATGCCACTTAAAACAGGTGTAAACGGCCAAGTTTCTAGTACAAAACCGTTAGTATTTGCAGGTAATATTATCGATAATTTCACGTTAACATTTGAAAATGGACGTATCGTAGACTATAAAGCTGAAGCTGGTGAAGAAGCTTTAAAACATTTAGTAGAAACAGATGAAGGTTCTCACTTCTTAGGAGAAGTAGCTTTAGTACCTCATGACTCACCAATTTCAAACACAAATGTTTTATTCTACAATACACTATTTGACGAAAATGCATCTTGCCACCTTGCAATCGGAAATGCTTATGCATTTAACTTAGTTGGCGGAAAAACAATGTCTAAAGAAGAACTTGCTGAAAACGGCGCAAACGCTAGTATTACACACAACGACTTCATGATTGGATCCGCTGAGCTTGATATCGATGGTATTACAGCTGATGGCAGACATGAGCCTATCTTCCGTAAAGGTAACTGGGCGTTTTAATAAAGTGAAACTTTAATCAGCCCTCACCAATTGGGCTTTTACGGGCAGTCCGATCCCCCACCTAACTTCTTTGCTTTCGCTGAATTTTGAGGTAGAGGTCTTACTGCCCGGAAAATAGCGGGATAAAAGTAAAGGCTATCTTCCACACAGGAAGATAGCCTTTTATGATGCCGATGAAACCTTAAGCCCAATGACACCCAAAACAATAAAGAGAATACAAAATGCTTGGAATAAGCTAATATGCTCTTTAAAAAAGTAAACACTAATGATTGTAATAAGTAACGTTCCAACGCCAGACCAAATGGCATAAGCAATGCTTAAATGAATCTTTTTAACGACGATAGCAAACACGCTGAAACAAATTCCATAAAATACGAAAATAAGTACACTTGGAACGAGCTTTGTTAAACCATTTGATAGTTTCATTGCGATTGTTCCAGCTACTTCAAAAATAATTGTAACAAGTAATAATAGCCAATATACCATACTAGAATCTCCTTCTCTGTTACCTTATAGAGATTCTAGTATACTACTTATAGTCCTAATGAAATATATTTAATTTCTAAATATTCCTCGATGCCGAAATGGCCTCCTTCACGGCCGATACCACTTTCTTTAAATCCACCGAATGGTGCTTGTGCAACTGATGGAAGACCATCGTTTAGACCAATAATACCGTACTCTAGCGCTTCACTAATTTGGAATGCTTGGCTAATGTCTTTCGTGAAAATATACGCAGCTAAACCGTATGGTGTATTATTTGCACGTTCAATTACTTCATCAACTGTTTTAAATTTCGCAACTGGTGCCACTGGCCCAAATGTTTCTTCATTCATACAAAGCATCGTATCATTTGCCAACCCAATTACAGTCGGTTGAATGAAATGTCCCTCTAACTCTGCGACCTTTTGACCACCATATAAAACTGTTCCACCTTTTTGAATAGCATCTTCAATATGTTCTTGTACTTTTGAAACTGCATTCTCATCAATAAGTGGCCCGACAGTCGTTCCGTCACCGAAACCGTCTCCTACTTTCAACTGCCCTACTGACTTTTGGAACTTCTCTACAAATACTTCGTATACTTCTTCTTGAACGAATACTCGGTTTGTACATATACACGTTTGTCCTGCATTACGGAATTTCGAACCAATCACCGCTTCTACTGCTTTATCTAAATCTGCATCATTCATTACGATAAACGGAGCGTGTCCCCCTAACTCAAGCGAAACTTTTTTCATCGTTTGCGCCGCACTAGCCATTAACTCTTTCCCGATTTCCGTTGACCCTGTAAAGGACACTTTTCGAACGCGACCATCTTCCATCCATGTATCAGCAATTGCTTTTGCACTACCTGTTACGATATTGATTACGCCCTTTGGAATATCTGCTTCATGGGCTAATTCAGCTAATTTCAATGCAGTTAATGGCGTTTGACTTGCCGGTTTCACAACGGCTGTACAGCCTGCTGCAAGCGCTGGGGCTACCTTTCTCGTAATCATAGCAGCTGGGAAGTTCCAAGGTGTAATAGCTGCCATAACGCCAACTGGTTGCTTCATAACTAAAATGCGCTTATTCGGATGAGCAGCAGGAATCATTTCACCATATACGCGTTTCCCCTCTTCTGCATACCATTCAACAAAACTGTTTGCATAATTTACTTCACCAATCGCTTCTGCAAACGGCTTCCCTTGTTCCTTCGTCATAATCGCTGCGATCTCTTCTTTATTCTCATCAATAAGCGTAAACCACTTTTTTAACTTCGTGGCACGATCTGCTGCCGTTAACTTAGACCACGTTTTAAAAGCTTCATGTGCAGCATCAACAGCTTGCTTTGCCTCTGTTACTCCGCCTTTTGGTACAGTTGCAAATATTTCCTTCGTCGCAGGATTATTTACTTCAATTTGTTCTTGTAGTGTAATCCACTCACCATTTATATACATCGCCTTTTTATCTATACTTACGAAAGTCGCCTTTTTATCCAATATTTTCTTCCTCCTCTATGAACTTCTTAATTTTCCTAGTAGCAGCAGATTGACTAATTTGCAAAAACTCAGCCACTTTATAACTTGATCCATACGTTTTATACGCTTTAAGAATAATATTTCTCTCTACCTCTTCCAGCATTTTATAAAGACTTCGCCCTGATTGTTCAACTGCAGCCTCTTGCATAGAGAGTGGCAAATCCTCTACCGTTACAACATCATCGACAGTAATAACAATTCTCTCAATTACATTCTCTATTTCTCTATTGTTTCCTTCCCACGGATATCCGACAAACATTTGTAACGTACTCGGCGCTAGTTTCACATCACGTCCGTACTTTTTATTAAAGTGCTGCAAGTAATGATAAATAAGCGGCAAAATATCTTCTGTTCTCTCCCTAAGCGGGGGAATTGCAATTGGAATAACATTCAAACGATAGTATAAATCTTTCCGAAATGTTCCTTGTTTCACCATCTCGCTTAAATCTCTATTTGTTGCCGCCACAATTCGAACATCCACTTTTTTTAATTCTCTTCCGCCTATAGGACGAAATGTTTTTTCTTGCAATACTTGCAAAAGCTTCGCTTGAATTTCAATCGGCATTTCACCGATTTCATCTAAAAAAAGAGTTCCTTTATGCGCGGATTCTAATAGTCCCTTTTTCCCTTCACGATTCGCACCTGTAAAAGATCCACCTGAATATCCAAAGAGCTCCGATTCAATTAAATTAGTTGGCAATGCCGCACAATTAATTTCATAGAAACTTTCATGCTTACGGTGACTCACTTCATGTAAATGGCGTACTAATCGACTTTTTCCTACTCCAGTCTCGCCTAAAACGAGAACAGTACTATCCACTACAGATACTTTTTTGATTGTATCGACTATTTTTTGCATGGCTAGACTTTTAAAAATAAGTCCTTCATGCTCATATGTTTCTCTTAATTCTTTTTTATATGTTTTTAGCTGATTATCCATTTCCTCTACCTTTTGACGTAATTGATAGAGTTCAGTAAGGTCGCGAGAATAACTAATCACTCTTCTTAAATTTCCCTCATCATCAAAAACAGGCCTTGTACGAACGTGTAAATATTCTCCTGATTTTGTAGTTTGAACGAGTTCAATTGGCCTCTTTTTTTCAATCACTTCTAATGTCGCTGATGGATAAAAGATTCCATTCTTTTGTAGTTCTTTTACATGCTTACCAACTAACTCTTCTGCAGCTAGTTGGTAGTGCCTTTCACATGTACTATTTACACGCACAACGATCCCTTGCTCATCTGTAACAAAAATTTCGTCAAACGCATATTCAAATACATCTTTTAAATCCATTAACACTCGTTCCTTTTCTGCAACCATCCTAGCCACCCCTAACTTCAAATCCATCGATCCACTTCACTACCTTTATTATAAAGTGAATTTTCTGCATTTAATATAGAGTCAGCTAGAATGTTTGCTATTTATACTTCAGTTTTTACACGCGAGCGATGTTTGTTTGCTCATAGCAAGCTTGCAACGATTCTTCAATTATTGTTAATCCTTCTTCAAGTTGCTCATCTGTAATAATTAAAGGCATTAACACACGGATAACATTTCCATACGTTCCTGCTGATAATAAAAGTAACCCACGCTTATTTGCTTCTGCACATAGATTAGCCGTTAACGTTTTGTTAGGTGCTTTCGTCTTACGATCTTGAACGACCTCAAATGCACACATTGCGCCTAACCCACGCACATCACCGATGCAATGATATTTATTTTTCATCTCTTCGAATCGGTTCATTACGACTTTTCCTAATTCTATCGCTCTATCATTTAATTTCTCATTTTCTATTACATCGAGAACAGCTAATGCAGCTGCACATCCTAATGGACTTCCTGCATACGTTCCACCAAGTTCACCTGGTGCAGACTCATTCATAATTTCTTTACGTCCAATGACACCACTTATCGGTACACCAGCACCTAATGATTTAGACACCGTAATTAAATCTGGAACGACATCATAGTGATCAATTGCAAAATATTTTCCTGTACGACTAAAGCCTGTTTGTATTTCATCCGCTACAAATAAGATGCCGTTCTCTGAACAAATGCGGCGTACTTCTTGAACAAATTTCTTACTTGGGACGATAAATCCACCTTCCCCTTGAACAGGTTCCATTACAACAGCTGCGATTGTTTCTGGTGCTACTTCCGATATGAAGAAGTTCTTAAACTCTTCAATAATAAAATCATCATACTGCTCTTCCGTTAATCCCTCTGGGCGACGGTATTCGTATGGAAATGGCGCTTTATATACTTCTGGAGCAAAGGGACCAAACCCAAATTTATATGGCTTCACTTTACTTGTCATCGTCATTGTCATTAATGTACGCCCGTGGAAACCTTTAGAAAATGCGATAATACCAGATCTCTTCGTATATTTACGAGCAATTTTCACCGCGTTCTCAACTGCTTCTGCACCACTATTTAAAAATAGGACTTGCTTATCGAAACTTCCTGGTGCCAATGCCGCAAGCTTTTCTGCTAATTCAATATATGGCTCATACATCATGACATTAAATCCAGTATGAATGTATTGATCGACTTGTTTATGGAGCGCTTCTTTAACCGTTGGATGACAATGCCCTACGTTAATTGTCCCGATTGCTCCTGCAAAATCAATGTACTGATTGCCATCAACATCTGTTACAAGAGCACCATTTGCAGATTGTACAAACGTTGGGATGCCGTTACTTACTCCTTTTGGTACTATATTTTGACGGCGTTCTAATAAAGATGCCGCTTTCGGTCCTGGAATTTGTTCATTTACTTTAGCAAATTTTTTTGTGTTCATTGCGTACCCCATCCTTTTCTTTACATTGTTTTCTCTTCTTATTGCAAAATATATGCCAACTTTCTTTTCTAGCATTTATCCTATATTCTTTGTATCCAGGTATAAAAAATAAGTCTACAAAGACTCATTAAGAGTCTTTATAGACTTATTTTCCTTACACATTAGACTTTTCTTTCTCCCAGAAAAACTCACCCGATTGAGAAATAAACTCTCCAACAGAATCTAACACTAAATCAGCAAGTGGTTCTAATGTTGGACGGTCTCCCGTACCAGATAGCACCCCAATTGCATAGCAATCGCCATTTTTAGCTAAATGTAAATCAGTTGGCGTATCTCCAACAACCGCAACCTCACATGATTCTAAATTAAATTTCTCACAAAACACTTCTATAATCTTTTTATCTGGTTTTTGCGCAGGGAATGTATCTGAGGCTATAATATAATCAAAAAAGTTCTCCAACTTATATTGTTTTAAAAATAATTCTGTTGGTGCGAAATCATCCGCCGTGACTACCCCTAATATAAATCCTTTATCTTTTAATGCCTGTAACACTTTCGGTAAATCCGCTGTCATTTTCATATGCGAACGATGCTCATACATAAGGGAAAATAACTTCTCACTTACCCACTGATGCATCTCTTCTTCTCTAGCAGACTCAATATAATTACAAAGCCCCTTCGCTACATCAAGGCTTGTTCCAGCAGCTATTGCACTCCTCGGATTAACAAATGCTCCCTCTACACCAATCTCTTCTAATAAGGTCTGCCCTATTGTACTTGGTAAATGGTATAAACTTATACATTCAGCTACAAGCTCTTCAGCTACTTTTATCCATATTGAATGAAAATCCATTAATGTCCCATCTTTATCAAATAATATCGCCTTTACCTTCTCCATAGCACCCTACCTCTCATTTCTTATCTCTTCCAGTGTATCAATAAAGTATGGATGTAAAATAAAAGAATTGTAAAAATACCATAAAAATCAAACTAACTCCCAATTTACAATTCATTTTAACAAAGTAAAAAAGGATGCCTTTACAGGGCATCCTCTTGATGTTCAGGAACAAATAGTTCTAAACAATGATATATATTTTCGAATTCCATCGGTGCATCTCCACCATACTCACCATCTAAATTAATCATTAATTTATCTGGTGAATGTACTTTAATTCGGTTCGCTTGTGTATATAACACTTTTGGATTATTAATATGTTCACCACGTTGTGCTTGTGTTGCTGCTTTAATTAAATCAGCGATAGAACCTTTTTTCAGTACTAATAGATCAAATAACCCATCGTTAATAGATGCATACGGTGCTACCTTTTCAAATCCACCTACTGAACGAGTATTCGTAATTAAAAACATCGTAATTTCTTCTTGTAGTAACTTTCCATCATACTCAATTTCAACATATGTCGGATGCAATGATGGTAACATCTCGATACCTTTTAGGTAATAAGCAAGTTGTCCTAATACTGTCTTTAACTTACTCGGTACTTCGTATGTTAATTCTGTAATACGACCGCCACCAGCGATGTTAATAAAATATGTATCGTTCGCTCTACCAAGGTCTAATGGCACTGTTTTTCCTTCGCAAATAATATCTGCTGCCTCTTCAATAGAACGAGGTACACCAATCGCACGTGCAAAGTCATTTGTCGTTCCAACTGGAATAATTCCAAATTTCGGACGGAATTCATGCCCAACTAAACCGTTTACTACTTCATTTAACGTACCGTCGCCACCAGCCGCAATAACAACATCAAACTTACGATCCGCAGCTTGCCTCGCCGCCACAGTAGCGTCTCCAGGACCCGTTGTCGCATGACAAGATGTCTCATAGCCAGCTTTTTCTAATTTTTGTAATACTTCTGGTAAGCTCTTCTTAAATAGCTCACGCCCAGAAGTAGGATTATAAATAATTCTTGCTCGCTTCATCATTTATTAGCACAGGAAATTTCTTTATGTATCGAAAAAGAACATACTGAACTTCTATTCAGTATTCCCATGCCTACCTCCTCTCATCTTGCTATCCTTCTTTTATCCCGCTCAAACAGGCAGTAAGAACCCGATTCGTGTAGTCCATCAAAAGTAAATATTCATTTCAATGGTTTTTTTATTTGACCAAAAAATTTATCCCGCTATTTGCGGGCAGTAAATGCCCGATTGGTGAGGGCTAATAATCAGTGTTGGATGAACCTCCTACTGATTAAAGTTTCACTTTATTTCTATCCATTCTTCCATAAAAATTTACATATAACGAATAATAACTATCTATTATTTCATGAGATGAAAAAAACCTCTATGTTTAGATTTATCATTATTCCCACCTTTTTGCAACTATCATACCATAGTTGCTATACAAACATTTTTCCACTTTTGACAGTTAATCAAACGTTTGTTTAAACGATTTTGTCTCATTTAAACAAACGTTTGATTAACCTAGAAAAACACCCATGTACGGGTGTTTTTCTGCTTAATCTTTAAAAGTCACTACTATTATCGCTTATTAATCTCTTCAAGTAAGATTTTGTTAACAAGCGGTGGATTTGCTTGTCCTTTTGTAGCTTTCATAATTTGACCAACTAAGAAGCCAATTGCACGGTCTTTACCGTTTTTAAAGTCTTCGATAGATTGCTCATTATTATCAAGAATTTCTGTTACAACTTTACGAAGTGTACCCTCGTCAGAAATTTGAACAAGACCTTTCGCTTTAACGATTTCTTCTGGGTCTCCACCTTTTTCAATTAATTCATTAAATACTTTCTTCGCGATTTTAGAAGAAATTGTACCTTTTTCAATTAATTGAACCATTTTAGATAAACCAGCAGGCGTTAATGCAACGTCTTTTAATTCTTTTTGTTGTTTGTTTAAGTATGCAAGTACTTCACCCATTAACCAGTTCGATGTTAATTTCGCATCAGCACCGTCTGCAACAGTTGCTTCAAAGAAATCAGACATCTCTTTCGTTAATGTTAATACGTGTGCATCATAAGCTGGTAAGCCAATTTCTGCAACGTAGCGAGCTTTACGCGCATCTGGAAGTTCTGGAATAGAGGCACGAACTGCTTCTTTCCACTCATCGTCGATGTAAAGTTCAACTAAGTCTGGCTCCGGGAAATAACGGTAATCGTCAGATCCTTCTTTCACACGCATTAAGATTGTTTTCTTCGTTGCTTCATCATAACGACGTGTTTCTTGTTGGATGATACCACCAGATAACAGTTCTTTTTCTTGGCGCACTTGCTCATGCTCAAGACCTTTTTGTACGTAAGTGAATGAGTTTAAGTTTTTCAGTTCCGCTTTTGTACCGAACTTCTCTTGTCCAACTGGACGAAGAGAAATGTTCGCATCACAACGCAGAGAACCTTCTTCCATCTTACAATCAGATACACCAGTGTATTGAATGATTGATTTTAACTTCTCTAAGTATGCATATGCTTCTTCTGGCGTACGCATATCTGGCTCCGATACGATCTCGATTAAAGGCATACCTTGACGGTTGTAGTCTACTAATGAACCATCAGCTGTATGCGTTGATTTACCAGCATCTTCTTCTAAATGAAGACGTGTAATACCGATACGTTTCTTTTTACCGTCTACTTCGATTTCAATCCAACCATTTTCACCAATTGGCTTATCAAATTGAGAGATTTGGTAAGCTTTCGGGTTATCTGGATAGAAATAGTTTTTACGGTCAAACTTCGTTTCCGTTGCGATTTCACAGTTTAATGCCATTGCAGCTTTCATTGCAAAGTTAACTGCTTCTTTATTTAAAGTAGGAAGTACCCCTGGGTATCCTAAGTCAATTACACTTGTTTGTGTATTTGGCTCCGCTCCGAATTCTGTTGGACTCGCAGAGAAAATTTTCGAATTTGTTTTTAACTCAACGTGAACCTCTAAACCAATAATTGTTTCTAAATTCATCTATGCTCGCCTCCTTACAGACTTGCTTTTTTTGTATGATAGTCCGTTGCTTGCTCAAACGCATGTGCAACGCGGTAAATTGTCGCTTCATCGAAGTGTTTACCAATGATTTGTAGACCAAGTGGCATGTTGTTAGCACCGAATCCACATGGAACTGAAATCGCTGGAACACCCGCTAAGTTTACTGGGATTGTTAAAATGTCATTTGCATACATCGTCATTGGATCGTCAACTTTTTCTCCCACTTTAAATGCCGGAGTTGGTGTTGTTGGTCCAATAATAACATCATAGTTAGCAAATACATTTTCAAAATCGTTCTTAATTAATGTACGTACTTGTTGTGCTTTTTTGTAATATGCATCATAGTAACCAGAGCTAAGAGCAAATGTACCAAGCATAATACGACGTTTAACTTCATCACCGAAACCTTCACTACGTGTGTTTTTGTAAAGATCTAATAAGTTATTTACATTATCAGAACGAACACCGTAACGCACGCCATCAAAGCGTGAAAGGTTAGCAGATGCTTCAGAAGAAGATAGTAAGTAATACGTTGCTAGAGCGTATTTAGAGTGTGGAAGAGATACTTCCTCCCAAGTTGCGCCCATACCTTCTAATACTTTTAAAGCAGCTAGTACTGACTCACGAGCTTCTTCGCCAACACCTTCGCCTAAGTATTCTTTCGGTACAGCAATGCGTAAACCTTTAACATCGCCTGTTAAACCAGCTAAATAGTTTCCAACTTCAACGTTTGCAGAAGTTGCATCCATGCGGTCAATACCTGAAATAGCTTGTAATAAGTATGCATTGTCTTCTACTGTACGTGTAATCGGTCCGATTTGGTCAAGTGAAGATGCGAATGCTACTAATCCGTAACGAGATACGCGTCCGTAAGTTGGTTTTAAACCTACAACACCGCAATATGCAGCTGGCTGACGGATAGAACCACCCGTATCAGAACCTAGAGAGAATAGTACTTCTCCTGCTGCTACAGCTGCTGCAGAACCACCACTAGATCCGCCCGGAACGTAATCTAAGTTCCATGGGTTTTTCGTAGCATAGAATCCTGAGTTTTCATTTGAAGAACCCATTGCAAACTCGTCCATGTTTAATTTACCGATTGTAATCGTGTCAGCAGCTTTTAGCTTTTGCACAACTGTCGCATCATAAATTGGATCGAAGTTTGCTAGCATTTTGCTCGCACAAGTTGTACGAAGGCCGTTAGTTACAATGTTATCTTTTACACCAATTGGCATACCGAATAATAAACCATTATCTTCAGCGCCGATTTTTGCATCTAATTCTTTCGCTTTTGCGCGTGCATTTTCTTCATCTAATGTAAGAAAAGCTTTTACGTTATCTTCAACATCCGCAATACGTTTGTAAGATTCTTCTACTAAATCCGTAACGGAAATTTCTTTGCTGTTTAACTTCTTATGTAACTCTGATACTGAATGATCAAATAATGACATCGAAATTCCCCTCCTCTATTCTAATACTGCTGGAACACGGATTTGATTATCTTTGTGATCCGGTGCATTTTTTAATACTTCTTCGACTGGTAAACCTTTTTCTGGTACATCTTCACGCATAACATTTTTCATCGTTAATACATGAGTTGTTGGTTTTACATCTGTTGTATCTAATTCATTTAACTGTTCTGCAAATGTAACAATTGCATCTAGTTGTTTTTGAAATTTTTCTGCTTCTTGATCAGTAATTGCAAGACGTGCTAAATGTGCTACGTGCTTTACATTCTCAACGGAAATTCTTGACACGGCTAGGCCACCTCCATAATATATCGTTCAATCTACAATACTATTGATGATACCAAATTTTCAGTACTTCAAGCAAGTCAACACAGAGTACTTACGCCATTTTTACATAAAAAAAGAAAGGCAAATGCCTTTCTTTACAATTTACTCTTTATCTAACGGTTTATTTTTCGGAAATCTCTCGTTATCTTCTTCATTATCACGAATTGTTTTTTGTAATACAAAACAAGACATCGTTAAAAATAATGTTCCAATTAAATAGTATCCTTTTACACTAAGCGTTTCATCTAACGTATAAATCCCAATTAGCATACCTGAAAGCGCACAAACAAATGAAGTCCATGCTAAAAACGTGAACGCTTGCGTATTACGTCTTCTCATCGTTCTCCCCCTCGTTAGCTGCATACCCATTATAGATAAGTATATTTACCATGATGGATTTTTATGTAAATTCTAGTTTTATATTTATAAATCTATCATAAAAGAATACTATTTCAAAGGAAGTTTTCTGCCTAATCTGAAAAAAAAATTAAAATCATTGACAATTATTTCTATTCTACATAAAATAAAAATAAATATTACGAACCTCGAAATATACGGGAGTGGAATTATTTGTTGCAATATGAACATTTTTTAGACTTACTGCTAGATAACGCCAAGAAACTTTTCTATCCTGAAGAATGGGTAAGCCTAGATTTAACACTTTCTAAAACAGAAGTATTTTGTTTACTTTGGATGGAACGAAATACAGATATTACAATGACGAAAATTGCTGACCTTCTTGATATACCGATGAGTACAACGACGGGCGTTGTAAATCGCCTTGTAAAAAAGGGATATATTGAACGCTACCGTGATGAAAACGACCGACGTATTGTATTAATTCGGTTAACAGAAACCGGCGTAATGCTCGTTCAAGAAGTAAAACAAAATGCAGCCCATTACTTTAGCTTAGTGACAGAAGCATTGTCAGAAGAAGAAAAAGCATTCTTACTACAAATTTTCCAAAAGATTATGAATCACATTGCTACCTCACAGCAAAAAACAGAAGAAAAGGTTTCTACACCTAAAATGAAAAACATTCCGATTGAATAAAACCCTATCTGGGTTTTTATTCAACCATTTACTTCGACACTCGTAATATTCGACATTCGAAACAAAGGGGATATGAATGATGAGAATTATCTTGTATACAGGTAAAGGCGGCGTAGGAAAAACTAGCATTTCAGCAGCAACAGCAATTCAAAGTGCAAAGCAAGGATTAAAAACATTAGTAATGAGCACAGATCCTGCTCATAGTTTAGGAGATTCATTTGGTATAAAGCTATCTTCTGAGCCATTAGAAGTTCGTAAAAATTTGTGGGCACAAGAAATTAATACGATTTATGAGATGGAAAAAGGATGGGGAAAATTACAGAAATATATTACACTACTCTTCACTTCCAAAGCAGCCGATGATATTACAACAGAAGAATTAACGATGTTTCCTGGTATGGAAGATTTAATTAGCCTACTTCGCGTACTCGATTATTATAAACAAAACACATATGATGTTATCATTATTGATTGTGCCCCAACAGGAGAAACATTAGCAATGCTAAGCTTTCCAGACATGCTCGGCTGGTGGATGGAAAAATTATTTCCTATTAAAAGAAAAGTTTTAAAAGTCGTTCGTCCTGTAGCACAACCACTCCTTGGTGTCCCTCTTCCAACCGACGATATTATGGACGAATTAACAAATACATTTGAACAGCTCGGAGAAATGAGAGATATTTTATCAAACCGAGAAGTAACAAGTATCCGCATCGTTGTAAATCCTGAAAAAATGGTCATTAAAGAAGCTCAGCGCAGCTTTACTTATTTAAATTTATACGATTATAACGTAGATGCCATTATGATTAATCGCGTCATCCCTAACACCGTCACCGATCCTTATTTTCAAGCATGGAAAGATACGCAAAAGAAATATAAAACATTAATTCAAAATAGTTTTGATCCACTTCCTATTTACGAAGCTCCAATGTTTGAACAAGAAGTTGTTGGTTTGTCTATGTTAGAACGTGTAGGCGATGCTTTATTTAAAACTGATCATTGTCCTACTGAAGTGAAATTTAACGGGCGCACACAATATGTAAAAAAGGATGGCGATGAGTATATTTTCGCACTATCCATCCCCTTCTCAAACAAAAGTGAACTTGCATTAAATCAAAAAGGTGATGAGCTTATTATTCGAGCCGGTTCTGTGAAACGAAATATTACATTGCCCAAAACGTTAACACACCTTTCTATTCAAGGAGCAAAATTTGAAGAAGATGTACTAAATATACGTTTTGGAGGTGTAGTGCATGCATGAGGAACTACTACGAAGGGTAATTCGTACAAAAGTAAAAGTCGGGATGCATATATTAGAAGAGCTGCCTAATCCAATCCAGCAATCAGCTAAGCAAATACTAAATATTTTGCAAGAGGAACTAGCTGCTTATCCGAAAGAGCGAGAGCATTATGAAAATAATTTAAAAAATATCATTATTGAATAACTATCTCTGTATAGAGGGCCTTTTTTAGGCTTTCTATACTTTATTGGGGTGATGTAAGTTGATGAAAAAACATTCCACTACTATACTCTGGATCATTCCTTTATTATTTTTCATTCATAACCTTGAAGAAGCTTTCCAAATGCCACAATATATTGCTAATCAATTTTCAATTCATCTTATAACTAGCCAACAATTTTTCATTGCCATTTCCGTATTAACAATCTTTGTCTTACTTATCATCTTTCTATATCAACTGAACTTCTTGTCTTCTATATACTGGATTATTTTTATACAAGGGGCTATCTTCTTCAACTCTGTTCAACATATTGTTTTGTTTTTCATTTATCGCTCCTATAACCCCGGCGTAATATCCGCAGTTTTCATTGTTATCTTTTCTATTTTCTTTTTTTCATCCCAAAAACACTTAATTCATAAAAAGCAATTCGTAATTATACTCATGTTCAGCTTATTTTCTTACCCCATTATAATTTGGATTACCTTACTATTTGCTAGTTGCTTTCATTCATAAAGTAAAACTTTAATCAGTGGGGGTTTTACGGGGTAAAAAAAGACCAGGAAAACTCCTGGTCCATTACTCTACTTAACAAACATTGGATTCTACGTTATACAAAATTGGAAGGTACAGAATTAGGGTTCGTTTGTTAAGTAGATTATATGTTGAACGAACTAACAGCGGAGGGGTTCCTTCTGTTAGTCCATTAAACCCAATCATTATTTTACGATTTTTTCAAGCTCCTCAAGTGAAAGATCTACTGAAATTGAACCATCATTTGTTTCTTTCTTAATTGCATCTGTTACTTCTTTTGAATGGTATAGTTCAATTACTTTTTTCAGTGTTGGATCATCTTTATCTTTCGTACGAGCTGCGAAAATATTAATATAAGGCTTCGCATTTTCATTCTTTGGATCTTCTAAGAAAATAGGATCCTTCGCTGGATCTAATCCAGCTTGACCAGCAACACCGTTATTAATAACTGATGCCGCTACATCTTTTAACACACGAGGTGTTTGCTGTGCGATAACCGGTGTAATTTTTAATTTCTTCGGATTTTCAGCAATGCCGCTTGGATCTCCAAATAAGCCAAAATCTTTTTTAAGCTTTAATACTCCAGCTGCATCAAGAAGTTTTAATGCACGTGCTTGGTTCGTTGGATCGTTTGGAATTGCAATTTCTGAACCATCTGGAATTTCATTTGCCTTCTTATATTTTTCAGAGTATAAACCCATTGGCGCAATTTGTGTTGTACCAACAGCTGTAATATCTAACTTATGCTCTTTTTTAAATTGCTCTAAGAAAGCAATATGCTGAAATGAGTTTAATTCAATATCTCCATCAGCTAAAGCTTTATTTGGAGTTGTATAATCAGAGAACTCCACCAGTTTAATCTTAATCCCTTCTTTTTCAGCTTTTTTCTTCAAAATTTCCCAAGCGTCTCCATCCGTTCCAGTTACACCGACGCGAACTACTTTTTCTTTCGCTCCTGCACCCGTGTCTCCACTTGAGCAGCCACTTAATGCTGAGACTCCTACAATCGCTGATAATGCAAATGCTAAAATTTTCTTCATTTTCTTTTCCTCTCTTCCTTTTTATGATCTACGTAACAAGACTTTCGCAAAGTAGTTTCCTAAATTTTGAGCTATCTGCACGAGAATAATAAGTAAAACAACCGTTACAAACATAACTGATGTATCAAAACGTTGATAACCATATGTCATTGCCAAGTCACCAAGACCGCCACCACCGACAAGCCCAGCAACTGCAGAAAATTCAATTAAACCAACTGTCATAAATGTGATACCTAAGATTAATGGTGCTAACGCTTCTGGTACAAGGATTTCAAAAACGATTCTAATTGGCGAGGCGCCCATTGCTTGTGCTGCCTCAATTACTCCTTTCGGAACGGAAACAAGATTTGTTTCAACCATTCTAGCAATACCAATTGATGCGACTAACGTCATCGGGAAAATTGCTGCTGCTGTTCCAATCGTCGTTCCGATAACACTTCTCGTTAGTGGACTTAACGCTACTAAAAAGATAATGAATGGTACCGGACGAATTGTATTAATTATGATGTTAAGAATAGAAAAGACCCATTTATTTTCTAAAAAGTTTCCTTTTCTCGTTACATATAAAAGTAAACCTAGCGGTATACCAAGAATTGTAGCGAATATAAGGGTTACAATTACCATTAAGAGGGTATCCCCCGTCGCATCTAGTATGCGCGGCCAAAATATACTCCAATCAACTCGCATGAGCTTCTACCTCCTTCAGCTGCACTTGCAGTCTTAGATGTTGTAATGCTTTTTGAATTTCCCTCTGCTCACCTTGCAATTCTACAAGCAGATTTCCAAATAGCACATTTTGAAGTTCAATAATATTTCCGTACAGTACATTTACATCGACGTTATAGTTTTTTGCGATATATGATAGTACCGGCTGCCCTGTCTCCTCACCAGTAAATGTTAGACGATAAATTTGACCACCATTTTGAATTTTCGCTAGAACACTTTCTGGTAAATGATCATTAATAACAGAACGTACAAAGTTTTGAGTCGTCTTTGTTTTTGGTTGCGTGAAAACATCGAACAGTTTTCCTTCTTCAATAACTTTTCCCTTCTCCATTACAGCTACACGGTGACAAATTTCTTTCACAACATGCATTTCATGTGTAATAAGAAGAATTGTTAAATTGTATTCTCGATTTACTTTCTTTAATAAGTTTAGAATTTCTGTCGTCGTTTCTGGATCTAAGGCTGATGTTGCCTCATCACATATAAGAATATCTGGCGATGTCGCAAGTGCTCTAGCAATACCAACACGTTGCTTTTGTCCCCCTGATAGCTGTTCTGGATAATAGTTTGCTTTATCTTCTAACCCTACAAACTTCAGCAGTTCATTCACTCGTTCCTTTATCTCGTTCTTTGGCAATTTCGCTAACTTTAATGGATAAGCAATATTCCCAAACACTGTTCTTGAATTAAATAAATTAAAGCTTTGAAAAATCATTCCGATTCTTTGTCTTAGTTTGCGTAATTCTTTCGTCGATAATGATGTAATATCTTTATCATCTATTGCAATCGTTCCTGACGTTGGTCTCTCTAACATATTTACTAAGCGTAATAATGTACTCTTTCCAGCGCCACTAAAACCGATAATGCCAAAAATTTCGCCTTTCTCAACTGATAATGTTACATCCTCCACCGCATGAACAGATTGCCCAGCTGATTCATACACTTTACTTACATTGTTAAAAGAAATCATTTTTTCCCCTCCTATATGCTGTAAAAACTTGAAGTAGAGCTTTCGAGGTAAAATAAAAAGTGCTCTCCTTCTTATCAACCATAAAGATAAGAAGGAGAGCACTTATATGTACTCGTTCACATCTTCTCATCTTCCAAGCCTTTATATGGCTTGCTGGAGTTAGCACGGTATTAAAAAACCCGTTGCTGAGGTATCGTAGGGCCAGTCCCTCCACCTCTCTGGATAAGAATGTATCGATTTAATTGTCATTTAATTAATTCTCATTATAGAACTCAGAATAATAAGAGTCAATACATTTTTTAGAAAAATATTAATTATTCCTTTATTAAAATTTTCAGATGAAAATTCATGAGAAAATAGTAACTTTCAAGGTTATTTAAAATTCTTCTTCCTCATATTTTTAAACAGGAGAATCCTCTCTACAAATTGAATAAATTTATTTGAATATGAAACTCGGAGGCAGATAAATATATGAAAACAGCTCTTTTACTCGTCGATATTCAAAACGATTATTTTCCAAATGGAAAGATGGAATTGCGTAATCCAGTAGAAGCAAGCGAATATGCTAATCAGTTATTACAACACTTTAGAACAAACAGCGAACCTATTTTTCATATCCAACACGTAGCTATAAAAGATGACGCTACTTTTTTCCTACCTAATACAGAAGGTGTACATATTCACGAAAGCGTACGTCCACTTAGAGAAGAAACCGTTATAGTCAAACATTATCCAAATAGCTTCCGAGAAACTAATCTTCTAGAGCAATTACAGCGTTTAGACATTGAACATGTCGTCGTATGCGGGATGATGACTCATATGTGTATTGATGCTACAGTAAGGGCTGCATTCGATTTTGGCTTTCAATGTACCGTTATACATGATGCTTGTGCTACAAAAGACCTTTCTTTTAAGAACGCTACTATACCAGCTGTTTATATTCATAATACAATTTTAGCAAGTTTGAATAATATATATGCGGAAATACTTAGCAAAAAAGAGTTTGTCCAAAGAAAAAAATCCTTTTGAAAATTCAAAAGGATTTTTTTCGACTATATTATATTTACCATCTATTCATGCCCTATTTTGAGGAATTCATATTATACTTATAAAAACCTCACTAATTATTTACATTGATACATTATCATTTTTAATATCTTTTGATTGAGTCCAATTTCCCCATAAAAATTGAATATTACATGTACGAGAAGCTTCCTTAAAACTCATTCCTGTTAATGGATAACATGTGATTTTTATACTTGCAAAAATTATAATTGCTATCATTGTTATAACTGTAATTATTATGAAAGCAACTAATAACATCCAAATTGATTGCGCTGGCCAAATATTCAATCTATTCCCAATATATACAACTACTAAATTATGCATTAAATACACACCAAATGAAAAAGCAGATAAAATTTGTATCCACTTAAACATAAACGGATTCATTGAGTAATTTCTAAAATACTCTTTTACTAATAAGAAGATTGAACCTGAAAGCATTACTTCGAATACTCTAACGTATGCCTTAAAATCCTCAGAGTATTCCCCTATTTTAACCGTTGCATACCAAGTACCCAATATAATTAAAAATGTATCTATAACGATTATGGATAGTAACAACCTTTTGGATACCTTCTTCTCATATGTCATTAAATAATAACCTATGAGGAAATACCCTATATATCCGCCTAAAAAGTTCATATCAAAATTAGGATACAACGTAAATATTGGTTTTAATTCATTTGGAACTAGTACTGCAATTGTTGGCAATAGCGAACTTACTATAAACCAAAGAATTAACATGTACTTTATAAGCTCTTTACTTAAAGCATCTACCATTTTCTTCAAAAGAGGAGAAAGAATATACAAAGGAATAATGGCATACATAAACCAAAGATGTACTGTCGCTGCTTGATTCGGCATGTATAAAATACTCTTAATAACATTTGTTATTTGTATCGGCCTTGGCGTAAAGTATAACACAGCAATAGTTGACCATATAATAAATGGCACAATTAATTTTGGCAAACGTTCTGTATAAGTTATTTTAAGTGATTCCGTTTTACTACTCCTCATTAACATCGCACCAGAAATCATAAAGAAGATAGGTACACTCGTACTAAATACAGTTGTCAGTGCATTCGTTATATGCCAAGTACCCGAACCGATATTCCCCCGTAAACTTCCTGCAGCAGTATGAAGAAACACTACCGCAAACATCGAAAATACACGTAGTACGTCAACATATTCAACATAATTCTTTTTATTCATCTAACAATCATCCCTTCCCACATAACATTTCCCCTCACCATTTTTGTCTTTTCCAAAAGTACAAATCTATTATGCCAGAATATAATAAATATTAAAACAATAATTAAAACTTAAAATCTCGATATTCGATTATAAAATCACTTAGTATACTATACAAAATCCTAAAAATAAATTTAATTTTTTTCTTATATATTTAATATTTTCCAAATCAACTACTTAAATAGAGAGTTTTTCTTCTATCTAATTATTGAAGATTCCGAAATCAAGACTCTTGATCTATGTCAATAAAAAAACACTCCTTTCAGTGAGCAAAACCGAAAGGAGTGTTCCTTGTCGAACCATAGATTTTCTTTCAAATTGTATTATACAGGAAATTCTCAAAATGAATACTAAAAAATATGACTAATACGTCAACTTTTCTCATTATTTTATTTCTGTTTACATATTTATCCCGCTATTAATAGGTTTTAGCTCATTCTCTTCGAACGACGGTAATATATGGGGTTTCAATTTTAAAAGGAGCTCTTCACACTTTGTGAAGAGCTCCTCTACTATTTCTTATAAAGTTTCAGAAGTAGTTTTTGCTTGCATGTGAAGTGCTAAGTAATCAGGTCCACCAGCTTTAGAGTCTGTACCAGACATGTTAAAGCCACCGAATGGTTGGTAACCTACGATTGCACCAGTACATCCACGGTTGAAGTATAAGTTACCAACGTGGAAGTCTTCACGTGCTTTTTCAATATGGTCACGGTTGTTAGTAATAACAGCACCTGTTAAACCGTATTCCGTATTGTTTGCAATTGCAAGTGCATGATCGAAGTCTTTTGCTTTACAGAATGCTACTACTGGTCCGAAGATTTCTTCTTTCATTAAGCGAGCATCTTCTGCAACATCAGCAACGATTGTTGGTTGGATGAACCAGCCTTTAGAATCGTCTCCTTCGCCACCTGCTAAGATTCTACCTTCTTCTTTACCAATTGCAACATAGCTCATTACTTTATCGAATGCAGCTTGGTCATTAACAGGACCCATGTTTGTACCTAATACTGCTGGGTTAGCAACTGTTAATTCTTTTGTTAATTCAACAGCACGATTTAATACGTGATCGTATACATCTTCGTGGATTACTGCACGAGAACATGCAGAACATTTTTGTCCTGAGAATCCGAATGCTGATGCAACGATAGACTTAGCTGCTAATTCAAGATCTGCTTCTTTATCAACAACGATTGTATCTTTACCGCCCATTTCAGCGATAACGCGTTTTAACCAAATTTGGCCTGGGTTTACTTTCGCTGCACGCTCATAAATACGGATACCTACATCACGAGATCCCGTGAAGCTTACGAAACGTGTACGAGGATGATCTACTAAGTAGTCACCAACTTCAGAACCATTACCTGGAACGAAGTTTACTACGCCAGCTGGTAAGCCAGCTTCTTCTAATACTTCCATAAATTTCGCTGCTACTACAGGAGTTGTACTAGCTGGTTTTAGTAATACTGTGTTACCAGAAACTAAAGCAGCTGTTGTCATACCTGCCATAATTGCGAATGGGAAGTTCCAAGGAGAAATGATAACACCTACTCCTAATGGAATGTAAGAGAAACGATTATATTCAATTGGACGGCTTTCTACTGGAATACCGTCTTTTAATTTTAACATTTGACGACCATAATATTCCATAAAGTCGATTGCTTCTGCTGTATCAGCATCTGCCTCATTCCATGGCTTACCTGCTTCTTTTACAAGAATAGCAGAGAATTCATGTTTTCTGCGACGAACGATTGCTGCAGCACGGAATAAAATGTCTGCACGCATTTCTGGCTTTGATTTTCTCCAAGTTTGGAATGTTTCATCCGCTACTTGCATTGCTTTTTCAGCTAACTCACGGCTTGCTTTTGAAACACGACCAACAAGTTCCTCTTTATTTGCAGGGTTTACAGAAACAATTTTGTCTTCTGTAGTGATTTTTTCTCCCCCAATAATTAATGGATAGTCTTGTCCAAGATAAGATTCTACTTTCTTTAAACCTTCTTCAAACGCTAATTTGTTAGCCTCCACTGAAAAATCTGTAAATGGCTCATGTTTGTATGCTACTACCATTTTTTTTAGCCTCCCCTTAGAAAAACGTTTACATTTTACAACATTATTCTACACGATAATTTAGATTTATTCAAATATTCCTAGACTTATATTTTAAAAATTAATAAATTTTTAAAATATAATAAAAAAAAGAGATTCATACATGCGTATGAATCTACAAAATATGAGTATATTCCAAAACATTTTTCCCGATCAATAATATAGTAACTAATAAAAATAAAGTCCTTACATATCCAACGCCTTTTTGAACCGCAAACTTCGATCCCAAATAAGCACCTAAGATCATTGATAATCCCATGATAATACCGTATTCAAAATGAATTATGTCTAAAAATAAAAAAGTAATTAAAGATACAATATTACTAACAAAGTTCAAAAGTTTTCCAGATGCTGCCGCTTGAATAAAATCCAAACCAATTAATAAAAATGCAAAAATTAAAAATGACCCTGTCCCTGGTCCAAAAAATCCATCATAAAATCCTATCATTAAAATAACAAAGAAAAATATTAATGTTTTTCTTTGCGTCATCTTCTTATAGGTAGACACACTTCCCCAATTCTTTTTTGCAATAATATAAATAGCAATAAATACCAACATTACAAGTACTAATGGGCGTAAAATATCCGATGGAATAAATTTTACTACTAAAGCACCTGCAACAGCTCCAACAATAGTTAACGGGATTAACTTTCCTACAATTTTAAAATCAACTTTTCCTGATCGAATGAAATACATCGCACTCGTAAACGTCCCCATTGTTGCCGCTAATTTATTCGTTGCAATTGCTGAAGCCGGCGATAAGCCAACAAACATAAGCGCAGGAAGCGAAATTAACCCTCCTCCTCCAACAACGGAATCAATGAAAGATGCTAAAAAACCGAATGCAATTAATAAAATAATGACTTGAAAACTTAATTCTTCCATAAACTTTACCCCTTACCCCTATTATTTACAACATTTTAAATTATAACAAAATTACATAAGAAAAAAAGCTGTTCCATAGAGGAACAGCCTTCATATTTAATCTAAAATTTTCACAAGTGGTTCATCTTGTTTTGCTTCACGTATAATAATAGCTTCTGGGCGTTCTACAGATTTAATCGTTACTTGTACTTTCATATAATTCGGGAAGTATTCCATAACAAGCCCTGCCACATATTGTGTAAAACCAATTATTTCAGCTTTTCCATTAAACTGGACAGGAATATCAAGCTTCATTTCTCTTAATTCATCATCTCTATACATACCAGTACCAATAACAGCTGTATAGTCGCCTTGGAAATAATCGCTTAGTTTTGCCTTAAAGTTGGATACTCTTGCAAGATCTTCACGTTTATTATCTGTTTTCGCTTGCTCTGATGGGAACAAATAGTATTTCTCATTAATTTGTTTCCAATCTTCAACCGTTTCACTACCTTTTTCTACATTTGCATAAGAAACAAAGTTACCTGGTACGAGCGAAGACTTTGGAGATTGGCGATAAATCGCAAATGTTATCGGAATATTTTTTGTATCAGGTTGTTTTTGATGTATGACTTTCAAAATTTCTTGCGCCATTTTTTTCCCTTCAGCTAACATCTTTTCATCCGGGATTGCAGCTTCACGTGGATAACCATGCTCTTCGTTAAAATATTGAACAGAATTCATTGCTAATCCAACTACCATACCAACACGTTCCTCGCTGTTATCGCCTTTTTTCACATAATAATCATGCTCTAAAATATTTGAAATATATATTGGATTTTTTTTATTTTTCACTTCTAGTGATTCGGATCCCGTTCCTAACGCAGGGTTTAATCCTATATTAGGAAATTTAACTGCATCTTTTTTTAATTTGTCCTCTAGTTCCTTTTGTTCAGCATCTGTACGTTTTCTTTTAACAAGCATCTGTATCACTTGAGTATCTAGAGCACTTCCGCCTTTTAAAAAATTATCTTTCGTATTAAATGATTCTTTTGCAATTCGCATTAATCCTGTTTCAAATTCATCTATATCAAGACGACTATTTAGCCCTTGCACCACTAAACCACGTGCATTTCCACCATCAAATGGAATAGTCGTCTTATAATATTCATCCGAAATAGCGTATTTTGGAACAACTGATTGTTCTTTTGCTTTCCCCGATTTCTCAGCCACTTTTTCATCTTTGTCGGCACCTGCACTACACCCACTTACAAGTAGGCCCAGGCTTAATATCGCTAATGCTATTTTTTTCATGGTAAGTTTGCACCTCTTACTTATTTAGCTCTTGTAAGAACCTCTCTTCATTCCAAACCTCAACATTATGTTTCTCCGCTTGTGCTAATTTCGAACCAGCTGCTTCACCTGCAACAACCAAATCCGTACTCTTACTAACACTTCCTGTTACTTTTCCACCTAATGCCTCAATCTTCTTCTTCGCTTCACTTCGTCCCATAACTTCTAGCTTACCTGTTAAAACAACCGTTTTTCCTGCGAAGTAAGATTCAACATTTTGTAAATCAGCAATTTTTATACCTTTGTATGTCATATTCACGCCATACTCTTTAAACTGCTGTAATAATTCTAATACATCTTCATTATCAAAATATGTCACAACAGATTGAGCCATTTTTTCGCCAATTTCATTAATTGCTTTTAGTTCTTCTTCTGTTGCTTTTACAAGCTCATCCATCGTTTCAAAGTGCTCTGCAAATGTACGTGCTGCTTTCGCTCCAACGTGGCGAATTCCAAGACCAAATAATAATCGCTCTAACGAGTTTTCTTTAGAATTTTCAATTGCTTGTATTAAGTTTGTTGCTGATTTTTCACCAAAACGTTCTAACTGTAATAATTGCTCTTTCGTCAATGCATATAAATCAGCAAATGTACGAATATAATCTGCATCAAAGAGTTGTGTAATGACACGTTCTCCAAGTCCATCAATATTCATCGCATTTCTTGAAACGAAATGGATTAATCCCTCTCGAATTTGAGCCGGACAAGTCGGATTTATACATCGAAGTGCTACTTCTTCTTCTAAACGAACAAGTTCACTCTCACATGCTGGACAATGCGTTGGCATACGGTATTCTTCTTCTTCACCAGTACGCTTATCAAAAATAACGTTCACAACTTCAGGAATAATATCTCCCGCCTTCTTCACAACAACGTAGTCACCAATTCGAATATCTTTTTCACGAATCAAATCTTCGTTATGTAAAGAAGCACGGCGAACAATCGTACCAGCAACTCTCACTGGCTCTAGCTCTGCAGTCGGCGTTACAACCCCTGTTCGGCCAACACTTAATTCAATGCCTGTTAGTCTCGTTACAACTTCTTCAGCTGGGAATTTATAAGCAATCGCCCATCTTGGACTCTTCGCTGTAGTTCCTAGACTTTCTTGAAGAGCAACATCATCTACTTTTATAACGATTCCATCAATCTCATAATCAAGATGCGGACGTTTTTCTTGCCATTCTTCTACATAAGCTATAACCTCTTCGATTGTTTCACATGTACGGCGATTTGGATTTGTCTTAAATCCGAGTTCACCTAAGAAATCAAGCGATTCACTGTGCGATGGAATTGTTTTTTCTTCTACATTCGCAAGACCGTACACAAACATAGATAAGTTACGCTTCGCTGCAATTTTCGGATCAAGTTGACGTATTGAACCTGCTGCTGCATTACGCGGATTCGCAAATACGTCTTCTCCATTTTGCTCTTTTTCTTCATTTAGTTTAACGAATGAACGCTTCGGCATATAAGCTTCGCCTCGTGCTTCTAACGTTACTTCTTCATTTAAAAGAAGCGGGATAGCTTTAATCGTTTTTAAATTTTGAGTAATATCTTCACCCGTTACACCATCACCACGTGTCGCCCCTTGAATGAAGCGTCCTTTTTCATAATGAAGCGAAACGGCAAGCCCGTCAATTTTTAATTCACATATATATCTTACATTCGCACCATCAATTCCTTGACATACTCTTCTGTCGAAATCACGCAAATCCCCTTCGTTAAATGCATTCCCTAAACTTAACATTGGTGACTTATGTGTTACTTTTTCAAATATATCAAGAATAGTTCCCCCAACGCGAACGGAGGGAGAATCTTCACTCATAAACTCTGGGTTCTCTGCTTCTAATTTTATAAGCTCCTGCATATCACGGTCATATTCCGCATCAGAAACAGAAGGATTGTCTAATACGTGATATTGATAATTAAATGTATTTAACAAATCACGCAGTTCTTCTATACGTTTTTTTGCTATCTCTTTTGACATATCCTCATTCCTTTCTATTGTTTCGTCACAGGTGCAAATTTTGCTAACAAACGTTTAACACCAATTGGGCTTGGGAACGCAATATCTAATTCTTTTGCATCACCTTCACCTTTTACACTTACAACTGTACCGATTCCCCATTTTTGATGGGAAGCTTTATCGCCTACTGCCCAGCCAATTTGCTCACCGCCTGTCGTCTTAGCTGCTGGACGCGCGAAAGCTGAACGAGAGCGTGTTGTGGTTGTCGTTGTCATTTTACTGCTACTTGCTGTTCTGCCTTTTGCACCAAACGAATTTTCACGCTTCGGCGCTGTTTCATTTAATGATTCCACTAGTTCTGCCGGGATTTCTGTAATGAAGCGAGACGCAGCGTTCATACTTGTTCTACCAAATAAAGTACGCATTTGCGCATTAGATAAATATAGCTCTTCTTCTGCACGCGTAATACCTACATAAGCAAGACGACGTTCTTCTTGCATTTCATCCTCTTCCATAAGAGAACGAGTATGAGGGAATATCCCTTCCTCTAAACCAACAATAAAGACAACCGGGAACTCTAATCCTTTTGCTGAGTGCATCGTCATTAAAATAACTTCTTCACCAGCAGTTGGGTCTTCATCTACACGATCAATATCAGCAACAAGTGCTAAATCTGTTAAGAATGCAACAAGGCTCTTATCTTCACTTTGAGATTCAAATGTTTGCGTAACAGATAAGAATTCGTCTAAGTTTTCTAAACGACCTTCCGCTTCTAAAGAACGCTCATTTTTCAACATATCGCGATAGCCTGTTTTTTCAATAACTTCTTCTACTAATTCTGTAACAGATAAATACTCTTGCATATTTACCCAGTTGTGTAATAAACTTGCGAATTCTTTTACTGCCTTTGTAATTTTTGCACTTACTCCAACATGCTCAATCTCATCAAATACAGCAGTTAATGAAATTCCGTTTTGCACACCATAATTAATAATTTTATCGATAGAAGTCGCACCAATACCACGCTTTGGCATGTTAATAATACGTGCAAAACTAATTTCATCATCTGGATTACCGATTAAACGTAAGTACGCCAAAATATCTTTAATCTCTTTACGGTCGTAGAACTTAGTTCCCCCGACAATTTTGTACGGAATGTTAGATTTAAGGAAAATCTCCTCGACCATACGAGACTGAGCATTCGTACGATATAGCACTGCAAAATCAGTGTATTTTCGTTTCCCCATTTGAAGATCGTCACGAATTTTTTTCGCAACAAAATATGCTTCGTCCTTTTCAGTTGCGGCACGATAATACGAGATTTTACTTCCAACTTGATTGTCTGTCCATAATTTCTTCGGTTTACGATTCGTATTTTTTTCAATAACAGCATTCGCTGCATTTAAAATATTTTGTGACGAACGATAGTTTTGTTCTAACAAAATTACCTGTGCATTCTCATAGTCTTTTTCAAATGACAAAATGTTAGAAATATCTGCACCACGCCAGCGATAAATAGACTGGTCAGAGTCACCTACAACGCAAAGATTTTTAAAACGTGCTGCCAAATGTTTAACAAGAAGATATTGCGCTTTGTTCGTATCTTGATACTCATCAACATGAATATATTGGAACTTACGCTGATAAAACTCTAATACTTCTGGAACACGTTCGAATAGCTGAATCGTCGTCATAATTAAATCATCAAAGTCTAATGAATTATTTTTCAAAAGACGTTTTTGATACTCTGTGTATACATCGCTCGTTAATTTTTCATATGGATCAGCCATTGTAATTTTTTTTGCATATTTATCCGCAGATAACAATTCATTTTTTGCATTACTAATACCCGCTAAAATAGAGCGCGGCTCAAATTTCTTCGGATCAATATTGCGCTCTTTCATAATTTTTTTGACTACAGTTAGCTGATCACCTGAATCTAAGATTGTAAAGTTACGATTAATACCAATACGATCGATATCGCGTCGTAAAATACGTACACACATAGAGTGGAACGTCGAAATCCAAATATCTTCTGCTTCTGGTCCCACAAGTTTATCAATACGCTCGCGCATTTCACGAGCTGCTTTATTTGTGAAGGTAATAGCTAGTACATTCCATGGTGCTACACCTTTTTCACCAAGCAAATACGCAATACGGTGTGTTAACACTCGTGTCTTACCACTACCTGCACCTGCCATTAGTAGCAGTGGTCCATTCGTTGTTTGTACTGCTTTTTGTTGCTGTGGATTTAAACCGTTTAATAACTTATCTGTCATACTCATATACGCCTGCACCTACTCTCCTTTTACTGCTTTAACTGTTTTTAACGCCGATTTTATATCATCATAAATAATATTTCCAACAACTACTGTATCAGCATATTGCGCCATTTCTTTCGCCTGTTCTGCATTAGAAATACCACCGCCATAATATAACTTGGCTTGTTTCAATTCTGCTTTTACATTTTTAACAAGTTCAACATCTCCATACGTACCGCTATATTCTAAATAAAATATCGGTAAATGTAATAACTTGTCTGCTAAACGCGCATATGCAATAACGTCATCTTCTGTTAAATCACATTTCGCATCTGTAAGCTGGGCTACTTTCGCTTCGGGATTTAAAACACAATACCCTTCCATAAAAATTTCGTCCCAGTCCATAATATCCCCAAATTCTTTCAATGCCTCATGATGAACACCTGTTACCCATTCTACTTTTCGGCTATTTAAAACACTTGGGATGTAATAAAAATCAAATCCTGGTGTAATTGCTTCTACATCAGAAACCTCTAATACACAAGGAACTGCATATCTACGAATGCTAACTAGCATGTGTAATACGTTATCAATTGTAACTCCATCACTTCCGCCTACAATAACAGCATCCGTTCCAGACTCACAAATCATTTCTAAATATTCATCGCTTAACTCCTTATTTGGATCAAGCTTAAATACATGTTTCCATCCGGAAATATCGTACATGAAAACACCCTTCCTTTTCTCTAGTTATATCTATAGTTCTGTTTAAAATAACAGTTAGTTTTTATCTTGATTTTTTAAAATAGCTATTAAATATTTTTCAAAAAGAAGGATTTAATTTCACCTTCTTTTTATGCATTCTTTCATTATAACAAAAAAAGCTACTGACACACACGCCGATTCCAACATCTTTTTCAACGTCAAATGTTGGATTACATATCCCAAAAATCACACGGGATACTAATAAGAGAAGTAGTATTTACTATTTCAATTTTCATAAAAAGGAGTGTTTTTCTAATGAAGCAAAACATCGGGACAATAAACGCTCTAATTCGAATTACACTTGGGCTTGTCCTCTTCGGATGTAGTGCAACTAAACTTGTACGCAAGCCGTGGTGCACTTGGTCTAACATTTTTCTATGGATTGGTGCAATGAAAGTTGCAGAGGGAATTGTTCGCTTCTGCCCTATTGTTGAAGCGTGGAAATTTGGAAAATACATGAATATGGGCGCATTTAAAATGCCTGGCATGAATTTTACTGAAAAAGGACATGCTAAAGAAGAAGTGAATCAAACTTCCGCTCATGACAAGCCAAAGTCAAAGGGAAGTTATGACGCTTCTGACAAAGAGATTGAGTCAGCGATTGAAGAAATAATCCTGGCAAAACCGCTTTGAATCATTTGTCACGATGCAAGATGCTCTCAAAGGGACTTAGCTGCTGCAGTGGGCGGTTAAGTCTTCTTTATTTTACCATAAAACAGAACGTATATTCTTATTTCTAACTTTAAAATGTACATAAAAGATATCAATCAATAAATTTCAGAAAATTAGGTGCATACCCCTTGCTTAAAATGATATAAAAGTGATATCATTTTTATATCAGGAGGCGATCATATGAAAGAAAAACAAGTATTTTATGTAAATGGTTTTCTCGGTATTATTGGAATTTTGATTTTAGCTGCTATCGGTGTATTTTTCCTTGCACAAGAAATTTTTGTAGGAGCAGCACTAACTATTATATTAGCGGCAATTCTCGCTACAGGTATCGGTATTGTTCAACCGAATCAAGCGAAAGTTATTACGTTCTTTGGTAATTATTTAGGAACAATTCGTCAAAATGGTTTATTTTTAACAATTCCATTCGCATTCCGTCAAACTGTCTCATTACGTGTTGAAAACTTTAATAGTAAGAAATTAAAAGTAAACGATGTTGAGGGAAATCCGATTGAAATTGCAGCTGTTATTGTATATAAAGTAGTTGATTCTGCAAAAGCAATGTTCGGTGTTGAACATTACGATCGATTTGTAGAAATTCAAAGTGAAACAGCAATCCGCCACGTCGCAACAAAATATCCTTATGACAATTTCCAAGATGAAACTTGCATTACGTTACGCGGGAATACTGAAGAAATCTCTGAAGAATTAAAGCGTGAGTTAGAAGCGCGCCTTGAAATCGCAGGCGTAGAAGTATTAGAAACTCGTTTAACACATTTAGCTTATGCAACAGAAATTGCCCATGCGATGCTACAACGTCAACAAGCAAAAGCGGTATTAGCTGCTAGAAAAGAGATTGTTGAAGGTGCTGTGAAGATGGCGAAGGATTCAATCCATATGTTAGATGAGGAAGGCGTACTTGAATTAGATGACGAGCGTAAAGCGAATATGGTAAACAACCTATTAGTTGCCATCGTTTCAGATAAAGGTGCGCAACCAGTTATTAATACAGGAAGCCTATACTAAGGGCTATAAGTAATTATGGCTAAAAAGAAAAGCTTTCCATTACGTATTGATCCTGAATTACACGCAGTCATCGAAAAATGGGCAAATGATGAGTTTCGTAGCGTCAATGCACACATCGAGTATTTACTTCGAGAAATGGCAAAGCAAAAAGGAAAATTGAAGAAAGATAAAGATGCATGAACAAACAGCCCACTGAATTTTCAGCGGGCTGTTTTTATACAAAGCAAGTCATCAATAAACTTGCTTAACGCTGCTGTTCTCACACTATCTTTCCGATAAATAAAATAAGTCGGAATAAACCTGTTTTCATGTACTAACGGTGTATGAATAAGTTCTTTATGGCTATCAAATTGCTCTGCTACTTCACGTGGTAACATAGACACCCCAAGTCCAGCTTTTACGCATCCAATAATACCGTCTAAAGAATTTAATTCCATTATTTTTTTTGGAACAATCCCTTCAGATAGTAACCATTCTTCTAAAACTTTTCTATAAAAACAACCTGATTGAAAAACGATAAAAGACTGCGATTCCGAATATCCGTTATCCCACAAAACATTCCGCTTTGAAAGTAACATCATTTCCTCTTGGAATACTTCTATCTTTTCTAAAGCTGGATCAGCTATACAATCAGCTACAAATGCCCCCTCTATTTCATATAAGAGTACCTTCTTCGTTAATTCTTCCGTATTGTGCGTTTGCAACATAATTTCCACTTCTGGATAGCGCATATGATAATTAGCTAAAATCGTGGGCATTCTAACAGCTGCTGCTGTTTCCATCGCTCCAATTTTCAATACTCCTCCAGGCTCCGCTGTATGTTTCACTTGCCTTTTTGATTCATTTAATAATTGAATCATTTTTTCAGCGTATGTTAACAACTTTTCTCCGGCTGGTGTTAATGTAACTCCATCTCGATGCCTATAAAATAATTGTGTTTCATATTCAGCTTCTAGCCGTTTTATTTTTGCTGTTATGTTTGATTGAACAAAATTCAACCGAATAGCTGCTCTTGAAATACTTTTCTCCTGCGCGACCATATAAAAAGCTACAAAATCTTGTAAGTTCATTCGTTCATATCCCTTCGTTCATATCATTAATTTTGATATTACATATAAAAAATCAGTATTTTACGCCCCATATATATTCCTCTATCATATATATTAGAAGATATTTCAAGAAGGGAGATTATATGAAAGAAACAAAAACATGGAAAATGATTATAGCTGGGATATGTTCTTTAATAGCTGTCATGGGTATTAGTCGGTTCGCCTACACACCGATTATTTCTTTTATGGAAAAGCAAGCCCATATAGAAGATGACCTCGCTGGATATTTAGCGTCCAGTAATTATCTTGGTTATTTACTTGGGGCATTCTTTATTGGATTCATTACGATAAAAAATCGTGAAAAAATATTACACCACTGTTTATTCTTCAATGTTCTTTCAACTCTTTGTATGGGCTTAACCTCTTATATCTTTTTATGGTTTCCCCTTCGCTTTATCGGTGGTTTCACAAGTGCAATTGTATTTGTTCTTGCCTCTAGTATTGTTTTAGATTATTTATTTCAAAGTAATAAAGTCATGCTAGGTGGCATGATTTATAGCGGTGTTGGAATTGGCATTATTTTCTCTGGAAGTTTCGCACCTTTATTCAACTCAATTTGGAATTGGCAAGGTGCATGGATTGGGTTAGGAATTATTAGTTTTAGTTTAGCTATCCTTGTATGGAAATGGTTAAGAGAGGACAGTAGACATACTATACAGCAACCAAAAAGTACTATACAAGCTACATCTCATAGAAAAAGCTATTTATTTTGGCTTATTTTAGCTTACGGATTCGAAGGATTTGGCTATATCATTACAGGGACCTTCCTTGTCACCATTGTAGAAAGAATTACACTATCACCCTTCTATGCATCTTGTAGCTGGATTATTGTCGGTATTGCTGTCATCCCATCTAGTTACCTTTGGTCCACTGTTGCTCGGAAGTACGGACCAACACGAGCTCTTACATCCGCCTATATGTTACAAATTATAAGTGTACTTTCTCCACTCCTTATTCCAAACCTTTTTGGGGCATTTCTAAGTGCATTCCTTCTAGGTGCTACATTCGTCGGAATTACAATTTTAACAACTACAGAAGCAAAACGAATAAGACCGAATGAAAGTAATAAAATCATTGGTTATACGACAGGTGTTTATGGGATTGGCCAAATTATCGGTCCAATCTTTACAGGTATTATTGCGGAGCAAATGCAAAGTTTTTCCCTCCCACTCCTTGTCGCTGCTCTTACGTTAATCATCTCAATACTACTATTATTAATTGGAGAAATAAGATGTAAGCAGGTAGAGAAAAAGTGTATATAGATACAAATAGTTTATAATCTCTTGAAAAGATTCAACGTACTATACTCTATTTCCTATAAAAAAAGAAGCTAACATATGTTAGCTTCGCGTAATCTCATGCCCAATCGCACGATATCCTATATCACTACGATAAAATAAGCCATCGCTCTCAATCTTTGCGATTTCTTTATACACTCTATCTTTCGCTTCTTGTAAGTCTTTCGCTTTATAAGCAATAAATAGTACACGGCCACCATTTGTTACAAAATCCCCATGCTTCATCGCTGTACCTGAATGAAAGACAATAGCATCTTCTAAACGATCTAATCCTGTAATAATTTCACCTTTTTTATACGCTTCTGGATATCCTTTTGAAGCGAGTACAACACCAATTACTGCTTCCTCTGACCACTCTAACACTAACTCACTTTCATCTAATACAGCGTTACATACATCAACTAAATCATTTTCTAAGCGAGGTAATACAACTTCTGTTTCAGGATCACCAAAGCGTGCATTAAATTCAATTACCTTTGGACCATCATTTGTTAAAATAAGCCCTGCATATAAAATCCCTGTAAACGATCGATTTTCTTGGAGCATTGCTTGAGCAGTTGGATGTAATACGGTTTGAATCGCTTCTTGGACTGCTGATTCTGGAATTTGTGGTACTGGAGAATATGCACCCATTCCGCCTGTATTTGGGCCTTTATCAGCATCAAAAGCTCGTTTATGGTCCTGAGCGATTACCATCGGATGTACAGTTGTTCCATTTACAAATGCCATTAATGAAAATTCTTGTCCATCTAAAAACTCTTCAATAACAACCTTCTTACTTGCCGCGCCGAACTTCACATCTTGTAGCATTTCTTTCACAGCCTGTAATGCCTCTTCAAGCGTCATTGCTACCGTTACCCCTTTACCAGCAGCTAATCCGTCAGCTTTAATAACGATTGGTGCACCAACTTTTTGAATGTACTGTACTGCTTCTTCATAATCGGTAAAAGTTTCGTACGCCGCAGTTGGAATATCATACTTTTTCATAAGCTCTTTTGTAAAAGCTTTACTACCTTCAATAACAGCAGCCGCTTTATTCGGACCAAATACGCGAAGTCCCTCTTCTTTAAAACGATCAACAATTCCATTCATAAGTGGAATTTCTGGTCCAACGAAAGTTAACTCAATATTATTCTCTTTGGCAAATAAAACTAATGCATCAAAATCATTTTCATCAATATCAACTGGTATTGCAACATCTCGCATACCTTCATTACCTGGTGCTACATATATCTTTTTCACTTTTGCAGATTGTGCAAACTTCCAAGCTAAAGCATGCTCACGCCCACCGCGGCCAATTAGTAAAACATTCATATTTCATCCCCCAATAATTAAATAAGTACAAACTAGAAGCTATGCTCCTAGTTTGCTTTTTCATATCAATAAAAGGTTATCTTAACCGGACTTTTTAAACATCCATCTCAATAAAGGTTTAAAAAGGAGGATCAAGAGCACCGAGCAGGTCTAGGCGCATTTGCCAGGAGGACACGGAGTGTAGCTTTCCTACATGAGTACCGCACTGGCGATGCAACGACGACATGCGAAGGTTATCTTGACCGGACTTTTTAAACATCCTCTATTAGTGTTTGAAATGACGTACGCCAGTGAACACCATAGCAATCCCATACGTATCTGCCACTTTAATAGAATCTTCATCACGGATCGATCCGCCTGGTTGAATGATTGCTGTAATTCCCGCTTTTGCTGCTTCTTCTAATGTATCTGGCATTGGGAAGAAAGCATCAGATGCAAGCGCGCTACCTTGTGCTTTTTCACCAGCTTGTGTAATCGCGATTTTTGCAGAACCTACACGGTTCATCTGTCCCGCACCGACACCAATTGTCATGTCATCTTTCGCTAAAACAATTGCATTTGATTTCACATGTTTTACAACTTTCCAAGCTAGTTTTAAATCTTTCCATTCTTGCTCTGAAGGTTCACGTTTCGTTGGAATTGAAATTGTACTTTCATCTAATGATAACGTATCTTCCTCTTGAACGAGAAGTCCACCTTGTACAGAAGTTAGTTTTTTGCTTGCACTTGTCGCTTTTTCAATATTTATAGTTAATAAACGTAAGTTCTTCTTACTTTGCAACACTTCTAAAGCTTCTTGCGAGAACGAAGGTGCGATAACAATTTCTAAGAAAATTTCATGTAACTTTTCTGCTGTAGCTTTATCAATTTCACGATTTGCTGCAATAATACCGCCGAAGATTGATACTGGATCTGCTTCATAAGCACGAGTATATGCTTCGTGAATATTAGTTCCTACTCCAACACCACATGGATTCATATGTTTTACTGCTACTACTGCTGGTTCTGTAAATTCTTTTACGATGCTAAGCGCTGCGTCTGCATCATTAATATTGTTATACGATAATTCTTTACCGTGTAATTGTTCTGCGTATGCAACAGAAGAAGTTGCTGCGAATGGCGCTTTATAGAAAGTTGCTTTTTGATGTGGGTTCTCGCCATAACGTAAGTCTTGCTTTTTCTCAAATGTCACAGTTAATGTTTCTGGACTTTCTTCACCCATTTGCTCTGTTAAGTAGTTAGAAATTAACGCATCATACGCTGCTGTATGACGGAATACTTTCGCTGCTAGTTTACGTTTCGTTTCCTCTGCTACTTCACCGTTCTCTTTCAGTTCTGCTAACACAATATCATAATCTACTGGATCTACAATTACAGATACGAATTTATGATTTTTCGCAGCAGAGCGAATCATTGTCGGGCCACCGATATCAATATTTTCAATTGCATCAGCAAATGTTACATCAGGCTTAGCGATTGTTTCTTTAAATGGGTATAAGTTAACAACAACAAAATCAATTGCTTGAATACCTAATTCATTCATTTGCGCTACATGTGTTTCATTATCACGAACTGCTAATAGACCACCATGAATATTTGGATGTAAAGTTTTCACACGACCATCCATAATTTCAGGGAAACCAGTTACTTCAGAAATACCAATTACTTGTAAGCCGTTTTCTTCTAGTAACTTTTTCGTACCACCTGTTGAAATAACTTCAATCCCTTGCTCTAGTAACCCTTTAACAAATTCTACTACTCCTGTTTTATCTGAAACACTTACTAATGCACGCTTTTTCATTTATCCTTCACCCCTGGTTGTATGTTAGTTAACAGTTGCTTCTTTCACAGACTGAACAATTTGATTCACTGTATTTACGTATAATTTATGTTCAACTTGCTGAATTTTCTTTTGTAAGCTTTCTCTCGTATCCCCTTCAGAAACAACCACTGCTTCTTGCGCAATAATTGGCCCTGTATCCATACCTGCATCTACATAATGAATTGTTACTCCAGTTACTTTCACACCTGCTTCTAACGCTTGACCGACAGCATCTTTACCCGGAAAGCTCGGTAGTAATGATGGATGAATATTAATAATCTTTCCTCCGTATGCTTCTAGTAACGTCGGCCCGATTAAACGCATATATCCAGCTAAAATAATATAATCAATTTCATATTCTTCTAGCTTCTTTAATATCTCTTTTTCAAACGCTTCTTTGGACTCATATGCTTTCGCTGAAAAAGCGAAACACGGAATATGATGATAATGCGCTCGCCCAACAGCACGTGCTTCTGGTTTATCACATACTAATAAACTAATTTCTGCATCCAATCTTTTTTCTTCTACCGCATTAACGAGAGATTGAAAGTTAGATCCACTTCCAGAAGCAAAAACTGCTAATCTGCTCATAGTGCTTTGCCCCCATTAAAAGTAACGCCAGCTCCTTGTACAGTACGTCCAATAATACGAGCCGTTTCTCCTTGCTCTTCAAGAAGACGGACAACATCTTTTGCATCTTCTTCCTTCACTGCTACTACCATACCAATACCCATGTTAAAAATATTGAACATTTCTTTCTCTTCCAGTTCCCCAACTTCTTGAAGTAAATGGAAGATCGGCTGAATTTTCCAAGATCCTAGTTCAATCTCAGCACCAATTCCTTCTGGCAACATACGTGGGATATTTTCAATAAATCCGCCCCCTGTAATATGCGCCATACCGTATACTTCATGCTTCTTCAATAGTTCTAAAATAGGTTTGACATAAATTTTCGTTGGTTTTAATAATTCTTCACCAAGAGGTAGTTCTAAGCGTCCATAAATACGCTCTAAAGATAGTTCTCCATCTTCTAGTAACACTTTTCGTACTAAAGAGTAACCATTGCTATGAATACCGCTAGATGCTAAGCCAATTAGCACGTGACCAGCTTCAATCTTTTCACCTGTTACAATTTTCTTTTTATCAACAATCCCAACTGTAAAACCAGCTAAATCATATTCTTCCGTAGAATACATTCCTGGCATTTCAGCTGTTTCTCCACCGATTAATGCACAACCAGCTTGGCGACAGCCCTCTGATATACCTTTGACGATGTTTTCAATTTTACTAGGTTCAGCTTTACCACAAGCAATATAATCAAGGAAGAAAAGCGGCTCTGCTCCTTGGACAACAATATCATTTACACACATTGCTACTGCATCAATACCAATTGTGTCATGTTTATCTGCCATAAAAGCGAGCATCAATTTTGTTCCCACGCCATCTGTTCCAGATACTAATACAGGTTCTTCTAATGCAAATTTTGATAGATCAAACATACCTCCAAAACCGCCTAAACCGCCTAGTACTTCTTTTCTCATAGTTGTTTGTACGTGTTTTTTCATGCGAGATACCGCTTCATATCCAGCTTCAATATCTACTCCTGCTTGCTTATATGCATTCGCCATCGTTATTTACACCTCGTCTTTTAATTTCTCCCCATCCAGGGCGGGCCGTTTTAAGAAAAAAGCTAGCTTCTACAGCAAAAGAAGTAGAAGCTTTTTTCACTTTTCTTATTTCATACTTTCTAAAAGCTCTTGCTCATAATCATAAAGAGCTGTTGGATAGTCCCCATTAAAGTAAGCCATGCATAGGCCGCCATATTTCCCTTCATATGGACGTCCAATTGCATCTACTAATCCATCTTCGCTTAAAAATGTTAAAGAATCTGCTCCGATCATTTCGCGGATTTCTTCTACTGTATTATTTGCTGCAATTAATTCTTTTCTCGTTTGAATATCAATGCCATAGAAACATGGATATTTCAGAGGTGGTGAAGCAATTCTTACATGAACTTCTGTCGCTCCAGCCTCACGAAGCATACGAACAATTCGTTTACTTGTCGTTCCTCTTACGATAGAGTCATCAATCATAACAACTCGTTTCCCCTCAACCACACCTCTTACTGCGGAAAGCTTCATCTTAACCCCTTGCTCACGCAGTTCTTGAGAAGGCTGAATAAAAGTACGTCCAACGTAACGATTTTTAATTAATCCTAATTCATACGGAATGCCTGTTGCCTCCGCATAGCCAATCGCAGCTGAAATACTAGAGTCTGGTACACCAGTAACAACATCCGCTTCAATAGGAGCTTCCGCTGCTAAACGTTTTCCCATATTTTTACGCGCTGCATGAACGTTAACACCAGCAATATTAGAATCTGGTCGTGCAAAGTAAATATATTCCATACTACAAATCGCATGTTCTACATCGTTTGTGAAGCGATCTACGTGAATTCCTTCATCATTAATGATAAGTAATTCACCAGGTTCTACATCGCGAATGTATGTTGCACCTACTACATCAAAAGCACATGTTTCAGATGCTACAACGTAAGCATCCCCCATCTTTCCAATTGAAAGCGGACGGAATCCATTTGGATCTAACGCAACGATCATTTCATTTCCAGTTAGTAAAAGATACGCAAACGCACCTTTCACTTTATTCAGAGCCTCTTTTACACTTTCAATTAAAGAGTCTTTCGTACTACGTTTAATAAGATGTAAAAGTACTTCTGTATCTGAACTAGTTTGAAAAATACTTCCCTCTGCTTCTAATTCACGACGAAGCATTTTTGCGTTAATTAAATTTCCGTTATGAGCTAACGCCATACTATGATCGGAAAAACGGAACAACAATGGTTGAACGTTAGCAACTTCACTTCCACCAGCTGTTGCATATCGTACATGTCCGATTGCTGATTTTCCATTTAATCCTTCTAACTCACCTCTTGAAAACACTTCTGATATTAAACCTAACCCCTTGTGACCGACGATTTTTTCCCCATTATTTACGACAATGCCTGCGCCTTCTTGCCCACGGTGCTGTAAACTGTGCAATCCGTAGTATGAAACTTGTGCTGCATTTTCATGCCCCCAAATTCCGAAAACGCCACATTCTTCGTTTAACCCCTTTATTTCAGCAAGCATGGGATTGCCCCTTTCCAAGCCTTTCTCATTTCATCTACATTTGCTGTAAGTAATACTTCATTTTCTTCATTATGAATTGTTACTTCATTTGTACTTGTTACTTCTCCAACTTGGATTGCTTCTACCGCTTTCTCAAACGCCTCTTTATTTTCACGTTTTACAGTTATCACGAAGCGAGACTGTGATTCAGCGAATAATGCTGCTGTTGCTTCTCCATCTAATTTCACAGTAGCACCTAAGCCGTTAGCACCAATTGCACTTTCTGAAATTGCAACTGCTAAACCACCCTCAGCAACATCATGTGCAGATTGAACAAGACCAGCTTGAATTGCTTCTAATACTTGTTTTTGGCGTTTTAATTCTACATCTAGATCGATACTTGGTGATTGACCGAAAATTTTTCCGTGAATCATTTTCTGTAATTCACTTCCGCCAAACTCAGCTTTCGTCTCACCGATTATATAAACTAAATCACCAGCTTGCTTAAACTCTTGTGTTGTTACATGTTTTAAGTCATGTACAAGTCCGACCATCCCAACAGTTGGTGTTGGATATACAGCTTCGCCACTACGTTCGTTATACATCGATACGTTTCCGCCGATAACTGGTGTTTGTAATGTGCGACAAGCTTCACTCATACCGTCTACTGATTTCTCAATTTGCCAAAAGATTTCTGGTTTTTCTGGGTTACCGAAGTTTAAGCAATCTGTAATTGCAAGTGGCTCACCGCCAGAGCATACGATATTACGCGCTGCCTCTGCTACTGCAATTTTACCGCCCATTTCTGGATCTAGATAAATGTAGCGAGAATTACAATCTGTCGTCATTGCTAATCCTTTTTCTGTACCGCGTACACGTACAACTGCTGCATCTGAACCTGGTGTAACCACTGTGCTTGTACGAACTTGGTAATCGTATTGATCGTATACCCACTCTTTACTTGCAATTGTTGGTTGCTGTAATAGAGCGAATAACGCTTCTTTATAATTTTCTACTTTTGGCGTTTCCATTTTCATTGCTTGGAATTCAGCAAAGTATGCTGCTTCTTTTGATGGTTTATGATAAATTGGTGCTTCTTCTGCTAAAGCATCTGCTGGAACTTCAGCTACCTTTTCACCTTTATGGAATAAACGAAGCATTTTATCTTCCGTTACTTTCCCCATCGTAACCGCTGCGAGACCATACTTCTCAAATAAATCTACTATTTCTTGTTCTCTACCTTTTTTCACAACAATTAACATACGCTCTTGTGATTCAGACAGCATCATTTCATATGGTGTCATTCCTGTTTCACGCTGTGGTACATCATCTAAGTACATTTCAATACCCATTCCTGCTTTACTTGCCATTTCTGCAGATGATGATGTTAAACCAGCCGCACCCATATCTTGAATTCCAACAAGTGCATCAGATTGAATTAATTCTAAACACGCTTCAATAAGAAGTTTTTCCATAAATGGATCCCCTACTTGAACCGCTGGACGTTTCGCTTCTGAGCTTTCAGATAGTTCTTCCGACGCGAATGTTGCACCGTGAATACCGTCACGACCAGTTGATGCTCCTACGTACATTACTGTATTACCAGCACCGTGCGCTTGCCCTTTTTTAATGTCTTCGTGGTTAATCAAACCTACGCACATTGCATTTACAAGTGGATTTCCTTCGTAACATGGATCAAATTGTACTTCGCCGCCAACAGTCGGAATACCGATGCAGTTACCGTATCCTGCAATTCCTGCTACTACTTCTTCGAATAAATATTTCACACGTGGTGACTCTAATTCACCGAAACGAAGTGAGTTTAATAGAGCTACCGGACGTGCTCCCATAGAGAATACGTCACGAATAATACCACCAACACCTGTTGCTGCTCCTTGATATGGTTCAATAGCTGAAGGATGGTTATGACTTTCCATTTTAAATACAACTGCTTGATTATCACCGATATCTACAATTCCAGCGCCTTCTCCAGGTCCTTGCAGAACGCGCTCACCTGTCGTTGGAAACTTACGAAGAACTGGTTTTGAATTTTTATAACTACAATGTTCAGACCACATTACAGAGAACAATCCTGTTTCTGTATAATTTGGCAGACGACCTAAAATCTTTTCAACCATGGCAAACTCTTCGTCTGTTAGCCCCATTTCCGCATATATACGCTCTTCTTTAATTTGTGTTGGATTTGGTTCAAGCATTAACGACATATGTTTCCCTCCACTGTTTTAAGATAGATTGAAAGACTTTTAACCCTTCAGCACCGCCAAGTAATTCATCTACAGCACGCTCTGGATGTGGCATCATACCAAGTACATTTCCTTTTTCGTTTACAATACCAGCAATATCTGAAACGCTACCGTTAGGATTTTCTACGTAACGGAATGCGATTTGATTATTCTCTTCTAATTGTTTAAGAGTCTCTTCGTCACAATAGTAATTCCCCTCACCATGAGCGATTGGAATATTGATTACTTCATTTTTTTCATATTGTGATGTAAACATCGTTTCATTATTTTCAACACGCAACTGAACAGTACGACACATAAATTTTAAGTTTTCGTTTCTCATTAATGCTCCTGGTAGTAATCCTGATTCAACAAGAATCTGGAATCCATTACATACACCTAAAATTGGCTTTCCTTGCTCAGCAGCTTTTTGTACTGCTTTCATTGCATTAGCAAAGCGAGAAATAGCACCGCAGCGTAAGTAGTCACCGTAAGAGAATCCACCTGGTAGTAAAATTGCATCATATTCATCTAAATTCTCTGTATCGTGCCAAACGTAATCTACTTCTTCGCCAAGCTCATCTTTAATTGCATGGAACATATCGACATCACAGTTCGAACCTGGAAATACTATTACGGCAAATTTCACTGTGCGACAACCTCCTCAACTTCATAACGGAAGTCTTCCATTACAACGTTCGCTAATAGTTTTTCACACATTTCTTTTACCTTGCTATCTAAGTCAGATACAGATTTATCAATTGTTAGTTCCATGTACTTTCCGATTCGAACGTCTTGTACTTCTGTGAATGAAAGACTATGAAGAGCTCCTTTTACCGCTGTTCCTTGTGGATCTAATACGCTTTCTCTTAATGTTACATATACCTTAACTTTATACATGTGAAATTCCCCCTAAACGTTTTAAAATCTCTTCATAAGCATCTGTTAAATTTCCAAGATCGCGACGGAATACGTCTTTATCAAACTTCTCATTGCTCGTTTCATCCCATAAACGGCAAGTATCTGGTGAAATTTCATCCGCTAATATGATTTCTCCCTCTTCCGTTACACCAAACTCTAATTTGAAATCTACTAATCTTACACGACAGCTTGCGAAATGATCAATCAACACTTGATTGATTTGTAGAGCCATATCTCGTAATACGCTTACTTGCTCTGGCGATGCAACGTTTAATACACGAATATGATCTTCCGTTACAAGCGGATCTCCTAAATTATCATCTTTGAAGTAAAATTCTACGATTGGTTCTGCAAGTACAGTTCCCTCTTCCATTCCTAATCGTTTTGAAAGACTTCCTGCAATTACATTTCTTGTGACAACTTCTAAAGGAATAATACTCACTTTTTTAACAAGTTGTTCTGTTTCAGATAACTTCTCAACAAAATGTGTTTTAATTCCTACTTCTTGTAACTTTCTGAACAATAAAGTTGTAATTTCATTGTTCAAACGACCTTTTCCTGTAATCGTCTCTTTTTTCTCCCCATTGAAAGCAGTCGCACTATCTTTGTACTCTACCCAAACCATATCTGCTGATTCTGTACGATAAATTCTTTTTGCCTTACCTTCATACAGCAATTCTAGCTTTTGCATTTCGCAAGCCCCCTGTAGTTTGAAAAATGTGAATAATATTTTTATAAAGAATGGCACAGAATGACTCTATTCTGTGCCATATGAAATTTTACGCTTCGTTTAATCCAAGGCGTTCAAAGATTGTATCAACGTGTTGCATATGATGCTCATAGTTGAAGCATTCATTAATTTCTTCTTGTGTTAACTTGCTTGTAATGCGCTCATCAGCTTCTACAAGCTCTTTAAATTGTACTTGTGTTTCCCAAGCTTCCATCGCTTTAGGCTGTACGATATCATAAGCTTCTTCACGTACCATACCTTTGTCGATTAGTGTAAGCATTACGCGCTGAGAATAAATTAAGCCGTATGTTCTTGTCATATTGCGTTTCATATTCTCTGGGTATACAGTTAAATTTTTAACGATATTACCAAAGCGATTTAACATGTAATTTAATGCGATTGTAGCATCTGGTAAAATTACGCGTTCTGCTGAAGAGTGAGAAATGTCACGCTCATGCCACAATGGAACATTCTCATAAGCTGTCATCATATAACCGCGGATAACACGAGCTAAACCAGTCATATTTTCAGATCCAATTGGATTACGCTTATGTGGCATTGCAGAAGAACCTTTTTGGCCTTTTGCGAAAGCTTCTTCAACTTCACGTGTTTCACTCTTTTGTAAGCCACGAATCTCAACTGCCATCTTTTCGATAGATGTTGCGATTAATGCAAGTGTTGACATGTAGTGTGCGTGACGATCACGTTGCAATGTTTGTGTTGAAATTGGTGCTGCTTCTAATCCTAGATTTTCACAAACATATTTTTCTACGAATGGATCGATATTTGCATATGTACCAACCGCACCAGATAGTTTACCAACACGAACTGTATCAGCAGCTTGTTTGAAACGCTCTACGTTACGTTTCATCTCTTCATACCAAAGACCAAGTTTTAAACCGAATGTTGTTGGTTCTGCATGAACACCGTGTGTTCTTCCCATCATGATTGTGTATTTATGCTCTTTCGCTTTGTTAGCTAAAATGCTTACAAAGTTCTCTAAGTCTTTTAATATAATTTCATTCGCTTGTTTTAAGATGTAAGATAATGCTGTATCTACTACATCTGTAGATGTTAAACCGTAATGAACCCATTTACGTTCTTCGCCTAGTGCTGGCGTTTCTGATACAGCACGAGTGAATGCAACTACGTCATGACGTGTTTCTTTTTCAATTTCATAAATACGATCAATATCAAATGATGCATGTTCACGAATTTTTTTAACATCTTCTTTTGGAATATCGCCAAGCTCAGCCCATGCTTCACAAGCTAAAATCTCAACTTCTAACCACGCTTTAAATTTGTTCTCTTCCGTCCAAATCGCACCCATTTCAGGGCGTGTATAACGACTAATCATCTTTTTCCCTCCAACAGTTGTTCTTGATGGTCCCAAATATGCAAACTCTTCGCTTTTTCTAGAGCGACTTCAATATTATCATTTAAAATATTAACATGCCCCATTTTTCGCTGTGCTTTTGCTTCTTCTTTTCCATACAAGTGTAAATAGCACCCGGTTAATCTATTCACTTGTCTTAGGACCCCTTCTATATGTTCGCCTAAAATGTTTACCATGACAACTGGTTTTAACAAATTTGTTTCTCCTAGAGGTAAATTACAGATTGCTCGAATATGTTGACCAAATTGGCTCGTTTCACATGCATCCTGTGTATAGTGTCCTGAATTGTGAGGTCTTGGTGCTAATTCATTAATGTAAATCTCACCATTAGCTGTAGCAAACATCTCTACAGCTAGTGTTCCCACAAGTTTTAATTCATCCGCAAGTACCTTTGCATAAGCAATTGCTTTTTGAGAAAGCTTTTCTGTAATACGAGCTGGAACGATAGATTCATGCAAAATGTTATTTACATGAATGTTTTCCGCTACCGGAAATACTTTCGTTTCACCACTTACACTACGAATCACAATAACGGATACTTCTTTTTCAAAAGGCACCCATTTCTCTAAAATACACTCTGCTTTATCCACAAGATCTCTTGCTGTCTCAACATCAGCCTCACTTCTTAAAACAACTTGCCCTTTCCCATCATATCCACCTGTCGTCGTTTTTAAGACGGAAGGGAATGATAACTCAGCAATTGCTTCTGTAAGCTGATCTTGATTTTGAACTAATCTATACGTTGCTACTGGTAACCCAGCCTTCTCAATTGCATTCTTTTCTGTAAAACGATTTTGCGTTTTATTTAACAACTGACTACCTTGTGGCAAGTAAGCATGTTTTTCAAGCCATTGTAAACATCTATAATCAATATTCTCAAATTCATATGTGACAACATCACTTATCTCTGCTAAATGCTGAATTGCCTTTAAATCGTCATACGGTGCAACAATTTCAATATCAGCAACTTGTGCACATGGTGAATGCTTTGTAGGATCTAAAACAGCAATTTTATATCCCATCTCCTTGGCTGCCAATGCCAGCATTCTTCCTAGCTGGCCGCCTCCAATAATGCCGATTGTTTTTCCAGGTAAAATGATTCTCGTCATACTAGCTCACTACCTTCACGCACATCTTTTTCAATCGCTTCTCGTCTCAATTCTAATGCATCATGTATATCATCATGGAATGATCCAAGTATTTGTGCGGCAAGTAATCCAGCATTCGTTGAACCGGCTTTACCAATTGCAACAGTTGCAACTGGAACACCTCCTGGCATTTGGACGATGGATAATAATGAATCTAAGCCGTTTAATGCTTTTGATTGAACTGGAACTCCAATTACAGGAAGATTTGTCTTCGCTGCAACCATTCCTGGTAAATGTGCTGCTCCACCAGCTCCAGCAATAATAACTTTCAATCCACGTTCACGAGCCGTCTCTGCATATTCAAACATATAATCCGGAGTCCGATGAGCGGATACAACTTTTTTCTCATACGGTATATTTAATTCATCTAAAATGTCACAAGCATATTTCATTGTTTCCCAGTCTGATGTACTTCCCATTATGACTCCAACTAGTGATTTCATATTAGAATCCCCCCGATTCAAATAAAAAAAGCCTGAAATAGAACAGTTTCTCTTTTACTATGAGAGAAAGCGCTCTACTCAGGCATACGTATCCCTTGTGAATAGAAAAATACCGAGTGACTTTCCCTCATAGTCTAACGAATAACGGTCGTTAGGTAGAGACTTGCAGGCCATATCCCCGCGATTATATGAGGTCTTATATTATTGTTTCTATGGCTATATTAACAATATTTCATAAACGATGTCAATAAATAATCGAATGTTTTTTTATTAGTAGTCAATAACGTTCGTGTTTTAGTTATATTCAAAAGAAGAATTGCAACTATATGCAAGAAGAAAAGGGAATTAGAATATATATTTCTAGAGATCTATTTACTTATAATCGTTTATATAGTACTCCAGTATGTTTTAAATCAAAATATGTACACTCTTGTATTCTACACATCAATAGAACTTTTATTATAACGATTTAATTTCTAAGGAGGATAAACGTGAAAGAAAGAACTACGCTATTATCCTATTTATTTTTTCTATCGCAGTAATTGTTGTAATTATTGAATACTTATTTATAGCATCTCATTATTTAAAATATATACTTATGATAGAAATAATGTGTCCTATTTTAAGTATTACTTTAGCCGCATTAGGAAAATCAGGAACACAAAAAATCATTGCTATTATTTTAAACAGTCTCTATTTCATTCTTTTTTCGTCTTTAGCGTTATTAAATTTATGGATTATAACATGCGGTAAATAAAAATAAATACAAAAAAACCTAAGTCGAAACGACTTAGGTTTTTGCTTGGCGACGTCCTACTCTCACAGGGACAAGGTCCCAACTACCATCGGCGCTAGAGAGCTTAACTTCCGTGTTCGGTATGGGAACGGGTGTGACCTCTCTGCCATCATCACCAAACTATGAAGGCATATTCCTTCAAAACTAGATAACATTGCTACATATTATATGGTTAAGTCCTCGATCTATTAGTATTCGTCAGCTCCACATGTCACCATGCTTCCACCTCGAACCTATCAACCTGATCATCTTTCAGGGATCTTACTAGCTTACGCTATGGGAAATCTCATCTTGAGGGGGGCTTCATGCTTAGATGCTTTCAGCACTTATCCCTTCCGCACATAGCTACCCAGCTATGCCCTTGGCAGAACAACTGGTACACCAGCGGTGCGTCCATCCCGGTCCTCTCGTACTAAGGACAGCTCCTCTCAAATTTCCTACGCCCACGACGGATAGGGACCGAACTGTCTCACGACGTTCTGAACCCAGCTCGCGTACCGCTTTAATGGGCGAACAGCCCAACCCTTGGGACCGACTACAGCCCCAGGATGCGATGAGCCGACATCGAGGTGCCAAACCTCCCCGTCGATGTGGACTCTTGGGGGAGATAAGCCTGTTATCCCCGGGGTAGCTTTTATCCGTTGAGCGATGGCCCTTCCATGCGGAACCACCGGATCACTAAGCCCGACTTTCGTCCCTGCTCGACTTGTAGGTCTCGCAGTCAAGCTCCCTTATGCCTTTGCACTCTACGAATGATTTCCAACCATTCTGAGGGAACCTTTGGGCGCCTCCGTTACACTTTAGGAGGCGACCGCCCCAGTCAAACTGCCCACCTGACACTGTCTCCCGGGTCGATAAGACCCGTAGGTTAGAATTTCAATACAGTCAGGGCGGTATCCCACCAGCGCCTCCACCGAAGCTAGCGCTCCGGTTTCAATGGCTCCCGCCTATCCTGTACAAACTGTACCAAAATTCAATATCAGGCTACAGTAAAGCTCCACGGGGTCTTTCCGTCCTGTCGCGGGTAACCTGCATCTTCACAGGTACTATAATTTCACCGAGTCTCTGGTTGAGACAGTGCCCAAATCGTTACACCTTTCGTGCGGGTCGGAACTTACCCGACAAGGAATTTCGCTACCTTAGGACCGTTATAGTTACGGCCGCCGTTTACTGGGGCTTCAGTTCAGAGCTTCGCTTACGCTAACCCCTCTCCTTAACCTTCCAGCACCGGGCAGGTGTCACCCCCTATACTTCGCCTTACGGCTTCGCAGAGAGCTGTGTTTTTGCTAAACAGTCGCTTGGGCCTATTCACTGCGGCTTTCCGTTAAGAAAGCACCCCTTCTCCCGAAGTTACGGGGTCATTTTGCCGAGTTCCTTAACCAGAGTTCTCTCGCACACCTTAGGATTCTCTCCTCGCCTACCTGTGTCGGTTTGCGGTACAGGCACCTTTTATCTCGCTAGAAGCTTTTCTTGGCAGCGGGGAATCAAAGACTTCGCTCCATAAGGAGCTTCCCCATCACAGCTCAGCCTTCACGATAAGCGGATTTGCCTACTTATCAGCCTAACTGCTTGGACGTGCACAACCAATCGCACGCTTCTTCTATCCTTCTGCGTCCCTCCATTGCTCAAACGATAAAGAGGTGGTACAGGAATATCAACCTGTTGTCCATCGCCTACGCCTGTCGGCCTCGGCTTAGGTCCTGACTAACCCTGAGCGGACGAGCCTTCCTCAGGAAACCTTAGGCATTCGGTGGACGGGATTCTCACCCGTCTTTCGCTACTCATACCGGCATTCTCACTTCTAAGCGCTCCACCAGTCCTTCCGGTCTGACTTCACTGCACTTAGAACGCTCCCCTACCACTGATACCATTGGTATCAATTCGCAGCTTCGGTGGTGTATTTAGCCCCGGTACATTTTCGGCGCAGAGTCACTCGACTAGTGAGCTATTACGCACTCTTTAAATGGTGGCTGCTTCTAAGCCAACATCCTAGTTGTCTAAGCAACTCCACATCCTTTTCCACTTAATACACACTTTGGGACCTTAGCTGGCGATCTGGGCTGTTTCCCTCTTGACTACGGATCTTATCACTCGCAGTCTGACTCCTAAGGATAAGTCATTGGCATTCGGAGTTTGACTGAATTCGGTAATCCGATGAGGACCCCTAGTTCAATCAGTGCTCTACCTCCAAGACTCTTACACTTAAGGCTAGCCCTAAAGCTATTTCGGGGAGAACCAGCTATCTCCAGGTTCGATTGGAATTTCTCCGCTACCCACACCTCATCCCCGCACTTTTCAACGTGCGTGGGTTCGGGCCTCCATTCAGTGTTACCTGAACTTCACCCTGGACATGGGTAGATCACCTGGTTTCGGGTCTACGACCACGTACTAAACGCCCTATTCAGACTCGCTTTCGCTGCGGCTCCGCCTCTTCAGCTTAACCT
>NZ_JBXAHT010000003.1:229564-609028 GCF_058795375.1 Bacillus sp. GW823-FHT06A10 | reverse complement strand
ACCTCACCAACTAGCTAATGCGACGCGGGTCCATCCATAAGTGACAGCCGAAGCCGCCTTTCAATTTCGAACCATGCGGTTCAAAATGTTATCCGGTATTAGCCCCGGTTTCCCGGAGTTATCCCAGTCTTATGGGCAGGTTACCCACGTGTTACTCACCCGTCCGCCGCTAACTTCTTGAGAGCAAGCTCTCAATCCATTCGCTCGACTTGCATGTATTAGGCACGCCGCCAGCGTTCATCCTGAGCCAGGATCAAACTCTCCAATAAAGTTAGTTTGTCTAGCATCTAAAAATAAAAATTGACGTTTCACGTTGTTTGTTTCGTTCAGTTTTCAAAGTTCAATATCGCGTTTCAGCGACTTTTATAATATATCATAGTATATTATTTTCGTCAACAAGTTTTTCAAGATAATTTGTATCTCTCATTTGCTGACTCTGCCTATTATATAGACTTTTCTATTACTATGCAAGTATTATTATAAAAAAATAAGAGGGGGAAAATCCCCCTCTTATTCTTCAGAAGAAACCTCTTCATTAGATTCTTCTTCTTCATCTTTCTGTGCTTTTGCTACTGTCGCTACCTCTTGCTCATCCTCTAAACGAATTAGACGAACACCTTGTGTATTACGTCCCATTTGAGAGATTTGATCAACTGGCATACGAATAATAACGCCTGCGGCTGTAATTAGCATGATGTCTTCTTCACCTGTTACAGACTTAACCGCTACTAACTTACCGTTTTTATCTGTAATGTTACAAGTCTTAAGACCTTTACCACCACGACTTTGTAGTCGATACTCTTCAACTGGAGTACGCTTACCATACCCGTTTTTCGTTACAATTAAAACATTTGTATCTTCTTCAACAATTTCCATACCTACTACTTGGTCCTCTTCGCCTAATGTAATAGCTTTTACACCAGCTGCATTACGGCCCATAGAACGTACATCTTGTTCATTGAAGCGAATTAACATACCGTTGCTTGTCCCTACGATAATATCTTTATCGCCAGATGTTAAACGTACAGAAATCACTTCATCTTCTTCACGAAGCGAAATTGCAATTAAACCGTTTGTACGTATATTTGCAAATGATGAAAGTGGCGTTCTCTTAGAAATACCTTGTTTCGTTGTAAAGAATAAGAACTGGTCGTCACCAAATTCACGAATTGGAATAATGGCATTGATCCACTCACCCTTATCTACCCCTAATAGGTTAATAATTGGTAGCCCTTTTGCAGTACGACTATACTCTGGGATTTCATATCCTTTCGTACGGTATACTTTACCCTTGTTTGTAAAGAATAAAATATGATCATGAGTAGACGTTGTTAATAAGTGTTCAACAAAGTCATCATCATTCGTACCCATTCCTTGTACACCACGTCCCCCACGGTTCTGTGTTTTGTACGTAGAAGCTGGTAACCTCTTAATATAACCGTTATGAGTTAACGTAATCGCAATGTTTTGCTCAGGAATTAAATCTTCATCTTCAATAAATTCCATACCGCCAATTGTAATTTCTGTTCGTCTCTTATCATTGAAACGCTCTTTTACTTCTGTTAATTCTTCACGAATAATCTCAAGAACTTTCTCTTCATCTGCTAAAATCGCTTTTAATTCAGCAATTAATTTCATTAAGTCTTGATATTCTTGCTCGATTTTTTCACGTTCTAATCCAGTTAAGCGTTGCAGACGCATATCTAAAATCGCTTGCGCTTGTTTCTCACTTAAACCGAAACGTTCCATTAAGCCTTGCTTTGCAATATCAGCCGTTTTTGAACTACGAATTAACGTAATAACTTCATCAAGATGATCTAAAGCAATTCGTAATCCTTCTAAAATATGGGCACGTGCCTCTGCTTTTTCTAATTCATAAGCAGTACGTCTACGGATTACTACCTTCTGGTGCTCCAAATAATGATATAAGTTTTGTTTTAAATTTAGTACTTGAGGCTCTCCATTTACAAGAGACAACATATTAATACCGAAACTTGTTTGAAGTGCTGTATGTTTATATAGATTGTTTAATAGTACGTTTGCATTAGCGTCACGACGTACTTCCATGACAATACGCATACCATTTCGGTCTGATTCATCACGTAAATCTGTAATACCTTCAATTTTCTTATCGCGAACTAATTCTGCGATTTTTTCAATTAATCGTGCCTTATTAACTTGATAAGGTAGTTCCGTTACGATAATAGATTGTTTGCCATTTGATTTCTCTTCAATTTCAACTTTGGCACGAAGCATAATAGAACCTCGTCCTGTTTCATAAGCTCTCCGGATGCCACTTCGCCCTAAGATTAAACCTGATGTCGGGAAGTCTGGCCCAGGAATATATTCCATTAATTCCGCGATAGTGATATCTGGATTATGGCTTAATGCCAACACACCATCAATTACTTCGCCAAGTTGATGTGGCGGAATATTTGTTGCCATACCAACTGCAATACCTGTCGTACCGTTTACTAATAAATTAGGGAAACGCGCTGGTAATACAATCGGCTCTCTTTCCGAACCATCGTAGTTATCTTGGTAATCAATTGTATTTTTTGAAATATCACGTATTAATTCCATAGAAATCTTAGACATTCTTGCCTCTGTATAACGCATTGCTGCTGCTGAATCTCCATCTACAGAACCGAAGTTACCATGCCCATCTACAAGCATATAACGTTGACTGAAATCTTGCGCCATACGTACCATTGTTTCATAAACGGCTGAATCTCCATGAGGGTGATACTTACCGATTACTTCACCGACAATACGTGCTGATTTCTTATACGCTTTATCAGCTGTAATTCCTAAATCATTCATCGCATATAAAACCCTACGATGCACAGGTTTTAATCCATCACGAACATCTGGTAATGCACGAGATACGATAACACTCATTGCGTAATCTAAAAATGAGGTACGCATTTCATGACTAATATTAATTTCTCGAATTCGTGCTTGTTGTTGATTGTCTGACATCAACGAGCACCTCCTCTTACATTTCCGTTACACATACATTGATTTATATGTAGAAGACAGGAATACTTAGATTCCTGTCATTACTCATTTAAATATCAAGGTTTTTCACGTATTTTGCATTCTCTTGGATAAAGTTACGACGCGGTTCCACTTTATCACCCATTAAAATTTCAAATGTTTCATCTGCTTCTATTGCATCTTGAAGGGAAACTTGAAGTAACGAACGTACTTCTGGATCCATTGTCGTCTCCCATAGCTGAGTTGGATTCATCTCTCCAAGACCTTTATAACGTTGAATTCCTGGTTTCGGCTGGGCTGGTAACTCAGCTAATATTTTTTCAAGTTCTTTATCATTATAAGCATATTGAATTTTTTTACCTTGTTGCACTTTAAACAAAGGTGGCTGTGCGATATATATATATCCACACTCAATTATTTGACGCATATAACGATAGAAGAACGTTAATAATAGGGTACGAATATGCGCACCATCAACATCAGCATCGGTCATAATAATAACTTTATGATAGCGTGCTTTTTCGATATCGAAGTCCCCACCAATATTTGTACCAATCGCCGTAATAATTGTACGAACTTCATCATTTGATAAAATCTTATCTAAGCGTGCCTTTTCAACATTAATAATTTTACCCTTCAGCGGTAAAATTGCTTGAAAATGACGATCGCGTCCTTGTTTTGCAGATCCACCCGCAGAGTCACCCTCTACGATATAAATTTCACTAATTGCTGGATCTTTAGAAGAACAATCTGCCAATTTCCCTGGTAAACTTGAAACTTCTAAAGCACTCTTTCGGCGAGTTAGCTCACGAGCCTTTTTAGCTGCTACACGCGCACGTGCTGCCATCGTCCCTTTATCTACAACCTTACGTGCAACATTGGGATTTTCCAGTAAGAATTTTTCAAAAGCCTCAGAGAATACTGACTCCGTAATCGTTCTCGCTTCACTATTTCCAAGTTTCGTCTTCGTTTGCCCTTCAAATTGTGGATTTGGATGTTTAATTGACACGATTGCTGTTAAACCTTCACGAACATCTTCACCAGTCAAATTACTATCCGCATCTTTTAAAATGTTATTTTTACGACCATAATCGTTAATCACACGTGTTAAGGCAGTTTTAAATCCTACCTCATGTGTACCACCTTCATACGTATGAATATTATTTGTAAATGAGTAAATATGATTGGTATATCCTTCGTTATATTGAAGCGCAACTTCAACTTGAATACCATCTTTTGAACCTTCTACATATACAGGCTCTTCATGAATTGGTTGTTTTGAACGATTTAAATGTTCAACATATGATTTAATTCCACCTTCATAGTGGAACTCTTTCTTTTGCTTATGTTCACGTTTATCTTCAATTGTTAATTTAATATTACGATTTAAAAACGCCAACTCACGCATACGAGTCGCTAGCGTATCGAATTCATATTCTGTCGTCTCTTTAAAAATTTCTGGATCCGGTTTAAAGCGAGTTATTGTTCCAGTCTTATCTGTATCACCGATGACTTTTAAATCTGCAACCGGAATACCTCTTTCGTATTTTTGGTAATGGATTTTGCCATCACGATGTACAAATACTTCTAATTCTGTTGATAAGGCATTTACAACAGATGCACCAACACCGTGCAAACCACCAGAAACTTTATAACCGCCACCGCCAAATTTACCACCAGCGTGGAGGACAGTCATAATAACCTCTACTGCAGGACGTCCCATTTTTTCTTGTATACCAACTGGAATACCACGTCCATTATCCGTTACAAGAATACTATTATCTTCTTCGATACTAACGTTAATTTCATCGCAATATCCTGCTAACGCTTCATCGATACTATTATCGACAATCTCCCATACAAGGTGGTGAAGTCCCTTCCCACTCGTAGATCCAATATACATACCCGGACGTTTCCGAACTGCCTCTAGTCCTTCAAGTACCTGTATCTGACTTTCATCATATGCATTTTCTTGCATTTGTTTTTGTTCCATTGACACAAAGATCACCTACTTTTCCATTTAAACAGGGGTTTATGCCCTATCTATTTCACAATCTACCGTGCCGTTCGTTACATGAATTGTTTTCGCATCTTTTAATGTTTCGTGTTCAATTCCGTCGACACTCGTCGTTGTAACAAATGTTTGCACCTTTCCTTGAATTGTATTTAACAGATGTGATTGACGATAATCGTCTAATTCTGATAAAACATCATCCAGTAAAAGGATTGGATATTCTTTAACCTCTGAATAAATTAATTCAATTTCAGCTAATTTTAGGGATAGTGCGGTCGTTCGTTGTTGTCCTTGCGAACCAAAGACTTGAACATTTTTACTATTAACGAAGAATTGTAAATCATCACGATGAGGACCAATTAAAGTCGTACCACGGAAAATTTCACGTTGTTTCACAGATTGAAAACTTTCATAGTATACTTCTTTTATTTTCGACAAATCCATTGATTCTGATACATCTACACTTGGTTTATAGACAATTTCTAACTCTTCTAATCCACGGCTTATACCGCGATGAATTGGAGCTGCCCATTCCTGTAGCAAATGCAAAAATTCAAAACGTTTTTGCAGTATTTTTGCACCATGCTCAATTAGTTGAAGGGTAAATACATCCAACATCGTTTCCTCATTCTTACTATTCCCTTGCATTTTTTTCAACAAGTGATTTCGTTGCGTGAGCACCTTTTGATATTGACTTAATTCATACAAATATACAGGAGCTATTTGTCCTAATTCCATATCTAAAAAGCGTCTTCTTACTTGAGGGCTTCCTTTTACAAGATTTAAATCTTCTGGGGCAAACATGACAACGTTCATCACGCCAATATATTGACTTAACTTTTGTTGTTCAAGTTGATTTAATTTTGCCTTTTTACCTTTTTTCGAAATATTTAATTCCAAAGACAAAGAACTGTTTCTTTTTTGTAATTTCCCTTTTATTTGACCAAACTCTTCATCCCAGCGGATAAGTTCGCGATCATTAGAGGTTCTATGAGATTTCGCCATCGCTAAAACATAAATAGCTTCCATCAAGTTTGTTTTCCCTTGTGCATTTTCGCCGATAATTACATTTACCTTATCTTCAAAGGAAAGCTCTAATTTTTCATAATTGCGATAGTTTTTTAATTGTATTTCTGAAATAAACAAAGGGCTCCCCCTTTATGCCTGAACTTGGAAAGTTCCGCTTCCTGGAATTTCAATAACATCATTCGCATATAGTTTGCGACCTCTTCTATTTTCAAGTTCGTTGTTCACGTACACTTCATATTCTTGTAAAAACCATTTTACAGCGCCACCTGTATCAATTACATCAGCTAACTTTAAAAATTGTCCTAGTGTAATATACTCTGTTGAAATTTTAATATGTTTCATAAAATCGCTCACTTTCTGAAAGTGTTCATTCTTTCATTGTACTAAATAAACTAACATTAGGAAAGTAATACCCAAAAATCAAATAAGGGCCACTAGCATCTTTAAACTAGCAACCCTTATTCCTTACCTAGTAAGTACGAACTGGTAAAATTAATTGAATAATTGAATCATCATTTACTGTACGAATTAAGAACGGTCTCATCGCCCCAGTAAAACTAACTTTAATCTCTGTACTATCCAAGGCTTTCAATGCATCCATCATATATTTTGCACTAAAAGATATTTTTAACTCTTCTCCATCCACTTTTTCACATTGTACTTCTTCGACAACTTTTCCGATTTCTGGTGAATTCGAAGAAATCTCTAGCATTTCTTGCTCTAAAGTTGATAATTTGACAACGTTATTGCGGCCATCTCTCGCTAATAGTGAAGCACGATCAATTGCTTGTAGGAATTCTTTTGTATTCACAAAAATATCCGTTTTACTCTCTGCTGGAATTAAACGTGTTGTATCTGGATAATTTCCTTCTAACAATCTTGAGAAGAATAATAAATGTTTTGTACGGAATAATACTTGATACTCCGTAATAACGATATCCACCATTTCTTCAGACTCATCTAGAATCTTACTTAATTCATTTAAGCTCTTACCTGGGATAACAACATTAGCTTGAAATTCATCTGCAATATTATGTCCTTCGATTTTCGCTTTTCGAAGTGCTAGTCTATGACTATCTGTTGCAATACAAGTTAACTCGCTGTTATATACCTTCCAGTTTACACCTGTCAAGATTGGTCTTGTTTCAGAAGTAGAAACTGCAAATACAGTTTGTCTGATCATATGCTTAAGTAAATCTGTTGGTATCTTAAATACATGATGTTCTTCAATCTGTGGTAATAACGGATATTCTGCAGAATCTAAACCATTTAAGTTAAATTCTGATTTTCCAGATTTTATTTTTGTCATAAAATGATTTTCCACAGAAATTTCGACAGTATCTTTAGGTAGTTTTTTTACAATCTCACTAAAATATTTTGCTTGTAAAACAATGCTTCCTGATTGAGCTATTTCTACGATTTCTTTTCCATTTTCTTCGACAGGAATAAACGATTCAATAGAAATATCAGCATCGCTTCCTGTTAATGTAACCCCTTCTTCAGTAGCTACAACTTTAATTCCCGTAAGGATAGGGATTGTTGTACGAGAAGAAACTGCCTTCATTACATCTTGTACACCTCTTACAAGATAGTCTTTTTGTATTGTAAAACGCATAAAGAAAAACCTCCGGTAAGTATAAGATTTTATTTAATTAATAAAGATAAAAAAATAGTAGTAATAGTAATAGGGCTTGTGGATATGTGGATAACCCCTTTGAAGGATGTAAAAACAGTCTATCTACATGTGGATAGACTGTGCGTAAAACAAGGTAAGTTATTCACACTATTCAGCTACTACTTTAAAATACCATTAATTTCTTCAACTTGCTTTTGTAATTGCGTATCGGTTTTTAGTAGTTTAGAAATTTTTTCATGGGCATGGATAACTGTTGTATGATCACGTCCACCAAATTCTTCACCTATTTTTGGTAAAGAGGAATCCGTAAGTTCGCGTGATAAATACATTGCAATTTGGCGAGGAAACGCAACTGATTTTGTGCGTTTTTTCGCTTTAAAATCTTCTAATTTTACTTGATAAACGTCTCCGACAGCTTTTTGAATATCATAAATAGAGATAATTTTCGGCTTAGAATTTGGAATAATATCTTTAAGTGCTTCAGCTGCTAAATCAGCATTAATATCTTTATTAATTAAAGATGAATAAGCTACAACTCGGATAAGTGCACCTTCTAATTCACGAATATTTGAATCAATTTGATTTGCGATATAAAGCATAACTTCATTTGGTATATCAAGCCCTTCAGCTTTTGCCTTTTTGCGTAAAATTGCAATTCGTGTCTCTAAATCTGGCGGCGTAATATCTGTAATAAGTCCCCATTCAAAGCGAGAACGAAGACGATCTTCTAAAGTTGGAATTTCTTTTGGTGGTCGATCACTAGAAATTACAATTTGTTTACTTTCTTCGTGTAATGCATTAAATGTATGGAAAAACTCTTCTTGAGTTTGTTCTTTTCCAGCAAGAAATTGAATATCATCTATCAATAAAACATCTACGTTGCGATATTTATTACGAAAATCAACAGCTTTATTATCACGAATAGAGTTAATAAATTCATTCGTGAATTTTTCTGATGATAAATATACAACTTTTGCATTTGGATTATGTTCAATTACATAATGACCAATTGCGTGCATTAAATGCGTCTTTCCAAGCCCAACTCCCCCGTAAATAAAGAGTGGATTATACGCTTTAGCTGGCGCCTCGGCTACAGCTAATGAAGCTGCATGGGCAAAACGGTTACCAGAGCCGATAACAAATGTATCAAATGTATATTTTGGATTTAACATGCTCTGTGGTAAATGAGCTGAATCATCTTGTGCTGGATTCCGCTTAACTGGAGGAAGATCAATGTCCTCTTCCGATTGACTTTGGGGAATAATAAAGCGAATTGCTAATTTTGCCCCTGTTAAATCGTATAGTGTTTCCGAAATTAGTTCTGAGTAATGAGATTCTAGCCAGTCACGAGCAAATTCATTTGGAGCTGTAATCGTTAATACGTCTTTCTTCAAGTTATGAGCCGTTGTTGATTTTAACCATGTTTCATAACTAGGCTTGCTTACCTTTTTTTCTAATTCTTTTAAGGCACTATTCCATAAATCAGAGATATTTTCCAAAGGTGTCCCTCCTTTACTAAGATGGTAAAAGAATAAGGTTGCGCAACAAATGTACAACCTAATAAATATAAAATGTATATTTATACGAAACGTATTTTAAAACCTAAAAACGTCGTTTGTATATGAGATAGGGTTTTCGACAAAAAAAGCAAATGTGGACAACTATTTACCCACATGTGATTAAAACTGTCCACATGTTATACACAAATTGTGGATAAGATAAAGGTGTGGAAAACTTATTCAAAGTGAAAACACAACTATAATATCAAAAAAAAGTGGCTATAGCAATGAATTTAAGAAAGTTATCCACAAAATCAATACCTTGTGGAATAAACTTGTCCACAACACGATATACTGTGTAAAAGTGGGAAAAAAGTTTGTGGATATAAAAAACGTGAAAAAACATTTATCCACAAGGAAATATAGATGCTGTGAAAAAGTATGTGAATAGGTTCAAAATGAATATTTGATGAAAATTTCTAGAACCATTGACATTTTCCTAGTTAATTAACTATAATTTATAGGACTGTCTTTAACAGATATTCCTCAGGGAGGTGTCATATAATGAAAAGAACTTACCAACCAAATAAACGTAAGCGCAGCAAAGTACATGGTTTCCGCAGCCGTATGAGCACAGCGAACGGACGTAAAGTGCTAGCAGCTCGTCGTCGTAAAGGAAGAAAAGTATTATCTGCGTAGACCACTGATCGTTCAGTGGTCTTTTTTTCTAATAATAGTGAATTTCCGCTGATGAAATACAGGAGTGTCAATTGATATGAAGAAAAAACATCGTATAAAGAAGAATGATGAATTCCAGGCGGTTTTTCAAAAAGGAAAATCAAATGCGAATCGTCAGTTTGTTGTATACCAATTAGATAAAGAAGAACAGCCAAACTTTCGCATCGGCCTTTCTGTTAGCAAGAAAATAGGAAATGCAGTAGTTCGTAATCGAATTAAGCGCATGGTCCGTCAGGCTATTACAGAGTTAAAAGATGAGATAGATTCTGGAAAAGATTTTGTTATAATAGCAAGGAAGCCTTGTGCAGAGATGACATATGAAGAAGTAAAGAAAAGCTTAATTCATGTCTTTAAACGCTCTGGTATGAAAAGAATAAAAAAGTAGCGTAAGGAAATGAATTACACTATATACATACCGATACAAGGAGGAGTAGGCTTTGAAAAAGAAATTAGGTTTACTAGCCATGGTCGTTGCATTAATGGCGATTGCCACCGGTTGTAGTGAAACGGGTCAGCCGATTACATCGAAAAGTACTGGGATTTGGAATGAATATTTCGTATATCCACTTTCTCAGTTAATCACGTATTTTGCCGACTTATTTAACAGTAATTACGGTTTAGCAATTGTTATTACAACTCTTATCATTCGTTTTGCATTATTACCATTAATGATTAAACAAACGAAGAGTACAAAGGCAATGCAAGCGTTACAACCAGAAATGGTGAAGTTAAAAGAGAAATATAGTTCTAAAGATCAAGCAACGCAGCAAAAACTACAACAAGAAATGATGCAGTTATATCAAAAGAATGGTGTAAATCCATTGGCAGGATGTTTACCGATATTTGTTCAGATGCCTATTTTATTCGCGTTTTATCATGCGATTATGAGAACAACAGCAATTAGTGAACATACATTTTTATGGTTTGATTTAGGACAGGCAGATCCGTTCTATATCTTACCAGTTGTTGCGGCAATTACGACATTTATTCAGCAAAAGCTTGCAATGGCAGGAACAGCTGGTCAAAATCCGCAAATGGCAATGATGCTTTGGCTTATGCCGATTATGATTTTAATCTTTGCAATTAACTTCCCAGCTGCATTATCACTTTACTGGGTTGTTGGTAATATCTTTGGTATTGCTCAAATGTACTTTATCAAAGGGCCAGAGATTAAGGCTAACAAAGCTGGAGGCTCAAGCAAGTGAGTATAATTACTGCTAAAGGACAAACAGTCGAGCTGGCAGTAGAGGATGCTTTAAGGCAATTAAACACATCAAAAGATCGAGTAGATATAAATATTGTCGATGAGGGTAAAAGAGGGTTCTTAGGTTTATTTGGGAATCGTCCTGCAGTAGTAGAAGTTGTATTGAAGAAAGATCCAATTCAGGAATGTGAAGAATATTTAAGAAATGTTATTCACAATATGGGTGTGGAAGTTGAAATTAGTAAAATTGTAAAAGGACGCGAGATTGAATTTACAATTTCTGGTGATGATGTAGGAGTTTTAATTGGAAAAAGAGGTAATACATTGAACTCTTTACAGTATTTAACAAAACTTATCGCAAATCGTAACACGAAGCAGTATATCGGTATTACACTAGATGCTGAAAATTATCGTAGTAAAAGAAAAAGTACGTTAGAATCACTTTCTTATCGATTAGCGAAACAAGTATCTAATACGAAAAAAAGAGTTATTTTAGAACCGATGCCATCTTTTGAACGAAAAATTATTCATCAGGCATTATCAAATCATCAAGGTATCAAAACAACTTCTGAAGGAAATGAACCACATCGGCATGTTGTAATATCTCCTAAATGACCGGTTGCTCAAATGAGTGCCGGTTTTTTTGAGCGAAAAATAGATGTGGATAACTAAAAAACACTAAACTTATCCACTGTGAATAAGTTTAGTGTTTTTTACATGGGGATATAATAAAATGAGTTATTCTTCTTTTGTAGATAGGTTCGTTATGGTATCCTAATAATTTAGTGAAAGAAATAATCATGTTGAAATAGAGATAAATAAGCAAGTGAGGTGAAAGGACATGGAATTTGATACAATTGCTGCGATTTCCACAGCGCTTGGAGAGGGTGCAATTGCCATTGTTCGAGTAAGTGGGGATGATGCGGTTGAGAAAGTTGACCGTATTTTTAAAGGGAAGGATTTAACAGAGGTTTCTTCTCATACTATTCATTATGGTCATATTGTTGATTTAGATACAAATCAAGTTATTGAAGAAGTTATGGTGTCTATTATGCGCGCACCGAGGACTTTTACACGTGAAAATATAGTGGAAATTAACTGTCATGGCGGACTTGTTTCAGTAAATAAAGTATTGCAACTTATTCTAGCGCAAGGAGTACGATTGGCAGAACCGGGCGAATTTACAAAACGTGCTTTTTTAAATGGACGTATCGATTTATCACAAGCAGAAGCTGTTATGGATTTAATTCGAGCAAAAACAGATCGTGCGATGAATGTAGCAATTAATCAAATGGAAGGGCGATTATCTAAATTAATTGGTCGCTTACGTCAAGAAATATTAGAAACATTAGCTCATGTTGAGGTAAATATAGATTATCCAGAATACGATGATGTAGAAGAGATGACACATAATATTTTAATTGAGAAAGCAACGCATGTTCGTTCGGAAATCGAAAAAATATTAGAAACATCAAAACAAGGGAAAATCTTACGTGAAGGTATTGCTACAGCAATTATCGGTAGGCCTAATGTTGGAAAATCATCGTTATTAAATAGCCTTGTTCAGGAGAAAAAAGCAATTGTAACTGATATTGCAGGAACAACTCGTGATGTTATTGAAGAGTACGTTAATGTGCGTGGCGTACCTCTTAAACTTATAGATACAGCCGGTATTCGTGAGACAGAAGATGTTGTTGAACGAATTGGTGTGGAGCGTTCAAAAGAAATGATGAGCCAAGCAGATTTAGTATTAGTTGTTGTCAACTATAGCGAGGCTTTAACAAATGAGGATGAAGATCTATTCCATGCGGTACAAGGAAAAGACTTTATTGTTATTGTGAATAAGACTGATTTACCGCAAGCGATTGATATGGAACGTGTTACAGAGTTAGCCGAGGGAAATCGTGTTATTACAACATCCTTAATTGAGGAACAAGGAATAGATGAACTCGAAAAGGCAATAGCTGATTTATTCTTTGAAGGAACAATCGATTCTACAGATATGACATATGTTTCTAATGCGAGACATATTGGATTATTAACACAAGCGGGACAAACAATCGGTGATGCAATTGAGGCAATAGAAAATGGTGTACCAATTGATATGGTGCAAATTGATTTAACAAGAACGTGGGAAATACTTGGTGAAATTACTGGTGACACAGTCCATGAAAGCCTAATTGACCAGTTGTTCTCTCAATTTTGTTTAGGAAAATAATATAGTGATGTTTTAGAAAGATAGAGATTATTAGGAGGAATAAACAATGGGATACAATGCCGGTTCATACGATGTCATAGTAATCGGTGCAGGTCATGCAGGATGTGAAGCTGGTCTTGCGGCAGCACGAATGGGCTCAAAAACATTAATGTTAACAATTAACTTAGATATGGTAGCATTCATGCCATGTAACCCTTCTGTTGGTGGACCAGCAAAAGGGATTGTTGTTCGTGAAATTGATGCATTAGGCGGAGAAATGGGACGTAATATTGATAAAACTCATATTCAAATGCGTATGCTAAATACAGGTAAGGGTCCAGCTGTACGTGCACTTCGAGCGCAAGCTGATAAATTCTCTTACCAACATGAATTGAAGAAAACAATTGAAGAAACACCAAACTTAACGTTGTTCCAAGGAATGGTAGAGCGTTTAATCGTTGAAGAAGGTATATGTAAAGGGGTAGTTACACAAGCTGGTGCAGAATATACAGCGAAAACCGTTGTAATTACGACTGGAACATTTTTACGTGGCGAGATTATCATGGGCGATTTAAAATATTCAAGCGGTCCAAATAATCAACAACCGTCTATTACATTATCTGAGCATTTAGAGGAGCTTGGATTTGATCTTGTTAGATTTAAAACAGGGACACCTCCGCGTGTAAACAGTAATACAATTGACTACAGTAAAACGGAAATTCAACCAGGTGATGATAAGCCGCGTTCGTTCTCTTTTGAAACAACGAAATTTATTATGGATCAAATTCCATGTTGGTTGACATATACAAGTACAGAAACACACCGTTTAATAGATGAAAATTTACATCGTTCAGCTATGTATTCTGGTATGATTAAAGGAACAGGCCCTAGGTACTGTCCTTCTATTGAAGACAAAGTAGTAAGATTTAATGACAAACCACGTCATCAAATTTTCTTAGAGCCAGAAGGGCGTAATACACAAGAAGTATATGTACAAGGTTTATCCACAAGCCTACCAGAAGATGTACAACGTGACATGCTTAGAACAATTCCAGGCCTAGAAAATGTTGAAATGATGCGCACAGGTTATGCGATTGAATATGATGCAATTGTGCCAACACAATTATGGCCAACACTTGAAACGAAAAAGATTAAAAATTTATATACAGCAGGACAAATTAATGGAACTTCTGGTTACGAAGAGGCGGCAGGACAAGGGCTTATGGCTGGGATTAATGCAGCATGCCGTTCTTTAGGTAAAAAAGAAGTTGTTTTAGGCCGCGAGGATGCTTATATTGGTGTCTTAATTGATGATCTTGTAACGAAAGGTACAAATGAACCATATCGTTTATTAACGTCTCGTGCAGAATACCGTCTATTATTACGCCACGATAATGCTGATCTTCGTTTAACTGAAGTTGGTCGTGAAATTGGATTAATTAAAGAAGAGCGATATGAGCGATTTACAAATAAAAAATTACAAATTGAACAGGAAAAGGAACGTTTAAGCAGCATTATTATTAAACCACGTCCTGAAGTTCAAGAATTAATTCGCAATATTGGCGGAAGTGAATTGAAAGATGGAATACGTGCAAGTGACTTATTACGTCGTCCAGAGATGACATATGAGCATATTCATCTTTTAGTACCAAGTGAAGTAGAATTAAGTGATGAAGTTACAGAACAAGTTGAAATTCAGATTAAGTACGAAGGATATATTGAAAAATCTTTACAGCAAGTAGAGCGTATGAAGAAAATGGAGAGTAAAAAAATCCCTGTAGATATTGATTATGACGCGATTTCTAGCCTTGCTTCAGAAGCTAGACAGAAATTGAAAGATGTTCGTCCACTTTCAATGGGGCAGGCTTCACGTATTTCTGGCGTAAATCCAGCGGATATTTCCATTTTACTTGTGTATATAGAACAAGGAAAAATTGCGCGCGTATCGAACCAATAACATAGTAAGGAGATATTGCTAGATGAACATAGAACAATTTCAATCTATGCTAGAAGAGAAGGGAATCACCCTCTCTTCTAGACAATTAGAGCAGTTCAAAATCTACTTTGAAACATTAGTAGAGTGGAATGAAAAAATGAACTTAACGGCTATTACAGAAAAAGAAGAAGTATACTTAAAACACTTTTTTGATTCCATTACAGCTGCTTTTTATTATGATTTTTCAAAACCATTCTCAATTTGTGATGTTGGTGCAGGGGCTGGATTCCCAAGTATTCCTTTAAAAATCTGTTTCCCGCACTTAAAAGTAACAATTGTAGATTCATTGCAAAAACGTATTAATTTCTTAAATCACTTAGCACAAAAGTTAGAATTAAGTGATGTTGCATTTTGTCATGATCGTGCTGAAACATTTGGGAAAAAAGAAGGTGTACGTGAATCATACGATATTGTAATGGCACGTGCAGTTGCGCGTCTTTCTGTATTAAGTGAGCTATGCTTACCACTTGTAAAAGTTGGAGGAACATTCATTGCAATGAAAGGTGCAGCAGCAAACGAAGAAATCGAAAATGGCAAGTATGCTTTAGAGGTGCTAGGCGGAGAGTTAAAAGAGATGTCTACGTTCCAATTACCGTTTGAAGAGAGTGAACGTAATATTTTATTAATCGAGAAAAAGCGCAAGACACCAAAGAAATATCCACGCAAACCGGGAACACCCAATAAATTACCTATTGAAAAATAAATCTTATTAGACGTAAGATTAAATTATATAAATGAAAACGTAAATGTTTCATAGGAAACATTTTATTGAGAATAGTCAATAGGCCTAAAAGGTGGTGGAATATGTATGAAAAATACGTTTTCTCGTTTATTTGGCTTTGGAGATAAAGAGAGCGAATTCGAATTACAAGACGAAAGCCATGAAGAGATAGATAAAAAGGTATATGAGGAAATACAAGAAATTCCGATAGTAAATATTACCCCTAACCGTTATCAACCAAGAACAGTTTTTGATGATGCGCGTATTGATGAGCTAGCATTAACGATTCGTACACATGGACTTATTCAGCCGATTGTTGTAAGGCAATATGAGGACGATAAGTATGAGATTATTGCTGGAGAAAGACGTTTTCGCGCGGCAACAAAGTTAGGTTGGGAAAAGGTTCCTGCAATTATAAAGAACTTAAATGATACAGAGACAGCTTCTGTAGCTTTAATTGAAAACTTGCAACGTGAGGAACTAACGGCAATCGAGGAAGCTGTGGCGTATCAAAAGCTGATTGAGTTACATAATTTAACACAAGAAGCATTGGCACAACGACTTGGAAAAGGACAATCTACAATCGCAAATAAGTTGCGATTGTTAAAGTTGCCTGAAGAAATAAAAAGTGCATTATTAGAAAAAAGTATTACAGAACGTCATGCCCGCGCTCTCATTCCTTTAAAAAATGAGGAATTACAACTGAAGGTTTTACAGGAAATTGTGGAGAAACAACTGAATGTAAAGCAAACAGAAGAACGAATTGCGAAGTTACTAGAGGAAGCAAAACCGAAGCGTAAGGCAAAGCAAAAAGCAGTAAGTCGAGATACGAGGATTGCTATGAATACAATTAGACAATCTTTACAAATGGTTACTGAAAGTGGTTTAAATGTTAATTCTGAGGAAGAAGAATTTGATGAGTACTATCAAATTACAATTAAAATTCCAAAGAAAAAATAATAATGACGTGTTAGAGACCTTATCCTATTGGAGAGGTCTCTTTTACTATATTTTCTTGTTAAATGAAGAAGGAGTTTAGAAATAAATTTTGAAGTTTAATAAAGGACGTAAAAGAAAAAGTTTTATTTCATGTTACAATAAACGTAATTGTTACTAGAATAAGATAGAAAGGTTGAAAGTAGGTGACATCATGGGAAAAATCATTGCTATTGCTAATCAAAAAGGCGGTGTTGGAAAAACCACAACATCTGTTAATTTAGGGGCTGGATTGGCGCAAGTAGGTAAAAAAGTCCTTCTTGTAGATATTGATGCTCAAGGAAATGCAACGACTGGTGTGGGAATTGAAAAATCTGAATTAGATCAATGTATTTACAACGTTCTTGTGGAAGATGCAGATGTTCAAGGGGTTATACAGAAAACCGCAACTGAAAACTTAGATGTTCTACCCGCTACAATTCAATTGGCTGGTGCTGAAATTGAATTGGTACCGACTATTTCCCGGGAAGTACGTTTGCAAAGAGCATTACAGCCAGTTCGTGATGAATATGATTATATTATTATCGACTGTCCCCCGTCTTTAGGGTTATTAACGATTAATGCATTAACAGCAGCAGATTCTGTTATTATTCCTGTACAGTGTGAATATTATGCACTAGAAGGATTAAGTCAGCTATTAAATACAGTTCGACTTGTACAAAAACATTTAAATAAAAATTTAGCAATTCAAGGCGTATTGTTAACAATGTTGGATGCTCGTACAAATTTAGGGATCCAAGTTATAGATGAAGTGAAAAAGTATTTTAGGGATAAAGTATATCGCTCGATTATTCCGCGTAATGTACGCTTGAGCGAGGCTCCAAGTCATGGGAAACCTATTATGCAGTATGACGCTAAATCAAGAGGAGCAGAAGTATATATAGATTTAGCAGAGGAAGTGATTGCAGGTGGCTAAAGGATTAGGAAGAGGAATTAATGTGTTTTTTCCTGATTTAGATGTGAAAGAAGAGGAAACAATTCAGGAGATTATTGTAACTGAATTAAGGCCAAATCCATATCAACCGCGTAAACACTTTAATAAAGAGGCTATTCAGGAATTAGCAATTTCGATTAAGGAACACGGTATTCTACAACCATTAATTGCTAGAAAGAGTATTAAAGGATATGAAATCGTTGCAGGTGAAAGACGATTTCGTGCTGCAAAAGAGGCTGGTTTAGAAAAGGTACCTGCGGTTGTAAGACAATTAACTGAACAGCAAATGATGGAATTTGCTTTGTTAGAAAACTTACAACGAGAAGATTTAAATCCTATGGAAGAGGCAATGGCATACCAGATGTTAATGAATGAGCTAAATGTAACGCAAGAACAATTAGCGAAACGTCTTGGCAAAAGCAGACCTTACATTGCAAATTATACTCGGTTATTAAGCCTCCCTTCGTTCGTCCAAGATATGATTGCAAATGGTCAACTTTCAATGGCTCATGGGAGAACTTTACTTACGATAAAAGACGAAGAACAATTGAAGTCCTTATTGAAACGCATTGAAAAAGAAGGATTAAATGTTCGTCAATTAGAGAAAATCGTCCAAGAGATTAATAAACACGTTTCACGTGAAACAAAAAAAGTGAAAAAAGAGCGAAATATATTTTTCGTAGAACGTGAAACGTTCTTAAGAGAAAAGTTTGGCACAGATGTGAAAATTAAAGAGACGAAAAAAGAAAAAGGTAAAATCGAAATTGAATTTTTTAATAAAGAAGATTTAAATCGTATTTTAGAACTATTAGCACAGAAAAATTAAAAAGCAAACCATCTTATTATTTATAGATGGTTTGCTTTTTTTAATGCGGATAATTTTTGATCCGTCTCTTTTATACTTTGTGCGATTACATCAGCCATTTTCATGACTAAACTTAATCTTGTATTTTGAAGAACGAAAAACTCCATAAACCCATTTAGATTGACGATACCGTGTATATGCAGATCACCAACTGCAGGTAATTTCTTATTCATAGCAGCACCCGGTTTACTAGGTCCCTTTCCAGTAGTGATTGACCCAATATTTTGGGACTTTCCTAAACATGCATCAACAGCAATTATAAATGCAGTAGGATGTTTTTTCTGTATATTCTGAATTTTTTCTTCTAAATTTAGTGCATGTACTGGCTCATCTAGTGTACCGAATATTTGGAGGTTTTTTATGTCTATTTGTTCAAGTTTTGTACCAACTAACGGGCCGAGTGCGTCACCTGTAGAACGATCTGTTCCGATACAAACGAGAATGAGTGGTATATTAGTTTTAATAGGAATATGGGTAAGTAAGAAATTACTGATTATCTCAGAGGCTTCTAGATCTTGGTGCATAACGTTTTGAGTTTCTTTCTCAAAAAATGGTAAGCGAAAACTTCCAATGTTCATGAAGCACCCATCCTTTTAATAAATTTTCAATATATGTTATATGGTGAGAAAAATGGAAAGCTATAAGTGCGTAATTTTTGCAAAATGTGAATGAAAACGGAAATAATAGTACTAGTATATATATATTCGTTCCATTTTATACCTGAATGGCGGGGATAAAATAGGATTAAAATCATAAAATTTTTTCAGCAATTAGAGGACTTCTGATACAATAATAAGGATAACTAAAAAGAAATTTTAGCTAGAGAGGTAGAGGTACATGGATTTATTAACGAAGTGGTTTAATTCTACGAAACAGTATTTATTAGATGCTGATCGTTGGGCTCATATTGGAGTTGCGACATTAAAAATATGTATTATTTTAATAATTGGTGCAGTTGTTGTGCGAATTGCAAGAGCGGTTGTACGAAATGCGTTTCGTATGGGGAGTCGTTCTCCAATTCAAATTTCAGAACGTCGTACAGTTACAGTGGCGAAATTACTTGAAAATATTGTAGCGTATGTTGTTATGTTCATTATGCTAATTGCGATTTTAGGTGTGTTTGATATTAATGCATCAGGTTTATTAGCGGGTGCCGGGGTAATTGGTTTAGCAGTCGGATTTGGTGCTCAAAGTTTAGTGAAAGACGTTATTACAGGTTTATTTATTTTGCTAGAAGATCAGTTTTCAGTTGGCGATTATGTTAAAATCGGTCAATTTGAAGGAGTCGTTTTAGAAATTGGACTTCGTACAACGAAAGTAAAGAGTTGGACAGGTGAAATTCATACTTTACCAAATGGAAGTATTATTCAAGTTACTAACTACTCAGTTAGTAATAGTGTAGCGTTTGTTGATGTATCTATTTCATATGAGGCTGATATTGCGAAAGCAGAACAGGTTATTGAAGATTTATTAGTAGAGTTACCTTCAAAGTATGAAAAAATGGTAACAACACCTCAATTATTAGGTGTGCAAACGTTAGCTGCATCAGAAGTTATATTACGCGTTATCGCTGAAGTAGAGCCGATGCAACATGCAGTTATTGCAAGGGCACTTCGTAAAGAGATTAAAAATCGTCTTGATTTACATGGAATTGAAATTCCATATCCACGTATGGTTTTATACAATCGTGAAGAATTGGTTAGTGGAAAAGCAATTTAGTATGGAGAGGAGTTTGAAGAGTGGAGCAAAAGGAATATAACTTGTACGATGTTGTGGAAATGAAGAAAGCACATCCATGTGGCGAGAATCGTTGGAAAATTATTCGTATGGGAATGGATATCCGCATTAAGTGCGAGGGATGTGACCATTCAGTAATGATTACTCGAAGAGAGTTTGATCGTAAGGTGAAAAAAATACTTGTGAAGCACGAAGAATAGAGGGAGAGTAACAGTTACAGTAGGTAACTGTTACTTTTTTTCGTTTGGCGGAAACTTGTCATTTTTTTCGTTACTATCTATAATGATGAAAGATTGAGACATAGGAGTGAAAAATATGGGATTAACGGCTGGGATTGTTGGATTACCTAACGTAGGTAAGTCCACTTTATTTAATGCAATTACACAAGCAGGAGCAGAATCTGCAAACTATCCATTCTGTACAATTGATCCAAACGTAGGGATTGTAGAAGTACCAGATGAGCGTTTAAATAAATTAACGGAATTAGTAGAACCGAAAAAGACTGTTCCGACTGTATTTGAGTTTACTGATATTGCAGGTATCGTAAAAGGTGCTAGTAAAGGTGAAGGTTTAGGAAATAAATTCTTATCTCACATTCGTCAAGTAGATGCAATTTGCCAAGTTGTTCGTTGTTTTGAAGACGAAAATATTACGCACGTTTCAGGGAAAGTAGATCCAATTGATGATATCGAAACAATCAACTTAGAGCTAATTTTAGCGGACTTAGAGTCTGTTGATAAGCGTATCGAGCGTGTTGCGAAATTAGCAAGACAAAAAGATAAAGAAGCTGTATATGAGCATGAAATTTTAGTTCGTTTAAAAGAGGCTTTTGAAGAGGGGAAACCGGCTCGTACTGTTGAATTTACAGAAGAGCAGATGAAGATTGTTAAAGGCCTTCATTTACTTACAACAAAAGAAATGTTATACGTAGCGAACGTAAGTGAAGACGATGTTATCGATCCTTCGGAAAATAAATACGTACAAATGGTAAAAGAATTTGCAGAAAATGAAAATTCTCAAGTAATCGTTGTATGTGCAAAAATCGAATCAGAAATCGCTGAATTAGACGAGGAAGAGAAAAAAGTATTCCTTGAAGAACTAGGTATTGAAGAGTCTGGTTTAGATCAATTAATTCGTGCAGCATATGACTTATTAGGACTTGCTACTTACTTTACAGCTGGCGTTCAAGAAGTACGTGCTTGGACATTTAAACAAGGTATGAAGGCACCACAATGTGCTGGTGTTATTCATACAGACTTTGAGCGTGGATTTATTCGTGCAGAAACAGTTTCTTACGATGACTTAATGACAAACGGTTCTATGACAGCTGCAAAAGAAGCTGGAAAAGTACGTTTAGAAGGAAAAGAGTATATCGTAAAAGACGGAGATGTTATGCACTTCCGTTTTAACGTTTAATCTAATATTTCCTAGGAAAAATAAAGATATGAGCTTGGCGAATATATTATATGTTTGCCAAGTTTTTTATGTATTGGTGAGTTGATTCATATAACTTACTATGATATAATCTAAACTCGTGAGTAATTACTATAAATTAATTGCTCCTTGCCCATTATGGGCCGTTTAGACCAAAAGGAGGTGAAAGTGTAATGAGAAAGTACGAAATTATGTACATCATTCGTCCTGGCGTTGAAGAAGAAGCTCAAAAAGCTTTAGTTGAACGTTTTGCAGGTGTTTTAACAAACAATGGTGCAGAAATCATTAACACGAAAGAGTGGGGTAAGCGTCGTTTAGCTTACGAAATCAACGACTTACGTGAAGGTTTCTACATGATCTTAAACGTGAACTCTAACGCAGAAGCGATTAACGAATTCGACCGTTTAGCTAAGATCAACGAAGACATCCTTCGTCATATCGTTGTTAAAGAAGAAGAAAAATAATTGATATATAAGGGAGAGTGGTTCGATTGATGAATCGTGTTATCCTCGTTGGTCGTTTAACTAAGGACCCTGACTTACGTTACACGCCCAATGGTGTTGCAGTAGCTACTTTTACGTTAGCTGTGAATCGCGCATTTGCGAATCAACAAGGTGAGCGTGAAGCTGACTTTATTAATTGTGTAATATGGCGTAAACAAGCAGAAAACGTAGCAAATTATTTGAAAAAAGGAAGCTTAGCAGGCGTAGATGGACGTCTTCAAACTCGTAATTACGATGGACAAGACGGTAAACGTGTATATGTAACAGAAGTTCTTGCGGAAAGCGTACAATTTTTAGAGCCGCGTAATGGCGGTGGGGAGCAACGTGGTTCATTCAATCAGCAACCATCAGGAGCTGGTTTCGGTAACCAAGGCTCTAACCCATTTGGTCAATCTAGTAATTCAGGTAACCAAGGTAATCAAGGGAACTCTGGATTTACGAAGAATGACGATCCATTTTCAAATGTAGGTCAACCGATCGACATTTCCGACGACGATTTACCGTTCTAATACAGTAAATTTGTTAGTTTTAACAAAGAATGGAGGGAAATAGACATGGCAGGACGCAAAGGTGGACGTGCGAAACGTCGTAAGGTGTGTTTCTTCACAGCTAACGGCATCACTCGCATTGACTATAAAGATGTTGATTTATTAAAACGTTTCGTTTCTGAGCGTGGTAAAATTTTACCTCGTCGTGTAACAGGGACAAGCGCAAAATACCAACGCAAACTTACAGTTGCAATTAAACGTGCTCGTCAAATGGCACTTTTACCATATGTTGGTGAATAATAGCGTATGAAATGCACAGTAGAGTCGGACTCTACTGTGCATTTTGCTATGCTTTTCTTTTTTGAAAGAGAGGTTAAAATGTGAAACAAACAAAGTTTATTACAGAAGGCGCAGCGTTATTAGCTATATATGCAATTTTATTGCTTATATCTATGTATGTTCCAATTTTAGGTACTGTTGTAACTTTTGCGTTGCCGTTACCATTTATACTATTAACGATAAGATATAAACTATCTAATGTGCTTGTGATTTTTGTAGTGGCACTTTTTGTTACTGTTATTGTGAGTCAACCTATGAATTTAGTGAAGACAATTATGTTTGGATTGATAGGGATTGTTTTAGGGTATACGTATAAAACAAGAAAAAAGCCAGTGGAAATCTTAATAGCAGGGACGCTTGCATACTTAATTGGTTTTGTACTTATTTATGTTGCGAGTATAAAGTTTTTCAACATAGATATAATGAAGCAGATGCAAAGTATGTTTAGTGAAAGTATGGTGCAAAGTGAAAAGATAGTAAGTGCTATAGGTATGCCGATTAGTAAGGAACAAAAAGAGTTACTTACACAAATGAATGATATATTACAATTGTTATTTCCAAGTATACTTGTTCTAGTTTCAGTATGTTTTTCTTGGATTACAGTGATAATATCAGGTAGTGTTTTGAAAAAGTTAAAACACGACATTATACCTTGGCCTAAATTTAAAGATCTACAATTACCAAAGAGTATTGTTTGGTATTACGTTATATTTATTTTGTTAGCAACTTTTATAAAAGTAGATCCAACATCATATTTACATATGGTATTTTCTAACCTATATGTCATATTTGCACTATTGCTTGTACTGCAAGGGCTGACATTCATTTCCTTTTTAGCGTATAGAAAAGGTTTTACAAAAGGGGTTCCTATTATTAGTTTTATTGTATGCATGTTTATTCCGATGCTGTTTCCTCTTGTGACAATCTTAGGTATAATTGACTTAGGGATTTCGTTGCGTTCTAAAATAGGGGAATAAAATAATATTCCTTATACTATTTTAATCTGTTTAACTAACTGGAAGGTGAGTTAGTTTTACTTTATAGGAGTTGTATACATGCCTGAATTTGATAAGAAACAGTGGTTTTTATATCCTGTTTATGTATTGGCATTTTTTGTGTTTGTGCTCATTTCAATTCTCTGTTATTTTCATTTAATTATGGGGATAGCTGCTTTTATCATTTTTTGTATCGTGTTCTTTATCGTTATACGATTTGAACTTAATTTTCAAAGGAATTTCGAAAAGCATACGACAGATATGATTACGAGGGTAAAGAAAGTCAGTAATGAAGCATTTAACCAAATGCCGATTGGTATTTTGTTATACAATAAGGATTACGGGATTGATTGGGCAAATCCTTATTTATCTTCATGCCTGGGACAGCATGCGTTAGCTGGATGGCACCTTTACGATGTATCAGAAACATTACTTCTTTTCATTAAAGGAGAAACTTCTGATGATATAGTCTCTTTAAATAATCGAAAGTTTCGTGTTTTTGTAAGGAAAGAAGAAAAGTTAATTTATTTCTTTGATGTAACGGAACAAACGGAAATCGAAAAGATGTATGAGGATCAACGCACTGTTTTAGCTGTAATTTATTTGGATAATTATGATGAAGTTACACAAGGATTAGATGATCAATTACGTACGAATATAACAAGTCTTGTGACATCGCGACTAAATGAATGGGCACTTAAGTATGGTGCGTATTTAAAACGTGCATCTTCAGAAAGATTCTTCGTTGTGCTAAATGAAAGTATTCTGACGCAGATGGAGAAAGGGAAATTTAGTATTTTAGATCAGGTGCGTGAAGAAACATCTAAAAGGAATATACCACTTACATTAAGTGTAGGTGTCGGATCAGGTGATTTACCTTTGTCAGAGCTTGGGGCAATGGCTCAATCTGGTTTAGACCTTGCGCTTGGGCGCGGGGGAGACCAAGTAGCTATTAAACAAGCGACAGGTAAAGTTAAGTTCTATGGAGGTAAGACAAATCCGGTTGAAAAGCGTACCCGTGTACGTGCTAGGGTCATTTCGCATGCGTTAAAGGATTTAGTATTAGAAAGTAGTAATGTCATTGTCATGGGACATAGGGCTCCTGATATGGACGCAATTGGTGCTGCGATTGGTATTTTAAAAGTGGCTCAATTAAACGAGCGTAAAGGATATATTGTATTAGATGAAAATGATTCTGATAAGGGAATTAAACGCTTGATGGACAAAGTGAAACAAAATGAGGAGTTATGGTCTCATTTTATTACTCCAGAGCAAGCGATGGAATTTGCAAATGATGAGTCGTTACTTGTTGTTGTTGATACGCATAAACCTTCTATGGTGATGGAGCAAAAACTGTTACATAAAATTGAAAATGTAGTAGTTATTGATCATCATCGTCGTGGGGAAGATTTTATTGAAGACCCATTGCTAGTTTATATGGAACCATATGCTTCTTCAACGGCAGAATTGGTTACAGAATTACTTGAGTATCAACCTAAAAATTTAAAGATGACAATGCTAGAAGCGACGGCATTGTTAGCAGGTATTATTGTCGACACGAAAAGTTTCACATTCCGGACAGGGGCTCGTACATTTGATGCTGCTTCTTATTTACGCTCACATGGTGCAGATACTGTGCTTGTACAAGAACTTTTAAAGGAAGATATGGATCAGTATTTACGGGTTGCAAAAGCTATAAAAAATGCGTACATTTATAAAAATGGAATTGCGATTGCTAAAGTTGATAGTGATGATTACTACGATCAAGTGCTTATTGCGCAATCGGCAGACACGTTATTAACGATGACAGGGATTATTGCATCATTTGTTGTTGCGAAACGTGGTGAGAATCTCATTGGAATTAGCAGCAGGTCTTTAGGTGAAGTGAATGTGCAGCTAATTATGGAAAACTTAGGCGGTGGCGGGCATTTGACTAATGCAGCCACACAAATGAAAAATGTTACAGTAGATGAAGCTGAGGAGAAGCTTCGATTTGTTATTGATGACTATTTACAGGGAGGCACACAATCATGAAAGTAATTTTTCTAAAAGACGTAAAAGGTAAAGGTAAAAAAGGAGAAATAAAAAACGTACCGGATGGCTATGCAAATAACTTCTTACTAAAACAAGGATTAGCTGCTGAAGCAACAAATAGCAGTATGAAAACTTTAGAAGCTCAAAAGCGTAAAGAAGAAAAAGATGCAGCAGCAGAGCTTGAAAATGCAAAAGAGTTAAAAGAGACTTTAGAGAAATTAACTGTAGAATTAAAGGCGAAATCTGGAGAAGGTGGCCGTTTATTCGGTTCTATTACGAGCAAACAAATCGTAGATGCGATGCAAAAATCACATAAAATTAAACTTGATAAACGTAAATTTGAAATGGATGATGCAATTCGTGCATTAGGCTACACAAATGTAACAGTGAAATTGCATCCGCAAGTAACAGCGACAGTAAAAGTTCATGTTAGTGAACAATAAAAATAAATTAAGCAAGGAGGATTGCGTATGAGTGATGTACTTGCTGATCGTACCCCTCCGCATAATATAGAGGCCGAGCAGGCGGTTTTAGGTGCCATATTAATTGATCAAGATGCGTTAACGTCAGCATCGGAGTTATTGGTACCTGATTCATTCTATCGAACGAAACATCAAAAGATTTTTGAGGTCATGCTTGGATTATCTGATAAAGGAGAACCGATCGACTTAGTAATAATGACATCAGCGATGGCTGATCAAGGATTACTAGAAGAAGTTGGTGGAGTGTCTTATCTAGCAGAGTTAGCAGAAGTTGTTCCAACAGCTGCTAACGTTGAATATTATGCACGTATCATTGCTGAAAAGGCACTTTTACGCCGTTTAATTCGAACAGCGACTCATATAGTGTCGGATGGATACGAGAGAGAAGATGACGTGGACGGCCTTTTAAATGAGGCCGAGAAAAAAATATTAGAAGTATCCCATCAAACGAATGCAAAAGCATTTCAAAATATTAAAGATGTTCTTGTGGATGCTTATGATAAAATTGAACTTTTGCATAATCAAAAAGGTGAAGTTACTGGGATACCAACTGGATTTACTGAATTAGATAAGATGACGGCAGGTTTCCAGCGAAATGATTTAATCATCGTAGCAGCACGTCCGTCAGTAGGGAAAACTGCATTTTCATTAAACATCGCACAAAACGTAGCGACGAAAACGGATGAAAATGTAGCGATTTTTAGTTTGGAGATGGGCTCCGATCAGCTTGTTATGCGTATGCTTTGTGCAGAAGGAAATATCGATGCGCAAAGACTTCGTACCGGGTCACTAACTTCTGATGATTGGGCGAAATTAACAATGGCGATGGGGAGTCTTTCAAATGCCGGTATATATATTGATGATACACCGGGAATTAAGGTAAATGAGATTCGAGCAAAATGTCGTAGACTAAAGCAAGAACAAGGTCTTGGAATGGTTTTAATTGACTACTTACAGCTTATTCAAGGAAGTGGGAAATCAGGTGAGAACCGTCAGCAGGAAGTATCTGAGATTTCTCGTACTTTAAAAGGGATTGCACGTGAATTGCAAGTGCCTGTTATTGCCTTATCACAGTTATCTCGTGGTGTAGAATCTCGTCAGGATAAACGCCCGATGATGTCTGATATTCGTGAATCTGGAAGTATTGAGCAGGATGCTGATATTGTAGCTTTCCTATATCGTGAAGATTACTATGACCGTGAAACGGAAAATAAAAATACGATTGAAATTATCATTGCAAAGCAACGTAACGGTCCAGTAGGTTCAGTGGAACTTGCATTCGTCAAAGAGTTCAATAAGTTCGTTAACTTAGAACGACGCTTTGAGGATGGGGCATAAAGGCAGTATAAAAAAGAAACACATTTCTTATAATAAGATGTGTTTCTTTTTTTATGGGGTAAAGATAAGGCTTTCATAAGGTGAAAATATAATTCTTACGAACGAAAATGATTTTTAATAAAAAAATGTTCGCTTTTTGGTTGACTTCTTTTTCGGTTTTGGTACAATTATATTGTTTGAATAGATCGTTTGAAAATTGCGGAGGTGCTTTAATAATGTCTTCAGTAGTAGTTGTAGGAACACAATGGGGCGACGAAGGAAAAGGTAAAATCACTGATTTTCTTTCTGAGCATGCGGAAGTAGTTGCAAGATATCAAGGTGGAAATAACGCGGGACATACAATTGTTTTCGGCGGAGTTAAATATAAGTTACACTTAATTCCATCTGGTATTTTCTATAAAGAGAAAATTTGTGTAATCGGAAATGGCTTAGTAGTAGATCCGAAAGCATTACTTGAAGAGTTAAAATACTTACACGACCGTGGTGTAAGTACTGATAATTTACGTGTAAGTAACCGTGCACACGTTATTTTACCTTATCACTTAAAACAAGATGAGTTAGAAGAGGCTAGTAAAGGTGATAACAAAATCGGTACAACGAAAAAAGGTATCGGTCCTGCATATATGGATAAAGCTGCTCGTATTGGTATCCGTATGGCTGATCTTTTAGATCGTGAAGCATTTAAAGAGAAGCTTGAGCGCAATTTAGTAGAGAAAAATCGTTTGTTTGAAAAAATGTACGATACAGAAGGTTTCAGTGTAGAAGAAATCTTTGAGGAGTACTTCGAATATGGACAACAAATCGCACAATATGTATGCGACACATCTGTTGTATTAAATGATGCACTAGATAACAATCACCGTGTATTATTTGAAGGTGCACAAGGTGTTATGCTTGATATTGACCACGGTACGTACCCATTCGTTACATCTTCTAACCCGATTGCGGGTGGTGTAACAGTTGGAACTGGAGTTGGTCCTGCGAAAGTTACTCGCGTTGTAGGTGTATGTAAAGCATATACAAGCCGTGTTGGTGACGGTCCATTCCCTACTGAACTTAATGATGAAATTGGTCATCAAATTCGTGAAGTTGGTCGTGAGTACGGAACAACAACTGGTCGTCCGCGCCGCGTAGGTTGGTTCGATAGCGTTGTTGTAAGACATGCGCGTCGTGTTAGTGGTTTAACGGATCTATCATTAAATTCTATCGACGTTTTAACAGATATTCCAACTCTTAAAATTTGTGTTGCTTACAAATACAATGGCGAAGTTATCGATGAAGTTCCAGCAAACTTAAACATTTTAGCGAAATGTGAGCCTGTATATGAAGAGCTTCCAGGTTGGACAGAAGATATTACTGGTGTAAAATCATTAGACGAGCTTCCTGAAAATGCACGAAAATACGTAGAACGTGTTTCTGAGTTAACAGGGATTCAATTATCTATGTTCTCAGTTGGACCAGATCGTAACCAAACGAATATTGTTCGTAATGTATACGAAGCTTAATTGATATTTTAAGAAAAAACTCATGTCCGCATGAGTTTTTTTTTATCTTTTATAAAAAAATGAAAAAAAGTATTGCGAAGAATACAGAATACATGTTATGATACATCTTGTCGTCACGAAAATATGACGTTGGTGAGTATGAGCCATTAGCTCAGTTGGTAGAGCATCTGACTTTTAATCAGAGGGTCGAAGGTTCGAATCCTTCATGGCTCACCATTTTATTTTTCGTGGCCCGTTGGTCAAGTGGTTAAGACACCGCCCTTTCACGGCGGTAACACGGGTTCGAATCCCGTACGGGTCATGTTTTTTTTATGCTTATTTTTGGTCCCGTGGTGTAGTGGTTAACATGCCTGCCTGTCACGCAGGAGATCGCCGGTTCGACCCCGGTCGGGACCGCCACTTTTGTTTATACCACCATTAGTGGTTTTATATATAGTTTTGGCTCGGTAGCTCAGTCGGTAGAGCAGAGGACTGAAAATCCTCGTGTCGGCGGTTCGATTCCGTCCCGAGCCACTCTCAGGATATTAAGTGGGCCCACTTAATATCCTTTTTATTTATGTAATTTTACAAAACTGAGTAGTTATTTTAAAATAGAACGAGGAGCCTCTAGCAGTTGAAGCTAGAGGTTTTTCTATAGATCGTATAGGATTCCGTGTAAAAGTGGATCATACATGAGTCTATGAGAATAGAGGAGAAAATACTTAAACAAAGGATGCGGTCATATAGGACATACTATGTAAACATCAATATGTTTAGGGATTATTGACCATATTTTTATAAGGAGGAAATAGACGATGATGGGAAAGAAAATTTTAGTAGTTGATGATGAAAAGCCGATTGCAGATATTTTGAAGTTTAACCTAGAAAAAGAAGGTTTTGAAATAGTAATGGCGCATGATGGTGATGAAGCAATTGAAAAAGCTAATGAAGAACAACCAGATATGGTTTTATTAGATATTATGCTACCAGGTAAAGATGGCTTAGAGGTTTGTCGTGAAATACGTAAAAGTTCAGAAATGCCGATTATTATGCTTACAGCAAAGGACTCTGAGATTGATAAAGTATTAGGGCTTGAGCTTGGGGCAGATGATTATGTAACGAAGCCATTTAGCACGAGAGAATTACTTGCTCGTGTGAAGGCGAATTTACGCCGTCACCAACAAGGTGGTGCTGCAGAAAAAGAAGAAAATACAGAAATGGTTATTGGACCAATTGTTATTAATCCAAATGCATATAGTGTAACGAAGCGCGAGGAAAATATCGAGCTTACACATCGTGAATTTGAGTTGCTACATTATTTAGCGAAACACTTAGGACAAGTTATGACACGCGAACATTTATTACAAACAGTTTGGGGTTATGACTATTTTGGAGATGTGCGCACAGTAGACGTAACAGTACGTCGTTTGCGTGAAAAAATTGAAGATAATCCAAGCCATCCTACTTTAATTGTAACTAGACGTGGAGTAGGGTATTACTTGCGTGACCCAGAGCAGGAATAGTATATGAAGAAAGTTGGTTTTTTTCAATCTATTCATTTAAAATTTGTGCTTATATATATGCTATTAATATTAATAGCGATGCAAGTTATTGGGGTATATTTTGTAAGGGAATTAGAGAAGAGCCTAGTACAAGGTTTTAGGGATTCTTTAACGCAGCAAACAAACTTATTATCATATAACTTGAAACAAGAATTTAAAAAAAGTTATACAAAAGCAGAAACAGAGTCAACAGATGAAACGATTAAAACTTCTATTCGAAAGTTTGCCTCTGATCAAAAAAAAGTTATACAAGAGGTAAGTGTATTTGATTCGCATAGAAAGTTACTGGCTATTTCAGATGAATCAAAGCAGAATAAGGTGAATAGAACATCAACTGATATAGCTGTTCAGCGAGTGTTGGTGCAAAAAAAGCCAGAAGTGAAAATTGAGAAGGATGGTAGTACAGGCCATCGTGTTCAAGTTATGCTTACTCCGATTCTAGATGATAATGGCAAGGATGCGCTTGGTGTTATATACATCGTTGCATCTATGGAAGATGTATATAAACAAATGAAGGATATAAATCAAATTTTTGCTACGGGAACAGTAATTGCCTTATTAGTAACGGCCGTACTTGGGATTTTATTGGCTCAAACAATTACAAGACCAATTTCAGATATGCGGAGACAAGCAATCGAAATGGCAAAAGGAAATTATTCGAGAAAAGTAAAGGTGCATAGCCATGATGAAATTGGACAACTGGCATTATCCTTCAATAATTTATCAAAAAAATTACAACAAGCTCGTTCTTCTACAGAAAGTGAAAGGCGTAAACTATCATCTGTTTTATCTCATATGACAGATGGAGTAATTGCTACTGACCGAAAAGGGGATATTATTTTACTAAATGACCCTGCGGAAAAAATGTTAAATGTTTCTCGTGAAACAGCGCTCGATCAATCTGTTTTAGAGGTATTAGGGATACAGGAAGAATTTACGCTCGATCATTTATATGAAGAGCCAGATTCTGTTTTATTAGATTTTAGTACGAGAAATGAACCATATATTTTACGTGCTAGTTTCTCTGTTATTCAAAAAGAAACAGGGAAGGCAAATGGTTTAATTGCCGTATTATATGATGTAACAGAGCAGGAGCGTATAGAAAGGGAACGCCGTGAGTTTGTGGCGAATGTCTCTCATGAATTAAGGACGCCATTAACGACAATGCGCAGTTATTTAGAGGCACTTACAGATGGAGCATGGCAGGATCCGAATATTGCACCACAATTTTTAACGGTTACACAAGAAGAAACAGAAAGAATGATTAGACTTGTAAATGCGTTGTTACAGCTATCTAAACTTGATAGTACAGAGCACCGTTTAATGAAAGAATGGGTCGACTTTACTGATTTCTTTAATAATATTATTGATCGCTTTGAAATGTCTAAAGAACAAAATGTAAGTTTCAAACGATCTTTCTCTAAGAAGTCTAGGTTTATTGATATGGATACTGACAAAATTACTCAAGTGCTGTATAACATTATTTCTAACGCATTAAAGTATTCACCAGAAGGTGGAACAGTAACATATCGCTTACGTGATCGCGGTGATTTATTAGAAATTAGCGTAAGTGACCAAGGAATGGGTATTCCAAAAGAAAACGTTGATAAAATCTTTGAACGTTTTTATCGCGTAGATAAAGCTCGTTCAAGACAAATGGGTGGTACGGGACTTGGATTAGCAATTGCAAAAGAAATGATCGAGGCACATGGTGGCTCTATTTGGGCGAAGAGTGAAGAAGGAAAAGGGACAACTATTTATTTCACGTTACCAATGGCAGCAGATGAAGAGGACGATTGGGAATGAGTATGGAAAACTTTAAAACAATAGTTTTAATTAACCTAGTTGTAATTAGCCTGTTTCTTACTTTTAACCTATGGACGTATGTGCCAGATTCTACATCCATGCAAAACGCAAAATTTGTACAGGGCAATGAAGGAACGAATCAAACTAAAATTTCCGATGTTGTCCGTCCTACTTCTATCATCGTGCATAAAGATAAAAATCATTATGGGAGCAGAAGAGAGGCAGATATAGAATCAATCTATAAGCCTTTGGAAGTAGGGGAACTACATGAGTTTAGAGAGATATCAATCACTAAGGATGATTTCCTATCCTATGTGCATGGTGAAGGGAAAATTGAACTTGTTTTCCCTACTGATATCCCATTTGATGCAGTTAAATCTATGTTTAACATGAAAGAGAAAAGTACAGATAAGCCTAAACATTTTAATCGTATTCTCCTTGATCCTTCTAGGAGTAAGGATCAAGAAATTAAAATTAACTTTGTTTCTGATGGTGATAACTTTAAAATATATGAGGCAAAATTAAGTGGTGTGTATTTAAAAGATATTGTAAATGCTCAAAATCAATTTATAGTATCAGCAAAGCCCTATTTTGATTATCAAATCAATGATATGAAAAAGTTATTTTTACCAGATGGCACGACAGAGTTAAACAATATAACATATATTTCATCTAATTTAGCAGTTGATACGTTTAAGAATGCTCTGTTTAGTGATCCTCGTTATTTAAGTCCGATTACTGAGATATCGAAAGAAACATTTACAGATGGTATTAGATCCATGGAAATTGAAAACGATCGTCACATGCTAAAGTATAAAAACTCTTCTGTCTTAACTGAGAAAACGATAGATAATTTAATGCTGTTACAAAAAAGCTTTGAATTTGTAAGTGGTCACAGTGGAAGTTTGGATTCATATCGTTTGGACTATATGAATAAAGGAGAGACAGTATTTCGCTTACATGAAGATGGATATTCCGTATTCAATACAGATGGATTAGCTGAATTGAGACAAAAATGGGGATCAGAAGAAGTAATGGAATATGAAAGACCGTTGCTGTCTTTAAATACTAAAGGCATAGAACAGAAAGTTACTCTTCCGTCAGGGCATGTTGTAATAGCATCCCTAGAAAATAATCCAGAGATAAAGAAACAAGTAATTAAGGATATTGGTATTGGATACAAGTTATCACTAGATGGGCAAGTAGTTCGACTACAACCAATTTGGTATGTAAAGCTTGTTGAAGGTGAAACGGGTAAACAGCAAATCTATGAGTGGAGTGAGGGAGGACTAAATGGATTGGGATCGAATTAAAACCATATTTATTGTGACCTTTTTTGTTTTGGACCTCTTTCTCATTTTTCAATTCATTCAAAAGCAAGATAGTAATCAATTGGAGCTTATTGCAGAAACAAAGATAGATCAAGAATTAAAAGCAAATAAAATTACTATAGGGAATATCCCTAAGGAACCGAAGAAAGAGTCATTTATTAGAGCGGAAAATAAAGCCTTTAAAGAAGATGATATACAGTCTTTGAAAAATCAAACGGCGCATATACAAAATATGTACACGATAGAAAGTAAGCTAAAAGAGCCTTTTTTAAATACGAAATCATTATCAAAAGATAAGTATAATGAATTTTTGAAGAACTATGTATTGGATGGACAAAAGTATGAATTTGGAGCGGTGAAAGACTCTAAAATTTATTTCTTCCAAAAATATAAAGATAAGCCTATTTTCTATAATAATCAGGCGATGATTGTTGTGGAATTAAATGAAAAAAATGAACTTGTTTCATATACGCAGACAATGCTAACTGATTTAAAAGAAATGGGCGAAGGTGAAAAAACGAAAGAGCAAGAAATTATTACGGCTCAAACAGCTTTAGAAAATTTGTATTTAAAAAATAAAATTCATGGAAATACACATGTTAAAGAAGCGCAAATTGGTTATGCCACTCTTACCGCATCTACTTCTAATAACCAAGTACTTGCTCCAACATGGAATTTAAAAACGGAGCAAAAGCAGGACTTCTTTGTGAATGCAATTGAAGGACAAGTTATGGAATTAGGGGAAAAGGAAAATCAAGTGGTTGATGAACATACTGGAGTGAGAAATAATGGGGTTGCATTTTAGCGTACTTGCAAGTGGAAGTACAGGAAATATGCTATACGTAGGAACCGATGAAAAAAAATTACTAGTCGATGCAGGTTTAAGTGGTAAAGCGACAGAGGCTTTATTTAAACAAGCAGAACTGAATATAAATGATGTATCAGGTATTCTTGTAACACATGAGCATAGTGATCATATTAAAGGGTTAGGTGTATTGGCGCGAAAATATGATTTACCCGTTTATGCGAATGAGAAAACATGGAATGCAATGGAACATTTAATAGGAAATATCCCAACTGAGCAAAAATTCATTTTCTCAGTTGGGGATGTGAAAACATTTGGTGATATTGAAGTCGAATCATTTGGAGTTTCTCATGATGCGGCAGAACCGATGTTTTATGCTTTCCATAACAATAATAGGAAATTAGCGCTTATTACAGATACGGGATACGTAAGCGACCGTATGAAGGGCGTTATTAAGGGAGCTAATGCTTTCGTGTTTGAAAGTAATCATGATGTGGAAATGCTTCGTATGGGACGTTACCCATGGAGCATTAAACGACGTATTTTAAGCGACGTTGGGCATGTTTGTAATGAGGATGCTGCATTAGCGATGGCAGATGTAATTACAGATGAGACAAAGCATATTTATTTAGCCCATTTAAGCTTAGATAATAACATGAAAGAACTAGCGCGTATGTCAGTATCACAAGTACTAGAGGAAAAAGGATTTGGAGTGGGTGAATCCTTTGAAATTCACGATACAGATCCAAAAATGCCTACAAAAATTCAATACGTATAATTCTTCATTTTAGTAAACAATAAAGGTGAATATAGTTGTTTTCAGGAAGATGGGTGAACAAATATGTCCTTTATTGATGAAGAAAATTATCGTATGAAACGTGCAGGAAAAAAGAAGCATAAAGGTATAGTTCTTTCTAGTATAGCGGGAACAATTGTAGGAGCTTCTTTATTTGCGTTTGGAGCTCCTTTATTTTCAAATTCTGCTGATACGCTTCCGCAAGCTGAAGCAAGCGGAAGTAATATGGCCGAAGCTCAAGGAATTAAACAGATTAGCTTTGTAGATGCTGTTGATCGTGCATCTGAAGCTGTTGTGGGTGTTATTAACATTCAACGAGATAACTTTTCAGAGGCAGATTCAGAGGCTGGTACAGGATCAGGAGTAATTTATAAAAAGACAGATGGTCAAGCTTATATTGTAACGAATAATCATGTTGTAGCTGGAGCGAATCGTATTGAAGTAAGTCTAAGTGACGGTAAGAAGGTTCCTGGAAAAGTATTAGGAACCGATGTAGTCACAGATTTAGCTGTATTAGAAATAGATGCAAAGCATGTGAAAAAAATAATTGAAATTGGCGATTCTAATACTGTTCGTAGAGGAGAGCCAGTTATTGCGATTGGAAATCCACTTGGACTGCAATTCTCTGGAACTGTTACGCAAGGTATTATTTCAGCTAATGAACGTATTGTCCCTGTAGATTTAGATCAAGATGGACATTATGATTGGCAAGTAGAAGTGTTACAAACAGATGCGGCGATTAACCCAGGGAATAGTGGCGGTGCGCTTGTAAATGCAGCAGGACAATTAATTGGTATTAATTCAATGAAAATTGCTGCAAAAGAAGTAGAAGGAATCGGACTTGCTATTCCGGTGACTAGGGCTGTTCCGATTATGAATGAACTTGAGAAGTATGGAAAAGTAAGAAGACCGTATGTTGGGATTGAACTTAGGTCATTAAATGAAATTCCAAACTATTATTGGTCAAAAACATTACATTTACCAGGTACTGTAACAGAAGGAGTTTGTATTTTGGATGTGAAAAGTCCTTCGCCAGGCGCGGATGCTGGTTTAAGAGAACATGATGTTATTGTGGCAGTAGATGGAAAACCGATTCGCGATATTATTGGATTCCGCACAGCCTTATATGATAAGGAAATTAATGATAAAATGACTCTTACGTTTTATCGTGGTACAAAAAGAGTAACAACAACAGTGAAATTAGGCATTCAAAAGTATTAAAAACAGGAGGGCCTACCTCCTGTTTTCTATTGTAGAAAAGTGAGGTGAAGAAAATGAATTTACCTTGTTGTTTAGAACATGTTGAATTAGCGTTAGATATTATTGTGGATGAGTGTGAAGTTGCGCCGGTTATCAACAGTGTGGATAACTCAGAAAAAGAGAAAAAAACATGTGAATTTTGTCAAAATGAGGCGACATATGTTGTATCGAACACAGATTCTCACACAATATGTGGGTAGTGTTTGTGGATATGTGGATAAGTTTTGTGGATAACATGTTTGTAAGGTGGAGGATACGTGTGAATATCTCGATTATTTCAATTGGGAAATTAAAAGAAAAATATTTGAAACAAGGTATAGCAGAATACTTAAAACGATTATCAGCATACGCAAAAGTAGAAGTAATTGAATTGCCAGATGAAAAGGCGCCAGAAAATTTAAGTGAAGCAGAAATGTTAATTGTAAAGGAAAAAGAAGGTATACGTATACTGGATAAAATTTCTGATGACACGCATGTGATTGCATTAGCTATAGAAGGAAAGCAAAAGTCATCAGAAGAATTTGCGGTAAGTCTAGATCGCCTTGCTACATACGGAAAGAGTAAAGTCGCATTTGTAATTGGTGGATCACTCGGACTAAGTTCAGAAGTGATGAAGCGTTCAAACGAATCACTTTCTTTTTCAAAGATGACGTTACCACACCAATTAATGCGATTAGTGTTGCTTGAGCAAGTGTATAGAGCGTTTCGGATTAATCGCGGTGAACCTTACCATAAGTAAGGTATTCTATGTAAAACAAAGGTAAGACGCTGATATTATCATATTTATTTTATTATGCCTATAACTGGAGGCTATGTGAATGGTAAGTGATCAGACGAGATATTCTAGGCTCGCGAATATAACAAAAATAATAAATACAAAATTAGAACTACGTGAAGTATTACAGCGTGTGACAATGGCGATATCAGAGGAGATTGTTAGGTGCGATGCTGTTGGAATTTATTTACCCCAGGAAGATGGAACATTTAGAGGATTTGCAGGAAAACCAGAGACCATAAATGGCGTAACGCTCGATACTCAGGTAATTGATCCTGAAGTAGATTTACTGGCAAAAGAAGTTATTGAAACGAAAAAAACCATCTATATTCCTGATACCTCAAAGGATCATCGACCAGATCCGAGACCAGTTGATGCGTTTAAAATTAAGTCCTTATTAGCTCTGCCTATCTCATTTAGGCAAGAGTTATTTGGTCTGGTTTTTTTATTTGATTATGGGATTCCGATGAACTTAACAGATTCAGAAATTCAAAGTGTTGAAGCTTATGTAAATATGGCCGCGGTCGCAATTCAAAACGCAAATAATTTAACACAAAAGGAAAACCTTATTGTTGAGAAGCAGCTGTTACTAAATGTTACCCGTGATTTATCAATGTGTTCCTCGATACAGGAGAGTTTTGATAAATGCTTTTTTTACTTAGAACAGATTTTAGAGAGTAAAAATATGACTGCCCATCTTCTAGATCCGCTAGACAAAACAACGATTAAAACAACGAAATTAAGTAAGGGCTGTGATTGGACAGAAGCTGATTGGACAGAGAAAAGCTATGAAGCCAAGATCCAAGAAGTTATTCAAACAAAAAATATAGATAGTAAGGATTTATTGATGATTCCATTGATTTCAATGGGAGAAGTATTGGGGGTAATCGTCGTTGGGAAAGAAGGAAAAGCTCACAATTACGATAATTCTCAAATTCAACTAGCAAAATCTATCGTTGATGCCACAGCCCCTACGTTTTCAAATTTGTTATATATGGATCAACTAGAAAGCATAGTGGAAGAGCGAACGGGAGAGCTAGCTGCTGCTAATGAAAAAGTTACAAGTGTGATTGAATGTATTACGGATGGATTCTTTACTTTAAATAATAAATGGGAATTTACGTACGTAAATAAGCACCAATATTTTCCGCAAAGAAAAACAGCAAAAGATGTATTAGGAAAGAATATATGGGATGTTTTCCCGAGTGATATCGACACAGTTATGTATAAGGAATTTCATCGTGCGATGTCAGAACGAACTACAGTTCATTTCGAATTTCTTTCTACTGCAGATGAATATTGGCACGAAGTTATTGCATACCCGTATGATGATGGTATTTGTTGTATTTTTAAAAACATAACGGAAAAAAAGAAATATGAACAGGAATTGAAAAGATTATCTAACATTGATTTAATAGGGCAAATGGCAGCAGGTATCAGCCATGAAATTAGAAATCCAATGACAACGGTACTAGGATTTTTGCAGTTATTAAAAGAAGAGAATACCTATGAGAAACATAATAAGTACTTTCATTTAATGATTGAAGAACTTAACCGTGCCAATTCTATTATTACTGAATTTCTCTCAATGGGTAATACAAGGAAATTGGATTTGCAGATGTTAGATTTAAATTCACTTATCCGCGATATTATTCCTTTAATAAAGATTGATACGTATAATCAAAATAAATATATTCAATTCGATACAAATGACATTCCGAAATTACTTTTAAATCGTAATGAGATACGGCAATTATTAATGAATCTATATCGTAATGGCTTAGAAGCGATGAGTACAGGGAAAGTTCTAACCATTAGCACCTACAAGGAAGGTCAAAATTGTGTGGTGCTTGCAGTGCAGGATCAAGGAAAAGGTATCAGGCCTGAAGTATTAGAGAAACTGGGTACGCCATTTTACACGACCAAACATAATGGAACTGGATTGGGGTTAGGTGTATGTTATGCCATTGCTGCCCGCCATAATGCAAAAATAGAAATTCAAACAGGATCGGAAGGCACTACCTTTTTTGTTAAATTTAATTATGAAAATAATAAAAAATAAGCTTATTTAGAATAGTTATGATGAACTGTATCATAAATAAATTTATTCTTTGCATATAAAAAGGATAAAAAGACCATTGGACAAAAATTACCGATGGTCTTTTAAATATTATTAGATGGTATGTACATTTCCTAAAATAAGTATGTTTCTATTTCCATAAAAATATGCTGTAATATGAAGAGGAAAAAGTATAAGTAGTTAGAGAAGTGAGGAATTAAAGGTGAAGAAGTTTAAGAAGTTTTACTTGGAGATTACGAGTGTGTGTAATCTTGCGTGTAGCTTTTGTCCGCCGACGGAAAGGCAGAAGCAATTCATTTCTGTAGAGGATTTTGCTAAAAGATTAGACCAAATTAAACCTCACACAGACTACATTTATTTGCACGTGAAGGGTGAGCCGTTGCTCCATCCGAAAATAGATCAACTATTAGACTTAAGTCATGAAAAAGGGTTTAAAGTTAATATTACAACGAACGGAACGTTAATTAATAAGAGAAGGCATAGGCTGTTAAATAAGCCCGCGTTAAGACAAATGAATTTTTCACTGCATAGTTTTGATGGACACCCAGGTTCGCAAGATAAAGAGGGCTATGTAAGGAGTATACTTTCCTTCATTAGGGAAGCGACAAGTCAATCAGATTTAATTGTATCGTTAAGGTTATGGAATTTAACTCAGGATAATAAAACAAATGCTGAAATTCAGAAAAATAGGGAGTTATTATCCATAATTGAAAATGAATTTGATCTATCTTATCAGATTGAAGAGAAGCTTACACCAGGAAAAGGTATAAAAATTGCAGAACGTGTCTTTATTAATCAAGACTATGAATTCCAGTGGCCAGCATTACATGAAGAAGAGGATGATGGGAAAGGATTCTGTCATGGACTTCGTAATCAAGCAGGGATTTTAGCGAATGGGACGGTTATTCCTTGTTGTTTAGATGGTGAAGGGATTATTAACCTTGGAAATATTAATAATGATTCATTTTCTAACATTATAGAAGGTGAAAGAGCAACAAACATTGTCGATGGATTTTCCAAAAGAGTTGCGGTTGAAGAGCTTTGTAGGAAATGTGGATATCGTAAAAGGTTTGGGAAGTAAATATGAAATAAGCCCTCATAAAGCGAGGGCTTATTTTTTATTCTTGATAAGAATGCTCTAATTCATCAATTAATGAACCAACGTAAGAAACAGCTTGACGGATTGCATCTGGTTTTGACATATCTACTCCGGCATGTTTCATTAGTTCAAGTGGTTTCATCGTACCACCAGCGCGAAGCACATCTAACCAGCGATCAATAGCAGGTTGTCCTTCATCTTTAATCATTTGAGCTACTGCAGTTGATGCAGTGAGGCCTGCGGAATATGTGTAGGAATATAGACCCATATAATAATGAGGCTGACGCATCCAAGTTAAGCCCGCACCTTCATCGATTTCTACAGAATCTCCCCAGAATGTCGAAAGGACATTTGTTTTAATTTCAGTTAAAGTTGTAGCTGTAAGGGCCTGTCCTTCTTCTGCTAGAGCATATACTCTACGTTGGTATTCACCCTCAAGTAAATGAGTAACAAAGTTGTGATAATATGTGCCGAGTAGTTGTAGAATGACCCATCTGCGCATCCTCTTATTGTCAGTAGTCGCTAGTAAATGCTGAGCTAATAGTAATTCATTCATAGTTGATGGTGCTTCAACAAAGTACATAGATGGGCGTACGTTCATGATACGTTGGTTTTTATTTGCTAAATAGAAATGACCAGCATGTCCAAATTCATGAGCTAATGTGAAGCATCCACGCATCGTATTTTGCCATGTAATTAAAATATAGGGATGAGAGCCGTATGGACTTGAGCAAAACGCCCCTGTGGATTTGCCTACGTTATCTGCAAGATCTACCCATCTTTCTTTGAATCCTTTTTGGATTATGGAACTATATTCATCGCCTAATACTTTTAAAGAATCTTGAATGAGCGTGGCTGCTTCTTCATAAGTAATCGTCGGATTAAATTCGGGATCTAAAGGTGCATGTAAGTCGCAGAAAAGCATTTGATCGAGTCCTAATACTTTCTTTTTTAAATCTGCAAAACGGCGCATATGAGGTGCTAATTCTTTATAAATAATATCAAGTTGGTTGTTATACATTTCAAGTGGAACCTTTTGTGGTTCTAATAGCATATGGGTAACGGATTCATATTTACGTAAACGAGAAAGTGTTACTTGTTTTTTTACTTCGGTAGCATATGTTGTCGCAACTGTATTTTTATATCGTTTTAGTGCGGAAACAAATGATGAATATGCTTTTCGACGTATATATGTGCTTGGAGAAAATTCATATTTGCTTTCAAATAATGAGAATGAAACAGGGAGTTCGTTTCCTTGTTCGTCTTGTATAGAAGTGAAATCCATATCTGCCAATTTAGTCATGCCGTAAATTTTGTATGGAGAACTATGAACTTCGCCAAGTGCAGCAAGTGCTTCTTCTGTTTCAGGAGAGAGTGTGTGCTGCCTTTTTTTGAGTATTTCTAGTAACGACTTACGGAAAGGTTCGAGTTTTGTTTCTTCAGTTAAATATTTTTCAATTGTTTCTTCGTCGAATGAGAGGATTTCATTATGAATAAAGGATAGTGCAGTATGTACTTTCGTCCATAAAGCAGAAATTTTGGAAGAGTTCGCTTGAATAACTGGATTTGTACGATCAGTAGATTCTTTTAAATTTGCATATGAGTACAGTTTTGTTAACTTCATTAAAAGCTCTTCTTCTAAAAGTAGGCAATTTAATAAAGTTGTGGAGTTAGTATGTAAACGTCCTTTAAATGCATCAAGTTTCTGTATATCATTTTCTAATACGTTTAATGCGGTATGCCACTCATCATTGGACTTATACAAATCAGACAAATCCCATTTTAGTTCGTTAGGTACTTCCGCACGAACAAGACGATTCTCAATTATAGTTTTCATGTCTTATATCCTCCTTATTAAAAGCATCTAAAAATATGATACTAGAAAATTCAGTAAAATAAAAATATTTAACATTTTTATATATGAAAAAGAAGGAGAAGCAATTCTATGCTTCTCCTTCTTTTTAAATTTAAGAATTAATATACTTTGTCACCATTAAAAATCGAGTTTTTCACGACAACATAATCTACAGTACGAATAGCATCTAGTTTTGTTCCACCAGCGTAAGAGATAGAAGATTGAAGATCTTGTTCCATTTCGATTAACGTATCTTCTAAAGAACCTTTATGCTCAACGAACATTTTCTTACCTTCAACGTTTTTCTTCTCACCCTTTTGGAATTCAGAAGCAGAACCGAAGTATTCTTTATAAAGTTTGCCATCTCTTTCAATTGTTTCCCCTGGAGACTCTTCGTGACCAGCGAATAGAGAACCGATCATGACCATAGTTGCCCCAAATCGAATAGATTTAGCTACGTCGCCGTGTGTACGAATACCACCATCAGCGATAATTGGCTTACTTGCAGCTTTTGCACACCAGCGAAGTGCAGCTAGCTGCCAACCACCAGTTCCAAAGCCTGTTTTAATTTTAGTAATACAAACTTTACCAGGTCCAATACCAACTTTTGTTGCATCGGCACCAGCATTTTCTAATTCTCTTACCGCTTCGGGAGTTCCAACGTTTCCAGCGATAACGAAGCTCTCTGGTAAATGTTTTTTAATATGTTGAATCATATTAATCACAGCATTAGAATGACCGTGTGCGATATCAATCGTGATATATTCAGGTGTAAGTTGCTCAGCAGCTAATTGTTGTACGAATTCATATTCGTCCTCTTTTACACCAACGCTGATAGAAGCAATTAATCCACGTGATTGCATATCTCTAATGAATGAGATTCGTTTCTCTGGTTGGAAACGATGCATGATATAGAAGTAATTGTTTTCAGCTAAATAAGTTGCGATTCTTTCATCAATAATCGTTTGCATATTTGCAGGCACGACAGGTAATTTAAATTTATGTTTTCCTAAAGTGACAGTTGTATCACATTCAGAGCGGCTATTTACAATACATTTTGCAGGAATTAATTGAATATCTTCATAGTCGAATACGTTTTCCATCATTTACACCCCTAAAATACGAATATTTTATTTTTATTAATCAAAAATGTTCGTCCATAGGATAATTTACATTATTTTTATTAAGAAGTCAAAGGATTTCTTAACATTTTTTGAAAAAGTAGATTTTATATCTAAAAAAAAGCGTTAAAAACGAATTTAAAACGTTTTTTCAATTGTATTGTTCGTTTATGGAAAAGGTTGAAAAATTGAGATAATTATACAAGGTTGTATGTATTCTTTTTATTTTTTGGAGTGGGATGGAGGATACTATGAAAGGGTCAATGTTATCAATTATTTGAACAATATATGAAATGATAAGGTTTATTTCTATATAAAAAGATGAATCTGGCATGATCCACCTTTTTATGTGAGGTTTCAAGTATAATAAGTAGGGTGATAGTAACGTATACAAAAAATAAAAAAGAAAATAATACAGAATAAAATGAGGTTAATATATGAGTAAAAAAAGTTTTTCTGATTATAAATTAAGTAAGGAAATTGTAAGGGCACTTACTGGGTTAGGATATGATCATGCAACAGAAGTACAAGGTGAGGTTATTCCAGTCGCATTACAAAAGAAGGATCTTGTTGTGAAGTCCCAGACTGGAAGTGGAAAAACAGCTTCATTTGGTATTCCGCTGTGTGAAATGGTGGAGTGGGAAGAGAATAAACCACAAGCATTAGTTTTAACACCAACGAGAGAGCTTGCGGTACAGGTAAAAGAAGATATTACAAATATAGGTCGATTCAAAAGGATTAAGGCTGCGGCAGTTTATGGGAAATCTCCATTTGCACGTCAAAAATTAGAATTAAAGCAAAAGACACATATTGTAGTGGGGACTCCTGGTCGTGTGTTGGATCATATTGAAAAGGGTACCCTTTCTTTAGAGTGTTTGAAGTATTTAGTTATTGATGAAGCAGATGAGATGCTAAATATGGGCTTTATCGATCAAGTAGAGGCAATTATTGATGAATTACCTATAAAAAGAATGACAATGCTATTTTCAGCAACACTTCCAGAAGATGTTGAAAAATTGTCTCGTACATATATGAATTCACCAACTCATATCGAAATTAAAGCAGCTGGGATTACAACGGATAAAATTGAACATACTCTTTTTGAGGTAATAGAAGACGAGAAGCTTTCACTACTTAAAGATGTAACAACGATTGAGAATCCAGATAGTTGTATTATTTTCTGCCGTACACAAGAAAACGTAGATCATGTATATAGACAGCTAAAACGAGTTAATTATCCTTGTGACAAAATACACGGTGGTATGGTACAGGAAGATCGTTTTGAAGTTATGGATGATTTTAGAAAAGGAAAGTTCCGTTATTTAGTAGCAACTGATGTAGCTGCGAGAGGAATTGATATTGATAATATTACACATGTTATTAATTACGATATTCCATTAGAAAAAGAAAGCTATGTACATCGTACGGGAAGAACGGGACGAGCTGGTAATAGTGGAAAAGCTATTACATTTATAACGCCTTATGAAAATAGATTTTTAAAAGAGATTGAGGAATATATCGGATTTGTAATTCCAAAGGAACTGGCACCTTCAAAAGAAGAAGTTATAAAAGGGAAAGCAGTATTTGAAGAAAAGATATATGCTAAACCAATTATAAAGAAAGATAAAAATGCAGACCTAAACAAAGGAATTATGAAATTGTACTTTAATGGCGGAAAGAAAAAGAAAATTAGGGCGGTAGATTTCGTTGGAACAATTGCTAAAATTCAAGGTGTTTCTGCTGATGATATAGGTATTATTACAATACAAGACAATGTTTCTTATGTTGAAATATTAAATGGAAAAGGGCCACTGGTTTTAAAGGTTATGAGAAATACAACGATAAAAGGTAAACAATTAAAAGTTCATGAGGCAATTAAATAAATGAAAATATCCACTTTAAAGGTGGATATTTTTTTGGGGCTTACTTATAGAGTGGATAATGTGAATGGACTTTAACCAATACGTGATTGACGATTGTTTTTTTGTATGTTAGTATTTTTAATTGGTTTTTTCTACCGTTTAATGGGAAAATTGTTAATTCATTTAGGAGTATATTTTTATATAAGTAAATAAATTTTATTTTAATTGTTGTAAGCTATAAAAAATAAGGACGGTGTTTATGAAATGAATTTTACTCAAGATAGGTGGAGTTTTAAATGGCTTCATTTTTATTTGATGGTAGTAGTTGTTGCATCTCTTTTATTACGAATATATTTAGCATTTCATTTAGAAGGATATGAAAGAGATCAACTATTTTTCGTGGATTGGATGAACACGGTAGGTAAATATGGATTAGGTGATGTGTATGCACATGGGGATTTAGTAAACTATCCTCCGTTTTTCTTAGCTCTTTTAGGTATTTATGGAGTGATATTGTCATTTTTTAATATATCCGTGGATGCTGCTGGTGTTTTAATTCGAGTCCCATCAATTGCATTTGAAGTAGTGGCTATAATTATTTTTGCTATAGCTTCTAAAAGGATAGAAAATTCGATTGTGAGAGCAGCATTAGTGACATTTTTTGCATTTAGTCCAGCAGTTATAGTGGATGGGACTATTTGGGGTCAAGTAGACATGTTACATAGTATATTGATGGTTAGTTCTATTTTATTGCTAATGTATAAGCCAACTTGGTCTGGTGCTATTTACGCTATAGCGTTACTAGCTAAATTTCAATCGATCGTAATTGCGCCTGTATTTGCTATGTATTTCCTAAAAATCATTTTTGAAAAAAGAGAAGGTAAGCAATTAATTAAATTTATAATAGGGTTCTGTATCCCGTTATTAATATTCGGCCTTTATTTCGCAGCCCATGGAACATTTATTACTATGTTGACACAAGCATATTTAAATGCGGTGGGTACTTTCCCAACGGTAACTGTATTTGCTATGAATATTTGGTATTACGCGATTGGTACGGATCCTAATACGGTAGATACTATTCAAGTTTTACCACATATTACATTGAAAACAGTTGGATTAATACTCTTGTCTATTGCAGCGGCATTAACTTGTTTATATGTCTTTTTCCATCGCCATATGAATACGGCAGTTCTATTAAAAGCAGCGACTTTTATAAGTTTTGCATTCTTTATGTTACCTACGCAAATGCATGAGAGATATGCTTTCCCAGCATTAGTATTTGTCATCTTTTTATTGCTATATGAAATGAAGTGGACAGGAATAGCTTTAGGATTAACGTTAACAATCTTTTTAAATCTAGTAATGGTTCTGTATGCAGGCTCTAATACGAATATGGGAATGTTTATCGTTACTATTAATGTTTTTATTTTCTATGCTATGTGTAAATTATTAGTAAAAGAGTATTGTGATCGCTTTGAATTACTAATAAAGAAACAGTAAAAAGTATAATTTTAGAGAGAAGTACATTTTGCCAGTATGCAAAATGTACTTTTTTAGTTTGAAAGAGTAAAATTCCAATAGAAAAATAAACATGAGAGGATACTTAGAAAATATAATTTCTAAAATACTACAATCATTCGGATAGTTATTAGGACTCTTTTAAATCATCAATCAACTTCTCAGCTAAGCGTCTGTACATATTACTCATCGACACAAATGATGTTAGTAATAAAAATTTCTCTAGGTTCGGATTTTCTAAGGAAGAAATCTCACTTACTTCTGAAACACGGTTATTTACGTCTTGTGTAAAGTTTTCAACGTTGTTTTCGGTAAGGGTAAGATAATCTTTATATAGCGTATTTAATTCGAAGGAATCATCGCCTAATAAGGATTCATTTATATTTTCTAAGGAGCTTTTTATGTCATTAATGGAAAGGGCCCCTTTTAATTGATAAATTAGGCTAATTAAAATCATATGCTCTTTTGAGTATTTTTTATTTTTGATTGGAATAAACAGTTTCCCTTTTGCATAATTGTTAATCATTGTTTTTGTTAATACTTTTTCATCATCGGTTCTTGTTGTATCCGCATAAGTATTTTCAAATAGTTGGACAACCTGGTCTACATACAAGTCGACATTTGGAATATCCTCAAGCGTAATATTTTTTTCTAAATGTAATGTTTCAAGCAATTTATTTATATTTTTCACGTAGAACCCCTCACTTTTATAACTTAGTGGAGCATAAAGTTAAATTTATCTCTAAATATGGTATTACGAAACAAATGAATTGTAAATGTTGACCTCTAATAATAATGCGTATATAATTACATGTAGTTATCAAAACTACATGTAATTATATGAGGGGTGTTTATATGAATGCTTATATAAGGGAACCGGTTAATGCTTTTACCCACTTGGGGGGAGCTGTATTATCATTTATTGCATTATTAGCTATGCTTGTAAAAGTTTCTAGTAAGATGCCATCTTTTGCGGCAATTACAGCTGTTATTTTGTTTGGCATCGGAATGATGGTTCTGTATACAGCATCAGCTGTATATCATAGTGTGGTAGCCAGTGAACGAGTTATTTATTTCTTTCGAAAGCTTGATCACTCTATGATTTTTATATTAATTGCAGGTACATATGCACCATTTTGTTTAATTACATTACATTCCGCAAACGGTTTATTATTATTTTGTTTAGTTTATGCAACGGCCATTTGTGGTATTGTTTTTAAAATGTTTTGGTTTAGTTGCCCGAGATGGTTATCAACAGCAATTTATATTACAATGGGCTGGTTAATTGTTCTGTTCTTTGCACCGTTAGCTGCTAACTTAAGTGCAGGAGGTATCGTGCTTCTAGTACTTGGAGGCATTCTTTATACAATTGGTGGATTTATTTATGGAACAAAGCCAAAATGGTTAGAGTTTAAACATATGGGGCATCATGAAATTTTTCATGTTTTTGTATTATTAGGTAGTCTTGCGCATTTTCTAAGTGTATATTGTTACGTAATTTAATAAAAAAAACGCCACATAATAAAAATATGTGGCGTTTTTTTGTTACCTGATTAGAATCGTATATGTTATAAAATCATTATGGGATAAAATGTAAGTTTCTGTGTTCGCATGTTAAACATAGGATAAGAAATATGTGATATACTTTGAGAAGTTTATAATGAATGAAATATGGAGGACTATAATTATGGCAATACTTGTAACAGGTGGAGCAGGATATATTGGTAGTCATACATGCGTAGAATTACTAAATAGCGGTTACGAAGTTATAGTAGTGGATAACCTTTCGAATAGCTCTGTAGAATCTATAAATCGAGTGAAAGAAATAACAGGAAAACAATTTAAGTTTTATAAAGAAGATGTTTTAAATCATGAAGTGCTTGACGCAATTTTTGAAGAAAATGCAATTGACGCAGTTATTCACTTTGCAGGATTTAAAGCTGTAGGGGAGTCAGTAGCGATTCCATTAACATATTATCATAATAACATTACAAGCACGTTAGTGCTATGTGAAGTAATGCAGAAACATAATGTTAAGAAGATGATCTTTAGTTCATCTGCAACTGTATATGGTATCCCGGAAACGTCACCGATTACGGAGGAGTTTCCATTAAGTGCAACAAATCCATATGGTCAAACGAAATTAATGATTGAGCAAATTATGCGTGATGTAGCATTTGCAGATGCAGAATGGAGTATCGCGTTACTTCGTTATTTCAATCCATTTGGTGCACACGAGAGTGGGCGTATTGGAGAAGATCCAAATGGAATTCCAAATAACTTAATGCCATATGTAACGCAAGTAGCAGTAGGTAAGTTAAAAGAATTAAGTGTATTCGGAAATGACTATCCAACGAAAGATGGAACGGGAGTCCGTGATTACATTCATGTTGTGGACTTAGCAAATGGTCACGTAAAGGCGCTTGAGAAAGTACTGAATACAACAGGAGTAGATGCTTATAACCTAGGCACAGGCATGGGCTATAGTGTACTAGAGATGGTTAAAGCGTTTGAAAAAGTTTCGGGCAAGAAAGTTCCGTATAAAATTACAGAGCGTCGCCCAGGTGACGTGGCAGTGTGTTTTGCTGATGCATCTAAAGCAAAGCGTGAATTAGGCTGGGAGGCAACACGCGGATTAGAAGAGATGTGTGCAGATTCTTGGAAATGGCAATCAAATAATAAAAATGGCTATTTAGAAGTTTAATGATGAATAAAAAAATGACCTTTGCATAAAAGCAAGAGGTCATTTTTTATTAAGTTTATTAGCGAACCTAGAAAAGAACGTTTGCTGTTTTAAATGATATGATTTTACAATATCTTATGCTAGAAGATAGTAGAATGAGATAGAGGAATGTATTATTTTATTAATTTTTTATAGAAATTGAAAGCGTATTATTGAAAAGTATTCCAACACTTGTATCATTGCTAGAGTCCGTTTATAATCAAGGAATCCTATTTCATATTTTGATAGGATTATTTATTATTGAAAGCGTTTTAAGTTTCCTCTTTTTTGAGGTAGGAGGTCTGACTTATTCAGATAAAAAATTATGTATGTAGTTTTAAATGGGAAGAAAAATAATATCAGTATCACTTTATAGTGTGGGGAGGTTAAAAGTGTGAAAGGTAAAGATTTTCACACGAATATATATGGGTTATATAGGATTATTACTTTCAGGGGCAGCTTTATTTTTAAATAGTCTTGTTATATTAGGGAAAGCAGAGATGAAAAGTGCGGGTGTTTTTAATTTATTTGTGGGTGCACTACAAATTATTATTCCGTTTTATTTGATCATGATTTCTGACCAAAGCAATTGGACAGTGTATTCATATGCGGCTACTTTCTTATTTGGATTAACTTATTTATATGTAGGTGTTACTTTTATAAAAGGAATGGATAGTAGTGGTCTAGGATGGTTTTGTATTTGGGTAGCAATTATTGCTTTATTCTATATGGTTGTTTCATTTGTTCAATTCCATGATGTTGTTAATGCATTAACGTGGTTTATGTGGGCATTACTTTGGTATTTATTCTTTGTATTAAATACACAAAAGAAGAACATCAATCAATATCTTGGAAGGATTGCCTTCGTACAATCATGGGTAACATTGACTTTACCTTCACTATTTTATTTTATGGGAGTATGGGGAGAGGGATTCGTATATGAACTATGGGTTTATGTATCAGTAATTTCTATTTTGTACTTCTGTTATTGTATTTATAAATATCGAGTACGTTAATATATGATCTGCATAAAAGCATGGAATCGTTAAACTGATTTCATGCTTTTTTATATATTAGCGTTTTATAATAAAAGAGGTGGTATCTCATAAATCATGAAAATGGGGATGATGAAATTGAAGAAAGTGTTGGTGCTAGGAGGAACAAGGTTTTTTGGTAAACATTTAGTAGAGTACCTTTTGCAAGCTGGACACGATATAACAATTGCCACAAGGGGAGTCACTGAAGATTCTTTTGGTAGCGCAGTAAAAAGAATAATTGTCGATAGAGAAGATAGAAAGCTACTAGAAGAGCGTCTAGAAGGAAAAAGTTATGATATTGTATACGATAATTTATGCTATAGTTCAAATGCAGCGAAAATGGTATGTGAAGTTTTGAAAGGAAAAACGAAGAAGTATATTATGACATCTTCAATGGCTGTCTATGAACCTGCATTAAGTTTGTTAGAAGAGGACTTTAATCCATACGAATATGCAATTACATATGGAGATAGAAATGATTTTAATTATAGTGAAGGAAAGCGATTAGCCGAAGCGGTTTTATTTCAATATGCAACATTCCCAGTCGTTGCAGTGCGTTTTCCAGTTGTTATTGGAGAAAATGACTATACGAAGAGGTTACAATTTTACGTTGAATGTGTTGTGAACCAAAAACCTATCGTTGTGGATCATGTAGATGGAACTTTGTCATTTATACATGAAAAAGAGGCAGGAGAGTTTCTAGCTTGGTGCGGAATGGAAAATGTGAAAGGACCAATTAACGCCTGTAGTAACGGGGTAGTTTCTACGGAAGAAATTATTCATTTCATAGAAGAGAAGACGGGAATAAAAGCACTCATCCAGGAAGCTGGAGAAAATATAGCTCCTTATAATGAGGTAACTAACTGTACGTTACATAATGGAAAGGCTCGTAAATTTGGATTTTTGTTCCGAGAGCTGAAACTAGAAATAAAAAATGTTTTAAAACATTATATAAATACAATGAAGTAATCATAAATCCCCCGGTGGCAATCCGGGGGATTCTGGAGGATTTCGACAATACTGATTTTACATTACCAAATTTACCTTATACATACGACTAATGTTTTTGTGATTGAATTGCTTGTAAATACTTCTCGTTTACTTGGTCCCAGTTTACTGTATGCCACCAATTGGTAACAAACTCTGGGCGCCGATTTTGATACTTTAAATAATAAGCATGTTCCCATACATCAATTACGAGTAAGGGGATTTTCCCTTCTTGCAAAGGCGTATCTTGATTTGGTGTACTCATAACAGAGAGTTCCTCACCGTCAAGAACAAGCCATCCATAGCCACTTCCAAAACGACTAATAGCTGCTTTGGAAAGTTGATCTTTTAAGTTGTCAAAGGTATTGAAATAATAATCAATTACTTTTGCAACGTCTCCATTAGGCTCACCGCCACCTCGTGGGCTCATCACTTCCCAAAAAAGACTATGACAATAGTGACCACCACCGTTATTTCTTACAGCTGTAACAATTTCCTTCGGTAAAGCATCTAAATTACATAGCAATTCTTCTAAAGATTTATTATGTAATTCAGTATAATTTTCTAAAGTAGCATTTAAATTGTTTACGTATGTCGCATGGTGCTTTCCATGATGAATGGAAAGTGTATTGCTATCGATATGTGGCTCTAGTTCATCATAGTCATATGAAAGCTTTGGCAATTGAAATGAAGACATAACATTACCTCCTTTCTATTTAAAAAAGTTGGTCTAGGTAAAAATACTTTACCTGAGTCAAAAATACACCCATTTTCCATATAAGTCAATAGTAAGTCTGTTAATTTTCTGAAAAATATTACAATAAAAGTAACACTCTCAATTTCATTTGTGACTCCTATCCTTTTTGCTTATACTGTAAAGTAGCAAGGTTTTGTTGAAATAGAAGGAGATTGTTTATGAGTAAAACGAAACAATTAATAGAGGAAGCAAGTAATTTTATTACGATTTGTTATAAGGAGCTTCATAAAGAACAATTGATAGAAGAACGTATAAAAGAAATTCAAATTGAGATAGAGAAGACAGGGACATATGAGCATACATTTGAAGAACTTGTTCATGGTTCACGAATGGCATGGCGTAACAGTAATAGATGTATTGGAAGACTATTTTGGAGTAAGATGCACATATTAGATGCGCGCGAAGTAAATGATGAAGAGGGTGTATATAATGCATTAATTCATCATATTAAATATGCAACGAACGATGGAAAAGTTAAACCAACCATTACGATTTTTAAGCAATATCAAGGTGAGGAAAATAATATACGAATTTATAATCACCAATTGATTCGATATGCAGGATATAAAACAGAAATGGGAGTGATCGGTGACTCGCATTCTGCTACATTTACGGACTTTTGTCAGGAGCTTGGCTGGCAAGGAGAAGGTACGAATTTCGATGTATTGCCACTTGTATTTTCTATAAACGGGAAGGCGCCTACATATAAAGAAATTCCGAGGAAAGAAGTAAAAGAAGTGCCAATTGAACACCCAGAATACCCTATTTCATCACTTGGAGCAAAATGGTATGGGGTTCCAATGATTTCAGATATGCGCTTAGAAATTGGCGGTATTTCTTATACAGCCGCTCCGTTCAATGGATGGTATATGGGAACAGAAATTGGGGCGCGCAACTTAGCGGATCATGATCGTTATAATTTACTTCCGGCTGTTGCGGAGATGATGGATTTAGATACATCGAGAAACGGTACGTTATGGAAGGATAAGGCGCTAATTGAGTTGAATATTGCCGTACTACACTCTTTTAAAAAACAAGGAGTTAGTATTGTTGATCATCATACTGCTGCACAACAATTTCAGCAATTTGAGAAGCAAGAAGCTGCTTGTGGTCGTGTTGTAACAGGTAATTGGGTGTGGCTTATTCCACCATTATCTCCAGCTACCACTCATATTTATCATAAACCGTATCCGAATGAAATTTTGAAGCCAAATTTCTTTCATAAATAATATTTAGTGCAGTTTTTTTCTGCAAAATATATTTTTTTTAATTACTGTTATGTAGCAAATGGAAGCCTTTACTCTCGGTTATTTTTGGAAGAGGATTTTTGAACCAAGGAGTTCCTTATGTTATAATCAAATTTCTGTTTCGAAGACCTTATAGAAATATAAGGTCTTTTGTTTTGCTTTTTTATGTAAGAGAAAGAGATTTTTTCTTTTTAATAAGGGATTTGGCATGTTTTTAGGGACAACATAAGTATGTGGGAAGTCGATAAAATGTTATGCATATATAATTATTATGTTTTGGGTTTAAACAATAAAACATAATAAAGTTGTTTTTTTAGATTGCTGAGGAAGGAGGAAGTGTAAATGAGGATGAAGAGTCGAAAAACTGATTGGCCTGTGTTTATTATTAGCGGTGGTTCACTTTTATTATTTGTAATTGCAGTTTTTTTGAACAAGGATTATGTAGAGAGTGCGATTAATAACAGTTTCGCTTTTTCAATTAAATATTTTGGTGCCTTCTGGCAAGTTTTATTATTAGGTACATTTATTGTTGCGATGTGTATGGCGTTCTCCAAATATGGGAGAGTTAAACTTGGGGGATTAGAAAAACCTGAGATTAGTACGGCAAAATGGCTTGCTATTATTATGTCTACATTACTTGCCGGAGGTGGCGTTTTTTGGGCAGCAGCAGAGCCAATGTACCATTTGATGACGGTGCCACCAATACATGATGGTATATCTGCTGGAACGAAAGAAGCAGTTATGCCTGCTTTAGCACAAAGTTATATGCATTGGGGATTTTTAGCATGGACGATTTTAGGTACAATTAGTGCGGTAGTTATGATGTATGGACATTATCATAAAGGTATGCCGCTAAAACCTCGAACGCTTTTATATCCTATTTTTGGGGAAAAATTAAGAAAGAGCCTGCTTGGAACGATAATTGATGCAGCTGCAATTATTGCAGTAGCTGCAGGTACAATTGGCCCAATTGGATTTTTAGGTTTACAAGCAAGTTATGGGTTACAAGAATTATTTGGAATTTCTGATGTATTTACTACTCAATTAGCAATTATTGTTTGTGTAGTGGCCGTGTCTACCATATCGGCAGTAACAGGTATTGATAAAGGGATTCAAATTATAAGTAATTTAAATGTTAGATTAGCAATTTTGTTAATGGCATTCATATTACTATTTGGGCCAGGTGGATTTATTATTGATTCGTTTGTTTCTTCGTTTGGATTTTATGTAAGTGAGTTTATACCGATGAGCACATACCGTGGTGATACAAGTTGGTTAGGATCTTGGACAATCTTTTTCTGGGGATGGTTTATTGGATACGGACCAATGATGGCAATTTTAGTGAGTCGAATTTCAAGAGGGAGAACGATTCGAGAAATCATCATTGCAATTGGAATTATCGCACCTATTATTACAACGTTTTGGTTTACTATATTAGGTGGATCAGGTGTGTTTTATGAGTTAATGAATCCTGGTTCTATCTCGGATGCATTAAGTGAATCTGGTATGCCGGCAGCTATGATTGCAATTACAGGACAATTGCCACTTTCTAATATTATTGGACCAGCATTTCTTTTATTAACAATTTTATTTGTAGTGACAACAGGAGATTCAATGGCGTATTCCATTTCAATGGCAGTGACTGGAGACGGAGATCCTAGAATTAGTTTGCGAATTTTTTGGTCGCTTATTATGGGAGCAGTTGCAGCAATTCTTTTATATATGGGTGAAGGAAGTATTAATGCGCTACAATCGTTTATCGTAGTGACGGCAGTTCCGGTATCAATTTTGTTATTCCCGATGCTATGGTTAGCGCCTAAAGTTGCGGGAGAATTAGCATTAAAACAAGGTATTGTAAAAGAAGAAGATAAAACTGCATTCTTATTTCAGAAGGCTAGTAAATCAAAATAAATAAAAACGTAAAAGAGGAAGCATCTTAAATGAGATGCTTCCTCTTTTACGTTTAATCTAATACTTTTCCCTTTGTTTCTGGTACACATAGTAGCATTGTAATTAACCCGATTGGGTAGATGATAAAAATCAGGGATAATGCTCCAAGTAGGTTGCCACCTGTAGCGAGTAAGCCGATGATAACAGGCCCAAATCCAGCTAATCCACGTCCTGTACCGAAAATAAAGTTTTCTGCGGTAGAGCGAGCTTCAGCAGGATAGTTTTCAGCTAAAATTGCCCCAAATCCTCCCATCATTCCATTTGCAAAGAATCCAAGCAATGCACTTCCCCATAATAATAATGTTGAATCTGTGAATAAGAAGAAGTAAATGAGACAGTATACTGTACCGCCAATATAATAAATTGCAAAAGTTTTACGACGACCAATTTTATCAGCTAGAATACCAAAGGTTGCAATTCCAATTAGCATACCGATGGTAGAAATGAACATCCAGCCACTTGCTTTTGCTAATGTATAGTTATATTTATTTGCTAAAATAGTTGGCATCCATGTGAAGATTCCGTAATATCCGAAGTTCTGGATAAATGACATAATAATAAGACCGATTGTTGTGATTGTTACTTTTTTACTGGCAAATAACTTTCGAAGTGGGAATTTTTTTATATGTTTTAGTTGTTCTGCTTCAGTAGGTGTTAATTTACCTGCAGCTTCTTTTTGTAATAGTTCTTTTTTGTAGCGTTGTTTTTGCTCCCATATTTTCGGTTCACTTAAACTTTTACGGACATAGACAGCTAGTAAAGCTGGAATTAATCCAAATAAGAAAACGGCTCTCCATCCAAAATGCGGGACAATAAATGCTGGAAGGAGTGAAGCAACCAGTACACCAAATTGCCATCCAAGTGCAACAACAGATGTCGCTTTAGCGCGCATTTCTTTAGACCATGTTTCTGTTACAATGGCCATTCCGATTCCGAATTCACCACCAACTCCCATTCCAACTAAAAAGCGAAGAATTAATAATTGCCAGTAGTCTGTTGCGAAATAAATGAGTGCGGTTGCTAGTGAAAACAGTAAGATTGTGAAGGCCATTGTACGAATACGTCCAAATAAATCAGCAATAAATCCAAATAAATAAGAACCAATTAACATCCCTATTGTGGTAGCTAATGTTAAGTTTCCACCTTCAACAGGACTTAAGTGAAACTCTTTTAAAATATAGACAAGTACGAAAGATAATAGCAACATATCTAAACCTTCTGCTGCATATCCTAGCGCAGAACCAAATAATGTTTTATATCTTTTCGCTTTCGTCTCCTCTGTTATTTGTTGTACATCAGTAGTGACGTTCATTATTACTCCTCCTTATTTTCTACAGTCGCTATGGAAGAATAACAAAAGGCCTTCTCACCTGATATGATGAGAAGGCCAAAAAAGCATACGTATCCCAAAAAAAGAACATACGTATATTGTATTCCGACTTCCTTCTCAACCTCACGGGGTTGGGTTAAAGGACTGTATTATATTACTTTATTTTTAGCACTCTTCTATTGTATTGTCAAATAAAGAGGAAGTTATTATGTGTAAAATATTTCAAAAAATACTTCGTTCTTCTTGACGCCGACTTCATTATTTTCCCATAATAAAACTAACTAAATAAAAAGGAATGAATCAAAGATGCTAAATTTAGTACTCATGATGATTGAACGAGTCGGACTTATAGTTATTTTAGGATTTTTACTCTCTCATATTAAAACTTTCAGACGTCTCCTTCATAAACAGGATGGCTATGTAGATAAGCTTAAGCTTATTTGTATTTTTTCGGTATTTACAATTGTAAGCAATTACACTGGGATTGAAATAGCAGGAAATACGATTATGAATGAAAATTGGTTACAAGGTGTTTCTTCGTCAAGTACAATTGCGAATACGCGTATTATGGGTGTTGGTATTAGTGGCTTACTTGGTGGCCCTATCGTAGGGGTTGGAGTAGGGTTTATTGCTGGTATTCATCGTTATATGCTTGGTGGTACGACAGCGCTAAGTTGCGCAATCTCTTCTATTTTAGCGGGGATTATAACTGGTTATATCGGATATATTTTCAAAAAATATAATCGTACAATTACTCCTAAGTTTTCAGCAGTTTTAAGTGTTTTTATCGTATCTTTAGAAATGGTTATGATTTTATTAATTATAGAGGATGGAATTAGCGTTGTGAAAACAATAGCGATACCGATGATTCTTGTAAATAGTTTTGGAAGTTTTATTTTACTTTCTATGATACAAGCTATTTTGCGTCAGGAGGAGAATGCAAAAGCACTTCAGACTCATAAAGTATTGCGTATTGCTGATAAAACGTTACCGTATTTTCGTCAAGGTTTAACAGAAGAATCGTGTAAGCATGTGGCACAAATTATTCACCGCTTTACAGGAACGGATGCGGTATCTTTAACAGATACAGAGAAAATATTAGCGCACGTTGGATTAGCGTCAGATCACCATATTCCTTCACATAGTTTAATAACTGGTTTATCAAAAGAAGTTTTACATACAGGGCAAATAATGAAGGCGAAATCACGTGAGGTTATTAATTGCCAACATGAAAGCTGTCCCTTACAAGCCGCTATTGTTATTCCACTAACTTCACATGGAAATACGATAGGTACATTAAAACTGTATTTCAAAAATTCTAACCAGTTAAGTCGCGTTGAAGAAGAATTAGCAGAGGGGTTAGCAAAGATATTCTCCACGCAGTTAGAGTTAGGAGAAGCTGAGTTGCAAAGTAAATTACTTCAAGATGCGGAGATAAAAGCATTACAAGCACAAATTAACCCGCACTTTTTATTTAATGCGATTAATACAGTATCAGCTTTATGCCGAACAGATGTAGAAAAAGCAAGGAAGTTATTATTACAGCTGAGCGTGTATTTTCGTTGTAATTTGCAAGGGGCACGTCAGTTATTGATTCCACTAGAGCAAGAATTAAACCACGTACAGGCATACTTATCATTAGAACAAGCAAGGTTCCCAAATAAGTATGAGGTAAAGATGTATATTGAGGATGAGCTAAAGACAACTTTAGTACCACCATTTGTTCTTCAACTATTGGTTGAAAATGCACTGCGACATGCTTTTCCGAAGAAGCAACCAATATGCGAAGTGGAAGTGCATGTTTTTGAAAAAGAGGGTATGGTTCACTTTGAAGTAAAAGATAATGGACAGGGAATTGAGGAAGAACGTTTAGAACAATTAGGAAAGATGGTAGTTTCATCAAAGAAAGGGACTGGAACAGCTTTATATAATATTAATGAACGTCTTATTGGGTTATTTGGGAAAGAAACGATGCTTCATATCGAAAGTGAATTAAATAAAGGGACGGAGATTACCTTTATTATTCCAAAAAAAGTAGGGGAGGAAGAGCCGGGTGTTAAAAGTATTAGTAGTTGACGATGAAATGTTAGCACGTGATGAACTAAAGTATTTATTAGAGAGAACGAAAGAAGTTGAGATAGTTGGTGAGGCTGATTGTGTGGAAGACGCATTAGAAGAACTAATGCAAAGTAGACCAGATATTGTGTTTTTAGATATTCAATTATCCGATGATAACGGATTTGAAATCGCGAATATATTAAAGAAGATGAAAAATCCACCTGCAATTGTATTTGCTACTGCCTATGATCAATATGCGCTGCAAGCATTTGAAGTAGATGCGTTAGACTACATTTTAAAACCATTTGATGAAGAACGTATTGTGCAAACATTAAAGAAGTATAAAAAACAAAAACAAGCGCAAATAGAAACGAAGCACGAAATAAAGGGGACAGATGTAGCAGCAGAGATGCATAAATTAGCATTACCAATTGAAGAATCAATCGTACTTGTGAATATTGAAGACATTATATATGTAGGGCTTGTAGATGGGAAAGTAACAGTAAAAACAATGAGGGAAACGTATGTAACACATGATACACTTGTAATTTTAGAGAAGAAGTTACCACAAGCAAGCTTCATGCGCATCCATCGTAGCTTTATTGCGAATATTAATCATATTACTGAAATTCAGCCATGGTTCAATTCTACTTATAATTTAATCATGAAAGAAGGATCGAAAGTACCTGTTAGCCGTACATATGCAAAAGAACTCAAGAAGCTGCTTCGTATTTAAGAAGCAGCTTTTGTATTTCATCCTTTTATATTTGTAACTGATTCTGTATATTTGACGTTCTGTTATGTAAACGCTTACTTTAGTGTTTATGTCCTATACAATAAAGGTACCAAATCGAAAGAGGTGGCCAAAATGAGTACGAAAAAAGTATATAGTTTCTTATCACAAGTATTTATATTCTCAGCTATTATGTTAATTTCAAATATTATTGCAACGCATTTACCAATTCCAATGCCTTCATCGGTAATCGGGTTAGTTATTTTATTTAGTCTATTATGTTTAAAAGTAATTAAATTGGAGCAAGTTGAATCACTTGGAACAGCTTTAACCGGCATTATCGGATTCCTTTTCGTCCCATCAGGTATTTCAGTTATTAATTCTCTTGGTGTAATGGGGCAATACTTTGTACAAATTTTAACTGTAATTGTTGTAGCAACAGTTATTTTACTCGCTGTAACAGGATTATTTGCACAATTCATTTTAGGAAAAGATGAAAAAGAAACAGAAGATACAAAAGAATTGAAAATAGTAAATAAAGGACGCAAGCACGGAAAGGTTGCGTAACCATTGAATTTATATATTGTTAGGAGGTAATGAACATGGCAAGCACAATGACTCCATATTTCGGAATCGTCGTTTCATTAATCGCATACGGAATCGGAACATTATTATTCAAGCATTCAAAAGGGTTCTTCCTATTTACACCATTATTCGTAGCGATGGTATTAGGGATTGTCTTTCTAAAGGTAGGTAACTTTACTTTTGAAGAATATAATACTGGTGGAAAAATGATTAGTTTCTTCTTAGAGCCAGCAACAATTGCATTCGCTATCCCGCTATATAAACAAGTTGATAAGTTGAAAAAATATTGGTGGCAAATTTTATCAGCTATCGTGGTTGGATCTATTTGTTCAGTAATTGTCGTGTTCATTGTTGCAAAAGCAATCGGTTTAGATACAGCAGTAATGAATTCAATGCTACCACAAGCAGCAACAACAGCAATTGCGTTACCAATTTCAGAAAGTATTGGTGGTATTCCTGCAATTACATCGTTTGCGGTTATTTTCAACGCAGTTATCGTATACGCATTAGGAGCATTATTCTTAAAAACATTTAGAGTGAAACATCCGATTGCAAAAGGTTTAGCACTTGGAACAGCGGGCCATGCACTAGGAGTTGCAGTAGGAATTGAAATGGGTGAGGTAGAGGCAGCGATGGCAAGTATCGCTGTAACGGTAGTTGGGGTTGTAACAGTAGTTGTCATCCCGATGTTCATGCCATTCATTGGATAGTAAAACTTACTTAAAAAATAAGAAAAGCAAGCTATTTGTAGGACAGATTTCTACTGATAGCTTGCTTTTTATGTTACAGTAGTGGTAAGACCTATTTAAAAAAATGTAAGTTTCCTTAAATCTTCATTAATACTATGTAGAATACGTTTTGAATTAGGTCATTGTATTGTAAAATAAGAAGTAAGCTACTATATACCTGTTAAGGTAGGCATATAATGAGTTTATAAAAATCTTAATATGAATGAATAATTAAAAGTAGAAAAGAGAGAGAAATCTACTTATTAACGTTTTAGTTTATAGGACAGGAGAGAGTATTCGTCGATTATGCAAATAAAAAACCTGTTTCAAAGCAAAGGATTTCAGAGGTTACTCGTATTAGTAATACTTGCTCTCGTGTTATACGGGCTGCAAAGTATGTTGAATTTAATATTAATTACGTTTATTCTCACGTATTTAATGGATCGATTCCAAAAGTTTATTTCCCGCAAATTAGATCATTTCATGCCTATTAATCGAAAAATTATTATAGCATTTCTATATGTAATGTTAATTGGTGGAATTGCTATTACGCTATTTAAATATTTACCAGTATTAACGATACAAATTTCACAATTGATTTACCAATTCAATGTATTTTTAAGAAACCCACCAGATAGTGAACTAATTAAGTATGCAGTTAATGCTGTCAATCATATGGAGCTTTCTAAATATGTAGGACAAGGCGTAGACATTTTGTATAAATCAATTACGAATGTTGGTAAATTTGGTCTTCAAGTTTTACTTTCTTTAATTTTGAGTTTGTTTTTCTTACTAGAAAAATCTCGTATTGTTGGTTTTACTGCAAAGTTTAAAGAAAGCAGGCTTGCAATTTTCTATACTGAAATTGAGTACTTCGGTAAGAAATTTGCACGTTCATTCGGAAAAGTAATCGAAGCACAATTTTTAATTGCAGTTGTTAACTGTGTTTTATCCGTGATTGCACTATGGATATTAGGATTCCCGCAATTATTAGGTTTAGCATTAATGATTTTCTTGCTTGGATTAATTCCAGTAGCGGGGGTTATCATTTCGTTATTCCCACTTTGTATGATTGCTTACAATATTGGCGGTATTATGTACGTTGTTTATATTTTAGTTATCGTAACAGTGATTCATGCGCTTGAAAGTTACGTATTAAATCCGAAGTTTATGTCGCAAAAAACAAATTTACCGATTTTCTATACTTTTATGGTATTAATTTTCTCAGAGCACTTCTTAGGTGTATGGGGACTGATTATCGGTATTCCAATCTTCATTTTCTTACTAGATGTTTTAGACGTGACAAGTGATGAAATTGAGAAGGATGTTGGAACAAAATAAAGTGAAGTAGAGAAAAAGCATCGATGTTCGATGCTTTTTCTTTTATAACATTATGTTTCTTATGCCATACTGTAAGGAGAATATAGAATAGGGGTGAAGTAATGGCTGTAAATGAAAAGGTAGAATTGGCTACATTTGCTGGAGGGTGTTTCTGGTGTATGGTTTCTCCATTTGAAGAGATGGAGGGAATTATACAGGTTGTTTCAGGTTATACAGGCGGTCATAAAGAGGACCCAACGTATAAAGAAGTGTGCTCAGAAACAACAGGACATTATGAAGCAGTACAAATTACATTTGATGCAAATAAAATGCCGTATGAGGAATTGTTAAATATATATTGGAGACAAATTGATCCGACTGATATTGGGGGACAATTCCACGACCGCGGGCAGTCTTATGAAACGGTGATTTTTTATCATAATGAAGAACAACATAAAAAAGCTGAGGCCTCAAAAGAAGAGCTTGAGCAGAGTGGACGCTTTTCAAAACCAATTGCGACAAAAATACTACCAGCAGCTACATTTTATCCAGCTGAAGAATATCACCAAGGATATCATAAGAAAAACACATTCCGCTATGAGTTATATCGTAAAGGCTCAGGACGAGATGCTTTTATTAAGCAACATTGGCCAAAGGATAATGCTCATTTAAAAGAAAAACTCAATGAGATGCAGTTTTATGTAACACAGGAAAATGGTACAGAACCACCATTTCGAAATGAGTATTGGAACCATAAAGAGGAAGGTCTTTATGTAGACATCGTTTCAGGTGAGCCGCTGTTTACTTCTCTAGACAAATTTGATAGTGGATGTGGATGGCCTAGTTTTACAAAACCAGTTATGTCAGCAAGTGTGAAAGAAAAGATGGATGTGAGTCATAATATGACACGTACAGAAGTGAGAAGTAAAGAAGGAGACTCACATCTTGGGCACGTATTTCCAGACGGTCCAGGACCAAATGGCCTTCGTTACTGTATTAATTCCGCAGCTCTTCGATTTATTCCAAAAGAGGAATTAGAGAAAGAAGGCTATGGCGATTTCCTAATCTTGTTTGGAAATAAAAAATAACCTCGCAGTTAGCGAGGTTATTTTTTTGTTATTTTGCTTTTTTCTTTTTGAACTTGCTTAATACTTCATAAACGATTGGAACAATAAGAAGTGTTAATAACGTTGAACTTGTTAATCCACCAATTACTGTTACACCAAGTCCTTTAGAAATTAAGCCACTACCTTCAAATCCTAATGCAAGCGGGATAAGAGCACCGATTGTTGCAATTGCAGTCATTAAAATTGGACGAAGGCGTGTTGCACCAGCTTCTAATAAAGCTTCACGTGTTGATAGACCTTCATTTTCTTTATGAATAACGCGGTCGATAAGCACGATTGCGTTTGTTACAACGATACCGATTAACATAAGCGCACCAATCATTGCAGATACACTTAATGTTTCACCAGAGATTAATAAGGCAACAAGAGCCCCAATAATTGTGAATGGTAGCGAGAATAAAATTGCGAATGGTGCAAGAGCACCGCCAAATGTAACGACAAGAACGAAGTATACAATGGCAATCGCAGCTAACATCGCTAAGCCCAGTTGTTTGAATGATTCTTCAATATCTTTAGTAACACCGCCCATAGAAACATCTACACCGGAAGGAAGATCCATTTTATCTACTTCTTTTTGGACTGCAGCAGATGCTTTTGAAACGTCATCAGATGTTAGTTTTGCACTAACCTCTGCATAAACGCGTCCATCTCGGTGTGTTACTGTATTCGATGTTTCACCTTCTTTTACAGTCATAACATCTTTCACAGCTACTTCATTACCAAGTGGTGTTGTAATTTTGCGATTTGTTAAGTCATCGATTGTTTCATAATTTTGTTTTTCAGCTTCTACATATACATTGATATCTTTACCGTCTTTTTTAATTGTTGTCAGAACAGGGCGATCATGTTGATTAGAAAGTCCCATTCCAATTTGAGCAGCCGTTAAGCCCATTTTACTTAGCTTTTCTTGATCTGCGACTAAAGTGTACTCTGCATATGTTTTTGCAATACTAGAATCTATATCTTTTAAGTCTTTATTTTTCTTCATGATATTTTGAATATCTTTTACGACAGGCTTAATGTCTTCTGAGCTATCTCCGTAAACGTATAGTTTAATTTCATTACTACCGCCACTTGCTCCGAAGTCTTGGTTTTTCCATTCGCCTTTGCCAGACATCTTCTGTAAATCTTTAACGACTTGTTCTTTCTCTTTTTCGAAGTTTTTCGTGTCGTTATCATATTGCACGAAGAACATTGCTTGGTTTGATTGACCAGGACTCATTGGATTCTCTCCACCTAATGAGAACTGAATTGTTTTGGCGTCTTTATTATCTTGGAAGTTCTTCTCAGCTTTTGTTGCAATTTTTTCAACGTCTTCTAACGTTTGACCTGGTTCAGGATTATATGTTGCAATAATCATTTTTTCTTCTTCAGAAGGTAAGAAACTTACACCGATAACTGGTACAAGTGCAAGACTACCAACCAATAGAAGGACAGCGATACTTGATGTAATAATTTTGTGATTTAAAGCCCATGCAAGTATGCGTTTATAACCATTTGCTAATTTACTTGGCTTTTCTTCATGATGTACTTCTTTTTCCCTCATACTCTCTTTTTTAAATAAAGAGTGAGCTAGCATCGGTACGATTGTAACAGCTACTAGTAATGATGCTAATAAAGCGAAGACGATAGTTAAGGCAAATGGTAAGAACATTTCACCAATCATACCTTTTACTAGTCCAAGTGGTAAAAATACAGCAATTGTTACAATGGTAGAAGACATAATTGGGATAAACATTTCTTTCGTAGCTTCACGAATTAAATCTTTTCCGCGCAATTTCTCTTCTGATAACGACATACGTCGGTAAATATTTTCAATAACAACAATTGAGTCATCGACAACGCGGCCTATAGCAACGGTCATTGCTCCAAGTGTCATAATGTTAAGCGTAATATCCATTTGCTTTATGACTAAAACAGCAATTAATAAAGAAAGTGGTATTGAAACGACAGAGATTAACGTTGTTCGAATATTTCGTAGGAACAGCATAATAATAACAATCGCAAAGATAGCACCGAAAATTGCTTTGCTTAGCATTGTTTCAACTGATTTTTCAATAGGTGCACCTTGGTCGAATGTTGAAATGATCTCTAAATCTTTATATTTTTTCTCAAGATCTTTTACTTTATCTTTTACTGCATTTACAACATCAACTGTATTTGCATCAGAGGCCTTCACAATTTGAATTCCAATTGCTTCTTTTCCATTTGTTCGAGAAATGGATTCTGCTTTCCCAACTTCTTTAATGTCAGCAATTTCGTCTAATGTAACTGTTGGAATCCCGTTCATAGCAGTTGGATTCATTTGCGGCGTTTGTGCACCAGCGCCAGCATTTTGACTACCTTGACCGTTAGGTGAGGAAGGTATAGCTGGGATTTTAAGTTCTTTTAATGCTTTAATCGTTGTAATATTGCCATCTACAACAACTGATTTTTCCGTGTCTTTAAATGTGTATAAGCCAAGTGGTAAAGATACATCCGATCCCTTAATCACATTTTTTACAGTATCTTCACTTAGTCCTAGTTCTTTCATTTTATCTTTCTTGAAGACAAGCTGTACTTCATCTACTTGTTGGCCAGCAATTTGGACAGATGCAACACCATCAAGTCCTTTTAATCCTGGTACAACATTTTTTTCTACATTTTCAGTTAAGGTAGCTAAAGATTCATTCTTGCTTGCTACGCTTAACGAAATAACTGGGAAAGCATTGAAGTTTACTCGTGAAACTTTAGGATCTTTAACACCTTCTGGGAGTTTTACATTTGTGAGAGCTTCTTTAATTTCTGTTTCTGCTTTTTCCATATTTTTATCAAAATCGTATTCTACTTGAATAGAAGATGCGTTTTGAAAAGATGATGAGCTTACAACGTTAACACCGCTTAAATTTTGTAGTTGTTCTTCCATCGGCTTTGAAACTTTATCAGCTACTTCTTCTGGTGTAGCACCAGGATAGACCGTAGTTACTGTTACAATCGGTGTTGTAATATCAGGAATTGTTTCCAGCTTCATATTGAGTCCAGAGTAGATCCCTGCAATAGTAACAATAATGGTTAGTAGCCAAACTGCGAACTTATTTTTTAACGAGAAATTGATGATTTTGTTCATGTTTGCGCTCCCTTTTTATTGTATTGACCAACTGGTCAGTCTAATACATAATATAACTGACCAGTTGGTCAATCGTCAATAAAAAGAGATGGTATAATACATTTATAATAAGATGCGAGATTAAATTTAGGAGAGAAGATATGAAAGAAAAAGAGCGTTTAATTATAGAAGCGGCTATGAAGTTATTTGCGACTAAGGGTGTAAATGCAACGTCGGTACAAGAAATCGTCACCACTTGTGGTATTTCAAAGGGAGCTTTTTATTTGTACTTTAAATCGAAAGATGAGCTTTTATTAGCGACGCTTCGATATTATTATGAAAAAATCCAAAAGAAAATGCTGGATATTGAAAAAGAGTCTTTACTACCACGTGAAAAATTTGAAAAGCAATTATACTTTCAGTTTACTGATGTGCAAAAACATAAAGAGTTTATTATTATGCATGCAAGAGAAAATGCCATTCCGTTTAATAAAGAAGTGGAAGAATTTATGATGCGGATGAAGTTAGAGTCTCATGCATTTTATCGGAATAGTTTATTGTCCATTTATGGTGAAAAGGTTATGCCATATTTATTGGATTTAGTAATTATGGTAGAAGGTATATGCCGTGGGTATTTAGAATTAATTATTTTACAAGCACTAGAAATTGATTTGTCCTATGTATCGATATTTATTTTAAAAAGGATAGATCATTTAGTAGATGGGCTCATAGAATCTTTGGAAGAACCTGTTCTACACGAAGAAGGGCTTGGGGAGTTTGTTTGTAAATCAGACCTTATTAAGGAGCAAGTTAAAGAACGTTTTTTAAAAGAAATCATTGTGTTTAAGCGAACATTAGCTGATCAATTAGAAGATGATGAATTGCTTGTTACATTAGATGTTTTAGAGTCAGAAATGAGGTCAAACCCTAGAATTCCAGTCATTCAAGGGATGTTATCTAACTTAGAGGTATATCCAAATTTAAAGGAATTTCGCTTGCGGATTATGGAGTATTACAATATAAAAAGGTAACAATGATGGCTTTCATTGTTACCTTTTTATTATATATTCACTATTTCTTTTTTCTGTACAGTCTCTTCTTTTTCAAGGTTAATTGTTTCTTTTACGATATAAATTGGACGGTTTTTACTTTCGTCATAAATACGAGCAATATATTGACCGACGATTCCAAGGCCAAGTAACTGAATACCGCTAAAGAATGTAATAGCGACCATAATAGATGCCCAACCTGTTTGCGTACCAGAGCCAATAATTTTCACAGTAATTGTATATACTAAGACAATTATTGAAATGAGAACTGATAATAAGCCTAAAGTCATAACTATACGTAACGGTTTTGTTGAAAACGCAATAATGCCATCAGATGCAAATTTAATCATTTTCTTCAATGGGTATTTTGTTTCACCAGCAAAGCGCTCGTCACGTTCATATTCAACATACGTTTGGCGGAAGCCAACCCAAGACATCATCCCACGAATGAAACGATTGCGCTCAGTCATTTGATTGAAAACATCAGCTACTTTACGATCGATGATTCGGAAATCACCAGTATCTTTTGGGATATCGATATCGGACATGTAATTTAAGAATTTATAGAAATACTTAGCTGTTAAAAGTTTAAACCAAGTTTCACCTTTACGTTGTTTACGTTTTGCATAAACAACTTCATATCCTTCTTCCCATTTTGCAATAAGTTCAGGAATAACTTCAGGTGGATCTTGTAAGTCTGCATCTATAATTACAATAGCATCACCTTTTGCAGCAGCAATACCAGCTGTAACGGCTACTTGATGTCCAAAGTTACGCGCGAAATTAACGATTTTTGTACGGTAATCATTTGATGCAATCTCAGATAAGATTTCCATTGTACGGTCTGTGCTACCGTCGTTTACAAAGACAAACTCGTAATTAATATCATTTTGAAGCATAACGGACTTTAAACGGTTATAACATTCCTGCGCTACTTCTTCCTCGAAGTACATAGGAACTACAACCGAAATTAATTTTTGCATGTTGTATCCTCCGTAGTTTTAATAAGTTGTTTAAGTTTAATTAGTAGCCTTTTCAGTTTGGTTGAATGTCCAAATTTTATTAAGGACAAAATTGATAACCATTCCGACACCAATTGCGAAAATCTGTGCAATTAGCGCATTAAAGGCAAGTTTATCTACTAATATAAATAAACATAATGTATTAAAAGCCAATACAATTAAATTTACAGTTAGAAATTTAAAGAACATTGACGTGCTTTTATTATTAGGTTTAAACACCCAATTTTTATTCCAATAGTAGCTATTGGCAACACCAATTAAATAGGCAATGGTATTCGCAATAAGGTAGTTCATCCCAAATTTTAATAATATCCAAAAGCTAATAATTGTAATGAGCGTATTAAAGATTCCTACTAAACCAAACTTTAAGAGTTTCTCCATAATATTATCCTCATTTTTATAAAATATATAAATTTAGGTGGTATAGGAAAAAAGATACCAGTAGATAGTATAACATATTTTTGAACTTCATATTATTTATTTATAAGAAAGTATCTCCAAGGTTGAAAAGGAGGTACTTTGCACTTAATTTCTTTTGAATTTTCGAACGTATTGAAAACATACGTATATCCCATAACTTTGTATTATGCTGAAACTTGGTATTATGAAATACCTGTATCTAGTTTGGTATTCAATTAATAGATGAATTAATACATATCCAACAATTAGTAGTAAGAATAATGTGTAATGAAGATTGTCTTGTTTTGTTACTATAAGGTAAAGAATCGCTATTATTCCGAAGAACATCGCAGCTGTATACATATAGCGCTCATATAGAATAGCATTCTCTTTTAAATCTTGCATCCCATCCAGAATTTCAAAGTTAGGTGTATATAAGCTCCATGATGGTGAAGAATCGGTATCACCCCACATAAGTGCAAACTTCTCTTCAAATAATGATATAACCTTGTCCTTGTCAGCTAATCGTTCTTTAATAATTTTCTTTTCTTCTAAAGTGCGTTCTTCGCCAATCTCTAGAGACATAATATGGCCTGCGTCTTCATGGGAATACCCACCCTTTGTTTCATGGTTAAGACCGACTACAAATTTCCAAAGAGGATCGCGATTCGATAATGGATATTGTGTAATTCCAGAAGAGATAAATGCAAAGCTTATCATGTAGTGAACTAAGTAGAAAACAATAAAAATCCCACATAATTTCTTAAAAGAATTGAAAATGATTTTTTTAGGTTTCCCCAGCATTCCATGTAGGAAGATGTAAATAGCAACAGCAATTAAAATTAACATACCAAGTGGTCGCATAATGTCCCCTAAAGATAATAAGATACCAATAAAAATCCACATATATTCACTTTGCAATCCTTTAGTTACTAATAAATAAAATCCAAAGTAAAAGAAGAAAGTAGCTAGATGTTGATTTGTTAACACAGAACTTAGCATAATACTTGGAATATATAATGCATACATCAATCCAGCGATACGTCCGGACCATTCATTAAATGTTTTCGCAGTGATTTTATAAACAAATATTGTAGTTCCCGTACAAAATAGGACATTTAAAAATTGTAAAGCGAATATTCCTTCTCCAAAAATCTTTATAATGAGCGCTTCATACATCGTAAATCCAAGTTGATACACCCACGAAGTGAAATATATAGTATTTGTAAAACTAAAATCACCGTGGGCAGCTTGAATAGCGCTATTATACATTATTGCAAAATCTGATAAAGGTACGCTTGGTATTTGTAGAATCCAAATTAAGCGAACGATAAAAGCTAATAAAGTAAGTGAAATCACGAATGTTAGCGATGACATATATTTATTTATTAAGCACGCTACTATAAGAAAAACGAGCCCAATTCCAATCATAATAGGAAGACTTACTGAATTTGGAACGTCTAGTTTATCGCTAATTGTGAGATATGATTCCCACGTAATCCATGACAAGATAATGAGACATAGTATTAATAAAGATTTAGTCAAAAAAGAATTGATTCTATTAAATGCTGTAATCGGCATTAAATTTATACACTCCTTCAAATCAATTATATTTTAGTAGTTGAGAATATTCTACTCTTGGTATGTAGAGTATCACCTAAAAGAATACCATGATTAGTTTACTTATCAAAATACGCCCGGGGCTATATAGGAGATGTATTTTATATTTTTATTAGGACGGAATATAAAAATACATTTTTCTTACATAGAAATTAATATGTAAGAAAAATGTAGTGGAAAGTTATGAATTGTGTTGCGACCATTCTTCAACATTCCAAACTTTTGTTATCCAATCTTCATAAAAGTCTGGTTCATGACACACTAAAAGAATTGTTCCTTTGTAAGCTCTCATCGCTTTCTTCAATTCTTCTTTTGCTGTAACATCAAGGTGATTTGTTGGCTCGTCAAATAGTAACCAGTTGCTCTCTTCCCCCATTAGCTTACATAAACGGACTTTCGCTTGTTCGCCACCACTTAATTGGCTTAGAGGACGAGAAATATGTTCGTTTTTTAAACCGCACTTTGCCAACATTGCACGTATTTGATGTTGGTCTAGGCTAGGGAACGTGTTCCAAACATCATCAATCGGTGTTATATTATCAGCTTTCACTTCTTGTTCGAAGTATGATGGGTTTAAGAAATCACCAAGGCTTGTTTTTCCGCTTAATGGTTTGATTTTACCTAAAATCGTTTTTAATAGTGTAGACTTACCTACGCCATTACATCCGACGATTGCAATTTTTTCACCGCGTTCAATTGTCATTGTTAGTTTTGGTAATAACGGGTGTGTATATCCAATTTCTACATTTTCTCCTTCAAAGACGAATCGGCTACTTGCGCGACTTTCTTTAAACGAGAATTCAGGTTTAATCGCCGTCTCAGGACGATCGATACGTTCCATACGATCGAGTTGTTTTTGACGACTTTTTGCACGACCTGTCGTTGAGTAGCGCGCTTTATTCTTCGCAATAAAATCTTCTTGTTTTTTTATAAATTCTTTTTGTTTTTCATAAGCATTAATATGTTGGTTTTTATTAATTTCCGCTAGCTCTAGGAATTTTTCATATGTCGCTGTATAACGCGTCATCTTTGTGAATTCTAGATGGAAAATAACATCGACACATTTATTCATAAATTCCGTATCATGGGAAATTAATAGGAATGCGTGTGGATATTCTTTTAAATAATTTGTTAACCAATGAATATGTTCAACGTCTAAATAGTTGGTAGGCTCATCTAATAGTAATACTTCTGGTTGCTCAAGTAGTAACTTTGCAAGTAATACTTTTGTACGTTGTCCACCACTTAATGCAGCAACATCACGATCTAAACCAATTGCGTCAATTCCAAGACCGCGCGCTGCTTCCTCAATTTTCATATCTAATAAATAGAAACCGCCTGCTTCAAGAGCATCTTGTATTTCCGCCATTTGCTCAAGGAGTTCTTCTAATTCTTCAGGTGTAGCAGTTCCCATTTTTTCTGTAACTTCATTTAAAGCTTTTTCTTTTTTAAATAAAGGTAAAAATGCATCTGCTAATACGTCACGAATTGTACGGCCAGGTGTTAAAATTGTATGTTGGTCTAAGTAACCATAATTTGTGCCAGGTGTCCATTCGACACGCCCTTCATCATGGATAAGTTCACCAGTAATTATATTCATAAATGTTGATTTACCAACACCGTTTGCTCCAACTAATCCAACATGTTCTCCTGCGAGTAAGCGCATGGATACATCTTTAAATAATGTACGATCACCAAATGTATGGCCTAATTTTTCAACAGTTAATAAGCTCATAATGTCCTCCGTTCAATTCTAAATAGTGTCTTGAATCATGATACTAAATTCTTCGATATAATGCTATCATTTCAAAAAATGTATATAAGTAAACAAAGCAAGTTTCTCCTCATAATTTGGAAGAGAAACTTGCTTCGTTGTTGTTTATCTGCCTAGCTTTTTATTCGCAAACCCTAAAAGTAACCTGCGTATTTGTGGGTCAATTGCAAGACCGATAATGCCGTACAATATACCAGTAAGTGTTAAAGCTACTAGTGGTGGTAAGTTAATTAACACAGTACGATATAGAGCGTAACTGATTATAAATGCTAGTGCATTGAATATTGTTCCTTTGAATAGTAATGTAAAGCCTTTACGAGCGAATAAAGTAAAGCCGATTAATAATGTAATCTCGGTAAGGATAGCAGCTACAGCTGCTCCCATCATTCCAAATTGGCTACCTAATACGATGTAACTTATGACAGCAACAGCTAATCCAATCCCCATCGTTGTCGCACGCTTCCACTGTTGACCAATTGTCGTTAAATTATCAGCAAGTGGGTAGTTGATAGATTGTAAAATGACCATAAAGGCTAAAATTGCAAGAGCGTCACCAGCTGGGGCATACTCTTCACCTAATAAAGTAACAATCCAAAATCTTGGATTAGCGATGAATGGGATAGAAATCCCCATTCCTAAGAAAGACATAAGCTTTAATTCAAACAGAGATAGTTTTCTATGTTCATCAATATTTTTTTCATTTCCAAAAGCAAATAACTTTGGATAAAAGGCTGCTGCAATTACACCGGGTATTTGATAAAGTACAGCGGGTATTTTAGAAGCAGCTCCAAAGAATCCAACTTGCTCGTACGTTGAGACTTTTTCTAATATAATAGGCCCTAACTGTGGCAAGAGCATAATGATAATGCCATTGATTGTGAAAATCAGCAGTTGATCTAAAATCCCTTTGTCCCAGCCCTTATGAACTGTCGTATGGCGAATTACCATTATAAAGGCGATGACACCTGTTACAAGACTGGATATTCCGTACATGGCAGCGACCATCATAAGTGACCATTTAAATGACATTCCTAGTAGAAGAGCAGCTGCGGCTGTTACACCTTGTATTACAGAAATAATGGCTGTAAATTGCATACGTTCTGTTACTTGGAAGTAAGCCATCCCGACACCTTGTAAAGTTGCTCCAAACATTGTTGGTAGTACAACCCAATATACCATGGCGCGTAAGTAGGCATCTGTATAGAAGAACTGAGCAAAAATAGCGAAGAGTACAGAAATTACGACAGCTAATACGAAACGAATGCGTAAATAACTACTGATTAGTACGCTAATATTTGCATCCTTTCTCGTTCCTTCACGCATAAACGTATGTGTCAAACCTGCATCTGTGAAATAACAAATAACAGCGGAAACTGCTAATGCAGTTGTAAACATCCCATACTCACCAGGAGAAACGTATCTTGCGAAGAGAATCGTCGCGATAGCAAGTACAAATCGAACAGTAATATTTCCTACAAATAGGTAGGAGGCATTTTTAAGAATCTTATTTGTTTTCATGAGAAAAAACCTTTCTATTCTTTAGGACCTTTTTCGTTTGTCCTATTTGTAAATTTGATTTGTTTACGGAAACAGAGATGAGTACTATATTTTCAGTTTAAGAAAACAGAAATTTAATTCGTACAAACCAAAGCATTGCATATAGTTTTTTACTACGCTTTCCATTTTTTGAATAGATTTTACGGCAATATTTCTTTATATCTTTTTTGATTAATTGAACTTGGGCATTATTTAATTGAGAGTTTTCTTTAATGTATATACAAGCATTATTGATAACCGTATAAGGGAATAAATAAGTCTCAAGAATCTCAATAAGTGACTGAGGGTCTTTCGTAATGAAGTCTTGAGATTTATTATGTACCCAGTCTTTCATACGATTGAATACTTCCAGTTCTTTAGTTGTTTTTAATTCGTAATCTTTATATTTAGAAGAAAGATTTCCTTCGGATAAGATTCTATAATATGTTAAATATTCATCCACATAGCATACATTTGTCACACTCATTAGTTTAAATAAAAACTCCAAGTCTTCTCCCCAGCTACATCCTGGTGTAAAACGGATATTATGATTCATTGCGATAGAGCGTTTGAAAATCCAAGTACTTGTTTGAGCAACAACTTGGTGTGTTAAGAATGCTTTTGCCATATCACCTTTAATAAAGTTTGTTGTATGCTCAATCTTTTCGCCTGTTTCTTCGTAAAAATTCATATAACCACAATAGCACGCATCCATGTTGTTTTTATGCATACTCTCGATTTGTTTCTCAATTTTAGTTGGATGCCATAAGTCATCACTATCAAGGAAAGCGACGTATTCCCCGCTAGCATTTTCAATCCCTGTATTACGAGCTACTGAAACGCCTTGGTTTTTTTGGTGAACGTATTTTACTTGCCCCGGATATTTTTCTGCAAGATTTTTTACGATAGAAGGTGATTGATCTTTACTTCCATCATCTACAATTACAATTTCAATGTTTTTATATGTTTGATCCAGTATTGACTGCATTGTGTCTTCAATATATTTTTCTGTGTTATACAGAGGTATGACAACAGAAACAAGTTGTTTTTGTTCCATCATAGAATTTTTATCTCCTCAAATTTTTTATGTCTTGCACCATATATACAAGCCTTTTGAAAGGAAGAGGATTACAAGAACATCTGTATCAGTTTAACGCATATAAACTTTGTAAATCAACTTTCTATTATTGTACTTTGTATACAAAGTACAATAATAGAATATATTTTCTTGTGAAAATATATAAATAAAATTTGAAAATTATGTATTTTAAGGGGGGATATGAAATGTTAAGGCGATTTGCTCTTCGTTTTGCAACTTTACAAACACATGGTGCAGATTTGACTCTAGCTAGCGATGATATAGGTTATCAAAAAATGGAAACTATTTTATTGGAAACAGGAATGTTAATATATCATGAGCTTGATAAACCACCTATTCATATTATGCCAGGTTTTCCAGTGTTTTTAGTTACTGTATTTTACTTTTTTGGAAATGGTAATAAAGGCCTTTTTGTAGCTAAATTAATTATTATCCTATTAGGAGTACTTATTATTTTACTAACTTATAAGATTGGTACTTATTTATTGAATCCCGCTGCAGGATTAATAGGTGCTTTCTTATTAGCGGTGTATCCTCCAGAGATTGTTGTGGAAAATTTAACTTTAACAGAAGGACAGTTTCTATTCTTTTCATTGGGATTATTATATTGGAGCTTAAAATTAGCTGATACTCATAAAACGAAACATTTTCTACTTTTTAGCATTGTACTTACGCCTACAAGTTGCTTTATATCCAATACTATTATTTATATATCTTTTAATGAAGCGCTATCCATTCCGCATTATGATGAAGCAAGCGATAGTATTTTTTATAATAAAAAATACATGCAAGGAAGGACCTGTGCATGTATGATGAGAAGATTATGTTAAATATTCCAAGGCTTACTTAAAGTTAAAACTTCAGCCATCTCTTTACTTTTTAAACGTCCCTTTTTTCGGTTTTCCGCGCGTTCTAAACCGGTTGTGTGTAACCAATGTTCTTCCTGAGTTTCAGGTAGTACTTGTGGTACGGACGAAGGTTTTCCATCTTTTATAGCCACAAATGTAATGAAGCAAGTAGCAGCAATTCTACGCTCGCCTGCTAATAAATTTTCTGCGATTACTTTTACGAAAACTTCCATTGAAGATTTCCCTGTATAACACACAAATGCTTCATAACAAACAGAATCAGCTTGGTGAATTGGAGTTAAAAAATCAACTGAATCAATAGATGCTGTTACGCAATGTTTACGACTATGTCTTGCAGCCGCAATTGAAGCAATACTATCAATTTCTGCTAATAATTTCCCTCCAAAAAGTGTTTGGTGATTATTTAAATCGTTAGGAAAAACACGTGTTGTCTTAATTGCTTTAGATTCTCGCATGAATTTCTTTTCCATATATTCAGCCCCTATAGTCTGTTTTCAATCAGAATAATATGTGTAAGTGGAGTACTCATATTAGATATTTAATGAAGTAAAGTGTATTCCAAAAGAGGATTATTTAAACTTCTGTATTTGTATTCATGTAACTGAAAGAAAATTTATTTGATCTAAAATGTAGTGTAAAAGAGGATTCGCTTACATTGCAAGTAAAAAGTAATGACTATGTATTCGTCATAGAAATTCCCTATCAGCCGTGCACCCATTCATGATAGAATCATTTTGTTATGAATGGAAATAGAGGTGCAATGGACATATGAATCATATACAAACAAATTTTTCATCTTTCTTCAATAAAATTACGATCGGTGCGATGCTCGCATTTTTCGCTTATAGTTGTTGGGTAGCATTTGAGACAAGTAAGCAATTCTTTGGAGGAAGTACAACAAGTGTAACAATCATATTGGCAATTTTCGTCATACTTATTTTGTTAGTGGCATCAATTCTACAATATCGTTTTACAGATAAACAATTTCTTATTTTTCTTATAAGTATATCTATAGTTGTGAGGCTTAGTATGCTGTTATTTGTAGATGCTCCAATAATTGGTGATATGAAAGTGATGTATGAGTCTGCAAAGCAGATTGCAATTGGTAATAATATAGGGACTGTAACTCATTTGCCTTTTATTATATATGAGTCAGTAATCATTCGTATATTCGGTGATACATTATTCGCTTTACAACTATTTAATGTGTTATTTTGCGCAGGAACCGCATTTTTTATTTATCGTATTGCGGCAATGGTTTTTGGAGAAGAATGCGGTCGTATTGCTTCTATATTTTATGCTCTGTATATTCCAAATATATTGCTGAGTTCCGTATTAACTCCTGAGTCACTTGCAATATTTTTATTTTATTTTGCTTGTTACATACTTTTATATAAAGGGTTAGATCATCCTTATATGTGGGTGTTTTCAGCGGTTTTATTTGCATTTAGTAATATGATTTTCCCGATAGGATTATTTCTTCCTATTTTTATCACTGTATATGTATTATTAATTGAAGTGTCTCAATCAGCAACGAAACAAAAAGTGTTACTAAAGATGGTAGGGATACTTATTCTATTTTATAGTACTCATTTTGGTGTGAATTATGGAATTAAGGCAATGGGATTGTCACAATATACGATTTCGAATGAGACGTATGTTCAATCTGTCTTAATTGGAAAAAAGAAACATGAGGAAAAAATATCGAAAAATCAAAGTGTAACAGAGCATATTGATCAAAAGTTAAAAGAGATTGAGGGAGAAAGATTTAAACTTTTAGAACCGATGATAAATCAGTTTTCAGATGAGGGGATAAATTCTATTCTTTTCAAATGTGAAAAACTGATATATATAGCCGTAACATTGTTTATGACTATAGCTCTATTGCACTTCCTTATTAAGAAACAACAAAATGAAGGGTATATGTTGTTCTTATTTTTAATTAGTGGCTACGTATTGTTAAGGCTTTTCCAAGTAGATATGGCATATTACAATGTAATTATGCCGGCATTGTTTATTTTGCAGAGCTTTGGTGTTTATATGAGTTATGTGTATTGTCAAAAAATATTTTTCAGAAAATAAAAAGAATCCATTCTGGATTCTTTTTTTTTGATGGAAGATGAAATTTAGTAGTCAGTGCAAAATGGAAAGTATGCCGGACCTGAATTTTATTCCGCTATTTTCCGGACAGTCAGACCCCACCTCAAAATCAGCGAAAGCAAAGAAGTTAGGTGGGGGCGGACTGCCTGTAAAAGCCCGATTGTTGAGGGCTGATTAAAGTTTCACTTTATCTTATCGATTTAGTTCTAGTTGTAAATTATCGGCTGTTAGAGCCATTTGTGAGGAATCATCTTGAATTCCTTTCATTACTTGTGAAATAGCTTGTAACTCATGTTCAATTTTCTTATTCTGTTCTTTTGAGTTAGACATATCTTTTACAATTTCTTGGAAGTATCGATCTGTTGCCGACATACTATCGGTTCCTTCTGATACGAGAGAGCTAATTTGTTTCACGGAAGACGAGACACGGATAATTTGTTCATTTGTTTTTTCGACGAGCTTTGTAACGTTAAAGATAGATTCTTTCGTTTGCTCTGATAATTTTCGGATTTCACCAGCAACAACAGAAAACCCCTTCCCAAATTCTCCAGCACGTGCAGACTCGATAGCAGCATTTAGTGCGAGTAAATTTGTTTGCTCCGCGATTGATTTAACGATATCTATGATTTCGTTAATTTTGTTAGAAATATCAAGAAGTTCATGAGTATCTGTAATAATCGTTTCCATATTCATTTGAATAGATCCCATTCGTTTGTTTTGCTGGTTTAATTGTTCTTTCCCTTTATTCGCTTTTTCTTCAGATGTTGTAGCTAATGATGTACCTGTTTTAGCAATCTCTACAATAGTTTCAGACTTAGCGGTTAGTTTTTGAATAGAAGAGCTTGTCTTTTCAGATACAGCAGCTAGTTCTGTTGCGATATGCGTAATTGTCATAGCAGTTAGTTCTTTTTCTTTCTCATGCTCTTTTTGCATTCTTTCATATTCAGATTCATAAGCTGCAAGAACAAGTTCTTGTTCAAGAGTGAATAATTTATTTATGACATTTATAGAATAGGAAAAATCATCGATTGTTGTTATTTTTGTTTGCAAAATCTTCATGATAGAGCGGAATAATTCTTGATAAGCAGCAGTATACCATTTTCGATGTAAACCAATTTGCACATGTCTTTTGGCAATTCTAACACGCTGTTCAATGAAATCTTCATGCATATTGCCGCTGAATAATTCTTTAATATGTGTTTTTAAAGTTTGTTTTAGTTTTGGAATAGAGCTGTAACGTTCAATAATAGTAATTAAATTAGGTTGTTTTGTAATGTTGGCATAGAATTTTTCAGTAATCCAATCAATTTCTGCATAAATAAAAGGCTGTAGTACTTTTACAACTTGTAAATCTTCTTTTGAAATATGTAGCATATCCATTTGAATTTTCAATTCAGAATTAGTAGGTACATTAAAAGTTATTTGTTGGTCCTTACTTAATTCGATTATACTGGCATTTGTTTTATTAATATTTTTTCTGAAAACCCCAAGCATCATTCTTCCCCCTGTATATAAAACGTTTTCAATTTTAAAACTAATATAGAGTAATTATATATGCTTATATATAATTACTCTATATTAGTTCGTTGAATAGTATATAAATTAAGAGAATTCTAGATAGAATTCTCTTAATGGCCTTTATTAATTTTAGCATGTGTTTTAAAGAAAACAGGGAAATGCACATTATATATTACAGTGACGACACGAATAACGAATGTTACTAATAAACAAACATAGAAAGCTAATACGTGCGCCCCCATAGCGTATGTGATTAGGAAGCTAATTGCTCCTAAGATAGAAGCGATTGCGTAAATCTCTTTTCGGAATACGTAAGGGATATCTTGAGCACAAATGTCACGCAAAATACCGCCTCCAATACCTGTAATAACTCCCATTGAAACAACTAGAAATGAGGCGTCAACATGATGTGACATTGCCGCATTTGCACCAATAGCTGTAAAAACGCCTAATCCAACAGCATCAGAAAGCATAATAACGACTTGAAGTTTATTGATACGCTCAAAAAACATACAAGTAAATAATGCTGATAATACACTTACGAAAAAGTAAATGGGTTTTACAAATGCGACAGGGGGCAGGTTACCAATCATGATATCACGAATAATACCGCCGCCGAGCGCAGTAGCTACAGCTAAACAAAGGACACCAAATAAATCTAAATCTTTTTTTAAACCAACTAATGTACCAGAAATGGCAGCGGCGATAATGCCAAGAAACGTAAATATATCGATTAATAACATGGCCTTAATCCCTTTCTCTTAAAGATGTTCCAGAGAAAAAATATACACTAAAGTATTGGAAATAACAATTACTTTTCGTTACATGTATAAAAACGGATAAAATACATAAAGAAAGCGTTTGAAAATGCTTAGGAGAAAACGAAGCAAGGTTAATCTTTAGTTGTAGGATAGCCGAGTGGGTGTTTGTATGTAATTATTAAATTTTATATACTTATAAATAAATTAAAAAATGTTACTATAATGCTGATAATAAGTGGAAGAGTGTTAGATAGTTTTTATAGAGATAGGGAAGAATAGCTAAAGGATAATGTTTTCTAGCACTACTTAAGCTGAATTTGGTTAGTTTCGGCATAAAAATAAGTTCTCAATTTAAATATGAGTTATGTTATAATTGCTAGGTGTGTTTTAACGATAATAAATTATGATTAAAAGATAATGTTAAGATTTTGTATGGAGGTCTTGGAATGTTAGCAAATCAAGCTAGGGTTAGATTTGAGCATTTTTTGCTCTTTTTTATTATTTTACAGCCTGTTTTAGATTTATTAACGTCTCTTAGCATCACTTTATTAAAGTCAAATGCTACCGTTGGAATTTTAGTAAGATTCCTTATTATGGCTGTTGGTGGTATTTACATTTTAATTCAGGCAAAAGAGAAGGAAAATAGAAAGTTTTTAATTTATCTTATATTATTAGCCGGCGTTTTAGGGATAGGATTTATTAATAACAAACTAGTTAAGGATCCTATTGTACTTAGTGAAGAAGTTAAATTCGTTGCGAAAGCATTATATATATATATTATGCTGGGATCATACATTTTAGCTTTAAAATCATTGAAAACGAAAGTTAATATTAGTGATAAGGTTCGAAATAGTATTGTATATTCTACATTAATCATTAACGCAATTATGGTTATTTCTATTTCAACATCTACTGACTTTGGTAGTTATGAATGGATGAAGGTTGGTTCTCGAGGTTGGTTCTATGCAGGGAATGAACTAGGTTCAATCTTAGCTATTATTTTCCCTATTGTGGTACTATATTCTATTCAAAAAACAAAGAGCTGGAAACATATTTTATATTGGATTCCATCACTTTTAATGATTTACTCATTAATTCAAGTTGGTACAAAAGTAGGAATGGGCTCAATTGGTGCTACGTTGGCAGCAGCAATCGGGATCATTGTACTACAATTATTATTTAATAGAAAAAATCCGAACAAAAAATCTCTTGCACTTAACGCAGTAATTGCTATTGTCCTATTAGCTGGTGTAGTTGGGACGTTTAAACAAACACCATTAGCACAAAATATGGGCATTCATAATAATTATTTATCAGAGCAAAATGTGGCTCAGCAAGGCCAAAAAGAACAAGAAATTAAAGATAAGTTGAAAAAAGAACAAGAACTTAAAGCAAAAGAAGAAAATCATCATAAAGTTGAAAAGCCAGAAGAAAAGGCGAAGATAGAAGAGGAAGTTAAGAAAGAACTTGAGAAAGAGCAAAAGAAAGAAAATCAAGAAAACCTTATTTTCAGTGGACGTCAAGTATATGAAGAAAGACATAAGCAGTTCTTTAAAGAAGCGCCAATGTCACAAAAGTTATTAGGAATGGGTTATGCAGGTAACTTTAAATACAATGAACAAAAGCAGCCAGATCCAAAACTAATTGAAATGGACTTCCATGATTGGTTTTACGATTTCGGGATTATTGGCTTTGTATTACTAATGATTCCATTTATTTATTACGGGCTAAGAATTCTACTAGCATTTGCTACGAGATTTAAGGACATATTTAATATAAAATATGGAATGATTTCAGCAAGCTTATTGTTAGCGTTAGGTATTGCTTATATTGCAGGACATATTTTAACAGCACCAGGAGTTGGAATTTACTTTGTAGTGGTGTTAGCTTATCTAATAGTAGACCTAGAAATTGAATGATAAAAATAAAAGCTAACTTTTGTTAGCTTTTATTTTTTAGTACAGTAAAATAAAAATAGATGGAAACGTAGCGAGGATTTAAAGGAGGAAAAAATATGAGAATATTGCATATGAATGCAGGAGCAGAAGATGGGGGAGGGAAAACACATATTATTTCACTTCTCGATCAGTTTCCAACTGGTGAAGTAGAATTAGCAGTATTTGAAGATGGAATTGTTGCGAAGGAAGCAAGGGAGTTAGGGATAAAAGTCCATGTGTTTTCACAAAAATCGCGCTATGATTTATCCATTTTAAAGAATATAAGTGAATTTATTAATAAAGAAAAATTTGATGTAGTTCATACACATGGTCCTAGGGCTAATTTCTATGTTTCTTTAATGAAAAAGAGAATAAAGGCAAAATGGGTAACGACTATTCATAGTGATCCATTTCAAGACTTTACTAAACAGGGCTTAAAAGGTTGGATTTTTACGAAATTAAATTTGAAAGCCTTAAAAAATATAGACTTATTTTTCGTTGTAACAAATAGATTGAAAAAAAGCTTGGCAGCATTAGGCATTTCAAATGACAAGATGCATGTTATTTATAATGGAATTGAATACGATCAGGAAAAAGCAGAAGGCTATAATAAAAAAGAAATGTTCAATATTGATGAAGATGTATTTACGGCAATCCAAGTAGCACGATTACATCCCGTCAAAGGACATGAAGTTTTATTCGATGCGTTACAACAAACAAAATTAGAGAAAATTAAAGTATTATTAGTTGGCGATGGCCCATTAGAAGAAAATCTAAAGTCATTAGCTACTGAAAAAGGGATTAACGATAAAGTAGAGTTTTTAGGACATCGTCAAGATGTAAAACAATTATTTGCGTCGTCACATGTAAATTTATTAACTTCCCATAGTGAAGGGTTCCCACTAGTTTTATTAGAAGCGGCAAACCAACGTGTACCATCAATTGTGACTAGGGCTGGAGAAATTGAGCCATTAATCGTAGATGAAACTTACGGATGGATTGTGCCAACAGGTGATGGAAAGGCATTAGCATTAGCTTTAGAAGAAGCGTATGATAAGTGGAAAACGGGAGAATTAGCAGCAATGGGTAAACATATTTATGAGCATGCTACTATGAACTTCTCACTTCAAAAACTATATGAAGATACAAAAGAAACATATAAGCAATTAATAGCGAAAAACTTGTAATGATAGAGAGGATAGTTAACTATGGCAGTACAAACAGTTGATATTCTAGGCGTTCCTTTTTCTACAATGACAATGGATGAAACGGTCCAATATTTAAAAGAACAACTAGAGGCGGAACGAACTCATACGTTTCAGGTAGTAACAGCAAATCCTGAAATTGTTATGTGCGCAAAAAAGGATGAAAAGTTCTATCAAACATTATTGAATACAGATTTAATTACACCTGATGGTATTGGGGTTGTAAAGGCAAGTGGTATGCTTGGTACACCTTTAAAAGAGCGTGTAGCAGGTTTTGATTTAATGTGTAATTTACTTGCGAAGTTATCAGAAGATAGTAAACCAGTATCTGTTTTCTTATTAGGTGCAAAGCCGCATGTTGTACAAGCTGCAGCAGATCATTTAACAAAGACATATTCAGCTGTATCCATCGCCGGTACACAAGATGGTTATTTTAAACAAGAAGACGAAGAGAATATTATTTCTCGCATTCAAGAAGCAAAACCAGATTTATTACTTGTTGCACTCGGTTTCCCGAGACAAGAGAACTTTATCCAAAACAATAAGCATCGTTTAGAAACGAAAATGGCTGTTGGAGTGGGTGGAAGTTTAGACGTATGGGCTGGAGAAGTAAAACGTGCACCAAAATGGATTCAAGCGATTCATTTAGAGTGGTTTTATAGATTATGCAGTAATCCAACACGCTGGCGTCGTCAGTTAGTATTAGCGGAATTTTTAAAAGAAGTAATGCGTTCGAAAAAGTAGCGAAATATCGCTGCTTTTTTTATTTGTTCATTTTTAATAAATTGAAACTTTAATGAGTGAGGCATCCCTACTGATTATTAGCCCTCACCAATCGGGATAGACGTTTTACTTTTTGGGAATGATGAAGGAGAAATTTTTTACACAAAAGTATTTTACTTATACAATTCACACATGTAAAATGATGTGTAAAGACACCTGTGTGAGGAGGACTTCTAGTGGGCAAGGTAAAAGAAATTTCGAAGCGCAAACTACTTGGTATAGCTGGGCTTGGATGGCTATTTGATGCAATGGATGTTGGAATGCTTTCATTTGTAATGGTAGCCTTGCAAAAGGATTGGGGATTAACGAGCCAGGAAATGGGCTGGATAGGTAGTATTAACTCAATCGGTATGGCAGTAGGAGCGCTTATTTTTGGGATACTATCAGATAAAATAGGGCGAAAATCAGTCTTTATTATTACATTATTATTATTTTCTATCGGTAGTGGTTTAACTGCGTTAACGACGACACTCGCGATGTTTCTCGTTTTACGCTTTGTAATTGGTATGGGGCTTGGCGGAGAGCTTCCGGTTGCCTCTACACTAGTATCAGAGAGTGTTGAAGCACATGAGCGTGGGAAAATTGTTGTGTTATTAGAAAGTTTTTGGGCAGGTGGATGGTTAATTGCAGCTCTTATCTCGTATTTTGTTATTCCGAAATATGGTTGGGAAGTTGCGATGGTATTGAGTGCAGTTCCAGCACTATATGCTTTATATTTAAGATGGAATTTACCGGATTCCCCAAGGTTCCAAAAAGTTGAAAAAAGACCATCTGTTATTGAAAATATAAAATCAGTTTGGTCTGGGGAATATCGTAAAGCAACAATTATGCTATGGATTCTATGGTTTTGTGTTGTCTTTTCCTATTATGGAATGTTCCTTTGGTTACCGAGTGTAATGGTGCTAAAAGGGTTTAGTTTAATAAAAAGTTTCCAATACGTACTTATTATGACGTTAGCTCAACTTCCAGGGTATTTCACCGCTGCTTGGTTTATTGAACGTCTCGGTCGTAAATTTGTTTTGGTTACGTATTTAATCGGGACAGCTTGCAGTGCCTATTTGTTTGGGGTTGCGGATTCATTAACAGTATTAATCGTGGCAGGTATGTTACTATCCTTCTTTAACTTAGGTGCTTGGGGAGCATTATACGCCTATACACCTGAGCAGTATCCAACCGTTATTCGTGGTACAGGTGCAGGAATGGCAGCAGCGTTTGGGCGTATTGGTGGTATTCTTGGACCACTATTAGTGGGGTATTTAGTTGCCTCAGAAGCTTCACTATCATTAATATTTACGATTTTCTGCGGATCAATTTTAATTGGTGTATTTGCTGTAGTAATACTTGGACAAGAAACGAAGCAACGAGAATTAGTATAAAGTGAAATTTTAAATGTATGCCTGATCGTTTATTACCCTACACTACTTGGCTCTTTCTAGGCAGTTAATGTAGGATAAAGGGGGAGAGGAAACCGAAGGGGTTTCCTTTTTTCTGTTTTTTTAGATAAATAATGGTATAGTAAGAAAAAGGGATTATTTCTTATAAAAGCGAATGTATACAGCAGGACATATGGACAAAGAATTAGGTGGTTGAAGAAATGAAAATTTTACTGATCATGGAAGAGGCAGAAGAGAGAAGAGAGTTAGCTGAAAATTTCACTGAAAATATGAGAAATGTAGAATGTTTTGAAGCAAAGACAGGAACAGAATCTTTATTTATGATGAAAAAACATATACCAGACTTTGTTTTTTTAAGTTCCAAATTACTAGATGGTACTGGTTTTGAATATGCAAGTTTATTACGAGAAATAAATTGCTATACAAAATTTATTTTTGTAGGTGAAAACATAGAGGAATCTATTACAGCTTTTCGTTTCCAAGCATTTTATTATTTATTACGACCATTTCGTGAAGAAGATTTACAATTTCTTTTATATAAAATAGGTAAAGAACAAGGTGAGAAAGCAAAGAGTTATTTGCGGAAACTACCGATAGAAAGTCAAGAAGGTATACGATATATGCTTCCAGAAGATATTGTATATGTAAGTAAAAATAAAGAAAATAAAACTGTTTCAATTTACACAACGAATAATCAGTATATTTCAACATATACACTTCAGGAATTAGAAAATAAGCTAAATGCATATGATTTTTTACGTGTGCATAAAAGCTATTTAATTAATATGTCATATGTAAAAGAACTGAAACCTTATTATAATGGCACGTATAATTTGTATTTAGATAGGTATGATGAGCAACCGATTCCAGTCAGTCGTAATTATGTAAAACGCCTTCGAAATAACATTGAATTATAGTAGGTAATGAGAGTATTTTAACATGATAAACTGAAAATCCTTCATGATAAGGAGGATTCAAGTTAAATATTCAGAAAATTTAGTACAATCTCCACTAAGAAATAGTATTGGGGGAATTGTATGTGAAGACATTGAAATCGATCTTACTTTGGGGCGTTATTACAGCAGTAGGAGCAGGTGCTTTTGGGGTAATAGCTTTATCACAAGGTGAAACCATTAATGCTGTATGGCTCTTAGTAGCTGCCGTATGTGTATATGCAGTTGCTTATCGTTTTTATAGTAGATTTATAGCGAGAAAGGTTTTTAATTTAGATGATAATCGGCAAACACCAGCCCATACATTAAACGATGGGAAAGACTATGTTCCGACAAATAAGTGGGTATTATTTGGACATCACTTTGCAGCAATTGCTGGGGCGGGACCTTTAGTAGGACCGATTTTAGCAGCACAAATGGGATATTTACCAGGGACCATTTGGATTATTGTTGGGGTAGTTGTTGCGGGGGCTGTTCAAGATTTTGTCATTTTATTTGCTTCGATGAGACGTAATGGTAAATCGTTAGGAGAAATGATTAAGGATGAGATTGGACCTGTTACAGGACTAATTGCAATGATAGGTATTTTAGGAATTATGATTATTTTATTAGCAGTATTAGCGTTAGTCGTAGTAAAGGCACTGATCGGAAGTCCTTGGGGAATGTTTACGATAGCAGCAACGATTCCTATCGCTATTTTAATGGGAGTTTATATGCGCTATATTAGGCCTGGTCGTGTTGGAGAAGGGTCAGTAATTGGTATTATCCTACTTATTTTATCTCTTGTTGGAGGACAGTATGTAGCAGAAAACCCAACACTTGCAAGTATGTTCAAATTTAGTGGTGAAACAATTGCTATTATGCTTATTGTATATGGATTTATTGCATCTGCATTACCAGTTTGGATGCTATTAGCACCACGTGATTATTTAAGTACATTTTTAAAAGTTGGAACAATCGTTGGATTGGCGATAGGTATTTTAATTGTAGCACCCAATTTACAAATGCCAGCAGTTTCGCAATTTATTGATGGAACTGGTCCTGTTTTCTCCGGCAATTTATTCCCGTTCTTATTTATTACGATTGCCTGTGGTGCGGTCTCTGGATTCCATGCTCTCGTTTCATCTGGTACAACTCCAAAAATGATTGAGCAAGAGGGACATGCACAGCCAATTGGTTACGGAGCAATGTTAATGGAGTCATTTGTAGCAGCGATGGCAATGATTGCAGCTTGTGTATTAACGCCAGGAACTTATTTTGCGATTAATAGTCCGGCGGCACTTATTGGTACGGATGTATCGCAGGCAGCTCAAGTTATTTCTTCATGGGGATTTGCTATTACACCAAATGAATTAAAAGAACTTGCTGTAAATGTTGGAGAGCAAACAATTTTATCACGTACAGGTGGAGCACCAACGTTAGCAATAGGTATGGCATATATTTTCTCACAAGTAATAGGTGGAACGGCGATGATGGCATTCTGGTATCATTTTGCCATTCTTTTTGAAGCCCTATTTATTTTAACAACGATTGACGCAGGAACTCGTGTAGGACGATTTATGATTCAAGATATTTTAGGGCATGTATATAAGCCGTTTGCGAAAACAGATTCTACATTAGCTAATGTAATAGCTACAACGTTATGTGTATTAGGGTGGGGATATTTCTTATACCAAGGGGTAATAGATCCGCTCGGTGGAATTAATACATTATGGCCACTTTTCGGTATTGCAAATCAAATGCTAGCAGGTATTGCATTATTACTTGGAACGACAATTTTGTTCAAAATGGGGAAAAAGGCGTACGTTTGGGTAACACTTATTCCAACTGTGGGATTGCTTATTGTAACAATGACAGCTGGTTATCAAAAGCTATTTCATGAAAATCCTAAAATCGGATTTCTATCTCACGCGAAGGTGTTTCAGGGAGCGTTAGATGAAGGGAAAGTGTTAGCACCGGCTAAAAATGTTACTCAAATGAAGCAAATTATTTTTAATGATTATATCGATGCAGCGCTTTGTGGGATTTTTATGATAGTTGTAATCGCTGTGTTAATTTCAGCACTTCGAATTTGGATACAAGTATTAAGAAATAAGCCAATGCCGTTAAAAGAGGCACCATATATTCCTAGAGATGAAAGTGAGTCGAGGAACTATGCTTAAAAAGCTGTGGCAAGTATGGGGGGAAAGGAAGCGCTTTATTAGTTTGCTCGTTGGGGTACCAAGTTATGAAATATACGTAGAGCATATGAAAAAGCATCATCCAGAAGAAGAGATTGTATGTCAAAAGCAGTTTTTTGCTGAGGCACAAGAAGCAAGATTTAACGCAAAGGGTGGAAAAATATCACGCTGTTGTTAATGAAAAAGGGCGAGTTTTCGCCCTTTTTATTTTTTTTGCTGTTTCACGTGGAACAGCAAAAAAAATAAACAAAAAACTTTGGGAATTATAGGGATTTCGTATACAATAAAGTGAGGAAGGGGATAGATGGAAAAGTAGGGAGATTATTTTATGTTAAGGGACTTATTTGTAAATACAACAATTATTATTTCCTTTATTTTTGTTGGAGGTCAGCTTTTAAGAGATAAGCCGTTAAAAGAAGGATTCTCTTTTTTGCAGAAGTGTGTAATCGGTATTTTTACTGGAATATTAGGTGTACTGTTAATGCATTTTGGTGTACACATTGAAGATATTATGTTGGATTTACGTTATTTAGCCGTTATTTTGGCAATTATAGTTGGAGGTCCGGTAGCTAGTAGTATAACAGTTACTATAATTTTAATTACTCGGCTAATTTTTACTGAGTACTCTTTAGCTTCCGAATTGGCTTGCTATACAATTTTACTAAGTGGAATTGGTGTTATCTTTATTGCAAGAATACAAACTTCGATTACGTTAAAGTTAGTATGGTTACACGTATACTGCCTTTCTATTTTGATAGTACCGATGTATATATTATTTAATGATATATCTGTAGTTGTACTATATTTAATTTCAAGTATTACTACAGGTTACATAACATTCGTAAGTACAAACTATGTTTTACAATCCAATGAGTTATTTCAAAAGATGAAACAATACGCAACGATAGATGCATTGACAGGTTTAGGGAACGTAAGACAGTTTGATTTAGAGATGAATCGTCATATTAGTAATAAGAACATGAAAAATGATTCGTTTTGTTTACTACTTATAGATATTGACCACTTTAAGTATGTAAATGATACGTACGGGCATCCTGCAGGGGACGAAGTGCTAAAACAAGTAGGATGTATTTTACGAGAAACTTCACAATTTCCAGATTTGGCTTTTCGAAAGGGTGGAGAGGAGTTTGCACTTTTGATACCGAATAAGGGATTAGCTTACGGAATTCTTACGGGCGAGCAAATTCGTACAGCTGTTGAAAGTCACTCATTTCAATTGTTAGATGAAACGAAAATAAAAATTACAGTTTCGGTGGGGGTTTCAGAATATGAAGAATCACCGGAGCAATTTATTCAAGCGGCAGATGATGCGTTATACTACTCGAAACGAAATGGTAGAAATAAGGTCAGCTCTGTATCTTAAAGATAAGATGACCAGAAGACATAAAGCTTATAAAAAACACTCACAGAGGCAATGTATGAACTTTGTGAGTGTTTTTTATTTATATATTAGACAAGTTCTTTTGATACAACAAATTTACGATATGCACCATGGTGAGTTGGACCTACGTATTCGTTAATTTTGAATGAGTAACGAATAGCAGCTGTGATGAATTCTTTAGCAGTTTTTACTGCTTCTTTCACAGGTTTTCCTTTTGCAAGTTCTGCTGTAATTGCAGCAGAATATGTGCAACCTGCGCCGTGTGTATTTGTCGTATCAATTTTTTCTGATTCTAGAAGGTCGAATGTTTCTCCATCATATAGGACGTCGATTGCAGTTTCCGTACCAAGTTTGCTACCGCCTTTAATTAGGACGTATTTCGCACCTAAAGCATGGATCTTTTTCGCTGCTTCTTTCATGTCTTCAAGAGAATTAATCTTTACGCCACTTAATTGGTAAGCTTCAAATAAGTTTGGTGTTACAACTAATGCCTTTGGAACAAGAACGTCACGTAAGCAATCATTAGTTTCAGGATGTAATGCTTCATCAGCACCTTTACATACCATAACAGGGTCAACTACTACATTTTTGAAATTGTGCTTTTCGATTGTTTCTGCAACCATTTCAATAATTTCTACTGATCCAAGCATACCTGTTTTTAAAGCGTCTACGCCAACACCTTCAATTGTTGTTTCTAATTGTGGTTTTAATGTAGAAGCTGGGATTGGAAATACGTTATGTGCCCAACCGTTATGTGGATCCATCGTTACGATTGTTGTAAGAGATGTCATTCCGTATACGCCCAGTTCTTGGAATGTTTTTAAATCTGCTTGTATACCAGCACCGCCACTTGTGTCAGAACCAGCGATAGTAAGTGCTTTATTTAATGTCATTATGAAAGCCCCCTCGAGTGATATAATGAAAACTATGTTCTCACCATTATATCAATGTTACGAATAAGTACAAAGTGAAAAGTAGATGATTTATTTTAAGAGCTATTTAAAATCTTGTATGCAGGAGACTGAGTATGTTTCGAGATAATCGTACAAATGAATTAGTTATATTAAAAGAAATTGCAGAAACATTAAATACATCAAATGATACATATCATGTATTACAAGCTGTCCTAGAGAAATTACTAAGTGTAACAGGTTTAACGACAGGATGGATTTTTCTTGCGGATGAAAATGGGAAGTATACGAAGTTGATTGATTACCAATTACCAGAGGCACTTACATATGAAAATAAACGCCCGATGTGCGAAGGTGAATGTTGGTGTTTACGAGGTTTTGTAGATGGAAAATTAGAGAGAGCCGTTAATATTATTGAATGTAAAAGAATTAATAATGCAATTGAATATAATTGGGGGGATACGGAGGGCATTCTTCATCATGCTACGGTTCCTTTAAAAGCTGGGGGAGAAAAATTTGGGTTGTTAAATGTTGCAAGTCCGGGTAAAACACATTTTTCAGAAGAAGAATTAGTATTACTCCAATCGGTTGCCTTCCAAATTGGTACGGCTTTAAAGCGAACAAAATTATATGAAAATGAAAAGAGAAGAGCACATTATTATGTGAAATTAGAGCGTTTCATTCAAGATTTAAAAACGATTCATAAGTTTAATGTACTACCTGAAAAAGTGGTAAATCACGTAGGTGAAGTATTTCAATGGAATCAAGTAGCGCTTTTTATTAGGGAGGAAAAAGAATTATCTCTGCGAGCGTCTTACGTTCAGGAAGAGTTAAAAGAGGATATAAAAGAGGCGGCCAAGAGGGCGTTAGAACAAGATGAACCAGTTCTAATAAAACATCAAATAGGACATAATGTACATCTAAATCGAGCTGTTATTGCTACACCAATACATATTCAAAACCATATATTTGGTGTTTTATGTGTTAGCCTGAATAATGGAGAGTTTGATGCTAATACAATAGACGTAATTCAAGCATTATCGAACCATGTTTCGTTAATAATAGAGAATTTGAGGTTAAACGAGCAGCGCCGTGAACTTGTACGAATGGAAGAAAGAAACCGATTAGCAAGAGATTTACATGATTCTGTTTCGCAAAAATTATTTTCATTAACCTTCATGACAAAAGGCGCCGAGGCAGTTTTAAAAGGTAAAAATGAAAAGGTAGATCAATCTTTGCATGAGATGCGTGAACTTGCACAAGGAGCTTTGAAAGAAATGAGGACATTAATTTGGCAGCTTCGTCCAGCAGGATTAGAAAAAGGATTATTGCCAGCTCTAAAGCAGTACGGTGAAAATTTGGGACTGAAAATTAGGGAGCAAGTTACGGGTGTTCGTGATTTACCTCGTGTAGTAGAAGAAGCTTTATGGCGCATTGGCCAAGAAGCACTGAACAATGTAAGTAAGCATGCAGGTGTAAAAGAAGCGACGATTTATTTTACAGTGAATGAGAAAAATGTATCATTAGAAATAGTTGATCAAGGAAAGGGCTTTGTGGAAAAGAATATAAAAGAAAAGAAATCACTAGGTATGACTACGATGCGTGAAAGAGTAGAATTAGTTGGTGGAACAATTAAAATTGTAAGTAGTAATAAACGAACGAGCGTAAAAGTAAATGTACCATTATGATGTGAAAATGAGGGAAGTTTGTGAAAATAAAAGTATTGTTAGTTGATGATCATACAGTCGTTTTAAAAGGATTAGCATTTTTCTTAAGTACACAGGAAGATTTAGAGTTAGTTGGAGAAGCGAATAATGGGAAAGAAGCGTTAGTGAAAGTAGGAGAAACAAATCCTGATGTTATATTAATGGATTTATATATGCCTGAAATGGATGGTGTTGAGGCGACGGCATATATTAAAAAAGAGTATCCAAATGTGAAAGTAATTGTATTAACTAGCTTTTCTGATCAGGCGCATGTGTTACCTGCATTAAGGGCTGGAGCAAGTGGGTATATTTTAAAAGATGTAGAACCGGATCAGCTTGTTGAGGCTATTCGAAGTGCATATAAAGGTAATATTCAATTACATCCGGATATAGCAAATGCTCTTCTCTCTCAAACATTACCTGTAGAAGAAAAGGAAGAAGAACATTCTATTCAAGTGGATGTGCTAACAGCGAGAGAAAATGAGGTGTTGCAACTATTAGCAAAAGGGATGAGCAATAAGGAAATTGCATCTGTTTTAGTTATTACAGAAAAGACGGTTAAGGCGCATGTAAGTAGCATTTTGAGTAAATTAAATTTATCCGATCGTACGCAAGCGGCGTTATATGCAGTGAAAAATGGAATTTTATAAGACAAAAGTCGTAAGACTTAGTTCGCCTTTAGAAGGTGGACTTTTTTTATGGAAAAATACGTCTATGTGAGGACGAAATTGTCTTGATATAAAGATAAAATATGTTTGTAAGCAACAAAACAACAATTACAAGGGATACCTTTTTTGAAAGCATATAACAACATAAGAGTGAGTATTAGGAGGAAGAAATAATGGCAACAGTTTTATTCGTTAAAGCAAACAACCGTCCAGTGGAACAAGCAGTTAGTGTAAAATTATATGAGGCATTTTTAGCAAACTATAAAGAAGCACACCCAAATGATACAGTAGTAGAACTGGATTTATATAAAGAAGAATTACCATATGTAGGTGTAGACATGATCAATGGTACATTCAAGGCAGGTAAAGGATTTGATTTAACAGAAGAAGAGGCAAAAGCAGTAGCAGTTGCTGATAAGTATTTAAATCAATTCCTAGAAGCTGATAAAGTTGTTTTCGGCTTCCCATTATGGAACTTAACGATTCCAGCAGTGCTACACACGTATATTGATTATTTAAACCGTGCTGGTAAAACGTTCAAATACACGCCAGAGGGTCCAGTTGGCCTAATCGGTGATAAGAAGATTGCATTATTAAATGCACGAGGCGGCGTATATTCAGAAGGTCCAGCAGCTGAGGTAGAAATGGCTGTTAAATATGTAGCAAGTATGATGGGCTTCTTCGGCGCAACAAACATGGAAACAGTAATTATTGAAGGACATAACCAATTCCCAGATAAAGCAGAAGAAATCATTGCTACAGGTCTTGAAGAAGCAGCTAAAGTAGCAAGTAAATTTTAATTAAAATTATAATCGTCACTCGAAAAAGCAGCATTAACATGTAAACGTTAATGCTGCTTTTTTTATATTTTTAGTTCATCAGCAAGTTTTTTTAATTGAATTCGATCTCGTATGTAATAGGTTCTTCCGTCTTTTTTTAAGTAATTTTGTTGGCAAAACTGATTTAATACATATAAAAGATGACGGTAGCTGACATTTAAATATTCCGAGGCCTCAGTATGCTTTTCTATATAACAATTATTTTGTTCTGTTAATAAAATAAAAGCAGCTAATCGATTTTCAAAAGGATAACTATAGTTTTTTGCGTAATTTTCAGTGCGAGTAATTGTCTTTTCTCCAATAAATTTGCATAAGTGCTGTAAAAACGTTGCATCTTGTAATAAAAGTTGCTGACAATCTTTAAGAGGAAGTGCCAAACAAACACAATCTTCTAGTACTTCAACGGACTTAGTAATATTTTCTACTCCTATTAATCCTAATTCCCCGATAAAAGATGGTGCTTGAATAAAATTAATTAATGAAACCTTCCCGTTTTTATGACTCATATATATTTTTGCCTTCCCAGAAATTAAGTAATAGAGATAAGGGAGAGTATTTCCTTCGCTACATATCATCTCTTTCGTTTGAAAAGAATGTAGCTCTACATATGGCAAGACATGAAATGAAAATAGGGTATGGAATTGATGGATTTGCATGTATTGATAAATTTCTTCCTCATTTTTGCTGATTTTCATATTTTCACCCCTATTTATAGTATGAGATATCTCCTATTATCTTTACAAGAAGGAATGATACGATTTATGTAAATTTGTTTTTGTAGAAAAGAGAGTGTGATGAGTTTATGAAAAAATATAAAACATTGCTATTTGATGTAGATGATACATTATTAGATTTCCAAAAGGCTGAAAAAGTGGCTTTACGGGTGCTTTTTGAAGAGAAGGGAATCCCTTTAACAGACGAGATAGAGGCTCGTTATAAAAAAATAAATAAAGGTCTTTGGGATGCTTTTGAAAAAGGGGAACTATCACGCAATGAAGTTGTAAATACACGATTCTCTCTGTTGTTTAAAGAGTATGGAGAAGAAGTAGATGGAATATTATTCGAAAATAATTACCGTAACTACTTAGAAGAAGGAAATCAACTCATGCAAGGTGCGTTTGAATTTATAAATCAAATTCAAGGGGAGTATGAGTTGTATATAGTGACAAATGGTGTTTCTAAGACGCAAGATAAACGTTTGCGTAATGCAGGGTTACATTCATTGTTTAAAGATGTTTTTGTTTCGGAAGATACAGGTTTTCAAAAGCCGATGAAAGAGTATTTTGATTATGTTTTTGAACGGATTCCTAACTTTGCACCTGAAGAAGGGCTGATTATTGGGGATTCATTAAGCGCGGATATTAAAGGTGGATATGTAGCGGGAATTGATACTTGTTGGTTTAATCCAGAAAGGAAGTTAAATGATAGTGGGATTATACCGACATATGAAGTGCATAATTTTGAGGAGTTAGAAGCGTTATTAAAGCAGCATGTGTAATAAAAAAATAGACAGTGGAGCTTTCGTCTCCAATGTCTATTTTTGTTAATTTGTATTTTCGTTATGTTTTGGGAGTGGAAAGGCATTCCCGATAGCAGCTGCACCAAGCATTGGCAATAGTAAATTAAGCGGGAAAAACATAAGTAATAGTAATGTTATAGCTATTGGCTTTCGTAACGCATAGCTCGAAATTGCTGTCGTTACGATAGCAACGGATGCTACTGGATCTATAGGAAGAATAGATGCTATAGCGTATCCAATACTTGATCCGGAAAATATAATTGGGAATATATGTCCACCCCGCCACCCTGTGTTCAAACAAACGGCAGTAATACACAACTTTAAAATCCCTGAAAGAAGTAGTATCCAAAAAGATAAATGGCTCCATTCAACAACTAACTCTTTTAATTGATGTTCCCCTGAAAATAATGTGTACGGAAGAAAAGTTCCTGCAATTCCTAATAAAATGCCACCGATAATTCCGAGTGTCAGCTTGTATTCCCTAAAAGGGTGAATTAACTTCTCTAATGTGAATTCTAACTTGAAATAAAAGAAACCAACTATAGCACCGATACTAGCAAGTGGAAGAAATGCGATCCATTCATTGAAAGAAAGTGCACCTTCCCCGAAATCAACAATAAAGGATCCACGATTATCGAGTTTACTCAGTAGTAAATAAACAGAAAAACCTGCGAAAGTAGTAGTTAAGTATACAATTGCCTTTTTTCCTTTAGAAAAAGCAGCAATTTGTTCCCCCTCATTTTCATTCGGTGCTAAATAACCGAATAATGGTGCGTTAAAAATGACACTTAAAGTAGCGCCAATTCCAATCTCGGTTAGCTCATTCATACCCTTTAAGGCAAATTTAAAGCGATCCCCTACCCATGTGCACAGTCCGCCTATAATTCCAACTAGTGCGGCTTCTGGACCAAGACTAGCTCCGAAAATTAAAACAATAATCGCTGTTAAAGTAGCCTGATGGACAAAGCGATATTCGATTCGACCAGTTTTTTTATATTCAGTCATCACTTCAGGCATAAGGCGTGGATATATACCGAAATATTTTTGTGATAGACCAACGAGGACCCCGCCAATTATTGTTACGCAAAGGGTGTAATAAGAGGGATAAGAGAGAACTTCAGGCAAGTATCTCCAAATAAAGTGGATTCCAATATTTATTGTGACTAAAAATAACCAGACTGTAGCTCCTACTATAGATCCTAGAAGAATGCCATATAGAGCAAGTATGTACTGCATATCTTTTTTATTTGTCATGTTATACCTCCGTTATGTAAATCTCAGTAGGGAAAAAGTGAAATATACTAGTGGAAGATGGATTGAATATATATAGTATCTTTTTGAGAGGACCGCCTATTCAACATATAGGCTGAATTTTAGAGAATTTGAATTTATAGGTTAAATTACTTATTTAATTTTATAGACTGATTTGAGTTTTTTAAAGGTCTTTTTTGAAATAGACTAGAATATATTTCTTTTGTTGCTTTATATGAAACTGTTAACATTTATTTTAGAACATTCAGAAAAACTGTTTGACATTAGGAAATTATTGCTATAAAATCAACGGTAATTGCATAGTCTTATCAAGAAAAGGTGGAGGGACAGGCCCGATGAAACCTTGGCAACAGCCGTATAACGGAATTGTGCCAAATCCTGCAGGTAGTAATCCTGAGAGATAAGAAAGAGCCTTTAGAGCGTGTTTTCAAACTGCTCCTTTCTTGTTTTCAGGAAAGGGGCAGTTTTTTATTTTGTATAAAAGAAAGGAGAATGAGAGATGGGAGAATCATGGGGAAAAGGAACGATTTGTGTGCAAGGTGGCTATACGCCAAAGAATGGTGAACCACGTGTTTTACCACTTTATCAAAGCACAACGTATAAATACGATACTTCGGATGATTTAGCAGCTCTATTTAACTTAGAGGCAGAAGGATATATTTATACGCGTATTGGAAACCCTACTCTAGCCGCATTTGAGCAGAAGTTATCAGATTTAGAAGGCGGTGTAGGAGCTGTTGCAACGGCTTCTGGGCAAGCAGCTATTATGCTCGCAGTTTTAAATATTTGTAGTAGTGGGGATCATTTACTTTGCTCTTCAACTGTTTACGGGGGAACGTTTAATTTATTTGGGGTGAGTTTACGTAAGCTTGGCATTGATGTTACGTTCTTTAATCCAAATTTAACGGCAGATGAAATTACGGCACTTGCTAACGATAAGACGAAACTTATCTATGCAGAATCATTAGGAAATCCAGCGATGAATGTTTTAAATTTCAAAGAATTTTCAGCTGCCGCTAAAGAATTAGAGGTACCTTTTATCGTTGATAATACATTAGCAACTCCTTATTTATGCCAAGCGTTTGAATATGGGGCAAATATTATTGTTCATTCTACGACTAAATATATCGATGGGCATGCGAGCTCTTTAGGCGGTATTGTAATTGACGGTGGAAACTTTGATTGGACAAATGGAAAATATCCTGAGCTTGTTGAACCAGATCCAAGTTATCACGGTGTAAGTTACGTTCAAAACTTTGGTGCAGCAGCATATATTGTGAAAGCACGTGTTCAACTATTAAGAGATTATGGAAATTGTATGAGCCCATTCAATGCATATATTAGCAATATTGGCTTAGAGACTTTGCATTTACGAATGGAGCGTCATAGCGAAAATGCTCTGGCAGTTGCTAAGTGGCTTGCTAATCATGAACGTATTGAATGGGTGAATTATCCGGGATTAGATAGTAATAAAAATTACTCGTTAGCACAAAAGTATTTGAAAAAAGGTGCTAGTGGGGTTTTAACATTTGGTATTAAAGGGGGATTAGAAGCAGCAAAAGAATTTATCGCAAATGTAAAACTAGCAACTCTTGTAACGCACGTAGCTGATGCACGAACTTGCGTTATACATCCCGCTAGTACGACGCATAGACAATTAAATGCTGAAGATCAGCGTTTAGCTGGTGTTACATCTGATTTAATTCGTTTATCGGTTGGTATAGAAGATGTTTCTGATATTATTGCAGATTTGGAAGCAGCTCTAGTTGGAGGCAAAACACATGCCGATCATAATTGATAAAGATTTACCGGCTCGCAAAGTGTTGCAAAAAGAAAATATTTTTGTAATGACGAAGGAGCGAGCAGAAACACAAGATATACGCGCTTTGAAAATTGCTATATTAAATTTAATGCCAACGAAGCAAGATACAGAGGCACAATTACTTCGCTTAATTGGAAACACACCGTTGCAATTAGATGTTCATTTACTTCATATGGAATCACATCTGTCTCGTAATGTAGCGCAGAACCATTTAACGAGCTTTTATAAAACGTTTCGTGATATTGAAAATGAAAAATTTGATGGGCTCATTATTACAGGAGCACCAGTTGAAACTCTTTCTTTTGAAGAAGTAGATTATTGGGAAGAGCTTAAACGTATTATGGAGTATTCAAAAACGAATGTAACATCTACGCTCCATATTTGCTGGGGGGCACAGGCTGGTTTGTACTATCATTATGGTGTTCCAAAGTATCCCCTTAAGGAAAAAATGTTCGGTGTATTTGAACATGAGGTTTGCGAGCAACATGTGAAATTGTTACAAGGATTTGATGAATTGTTTTTTGCTCCGCATTCTCGTCATACAGAAGTACGAGAGAATGATATTAGAGAAGTGAAAGAATTAACATTGTTAGCAAACTCTGAAGAAGCAGGTATTCACCTTGTTATTGGACCAGAAGGAAGGCAAGTTTTTGCCCTTGGACATAGCGAATATAGTTGTGAGACGTTAAAACAAGAATACGAACGAGATCGTGACAAGGGATTAAATATTGATGTGCCAAAAAACTATTTTAAACATAATAATCCAGATGAAAAGCCGCTTGTTAGGTGGAGGAGTCATGGTAATTTATTGTTTTCTAATTGGTTGAATTATTACGTGTATCAAGAAACCCCTTATATATTGTAAAGAAAGATTGTGTAACACGTGGCAACGTTTTCCTTGTAAAGATTAACTTATATTTTTCCGAATGTTCAAAATACATTGTTTTTCAGATTTTTTACTCATATAATTTCATCTAAACACAATTTTTGAGGGGTGGACAGTACTATGAAAGAAATTCAAGTTGGGTTATTAGGTCTTGGGACAGTTGGCAGTGGTGTGGTTCGTATTATTACGGATCATCAAGAACGACTCATACACCAAGTAGGTTGTCCAGTTAAGGTAACGAAAGTATTAGTGCAAAACATTGAGAAAGAGAGAGAGGTAGAGGTACCTTCTACTCTATTAACACGAGATGCAAATGAAATTTTAGATAATCCAAATATTGATGTTGTCATCGAAGTGATGGGTGGCATTGATGATGCAAAATCATATATTTTACAAGCTTTAAAAAGCGGAAAGCATGTTGTAACTGCAAATAAAGACTTAATGGCATTACATGGAGCTGAATTATTAGCGACAGCAAAAGATAATAAGGCTGATTTATTCTATGAGGCGAGTGTGGCAGGAGGAATTCCAATTTTACGCAGTATCGTAGAAGGACTTTCTTCAGATCTTATTACGAAAGTAATGGGAATTGTAAATGGAACGACAAATTTTATTTTGACGAAAATGTCAGACGAAGGGAGAGCATATAACGACGTGTTAAAAGAAGCCCAACAACTTGGATTTGCAGAAGCAGATCCAACATCAGACGTAGAAGGTTTAGATGCAGCAAGAAAAATGACGATTTTAGCTACTCTCGGTTTCTCTACAAATGTAGAGCTTGGAGATGTGAAAGTAAAAGGGATTACCTCTATTACAGAGGAAGATATTGAATACAGTAAGAGCTTAGGTTATACAATTAAATTAATCGGTCTTGCAAAACGAGATGGTGAAAAATTGGAGGTTACAGTTGAACCAACTTTACTTCCAAATACACATCCTCTTGCGGCAGTACAAAATGAATATAACGCTGTGTATGTGTACGGTGAAGCAGTTGGAGAAACGATGTTTTATGGACCAGGCGCAGGAAGTTTACCGACAGCGACAGCTGTTGTTTCAGATTTAGTTGCTGTAATGCAAAATATTAGATTAGGGGTAACAGGAAATAGTGCAGTAGTCCCACAATATCAAAAAGTATTAAAAGATCCAGACGAAATTGTCGTGAAAAAGTTTTTAAGACTTCATGTAAAAGACGAAATTGGTGTATTTGCAAAAATTACTTCACTGTTCTCTGAGCGTGGCGTTAGCTTTGAAAAGATTATTCAAATGCCGCTTGAAGAGAAAGGAAAGGCTGAAATTGTAATTGTAACGCATCGTGCGTCTCTTGCTGATTATGATTATATTCTACATACGTTGCAAGGGTATGAAGAAATCGATTGTTTGAAAGCGAACTATCGAATTGAAGGGGATGCTAAGTAGTATCTCTTACCATAAAACAGAAAGAGCCTATTAAGCAGCTTGCTTAATAGGCTCTTTTCTATTTAAAATCTGCGTACCAACTTGAATAAATGCTTGGATAATCCAGCCTGTTGTAAAGGATAAGATGATTGTTCCAAAATAGATAGGTCCATCTAATAAAAAGCTTAACGTTAAAAATAAAAAGGCTAATGAAATCTCTGTTCTTCTAAACGTCCATTTTTTCTTTTCAGCAACCGTTAAAACGAAAGCTTCTTGAGGCGCTGCGCAAAGGTTTGTAGAGACGTAAAGACCAATTCCAGCTCCAACGAATAGATTTCCGCAAATAAGTGTTATATATTTTGGAAGAGAGCGGATAGCGTCCATAATAGTTGTAATGGAACCAATCCAATCAACAAAAAGAGAAATAAGAACCATCGTTACAATTGTACCGATTGTAATTTGTTTTTTATTCCAAAAGAGTACGATAAGTGTAAAGGCAAAGTTAATCATGAAAATCCAAAAACCAATACTTATCCCAAAATTTTGATATAGTGCAATAAAGAAGGAATCATAAGGACTAAGTCCAAAGGAAGTAATTGTTGTCATCATATTAATACCGATGGCAAGAATGAGTAAACCGCCAATGAAAAATATATATTCTAATTTGAATCGAAGCATAGTTGTATATCCTTTCTAAATGTATTTGCTAGGAAAGGATATATTGTGGAAAGCTTACCAGGTCAAGGGAGAATTTTTGTGAGAAGGGGAAAATGAGATGACAAATATAAGAAAGATTGCTGAACTTGCTGGAGTATCTGTTTCAACTGTTTCACGTGTACTAAATAATCATCCGTACGTAAATGAACAGAAACGAAAAGAAATTTTAGCAATTATAGAAGAATTAAATTACACGCAAAACGTGAATGCAATTCATTTAGTGAAAGGAAAAACGAATGTAATTGGCGTTTTATTGCCACACGTAAATGATCAATATTATAGTGCTATTATCGAGGGGATATCAAAAGAAACAGCAAAGAATAATTATAATATGATGCTTTGCCAGACAAATTATAGCGAAGAAAGAGAACTAGAAATTTTAAATATGTTAAAAATGAAAAAGCTTGATGGGGTTATTATTTGTTCTCGGACAAATAGTAAGGAGAAGCTTGAAAAATATACGAAATTCGGCCCAATTGTTATGTGTGAAGAAATAGATTCGAAGTATATTTCAAGTGTCCATATCGATTACTACAAAGTATTTTCACGTGGGATGAAAAGCTTAATAGATGCCGGTCATACACGTATTGGATATTGTATTGGAAGAAGTAATAGCGTTAATAGCCAAAGACGAAAGAAGGCGTACGAAGATTCGCTTCAACAGAGTATCGTAACATCGTTAGAGACCTGGAAATTTGAGGGATGTTTTACAGTGGAAGATGGACGCAATGTAATTAGAGAATGGGCTCATATGTCAGTAAAACCGACGGCGTTCCTTGTATCTTGTAACCATATTGCAGCGGGGATGGTTACAGAAGCAAAAAAACAAGGAGTTCGTATTCCAGAGGATATTACGATTATCGGGTGTGATGATCAAGAGGTGGCAGATATATTGGGTATAACGACGATTTCGCATTCTAGTAAAAACGTTGGAGTGAAAGCGTTTGAATTATTATATGAAAAGATTAATGAAGAGAAATTAGATGTGAAGCATATAGAGTTATTACCAGAGTTAGTAGATAGAGAAACGACATAATTGAGAAGGTGTGAAAATCGCTTTTCAAAATTTCGTTTGGTATAATTATGGACAATCTATGAGGGCTAAAAGGGGTTTTGATATGAGATCAAAAGTAGTAAAAGTAATTCTACTCATTACAATTGCATCTTTCTGTTTATTTGCATATGGCTTTGTTTCAGGTGTAAATGATGTATTAAATCCGAAAGCTTCAAATTTAATTAAAAAGACCGATGTAGTGGCAAAAGAGAAAAAGAAAACGGGAACGTTACAAATCGTTAGTTTAGGTGATTCATTAACGCGTGGCGTTGGTGATAAAGAAGGAATTGGCTATGTTGGGCGAATGAAAGAGGATTTACAAAAAGATTATAAGCAAAAAATTGCATTAACAAATTTAGCAGTTAGTGGTGCAAAAATGCCCGATTTATTAAAACAAATTGAAAGTAGTGGCGCTCAATATTCAATTAAGAAAGCAGATGTAATCGTGTTAACGATTGGTGGGAATGATTTGTTCCCAGGCTGGGAATCGCTTGGGAAAATAGATTTAGAGACGTATCGTCCTGACACAGAAACGTTTCAAAATGAAGCAAAGAAAATTATAGAAGAAATTCGTAAATTAAATACAGATAGTCCGATTTTTTGGCTTGGTTTATACAATCCTTTTGAAGATGTAGAAGATTTAAAAGGGTCTTCAAACATTGTTGTGGACTGGAATGCATCTTTAGAGAAGTTAGCGCTAAACGATAAAAATGTGTATATTACACCGACATTTGATTTATTCCAAAACCGCGGGAAAGATTTATTATACTCTGATCATTTTCATCCGAATGAAGTAGGTTATACGTATATGGCAGAACGTTTAGTTCAAAATGTTGTAAGTAAATTAAAACTAGAACAAGGAGGGGTAAAATGACGACGATACTTTCCGTACGAGACTTGAAGAAGGTAATTGGAAACAAGACTCTTGTAGAGAATATTTCCTTTGATGTAAAGCAAGGAGAAGTGTTCGGGTTCCTAGGACCAAACGGTGCTGGAAAGACGACTACTATTCGAATGTTAGTCGGATTGATTAAGGCGACAGAAGGTAAGATTTCTATCGGTGGTTATTCGATTAAGGAAAATTTCAGAGAAGCGATGCGTCAAATTGGGAGTATCGTTGAAAACCCAGAGTTGTATACATATTTAACAGGATGGGAAAATTTAAAGCAATTTGCTCGTATGTTAGGTGATATATCAGATGAACGTATTATTGAAATTGCTGAAATGGTTCATTTAGATGAAAGAATTCATGACAAGGTAAAAACGTACTCACTTGGTATGAAACAACGCCTTGGAATTGCACAGGCGCTCCTTGGGAATCCTAAATTGCTTATATTAGATGAGCCAACGAATGGTTTAGATCCAGCAGGGATTAGAGAACTTAGGGAATTTATACATAAGCTTGTGAAAGAAGAAAATATGAGCGTGTTTATTTCAAGTCACTTGCTAAGTGAAGTGCAAATGATATGCGATCGCGTTGCTATTATTCATAAAGGAAAGATGATAACAGTTGCCAAGGTTGAAGAATTAATTAAAACAGCAAGTGATCGTGTAGAATGGATTGTTACACCAATTTCTAAGGCGAAAGATATGCTAGAAGCGGCCGAGGAAATAAGAGAAGTGAGTGTAAAAGGCGAGCGATTACTATGCCGCATGGATATTGCATCTATAAGTAGTTGGAATAAAAAATTTGTAGAAAATGAAATAGATGTACATAGCGTTAAGGAGCTTGTATTTACGCTAGAAGATTTATTTATTGAACTCACAAGGGGTGAGCAGCATGCGTGAATTTGCGAATCTAGTTTTAAATGAATCAGAAAAGATTTACCGTAAGAAACGTATTTTTGTTGTCATGCTTATTTTAGCAATCTTGATCCCGCTTTTTGTGTACGCGCAGTATCGTGAAATAGAAACGACACAAAAAAGACTCGGTACAACTGATTGGAAGGTTTCATTGCAACAGCAAATTGTTGATTCTCAGAACCGGTTGAACAATTCTAGGTTGCCAGAAGAATGGCGTGATTGGTTAAAGGTAAGAGTTGAGCAACAACAATATTATTTAGATCATGATATTAACCCGATGGCACCGGGTGCACCGACTTTTGTCAGAGCATTTATTGAACAAGGAATTACATTGTTTATTCCGCTTCTCGTAATGATTGTCGCTATTGATATCGTTTCAGGAGAACGAAGTGATGGGACAATGAAGATGTTACTTACGCGGCCGATTCGGCGCTGGAAAATACTCCTTAGTAAATACGTGACGATATTATTTTTCATTTCGCTCATACTGTTTCTTGTAGGTTTGTTTGCTTACATATTATCAGGGCTTGTATTTGGATACTCGGGATGGAATTTACCTGTTTTAACAGGATTCGTCATTGATAAGGAAACGTTAAATACGAACTTTGTGCATCTTATTCCGCAGTGGCAATACATCTTAATGGCGTATGGACTAGCCTGGTTTGTTGCTATCGTTGTCGGAACTATATCATTTATGGTCTCTGTTTTAATTCGTAATACACCAGCTGGTATGGGCGTTATGCTAGCTGCATTAATTGCAGGCGGTATCTTAAGCTCATTCGCAACATCTTGGGAAGGTGCGAAATATATTTTTAGCGTGAATTTATCATTAACGGATTATTTATCAGGAAAATTACCTGCATTACAAGGCTTATCAATGGGATTTTCTTTGATGAATTTAACTGTTTGGGCAGTTGTTTCCCTTATTATTTCGTTCTTAGTATTTATAAAACAGGATATGTTGAATTAATTAGACAGGAAGTGACAGTATGGAAAATGTTTTAAAGAATGATTGGGGACCATTATTGGCACCAGAATTTGAGAAAGAGTATTATCGTACTCTATCCAGTTTTTTGACAGAAGAGTACAGCACGCATGTTGTTTATCCGAAGGTAGAAGATATTTTTAACGCTCTTCAGTATACAAGTTATGAAAATACAAAGGTTGTTATTTTAGGACAAGATCCATATCATGGACCGAATCAAGCGCATGGTTTAAGTTTTTCTGTACAACCTGATGTTAAAACACCACCATCATTGTTAAATATGTATAAAGAACTTCGAGATGAATATGGTTATGAAATCCCGAATAACGGTTATTTAGTAAAATGGGCGGAACAAGGAGTATTACTACTAAATACCGTATTAACAGTTCGTCAAGGCGAAGCAAATTCTCATAAGGGAAAAGGATGGGAGCACTTCACAGATCGTGTGATTGAACTGTTGAACGAACGTGCAAAGCCAGTTGTTTTCATATTGTGGGGGCGCCATGCGCAGGCGAAGAAGAAGTTAATTACGAATCCGAATCATCATATTATCGAATCTGTACATCCAAGCCCATTATCGGCAAGACGTGGTTTCTTTGGTAGTAAGCCATACTCTAAAGTAAATACGATTTTAGCTAATATGGGAGAAAGAGAAATTGATTGGGAAATTCCAAATTTATAAATAGAAAAGGTAGTTAACAGTCGTTAACTACCTTTTTATTATTGTTGTTCGTTCTTTAATTTTGCATCTAGTACAAAAGTACCAAATGGGATAACTGATGAAACAAATGCTCCAAGTGCCCATAAAATTGATTTACGGTGTACGATTGTTACTTGAATTACTGCAAAGATGAATAGAATAAACAGAACACCATGAGCCATGCCTGTAATTTTAACAGCTGTTGCAAATCCTGCGAAATATTTCAATGGCATTGCTACAAATAATAGTAATAGGAAAGAAATACCCTCAACTAGTCCAATTGCTCTTAATCGTCCGATTGGTGTAGATAACATAAAGTAGCCTCCTTTAACGTATGCTTGTATATAGTAAATTTGTATTCTTTTTCAAAATAAAATAGTCTATTTTGTTTCATTATATACAAAAAGAAAGTTTACACTACGAGAATAGTGCAAAGTTCAAAATATAGTCACAAAAGCATGAGAATTTAAATAAAAACCTATTTGAAGTATTTGACTTCAAATAGGTTTTGTGAATGAAAATATTAAACAAGTACATCCGTTTTTAAAACGAATTTCTCTACAACTTTTGCGACACCATCATTCATATTTGTATCTGTTACGTAGTTTGCAATTTCTTTAATATCATCAGGTGCATTGCCCATTGCAACACCAAGACCAGCAAATTCAATCATTGCTTGGTCGTTATAGCTATCGCCCATTGCGATAACTTCTTCACGCTTAATGCCAAGCTTTTGAATCAGTTTGTTTAAGCTCGTTCCTTTTGTAACACCGGCTTCAGTAAATTCTAAGAAGAATGGTTTCGAACGCATCACGCTTAATTGGCCTTCTAGTTGTTGTTGAAGTTTCTTTTCAACTTCAACAAGGCGTTCAGCTTCTTTATTCATTAATACTTTTACTACAGGCTCTTTAACTGCGGCTTTAAAGTCATCTACTACAACAATTGGCATACCAGTAATATCGCCCTCAATTTCAGTATAAGGATTATTTTCTTCCGTTACGATATCATCGCCCATATAAGTATGAATCCATACATCTTCAGTTTTACTAATTTCAAATAGGTTGTGAACGATTTCAGGAGATAGTGTACTACTAAAGATTTCTTCGTTTGTTTTACAGTTAATAATTTTTGCGCCATTAAAAGATAGAATGAAACTGCCGTATTCTTCTAAGCGAAGTTCTTTGGCTACATTGCGCATACCAAACGTTGGACGTCCAGAAGCAAGTACAACCTTTACCCCTTGCTCTTGTGCAGTCATTAACGCTTCTTTCGTACGAGGTGAAATAGTATGGTCATCACGTAATAAAGTATCATCTAAATCTAAAACAATCATTTTATAAGTCATATAGAAAATTCCTTTCTTTAATTGAAATCAAAATACATGTTCATGAAGATGTTGAGGAATAATAGTAAGACATCAAACCTCTTTGAAAAGAAGTAGATAAATCATTATGAGTGTGTTGCTCATAATATCGGTTAATAATCATTGGGGATGGATAAAACCCCAATGATTCAAGTTTGATTTTATCGTAACAACTCTAAAGGTAGAGTGCAATAATGGAAGTTTTCCAATTTACGATATTTGTTTTGCTGTGGAACGAGAAAATAGTATTTCTAGCAAAATGGCCATTACAGATCCAAGAACGAGACCGTTACTTAAAAACGATGCTAGAAATGGTGGAAGTGTGGAATATGCTCCTGCTGGAACAAACATAACTCCGACTCCTGTGAAGATTGAAAGACCGGCTACTTTAAATAATTGTTCTTTATCCTGGACAGTTTCGTATTCTCGAAAGGCGAGGCCAATCATGCTTGCGAATACAGGATAAATAGCGGCATAACCAACTGCAACAGGGATTGCTGCAAAGAAGGAAGTAATCTTTGGGAATATACTAACGACAATAATAAAGCTTGACCCTAATATAAAAGGGAGACGTTTATAAATATTAGTCGTTGCAATAAAACCTGCTGATCCAGAAATAGCGACAGGCCCAATAGCTGAAAACAGGCCACCTAGCAATTGGTTGATTCCTGTTATAATGCCGGCTTGTTTAAAACGATCTGATGCAGCATTTTCTTCATATTTAGAGATAACCTTTTGTACAACGCGAATACTTGCTAACATATTTGTTAGAAGTAAGAGTGTAACAAATATGACCGTAATTACCATATTCCATTCAACACGAGGCATGCCGAAAACAAATAAGGACGGAAAACGGATTATGTCTGTCACTGGTGTTATTGGATTAGATAATCCGAAGCATGCGAATAATATCCAGCCGCATATGATACTGAAAAGAACGGAATATTGTCCAATAATAGGTAGCTTCATGATGAAAAAGGATAGTAAAATAACAATGAGTGAAAGAATAAATACGTTAGGTTGTACTTCTGTATGTTTTCCATCAAGGCCAAACATTCCCTTTAAGAAGGAGCCACTGAGTTGCGCGACAAGAAGAAATAAATACGTTCCAATGACTGTCGGTGTAAAATAGCGAACGAGTTTATCAATAAGTCCAAAAACGCTAAGAATAATACAAATAATACCGCTTAATAAGAAAGCATATTGAAGAACTTTAAGTGTCTCATTGCTTGATCCAAATAATACGACGCCTAAACTTGCGTAAAGGGAGAAAATTCCCCACCAAAGGCCAGCAGGGCCTTCTTGAATAGGAAGTTTATGCCCAAATATAGCTTGCAAGAGACCAGCAAAGCCTAGAACAAATAATGTTCTTTGTACGAATGCAATGGCTTCAGCGCCATCAAGACCATAACTAGTTGCGACACTAATTGGTACAATAAGGCTTCCAGCTAAAATAAATAGTGCCCATTGTAAGGCGGAAAGAAATGTCTTCATTATATCAACCTCTTTCATAGATTCCGTATCTAGTATATACGTATTTTATTTCCACTGGCAAAGATTGTAGATAGAGAAAAGAGTTGAAACACGGTATGAATGCACGTAAGCAATTATGGATAGCAGTTATATGTATGACTTTTGTTGTAATTCTAGGAACGATAGGATTTATGACAATTGAAGAGATTAGTTTGTTTCAAGCATTTTGGATGACGATGATTACTGTATTGACTGTTGGATACGGAGATGCTGTTCCTGTAACGCAAGCAGGGAAAGTATTTGCGCTCCTTATTATTCCTGTTGGTGTAGGTATTGTTACGTATGCAATTGGGGTAGTGGCAGCTATGATTATTGAAGGGAATTTATTTCATGCAGTACGGAGGAAGAAGATGAATAAACAAATAGCGCAGTTGAAAAATCATATTATAGTATGTGGTTGCGGTAGAGTGGGGCTTCAAGTTGTACATGAATTGCAAGAAAAGAACATTCCATTTGTCGTTGTTGATAAAGATGAAAGTATATTGGAGCAGGAAAAGCTTTTATTTGTACATGGAGATGCAACGGAAGATCAAGTATTACATAATGCCGGAATTTTAAAAGCAGCTGGTTTAGTTGCTATTGTTGCAAATGATGCCGAAAATGTATTTATTACATTAACAGCAAGAGGATTAAACGATACAATTAAAATTGTGGCGAGATCTGAAAAGCCAGAAACTGAAGAGAAATTAAGGCGTGCTGGTGCAAATAAGGTTATTAATCCATCTAGTATGGCAGGTATTCATATAGCAAAAGGTATTGCAAATCCATTAACCGTTCATTATATTGATACAGTGTTGTATGGAGTAGAACAGTCATTTGTCATTGAAGAAATTCTAGTTGGCAAAGATTCAATACTAGTCGGTAAATCGTTACTAGAGAGTAATGTAAGGAATCAGTTTGATGTAACGATATTAGCGATTTTAAGAAATGGTAATATTATACATAATCCAACAGGGCAGGAAAAACTACAAGAACATGATATGATAATAGTATTTGGTTCAGTAGAGAAACTGGGACAATTTGAGAAAGAATTACAAAGTACGAGGTGATAAGGAATGCAAATATCTAGTGACAAGATTTTAAATAAAATGGCGAATGAAATTGCGAAGGCAAAAAGTAGCGAAGGACAAAAGTCAAAAGAACATTTATTAGTTGTGCGTGCTTTATGCGATTTACTATTAGATGAACAGGTTGAATCTTCTACGTATAGGGAGCCGCAAATTCAATCGCAAGTAATTGGATCACAGCCTATAACAACAGTTCAACCAGTTATACCAGTTTCTGGAGAACCTGTGTATATAAAAGAAGAAGGTGCAAATGGTAATTCTTTATTTGATTTTTAAGAATTAAATCGTTTGGCTTATATGAAAAAATTGCTTATGATAAAGGTAAAAAAGGGGAATTAAGATGAAAATTTTCTTTTTACTAGGTTGTATTGCAGCGGGGCTATCTGTTGCGTTAGGGGCCTTTGGAGCACACGGTTTAGAAAATAAAATTTCTGCGAAAATGTTAGAAGTTTGGAAAACAGGCGTTACATATCAGATGTTTCATGCAGGTGGATTATTCGTAGTTGCTTTATTGATGGATAAGGTTCAATCATCACTTTTAACTACTGCTGGTTGGCTAATGGTAGCTGGGATTATTATGTTCTCAGGTAGTTTGTATGCATTAAGTACGACAGGCATTAAGTTCTTTGGCCCAATTACACCTCTTGGTGGTGTAGCGTTTATTGTGGCGTGGATTCTAGTAGGGACTGCAGTTGTAAAAGGATTATAAAAAACAAAAGCTGGCATTTGCCAGCTTTTTTTATGGTCTTGGAGTATAAGTTGCTTGTTGACTAGGTAAATACGTAATTTCTTCTGGAAATTCTACGTAATCTAAGTAGATCATTAATAGTAAATAGCGTTTTCCTGATTGCGGTTCACTAATAACGATATGGTCACGGCCGGCTGCTTCAATAATACCTGTATAAGATTGTGTACCAAGGGAACTGCCACGTTCATAAGTCATTACAACTGTAGCTTGCTTACCTTTGTTTAAACGAAGGATATTTTCAATATAGGATTGCTCTAGAGGTAACATGCCTTGAGAAATTGCATATTGAGCTTGCGCAGCTTGAGCTGTTTGTTGTTGCATTGCTTGCTGTTGTTGTTGAGTCATTTGTTGTGGTTGGACATAAGTTCCAGATGGTTGATAAAAACCTGTTCCATAGTACGGATTTTGTTGCTGTGCCATTCAAAAATCCCTCCTCATTTTCATCTCTTAATATACGCTAGGACAGTCTTCACCAGATGGTTGGAAGAAGCAGTGCTTTTTGAAGCGACCAGAGTTTTGTTGGTTATACCAAGTTGGTGGACAAGGACCTTCAGGTCTAAAGAACCATAAGGCAAAGTTAGCGGGCCAAAAACGTTGTCCTTGAATAGTTCGCCTTGCTAAGGCGATATCTTGTTCACGGGCTCTTTGATAAAAATATCCTTTTTGTGTTGCCTCAAAACCACCAGGATTTTGATACACCATTTGACGTAAATTACGAATACTTTTAAAGTCTAAACAATTTCCGCGGACACGATTTACCCCAACGTTTCCGACCATTAACATTCCTTGTTGCCCTTCTCCTTCGGCTTCAGCACGCATCAGTCTAGCTAACAACTTTACATCTGCTTCGTTATAAGCAATAACACCCATTATGTGTCACCTCTCTTTTTGTAATACCTTTTGGAAAGAGGTTTATTTCTAGATGAAGTGTGGAACAATTACTAGTTCATACGTATGAGAAAAAGGACTCAGATATGACAACCAAACGAAGTTTTACATTGAGAGAGGAAAATAAAAAAAGCTAGCGTGAGCTAGCTTTTCATCATTAAAATACTTTAGACCATAAGTTTGAGAAGAAATCTCCAATAGAGCGCATTGTTAGCACAAACCAATTTGCTTTTTCAACTTCCTCTGTTGTTTTTGCAGTAACTTTCATACTTTTACTACCGTCTAAGAAACCATATTTATCAGTTGATGCTAAAGTAATTGAGCCTACTTTAGCATCTTTCTTAACAGGAGCAACTAAATGTCCATCTTCAGCAAGAGATTTATCTAATTCAGTCCCAATTTTATAAGGATCTTTGCTACCTTTTTTCGCAATTACTGTTATTTCTTTTTCAGGTGCAACCGTTACTTGATCTTCTTTCCCTTTTACTACAGAGATTGTGTTATTTTTATCAACCTTGAGCTTTTGTTTTTCGAAGTTATTAAATCCATATTCGATTAATTCACGAGATTCTGTGAAGCGCTCGTCCATTGATTTCGTTTTAATAATAACCGAGATAAGACGTAAATCACCGCGTTTCGCAGTAATAGTAAATCCATATCCAGCTGTATCAGAACTTCCTGTTTTTAAACCATCAGTACCTTCATAAGCGAAGGCAGCTCCTGGTAACATCCAGTTCCAGTTTTCCATACGAATTGGTTTTGGATGATTGTCTGGGAAGTTTCTAAATCTTTGTTTTGTATCCTCTAGCATTTCTGGATACTTTGTAATCATTGCTTTTGAAAGTATACCCATATCGCGAGCTGACATAGAGTTTTCTGCATTTGGATCAGTACCCTCGGGATGTTTCCCTTTTAAGTCAGCGTTATTTAAACCAGTAGCGTTTACAAATTTATATTTCTTTAACCCTAGTTTTTTTGCATGTTCATTTGCAAGATTTAAGAAGTTTTTCTCACTTCCTGCAAGTAGCTCTGCTAAAGCAATACTAGACCCGTTTGCAGAGAAGATAACAATAGAATGATATAATTCTTTTACAGTATATTGACGTCCTTTCTCAAATGGTACGTTAGAGAATTCATTATTACGTGAGACTTCATAAGCGTAATCGGAAATATTTACTTTCGTATCCCAAGTAATTTTCCCTTCTTTAATTGCTTCTAAAACAGCGTAAACAACAATTAATTTTGACATACTAGCAATAGCTAGCAGTTCGTCTGGGTTTTGTTCATGCAGTATTTTCCCTGTATCTGCATCAAATAGAAGTGCAGCAGCAGCTTCTATTTGTATTTTTTCTTCCGCATGGGATGTTGTTACTCCTAAGGAAGAAATTGACAATAGAAGCGCTAGTAAAATAGACAAGATTTTCTTCATATAAATTATCACCTTCGCATCGTTATTAGCATATAGCTCGTACCATTTTAGCATGAATTTGGATATAGAAAAGTTACAATTTTGTAAGGAATTTGTCGGTTTTTGTTCGAATTTGCGGGAAAAAGGAGTTTTTTGAGGAGAAATATAGAGGGAAATAAAAAAAGGAACGAATTTCGTCCCTTTTTCAATATTATATGTGTAAAAATTTCTCTACTTTTTCGTCTGGTAAGATGTTTCCAACGAAGAATGTTCCGAATTCACCATAACGAGCACTTACTTCATCAAATCGCATTTCATATATAAGTTTCTTAAATTGAAGAACATCGTCAGCGAATAATGTTACGCCCCACTCGAAATCATCGAATCCAACAGATCCTGAAATAACTTGGCGTACTTTCCCTGCGTATTGGCGACCAATCTTGCTGTGACTGTACATCATTTTTTTACGCTCTTCCATAGGAAGCATGTACCAGTTGTCATCACCTTGGCGACGCTTATCCATTGGATAGAAGCAAATATGATTTGCTTTCGGTAATTCAGGATATAAGCGAGCTAAAATTTGTGGATTTTGATATGGATCCTCATCAGCTGGAAGGTAGTTGCTTAGTTCAACAACAGATACGTAAGAATATGCAGGAACCATATATTCAGCTAATGTTGTTTTATTCAATTCTGTCTCAATTTCATTTAACTCTTCCATTGTTGGGCGTAAAATCATAAGCATAATATCAGCTTTTTGACCAACAACTGTATACATTGCGTGACTACCTTTTTTCGCAGTAGCTACTTCGTTCCATTTTTCAACGACATTTAAAAATTCAGACACTGCTTGTCCGCGTTCGTCGCTAGATAATGTTTTCCATGCAGCCCAATCAATAGAACGTAAATCATGTAAACAATACCAGCCATCTAACGTTGTTGTTGCTTCACTCATTCTATTCACCTCAGTTAATGATAGTTTTACACGTTAACTATAGCATATATAGTTTTAAAATCATCTATATAAAACCTTGGCGCATAAAATTGTCACATTTAAGTGTTTAAGCGAGGTGAATTTAACGGCTGAATTTTATGAAAATATAATCATTTTTATTTTATCTATTTTTTGGGAGCTATAAGTTTAAAATATAGAAGAAAAGCAGTATTCTTAAAGATAGAGTTTTTTAACATATGTAGGAGGGTTTATTCGTGAGCAACTTATTTACAACAGTAAAAGAAAAAGTTCAAGGAAAAGGCATTTCTATCGTACTTCCTGAAGGAACTGATGAAAGAATTTTAGGCGCTGCAGAGCGTTTAGCAAAAGAAGAGTTAGTAAAACCAATCTTAGTTGGTAATAAGGAAGAAATTAGCGCAAAAGCTGCTAGCATGAATTTAACATTAGCAGGCGTTGATATTTACGACCCAGCTACATACGAAGAAATGGATGCAATGGTAGCATCTTTCGTTGAACGCCGTAAAGGTAAAGCAACTGAAGAAGACGCTCGCAAAATCCTTAAAGACGAAAACTACTTCGGTACAATGCTTGTATACATGGGCAAAGCACACGGTTTAGTAAGTGGTGCAGCTCACTCTACAGCTGATACAGTTCGTCCGGCACTTCAAATTATTAAAACAAAACCAGGCGTTACAAAAACTTCTGGCGTATTCATCATGGTACGTGAAGAAGAGAAATATGTATTCGCTGATTGCGCAATTAACATTGCACCAAACAGCCAAGATTTAGCTGAAATCGGTATCGAAAGTGCGAAAACTGCTGAGTTATTCGGCATTGATCCACGCGTTGCTATGTTAAGCTTCTCTACAAAAGGTTCTGCGAAATCTCCAGAAACAGAAAAAGTTGTAGAAGCAACTCGCATTGCAAAAGAAATGGCTCCTGAGTTAACTTTAGATGGAGAATTCCAATTCGATGCTGCATTCGTACCATCTGTAGCTGAGAAAAAAGCTCCAGGTTCTACAATTAAAGGTGATGCTAACGTATTCGTATTCCCAAGCTTAGAAGCTGGTAATATCGGCTACAAAATCGCTCAACGTTTAGGTAACTTCGAAGCAGTAGGACCAATCTTACAAGGTTTAAACATGCCTGTAAATGACCTGTCTCGTGGATGTAACGAAGAAGAAGTGTACAAGTTAGCTTTAATTACAGCAGCTCAAGCACTTTAATTCTAAAATGAATTGGTATGGAAAATGACCACCCTTAGGGTGGTCATTTTTATTTTTCTAAGCCAAGTGCTTTATTATTACGATCAATAATACGTTGTAAATTCGTCTCATATAAAGGAATCTCATCTATTGTTAATTGAGATGGTGTTAACTTTGGAGCGAATTGCTGCAATGTTTTTAAAAGACGCATCATTAAATCTTGTACTGTAATGGTTTCGCCAAGTAATTCTGAGAGTGAGGCCATCGTACTTGGTACAATTTCAGGGTACGTAAAGCGTGTTTCTTTTCCTTGAATTGCTAGGTTGTAGAAATCATGAACGAGTGCGGCACGCTCAGAGCCACTTCCGGTAGCACAGAGATAAATTTGGACAGCGACACCGCCGCGAATACGACGTTGTGAAATACCAGCGAATTTTTGATCGCAAATACTTAAGTCATAACTACCAGGACAGTAAGAGCCAACAATTTCTTTTGCCTCGATAGTAACGTTGTAATCCTTTAACATCTCCTTAATTAAATGCCACATCGTATCGTATCCAAGATCAATATCGATACCTTTTTCTGTTTCTTGGAATAAAAGTGATACGTTTAAAACACCTTCATCAAGCACGACTGCAAGCCCGCCAGAATTACGAACAATAACATTGAAGTTGTGTTGTTTTAAAAAAGAAATACCTTCTTCTAAATGCGGAAGGCGTGAATCTTGAATGCCAAGGACAATTGTATTGTGATGAACCCAAGAACGCATTGTTGCGGCTGACTTGCCATTTCCAATGCTTGTGCATAATGTGTCATCCATTGCGAATGACTGAAGTGCATGGAATGTTGGTCCCAAACTAGACTGATCTACAATGCGCCACTCTGGCTGAGATAAAATGGAACGGGAATTGCTCATATAACTAACCCCTTATCTTTAAAATGACAATCTCTATTATAGCAAAAAATGAAGAATGGAGTTTTCTCACATATAAAGGAGGAGCTTAAAGGTGAAATAATAAAAAGGATGCATTACATGCATCCTTTTTATTCTGCAATTTTTTCTAAATTACCGTTTCGGTCCATTCGGAAAGATGTTTGAGAACGTTCTTCGTCATCCATGACTGCCAATTTACGAGCTCGGTTCATAATGTTCATAAGTGTTTCGTAATCTTCTTGTACAGTATGAGATTGCTTTTCTAACTTTTCTAGTTTCTTCTCTAGTTCCTCATTCCGAAGGATTTGTGCTTTAATTTCTTGTTTCAATCTCGTATTCTCGTTTTCAAGAGCTGTCACTTTTATATTTGAAGATCCGACTGTTTGTAAAAAATAAATAACATCTTGCATTGTCATAGAGCTTCTTGCAGCAGGAGCAGTAGATTCTTGATATGGAATAGCTTCTTTATATTGTACGATTGATTCCTCTTGTACTAATTCTTCATAATCAGTTATCGAATCTGAAGCTGGTGGTGTATAAAGTAAACGTTTTTTCGCTTGTTCACCGCTTGCAGCACGCATTTTATCTTTACGATGTTTTTTTGCTAGTTGAAGAGCTTGTTCATAGCTATAGCGAACGACAGCATTCCAGCGGAAACCACAAGCAGCAGATGTACGATTTAACTGATCTCCTACTTCCTCAAATGCATTTAATTGCGTACTTCCTTCTCGAACATGACGAAGTACCGTTTCAGCAAGTAATAAATCATCCTCATCTGTCCAAGCATCTTGTCTTACTTTCATAGATTCAACTCCCTTTCTTTTTATGAACTTCCTATTTTTATAATGGGCAAAAAAATAAACTTTTATACAAAGCTTTTAAAAATATGGTAGATTTCGATGAAAGGTAAAAATTTTCCCATGAATGGTGAGCGCTTCTGTAGGAGAGCATATAAATATGTAGCATTATGTAGAGAATAGGCTTTGTAGGGAAACTTGCAACGAGCTTCAAAGAGCGGTAAAATACCATTTAGTGTTTATTTTTAAACGAACTTGAGAAAAGTTTAAAATAGAGGAAGTGTTATATAATGGGAAACGAATTTCGCGTGTGCGATGACTGTCAGGCAACGAACGTTAAAACGTTAGTTCCGAAGTTAAAAAAAGTAGATTCATGTGCAACGATTGAAGTTGGATGTCAGTCTTACTGTGGTCCTGGTCGTAAAAAATCATTCGCATTTGTAAATAACCGTCCAGTTGCGGCTCCAACAGAAGATGAGTTAATCGTAAAAATTGAAGCAAAGTTAAATAAGTAAGAAAAAGAAGAGTGAAAAGATTACTCTTCTTTTTTTATGCCCATAAGAGGAAAGATTTATTCTGCGAAAGTACTCTTGTGTGGACGAACGTTTTCTAAAGGATGGATATAACTTTTGTATTAAAGTTCCAATTTATATAAATTTATATTTCAAAATAATGGTTGACAGTCTTTTAAAGCGATAGGTAGAATAGAAGTGTCTGATTCTGAGAATCATTATCAGGAAAATAACAATTCACCTAATTTTTTTATTACTATTTGAGAATAAATTTCATTTTAATAAATATATGTTGTTGGTTAGGATGGTTGAGGGATGGAAGCGAGCGCAAGCAGTATAGAACAGCAAGAAGAGAATGTTAAAGAGATTAAGAGCAGACCGCTCATCGCTTCTATTATTTTAGTAGCGGGTACAGTTTTGTTAGCTTTAAGCATGGCAGTTTCTATTTCTTTTGGGGCTGCAGATATTAGTTTAAAGACTGTATGGCAAGCTGTATTTCAGTTTGATGGATCTATTACGCATCATAACGTAATTCAAGAGCTTCGCATGCCTAGAGCAATAGGGGGCGTAGTTGCAGGTGCCTTTTTAGCGGTATCAGGAGCAATTATGCAAGGCATGACGCGAAATCCACTTGCTTCACCATCGTTAATGGGAATTACAGATGGGGCTGTATTTGGAATTGCAATTATGTATGCATTTTTCCCTAATTCACCTTATTTAATGTTTGTTATCGCATCTTTTATTGGAGCTGCGTTTGGTGCAAGCATTGTATATGGAATTGGGTCTTCTTCACCAGGTGGATTAACACCTGTGAAATTAGCTTTAGCAGGTGCAGCTATTAGTGCTTTATTAGGGGCAATTTCATCTGGAATCGCATTGTATTTTAATCTTGCCCAAGAGGTGAGCATGTGGAATGCAGGCGGAGTTGCTGGAGTGAAATGGCAAAGTATTAATATGTTAGTGCCAATTGGCCTTGTTTGTCTTTTTATCGCAATTATGATGTCGAGATATATTACAATTTTGAGCTTCGGTGAAGAAATTGCAATTGGACTTGGTCAAAATACGACATTAATTAAATTTATCGGAACAGTACTTGTTCTTGTTTTAACGGGTTCCGCAGTTTCCATGGCAGGATCAGTAGGGTTTGTTGGTCTTGTAATCCCGCATATGACTCGTTTCCTTGTAGGCTCGGACTATAGATGGGTTATTCCATGTTCTGCGGTCTTAGGCGGGCTGTTAATTGAATGTGCAGATATGTTATCTCGCGTTATTAACCCGCCATTTGAAACGCCAATTGGAGCAATTACAGCGCTAATTGGGGTTCCATTCTTCCTCTACTTAGCACGTAATGAAGGGAGAGGAAAGATGTGAGGACGAGTGTCTTAACAAAAAAGAACATTTCTATATTAACGATTTTAGTAGGACTAATCGTTTCTATATTTCTTATTAGTTTAAATACAGGAACTTTTAAAATACCCCCAATGGACGTATTAAAGTCATTGGTTGGACTAGGGGCTGAAGATCAGTCTGTTATTTTATTTGAATTCCGTATGCCGCGTATGGTAATTGCTATACTAGTCGGATCTGCTTTAGCTATGTCAGGTGCGATTTTGCAAGGTTTATCACGAAATCCACTTGCTGATCCAGGTATTATAGGGATTAATGCTGGAGCGGGATTAACAGTTGTTATATTCGTCTACTTCTTCTTCGGGAAAGTAGGGACTGGTACATTTTTATCTGTATTCATTCTTCCATTTTTCGCACTAGTTGGAGCGATATTAGCAGCGGTAATTATTTATTTATTAGCATGGAAAGACGGCGTTTCATCGACTCGATTAATACTAGTCGGTATTGCCGTTGCAGCTGGATTTGGAGCTGTTAGTTTAATTTTCTCTATGAAGATGACATCTAACGATTTTCGTTTTGCTACGATTTGGCTGGCGGGAAGTCTATGGGGTACAGATTGGAAATTTGTATTAAGTGTACTTCCATGGATGGTTATTTTCTTACCGCTTGCTATAAGTAAAGCACACATATTAAATGTAATGAACCTAGGCGATTCTACAGCAGTTGGCCTTGGTGTAAATGTAGAAAAAGAAAGACGTAAATTATTATTTATTGCAGTTTGTTTAGCGGGTGCATCTGTTGCTGTTGCCGGTGGAATTGGCTTTATCGGTTTAATGGCCCCGCATTTAGCAAGGCGCCTTGTTGGTGGCAAACATCAAATCATGTTGCCCACAGCTGCGCTAATAGGAACGTTTTTACTTTTATTCGCAGACGTAATTTCAAGAAGTGTACTAACAACTTCAGAAATACCAGTCGGTCTTGTTATTTCTGTAATTGGTGCACCGTATTTCATTTATTTACTTATGAGGACAAAATAAAGGGAGGCTTTTCGTATGGCAACTTTAGCGGTTGATGCGGTATCTGTTGGCTATAATGAAGGTTTAATTATTGATGGATTAACAGTTGAAATTCCGGAAGGGAAAATTACAACAATTATTGGGCCAAATGGTTGTGGGAAGTCCACATTATTAAAAACGGCGTCTCGTATTTTGAAGGCAAAACAAGGTACTGTTTATCTTGACGGAAAAGCAATTGAGAAACAGCCAACGAAAGAGATTGCAAAGAAAATGGCGATTTTACCACAAACTGCAGAAGTACCAACGGGTCTTACTGTATTTGAGCTTGTGTCATACGGAAGATTCCCTCATCAAAAAGGGTTTGGCACGTTGAAAGAAGAGGATTATCGCTACATTAACTGGGCACTTGAAGTGACAGGAATGAAAGAATTTGCGAATCGTCCAGCAGAAGCGCTATCTGGTGGTCAACGTCAACGTGTTTGGATTGCAATGGCTCTTGCACAAGGAACAGAATTACTTGTATTGGATGAACCAACAACGTACTTAGATATGGCTCATCAATTAGAAGTATTAAACTTATTGAAAAAGTTAAATGAAGAAGAAGGTAGAACGATTGTTATGGTTATCCATGACTTAAACCACGCTTCTCGTTTCTCAGATCATATGATTGCATTAAAAGCAGGTAAGTTAATGAAACAAGGAACACCAGATGAAGTTATGACAAGTGAAACACTTCGTAACGTATTTGAGATTGAAGCTCAAATCGTTCCATGTCCAGTAAACTGTAAGCCAATTTGCTTAACATATGATTTAGCGATGATTAGTAATCAATTGCGTAAAAAAGCTTAAGTAGAACCCCCTCGTGAAGAGGGGGGACTTCTAATGGACGTTGAGCTTCTTATATAAGAATGGGAAGTTGAACGCCCGTTAGAATGGGGTATTAACAACAATTAATAAAAATATATTGATTAATTGTTATCTTCGTTTCTTATAGTTCATTGCAACTTATAAGATAAATACAGCTAGAAGGAGTGGGAACATGAAGAATTTTAAAATGGCACTATTAGCAATGGTATTAGTTGTGACTTCTGTACTATTTGCTGCTTGTTCTAACAAAGAAGAAGAAAAGAAAGCAGATGCAAAGACTGAAGAGCGCACTGTAAAACATGCAAAAGGGGAAATTAAAATTCCTGCAAACCCAAAGAAAATTGCTGACCTTAGTGGTTCAACAGAAGAATTATTAATTTTCGGTATGAAACCGGTTATTACTGCTAATACATCTCAAGAAAAAATTGATGCACATATTGAAAAGAAACTAAAAGACGTTAAACCAGTTGGTTCTGCTTGGGGCGATAAAATTAACATCGAAGCAGTAGCTGCTGCAAAACCAGATTTAATTCTTGTAAATAATCGTCAAGAAAAGATTTATGATCAATTATCTAAAATTGCACCAACAGTTATGTTAAACACTCCATTAGATCAATGGCGTCCAAAATTCGAAGAAGTAGGTCAAATCTTCGGTAAAGAAAAAGAAACAAAAGAATGGTTCAAAAAGTATGATGAAAAAGCAAGCAAATTACATGACAAAATCGTCGCTAAAACTGGTGAAGCAACATTCATGAAAATGGCTGCGTATCCAAATGCTTTCCGCGTATACGGTGACTACGGTTACGGTAGCGTAATCTTTAATGATTTAAAACTACCAGCAGTTAAAGGTACACCAACTGATAAACCACTAGTACAAGTACAAAAAGAAGCTTTAATCGATTACAACCCAGATTACTTATTCGTATTTACAACTGGTGACGGTTCTCAGCGCTTAAAAGAATTCCAAGAAGAATCAATTTGGAAAAACATGAACGCTGTTAAAAACAACCACGTATTCACAATTAAAAATGAAGACTTAAACAAAGGTTACTTCCCATTAGGGAAAGATATGATCTTAGACGAAGTTGCTGAATTCGTTTTAGGTAAATAATGTATAAAGGAAATCACTTTTACTTCGGTAAAGGTGATTTTTTCTTTTTATAAAGGTAATTAATACAGTCTTTCATTTCTTTCTGTTTCTCATTTCGTTTATAATATAAAGTAAGAATGTAGTAAAGAAAGGGGGATGTCGGAAAGTGGTATATTTAAACGACAAACTCAGCGAAACAAAAGTGTTTAAAGACCCAGTACATAAATATGTGCACGTGCGTGATCGTGTTATTTGGGATTTAATCGGAACGAAAGAATTTCAACGCTTGCGCCGTATTAAGCAGCTTGGAACGACATTTTTTACATTTCACGGTGCAGAGCATAGTCGCTTTACTCATTCGTTAGGTGTATACGAAATTATTCGTCGTATGATTGATGATGTGTTTGATGGCAGACCAAATTGGAATGCTGAAGATAGATTGTTATGTTTATGTGCGGCATTACTTCATGATGTCGGTCACGGCCCATTTTCTCACTCGTTTGAAAAAGTATTTTCATTAGATCATGAGAAATTTACGCAAAAGATTATTGTTGGCAATACGGAGATTAATGATGTATTAAGTCGTGTTGATAAGGAGTTTCCACAAAAGGTAGCAGATGTAATTGCAAAAACGTCTACTAATAAATTAGCAATTAGTATGATTTCGAGCCAAATTGATGCGGATCGTATGGATTATTTATTAAGAGATGCTTATTTTACAGGCGTAAAGTATGGAAACTTCGATATGGAACGTATACTGCGTGTAATGCGCCCGTATGGGGATCAAGTAGTCATTAAAAATAGTGGTATGCATGCTGTTGAGCATTACATTATGAGTCGTTATCAAATGTATTGGCAAGTATATTTCCATCCGGTAACGCGAAGTGCAGAAGTTATTTTAACGAAGATTTTACACCGTGCTAAATCATTGCACGAGAAGTATTATACATTTAAAAATCATCCTGTTCATTTCTATTCTTTATTTGAAGAAGAAGTAACAGTAGAGGATTATTTAAAGTTAGACGAGAACGTTATGTATTACTACTTCCAAGTATGGCAGGAAGAAGAAGATCCAATTTTAAGCGATCTATGCCGCCGTTTTATGAATCGAAATCTATTTAAATATGTAGAGTTTACAGATAAACACGGTTTAGATAATTGGATGGAATTAAGTAGTTTATTTAAAAAGATTGGACTTGATCCGGAGTATTATTTAGTAGTTGATTCAACATCAGACTTACCGTATGACTTTTATCGTGCAGGAGAAGAAGAAGAGCGTTTGCCAATCCTACTTCTTATGCCAAACGGAGAGCTTAGAGAGCTTTCACGTGAATCGGATATTGTTGAGGCGATTACAGGTAAGAAAAGAACGGACCAAAAGCTATTCTATCCACATGATTTAATCTATGAAGATGGAAGAAAAGGAAAATATAAAGAGAGAATTATTGAGTTGTTAGAAGGAAAGAAATAAGAAGCAGCTAGTGGCTGCTTCTTATGAAAAACTTGAAATTATTTGTCGCTTAAGCGTTTTCCGCCAACTGCATAATGATTCTTAGACATTTCTTCGATGAAAACAACGATGTTTTCTTCAGGAGCACCAGTTGTTTCGCTTACTGCTGCTGTTACTTTCTCAGCAAGAGCTTTCTTTTGTTCTTCTGTGCGTCCTTCTAGCATTTTCACTGTTACGTATGGCATGTACAATCGCTCCTTTTATGTAAGTTACACTCTTATTATAGCGGATTATGGGGAAGAACAATCGAAAAAACAAATAATTTCTTTTTTTGACATATGGAAGAGGAGATGAAGTATGGATCAGTTATTTAGATATCCATTGCACGAAATTCCGTTGGTAGCAATGGCGATTATTATTGCATTATCCGTTCATGAATTTGCACATGCATATGTTGCATATAAATTTGGGGACGATACAGCAAAGAGACAAGGGCGTTTAACGTTATCACCGATGGCTCATTTAGACCCTATCGGTTTGATTGCAGTATTAATTCTTGGATTCGGTTGGGCAAGACCGGTTCCTGTTAACCCATATAACTTTAAAAGACCGCGTCTTGCAGGCATATTAGTTTCAATTGCAGGGCCGATTAGTAACTTAATTTTAAGTGCAATTGGTTTAATTATTTTGTATAGCTTAGCAGTATTTGGAGTGTTAGATGCAGTTCCAGTTGCAGTAGCTGAAACATTAGGAAAGTTTTTTGAGCTCTTTATTATGTTAAATATTGTTTTACTTGTATTTAATTTATTACCGATCCCGCCACTTGATGGGTATCGTGTAGTGGAAGATTTAGCACCAGCAAATATTCGCGCGAAAATGACACAGTATGAAAAATATGGAGCGATTGCGTTATTAATTCTCGTTATTACACCGCTTAGTAATTACACAATTCAACCTATTTTCCAGGTAGTTATTCCGCATGTATTAATGTTTTTACAAAGTATCATTGCGCCTATTTTTGGCCTTTTATAATTTTTAAGTGAGGAGGATTTTACATATGACAGAGAAAAAGAAAAAAATCGGTTTTAATATTGTGAAAAATGATTCAACAGATGGACATGGTGGATTTGGTGTTGGGGCATTAAGCCTAGAAAACATTTCACCTGTATTTGTTGATGTACTAGAGAAAACCGCATTCGTTGATATCGGTGCGATGCATGCGCGTAGTACAGTAGAAAAAGGTATTAAGTTTTTAACAAATAAAGATGAAGTTCCAAACGGAAAACCATTTTGGCTTGTTTGGGTAACGATTGAAAGAACTGCAACTGGTGCTTATTACGCAGGTGTAACAGCTTGTGAAATGACAGTAGACCGTGAAATTCGTCGCGGATATAAATCACTTCCAGAACACGTAAACAAAATGGATAAATCAATGAAGCGTCACATTATGGTTGACCATATGGATGAATCATCTAAAAAAGTACTTGGTACGTTCTTGAAAGAACATAATGAAGCGATTTGGAACGAATCTAGTGAAGAATTGCGCCTTGCATTATTAAGTGAATAAAAAATAGCTGACGGATGCCCGTCAGCTATTTTTTTTACCAAGGAAGATATTTTTTCCACCAACTTGTTTTTTTCTTTTCTTCAGTCGTTTTTTCAAATTCTTCTTTATCATCGACGTGATCCATACAATATTCAGTCGGTTCGGTACCTTTAGCGAAATACATTTTCACAGAAATAGGACAATTTTTTGTAGCAATTTTACCGTTCTCTGGGTTGATATTAACCGCTACGACGTCACCTGGTTGTTTAAATTCTTTTTTGGGCTGTCCATCTAAGCCTTTCTCCATCGTATCAGTCCATATTTTCTTCGCATATCCTTGTTCTGCTACGTTTGAAATAGATTTAGGTTGATCATATCCGACCCATACACCTGTTACGATTTGCGGAGTAAATCCGATCATCCAACTATCCGTTTCAGTAGAACCGGATTTTCCGGCATATGTTCTTGATAATTTTGATAACATCGATTGGCCAGTTACAGCAGCATAACTGCTTAGTTTCTTATTAAACATACCGGTCATCATTTCTTCCATTACAAACGCTTTGCTCTTGTCGAGAACTTGTTTACTCTCTAAATGAGCATCGTATAATATATTTCCTTCATGATCCATAATGCGGCGAATGAAAGTAGGTTTTACTTCTTTTCCACCGTTTGCGAACATGCTATAAGCGTTAACCATTTCAATTGGTTTTACGGGTGATGTGCCGAGAGCTAGAGAAGGCACATCTTTTAATGCACTTGTAATTCCAAATTGTTTTGCTGTTTTTGCGAGTGCGTCATCTCCTAAAAATAAATTCGTTTTTACAGCATATATGTTATCAGAGACTGCGAGAGCTTGTGCCATCGTTACAAAATCATCTGCATAATAATCTTTATAGTTTTTTGGTTTATACTTTGAAACGCCGTCACCTAAAGTAAATACAGTATATTCGCTTTTTAAGCGCGTAGCAGGCGTGAATCCTCGTTCTAATGCTGCATAATATAGAAATGGCTTAAATGTAGAACCAGGCTGACGAACGGCTTGTGTAGCCCTGTTAAATTGACTCGTAGTATAATCAGTTCCGCCAACAAGAGCAGCCACTTCACCTGTCGTTGGATTCATAGAGACGAGAGCAGTTTGTATGTTTGTTGTGTCAGGTATATGATCTTTTACAGCTTGCTCTGCTACAGCTTGTAGTTTAGGGTCTAGCGTTGTATAAATTCGCAAGCCACCCCGTTGTAAAGCTTGTTCGTCTAATCCAACATCACGAAGAAGCGAAGCTTGTACAGCATCTTGGAAATATGGTGCGACCTCTGCTACTTTTTTCGTATCTAATGAGGCAAAAGTTAGTGGCTCTTTCTTCGCTAAGGCTGCTTGTTGCTTCGTAATATATCCTTGTTCGACCATTTCATCTAATATGAGAGCTTGTCGTCCTTTAGCACGATCCTCTTTCAAAAAGGGAGAATAGACACTTGGCCCTTTCGGGATACCTGCGAGCATACTAGCTTCTGCTAATGTTAAATCTTTTGCTGTTTTATCGAAATATAGACGGGACGCAGCTTCGATTCCATAAGCGCCATGTCCGTAATAAATTGTATTTAAATATCCTTCTAAAATATGATTTTTATTATAGTTTACTTCAAGGCGGACAGTGTACATTGCCTCTAATAATTTCCGTTTCCACGTTTTATCATGATCTAAATACAGATTACGCGCGTATTGTTGTGTAATTGTACTAGCTCCTTGTACCTTTGCCATCGCTTTTAAATCAGCAACAATTGCACCCGCAATCCGTTTCACATCGAAGCCGTGATGTTTGTAGAATCGTTGGTCTTCGATAGATAGTGTCGCCTCTTTTACATAAGGAGAAATTTCATTGAGAGATACATTGTAACGTTTTTGAATTTCATTACTTTGTCCAATAACAGTATCATCGTTTGCGTAAAAGACGCTTGTTTGCGGGACCGCAACAGGAGGAGGTCCCATAATTTTTGCGACTATAATAATAACAAAAAAAGAAAAAACGAAGAAAAGGACGCAAGAAAACATTGCGGTGAAGAAAAGACGTTTATATTTTTTAAGTTTTGGATTCATAGTCTGATCCATCTTTTTTCAGCCCCTCATTAATACAAGCGTTATTGTATTAGTATTGAGGGTTTTCATTTATTTTAAACAATGAAATTTCGAAAATAAAAAGCTCCTTCCATTAAGAAAGGAGCTCAAAGGCACGTGCTGGCCAATCGGTAATGATGACATCTACACCATAATCAATCATAGTTTGTAAATCTTTGTATTCGTTAATTGTATATGGACGGAAAACATATCCTTGCTCTTGTGCTAATTGCACAAATTCTTTCGTTAATAGCTGGAAGTTTGGATGTAATCCACTTGCTTTTCTCTGTTTTGCTTCGGCAATTGGATCAGCAATCGGTGTATCATATAAAATTGCTCTTGGGATTTCAGGAGCAATTTCTGCTAATAATGAAACAGAGTCATGGTTAAATGATGAAAATACAATTTGATTAGAAAGATGATATTCGCGCACAAGTGCAACAGCTTTTTCCTCAATATTTGGGTAATGAATAACATCTGTCTTTAATTCAATATTTAGTTGTAAGTTCGTTGTGGAAAGCCAAATGAAAATCTCACGCAACGTTGGGATTTTTGCTTCATGGAAAGAAGGGTCTTTATAGCTACCAGCGTCCAATGATTGTAGTTCCTCTACCGTTTTTTCCGAAACAAGTCCAGCGCCATTTGTTGTACGATCGACGGTTTCATCGTGAATTACGACAAGTTCACCATCTTTTGATAAGTGGACATCGAGTTCAATTCCGTGAGCGCCAATGCGTTCTGCTTCTTGGAAGGCAATCATCGTATTTTCGGGATGTGTACCTTTTACTCCGCGGTGAGCGAAAATAAGTGGTTTACTCATGTGAAATTCTCCTTATTATCTCTTTTCTTTCATTATGAAACTGCTTTAGGGAAAATACAATTGAATATGATAAACATTTACAAAAGTCTAACAGTTGCAGAAAAGTTAACGTTAACGTAAAATGTAATAATCAAGTGAAGGGAGGAATAAACATGTATAAAATTGATGAAGTAACAAAGCAAGTCGGTTTAACAAAACGTACACTTCGTTATTATGAGGAAATTGGTTTAATTCATCCCCCAGAACGTAGTGAGGGGAATATTCGTCTGTATACGGATGAGGATATTGCCAGAATTAAAAGAATTGTAGAAGCGAAAGAAGTGCTAGGAATCACACTTCAAGAAATGCAGCATTTCTTATCACTAAAAGAAAGAATGGAGCAAAGAAGAAATAGCGAGAACCCTCGTGATCGTGAAGTGATTCAAGAAATTAAAGATATGCTTGAAAAACAAGTGCAAACGTTAGACGAAAAAATGGAGCAAATGCAACGTGTAAAGGCAGAACTTGAAGATAGTTTACATCGTGCAGTAACATTTTTAGAGAGCACAAAAGGAGAGTAATCAAAATGGAGAGCAAACAAAAACTAGGGAGATTGATTACAGTGGTGGCTACCTTCCTTGCCTTTTCGGGTATAGGAGTAGTCGACCCAATTTTGCCGATTATTGCAGAGAAAATTGGTGCAACGCATTGGCAAGTTGAAATGTTATTTACTGCTTATATTTTAACGATGGCAATCATGATGTTACCAGCTGGTATATTTGCATCAAGATTTGGTGATAAACGGATGATGACAATCGGTCTTGCGATTGTGACTGTATTTGCGTTTATATGTGGTATATCGCAAACGATTGCTCAATTATCTCTTTTCCGTGCTGGATGGGGATTAGGAAATGCGATGTTTTTTGCTACAGCAATGACGCTGTTAATAGCATTAAGTAAAGAAGTTCATGAAGCAGTAGGATTATACGAAGCAGCGATCGGCTTAGGTATGGCTGGGGGGCCGTTATTGGGTGGAATATTAGGTGGACATTCTTGGCGTTATCCATTTTTCGCGACGAGTATTTTAATTTTCTTAGCATTTATTTTAGTATTCTTTTTTGTAAAAGAACCGGAGCGAAAAGTGAAGCGTAAGGCTGCTGGCGTAGGAGAATTACTTAACCTGGTGAAGTATAAACCGTTTATGCAAGGTGCGATTTCAGGAATGTTATACTACTACGGATTTTTCGTTGTGTTAGCATATTCACCACTTATTATGCATTTATCAGCTATTCAATTAGGCTTTGTATTTTGCGGATGGGGATTAGCGTTAGCTTACGGTTCTGCAATTTTAGCACATAAGCTAGAAGGGAAATATGAACCAAAAACATTATTGAAGGGTAGTTTACTTGTATTTGCGATTTTCTTAATTGCACTATTCTTTGTGAAAATTATGTGGTTACAAATTACTCTTATCGTTTTATCAGGATTAGCATCTGGCTTAAACAATGCATTATATACAAGTTATGTAATGGATATTTCACCTTATGAAAGATCTGTTACGTCAGGTGTTTATAACTTTGTTCGTTGGTTAGGGGGCGCAATTGCTCCGATTTTATCAGGAATTATCGGTCATACTGTTTCACCACAAAGCCCGTTTTTAGTAGGTGGAATTGTGGTGTTAGTTGGTTGTATTATGATCCTAATTCCAATTCGTAAACCAGTAGAAATAGAGACAAAAGCCCTTTCTTAAGAAAGGGTTTTCTTTATACATATATGTTAGAACCCTCTGACTAAAATATATTTTCGGTATTTTTGTACTTTTAACTATACATTTTGGATGTTTTGTTTTATTTTTGTTAGGGGACATTAATGATGTCCCTATTATAAATTTGCATTGAAAGGCGTGATTGTACGATGGAACTATGGTTCACTGAAAAACAAACAAAACATTTTGGGATTACGGCGCGTATTAACCGCACATTACATACGGAGCAAACAGAATTCCAAAAACTTGATATGGTTGAAACGGAAGAGTTCGGAAACATGCTTATTTTAGATGGCATGGTTATGACAACAGAAAAAGATGAGTTCGTTTATCATGAAATGGTAGCGCACGTACCTTTATTTACACATCCTAACCCTGAAAACGTATTAGTTGTTGGTGGCGGTGATGGTGGTGTTATTCGTGAAGTGTTAAAACACCCAAGTGTAAAGAAAGCAACTCTTGTTGAAATCGATGGAAAAGTAATTGAGTACTCTAAACAATACTTACCATCAATTGCAGGCGCATTAGATAATGAGCGTGTAGAAGTAAAAGTAGGAGACGGTTTCCTACATATCGCAGAAAGCGAAAATGAATACGATGTAATTATGGTAGATTCTACTGAGCCAGTAGGACCAGCAGTAAACCTATTTACAAAAGGCTTCTACGCTGGAATTTCAAAAGCGTTAAAAGAAGATGGTATTTTCGTTGCACAAACGGACAACCCTTGGTTCACACCAGAGTTAATTACGACTGTGTTTAAAGATGTAAAAGAAATTTTCCCAATTACTCGTTTATACACAGCTAATATTCCAACATACCCAAGTGGTCTTTGGACGTTCACAATTGGATCTAAAAAACATGATCCATTAGAAGTAAGTGAAGAGCGTTTCCACGAAATCGAAACGAAATACTACACAAAAGAATTACACAACGCAGCATTCGCATTACCGAAATTTGTTGGCGATTTAATTAAGTAAGAAAATCGAGCTTGAACAAATAAAGTGTGAGTAGCTCATTTAAGGTGTTTGTCCAGAAGACTTGAACATGCTAGCTACTTACACTTCTGTAGAGAAAATCGTCTTCTTGTTGTTAAAAAGAAGACCCGGTAAATCGAGAAAGAGGAGCAATTCGCTCCAAATTTGAGAAATAGTGAAAGGTTGGGATACCTTAAGTTCCACATAAGGAGGAAAAGAATATGCGTTTTGATGAAGCTTATTCAGGTAAAGTATTTATTAAAAGTCATCCAAGTTTTGAAGAGTCAAAGGTAGTTATTTATGGGATGCCTATGGATTGGACAGTAAGTTACCGTCCAGGATCTCGTTTTGGCCCTGCACGTATTCGTGAAGTATCAATCGGTCTTGAAGAATATAGTCCGTATTTAGATCGTGAATTAGAAGAGGTAAAATATTTTGATGCGGGTGATATCCCATTACCATTCGGAAACGCACAACGCAGCTTAGACATGATTGAAGAGTATGTATCAAAACTTTTAGATGCCGATAAGTTTCCACTAGGTCTCGGCGGTGAGCACCTAGTGTCTTGGCCAATTTTTAAGGCAATGGCAAAAAAATATCCGGATTTAGCAATCATCCACATGGATGCTCATACTGATTTACGTGAATCGTATGAAGGGGAGCCTTTATCCCACTCTACACCAATTCGTAAAGTGTGTGATTTAATTGGTCCGGAAAACGTATATTCTTTCGGAATTCGTTCTGGAATGAAGGAAGAATTTGAATGGGCGAAAGAAGTAGGTATGAACTTATATAAATTTGACGTATTAGAACCGTTAAAAGAAGTATTACCGAAACTTGCTGGACGCCCAGTCTATGTCACAATCGACATTGATGTATTAGACCCAGCTCACGCTCCAGGAACAGGAACGTTAGAAGCTGGCGGTATCACATCTAAAGAATTATTAGATTCCATCGTAGCAATTGCAAATTCAAATATAAATGTAGTTGGAGCAGACTTAGTAGAAGTAGCCCCAGTCTACGACCATAGTGATCAAACACCAGTCGCAGCAAGCAAATTCGTGCGGGAAATGCTGCTCGGTTGGGTGAAATAAAAGTGAAGCCGACTGTTTAGACCCGGTGACTAAGGTTCTTTCCTGCAAAAGGTGCTTTTTACCTTTTGGCAGGGAAGGTTCTTAGACGCAAGGGTCTAGGAGGTGTAACTGGATAGAAATAAAAGCGGAAGCGGCTCGCTCAGAATGTGAGGGGGATGGAGCTTCAGACGTAGAGGCTCTTTTTGCCTCGAAGGAAGAAGCGAAGCCACCGATCATTCTAGCCGCTGCAGCTAGATAAAGTAAGAGCCCTCTATATGATTAGAGGGCTCTTGCTTTGTCGTTATGTGTCGGTAAGTCGATATATTTAAAAAATCGCCGATATAATTTCATTTACCGTTACGCAACACAAAAAAAGCTATTCTCAAACGATGGGAATAGCTCTTTTTCTTATGCAACCTTCTCTTCCGAAGTAACTCCACGAATTTCATCAGCAGAGCGGATCGGATATTTACGGAACACAATAGACCCCATGTATCCGACAATAGTGGTAACGATTCCACATAGTACAGCAGCAATCGTTACTTTTATAACGTCATTAAATCCGAATAGGACAAGAAGACCTGGAATTGGTGATGCTGTTCCTGGTGCATTATTAACAAGCTGGAATAGCGATGTAATAATACCGGCAAGTGCACCGCCAACGAAGTTTGTTGCATAAATTGGAATTGGATTTGCTGAAACAACATCTGCTTGTGTTAAAGGCTCGATTGCTACAGCGATTGTGTCTTTCTTTGAGCAAATTTTTAGTCGCTTAAAGAAAATAAAGTTCATCGGGGCTGAGGCTGCTACGGCAAGACTACCAATTGCCATTGGTAAACCTGTTAATCCAAGCATTGCAGTTAGTGCCATAGAACTCAGTGGAGAGGTAGAAATAACTGTTATTAATCCACCAAGCATAATACCCATAATGATAGGACTTTCTGTAGTTGCAACTGATATCATAGAACCGATTTTACCAAGTGTTGCGTTAACGAGCGGATCCATAAGCATTGCCATTCCACGTGAGATTGGTGCAGCGATAAATAGGATTGCTAAAAATTCCACACCAGCCGGTAATTTCTTTTCGAGAAATTTCACGACGAAGGCACAAACGTATCCGGCGAAAAATCCTGGTAAAATACCGAATCCACTAGTAGCGATACCAATTAAAACAGCGTATACGGGGGAAACACCGATTGCTAATGCGACTAAAATCGCTGCTGCGACACCGCTCATACTACCAGAAGCTTCTCCTACTGATTGTAAAAAGTCATTATGAAACATTTCTCCACCTATATAACGGTGAAATGCTTCAATAAGAAAACTTGCGATTGCTGCATTAGCTAAAGCGCCCATCGCCTTCATTCCGTAAGGCGCACGGTAACTGAAAAGTGTAAATAGACAAAGTACAACAAGTAATAGTGCTAAACCTTGCAAGATAGCCATTTGAAAACTGTCTCCTTTGATTTTTGTAATAAAAATTCGTATCATTCAATAATAATATAAAAGTGTATGAAACGGAAAAATTTTTTCTTGGGAACTTGCTTTAAGAAAAAATCCCTTACAATAATGTAAGGAAAGTGTAAGACTTTTAGATAGAGTATAGTATGCTCTTTTCCGTATAATACAAGTATAGATATAATACTAGTGAGAAAGAAGTGCAAACAGGAGGCGCATGTATGAAATTGGTAATTAAAGTTTTAGCTGTATTCGCCATCATTTTAGGGGGAACAGCATATTATTTAAACACAAAAACAGAAGGTGTACATGCTTTTGTAGACAACTTCTTTTCAAATAAAGAAATACAAGATTATTATGCGGTTGTAGATAAAGGTGAGAAAAAAGACGGTGAATATTTGTATACATTTAAAGGGTATACAGAGGACGGAAAGCAACAAATTATTAAAAGAATGGTAAATCGTGAATTGCATGCAGGTGCTTTTATAAAAATTTATGCAAAAGGTATGCAAGGAAAAGGATGGGCTGAAATAACGAAAGAGTCAATCCCGCAAAAAGCATTGCAAAAAATAGAAAAATCATAAAAGGAGCGAATCGTTCGCTCCTTTTTTAGTGCGTTAAAATAGTGATAGATGTATTTTCTTTGTTAGAAATGATTTTGGCACGTCCACCAATTGGAAAAGTAAAAATTGGAGTTGTATGTCCAAAATTTGCATTTGCAATGATAGGAATATGTGCAAGTTCAGGTTTTGAAGAAATCATTTCTTGAATGTCCGCTATCGTACATTCTGCTTCTTTTTGCATTCTTCCTATTACAATACCTGTTATATGTTCAAAATCAGGTTGCTGCATAAGGGAATGTAGATAGCGATCAAAAGTTTTAAGCGTTGATTTTCCTGTTAAACTGTCTTCTTCAAGGAATAAAATTTTGCCCTTTAAGTTTGGCATATATGGTGTGCCTTGTAGTAAATTAAGTGTGCTCATATTGCCACCGATAATTTCTCCTGTCGCTTCCCCCTCTTGAATTGGAACATACCCTTCATTTTTTATAAATTCTCGATTTTCCTGATCCATATACCAAGAATCATCGCTCCACGTTTCCGCCGGAATGATTTCAATAGGCTCATTAGTGGTTAAGCATTGTAAAAAGTAATCGTTTGTATACTCGAGCCCTTTCTCCATTCCAAATGAAGAGAAGTGGGGACCCGAATATGTAACAAGCCCTGTTTTTGTGTAAATTGCATTATTTAAGGCAGTAATATCAGAATAACCACAGAAAAATTTCGGGTTTTTACGAATTAGATCATAATCGAGATGTTTCAATAAACCATTGGAGTTGTATCCGCCAAGTGTCGTCAAAATAGCTTTTACATTAGGGTCTCCAAATGCTTCATGGAGGTCTTGAATGCGGGAAGAAATAGAAGAGGAAGCAAATTGATCTATCTCATCGGCATATTTTGAGAATGTAACTTGAAAGCCCATGTCAGTTAATCTTTTTGTAGCAAGTTTTCTATTTTCATTTGAAACAATACTTAAACTACAGGATGGTGAAATCACGCGTATTTCATCACCCTTTTTTAACTTTGTTGGTATCACTGAATTCACCTCTATAATTAAAAGAATATTTAGATTTAAAAAATATTTTATCACATGAAATAAAGTAGAAGTGAATTATTTTTTGAAATGGAGTTTTCCTGATTTTTCAGCAGACAGACAGCGTCTTTTTTTGATATGATAGGAAAAGTGATTTATTATAAGTAGTATTTAATATCTATAACATTTGAAAGGTGTGCAAGACGTGAAGAAACAACTTGCAGGCTTGCCGGTACACGTTCATTTCGTAACAGAAATCCGTGAAGGGGCGAGGAAGGAAACCGTTGCTTTTGAAGCAAATGGTCAATACTATGTAAAAGGTCAAGGTACATATGTAACATTCCAGGAGCCGAACGAACAAGGCGAAGTGAAAACAATTATTAAAATTCAAGATGAACAAGTTCTCATTATGCGTTCAGGTGCTATTTCTATGCGTCAGACGCATGTGAAAGGTGAATGGACAACGGGTACGTATACGAGTGAACTTGGTACGTTTGCACTGCAAACGAAAACTGATAACGTTCTTTTTAAATGGTCGGATGAAAAGAAAAAAGGACAACTCTTCTTAACGTACGCATTGCTTCTAAGTGAACAAGAAGCTGGCAGATATACAATTACAATTAATTTGAAGGAGGCAAAATAATGAATTCCTTAGAACAGGTAAAAGGATTGATTAAAGAAGAAATTCAAGCTGCTGTATTAAAGGCAGAATTAGCGACAGAAGAACAGATTCCAAACGTTGTATTAGAATCTCCAAAAGATAAAACAAATGGTGACTTCTCTACAAATATGGCAATGCAACTTGCACGCGTTGCGAAAAAAGCACCTCGTATGATTGCAGAAGAACTAGTTGCAAACTTCGATAAAGCAAAAGCTTCTATTGAAAAAATCGAAATCGCTGGTCCTGGTTTTATTAACTTCTATATGGATAATAGCTACTTAACAGATTTAATTCCAACAATCGTAAACGCTGGTGAAGCTTACGGTGAAACGAACACTGGTAAAGGTGAAAAAGTACAAGTTGAGTTCGTATCTGCGAATCCAACAGGTGACCTTCACTTAGGACATGCACGTGGTGCGGCAGTAGGTGACACTTTATGTAACGTATTAGCAAAAGCAGGATACGATGTATCTCGTGAGTACTATATTAATGATGCTGGTAACCAAATTCATAACTTAGCTCTTTCTGTTGAAGCTCGTTACATGCAAGCATTAGGTTTAGAGAAAGAAATGCCAGAAGACGGTTACCATGGTGCGGATATCATTGGAATCGGTAAACGTTTAGCTGAAGAGTTTGGTGATCGTTACGCAAAAGCTGATGAAAAAGAAAGCTATGAATTCTACCGTGAATATGGTTTGAAATATGAGTTAGCAAAACTTCAAAAAGACTTAGAGAGCTTCCGTGTTAAATTTGATGTATGGTTCTCAGAAACATCATTATACAAAAACGGAAAAATTGATGCTGCACTTGCTGTATTAAAAGAGCGTGATGAAATCTTTGAAGAAGGCGGAGCAACTTGGTTCCGTTCAATGACTTACGGTGACGACAAAAACCGTGTATTAATTAAAAATGATGGTTCTTACACATACTTAACGCCAGATATCGCTTATCACCGTGATAAATTAGAGCGTGGTTTCGATAAGTTAATCAACATTTGGGGTGCTGACCACCACGGTTACATTCCTCGTATGAAAGCTGCTATTCAAGCGCTAGGTTACGATAAAGAAACACTTGAAGTAGAAATCATCCAAATGGTACAACTGTACCAAAATGGTGAAAAAATGAAAATGAGTAAGCGTACAGGTAAAGCAGTTACACTTCGTGAGCTTATGGAAGAAGTAGGCGTGGACGCAATGAGATACTTCTTCGCGATGCGTAGCGGTGATTCTCATTTAGACTTCGATATGGACTTAGCTGTATCAAAATCTAATGAAAACCCAGTATACTATGCACAATATGCTCATGCTCGTGTATGCAGTATCCTTCGTCAAGGTGAAGAGTTAGGATTAGCTGCAGATGGAGACGTGAATTACAAACTTGTTACTTCTGAGAAAGAAGTAGAGTTACTGAAAAAACTTGGTGAATTCCCAGCTGTAGTTGCGGATGCAGCACAAAAACGTCTGCCACACCGCATTACAAGCTATGCATTTGAATTAGCAGCAGCATTACACAGCTTCTACAATGCAGAAAAAGTATTGAACCAAGATAACTTAGAATTAAGTAAAGCTCGTTACGAGTTAATGAAAGCAGTACGCACTACACTTCAAAATGCATTAGCAATCGTAGGAGTATCTGCACCAGAAAAAATGTAATTAAGAAAAGCGAAAGCGGCTCGTTTAGAATAGGAGGGGGATGGAGCTCCTGACAGAGAGGCGTACTTTGCCTCGGAGGAAGGCGCGAAGCCACCGAGTATTCTAGCAAAGCGGAGCCGATTTTTCGCTTTCAGTAAAAGGCAATCACACGATGTTGTGATTGCCTTTTTGTATGGAGATAATAAAAAAATAAAATTTTATCAAACAAAAGGATAATTTGCGTCGTCTTATATAAATGACAGGAGGCTTATGATGGAAGAAAAGGTAGAAGAATTAATTGATATATATAAGCAGCAAATATATTCCTTATGCTATAAGTTAGCGAAAACGAAAGAAGATGCGGAAGATATTTTTCAAGAGACGTGGATAAAGGTTTTTTCATCAAGGCACCAACTTTCTTATGTGGATAATTATAAAAAGTGGATCACTACAATTTGTGTTCGTACGTTTTATGATTTTTATCGTAAGAAAAAAAGGTGGAAAGACCGAATATTGGATTTGTTTCATAAAGAAGATGGTGGAGAAATAGATTTCGCAGATGAAGTGAATATATCAGAAGAATTTATTCAAAAAGTGGAAGCGGAAATGATATGGGAAGTAATACAGTTATTAAATGAAAAATATAAAACGGTACTCGTACTCTATTACTATGAACAATATTCTTACAAGGAAATGAGTGAAATATTAAATATACCGATTGGTACGGTGAAGTATCGTCTCAATTATGCGAAAAAGAAAATGCGAGAACATTTGGAGGGTTTCGTGCATGAAGGAAGATAAATTTGAACAGAAAATAAAGAGCAGTTTAGCGGGAGAGATGATTCCTAGCGAAGAGCTGATAAATCATACGAAACAGAGCGTGCGAAATGCTCGGAAATTAGAAAAGAGATGGGTTGTTTTCATTCATGCTATTTGGATGATTGTATTAACAGTCACCCTAGAGCAGTTTGTTAGTCATTTGGATCATAAAATATCTGTCATTATAACGATAGTTATTATGATGCACCTATACATTCCTATATACGTTGTCATACAGTCATTTTTAAAGAAGGAGTATAAATTACATGATAGAGTTCGCTAATCCATTTGTAGTATTTGAGATAGCTGGGATTACAATGTTTTTGGCTTTTATAGCACTTTTAGTATGTGTAGCATCATGGGTGTATACAGATGCGAAAACGCGTGGAATAAGTAAGTGGTGGAGTGTTATAGCGATTGTATTGCCATTTTTTATTGGAGTTTTGTTATATATGATACGAAGAAGTAACAAGAAAATAGAAGGAGAACATAAGATGAAGGTTATGAAAAAACAAAAGATAACATTAGTTGTCATATTTGCAAGCGCGATGTTTGTATTACTTAGCGGCTTTGCTTTTGTTCAAACGCTAGATGATATGTGGAGAGCTGGTGATATATATTTAGAAAATGAGAAGCAAGGGGAGACAAGTTACGAGGCAAAATTCTCATCATGGGATATTGCTGGGAAAGGTATTGAACTTGAGTATGCAAAAGATACAGAAGTAACATTTTCTTATGAAACAGATGCAAAACATGGTAACTTATGCTTTAGCTTATATGAAAGGAAAGGAGAAGGTATAAGAGAGTTAAAAGAAATCTGTGAATCGAAAAAAGGTACTTTTAAAGCTACATTAAAAGCAAATGAAAAGTATGTATTTAATATAAGTGGTTTAATGGTGAAAGATGGTTTTGTAAAAGTGAATTGGGAAGCAAAATAAAGGGCCCTTGAGAAAGGCCCTTTATTTTATTGGATTGTATAAGTAACAGAAAAACTAACAGGACTATAGTAAACGTAAGGTGCATGAAATTGAACGTACATATTTCCATCTGTTTTTGCAGTGAAAATTCGGCCGTAACCATCAGAATAACGTCCAATAAGGTTATGATTTGAGTCATAAACACTGTAACTAGGAGTTTTGCTGTTAGGTTGAATTGTTAACTCTTGTCCCTTTTGAAGGAAAACAGGTTCTTGTTCAGAACTACCTCCAGTTTGCAAAGAATAAAATTTTGTAAAGCTTTGTTCTTGAGCGGCAGCAGCGACTTTTGTTTCAGGAATAAACGCGGTAGCGCCGGTAATTCCTGCTAAAGTTAACGCACCTGCTAAAATCATTTTTTTCATAATAGAAAAAGCCTCCTTATAAGTTGTAATCGATATTGTTACAGTTAATATTGTATACGATAATGAGGAGGATAAAATATGCTTTTATGCATATATATTTTTTCTCAATAAAAGACCACTGATAAAAATCAGTGGTCTTTTATTGATTAAGCAGCTTTCTGTTCAGTTTGAGTAACAGGTTTTTGAAGCGAGTTATAAACCCCTGTTCCGATAACGTCTAATGCTATTTTCATTCGTTCAGGTGAAATATTTTCTAATACGTTATCTTGAGGTGTATGGTATACCTTCTCAATATGATAGATTAATGGATTCCAACTATCGACACCCATCCAAATAAATAGAGCAGCAGGAATACCAGCTTCAGCAAATGGAACATGATCACTAGAACCGAATTTACCTTGTAGGACGAGGTCATTATTTAGTTGTTTACCTGCTTGCAAGGCAGCATCTATTACAAAGTTTGTAGAGCCATCAGGTGTCATAGCGTATAAATTCTTTGCTTTATCATAATTTGTTGCAACCATGTCTGCGTTAAAGACACCTAAAATTCGATTGCGTTCTTTTTGGGATAGACTATTAACGTAATAATCGGAGCCAAGTAAGCCAGTCTCTTCAGAACCAAAGGTAATAAAACGAATTTCCTTATCAGTTTCTACATTTTGAAAAGCACGAGCTAGTTCTAATACTAATCCAGTTCCAGAAGCATTATCATTTGCGCCAGGTGCTCCGACAACACTATCATAGTGTGAACTTACAACGACTGCTTTTTCATTACCGGTACTCTTTTTTGGTTTCTTTTTGGCGATAACATTTAGAGATGTTAATTTAGATTCATGTTTCGCTTTTAGGGAAAGAATTGTTGTCCCTTTTTTAGCGATTTCTTCTTTAAATGCATTTCCTTGCGCATAAGCAAGACCAAAGACAGGGATAGATTGCTTTTTCGTTAGGCGGGGATTGAAGGTTTGTCCATAATTTCCGCGTCCGCCAATTAAACTGTATAAAAGAACACCTTTTGCACCTTTGCTAACAGCATTTTCAACTTGTTTATTATAGTCTGTAATTGTCGTTCCTCTTTCAAATAAAACAATTTTACCGTTTACTTCATTTGGAATATCTTCTAATTTTGTCCCACCTTGAACAAAGATAAGGGGAGCTGTAACAGCTTCTGTAGAAATTAGTGAATTAGGAGCAGCACCAGCTTGCCAATTACGTTTTATTGACAGTGGTGATTCAATGAATCCAACGTACTGATCGGGAACCTGAAATGGCTGATATTCTACTTCATAGCCCATCGATTTAAGCTGCATACCAATGTAACGAGAAGCCCATTCTTCGGATTTTGTTCCACCGGGTCGAGGACCAATTGTTTCAGATAAGAAACGAACATGTTCAATTGCGCGGTTTGGATCAATCTGTTTTGTAATAGATGGAGTTTGTGTAACCTCTGACGTGGAATCCGCTTTTGCTTGCCCAATTGGAGCTAAGCTAACAGCGAGTGATACAGCAAGCAAAGAGCTTACTATTTTTTGTTTCAATGATTTTCTCATTTTTTCCTCTCCTATTCTTCTATTCTCTGTGACTGACAAAAGAAGACGGATAATGACTTTATTTTACCTTCGTGTCTTTTATTTTTCAATATTCTGACATTGAGAAATAAAAACAATATATGCATATTTGCATATTTTTGAGGAAGATATGTATGCTATCATTTTAAACGAAGGTTCGCTTTCTACTCTGAAAGCTCCTACATTGCATGAATCTAGTGTACCCAAACTTTAGATTATGTAGAGAAATGGAACCACTGTAGGGTTTCATTTCTCATGTTTGAATCAGTTGATGGTAATTATGTTTCCGCATTTCATAATTATTATCAGTGATATATGTAAGGCATCCATATGAAAATAAGAGGCTGTTCAAAGGTTTTCCGTACTTTTGGGCAGCCTCACCCCGTTAAAAGGACGATACTTTATGTATCGTCCTTTTTGTATAAAAAAACATCCAATCAATTGAGAGATTGATTGGATGTAAAAACATTATTAATAATGTTTTTTGCGTTTTGTAGCTAAAATACTTAATAATCCAGCTAGTAGAAGGACGATACCTACTGTTTGTGTAGGGTCTTTTTTATGACCTGTATTTGGAAGGTGTTTATCCGTATTTCGATCATCTTGCTGTTTGTTATCTGTTTCATTTGATGTTTCTTCGGAAGTTCCGTTTTTGTGTTTCTCAGATGTTTCATTGCCTTTGTTTTCTTCTTTATTTGGAGGAGTAACTGGCTTGTCATCTCCACCTGACGAAGATTCAATCTTTTTATTTGAAACTGTAATTTGTAGTGGTGTAGCTTGGGCTTTATCAATTGTAAAGTTTATTGGTGATGCATCTAATTGATAGCCTTTAGGAGCCTGTGTTTCTACTAATTGATAATTACCAGGTTTCAAATCATTTACGATTACTTTTCCGTGTTGGTCTGTTTTTAAACCTTCTCGGATGATTTTTCCATCTTGGTCTAAAATATTGAAAATGGCACCTTCAAGTGTTCCATGGTGATCAATATCAACTTTAGTTAACTCAATTGAACCTGTTGTTAAACTATTTAAAGCTGTAACAGAGGTAACCTGAGATTGTCCTTTCGTAATTGTGAAAGGAATTGGTTTAATGTTTAAATCATAGCCAGTTGGAGCTTTCGTTTCAATGAACTGATAATCTCCTGGACGTAAATCAGAAACAGAAATCTTCCCATCTTTATCAGTAGTTAAATCAGAATGAACATCCTTACCGTTCATATCTACAATTTTAAAGATAGCCTCTGCAAGAGTAGTACCATCGATGTCATCAACTTTAGTTAATTCAACTGCGCCTTTAGTTAAGCTGTTAGTAGCAGTAACAGAAGCTTTAGCAGTTTGGCTCTTTTCAACAGTAAACTTGATAGGATTTTGGTTTAAGTCATAATGCTTAGGAGCTTTCGTTTCAATAAACTGATAATCTCCCGGACGTAAATCAGAAACAGAAATCTTCCCATCTTTATCAGTAGTTAAATCAGAACGAACATCCTTGCCGTCCATATCTACAATTTTAAAGATTGCTCCTTCAAGAGTAGTACCATCGATGTCATCAACTTTAGTTAATTCAACTGCGCCTTTAGTTAAGCTATTCGTAGCAGTAACAGAGGCGATTTTTTTTTGGCCTTTTTTAACTGTGAACTTAATAGGTGTTTTGTTTAAGTCATAGTGTTCAGGAGCTTTTGTTTCGATAAACTCATAGTCTCCTGGCGGTAATTCATCCACAACTAAACGGCCGTTTTTATCAGTAGTTAAATCGGTACGAACATCGTGTCCATCCTTATTAACAATTTTAAATACTGCACCTTCAAGTGTTGTGTTTTGCTTGGCATCATCAACTTTAATTAACTCAACACTACCTTTCGTTAAGCTATTAATAGCTGTAACGAAGACATGCTTTGTTTGACTTCTTTCGATTGTGAACTTAATTGGTTCTTCATTTAAGTCGTAATGTTTAGGAGCTTTTGTTTCAATAAATTGATAGTCTCCTGGTTGTAAGTCTTTAGCGATGATTTTTCCGTCTTTATTGGTAACTAAATTCGTACGAATGTCGTTACCGTTCAGATCAGTAATTTTAAATACCGCACCTTCTAGCATTTCTTTCTTATCTATAGAGTCAACTTTCGTTAATTCCACGCCACCTTTTGTTAGGCCATTCTTAGCAGTAACAGAAGCGTGAGTTAGTTGACTTCTTTCGATAGTGAAGCTAATAGGTGTTTTATTTAAATCGTAATGCTTAGGAGCTTTCGTTTCAATGAATTGATAGTCTCCTGGGCGTAAGTTCGTAGCAGTAATCTTACCATCTTTATCAGTAGTTAAATCAGTGCGAACAATTTTACCTTTCGCATCGATGATGTTAAACACTGCATCAGAAAGTTTTGTATCTGGATTTATATCATCCACTTTTATTAATTCTACAGCACCCTCAGTTAAGCTATTTGTAGTAGTAACTTGGAGCTTTTCTTTTTGGCTTTTCTTAATTGTAAACTTAATAGGTGTACTATCTAATTTATAGTGTTCAGGAGCTTTCGTTTCAACAAACTGATAGTCCCCAGGACGTAAATCAGAAACGGAAATTTTTCCATGTACATCTGTTGTAAGCTCAGTACGAATCTCGTTACCATTCAGATCAGTAATTTTAAATACCGCATCTTTAAGAGCAGTACCATCTACATCATCCACTTTAGAAAGTTCCACAGCGCCTTTCGTTAAGCTATTTGTAGCTGTAACGGAGATAGGATCAGCTTGGCTCTTTGTAATTGTGAATGGAATTGGCTCTTTGTTTAAATCGTAGTGTTTCGGAGCCGTTGTCTCGATGAATTGATAATCACCAGGACGTAGGTCAGAAACGCTAATTTTACCTTGTTGATTCGTAACAAGATTTTTGCGAATTACAGTACCATTCATATCCACAATTTTAAATACTGCGCCTTCAAGAGTAGTGCCATCGACGTCATCCACTTTAGAAAGTTCCACGCCGCCTTTTGTTAAACTATTTTTCATAGTAACGGTAGCAATATCTTTTTGGCTTTTTTCAATTGTAAATATAATTGGTTTTTTGTCTAAATCATAGTGTTCAGGAGCCGTTATTTCAACGAATTGATACGTACCAGGACGTAAGTTTTCGATAACGATTTTACCTTCACTGTTTGTTTTTAAATCTGTTTTAAGTACTTTGCCATCTTGATCCAGTAAATTAAATACCGCATCAGCAAGTTTTGTTTGAGTGTTTAAATCATCAACTTTAAGTAATTCGATACTACCTTGTTTTAAGCTATTTGTAGCAGTTAAAGAAATAGCTCTCTTCTGTCCTTTTTCAATAGTGAATTTGATTGGTGTTTCATCTAAAACGTAATGCTTAGGAGCTTTCGTTTCGATAAATTGGTAATCACCAGGACGTAGGTCATTAATTTCGATTATTCCTTGTTCATTTGTAACAAGGTCTTTATGAACTACATCACCGTTCATATTAACAATTTTAAATACTGCATCTTTAAGAACAGTGCCATCAACATCGTCTACTTTAGAAAGTTTAACTGCACCCTTTGTTAAAGCATTTGTAGCAGTGATATGAAGAGTTTCAGTTTGGCTCTTTTTAATTGTAAATACGATAGGTTTTTTATCTAAATCGTAATGTTCAGGAGCAATTGTTTCAACGAATTGATACGTACCAGGACGTAGGTTTTCAACAACAATTTTACCTTCATCATTTGTTTTTAAGCCTTTTTTAACTAGCTCTCCGTCTGCATCTAATAAATTAAATACGGCGTTAGCAAGTTTTGTAGTTATATCAATATCGTCAATCTTTGTTAGTTCAACGCTACCGTTTTTCAAAGCATTTTTGCCTGTAACATTGATCTCTTTCGTTTGACTTCTTTCAATTGTAAATGGAATCGTTGTTTCATCTAATACATAGTGCTCAGGAGCTTTTGTTTCAATGAACTGATAGTCTCCAGGGCGTAAATCAGAAACAGAAATTTTACCGTTTTTATCTGTAACAAGATTCGTATGAACTTCCTTACCATTCATATCCACAATCTTAAAGATTGCACCTTCGAGCATCGTACGATCGATGTCATCAATTTTTGTTAATGTTACTGCACCTTTCTTTAAACTGTTAGTAGCAGTAACAGTAATATTCTCTTTTTGACTTTTTTCGATAGTGAATGGAATAGGGTCTTTGCTTAAGGTATAGTCTTTTGGAGCTTTTACTTCAATAAATTGATAGTCTCCAGGACGTAAATCAGAAGCAGAAATTTTACCGTTTTTATCAGTTGTTAAACCTTTGCGAATTACCTTTTTAGTATCATGAGCGTCAACGATTATAAATTCTGCACCTTCAAGAGTAGTGCCATCAACATCATCAACTTTTGTTAAAGTGACGCCACCTGTAAGTAAACTATTTTTTACAGTAACAGGGATAGGAAGATCTTCCTTACTACCTTTTTTAATTGTGAACTTAATAGGTGTTTTGTCTAATTTATAATGTTCAGGGGCTTTTGTTTCGATAAATTGATAATCCCCTGGTGCTAAATCAGGAATAACTAATACTCCGTAATCATCTGTTGTTAAATCTTTCATAATTTCTTTGCCAGTTGCATCTTGCAATGTGAATACAGCGCCGGCAAGAGCTTTACTACTTTCCACATCATCTTCTTTAATAAGTTTAACTTTTCCTTTCGTTAAACTATTTTTAAATGTAAGTGGAAGGAGTTTTTGTTGTCCTTTTTCGATTGTAAATTCAATTGGTTCTACATTTACATCGTAATAAGTTGGAGCCTTTGTTTCGATAAGCTTATAGTTACCAGGACGTAAGTCATCTACAACTAGAATTCCTTTACTATTCGTAACAAGGTCCGTACGAACATCTTCATTAGTATCTCTATTAACGATTTTAAATACTGCACCTTCAAGTGTTTCCTTTTCATCTGCAGCATTCACTTTTGTTAACTCAATACCGCCTTTTGTTAAGCTGTTTTTAGCGGTAACAGTAGCCTGAGTTGTTTGACTTTCTGTAATCGTAAATTTAATTGGTTTTGTATTTTTGTCGTAATACTTCGGTGCTGTTACTTCGATAAATTTATAATCGCCAGGGCGTAAGCCAGTAGCGATAGCTTTACCATCCGCACCAGTTTTTACATTTTCGCGAATAACTTTCTTTTCATCATTTGCATCAACAATTTTAAATACAGCACCTTCAAGAGCTGTACCATCGATATCATCAACTTTTGTTAATTCAACATCTCCTGGTTTTAAAGCATTTTCAGCTTTCACAAGTAGAGTTTCTTTCTGACTTCTATCGATTGTAAATTCAATAGGTTCTGCTCGTAAAACGTAATGTTCAGGAGCAGCTATTTCAATAAATTTATACGTACCAGGACGTAGGTTACTAACTTTAACTTTACCGTGTTTATCAGTAGTTAAGTTAGTGTGAGGGGAAACGTCATTATTATTTGTATCGACAAGTTTGAATACAGCACCTTCTAGTGGTTTTTTCTCACCAAACTCATCAACTTTTAATAATTCAACCTCGCCCGTTTTTAAGCTGTTATTTGCCGTAACAGTAGCAAGAGTTTGTTGGCTTTTATCAATTGTAAACTCGATAGGGTTTGTACTTAACGTATAATCCTTAGGAGCTTCTGTTTCGATAAATTTATAAGCACCAGGCTCTAGATCTTTAACGGTAACTTTTCCATCTGAACCTGTTTTTATATTTTCACGAATTATTTGTTTCTCGTCATTCGCATCGACAATTTTAAATACAGCACCTTCAAGGGCAGTGCCATCGACATCATCGACTTTCGTTAAAGTGACACCACCTTTAATGAGGTGATTTGTCGCTGTAACAGTAAGTGCTTTCTGTTGGCTCTTTTCAACTGTAAATTTAAGCGGTTTTTTATCTATTTCATAATGTTCAGGTGCTTTTTCTTCAACAAATTGGTACTCTCCAGGAAGTAAATTTTTCGCTTCGATTTGTCCGTTACCATTTGTCGTTAATTTGGTATAACCAGGGATTTTTTTGTTATTTCGGTCCCGTACACTAAATACTGCACCTTCTAAAGTATTACCCTCTTTATCAACTTTTTTTAGGATAGCTGAGCCTCTAATTAAGCTGTTTTGGGCCTCTTTATTAATTACTGTTGTTTGATCTTCCTCGATTTTAAATTCAATAAGTCGATCATCTAATTGATAATGCTCAGGAGCCTTTATTTCTTTTAAGTAGTAAGTTCCTGGTTTTAAATTATCTACAGTAATTTGTCCTTTATCATTTGTTATTAATTCTTTATGTTCAGGAATGACATTATGGTTTTGATCAAGCAGAGAGAAAACTGCATTTTTAAGCTTTTCTTTGTTATGAGCATCGGTCTTTGTAAGTACTACTTTTCCAACAAATTTCTCGTTTTTAAGAGTATATGTTGTAGTTTCTTCTGCACCAAGCTTAACAAGTTTACCTGCTTTTAATTCTTTACTAATGACATAGCCATCAAGAGTTTTCATTTCTCTAAGCAGATATTCATCGCGTTTTAAGTTGTTAAACTGAGCGATACCATTGTCGTCTGTTGTAATTGTTCGAATAGCAGTTGTACCTGTGCGATCGAATAAAGTAAATACTACGCCAGATAAAATTTTATTTGGATCTGCATTATCTACTTTTTTAATTTGAAGGTTTCCGCGTCCCTTAGTAGCAGAACCGCCTCCAGATCCAGAAGATACTTTAACTACTATTTCTTCAATTTTTTCAGTTTCTGTTAATTTCAAACTATTACCAGTAATCTTCGCTTTATTGCTTACCTTTTCATTATTGTCTGCATTAATGAGTGAACGGTATTCTAAAATATAAGCTCGATCAATAGTATGAAGAAATTCAATTGTAAATTGTTGTTTCCCCGTATTGTTGTCTGTTGTTATTTTGAGTTTATAGTCTTTTCCTTCTTTTAATTCGTTTGTTGTATCTTTCGTTAAAGTGCCATCCACGGCTACTGTTGTCCCATATAGGTGGAATGACTTTTCATCGAGAATTTGATTGTCTGTCGGATCGTCTGTTACGACAGCATTTTCAATCGTTGATTGACTTGCATTAATAGAAACGCTCCAATCAATGTACTTGTCATTTTGTTTTGCTTTTTTCGTAACGCCGCTACCACCATTTTTGATCTCGAATGCACCATGAATATTGGCGATAGTTTCCGATCCATCTTTTAATTTGGCGTAATTATCATAGCGCTTATTAATTTCTTCACCTGCAAGTGAAGTTTTAAAGCTGATATGGTACGCTGTTTTAATTTCATTTTTAAAATGAATCGTTAATGTATTTTTATTATCTTTCGTTGCATTTTCTACCGTATATTCGTCAGGGGAAACAAGTGCCCCTAATTTATAACCGTCTGCACCACCAGTTAATTCCATATGATGAATCTCAATGGAGTCTGGTATAAGTTTTTGATTGTTTTCTAGTACGTCAACGATAGAAGGGTCTTTAATAGTCCTGTTATTATAGTTAAACCCTATGTCCCATTTGATTTCTTTCGTTTGGGCATTGTAAGAACCGTATTTAAATCCGTTTCCTTTTGTATAGCCGTCAGGATTGAATCTATCATGAGATTTACTATTTTTATCGTTCCCATTTATATCTTTCCATGATAACTCAGCTGTATTTTTGAATGATTTATTATCATCCTTTTTAGATAGAGTCTCGTAATTAAAGTCTGTTGTGTACGTGATGGTTAAAGTTTTATCCATATTAGACTTATAAATACCAGCTAGTGTTACTTTGAATCCGTCAGCTGTTACATCAAGTGTGTAATCAGAGTCTAATTTCAGTTCAGTTGATCCATCAGTAATTTTGAAACTATCTTTTTGTAATGTAAGTCCACTATAGTCAAACGTATCAGTGATAACAGCATCATTTAACACGTAATTGTTATCATTTACAATAATTGTCCATTTCGTTGTTTTCTTATTGTAATCTGTATCGTTTGCATTTTTATTATGTTTCTTTATGATGTTTTGTTGTTGTAATGTAACTTTGTTTGTTTTACTCCATTTTCCATCTGCAATAATTGTATTTTCGATTTCGCCATCTTGTATAACATCATTCTTGGCTTTCGATGTATAAGTAATCACATAGGCACTATTAATATCTTCATTAAATTGTAAATCAAATCCCTCATCGGTTTCTTTTACAGTAAAGTTTGTAGCGTTGTCACCTGTAACAAGTTTTCCGTTATTATCATAAGAAGCATTTTTAACCACGATAGAACTTGCATCAACTTTATGAGATTTGTCCAAGATGTCTTTTAAAAGCGCATCAGATTGTTTAATCTCTCTCTGGTCACCGTTGAAAGTAATTGTCCATTCAATTGTTTGTGTTTTTGGATTATATTTACTAGTTTTCTCTAGATGTGTACCGCGTGAAACAGTTACAGTTGCATTTGCGGATACATCTCCTTGATTCTTGCTGGATACTTTTGCTTCATTTTTGAAACTAGTAACACTTTCGTCAGTAATTTTTGTCGCATATTCAATTTGATATGCTTTTTTCGTTTCATTTTTAAAAGCGATATTTAATTTATCGGAGGATGAAGTGAGTGTATATTCTTCTTTACTAACTTCGGCTCCACGAGTCGTTTTCCCGTTAATATCTACTTCTAACTCATAAACCTTAATAGAATCTTCATTGAGATTGGCTCCATTTGGAATATTGTCTTGGAAGACAGCGTTTGTAAGAATGTCTTTTGTTTTGTTCATTTCGACTGTCCAATTGATTTGATTCGTATTAATCGGTCTATCAGGTATACCTTTTTTATTCATAGATTTCTTTACATTAGGTTTGAAATCAAGCTCGATAATAACGTCTTGTTCTTTAATTGGGAAAGGAATTTTTTGTTCCGTAGTCCCTTTAATTTTTGTTTTATTGAATTCCGTACCAACTTTTAAATGACCATCTATATTAGGATTGTCTTCAACGTACTCGTTAAAAGTCATAGTTACTTTTCCGTTTAAGTCAACAACGAACGTCCCAATTTCATGTCCAGTTCCATCAACTAAAGGCTGTGTAATGGTGTTGTGGACGATAAAATATTCCGGTAGTTGGAAAATATAGTAATCTCCCTTTTTTACTTTTAATGATTCTAAAACTTCCCATGTAAAATCGATATTGGCAGCAGAATCAGGATTTGGACGATTATCTGTATCATTAAATGGTTTTCCGTCTTTATCTGTTAATTTTACGCTTGTTAAAATATTTTCTTTAATTTGCTTAGGTGATGGGTCTGGATTTTCAACAGGTTGCCCTGTTGTGTTATCACCAGGGTTCTCAGTAGGTTGCTGTGTCCCGCCATCTTTTGGCTGTTCCGTAGGCTGCTGAGGATTCCCGTTTTTCGGCTGTTCCGCAGGTTGCTGAGTGTTCCCGTCTTTTGGTTGTTCCGCAGGTTTCTGCTGTGTCTCACCATCTTTTGAATGTTTCGCAGGCTGCTGAGGATTCCCGTCTTTTGGTTGTTCCGCAGGTTTCTGCTGTGTTTCACCATCTTTTGGCTGTTCAGTAGGTTTCTGTGCGTCACCGTTCTTTTGCTCTTCGGTAGTCTGCTTAGCATCATCACTATTAATAGTAGGTGAAGTAGGGTTATCTACTTGAACAGGAACTGAGATAGTCTTAGCTACTGTACCTAGAGGGAAAGTGAGTGGGACGGCTTTTATGCCAGGTTTTAAATCTGGATTGAATACAGTGTCAAATTTAATTTTTCCCTTAACACCTTTTGAATCTTTTACTGAATCGTTAAAGACTATTTTCATTTTGTTATCGTTTGCCGTAACAAAATATTGACCAATAATTTGTTGATCTGCCATCAAGTTTCCTTGTTGGTCATTTTTTACTTTTAATGCGTTAGGTATTTGAAGAACTGTTGCATCTTTTTCTTGTGCAATTTGATGATCTTTTATTGACCAAGCATATTCTAGGTGAATGATTGATCCTGCATTTATTAAGTTTTTAGGATTTAATGCTTCGTCAATAATATGATTCGTTGCATCTTTCATTTCAACAGTGTCAAATAAGGAATCTCCTGTTAAGGTTTCCGCTTTTACTTGATTGTATGGAAAACTAGCAAGTTGCGAAAATAGTACGAATACAATTAAACATACATTGAAAAGTTTTTTCATTTTTCCTCCTCTGAACATTCATTTGTCCATTGGGGACTTATTCCACATGAACAAATGGAATATAAAAAGTATTTTTTATAAGCTATTTACTTTTTGCTATCCCTCCGTTTCTATACGCGTTCTCAGACAAGTAGGATTATGTTCAAAGTAATATTATTTAACGTAAAACAAAATGTATATTTACACAGTTCTGTGGAAATATACACAATTCGACAAAAAATGTCGAAAAAAATACTGATATTAAAGAATGATATCAGACCTTTATATGTGAGATAGTTTTCATGTATATCTAGTAAAAAAGAATGGTTATAAAGGTAAGTTTTACGATACATACTAACCAATGTAGTGTATCCCTTTGTGAAGGCTTATTTTTGCCTTAAAGTTATGTGGAGATAAAAAGCTAGATAGGGTTGGTTTTGGTCAGAATGAAGACAATATGTACTTTGAAAATAGTCATTTATTTTGTCTAAAGAGAGTTGTGCGATTAGTGGACCGAAGTTGAAAGATGATAGTTTCTTACATTGTTAGAGGAATATAAGAATTACAGAATATTCGACTAACACGTTACTACGGTCATTTTTGAGACTGTTTAAACAATAAGAAAGAAGGTGTTTTACTCCTTAGTTACAATATCTTTTTAGTAAAGATAAGCTTAAGTAACCTCCGCTAAAGATTATATACTTAAATGATAAAGAGTTCAACAGTAGTTCACATATTTTCCCAAAAATAAAAACGGCTGTTTTATGTGGAATAAATCTACAAAACAGCCGTTTTTGGTATTAGATTTCTGTTAAAATTATTGGTTCGCCGCGCGTTACGACAACGGTATGTTCACATTGTGCAACAAGACTTTTATCAGGTGTAACGAATGTCCAGCCGTCGTCACCACGTTCAATAATATGATCAGCTTTCATAGAGATGAACGGTTCTACAGCGATAACAAGACCGTCTTTTAGAAGCGCATTATCCATTGGATCATAGTAACTTAAAATGTGATTTGGTGCTTCATGTAAGCTAAGACCAATGCCGTGACCAGTTAAGTTTTGAATAACATTGTATCCACTTTTATGTGCGAAGTTTGAAACAGCACGACCAATTTGATTTTGTTTTGAGCCAGCTCTAACCTTTTTCATTGCTGCCCAAAATGCATCAACTGCTGCTTGGCAAAGCTTTTCTTTTGCTTCGTCTTCTCCAAGAACAAATGAGATACCTGTATCTGCATAATAGCCATCAAGTGCAGCAGATACATCGACGTTTACTAAGTCGCCTTCTTTTAATACGCGATCTCCTGGAATACCATGAGCAACTTCCTCATTTACACTAATGCAAGTTACACCTGGGAAATCATATTCTTTTTCAGGTGCAGAAATAGCACCATGCTCATCTAATACTTTTTTACCGATCAAATCAAGCTCTTTCGTTGTCATACCTGGCTTCGCTTGTTTTTTCATTTCTTCACGTGCAAGCGCAACGATGCGGCCGATTTTTCGTAAGCCTTCTAAATCTTGTTCATTACGAATAATCATGAAAACCACTGTCCTTCCTCGAATATATATCTTATCCGATTGTATCATGTTTATTTTCGTCCTGCTACTCGCTTGCGGTATGCGGGTTGATTCCTCTCATAAAGAATACATGACAATTGTCATATCGATGTCATGACGCATCATACTGTTTCCTAAGTTTTCCAAGTAATACAATGTAAATATAAGAAACAGCGGGGGTGGAGAGATGGAAAAGATTATTGAAGTAAATGGTGTTTCTAAAACATTTAAACATAAAAACGCAGTAAATAATGTTTCATTTCATGTAAATAAAGGGGAAATAGTAGCGTTACTTGGTCCGAATGGTGCGGGGAAAACAACGACGATGTCGATGATGCTTGGATTAAAGGACCCAACAGAAGGTAAGGTCTTTATATTTGGAAAGAGTCCAAAGCATAGAGATGTTCGTAATAGCCTCGGTGCGATGCTGCAAGAAGTAAGTGTCATTGATAGTATTACGGTGGAAGAGGCAATTGAGTTATTCCGTAGTTATTATACGAATCCTATAGCGAAAGAAACGTTACTGCAGTTATCAAATTTAGAATCAGAGCGAAAGCAAAGATGTGAGAAGTTATCAGGTGGGCAAAAAAGAAGGTTAAACTTTGCGCTTGCACTTGCGGGAAATCCAGATTTGTTATTTTTAGATGAGCCGACAGTCGGAATGGATATTACGTCTCGAAGAACGTTTTGGGAAACGATTCGAAAGTTAGCAAGTGAAGGGAAAACGATTATTTTAACGACGCATTATTTAGAAGAAGCAGATGCTTTAGCGAATCGTATCTTATTATTTGCGAATGGAAAGATTATCGCAGATGGTACACCAGACGAAATGAAAGCAACGATTTCGCGAAAAACAATCACATTTTACTCGAAGGAAAGCATTCCTACAAAGTTACTAAAGGAATTACCAAATGTAACAGAAGTAAAGTCAAACGAAGGACGCTTCATTTTAACAACGGAGGATACGGATGCAACTTTAAAAGCCATTTATCAAAGGAATTTACCTGTAATAGATGTTTCAGTTGAACGTGGAAGCCTTGATGAAGCATTTGAACAGTTTGTCGCAAATCAGAAGGAGGAAATCGCATGAGAGCATTATGGATGCAATGCAAAATAGAAATTTTACGTACATTCCGCAATAAATTATTTATCTTTTTCTCATTATTAATGCCTGTTATGTTTTACTACATTTTTACAAATGTTGTTCAAGTACCACAAAACGGAGATGCGTGGAAAGCACACTATTTAATTTCGATGGCAACTTTCAGTATTGTAGGGACTGCACTCTTTAGTTTCGGTGTGAGACTTTCTCAGGAAAGAGGGCAAGGATGGACACATCTTTTGAAAATCACACCACTTCCAGAGGGTGCGTATATAACTGCTAAAATTATTGCCCAAACAGTGGTGAATGCTTTTTCAATCTTAGTTATTTTTATAGCAGGGATATTGATTAATCATGTTGAGTTAACGGTAGGGCAATGGATTGGTGCGGGGTTATGGTTATTGTTAGGGGTAACACCATTTTTAGCATTAGGAACAGTAATAGGTTCCATTAAGAAGGCGGACGCAGCTGCTGGCTTAGCAAATATCTTAAATATGAGTTTAGCTATAGTTGGTGGGTTATGGATGCCGATTGAAGTATTCCCAAAAATATTAAGAACAATTGGTGAATGGACACCAACATACCACTTCGGAAGCGGTGCGTGGGATATTGTAGCTGGAAAATCAATTGGATGGGAAAATATCGCGGTATTAGGAGGTTATTTCCTTATATTTGTTGTAGTATCAATATATATAAGAAAAAGACAGGAAGCGGTATAAATGATAGAGAAGAAGAGGATTGAGATTTTTCCGAAACATATGGGATTCTTCCCGTATATGTGGTTTGTTTATCTATTATTTCCAATTTATCACTTAGCGCAGGCATCAGGATGGAAGCTTGTAATAGGAAGCGGTATGTTGATAATTTTTATCGTCACATACCGTCAGCTTTATTTTGTTCAGAGGACGTTTGTTTTTTGGGCGTGTATTCAAATGGTACTCATCTTTTTATTTGCTTTATTTTATAATCCTTTTATGATATTTTTTGGCTTTTTCACAGCAAGTGCGATGGGATTTGCGCCAAATAAGAAAGTATTTCGAGTGCTGTTATGTTCGTTAGTTATCATGCTTGGAGCATTTTTATTTGTAAATATGAATCAACTAACAACTACAAGTTTAGTAAATATCGTTCCGATGTTTATTTTAATGCTTCTTACGCCATTTGGTATGCGCAATTTTAATCAGAAAAAGATGTTAAAGAACCAACTGAATGAAGCAAACGAGCAAATTAAAGACTTAGTAAAACGTGAAGAACGGCAGCGGATTGCAAGAGATCTTCATGACACATTAGGACATACGTTATCTCTTATTACTTTGAAAAGCCAGCTTGTAGAGAAGTTAATTGTGAAAAATCCGGAGCGTGCAAGTGTGGAAGCGAAGGAAATTACACAAACGTCTCGTACAGCCTTAAAACAGCTGAGAGAATTAATTTCTGATATGCGTATGATTACGGTAGAAGAAGAGCTAGAGCAAATAAAAGCGATCTTACAAGCAGCTAATATTGAATTAGAAGTGAGGCAAGAAGCAAGATCGAGCTCGTTATCACCAATTGAACAAAATATTGTCGGGATGTGTTTACGTGAGGCTGTTACAAATGTTGTAAAACATAGTAAGGCAACGCGATGCGCAGTTTCTGTATTAGAATCGCAAGGTGAGCTGATTTTGAAAGTAGAAGATAACGGAATCGGTTTAACAGATCAAAATCATGATGGAAATGGTATCCGTGGCATGAAAGAACGAATTGCTCTTATTGATGGATTTGTTGAACTAGGTACAATCAATCCAGGGACGTTGTTAACAGTAAAAGTTCCAGTTGTTATTAGAACAGGAAAAGATGAGGTGAGGGCATGATTCGAATTATTATTGCAGAAGATCAACGGATGCTTCGTGGTGCATTAGGGGCCCTACTTGATCTAGAAGATGATATCGAAGTAATTGGGCAAGCGGCAAACGGGGAAGAGGCACTAAAATTAATTGAATCGTTAAAACCGGATATAAGTATTATGGATATTGAAATGCCGATTCAAAGTGGATTAGATGTTGCTGAAGCGTTAAAGAAAGAAAAATCATTATGTAAAGTAATAATTTTAACAACATTTGCACGGCCGGGATATTTTGAAAGAGCAATGAAAGCTGGTGTGCACGGCTATTTGTTAAAGGATAGCCCAAGTGAAGATTTAGCAGCAGCAATTCGTAATGTAATGAAGGGGAAACGAGAGGTCTCCCAAGATTTAATGTTCGGCCTATGGCAGGAGCAAAATCCGTTGTCAGATCGCGAAAAGGAAGTATTGTTGCTTGCGAAAGAAGGAAAGACGGCAAACGAAATTGCGAAGGCACTTTATCTTTCACCGGGTACAGTGCGTAATTATATTTCTGAAGTATTAACGAAGCTCGATGCGAAAAATAGAATTGAAGCAATTACAATTGCGGAAGAAAAGGGTTGGATATGAAAAGAAGTTTACCTATGATTGGTAAACTTCTTTTTTTATTATTGTACCGCTATTACTTTATTTATTTTTTGTAACGGTTTGTAACCGTGTGCTTCAAATGCCTTTGCAAATTCATTTGATACGGCAGTGCCATATAAATCTTTTGCAGCTTGTACAATATGAGATTGAAGTGATTCAAAGTCTTCAGCGGAAGTTGCATAATTTTGCAATGTACGCATAACAACTTTACTTACTTTTTCATTTCCTTGCTTTTGAACAGCAACACCGTTATATGTTTTACCTTCAGCTAATTGATATAATACGTGACTGATAATACCAGAATTTACGTGTGATTCTTGATTATTACCATCGTTATAGAAATCTTGTAAATTTGTATATAGTTTATGGCCGCCGTCACCAATTTCCCTTGGGATATCACGAATTGTTAGGCCACCTAATGTATCGCCCATAATCCAATTTCCTTTATCTTTCTTTACGTAATATTCGATTTGTGTACCCCAGAAATCTGCTAATCCCTCGTTTAGTGCAGATGTTTCAGCGCTTGGATATCTCACGACTTTATTTTTCGTCGTGCCACTGAATACAGCATGTCCAAATTCATGAGCTGTTACATCAAGAGCTGATGTTAGTTTTCCGTCTAAACCATCACCAAATACCATTTGGTTCCAAGCAGGATGCCAAAATGCATTTACATAGTCTTCTTTTAAACCATCACTAACTTCAGTAGAATCAAAACCGTGTACACTAGCAACAACTTTTGAATCTTTATTGTCGTAACTTTTTAGATTATGTTCTTTCTTAAAGTAATCATAAATATCACTCATGTTCTTCATAGCGCCCGCGGCTTCTTTATCTGCAAAATTAGGAGTACTACTTGAAATTAGTGTCCCTGGATAACCAGCTTGACTATATCCCCCGAGGGAATCGGCGTAGTTTGCATTATAAATATAAATACCATTTCCGCGTGATAAATCGGCTAAATAAAATTTTCCATCAGTTCCTTTGGCAATATTGAAAGAGATGTTTTCTTGAAGTGCATTTTTCCCAGTTCCTTGCTCACTTGCGGGGGATAATCTAGGTGATGTTACTTGATTTATAGTCTTATTCTCTTTGTTTTTAATGAATTTTTCTTGGAAAAGTACTTCGCCAGTTTTTAAATCAACTATAGCATTGCCGTTTATAATTTGTTCATTGTTTTCATAAGTAAATGTAATAACAGTTGCGAATGTATAATAGCCATCTTTTTTCTTATAAACAACGGTTTCGCTAGAGAATTCTGTCTCAACTGCATCACTTGGAATTTGAACTATATCGCGTAATTTAGATTTTACTTCATTTTTCGACAAAAAATTTGTTATAGTAAGATTAGGTTGTTGATTCAAATTTTGAACAACTTTACCACTAACAGTTGTGATTACTCCATTTTTATCTACTTTTACAATGAGATCTTGGCCATATACTTTATAGTTTTTATATGTTTGTGCAAGGCGAACTTCGGTTTGATTTTCTTTGGTTTCTTTATTTGTAGGTTGGAAATCTACATTTTTTTCAGTAGTGACTTGTTCTTGTTGAGCTTTCGCCCCATTTACCTCACCTTTTAAATACTTTTTAGCAATATTTTCTTTCGTATCATTTTGAGGTTGTGTTAATTTACCGATTGTTAAACCAGGCTGAGCAATTTCAACTTTGACTGCACCTTTGTCTAATTCTTGAGCATGAATAGCTTCTGTTGATAAAGGGCAAAGAAGACCGAATGTAACGAAAGCACTAGCAAGTTTTCTATAATTCATCTATAACACTCCTAATCTATTATTGTATGTGAGATGAATTGTATGAAAAATTTGCCGAATTTTATATATATTATGCATTATTTCATATCAAAAATTGTCGAATTCACATTATTGTAGTGGTATGACAACTCAAAAAATTAGATTGTTCTAATGGGATGGTGAGTAAGTATGCACGCAGAAAAATTAGGAAGTGAAATTAAGAAAATTAGGGTGATGAGAGGATTAACACAGAAACAGTTATCCGAGAACATATGTCATCAATCGGAAGTAAGTCGAATTGAATCGGGCGCGGTATACCCAAGTATGGATATATTGCAAGGTATCGCAGCAAAATTACAAGTTCCCATTATTCATTTTTATGAGGTACTCATTTATTCTGATATTGAAAGAAAAAAACAGTTTAAAGATCAAATCATTATGCTTTGTAAGCAAAAAAGATATAAAGAAATTTATAATAAAGTATGGAATGAGCTGAAAAAGGAAGAATATCATCCTGAATTTCAGCAGTTTCTTCAATGGCAATATCATGTAGCAGCTTACATATTAAAGAAAATCGATTACGAATATTGTATTTTAGAATTGAAAAAATTGTTAAATCAACAGTTAGCTGGAATAGACGTATACCAAAATCTTTATATAGAAAATGCGATTGCAAATATTTATGCTGAAAATAGCTATTTTAAGAAGAGTATTGAGTTATTTGAAGATATATTAAAACAATTAGATGTATTGCATGATAATGAAGAATTTGAAGTGAAGGTAAGATATAATCATGCAAAAGCATTATATTTAGATAATCAATATGAAGAGTCACTTTATCAAGTAAATAAAGCGATTGAAATATCATGCCGAATTAATAGTATGGCATTAATTGGACAGCTATATTATCAAAGAGGTGAATGCCTAGGGAGGTTGGAGTACGATGAGGCAGAGGTTGAAGATGCATATAAAAAGGCAAGTTTCTTTTTTGATATATTAGAAATGCATGCATATAAAGAAGCGCTCGTAAATAAAATCAGTAGATAAATATCCTAAAAAATGGGTATGCATAATTGCATATAATAGGGATAAATTTTCATGATATATTAAAATAAAAAATGTGGGTGATGGAATATGAAGAAATTACTTATTGGTAGTTTATTAACGTTAGCGATGGCATGGGGTATTTCATTAGGCGATACGGCATTAGAGAAAAGCCATATAATTTCTCATAACGATCAAGAGGTACAATTAGCTAAAGATTTACCTTTTGAATATTAAAAAACAACCGTCTTACTTAGGCGGTTGTTTTTTTATGGAGTAACATCCAAACGTCTTTACTAGAAACAGGTTTGCTAATAAAGAATCCTTGAATGTGATCACAATTTTGTTTATGTAAAAATTCCCATTCTTCTGCTGTTTCTACACCTTCTGCAATCACTTTTAAATTTAGTTCTTTTGATAGTGTAATAATGGAAGAGACAATTGCTTCTTCTAAAGGACTAGTTGTAATTCCACAAATAAACTCTCGAGCGATTTTTAATGTGTTGATTGGGTATTTTGTTAAATAAGCTAAAGAACTATAACCAGTTCCAAAGTCGTCGATTGAAATTTGAATACCGAGATTTTGAAGTTGTTCTAGTTTTGCAACTACAGATTGATTTTGATTAATTGCGATGCTTTCCGTAATTTCAATATCTAGTGCTTCTGGTTTCAGTTCTGTTTCTTCCAACACCTTTGAAATAGTTGGGATTAAATCTGCATGGTTAAATTGAACAACAGATAAATTTACACCAACTTTTAAGTGAGAAAAACCTTGATTATGCCATCTTTTTGCCTCTAAGCAGGCAGTACGTAAAATCCAATTGCCAAGTTCAATAATAAAACCAGTTTCCTCTGCTAGAGGGATAAATTGGGCAGGAGATACGATACCGAGTTTTGGATGCTTCCAACGTATTAATGCTTCAAAACCGATAATTTGTTTTGTTTTTGTGCTTACTTGTGGCTGGTATTCAAGGAAAAATTCATTTTGTTGTAATGCTTTTGAAAGTTCACCTTCTAAGAATTGAATTTCATTTTGAGCGATACTCATTTCTTTTGAGAAGAAAACAAATCTGTTTTTTCCATTTGCTTTCGCACGGTACATAGCCATATCAGCATTTTTCATTAACTCATTTACATTAGTTCCATAATCAGGGTACATCGCAATTCCGATACTTGGTGTAATAGAGAGTTCTTCGCCTTGAATGAAGAATGGTTTGTTTAAAATAGTTAAAATCTGTTCAGCTATAAAAATTGCACTTTTTTCTGAGTACATTTCTGGTAATAGAATTGTAAACTCATCTCCACCTTGGCGAGCGACGATATCTTTTGAACGCAAGCAACCGCGTAATCTTTTTGCTACTTCAATTAATAATAAATCTCCGACGTCATGACCAAGTCTATCGTTAATTTTTTTAAATCGATCTAAATCAAGGAATATGACGGCAACATCATTTGCGTTAGTTTGGGCTGTATTTAAAATGGCTTTTAAATCTTTTTCGAACTTTCGGCGATTTGGTAATCCAGTAAGTGCATCGTGAAAGGCTAAATGCTCTACTTGTTTTTGTTTTTCATATAAAGTTGTAATATCACGCGCTATCCCAAACATTCCGACCACTTCTTTGTTTATAAAAGTAGGGATAAGTGTAATATGAAGATAATAATAATAGCCTTCTTGTTCTTTTGTACGAACTTCTAACGTTTGTGGCCTACCTTCCTTTGTAATTTGTAAAGCCTTCTTTAGTAGTTCGTGGTCTTTTGAATCAATGAAGTGTACCAGAGAATAGCTTGCTACTTCACAATAATAGGCAGTAAATAAGCTTTCGCATGCCTTATTAGATTGTTGAAAAATGCCATTCATATTTAAAGAGAAAACGGCATCGGGATGATCTTCGAATAAAGACTTATAGCGTTGTTCACTTTTTGATAATGCAAATGCACCTTCTTCAACTTCATCCTCTAGTTGTGTAGTCAACTGTTCATATGTAAGGATTAGTGCTTGATTATCTTTCCACATGTAAAGTTGCCGCAAGAATAACAAAATAAGTGATAATACGAGACCAATTAACATAAATTTATCATCCCAAGGTTGAATGATAATAAAGGAAAAAGTAATAATTATACTAAAATAAGGTAGTATAAAACGTACATAATCGAATCGATAATATTTTGCTTTCGTTTCATGTTGCATTGGTTTATCCAAGATATATAGTATGGAAGAAAGTCCAATTAATAAAATAGAAGCAGTGTGTATTAAATAATTAAATTCAGGAGAAGTTTTCATCCCAAAATTTAATTGAAACAGATGAATGTAACCGTATACGAGTATAATAGTGAAACCGATAATTAATGCGATTCTACTAGAAGAATATTGTTCTCTTCTATAAAGACTAATAACGGCGTAAATTACTAATGATTGTGCAATAAAATAGCCAATTAAAATCCAAGTTTCCTTTGTTAACATACGGAAGCTTGAAAGGTCCAAGATAAAAGTTAAAGTGAAATAAATGTTCATAATAACAATAAAGATGCTATCGAATGAAAATTGAGCAAGACCCTTAATAGAGTAAATTTTTATAAACTTTATAGCAAATCCAACAAAGAGTAAAACATATTGTATGATAAAAAAAGGTAATGCTTTATATGAGAATATAACTTGCTTATGAATAGAAAGTGAAGGAAGAAATAAAGTTATTTCCATAGCTAACCCGCATAGACAAGTACATAATAATAAAATCCAAAATAATTTATCACCATGCGTCATTTTTCTAATCGCTTTACATAAGCAATAGCAAGAAAAAAGTGCAGCGAAACAGAATAAGAAAAGAATCCCGATTTCTTTTATATTCGACTCATTTGGTATAAGGAATATCCAAAGAGCAAATATAAATATGTATATTATGACAGATTGTATATACTTTTTTTGATTAATCATATTATGACTCCGTTTCAATAAAGTTGAATCTCGGGGAGAAAATGCTAATTTAAATAATAGCATATAAAATAGAATATTTTTTACTATAAAAATTACTTTTTTGAAATAATGGTGCAAAGTTACAATTTACCACTGTAACTTTGCACCACCTATTCTTTTAATTCCTCTTATAGCAGAAAGTTCATCTATTAATTGGAATAGTGCTAAGTCTTTTTGTTTACTTTCAATCATAATATCGAAATTATGATTGTTTTTTTTGGCAATGTGTAAGAAGGGCTTGATAAACTCTAAATCGATATATTCAGCATGAGCCCTAAATTCTTTTTCCGATCTCGGAGAGGAAATGTGAACTTTAGGAGAGATATTTGTATGTGACCAAGTTTCAAAAATTGCAGGAAGCAACTCTTCTAGTGGTTCCTCGCAAAGATTGGCCATATGATGATGATAATCAAATACAAATGGGATATTTTCTTTTTGGCAAATTGATAAAGTTTCAGAAGTTGTATATGTTTTATCATCGTTTTCAAGAGTCATTTGTTTTTTTATATGTGCAGGAAGTTTTTTTATGTTTTCATGGAAGCGCTCAATTGCCTTTTCTTTATTTCCATAGGCTCCACCTACATGAATATTAATGTAAGAGGAATCTGCAATGCCTATAGCATCTAATACTTTATAATGATAAGTCATATCCGTAATAGCGTTAGTAGTAATATGTGGCTTGTCGCTTGTAAATAGCGTAAATTGATTTGGATGAAAACTTATTCGTAAATTGTGTTCTTTAATTAAAGCTCCTATTTTACGCCAAAGTGGTGTGAATACCTCAATATAGTCAAACTCGACTTCGGGATGTGTTGCAAGTGGGACGATTGAAGACGATAGGCGATATAGTGGGATTTCATGCGCTATATTGTAATGTAGGATACGTATTGTGTGCTCTAAATTTTGCCTTATAACATGATACAGTTTGTCTTCTCGTTCTTGCTTGCTAAGTTTCTTAAAGCTTGTAAACGTCATTGTTTTGGCAGGAGAACAGTCCCAGAGTGCCATTGCATGTGAGACATATCCAAACCGTATAATCATATGAGATACACCTCTTTTATTCATTGTCTTTCCTATAAAAAGAAAGCAAACATTGTTCCAATCCATTCCTTTCCTCTATCGATAAGAGAAGGCGGGTTTACATCGCTATAGGAAAGTACGGATGCATTCTCTAGATCTTCATGGAATTTATTTTTTACTGTTTGAATGAAATGTTTATTATATAACAGGCAGTTTATTTCATGATTAATATATAAACTTCTCATATCAAAGTTTGCCGTTCCGATATCACAAATATTATCGTCCACTATAATAATTTTGGCGTGAAAAAACCCTTGTTGAAATGCATAAATATTGCAACCAGCCTGTATTAATTTTCGGCAGTACGGGAATTTTGCTTCCCGAACGAGAGGGTGATCAGCTTTTTCTGGAACAAGAATTGTGATTTGAACCCCTCTTTCTCTTGCTTTTAATAAGGCATTCATAATTTTTTTTCCAGGAATGAAATATGGTGTACCGATACAGATTTCTTTTTTTGCCGCGTTAATTAAATGTAAAAAAGTATGCTGTAAATAAGCACCATCAGTCGGAATAAATTGATGCAGGATGGTACCTGGTTGTTGTTTTGGAAAATAAAGAGAAGCATCCAATAAATTCTGTTTCGTATCATCAAACCAATCATGCAAAAATTGCTTTTGTAAATCTTGAACCCCTTCTCCTGTAAGACGTAAATGATAGTCTCGCCATAATCCTAAGTGTTCATTATGCCCTAGATACTCTTCGCCAATATTAAATCCCCCGATATAGCCGGTTTTCCCATCAATCACTGTAATTTTTCTATGATTTCTTTGATTAGCAGAAAAGAAAGGCAGAGGAAATTTTACCTTATGACAAAATGAAAAAGATATACCATGTTTTTGCAGGGAGCGAATAGCTTCGTTTGATAAAGAATGGCTGCCAAATCGATCAAGTAAAAGTCGTACTTCAATTCCTTCCTGAGCCTTATCAATCAGCAATTTTAAAAATTCACGACTGATTTTATCATTTTTTACAATGAAGAATAAAATATGAATGTGATGCTGTGCTTGTTTTATATCAGTAAATAAAGCGTCATATAAATCTTTCCCGTATGTATAAAGGTGAAAATCACTTTGACGTAAAGGGAAAGTGCGAGAGCTTACTCGTTTTAAATGAAGAAGTCGCCCGTATGAAAGGTCAATTGTAATCCAAAGAGCAACGGATATTAACAAAAGAGATAAGTAGAGCATCAGTGAATTCCCTCCTTTGCATTCTTTTCACCTTCAGTGTGTTACAAATGATATGGGTAGTACGGCTGTTATTATAAATTTCATTAGAGGATAGTATGTTGCACTGATTAAAGTTTCACTTTATAGTTTCACCGAAATAAACAGCTTTATGAAAAAATGTGTTGTTCTATAACAAAAAACTGTTGACTGAATGCTCACTCATTATATAATGGGGATAGGGGATATAATTCAGAAAATTATATATTTTTGAAGATTCAAAAAAGAAAGAGGGCTTACAAAGAGAGGGGTAGCATAAAAATGAATAGCTTACTGATCATTAATTGGCTGGCTGCCATTGCTGTTATTGCTTATGCAGGATATTTGTTTGTATATCTTATACGGACGAGAATGGCCTACATACAATTAGGAAAAAAAATTGAATTTGACCGTCGTTTTAAAGAGCGTTGGGATCTCCTTAAGGTCAATGTTTTCGGTCAGAAAAAGCTGCTGAAAGATAAGAAAAGCGGCATCATTCACGTTATGTTCTTTTACGGATTTATTCTTGTCCAATTTGGAGCAATTGACTTCGTTTGGAAAGGACTCGCACCAGGATCACATCTTCCACTTGGACCACTATACCCTGCATTTACATTCTTCCAGGAAATTGTCACACTTGTTATTTTAATTGCAGTATTTTGGGCTTTTCATAGACGTTATGTAGAAAAGCTTGTTCGTTTAAAACGTAACTTCAAATCAGGTCTTGTTCTTATCTTTATCGGTGGCTTAATGATTTCTGTGCTACTTGGTAACGGTATGGGACTTATATGGCATGGCGAGGAGCTTTCATGGAGTGAACCAATCGCTTCTGCAATCGCTTACGTTTTTAGCGGGATAAATGAAACCGTAGCAATTTCAGTGTTCTATTTTTCTTGGTGGGTGCATTTACTAATTTTGTTAACGTTTTTAGTCTATGTTCCACAATCAAAACATGCGCATTTAATTGCGGGACCAGCTAATGTATTCTTCGGTCGTCTTTCAAACCCAGGGAAGCTTGAAAAGATTGATTTTGAAGATGAAACGCAAGAAACATTTGGTGTTGGTAAAATTGAAGACTTTAGACAAAATCAACTTATTGACTTATACGCTTGTGTAGAGTGTGGTCGTTGTACAAATATGTGTCCGGCAACAGGAACAGGAAAAATGTTATCGCCGATGGACTTAATTTTAAAACTTCGTGATCATTTAACTGATAAAGGAGCTGCGGTAACATCAAAAGCACCGTGGGTTCCAGTAGTTGCCTTCAATAATACACAAGGAAATCAGTTAGCGATGATGGCGGCTGGAAAAGGACAACAAGAATCAGCGGCTACAACTCTCGCTTACGATCCGAGTTTAATCGGAGATGTTATTACAGAAGAAGAGATTTGGGCATGTACAACGTGTCGTAACTGTGAAGATCAATGTCCAGTTATGAATGAGCATGTTGACAAAATTATTGATTTACGTCGATATCTCGTTTTAACAGAAGGAAAAATGGACGCGGAAGCACAACGCGCGATGACAAATATCGAGCGTCAAGGGAATCCGTGGGGTCTGAACCGTAAAGAGCGTGAAACATGGCGCCAAGGTGATGACGAAGTAACAGTTCCAACTGTAAAAGAAAAATCAAAAGCTGGGGAGGAATTCGAGTATTTATTCTGGGTTGGTTCAATGGGATCATACGACAATCGTAGTCAGAAGATTGCGATATCGTTTGCGAAGTTAATGAACGAAGCAGGCATTTCATTCGCAATTCTCGGTAATAAAGAAAAGAATTCTGGAGATACACCACGCCGCCTTGGAAATGAATTTGTATTCCAAGAGATGGCGACAAAGAATATCGAAGAATTTGAAAAGGCAGGAGTGAAGAAAATCGTTACGATTGATCCTCATGCTTATAACACATTTAAAAATGAGTATCCGGACTTTGGCTTGCAAGCAGAAGTCTATCATCATACAGAATTGTTAGCTCAGTGGGTGAAAGAAGGACGCTTAAAGCCTGTTCACGCTATTGAAGAAACAGTTACGTACCATGATTCCTGTTATTTAGGAAGATACAACGAAGTGTACGAAGCGCCACGTGATATTTTGAAAGCGATTCCTGGAGTGAATCTTGTAGAAATGGCACGTAACCGTGAAACTGGAATGTGCTGTGGCGCAGGTGGTGGCTTAATGTGGATGGAAGAAACAACAGGTTCTCGTATTAACGTTGCTCGTACAGAACAAGCATTAGCTGTACAGCCATCCATTATCGGTACAGGTTGTCCATATTGCTTAACGATGATCAGTGATGGAACGAAAGCGAAAGAGGTAGAAGAGAAAGTTCAAACTCTTGATGTGACAGAGATTTTAGAACGATCTGTTATCGGACAGAAAAAAGAAGCGATGTAGTTTATAAGAATGTATACAACTTTAGAAAGAGGTGCAATGATTGCACCTCTTCTCAACGTAGGGATACCGAGCGAGCGCTCAGTGTTAAAAAAAGAAATGGGGGAAAGAAACATGAGTAAAACAGTTATTTTAAGTGCTGCAAGAACACCAGTTGGAAAATTTGGAGGATCTTTAAAAGATGTAAAAGCGACGGAACTTGGAGGAATTGCAATTAAAGCAGCGCTTGAAAGAGCAAATGTTGCGGCTAGTGATGTTGAAGAAGTTATATTTGGAACGGTTATTCAGGGGGGACAGGGGCAAATTCCATCGCGTCAAGCTGCAAGGGCTGCTGGAATCCCTTGGGAAGTGCAGACGGAAACAGTGAATAAAGTTTGTGCATCAGGACTTCGTGCGGTTACGTTAGCGGATCAAATTATTCGTACTGGCGATCAATCACTGATTGTAGCTGGCGGTATGGAGTCGATGAGTAACAGTCCTTACATTTTACGCGGAGCAAGATGGGGATACAGAATGGGCAACAACGAAGTTATTGATTTAAACGTTGCTGACGGTTTAACATGCGCATTTTCAGGTACACACATGGGTGTTTATGGCGGAGAAGTTGCGAAGGAAGATGGAATTTCTCGCGAAGCGCAAGATGAATGGGCATATCGTAGCCATCAGCGTGCGGTTTCAGCGCATAAAGAAGGACGTTTTGAAGAGGAAATCGTACCAGTAACGATCCCGCAAAGAAAAGGCGATCCTATTGTTGTTGCAAAGGATGAGGCGCCACGTGAAGATACAACGATTGAAAAGTTAGCAAAGTTAAAACCTGTATTTGATAAGACAGCGGCAGTGACAGCTGGTAATGCGCCAGGACTAAACGATGGTGGTGCCGCACTTGTGTTAATGAGCGAAGACAGAGCGAAGCAAGAAGGAAGAAAGCCATTAGCTACAATTTTGGCGCATACAGCAATTGCAGTGGAATCTAAAGATTTCCCAAGAACGCCAGGTTATGCAATTAACGCATTGCTTGAAAAAACAGGCAAGACAATTGAAGACATCGATTTATTCGAGATTAATGAAGCATTTGCAGCGGTAGCAATTGCAAGTACAGAAATCGCAGGAATTGATCCAGAAAAATTGAATGTAAATGGCGGCGCGGTAGCGATGGGCCATCCAATTGGAGCAAGCGGAGCGCGCATTATCGTTACGCTAATCCATGCACTTAAGCAGCGCGGCGGCGGAATTGGAATTGCATCGATTTGTAGCGGTGGCGGTCAAGGGGACGCAGTGATGATTGAAGTTCACTAATTAAAGTTCGAGGGTATAAAATTTATTAACAATTAAGGGGGAAGAAAAAATGGGTGTACAAAACATTGTTGTAATTGGTGCAGGGCAAATGGGATCAGGAATTGCACAAGTATGTGCAATGGCAGGATATGACGTGAAGGTACAAGATTTAAAACAAGAGCAATTAGATAGAGGATTGGCTATCATTACGAAAAACTTAGCGCGCCAAGTAGAAAAAGGACGCATGAAGGAAGAAGAGAAGGAAGCGACATTAAATCGTCTTACAGTAACGCTTGATTTAGATTGTGTGAAAGAAGCGGATCTTATTATTGAAGCAGCTGTTGAGAAAATGGATATTAAAAAGAAAATCTTTGCGAATCTAGATGAAATTGCTCCAGAACACGCAATTTTAGCGACAAATACGTCATCTCTGCCAATTACAGAAATTGCAGCGGTAACGAAGCGTCCGGAAAAAGTAATCGGCATGCACTTTATGAATCCAGTTCCAGTTATGAAGCTTGTTGAGATTATTCGTGGTTTGGCTACAGATGATGCAGTATATGAAGCAATTGAAGATATTACGAAAAAAATTGGGAAAGTGCCAGTTGAAGTAAATGATTTCCCAGGTTTTGTATCAAACCGCATTTTGCTACCGATGATTAACGAAGCAATTTATACGTTATACGAAGGTGTAGCGACGAAAGAAGCAATTGATGAGGTCATGAAGCTTGGTATGAACCATCCGATGGGGCCTTTGACACTCGCTGATTTTATCGGTTTAGATACGTGTTTATACATTATGGAAGTGTTGCATGAAGGATTAGGAGATAGTAAATATCGCCCATGTCCGTTATTACGTAAGTATGTAAATGCAGGATGGTTAGGGCGTAAAACAGGTCGTGGATTCTACGTTTACGAATAAATTCCCCTTTTGTTACAAAATAGTGGTCTTACCAAATTATTTAAAGGATATATAGCAAATGGAGGCGGAATATATGAACTTTCGTTTTAATGCAGAGCAGCAAATGATGAGGAAAATGGTTCGGGATTTTGCACAGAAGGAAATTGCTCCCTTTGTTCCTAGTATGGAACAAGGGGTGTTCCCGAAAGAGATTTTGCAAAAGATGGGTGAGCTTGGATTAATGGGTATTCCAGCGCCTGCAAAATACGGCGGGGCAGAAATGGATTTTATTTCTTATATTCTAGCCATTGAGGAAATCTCAAAGGTAAGTGCAACAGTTGGTGTAATTTTAGCTGTACATACGTCAGTTGGAATGAATCCGATTTTATATTTCGGAACAGAAGAACAGAAGAAAAAATATGTTTCTAAACTTGCAACCGGGGAATATTTAGGCGCATTTGCTTTAACAGAGCCAAATGCAGGATCAGATGCAGGGAGTTTGAAATCAAGAGCTGTCAAAAAAGGCGATCATTATATTATTAATGGATCGAAAGTGTTTATTACAAATGGTGGTGAAGCAAGTACATACATTGTATTCGCTTCTACAAATCCAGAGGCAGGAAAAAGTGGTATTTCTGCATTTATAGTAGAGAAAGATACACCTGGTTTAATCATCGGAAAAGATGAACATAAGATGGGGCTCCTTGGTTCTCGTACAGTACAACTTACTTTTGAAGATATGAAAGTACCAGCGGAGAATTTACTTGGGGAAGAAGGACAAGGATTCAAGGTGGCGATGGCGAATTTAGATGTTGGGCGAATTGGAATCGGTGCACAGGCGTTAGGAATTGCTGAAGCGGCGCTTGCATGTGCGATTGATTATGCAAAAGAACGAGAACAATTTGGGAAACCAATTGCGGCGCAGCAAGGGATTGGCTTCAAGCTTGCAGATATGGCAACAAGTGTCGAAGCGGCAAGGTTACTCGTATATAGAGCGGCGTCTCTTAGGGCACAAGGATTACCATGCGGTAAAGAAGCATCTATTGCGAAATTATTTGCTTCTAAGACAGCGGTTGAAGTCGCGATTGAGGCGGTGCAAGTATTTGGTGGTTACGGTTATACGAAAGAATATCCAGTAGAACGATTTTTCCGGGATGCGAAAATCACGCAAATATATGAAGGAACAAGTGAAATACAGAAACTTGTTATTAGCCGTGCTTTATAAAAGGGCGAGGGGGAGACGGAGATGCATTTTAAACTATCAGAAGAACATGAAATGATAAGAAAAATGGTTCGAGATTTTGCTAAAAATGAAGTAGCACCAACAGCAGCTGAGCGTGATGAGGAAGAGCGATTTGATCGAGAGTTATTTGATCAAATGGCAGAGCTTGGTTTAACCGGTATTCCATGGCCTGAAGAGTACGGCGGAATTGGAAGCGATTACTTAGCTTACGTAATTGCGATTGAAGAATTATCTCGAGTTTGTGCTTCAACAGGTGTAACACTATCTGCGCATACTTCACTTGCGGGATGGCCAATTTTTAAATTTGGGACAGAAGAACAAAAGCAAAAGTTTTTACGACCGATGGCTGAAGGGAAGAAAATTGGTGCATACGGCTTAACGGAGCCAGGATCTGGATCGGATGCTGGTGGAATGAAGACAATCGCAAAGAGAGATGGCGACCATTATATTTTAAATGGATCAAAAATTTTCATTACAAATGGCGGTATTGCTGATATTTATGTTGTTTTTGCGCTAACTGATCCTGAATCGAAGCAGCGTGGTACGAGTGCATTTATTGTAGAAAGTGATACACCGGGATTTTCAGTTGGGAAGAAGGAGAGCAAGCTAGGGATTCGCTCTTCACCAACGACTGAAATTATGTTTGAAGATTGCCGTATTCCAGTAGAGAATCTACTTGGAGAAGAGGGGCAAGGATTTAAAGTTGCGATGCAAACATTAGATGGAGGTCGTAACGGTATTGCGGCGCAAGCTGTTGGTATTGCACAAGGGGCTTTAGATGCTTCTGTAGAATATGCAAGGGAGCGCCATCAATTTGGAAAACCAATTGCGGCGCAGCAAGGGATTGGCTTTAAACTTGCGGATATGGCAACAGATGTAGAAGCGGCACGCCTTTTAACATATCAAGCGGCTTGGCTTGAATCAGAAGGGCTTCCGTATGGAAAAGAATCAGCGATGTCAAAAGTATTTGCAGGGGATACAGCGATGAAGGTGACGACTGAAGCGGTGCAAGTATTTGGTGGTTACGGTTATACGAAAGATTATCCAGTAGAGCGTTATATGCGAGATGCAAAGATTACACAAATATATGAAGGAACACAAGAGATTCAGAGGCTTGTAATTTCTCGTATGTTAACGAAGTAGGAACGAAAGCGTAGGTATTCTCCTACGCTTTTTCCTTCCAAAAAATAATAGAGAGAGGTGAAGGGAATGGTTAAACATAATGTACATGCATCGGTGAAAGATGAAAAATTAGTTGCGTTAAGACGTGAACAAATGATTAAAGGTGCGGTGCAACTGTTTAAACAAAAAGGATTTCCGCGTACAACAACGAGAGAGATTGCAAAAGCGGCTGGATTTAGTATAGGGACACTTTATGAGTACATTCGTACAAAAGATGATGTTTTGTATTTAGTTTGTGATAGTATATATGAACATGTAAAAGAACGATTAGAGGAAGTAGTGTGTACAGAAAAAGGGAGTATAGAAAGTTTAAAGGTAGCGATAAAGAATTACTTTAAAGTGATGGACGAATTACAAGAAGAAGTATTAATTATGTATCAAGAAGTACGTTTTTTACCGAAAGAATCTCTCCCATATGTATTAGAAAAAGAGTTTCAAATGGTAGGGATGTTTGAGGATATTTTAGAACAGTGTACGGAAAATGGAACATTTATATTAAATAAAAAAGAAATACAGCTTCTTGCACATAATATTTTTATACAAGGACAAATGTGGGGGTTTAGACGTTGGGCACTGCAAAAACTGTATACGCTCGAAGAATATACAGAAATGCAAATTAGGTATGTGTTGCAAGGTGCCCATATGCTTCCGAAATAAGGAACAGACAAATTATTAATTTTATTACCATATAAAAGTTTCACGTTTTTTTTGTAGCATATTTGTGCGACTTTTGTTTATAATGAATAGTATGGATTTTTTTAGGCAGACCGTTATATATAAGGTTATATTTGATGAAAGGAAGTGCCGCATAAGTGAATTTTAAGCAATATTCACCAGAAGAGCTAAAAGAATGTTCAATGATTGAAGTTGTACATAGCGTTTTAGGGGATAAAAGACAAGCAACGACATTCAACGAGTTGGTTCAAGAAATCGCTCAAGTGCTGGGACTATCTCAAGAGCAAGTTAATGCGAAACTCGCACAATTTTATACAGACTTAAACATCGATGGACGTTTCATTAATTTAGGAGAAAATCGTTGGGGACTACGCAGCTGGTACCCATATGAGCAAATTGATGAAGAAATCTTACCGCAGCCAAAACCGAAGAAGAAACGTAAAGTTGAAGAAGACGGTTTTGACGACTACATTGAAGAAGATGAAGATGACTTTGACGATGCAGACGGAAATGCAGACGAAGAAGATGATGTAGAAGATTTGGACAAGGTTCTTGAAGATGAAGACGGAGATGACGACGATCTTGATGATTTAGAAGAGGATGAAGACGACGACTTCGCTGAAGAAGAACTTGAGTATGATGAAACTGAAGAAGAAGAAGAGGAAGAACTGTAGTTCTTGACTTTTCATTATCGTCCATGTAGAATCATTTTTGGGCTCTTTAAAAAAGGACGATAATACTTTTAAAGTGTAAATATAAAAGAAAATTGCTCCCTACTTATTACTTTATGTGATGAGGGGAGCAATTTTCTTTTTTGTTTTTTGTTTAGAAAATAAAAAGAGTCTAACAATAAGATGGATACAGTGTTATCTACATACGTTGCGCTTTGCAACGGTGATTATATAACAGCAAAATAGAAGGGAGCTTTTTCATGACTAAGTATATTTTTGTAACAGGCGGTGTAGTATCGTCTTTAGGGAAAGGTATTACAGCAGCATCTCTTGGAAGACTTTTAAAAAATCGTGGTTTAAATGTAACGATTCAAAAGTTTGATCCATACATTAACGTAGACCCAGGGACTATGAGCCCATACCAACACGGTGAGGTATTCGTAACAGATGATGGCGCAGAAACTGACTTAGACCTTGGTCACTATGAGCGTTTTATCGACATTAACTTAAACAAATACAGCAACGTAACAACAGGTAAAATTTACTCTTCAGTTCTTCAAAAAGAGCGTCGCGGTGAATATTTAGGAGGAACAGTTCAAGTTATTCCTCACATTACTAACGAAATTAAAGAGCGCGTATATCGTTCTGGCCGTGAAACAAATGCGGATGTTGTTATTACAGAAATCGGTGGAACTGTTGGTGATATCGAGTCTCTACCATTCTTAGAAGCAATCCGTCAAATCAAGAGCGACATCGGTCGTGACAATGTAATGTACATTCACTGTACGTTAATCCCGTACTTAAAAGCAGCGGGTGAAATGAAAACAAAACCAACGCAACATAGCGTTAAAGAACTTCGTAGCTTAGGTATTCAACCAAACATTATCGTTGTTCGTACAGAACTTCCTGTTTCTCAAGATATGAAAGACAAGCTTGCATTATTCTGTGACATCGATACAAAAGCAGTTATCGAAGCTCGCGATGCAGATACTTTATATGCGGTTCCATTATCTCTTCAAGAACAAAACATGGACCAAATCGTTTGTGACCACTTAAAATTAGACAATCCAGCTGCAGATATGACAGAGTGGACTGCGCTAGTTAACAAAGTACGTAATCTTTCTAAGAAAACAAAAATCGCTCTTGTTGGTAAATATGTAGAACTTCAAGATGCATATATTTCTGTTGTAGAAGCACTTCGTCATGCTGGTTACTCATTCGACACAGATGTAGAAGTAAAATGGGTAAATGCTGAGCACGTAACAGCAGAAAACGTAAAAGAATTAGTTGGCGATACAGATGGTATCCTTGTACCAGGTGGCTTCGGCGATCGTGGTGTAGAAGGTAAAATCGTTGCGATTCAATATGCTCGTGAAAACAAAGTTCCATTCTTAGGAATTTGCTTAGGTATGCAACTTGCATCAATCGAATTTGCACGTAACGTATTAGGTTTAGAAGGTGCTAACTCTTCTGAGATCAATCCTGATACGCCATATGCAATCATTGACTTATTACCAGAACAAAAAGATGTAGAGGACTTAGGTGGTACACTTCGTCTTGGTCTATACCCATGTAAGCTTGCTGAAGAAACAAATGCTTACAATGCTTATAATGAGCCGGTTGTATATGAGCGTCATCGTCATCGTTATGAGTTCAACAATCAGTTCCGTCCGGATATGGAAAAAGAAGGATTTGTATTCTCTGGTACAAGCCCAGACGGCCGTCTAGTTGAAATCATTGAATTAAAAGACCACCCTTGGTTCGTGGCAGCACAGTTCCACCCAGAACTTGTTTCTCGTCCAAACCGTCCACAACCATTGTTCCATGACTTCGTAAGAGCTTCTATTACGAATAAAGAGAGCAAGTAATAAAAAAAGCGCCTGAAATAAGGCGCTTTTTTTAATATTCATTTAACATTTCATCAATTGTAAATTTGATTCCGTGATAAGCAAATAAAGCTACTATTAAGCTTGGGAACCCGTAGCGATTACCTTCATCGTCTGGAATAAGACCTTTTAACAGTTTTGTATCAATATGTACGTCTGTATATTGTTCCAGTGATTCCGTACCTTCTTGAAGAGCAGAAATGCCGACAATAGAGTGTCCCTCTTCTTGTAGTTTTTTTGCAATTTCTACAACCGCTTCATCTGTTGAAAAACGGCTAATAAGAAGTACACGATCTGCAGAGGTTACTTCTGCTTCTTTACCATTTTCAAATAAGCGTTTTGCTTGCTTCATTGGTTCAGCACCGAATAGTGCTTCGGCAACAACGCCCTCCATTTCATTTGTACCATATAAATAAATGAAACCATCGCCAACTAGTGCTTGAGCAAGTAAACGAGCGCTATCTTCTATATTCATTTCCTCTTTTTGAGAAACTCTGGAGAAATAACCACTTAATTGAGTTGAAAAAATTTTTAACATAATGTTACTCCCTTCGTACGTGTTTGCCGGCTTTCATTATAGTTTATTTTTTTAGAAAGGTGAAATCGTAGGGTAGCATAACAAAATAGGAAACGGTAAAATAAGAAAGAATAGGAAGGAATTTGCCAAAGAATAGCGAAAATAAATCGTTAAGATATAAGAAGCTTTAAATCTTGTACTTACACAGAAAGGTTGGGAATTATGGAAGGTAAAATTTTAATTGTTGATGATCAATATGGGATTCGTGTGTTATTACATGAAGTGTTCCAAAAAGAAGGTTATCAGACATTCCAAGCAGCGAATGGATTTCAAGCTTTAGATATCGTGAAAAAAGATAATCCAGATTTAGTAGTGTTAGATATGAAAATTCCAGGCATGGATGGTATAGAGATTTTAAAGCATGTAAAAGAGATTGATGAGAGTATTAAAGTCATTTTAATGACTGCTTATGGAGAGCTTGATATGATCCAAGAAGCAAAAGATTTAGGTGCTTTAATGCATTTTGCTAAACCATTTGATATTGATGAAATTCGTCAAGCTGTGAGAGAGCAACTTGCTGTAGAGGCGTAAAAAATGAATTTTTTATAAAAAATATGGAAAAAAGCGTTTACATGGACTATTGAGCAGGTGAATACAGTTGAGTTTTTGAGTACAAGTTGTTATCCTATTGAGTGTAGAAAAAAGTCCGGTAGGTAAATATACATAATTTACCTTATCCTGGTCATACTACCAGCGATAAGAATTTATCGGATACAAAAAACGTTTTTTAGGAGGATTCACCATGCCTTTAGTTTCTATGAAAGAAATGCTAAACAAAGCACTAGAAGGAAAATACGCAGTTGGTCAATTCAACATGAACAACTTAGAGTGGACTCAAGCTATCTTAGCTGCTGCGGAAGAAGAAAAATCTCCTGTAATCCTAGGTGTATCTGAGGGTGCAGCTCGTCATATGACTGGTTTCAAAACAGTTGTAGCTATGGTTAAAGCTTTAATCGAAGAAATGAACATCACTGTTCCTGTAGCGATTCACCTTGACCATGGTTCAAGCTTTGAGAAATGTAAAGAAGCAATCGATGCAGGTTTCACATCTGTAATGATCGACGCTTCTCACCACCCATTCGAAGAAAACGTTGAAACTACTAAAAAAGTAGTAGAATACGCACACGCTCGTAACGTATCTGTTGAAGCTGAGCTTGGGACAGTTGGCGGACAAGAAGACGACGTAATCGCTGAAGGCGTAATTTACGCTGATCCTGCAGAGTGTAAACACCTTGTTGAAGCAACAGGTATCGATTGCCTAGCTCCAGCTTTAGGTTCTGTACACGGTCCTTACAAAGGTGAGCCTAACTTAGGATTCGCTGAAATGGAACAAGTTCGTGACTTCACTGGCGTACCTTTAGTATTACACGGTGGTACTGGTATCCCAACTGCTGATATCGTAAAAGCTATCTCTTTAGGTACTTCAAAAATCAACGTAAACACTGAGAACCAAATCGAGTTTACAAAAGCTGTTCGTGAAGTATTAAACAAAGACCAAGAAGTTTACGACCCTCGTAAATTTATTGGACCTGGCCGCGACGCTATTAAAGCAACTGTTGCTGGTAAAATGCGTGAGTTCGGTTCTAACGGTAAAGCGTAAGAATAAAATTCCGTTTTGGAAACCGTCTAGTCTTTTAGACGGTTTCCTTTCGTTGTATAATGAAAGCGTGAACAAGTCGAAAGATTTTATCATTTTTGGTTTTTAAATAGAAAATAATGTGCATAGTCCTATTAATAAATGTGATAACGTATCTAAATTGATAAAGTGAATTCGATGAATAGTTGATCTTTATCTATTCGTGCTACAGGAGAAATGGAGATAATGGTTTCCTATTTATTGAGTTTTGGGATGGAAAGAGTAATTGAGATTCTTAAGGGGAGCTTTCTATGAAAAGATAGAAAGTAAATACATTCACAAGAAGGGAGCTCAATATGGAAAAATTGCTAATTGAAGGCGGAAGAGCTTTAAATGGAACAATTCGAGTAAGCGGTGCAAAGAACAGTGCCGTTGCATTAATTCCAGCGACAATTTTAGCAGATACTCCAGTAACTATTGGTGGTGTCCCTAATATTTCGGACGTGAAAATGTTAGGCGACTTACTAGAGGAAATTGGAGGGAAAGTAACTTATGGACAGGAGGAAGAGATGGTAGTCGATCCTTCTAACATGGTTGCAATGCCTTTGCCAAATGGAAAAGTGAAAAAATTGCGCGCTTCTTATTATTTAATGGGTGCGATGCTTGGCCGTTTTAAAAAAGCTGTTATTGGGCTTCCGGGTGGATGTCACTTAGGACCGAGGCCGATTGATCAGCATATTAAAGGGTTTGAAGCGCTAGGTGCACATGTTACAAATGAACAAGGTGCCATCTATTTAAGAGCAGATGAACTACATGGAGCACGTATTTATTTAGATGTTGTTAGTGTGGGGGCTACGATTAATATTATGCTAGCAGCTGTACGAGCAAAAGGTAGAACTGTTATTGAAAATGCAGCGAAAGAACCCGAGATTATTGATGTAGCTACATTGTTAACAAGCATGGGAGCACGTATTAAAGGTGCTGGTACAGATGTAATCCGAATAGATGGTGTGGACTCTTTACATGGTTGTCACCATACTATCATCCCAGATCGTATCGAAGCTGGTACGTATATGATTCTAGGAGCTGCATCAGGAGGAGAAGTAACGGTTGATAACGTTATTCCTCAGCATTTAGAATCAGTTACTGCTAAGCTAAGAGAAGCTGGTGTTCAAGTTGAAACGAATGATGATCAAATTACAGTGAACGGTAATAGAAAGTTAAAAGTAGTTGATATCAAAACGCTTGTATATCCAGGTTTTCCAACAGATTTACAACAGCCGTTTACGACGCTTTTAACAAAGGCGCACGGGACGGGAGTTGTAACAGATACAATTTACGGTGCCCGTTTCAAACACATTGATGAATTACGTCGTATGAATGCTCAAATTAAAGTAGAAGGTCGTTCGGCAATTGTAACTGGTCCTGTGTTACTGCAAGGTGCAAAAGTGAAGGCGAGTGATTTACGAGCGGGAGCAGCACTTGTTATTGCAGGGTTAATGGCAGATGGAATTACAGAAGTAACAGGACTTGAGCATATTGATCGAGGTTATGAGAATATAGTGGACAAGCTTAAAGGGCTTGGAGCAAACATTTGGCGAGAACAAATGACAAAACAAGAAATTGAAGAGATGAAGAACGCATAAGTGATACTTCCGTAAGGGGGAAGCGAAGCATCACTACTTGCGGAAGTACACTTTATAGAAAAACACGGTTCACAAAATACGGCAGAAATATAAAGACTTAAAGGAGAGGGATTATTGTGGAAAGAAGTTTATCTATGGAGTTAGTACGTGTAACAGAGGCTGCAGCATTATCATCAGCGCGTTGGATGGGGCGCGGGAAAAAGGATGAGGCAGACGGTGCAGCAACATCAGCTATGCGTGATGTATTTGATACAATTCCGATGAAAGGTACAGTCGTAATTGGTGAAGGTGAGATGGATGAAGCACCAATGCTATATATCGGAGAGAAATTAGGTACAGGATATGGACCACGTGTAGACGTTGCGGTTGATCCTTTAGAAGGGACAAACATCGTAGCAGCTGGTGGCTGGAATGCTCTTGCTGTTATTGCAATTGCAGACCACGGTAATTTGTTACATGCTCCTGACATGTACATGGATAAAATCGCGGTTGGCCCAGAAGCAGTTGGGGCAGTCGACATTGATGCGCCTATTATTGATAACTTACGTGCAGTTGCGAAAGCGAAAAATAAAGACATTGAAGATGTTGTAGCAACAGTTTTAAACCGTCCACGTCACCAAGCAATTATCGAAGAAATTCGTAAGGCTGGTGCTCGTATTAAATTAATTAATGATGGAGATGTAGCTGGAGCAATTAATACAGCGTTTGATCGTACAGGTGTAGATATTCTATTTGGATCTGGTGGAGCACCTGAAGGTGTATTGGCAGCAGTTGCTTTAAAATGTTTAGGTGGAGAAATTCACGGAAAACTATTGCCACAAAACGAAGCTGAATTAGCACGTTGTAAAAAAATGGGCATAGAAGACATTAATCGTATCCTTCGTATGGAGGACTTAGTAAAAGGTGACGATGCAATCTTTGCAGCAACAGGTGTAACAGATGGTGAACTATTACGTGGTGTTCAATTTAAAGGTAGCGTAGGAACAACGCAATCTCTTGTTATGCGTGCAAAATCAGGCACAGTTCGCTTCGTAGATGGTCGTCATAGCTTAAATAAAAAACCGAACTTGGTTATTAAGTAAAAGGTGGAAGCGGCTCGTTCAGAAAGGTTAAAATGGTCGATCTTTTTAACTATCGGAGCCGGAACTAAATTAAATAAGAAGCGAAGACAAATTTTCTTGTCTTCGCTTCTTGTATTTGTGTTCCAACGTATTGATTAAAACTAGATAAAAGGGTTACAATAGTGAATATTACCCTACTTGAACTTATTGCCTTTCATTATTAATTATTTGCCTTCCGTATTTTTTCCCTTTACCCATGAAAAAAGAGAATAACGTTAAAGTGTGGTGTCTGAATGAATTTGTCAATTGCAGCATTAGAAAACATGAAATTAAAAGAGTTATACGAGCTTGCGAAAGAATTTAAGATTTCGTATTATAGCAAGTTAACGAAAAAAGAGTTAATCTTTTCTATTTTGAAAGCTCGAGCAGAAAAAGAAGGTTTCTTTTTCATGGAAGGCGTATTAGAAATTATTCAATCAGAAGGATTTGGATTCCTACGTCCTATCAACTATTCTCCAAGCTCAGAAGATATTTATATCTCAGCTTCGCAAATTCGTCGTTTCGATTTACGTAATGGAGACAAAGTTTCTGGTAAAGTACGACCTCCGAAAGAAAATGAACGCTATTTTGGGTTATTACAAGTTGAAGCTGTAAACGGAGATGATCCAGATTCAGCAAAAGAGCGTGTGCATTTCCCTGCATTAACACCATTATACCCAGATCGCCAAATGAAATTGGAAACGGAACCGAAAAAGTTACCGACACGTATCATGGATTTAATCGCACCAGTTGGATTTGGACAACGTGGTTTAATTGTTGCGCCTCCAAAGGCTGGTAAAACAAGTCTATTAAAAGAAATTGCACACAGTGTTACAACAAATCATCCAGAAGCAGAATTAATTGTGCTTTTAATTGATGAGCGTCCAGAGGAAGTAACAGACATTGAACGTTCTGTTAAGGGCGACGTTGTAAGTTCTACTTTTGATGAAGTACCAGAAAATCATATTAAAGTAGCTGAACTTGTGTTAGAACGTGCAATGCGTCTTGTAGAGCACAAAAAAGATGTTATCATTTTAATGGATAGTATTACCCGTTTAGCGCGAGCTTACAACCTCGTTATTCCGCCAAGTGGTAGAACATTATCGGGTGGTATCGACCCAGCGGCTTTCCATAGACCGAAGCGTTTCTTTGGAGCTGCACGTAATATTGAAGAAGGCGGTAGCTTAACGATTTTAGCAACAGCCCTTGTTGATACAGGTTCTCGTATGGACGATGTTATTTACGAGGAATTTAAAGGAACTGGAAATATGGAACTTCACTTAGATCGTTCGTTAGCTGAACGTCGTATCTTCCCAGCGATTGATATTCGTCGTTCTGGTACACGTAAAGAAGATCTATTAATTCCAAAAGAGCATTTAGACAAGTTATGGGGCATTCGTAAAACAATGCGTGATACACCAGACTTTGTTGAAAGTTTCTTACGTAAGCTTCGTCAAACGAAGACAAACGAAGAATTTTTACAAAACATTGTTGCAGACTCGAAAAGATATGTAACAACTAAGTAAAGGGAAAAGATTGGGACTCGCTTATTTTATAGTAAGCGAGTTTTTTATGCCTTTTAGGTGATATTAAAGAGAGAAATAAGTGGGAGAACCTTAGCTGGTCAGAGCAGAACGAACCGCCTCCACTTTAAGGTGATATCTAGCTCCAGCGGCTAGAATGGTAGGTGGCTTCGCGTCTTTCCATGAGGCAAAAAGCGCCTCAAGTGAGAGGGTGTGAAGTGTCCTGGATTTTTAAGTGATATCCAGTTCCGGTGGCTAGCTCTTCACATCTAAGAACCTTCCGCCCGAAAGGTAAAAAGCACCTTTTGTGCGAGAGAACCTTAGCCAGTCAGAGCTAAACGAGCCGTCTACACTTTAAATTTCAAAAGACAAAAACAGGTAGTTGCAAAATGAAGTTAGCCTTGTTATAATTTCATCATATGTGTTTCATCAATATAGTTGTGTATGCAGCTGAAGATGAAAAACTCTGTTTCGAAAATGATTCAGGGCGGAAGGAGATGAAAAGAATGAAAGCAGGAATTCACCCAGATTACAAGAAAGTTGTATTCATGGACACAAACACAGGCTTCAAATTCTTAAGCGGGTCTACTAAAGGCTCTAGCGAAACTGTTGAGTGGGAAGATGGTAACACTTATCCATTACTAAAAGTTGAGATCAGTTCTGATTCTCACCCATTCTACACTGGACGTCAGAAGTTTGCTACTGCAGACGGACGCGTTGATCGCTTCAATAAGAAATACGGTATCAAGTAATAAAAACATAAAACAGGCAAGTGTATGTATTCGCTTGTCTGTTTTTTTTGTGAAAATATTATACCTTTACCCTACTTTTAACTAAAAAGTAGATGAAAGGAGAGCTTCATGTACTTAATAAATCAAAATGGCTGGATTGAAGTGATTTGCGGTAGTATGTTTTCTGGTAAATCAGAAGAGTTAATCCGCCGTGTGCGCCGTACGCAATTTGCGAAACAACATGCAATTGTATTTAAACCATGTATTGATAATCGCTATAGTGAAGAAGACGTTGTATCACATAACGGATTAAAGGTAAAAGCAGTTCCTGTTTCAGCTTCAAAAGATATATTTGAACATATCACTGAAGATATGGATGTAATTGCAATCGATGAGGTACAATTCTTTGATGGGGACATTGTGGAAGTGGTGCAAGTATTGGCAAATCGTGGCTATCGTGTCATTGTAGCTGGTTTAGACCAAGATTTCCGTGGTCTACCATTTGGACAAGTTCCTCAGCTGATGGCGATTGCTGAACATGTAACAAAGCTACAAGCAGTATGTTCTGCATGTGGATCTCCGGCAAGTCGTACACAACGATTAATTGATGGAGAACCAGCGGCATTTGATGATCCGATTATTTTAGTTGGGGCTTCAGAATCGTATGAGCCACGCTGTCGTCATTGTCATGCAGTTCCTACAAACAAAGATAAGTAAAACTCGCTGCGCAAGGCGGGTTTTTTTCAGAATAGAGAGTGTGGTTGGTGTGAGCCGCTTACGCTTTTAAATATATCTAGTTCTGGTGGCTAGCTCTTCGCATCTAAGAACCTTCCGCCCAAAAGGTAAAAAGCACCTTTAGGTCGAAAGAACCTTAGCTGGTCAGAGCTGAAAGAGCCACCGCCACTTTTAAATATAATTTGCGTTTTTTTGAGTAAGTACCATATACTATTTGTATTAGATACTAGGATGTAGAGGTGAATGATGTGTTAGATCGTTTGCAAGCTGTAGAAAATCGTTATGAGAAGTTAAATGAATTGTTAAGTGACCCAGAGGTTATTAGCGATACAAATAAACTTCGTGAATATTCAAAGGAACAGTCTGATATACAGGAAACGGTAGAGGTGTATCGTGAGTATAAGGATGTTCGTGAGCAATTAAAAGATGCGAAAGCAATGTTAGAAGAGAAGTTAGACGCAGAAATGCGTGACATGGTAAAAGAAGAGGTTTCTGAGTTAGAATCACAAGAAAAAACGTTATCAGAACGTCTGAAAATTTTACTAGTTCCAAAGGACCCTAATGATGATAAGAACGTTATCGTTGAGGTTCGTGGGGCTGCTGGTGGCGACGAGGCCGCTTTATTTGCTGGTGACTTATACCGTATGTATAGCCGTTACGCTGAGGTACAGGGCTGGAAAACGGAGATTATCGAGGCTAGCTATACAGAGTTAGGTGGATATAAAGAGATTATCTTTATGATTAACGGTAAAGGTGCTTTCGCGAAGCTGAAATTCGAGAATGGTGCTCACCGTGTACAACGTGTTCCTGAAACGGAATCTGGTGGACGTATTCATACATCTACAGCAACTGTAGCTGTATTACCAGAGGCAGAGGAAGTAGAAATCGACATTCACGAGAAAGATGTTCGTGTTGATACATTCGCTTCTAGTGGTCCTGGTGGACAAAGTGTTAATACAACGATGTCAGCGGTACGTTTAACGCATTTACCGACTGGTGTAGTTGTATCTTGTCAGGATGAGAAATCACAAATTAAGAATAAAGAAAAAGCGATGAAAGTATTACGCGCACGTGTTTATGATAAGTTTAGACAAGAAGCACAAGCTGAATATGATCAAAACCGTAAACAAGCTGTTGGTACGGGTGATCGTTCAGAGCGTATTCGTACGTATAACTTCCCGCAAAACCGTGTTACAGACCATCGAATCGGTTTAACGATTCAAAAGCTAGATCAAATCTTACAAGGTAAGTTAGATGATTTCATCAATGCCTTAGTGATGGAAGATCAGGCTCAAAGGATGGAGGCAGCTGAGTAATGCGTGTCTATGAAGCCCTGAAATGGGCTTCTTCTTTTTTACAGGAAAATGGACGAGATGAAAATGCGGGAGAAATTGTCCTTTGTCATGTATTAAAGATGAACAGAACAGGATTACTTATGAATATGCGTGAAGAAATAAATGAGGAACAAGAGGAAAGCTTTACGGAGTTTATCCACAAGCATGTAGAAGGTATTCCTATTCAATATATGATTGGTTATGAAATGTTTTATGGCCGGTCGTTCTTTGTGAATGAAGAAGTATTAATACCAAGACCGGAAACAGAAGAGCTTATAGTAGGAGTATTAGAAAGAATTGAGCGCCATTTTGGCGACAAGGAACTACATGTAGCAGATATAGGCACAGGTAGTGGAGCGATTTCTATTACGCTTGCTTTAGAAAATAAAAATCTCTACGTATATACAGTAGATATTGCACAAGAGTCGATTGAAGTTGCAAAAGAAAATGCAAAAGCTTTAGGTGCAGAAGTAACGTTCTATCACGGTGATTTATTGTCACCATTTGATAAAACGGGTCAAAAGCTAGATGTTGTTGTTTCAAATCCTCCATATATACCGGAAGAGGATTGGCGTGGTCTTTCTCCTGTTGTGAAAGAGCATGAGCCGAAGAGAGCACTTGTTGGTGGAGAAGACGGATTAGATTTTTATCGCCGTTTTATGAAAGAATTGCCGAATGTGTTGCAGGAGAAAGCAATTGTAGCGTTTGAAATTGGAGTAGGACAAGGTGAGGATGTAAAAAGATTGTTACAACAAGCTTTTCCACATGCCCATGTCGAGGTTGTTTTTGATATTAACGGAAAAGACCGTATGGTATTTGCAGAGATGGAGTAAGGTTCACACCTTACTCTATTTTTTTATGGGAAAATTCATATAGATTTTGAATTTAATAGTTTAGAAATATGAAAGTCTGTCCACACTGTTTGTAGAAGGGACGGTGGAGGAAATGAAAAAACAAGTTATTGCTTATCTTCTTATATTATTAATTGGTGCACAGTTACTTGTGCAGTTTGGATATATGAAAGCTGATGCGAAAGGGCCTTCAGTTATTCCGAAAGAGGCCGTTCGATTGCGAATTTTAGCAAATAGTGATTCAGATAAAGACCAGGCATTAAAGCGTAAAGTGCGTGATGAAGTAAAAGCACAAATTGATGGATGGGTAGCGGATTTAACTTCATTTGAAGAGGCACGCAAAGTAATTCAAAGTCATATTCCAGAAATCGAGAAAACGGTGGAAAATACGTTAAAAAGAGAAGGAAGTAAAGAATCATTTCAAGTGAAATTTAGTAAGAATGTAAAGTTTCCTACAAAGGTATATGGGAATTTTATTTATCCAGCAGGAGAATATGAAGCAGTATTGATCACAATTGGAGAAGGTGAAGGGGCGAACTGGTGGTGTGTATTATTTCCACCAATGTGTTTCTTAGATTTTTCGAGTGGGACAGCTGTAAGAAAAGAAGAGCACGTTGTGAAGGCGGAATCTCCTGAAGAGGAGCAGGTGAAACAACTAGATGAGGAAGTAGTAAATACAGAAGAGAAGAAAGTGGATAAGGTAAAAGAAACGAAAGTTATAAAACAGGAAGTGGTAAAAAAAGTAACATCTTCTGAAAAGAAAGTAGTAAAAAATGAAACAAAAGTTGAAGAGCAGCCTGTAAGTAAAGAAGAAACAAAAACTGTGGAAAAAGTGGAGAAACCTGTGGAGAAAAAACAAGAAAAGCAAAATGAGTATGTAAAAGTAGAAGAGGAAGAAGAAAAACCAGAAGTTAAATTGTTTATTGTAGAAGCTTTTACATCTTTATTCTCTAAATAGTACTATTGATAAATCCCTCCTCATATATAAAAATGAGGAGGGATTTATTATGAAGAAAGTGTATTTTGCTACGAAAGCAGATGTGGAAAGATTACATTCTTTTTTCGGACAAGCTAATAAAAAAGATGATAAAATAAATGAGTTGTACGCACAATTTATGATTTTGGAAGAGGCGGAAGAAATAAGAGCTGTAATTGGTTATGAACAAAGTGGGGAAGATGTACTTATTCGTTCTTGTTTATTCACACCTCATGTGGATAAACAGACTTTCTTATATTTTTTTGAAACGTTTTTGCAGTATATGAAAGAAAAAAGTGTTCAACAATTGTACTTACTAACAAACCATCCACAATCTGTACCAATCTTTCAGTTCTTTGACTTTTTTACTATAGAAAAGGATGAGGTTCCAGAGGGAATTCAACAGTTAGAACATTTTTGTAAAAATATAAAAGAGCAGAATGCAATAATACTAAATTGTCAGCTATTCACAAAGTTATCCACGGATTAATTAGGTTTATCCACATTTTGTGGATAAACCTTGTTTGTCTTTTGGATAAATCTCATAGTAAACTAAAAATAGACAAGTATTTAAGGGTAGAAAAGGACGTGGAAAAAAATGCATACAAATATGTGGGTTGTGGATAATGTTGTGGAAAGAAAAAAATATTATCCACAGTTACAAGAAGCAGCAAAATTATTAAGAGAAAATGAGGCGGTTGCTTTCCCTACGGAAACAGTCTATGGGTTAGGTGCAAACGCGATGGATGATGAAGCAATCGCAAAAATTTTCGAAGCGAAAGGAAGACCGAGTGATAATCCACTTATTGTCCACATAGGTACAAAATCTCAGTTAGATGGCATTGTGAAAGAAATTCCACCAGTTGCAGAGAAGTTAATGGCGCATTTTTGGCCAGGGCCATTAACAATTATTTTGCCGAGAAAAGAAGGGATTTCAGAGAAGGTGACCGCAGGACTTAATACGGTTGGAGTAAGAATGCCTGATCATCCAATTGCACTTGCTCTTATTGAAGAGGCGAATGTACCTGTTGCGGCACCAAGTGCGAATCGTTCAGGGCGTCCAAGTCCAACACTAGCTTCTCACGTATATGAAGATTTGAATGGGAAGATTGCAGGTATTGTTGATGGTGGTGCAACTGGAGTAGGTGTTGAATCAACAGTAATTGATTGTACAAGCACGGTTCCAACAATATTACGTCCAGGTGGGATTACGAAAGAACAATTAGAAGCGGTGATAGGTACCGTTTCTTTAGATCCAGCTTTAAAGGATGAGAAGGAAAAACCGAAATCACCTGGAATGAAATATACACATTATGCGCCGAAAGCACCACTTAGTATTGTTGAGGGCTCACGTGAGTTTATTCAGCATCTTGTGGATGAGAAAAAGGAAGAAGGATTTAAAGTAGGTGTATTAACGACGGAAGAGTATCAGCATGTATATAACGCAGATGTTATATTGTCTTGTGGTGTTCGAAGTGACTTAGCTAGCGTTGCGACTAAACTATATGATGTACTTAGAACATTTGATGCAAGTGAAGTGGATGTTATTTTTAGTGAGTCGTTCCCTAATGAAGGAATAGGAAATGCTATTATGAATCGTTTAACAAAAGCGGCAGGACATCATATTATTATTGAATGATAAGGTACGATTAGCAAACAGAATATTTCTCCTTGGATAAGCATATTGTGAAGTAGCACGTCCAAGGAGGGGCATGAATGACGTTTGAACAGCTAATACCTTTAATAATTATGGCATTCGCCTTAGGGATGGATGCGTTCTCGGTGAGTCTTGGTATGGGGATGATGCCCCTAAAGTTAAGACAAATCCTGTATATTGGTATGACGATAGGGATATTTCATATTATTATGCCGTTTATAGGGATGGTACTAGGTCGTTTTTTATCAGAGAAGTATGGAGAGATTGCACATTTTGCGGGTGCTATTTTATTAATCGGACTAGGTTTTTATATCGTATATTCGACCATTTTACAAAATGAAGAGACTAGAACTGCCCCTATTGGAATTAGCTTATTCGTATTTGCATTTGGCGTTAGTATAGATAGTTTCTCAGTAGGGCTTAGTCTTGGTATTTATGGGGCACAAACAATCATTACGATATTACTTTTTGGATTTGTTAGCATGTTATTAGCATGGATTGGTCTATTAATTGGTAGACATGCGAAAGATATGCTCGGTACATATGGCGAGATAGTAGGTGGCATCATTTTGGTTGGATTTGGATTATATATCCTTTTTCCTATATAATTTTATGTAGGAGGGAATTATGAACAAGCTATTGGAATGGTATGTTAAGTTTTTAACCTTCTTTCCTCGATGGCTAAGAAGACTTATAATTTGGGGTATTATTTTGCAAATTTCGATGTTAGGTTGGATTAAGTTAATTCGTGAATGGTGAGATAGTTCCTTTCTGTGAATATTTTGTTTGTACTATATTTATTGCACTAAAAATTACAGATATAGAAAGGATGAGATGAATGACGAGATTGAAGCAAGTTTTCGGTATTATTATTAGTTTTTTTGTTTTTTGGTTTAGTATGCTCGGTGTACAAATGTTTGCTGAGTTTTTAGATATTGAGTCATTGAAATTTGTTGCAGGAAAGACTGAGGCGGCGCGTGCCTTTTACTCTCCGTACCCGTTTTTAATTGTTTTTCTTATTACACTGCTTTCCCTATACTTCTTCGTAATGAAGCTAGGGAAACCGAAAAAAGAAAAACTGCCTACTTTAGAGGAAAAGAAGGAAGAATTACAATGATAAAAATCCCCTGCTAAAAAGCAGGGGATTTTTATGTTTGAGTGATGGCAGGAATCGATTCTGAGCGAGCCGCTTCCACTTTTAGATGGGCCTAACTAATTCAAATTGTTCTCCTAATTTTGCATAGTTGTGTCCTGCTAGGCGGCTTATTGGTTTGAGTCCTTCTGCGTGAATGCGCCCTTTTTCATATAGATGTTCGGCAACGTGGAAACGAACGACGCGTCCAATTAGTAGATCACAAGCTGGTGAGTCTTCTGTTCCACCAAGTGGAATTGCACGTTCTAATACGCATTCCATTCGAATATTTGCTTCTTTTACACCTGGAACGGAGATGACTTCACTTTCAATTGGTGTTAGTTTTGCTAGTTCAATTTCACTTTCATTTGGCGGGAGATTAGCTGCTGTTTCATTAATTGCTGCTACATATGATTCGTCAGAAATATGTACGACAAATTCACCTTTTTCAATTGCGTTTCGGGAAGTGTCCTTTCTTTCTCCGGCTTTTCGTTGTACAGATACTGAGATAAGTGGTGGATTAGCAGCGACAATATTAAAATAACTATATGGTGCGCCGTTTAATACACCGTCTTTTGTTAAAGAAGTAACGAATGCGACAGGGCGAGGGATGATACTTCCAGTAAGTAATTTGTAATTATCTTTTTCAGTTTGTTCATTTGGATTAATGGATAACATGCTTGTAATCCCCTTTCTAAATATGAATACTTATTGTTTGTTTACAAGATAACGATGAGAAAATCCTGCTGGAAATAATATTTTGTTTCATAAAAAGAACTTACTTCAATTGTAATGAAGTAAGTTCTTTTTCAAGAATCTCAAATCTGAGATAAAAATTAAAGTAAAACGTATGCGCCAGGTCCGATTAAAGCTACACCAACAGCAACAGCGATTAACATTAAGTTATATTCATATCCATTTTGTGTTACCCAGTAACCATTTTTTCCGTGAACAGTGAAGATAGCCATTAACATTGTTCCAACGATAAATAATGAACCAACTACAATGAAAATACCTGATGCGAATAAGAAACCACCTAGTAATTCAGTTGCGCCAGCCATAAATGCCATAAATACACCAGGGCGTAAACCGATTGACTCCATCCAGCCACCTGTTCCTTTTAAACCGTAACCGCCGAACCAACCAAATAATTTTTGAGCGCCATGACCCATGAATGTAATTCCTATAATAAGACGAATAATAAGTAGACCGAAATCCATCATTTTTAAAAACCTCCTAAAAGTTATTAACTTACCTTACGTAAGTAATAATAAAATAGTTACTTACTTTAGTCAAGTGGATTTTGAAAAAAGTTTGAATTAAATTTTACAAATTAACAACAAAAAATAAAATGTAGTAAAGACCTCTAGACAAGTTGGGCAAAAAAAGAGAAAATATAAATAGAAGTTAACTTCTTATTGTTATTCAGACAATCAGAATTGACTGGAATTTTGTGAAGCGCTACAATAAGAGTCTATTAGTAATGACGTAATTTATTTCGAAAGCGTTTTTACAGTATAATATTCGAAGTATGAAGTCTTACATGTATCCCGAGCTTTACTAGGGATTGCCCTATAAACTTTTAGGTAAATTATAAGGAGGACTATCCTATGTTTAAAAAATTATTCGGTCTTGGTTCAAAAACAAATGAAGAAACAATCGTAGCTCCATTAACTGGAGCAGTGAAAAATATTGAAGAAGTACCAGATCCAGTATTCGCTGGTCGTATGATGGGTGACGGTGTTGCAATCGATCCTACTGAAGGTGTAGTTGTATCTCCAGTTGATGGTGAAATCGTACAATTATTCCACACAAAACATGCTATCGGAATTAAAGCGAAAAATGGCACAGAAATTTTAATCCACGTTGGATTAGAAACTGTAAAAATGGAAGGCGAAGGTTTCGAAGCTCACGTTTCTGAAGGCCAAGCTGTAAAAGCTGGAGATAAATTAATCTCATTCGACTTAGAATTAATCCGTGAAAAAGCGAAAAGCACAATTACTCCAATCGTTATTACAAACACAGATGCAGCTGAGTCTATTAAGACAACTGTAGGCGTAACAGCTACAAAAGGTTCAACAGAAGTAATGAAAGTTACAATGAAATAATTGCTGTATAAGAGGAATCCGTTTCGTATGAAATGGATTCCTTATTTTTGTTGCATATTCAGTAGGTATGTTAAAATACTCTGGGCACTTGGAAATAGGGTTTCACATATATGTGGATAAGGCGCATTTTTCTTAGAAAAAATATAAGAGAAATGCGCCTTTTGTATATTCACATTTCTTTTGTTCTATTCTAATGTAAGTTATGATGAGTGGTAAGAAATCGAATATAGGGGTGGGTTTGGATGAAACGAGTATTATTTGTTTGTACTGGCAATACATGTCGTAGTCCAATGGCTGAGGCGTTGCTTCGTCATCACGGAGGAGATAGGTTTGAAGTACAATCTGCCGGTGTTTTCGCCTATCCTGGGAGCGATGCATCGGTACATGCGAAGGAAGCTTTAGCTGAAAAAGGGATTTCAATTGACCATACCGCGCAGCAAGTAAACGAAACTTTGCTTGATTGGGCTGATATTGTCGTAACGATGACAGAAAATCATAAACAAATTGTACTTGGGCATTATCCGAGTGTTGAAAAGAGATTGAATACGTTATATGGATTAACTGAAGGTATAGGCAAGGACATTTCAGATCCATTTGGAGGCTCGCTTTCTATTTATAAAGAAACGTTAGATGAGATGGAAAAACTTGTACAAACTTTACTGAAAAAACATTCGGTAGGTTGATGTTTCGTGTATAATACGATATTGGAGATCACTTCGTCCTATTGAGGTAGCGAGTGTGAAATGAAGATAATTGATTGAAACTTTGGAGGGGTAAAAATGAAAGTAGTAATAGCATCTGATCACGGCGGTATGAATATCCGCAAAGAACTTGTAAATTTATTAGAAGAGTTAAATATTGAATATGTTGATTTAGGTTGTGAATGTGAAGCTGGTTCTGTTGATTACCCTGACTTTGCGTTTCCAGCAGCTGAAATGGTAGCGAATGGTGAAGTGGATCGTGGTATTTTAGTTTGTGGGACAGGCATTGGTATGTCAATCGCAGCAAACAAAGTAAATGGTATCCGTTGTGCGTTAGTTCATGATACTTTCAGCGCGAAAGCAACGAGAGAGCATAATGACACTAACATGCTAGCAATGGGCGAGCGTGTAATTGGTGCTGGTCTAGCGCGTGATATCGCAAAAATCTGGTTAACAACTGACTATGAAGGTGGTCGTCACGAAAACCGCGTAGGAAAAATTAAAACATACGAAACAAAGTAATACATTCTAACTATCAGTAGTGTGAAATATAATTTGGTGAACCAACCTGTGAAAGGAAGAGGCGTAATGACAGAAATCGTAAAGGTAAGAGAACAGCTACAAATGTCGCTTTCTGATTTCCAAGAACAAGCTTCATTACAAAGCGGTCAAATTTTTGTAGTGGGTTGTAGCACGAGTGAAGTGCTAGGCGAAAGAATTGGAACATCAGGAACGATGGAAGTAGCAGAGGCGATTTTTTCTGAGTTAAAACAATTTCAAGAGCAAACAGGTATTGAATTAGCGTTTCAATGTTGTGAGCATTTAAACCGTGCTTTAGTGGTTGAGAGAGAAGTAGCGATAAAATATCAATTTGAAATTGTAACAGTTACGCCTGTTAGATCAGCAGGTGGTGCATTGGGGACATATGCGTATCACAATTTGAAAGATCCGGTAGTAGTTGAGTTTATTAAAGCAGATGCAGGAATGGATATTGGTGATACGTTTATTGGTATGCATTTAAAACATGTAGCTGTTCCGGTTCGTACAAGTGTGAAGGCAATTGGAAGTGCACATGTAACGATGGCCAAAACACGTGGAAAACTAATAGGTGGAGCACGTGCTGTTTACGCGGTGGCGGAAGAGACTACCACTTGCAGTTAAATATGAGAAATTAGGAAGTCATATAGTAGCTGTTTATCATAAGATAAAAGGTATGTTGTCTGACTTTATAGTAGAAGAAAGAAAAGACCGATTTTCGGTCTTTTTTTTCTTTTATGATATAGAAAGTCATGTTAGAATGTAGTTGAAAACATGAAGGTTCGAAAGAATTACAACCTGAATTTTCGTTTTTTCTGAATAAATAAGAAAAAACTGTTGGGAATTGATGTAATTCGTTCAGAAAAGGGGGATTTTGGTGGATCATTTAAAACGTCAAGATGAAAAGGTATTTGCTGCAATTGAGGCAGAACTAGGAAGACAGCGTTCGAAGATTGAGTTAATTGCTTCGGAAAACTTCGTAAGTGAAGCAGTAATGGAGGCGCAAGGTTCTGTTTTAACGAATAAGTATGCTGAAGGATATCCTGGAAAACGTTATTATGGTGGCTGTGAACACGTAGACGTAGTAGAAGATATCGCACGTGATCGCGTGAAAGAAATTTTCGGCGCAGAGCACGTAAATGTTCAACCACACTCTGGTGCACAAGCGAACATGGCAGTATACTTCACGATTTTAGAGCAAGGCGATACAGTACTTGGTATGAATTTATCTCATGGTGGTCACTTAACACACGGAAGCCCTGTTAACTTCAGTGGAGTACAATATAATTTCGTAGAATATGGCGTGGATGCTGACTCTCACCGTATTAATTACGATGATGTATTAGCAAAAGCGAAAGAACATAAACCAAAATTAATCGTTGCAGGTGCAAGTGCATACCCTCGTGTTATCGATTTCAAGCGATTCCGTGAGATTGCAGATGAAGTGGGCGCTTATTTAATGGTTGATATGGCACATATCGCTGGTTTAGTAGCTGCTGGTTTACATCCAAATCCAGTACCACATGCACATTTCGTTACAACGACAACACATAAAACGTTACGTGGCCCGCGTGGTGGTATGATTTTATGTGAAGAGCAATTTGCAAAACAAATTGATAAATCAATCTTCCCTGGTATTCAAGGTGGTCCACTTATGCACGTAATCGCTGCAAAAGCTGTTGCGTTTGGTGAAGCACTTCAAGATGATTTCAAAACATATGCACAAAATATCATTAACAATGCGAACCGCTTAGCTGAAGGTCTTCAAAAAGAAGGACTTACACTTGTTTCTGGCGGAACAGACAATCACTTAATCTTGATTGATGTTCGTAACTTAGAAATCACAGGTAAAGTAGCAGAGCACGTATTAGATGAAGTTGGTATTACAGTGAACAAAAATACAATTCCATTTGAAACAGCAAGCCCATTTGTAACAAGTGGTGTACGTATCGGTACAGCAGCTGTAACATCTCGTGGTTTCGGTTTAGAAGAAATGGATGAAATTGCGTCACTTATTGCTTATACATTAAAAAATCATGAAAATGAAGCTGCATTAGAAGAAGTACGTAAGCGTGTAGAAGCGTTAACTAGCAAATTCCCAATGTATCCAAATCTATAATAGATTGAAGAAGACTGCCGAGACTTAATTGTTTTGGCGGTCTTTTTTGTGGACATATATTATTTTTAAAGTATGTATACAAATGATGAATAAATTTTGGCGATATAATGAAGGATACAGCTCCCATAATTGGTAAAGATACTAGATAGATTCATCGTAAAATCATGATTTTGCCAAATTTGCCCTTGAATATTAGTAGCGTTTTCTTTACAATCGTAAATAGTGTAAAAAAGCGTGCAAACGCATGAATATCATCTAAAGGAGAGATTCACATGGGAAAACTGTATGTATTTGATCACCCGTTAATTCAACATAAGATTACATATATTCGCGATAAGAATACAGGTACGAAAGATTTTCGTGAATTAGTGGACGAAGTAGCAAGCTTAATGGCTTTCGAAATTACTCGCGACCTTCCGCTTAAGGACATCGAAATTGAAACGCCTGTAAGCAAAGCGACAACAAAAGTGATCGCTGGTAAAAAACTTGGTTTAATTCCGATTTTACGTGCAGGTTTAGGAATGGTTGATGGAATTCTGAAATTAATTCCAGCAGCAAAAGTAGGACACGTTGGTTTATACCGTGACCCTAAAACATTGCAACCGGTAGAATACTATGTGAAACTTCCAACGGATGTAGAAGAGCGCGACTTTATCGTACTAGATCCGATGCTAGCAACAGGTGGTTCTGCGGCTGAAGCAATTAACTCTCTGAAAAAGCGCGGTGCGAAACAAATTAAATTAATGTGTATCGTTGCAGCTCCAGAAGGGGTAAAAGTAGTACAAGAAGAACATCCTGATGTTGATATTTATGTAGCAGCATTAGATGAGAAATTAAATGACCACGGATATGTAGTACCAGGTCTTGGTGATGCTGGTGACCGTTTATTCGGAACGAAGTAAGACAACTGACGAGCAGGGGAGATTCCCCTGCTCGTTTTTTTTTGCTGCAAACAAGTAGGGGAGGGGGAGGATAAATATACATCGTATATACAACATAAGTTGCATACACATCACATATAATATAGAAGTCTTACGTCTGAGGAACACTATATTATGGAAGAAAAGCGTTATATCTCGAAAATATAATAGTGACAAACTTGTGAACATTTCCTTCTATTATAAAGAGAAAACTGTTAGAAATTGCATATATGTAACCAGTATTTAGAAGGGGAACGTTTTCATTTTTGGGAGGAAATGCCTAATACTCAAATTTTTAGATTTTTTACGATTTCTCGTTGACACTGTTAATACCCTATTGTATGCTAACAACGGGGATAGATGGTAGGGCTTTCAGTGACAAAATTACATCTATTCCGTGACGAAAATGTAAACTTTTTGTTTTGTATAGGATTTATGCAAAAAAATGAGTTATTATTAACACATCGTGAATGAGGGTTACATATTGGAGGGATGAATCCTTGCAAAAAAACGATCGCAGCCATATAAAAGCATATGCTTTAATGTCAGGAATTCTTGCTCAGTTAGTCGGTTCTATACTTGTTGGAATCTTTGGTGGGCAGTGGATTGATAATAAGGTTGGAACGTTTCCATTGTTTCTTATTATAGGGTTATTACTCGGGTTAGGAACAGGGGTATACGCAATGATTCGACTCATTCGACATTACTATTCGGGAGAGCAATGATGATAGACGTACATGGACTTGTCCAAAGACAAAAGAAATATATGTACTACTTGCTTGCGCTTCTAGTGCTAGGATGGGGATTTACCTCTTACAAGGATGTATTTCTTGGGCTGATTATCGGAACGATTTTCAGTTTTCTTAGTTTGCGCATCATTGCACGTAGAACAGACAAGCTGTTAGATCGCGTAACAAATGGAGAAAACGTGAAGTTTAAGGCGACAGCTGTAAGTACATATTCAAGATTCGCCACGATTGGGTTATTAATTTTATTTGCAGCCAAATATCAAGAGTTAATTGCGATGTGGGGCTTAGGTGTAGGATTGCTGACAGGATACCTTGTCATGATCATAGATTTTCTTTATTTAGAGTATAAGAGCAGGGAAGAGAGGTGAATTACTAGTGGAACACGGTAAATTAGTTGAATTTCTAGGTTTAACGTTCGATTTGTCATCAGTTATGATGGTTACTGTAGCAGCAGTTATTGTTTTCTTAATCGCTGTTATCGGAACTCGCAGCTTAGCCCTTCGCCCAACCGGGATGCAAAACTTCATGGAATGGGTGTTTGACTTCGTGAAAGGGATTATCAATAGTACGATGGACTGGAAAACAGGTGGACGTTTCTTAACGCTTGGCGTTACGCTTATCATGTTTATCATCGTATCGAACTTCCTTGGTTTACCATTCATGTATTCAGCAACTGAAGCTGGCGAACATATTGCATGGTGGAGGTCACCAACGTCTGATCCAGCAGTTACATTAACATTAGCCGTGATGGTAGTTACCCTCACCCATTATTATGGAATTAAGATGAAGGGTACGAAAGAGTATGTTAAAGGTTATTTCCAACCTATGAAATTCTTATTCCCATTAAAGGTTATTGAGGAGTTTGCTAACACATTAACGTTAGGTCTTCGTTTATTCGGTAACATTTATGCAGGTGAGATCTTATTAGGATTACTTGCTAAGTTAGGCGGGGCATCATTCCTTGGAGCATTAGGTGCGCTTGTACCAATGTTAGCATGGATGGGATTCAGTGTATTCGTTGGATCAATCCAAGCATTTATTTTCGTTATGTTAACGATGGTTTATATGGCTCATAAAGTAAGTCATGACCATTAATATAATTTAAGTAAGAAAAAATTTATTTTTTTATAATACAAAGGAGGACAAATTAAATGAGTTTAGGTGTAATCGCAGCTGCAATTGCAATTGGTTTATCAGCATTAGGTGCAGGTATTGGTAACGGTCTTATCGTATCACGTACAATCGAAGGTGTTGCTCGTCAACCAGAATTAAAAGGCGCACTTCAAACAATTATGTTCATCGGGGTTGCTTTAGTTGAGGCACTTCCAATCATCGGTGTAGTTATTGCATTCATCGTAATGAACAAATAAGGGAGACTCCCCTTACATAGATGGCGAAGAGTGTTTTTCCGAACTTTCTTCGCCATTGCTTTATGAACGAAACGTATGTCTTTTTTTTTCATATGATCAATTTAGATATTTTGAAGGGAGTGAATCCTTGTGCCAACTTTATTATTAGGAGCTGCCATTCCATTTGGAACGATTGCTTATACATTGTTCATTTTCTTAATTCTATTAGTAATGCTACGCAAATTTGCGTGGGGTCCTTTAATGGGAATTATGAAAGAACGTGAAGAGCATGTTACTAATGAAATCGACGCTGCAGAAAGAAGTAACGCTGAAGCGAAGAAGTTAGTAGAAGAACAACGTGAAATGTTAAAACAATCACGTGTTGAAGCACAAGAGTTAATCGAAAGAGCGAAAAAACAAGCTGTAGATCAAAAGGATGTTATTGTTGCTGCTGCGAAAGAAGAAGCAGAATCAATTAAAGCATCTGCTGTACAAGAAATTCAACGCGAAAAAGAGCAAGCGATTGCTGCTTTACAAGAACAAGTCGCTTCTTTATCTGTTCAAATTGCTTCTAAAGTAATTGAAAAAGAATTAAAAGAAGAAGATCAAGTTAAGTTAATTCGCGATTATATTAAAGAAGTAGGAGAAGCGCGATGAGCAATGGGATTGTAGCAAAACGTTATGCTGTCGCTCTTTTTAAAATTGCAAAAGAAAAACACGTATTAGAAATGTTTGAAGAAGAATTACGCCTTGTACAAAACGTTTATGTAAAGAACGGAGAACTACATAGCTTTTTAACGCAACCGAACATTTCAAAAGAGCAGAAGAAAACGTTTCTTGCAAACGTATTCGGATCTGTTTCTGAATCAATTTTAAATACGTTATATATTTTAATTGATAACAAGCGTATTGATATCTTACCTGAAATTGCAGATGAATATGTTGTTCTTGCTAATGAAGAACGTAACGTAGCGGATGCAACTGTATATTCTATTCGTCTTCTATCTGAAGAAGAGAAGCTTAACATTGCAGAAGCATTTGCAAAGAGAACGGGAAAAGATGCAATTCGCGTGAAAAATGTTGTAGATGAAGATTTACTAGGCGGAATTAAAGTACGCATTGGAAATCGCATTTATGACGGAAGTTTACAAGGAAAATTAGCACGTATTCAGCGTGAATTAATGAAGAATAGATAGGGGTGAAGCACATGAGCATCAGAGCTGAAGAAATTAGCGCACTGATAAAGCAACAAATCGAGAACTATCAGTCTGAAATCGAAGTTAGTGATGTTGGTACAGTTATCCAAGTTGGTGACGGTATCGCGCGTGCTCATGGTCTTGATAACGTTATGGCTGGTGAACTTGTAGAGTTCTCTAACGGCGTTATGGGACTAGCACAAAACTTAGAGGAAAACAACGTAGGTATTATCATTTTAGGACCTTACACAGAAATCCGTGAAGGTGACGAAGTTCGTCGTACTGGTCGCATCATGCAAGTACCAGTAGGAAAAGAACTAATTGGTCGTGTTGTAAACCCATTAGGTCAACCAGTTGATGGTTTAGGCCCAATCAATACAACAAACACTCGTCCAATCGAAAGTCCAGCACCAGGTGTAATGGATCGTAAATCTGTTCATGAGCCACTTCAAACAGGTATTAAAGCGATCGACGCTCTTGTACCAATTGGCCGTGGTCAACGTGAGTTAATCATCGGTGACCGTCAAACTGGTAAAACGGCAGTTGCACTTGATACAATCATTAACCAAAAAGATGAAGATATGATTTGTATCTATGTAGCTATCGGACAAAAAGAATCAACTGTACGTAACGTAGTAGAAACACTACGTAAGCACGGTGCATTAGAGTACACAATCGTTGTAACTGCATCTGCTTCTCAACCAGCTCCATTATTATACTTAGCTCCTTATGCTGGTGTAACAATGGGTGAAGAGTTCATGTACAATGGTAAACACGTATTAGTAGTATATGATGACTTATCAAAACAAGCAGCGGCTTACCGTGAGCTGTCATTACTATTACGTCGTCCTCCAGGTCGTGAAGCTTATCCAGGGGATGTATTCTACTTACATTCTCGCTTATTAGAGCGTGCAGCAAAATTAAGTGATGCAAGAGGCGGCGGTTCTTTAACTGCACTACCTTTCATCGAAACACAAGCAGGGGACGTATCAGCATACATCCCAACAAACGTAATTTCTATTACGGATGGACAAATCTTCTTACAATCTGACCTATTCTTCTCTGGCGTACGTCCAGCGATCGATGCGGGTACTTCTGTATCTCGTGTAGGTGGATCTGCTCAGATTAAAGCAATGAGTAAAGTATCAGGTACACTTCGTCTTGACCTTGCATCTTACCGTGAGTTAGAAGCGTTCGCTCAGTTCGGTTCTGACCTTGATAAAGCAACTCAAGCGAAATTAAACCGTGGTGCTCGTACTGTTGAGGTATTAAAACAAGGATTACACAAACCGTTACGTGTAGAGAAACAAGTTATCATTCTTTACGCTTTAACACGTGGATTCCTAGATGATATCCCAGTAGTAGATATCACTCGTTTCGAAGAAGAATTCCATGCTTGGTTAGATTCTAATGCGACTGACTTATTAGAAGAAATCCGCACAACTAAGAAACTTGCGGATGACGACAAATTTGCAGCAGCAATTAACGGATTTAAAAAAGTATTCGTAGCTTCTGAATAATAATAAAAGTGAAGCCGACTGTTCAGCCTCATCGGCTAAGAGGCGGAACTAGATTAATAAAAGCGGAAGCGGCTCGTACAAGCCGCCGACGCTAGATAATATATAAGGCATCTCAGACTCTGAGATTGCTGACGGTTATGTAAAGGAAAAGAGTAGGTGCACCTATTCTTTTCCTTCAATCATGAGCAAGAATATCTTGCAACGTAGATTAGGAAGAGGATTCTTACTAATCGTGCCAACTTCCGGAAAAAAGGTGGTGAAAACCTGTGGCATCTTTACGCGATATAAAAGCGAAGATTACCTCGACAAAGAAAACGAGTCAAATTACGAAGGCGATGGAGATGGTATCTGCATCTAAGTTAAACCGTGCAGAGCAAAATGCTAAATCTTTCGTTCCGTATATGGAAAAGATTCAAGAAGTAGTAGCGAGCATTGCGCAAGGAAGTAAAGGAATTAATCATCCAATGCTAAATGCGCGTCCTGTAAAGCGTACAGGATACATCGTTATTACATCTGATCGCGGACTAGCAGGTGGTTATAACAGTAACGTATTACGTACAGTAAGTAACGTAATTCGTGAACGTCATAATATGGATTCAAATCAATATTCAATTATTGTACTTGGACGACTAGGACGTGATTATTTAAAACGTCGCGGCTTTAACATCATTGATGAAGTAGTTGGATTATCTGACCACCCATCATTTACTGATATTAAAGATCTTGCTTCTCGAGCAATTGCGATGTTCGCAGATGGTGCTTATGATGAGCTGTATATTTACTACAACCATTACGTAAGTAAAATTTCACAAGAAGTAACGGAAAATAAAATTTTACCGCTTACTGATGTGGCGTCTGACAAACCGACGACAGCTTATGAATTTGAACCTTCTGAAGAAGAAATTTTAAAAGTATTATTGCCACAATACGCAGAAAGCTTAGTGTACGGTGCATTACTAGATGGTAAAGCAAGTGAGCACGCAGCGCGTATGACAGCAATGAAGAGTGCTACAGACAACGCAATGGAAGTTATCGATTCACTTACACTTTCATTCAACCGTGCGCGTCAGGCAGCGATTACGCAAGAAATTACGGAAATCGTTGGTGGAGCAGCAGCGTTAGAATAGTAATAAAAAGTGGAAGCGGCTCGTCCAGAACAGGAGGGCATTGGAGCTCCTGACGAAGAGGCGTAGTTTGCCTCACAGGAAGGCGCGAAATGACCGACTGTTCTAGCCGCTAGAACTAGATTCAATAAAAAGTGGAAGCGGCTCTTTCAAAAGAGTCGCGTAAGCTAAACTAATAAAAAATTAAAAGCCGACTTCGCTTAGAAAGCTGGCTAATTAAAAGAAAGCTAGGAGGGAACCCGATGAATAAAGGGCGCGTTACGCAAATCATGGGTCCGGTTGTAGACGTTAAGTTTGATGGCGGAAAGCTACCAGAAATCTACAACGCCCTTACGGTAAAACAAAGCAACGAAAACGGAAGCATGAACTTAACATTTGAAGTTGCACTTCATTTAGGTGATGATACAGTTCGTACAGTTGCGATGTCTTCCACAGATGGACTTGTTCGTGGCACAGAAGTAGAAGATACTGGTAAAGCAATCTCTGTACCAGTTGGTGATGCAACACTTGGTCGTGTATTCAACGTATTAGGTGATGCAATTGACTTAGATGGTGAACTTCCTGCGGATGTACACCGTGATCCAATTCACCGTCAAGCACCTGCATTCGAAGAATTATCTACTAAAGTAGAAATTCTTGAAACTGGTATTAAAGTAGTAGACTTACTTGCTCCTTACATTAAGGGTGGTAAGATCGGCCTATTCGGTGGTGCCGGCGTAGGTAAAACAGTATTAATTCAGGAATTAATTAACAACATCGCACAAGAGCACGGTGGTATCTCTGTATTCGCTGGTGTAGGTGAGCGTACTCGTGAGGGTAATGACTTATACCATGAAATGAGCGATTCTGGCGTAATCAAGAAAACTGCGATGGTATTCGGACAAATGAATGAGCCACCTGGAGCACGTCAACGTGTTGCATTAACAGGTTTAACAATGGCTGAGCATTTCCGTGATGAGCAAGGACAAGACGTACTTCTGTTCATCGATAACATCTTCCGTTTCACGCAAGCTGGTTCTGAAGTATCTGCCCTTCTTGGTCGTATGCCATCTGCGGTAGGTTACCAACCAACACTTGCAACAGAAATGGGTCAATTACAAGAGCGTATTACATCTACAAATAAAGGGTCTATCACGTCTATCCAAGCGGTATATGTACCAGCCGATGACTATACTGACCCAGCACCAGCTACAACATTCGCTCACTTAGATGCAACAACAAACTTAGAGCGTCGTTTAACACAAATGGGTATTTACCCAGCCGTAGATCCATTAGCATCTACATCTCGTGCACTTTCTCCAGAAATCGTAGGAGAAGAGCATTATGAAGTAGCACGTCAAGTGCAGCAAACTTTACAACGTTACAAAGAACTTCAAGATATCATCGCTATCTTAGGTATGGATGAGTTATCTGAAGAAGATAAGTTAGTTGTACATCGTGCTCGTCGTATTCAATTCTTCTTATCTCAAAACTTCCACGTAGCTGAGCAGTTTACAGGTCAAAAAGGTTCTTACGTACCTGTAAAAAATACAGTTAGTGGCTTCAAAGAAATTCTAGAAGGAAAATATGATGACCTTCCAGAAGATGCATTCCGCCTTGTTGGTAGTATTGAAGAAGTTATTGAGAACGCGAAGAAAATGATGGCGTAAGGCCTTAGGAGGGACGAAGTATGAAGACATTTCCAGTCAGTATTGTAACTCCTGATGGACCGGTTTACGAAAAAGAAGTAGAAATGGTAAGTGTAAAAGCAGAGAGTGGGGAAATGGGGATCTTACCAGGTCACATTCCAACTGTTGCACCATTAAAAATTAGTGCAGTTCGTCTGAAAAATGGTGGACACACTGATTATGTAGCAGTAAGCGGTGGCTTTATCGAAGTTCGTCCAGATAAAGTAACTGTATTATCATCATCTGCTGAAGAAGCAAACCATATCGATATCCATCGTGCAAATGAAGCGAAGCGTCGCGCTGAGCAACGTATGCAAGACAAACAAGCACATGTTGACTTTAGACGTGCAGAAATGGCATTACAACGTGCTGTGAACCGTTTAAATGTTTCTGATATGAAGTAAAAAAATCCGTAAGGGCCTTGCCTTTACGGATTTTTTATTTGTTTTATGGATAATTTTACAAAACTGGTATAATTATATTGATGCTTGTATAAGTAGAGGTGTACAGCAATTTATATTTTATGAAGGGGATGAATCAATGATCGGTGAAATGAAACGAGAAGCATTGTACTCTTTAAAGGGGAAATGGGGACTAGGTGTTGGATCAACGATTTTATATTTTATTTTAAGTTATGTCGTTTCGATGGCTGCAATGCTTATATTATTAATTCCAGGAATTATTATATTTCTTTTAGTTGTAAGTGTGACTGGATCATTTGAAGCGGAAACGATGTCAATTGGAGCGGGTATTACCTTTGGAATTTTTTATTGCATTATGATAATTTTGAGTAACGCATCGTATGGGATTACGTCATATGGTTATACAAATGTATTTTTACAGATTAGTAAACGAGAAGATGCTAAAGTAGATTACTTATTCGAAGGATTTCGTGGCTTTAAAAGAATGATGAAAACAATGTGGGCAATGCTTGCGATTTTGTTATATACAGGTACATGGATTCCGATGTTGTTAACAGGTTTATTCATATTCTTAGGTGAAGAAGGAAATCTGTCGTTTACAATAGCTTTCTTCGTACTATTAGCAATTTCAATTGTTGGTATGATTGTGATGTATTTTTCTTATGCACTGACGTACTATGTGATGATTGAAAATCCAGAATATAGTGTTTCGCAGGCGATGAAGGAAAGTAAGAATCTTATGAGGGGTCATAAGTTAGATTTGTTTCTTTTATGGCTGAGCTTCATAGGCTGGGTTGTTTTAGCGCTTCTTACTTTTGGAATAGGATTTCTTTGGCTTAGTCCGTATATGAGTACAACGACAGCACACTTTTATCGCTACATTTCAAAAGGTGAATTTCAATAGGAACATGCTATACTAATAGAATTATTGTGTATAGGAGGCGAGGCTACGCATGATTAGTGATCTAAAAGGAGAAGCACTAGATTCATTAGAAGGGAAATGGGGATTAGCTGTTGGGGCTACACTGCTCATTTCAATTCTTATCACAGCTTTTAGTTTTAGTGTTGATTGGGGATTTTCTTTAATTTTCGGTTGGCAAAAAACAAATGGTTCAATTTCAACGAATATTCTGACATTTTTTGTTACTGGACCGTTAACTTTAGGTGGATATTACCTTGGTTTAAATATCCTTCGTGAAAATCAAGCTAGTATCGGTAATGTATTCATTTGGTTTTCAGAGGGAAAGAGATTTCTAAAATCATTTTTATTATATTTATTAGTAAATCTTTATCTTTTCTTATGGACGTTATTGTTCGTTATTCCAGGTATTATTAAATCATTTTCTTATGCGATGACATACTTTATTATAAATGATCATCCTGAGTATTCACTGAACCAAGCTATTACAGAAAGTCGTCGTATGATGGATGGACATAAGATGGAGTATTTCATTTTATGTTTAAGTTTTATCGGTTGGTTTATATTAAGTTGTATAACGTTAGGGATTGGATTCTTATGGTTAATTCCATATTTCTACACAACATCTGCGGCTTTTTACGAAGAGATCGCAGAAGAATATTATGAGAAAAATATTTAGCACTATAAAACCCCCATTATGAATTATTTGTTCATACTGGGGGTTTTTTGTAGAAACTTTATAAATTGATTGCTAGTAAGTGGTTTACTGAAATAGTAACCTTGCATATATTTACATTTATGTTTTTGCAGAAACTTAAGCTGTTTTTCGGTTTCAATTCCTTCGGCAACGACTGAAAGATTTAAAGTATTTGCGAGGGAAAGGATTGTAGAAACGATGGCTCGTTCTTCAGGACGATGATCAGCTAATTGTGTAAATTCTCTCGGTACTTTTAATGTGTCGATTGGAAAAATTGATAAATAAGCAAGAGAAGAATACCCAGTACCGAAGTCATCAATGGAAGTTTGGATACCGTATTCTTTTAATTGCTTCAGTCTCAATAACGTTTCTTTCTCGTCAATCATTGCAATTCTTTCTGTTAACTCGAGGGTTACATATTTTGGATCGACTTGCACGTCGTTTAATATTTGTGAAATGTTTTCGATTAATTGATCTTGCCGGAACTCTTTTGCAGATAAATTAACACTTATTTTTAAATTTTGGTAGCCAAAGGTATGCCATATTTTTAATTGGAGACAAGCTTCTTGTAATACCCAATGTCCAAGTGGGACTACTTGTGGCGTCTCTTCTACAATTGGAATAAACTCACATGGTGAAATGTCACCTAATAGCGGGTGTTTCCACCGTATTAAAGCTTCAGCACCGATAATTTTATTTGTTGTCGTATCGATTTGTGGTTGATAAACGAGATAAAATTCTTTGTTTACTAAAGCGATTGGCAAATCTTTTTCGATTCGAGCTTTTCGTTCCATTTTTTTATATAGTTCTTTCGTGTAAAGAGAGCTACCGTTTTTTCCTTTATTCTTTGCTTCGTACATGGCCATATCAGCATGCTGCAAAATGGATAGCGGATCTTCACCTGCTTCAGGATATATTGCAATTCCGATACTTGGTGAGATTTGTAAATGTTGATTTTCGATTTCAAATGGCTCATTCATGGCCGCTACAATCATATCAGCCATTTTTTGGACATCTGGCTTTTTTTTGTAATTTTCGATAAGGATCGTGAACTCATCCCCAGCTAGCCGTGCGAGTTTCATATTTGATGTTGATATTCTTTCGAGTCTTTTTGCTACTGCGATAAGCAATAGGTCTCCTACTCGATGACCGAGGGTATCATTAATAACTTTAAAACGGTCTAGGTCGAGAAACATAACAGCAAAAGACTTTTTCGATACTTTTGCTCGTGCAATTGCCTGTTCTAAATGTTGATGAAATGCACGACGATTTGCAAGCTCTGTTAAAGTATCATGGTATGCTAGGAAATTAATTTGTTCTTGTTGTTGTTTGCTTTCCGTAATATCTTTAATCATTAAATAAACCCCAGAAATTTTCTCTTTTAAAAAGATCGGTACGGCGGTAACGTGCAAGTAGTAAATATCTCTGTTTTTATGGTACGCCCGTATTTCTAAAGAGATAGAATATCCCTTTTTTACACGATGAAAGGCGTTAATCATTTCTTCTAAATCTTCTTCGTATATGAGTGAATAGTAAGGCTGATTTAATAATTCATTCGTTTGATAACCAAGTAAAGTAGTACCAGCGTTATTTACTTTGAGAAAATTACCGTACAAATCTAATGTGAAGATTGGATCTGGATGATGCTCGTATAAAGATTTAAACATTTGTTGATTATGATAGAGTTCATTTTTCTGTTCTACTAAATCTTCTGTACGTAGTTTAATTTGTTTCTCGAGTTCTGAATTGAATTGCATTTGAGCAAGCAATAATATTTTATTTTGTTTTCGAACTAAACTATGACGCATGAGAACGAAAGAGAAAGTTATTATAAGTCCGATTACTATAATAGGCGCAAAAACGTATTCGACTAATATAAAAACAATAAGCATTACTACCGAAATATACGGTAATGATAATCGGATTGATTCACCAATTTTAGGTGTTAGTAGTACTTGTTCTTGTTTTTCAGATTCTTTTGTATGGAGAATACAGGAAATTGCTACTAGTACTAAGGTTACTTGATAGAAAGGAGTAACTGTAAACATAGAATACTCTGGTATGAAGTATTTTATATAAGCATAAATCGCATCGGTAGTAGCATATAAAATTAAAGCACTGCCAAGAAGCGCACCAACCTTTTTAGGTAATAAGGATAGTGGTTTGAATAAAAGATTGATTCCTATTAAGAGAAAGAGTAAATCAGCCATTGGATAGGTAAGTTGAACAAATATGTCGATATAGGATGTTGTAAAGATGTGAATGGTTCGTTCAATAAGTAAGTAGTAACTTAAAGTAAATTGAGCTGTAACGATAATACAAATATCACATAGCATAAAAAGTTTTTCTAATAAATCTCGGTTGTAAATGATTTCGTATAGAAAGGCAAAGGCAAAACTAACTAAAAAAAGTAAGTAAAAAAAGTCAGATGGATCAACGAACGTATAGAAGTCCTTTACAATTAAACGCTGATAGGCAACGACTATATCACCGATAAAATAAGAGAGAGCTCCAACAGATAATATGATCCAAAATAAACGAGGTAGCCCTTCTTTCATGTTTGAAAAGTAAAGTATATAACTACAAGCGATAATATCAATTAATAGGGTACTCATTCCGATTAATAGCTGAAAAGGAAATGAGTAATCATATAAAAAAGGCATCGCTACGTAGTGAATCGTTATAGACAGTAATGCAATGATTATAAGAATACTTACATGTGTTTGTTTTTTCATTTATATCACCTACGGTTTCTTGAAAAGCATATATAAGTTTTATATTTATTTTGCACAATTATAGCAAGTTGTAAAGATAGATTTTAATAATTCTTGTTTCTGTCTCCCAACATATCGACATAGGAATTTGAAGTTTGCTATAATGATTAGAATAGTTGCATTATTTAGAAAAATTTAAAAATAATAATTGCTGCAACTAGGACATATTGTTTACTATGTGAACTTGTTCTTAATTTAGGGGGGAGGGTTTCACAATGGCAAGTGTATATGAAAATAGTTATATGATCGTTTTGATTTTCTTGCTATTAGGTATATTGCTGCCGGTAGTGGCTCTTACATTAGGAAGGATGCTGCGCCCAAATAAACCAAGTGCAGCAAAGGCGACGACGTATGAGAGTGGAATTGAGCCTTTTCACGATGCAAATATTCGGTTTCATGCTCGTTATTATATTTTCGCTTTATTGTTTGTGATCTTTGATGTAGAAACTTTATTTTTATATCCTTGGGCTGTTGCGTATGACAAGCTAGGTTTATTTGCATTAATTGAGATGCTCATCTTTGTTGTAATGTTGCTAGTTGGATTAGCGTATGCTTGGAAAAAGAAGGTGTTACAATGGTTATAAATTTTGAGGAATTACATCCAAATGAGCGAGCAGAATTAGAACGAAATATCTTTTTTTCTACATTGGAACAGTTGAAAGGGTGGGCGAGGAGCAATTCTTTATGGCCGATGACATTCGGACTGGCGTGCTGTGCAATTGAAATGATGGGAGTAGGCTCATCACATTATGATTTAGATCGATTTGGGTCATTTTTTCGGACTTCACCAAGGCAATCGGACGTCATGATTGTATCGGGAACAGTAACGAAGAAGATGGCTCCTATTGTTCGGCGTTTATATGATCAAATGCCTGAACCGAAATGGGTTATTGCGATGGGATCTTGTGCGACAGCAGGTGGTCCGTATGTAAATTCATATGCTGTTGTGAAAGGTGTAGACCAAATCGTACCAGTTGATGTGTATATTCCTGGTTGTCCCCCAAATCCGGCTGCTTTAATTTATGGAATTAATAAATTAAAAGAAAAAATTCGTTACGAAGCAAAGACCGGGAAGCAGGTGACGAATAAATGAGTAATCCAAACAAAGATTTAGAGGATCTGAAAAAAGAAGCAGCTAGGCGTGCAAAAGAAGAAGCGAGAAAACGCCTTGTAGCGAAACACGAGGCGGAAATAAGTGAGCTTGAGGCAGAAGATCAAGAAAAAGAGAAAGCGCTACCAAAAAATGATGATATTACTATAGAAGAAGCAAAACGACGTGCAGCAGCGGCAGCAAAAGCAAAAGCGGCAGCGTTAGCGAAGCAGAAAAGAGAAGGAACAGAAGAAGTAACGGAAGAAGAAAAAGCGAAAGTGAAGGCGAAGGCAGCAGCGGCAGCAAAAGCAAAAGCGGCAGCGTTAGCGAAGCGAAAAAGAGAAGGAACAGAAGAAGTAACGGAAGAAGAAAAAGCGAAAGCTAAGGCGAAGGCAGCAGCGGCAGCAAAGGCAAAAACGGCGGCGTTAGCGAAGCAAAAAAGAGAGGGAACAGAAGAAGTAACGGAAGAAGAAAAAGCGAAAGCCAAGGCGAAGGCAGCAGCAGCTGCAAAAGCAAAAGCGGCGGCGTTAGCGAAACAGAAAAGAGAAGGGACAGAAGAAGTAACAGAAGAAGAAAAAGCGAAAGCCAAGGCGAAGGCGGTGGCGGCGGCCAAGGCAAAAGCGGCAGCACTAGCGAAGCAGAAAGCCTCGCAAGGTGATGGGGATTCGGGAGATGAAAAGGCCAAGGCAATTGCAGCGGCTGCAAGAGCGAAGACAAAGGGAGCTGAAGGTAAGAAAGAGGATGAGCCGAAGCAGGAAGAACCGTCCGTAAATCAACCACATTTAAATCAGTATGTTGAGGCTATTAGGGAGAAGTTAGGAGAGGGTGCATTAGTAGATTCCTATATTAATAAATTGTCAAAGGATGTGCCAACTCTTGTGGTGGATCCCGCAAAATATTATGAAGTGATGGAGTCACTGCGATTCCATGAGGGACTTGCTTTTGATTATATGTCAGAGCTACATGCGACGGATTTTGTGACACATATGGAAGTGTATGTTCATTTGTTTTCATATGGCAAGAAACAATCGGTAGCGGTGAAGGTAAAACTAGACCGGGAAGCGCCGCAAGTCGAGTCTGTGACAGCGCTTTGGAAAGGGGCTGACTGGCCGGAGAGAGAAGCGTATGATTTGCTAGGCATTGTATTTAAAGGGCATCCGAATTTAACGCGTATTTTAATGCCAGATGATTGGGTAGGATATCCGCTTAGAAAAGACTATGAACCGTATGATGTGGAGGTGTAGCTATGATCCGCACGGAAGAGATGCTTTTGAATGTAGGACCTCAGCATCCGAGTACACATGGTGTGTTCAGGCTCGTAATTAAGATAGACGGGGAAATTATTAAAGAAGCTACACCGGTTATTGGGTATTTGCATCGCGGGACGGAAAAGATTGCTGAGAGCTTACAGTATACGCAAATTATTCCTTATACAGATCGAATGGACTATTTATCAGCCATGACGAATAATTACGTCATTTGCCATGCTGTAGAGACGATGATGGGGCTTGAAATTCCAGAGCGTGCCGAATACTTGCGAGTACTTGCGATGGAGCTTGGAAGAATTGCAAGCCATCTCGTTTGGTGGGGGACGAATCTTCTTGATATAGGAGCGGTCAGCCCGTTTCTGTACGCGTTTCGTGAACGAGAGATGATTATAAATTTATTAAATGAATTATGCGGGGCACGGCTTACTTTTAATTATATGAGAGTTGGTGGTGTGAAGTGGGATGCGCCAGATGGTTGGATTGAAAAGGTGGAAGAGTTTGTTCCGTATATGAGAGAGCAATTGGCAGGTTATCATGATCTTGTTAGCGGTAATGAGATTTTCTTAAATCGTGTGAAAGGCGTTGGTATATATAGCGCGGAAGAAGCGATTTCGTATTCTTTAAGCGGAGCAAATTTGCGATGCACTGGAGTAAACTGGGATCTTCGCAAAGATGAGCCATATTCGATTTATGATCGTTTTGATTTTGATATTCCTGTTGGAAGCGTGGGAGATGCTTGGGATCGCTACGTTTGCCGAATGCAAGAAATCGAGGAGTCTTTAAAGATTGTTGAGCAAGCGGTTCAGCAGTTCCCGAAAGATGGAGCTGTGCTGGCAAAAGTACCGAAAATTATTAAGGCACCTAAGGGAGAAGCGTTCGTACGTATAGAATCGCCGCGCGGAGAGATTGGTTGTTATATCGCAAGTGATGGAAAGAAAGAGCCGTACCGTTTGAAGTTTCGTAGACCATCTTTTTATAACTTGCAAATTTTACCGAAGTTATTGAAAGGCGAAAACATCGCTAATTTAATTACGATTTTAGGTGGAGTTGATATTGTACTTGGGGAGGTTGATGGCTAATGATTGAGACGCTCTTACAATCACCTTCAAGCTGGACGAATTTCTTCATTTTTTTCGGATTAGCGGTGCTTCTACTATTTGCAGTCCTTGGCTTCGTTACATATGGAATTTTGGCAGAACGGAAAGTGATGGGGTTTATGCAAGGGCGGATTGGACCAAACCAGGTTGGAGGCCGATTTGGTTTACTGCAAACGGTAGCTGATGTTTTAAAACTATTATTGAAAGAAGATAGTATTCCGAAAGCAGCAGATAAACCGCTGTTTATATTAGCGCCTGTTATTGCATTTGCACCAGCATTTATGGTGCTTGCAGTTATCCCGTTCACTGATAAATTTCAATTTGCAGATATTGGAGTCGGGCTACTTTATTATATTGCTGTTTCCGGTATTACGACGATAGGTGTTGTAACTGGGGGATGGGCATCGAATAATAAATATTCCCTTTTAGGAGGGATGCGTGCGGCGGCGCAAATGATTTCTTATGAGATTCCGCTCGTAATGAGTGTAATTGGTATCGTTTTGCTAGCTGGTAGCCTGAATTTAAATGAGATTGTAGCGGCGCAGGAGAAGGTTTGGTACATTTTCGTACAGCCAATTGGCTTCGTCGTTTTCTTAATCGCAGCAGTGGCAGAGTTAAATAGGACGCCATTCGATTTGCCAGAAGCGGAGTCAGAACTTGTTTCTGGATACCATACGGAATACTCAGGTTTTCGCTGGGCGTTTTTCATGCTTTCAGAGTACGTATATTTCTTCGGGATGGCATCGTTAATTACAGTGCTCTTTTTAGGAGGCTGGAATCCAGTCATGTTTCTTGGATTTATCCCAGGTGCCGTATGGTTTGCTTTGAAATTTAGCAGTGTAGTCTTTCTATTAATTTGGTTCCGCGTTACGTTCCCACGTATAAGAGGTGACCAGTTAATGGAGTTTGGATGGAAAGTATTATTGCCGATTGCACTTGCAAATATTTTCTTAACGGCATTGATTAAGGAGTTATTCTTCTAATCTATGAGGGGGGTGCCAGTAAGAGATGAAAGGACTATTTAAAGGATTAAAATATACATTAAGTAATTTGAGCAAGAAGAAGGTAACGTATGATTATCCAAATCAGCCGTTGCCGTTGCCAGACCGTTTTCGGGGGATTCAAAAATTTTATCCGGAGAAATGTATTGTTTGTAATCAATGTTCTAACATTTGTCCGACAGACTGTATTCAGTTAACAGGAAAGAAACATCCAGATCCTACGAAAAAAGGAAAAATTATCGACACGTATGATATTAATTTTGAAATTTGTATTCTTTGTGATTTATGTACAGAAGTTTGCCCGACAGAGGCAATTGTCATGACAAATAACTTTGAACTCGCGGAATATTCACGTGATGACTTATTTAAAAATTTGCAGTGGCTTGACGAAAACGACGAAAACGTCAGGAAGGAGAATAAGGCATGAATGGCGAGTTTGTAGCATTCTTTATACTATCCTTGTCTGCAATTATCGGCGGTGTTCTTATGTTGAACTTAACGAAAGTTATGCACATGATGCTAGCTCTCGTTCTGACATTTCTCAGCATTGCAGGTTTGTATTTTCTTTTATCAGCTGAATTTATAGGCGTTGCACAAATTTTACTTTACTCTGGTGCAATCACAATTATTATGATTTTCGGCATTATGTTAACGAAACATAACGCGGAAAATGAATCGCGTCTTACTCTTCGAAAATGGATTATCTTCTTTGCAGTTGTAGCATTTGGAGCGGTTATGTATTTCGCTGTTAATAATGTTGATTTTGCAAATGAAAGCACACAAGGAAGTTTACCTCTCCATGAAAATAACACACTTCAAATCGGTACGCTTCTCTATTCAAAATATATTATTCCATTTGAACTAACTTCAGTTATTTTACTTGTAGCACTCGTTGGCGCGATTATACTTGCGAAAAAGGACGAGAAAGAGGAGGATTCCAATGAGTAGCGTTCCAGCTTCTGCATATTTAACGCTTGCGATTATTTTGTTTTGCATCGGTCTATTTGGAGCTTTAACAAAGCGGAATACAGTAATCGTATTAGTTTGTATCGAATTAATGCTGAATGCTGCCAATTTAAACTTAGTGGCGTTTAGTAAATTAGGCCTATTTCCGAATTTAACAGGTCAAATTTTCTCGCTGTTTACGATGGCTGTAGCGGCAGCAGAAGCGGCGGTAGGACTCGCTATTTTAATTGCTTTGTATCGTAATCGTACGACAGTTCAGGTAGATGAAATGGATACGCTCAAAGGATAGCATTGTGACCGAAAAAGGGGGAAGGAAACAATGATCGATTATGCATGGCTCATACCGCTTTTCCCACTCGTTTCGTTTTTGTTACTTATTATATTCGGGAAGAAAATTAGAGAAGGAAGCAGCGTACTTAGTATTTTTTTCGTCTTTCTCTCCTTTATACTTGCGGTACTTGTGTTAATAGAAAGGTTTTCAGAAGCAAGCGTGAAGCATAAGTGGGTGTGGCTTAGAGCTGGAGATGTGGATATATCATTCGGCTTTGAGGTGACTGCATTAGGAGCTTTAATGTTATTTATCGTTACGCTTGTGAGTCTGCTTGTACATGTGTATTCGAAAGGTTATATGAAAGGTGATGAACGATTACCAACCTTTTACGCATATTTAGGACTCTTTACATTTGCGATGTTAGGGCTTGTTATATCAACGAATTTATTACAGCTTTATATATTTTGGGAATTAGTTGGCCTTGGCTCATTTTTACTTATCGGTTTTTATTTCTTTAAAGAAGAAGCGAAGGCTGCTGCAAAAAAGGCTTTTATTATGACACGTATTGGGGATGTTGGTTTATTTATCGGGATGATTTTAATTTTTTGGTACGCAGGTAGTTTTGAATATGACGCAATATTTAGGGCGATTTATACAGGGGATTTACCTCCTTACATGATTACGATAACAGCAATATTAATTTTTATCGGGGCGATGGGGAAATCAGGTCAGTTCCCGCTTCATACGTGGTTGCCAGATGCAATGGAGGGGCCAACGCCTGTTTCGGCACTTATTCACGCCGCGACGATGGTTGCAGCAGGCGTATATTTAGTAGCGACGATGTTCCCTCTATTTTCAGCAAGTACAGTGGCGATGCAGACCGTGGCAATCGTTGGAGCTTTCACTGCAATCTTTGCGGCCTCTATCGGTCTCGTGCAAACAGATATAAAGAGAGTACTTGCTTATTCTACAGTTAGCCAGCTTGGATATATGATGCTTGCGTTAGGTTCTGCAGGTTATGTAGCCGGTGTCTTCCATTTAACGACACATGCTTTTTTTAAAGCACTACTATTTTTGGCAGCGGGAAGTGTAATTCATGCAGTGCATACGCAAAACATTAATAAAATGGGCGGTTTACAGAAGAAGATGAAAGTAACTGGTACGCTATTTCTAATAGGTACCCTTGCCATTAGCGGTGTTCCGCTCCTTTCCGGTTTTTTCAGCAAAGATGAAATTTTAGCGGCGACTTGGATGAATGGCAATTACGTTTTATTTACTTTAGCAGTAATTGCGGCGTTTTTGACAGCGTTTTATATGTTCCGCCTATACTTTCTTGTCTTTACCGGAGAAACGAAGACGAAGGAAGATGTGCATGAGTCGCCCCGCGTTATGACGTATCCAATGATTGTTCTCGGCGTTCTCGCAGTAGTGGCAGGATATATAAATACACCATGGTTCGGTACGTTTCTCGGAGATTGGTTGACAAAAGATGTAGGGTTCAAGGTTGAAGAAGCGCATGGGCCAGTTTGGATTATGATTGTTGCGACGCTCGTTTCATTTGCGGGAATCGCTCTTGCATATTTCATATATGGCAAGAAATCAATTTCTAGAGATTGGGCTGGGGGTACGGAAACCTCGCTTTATAATCTTTTGAAGGAAAAATATTATGTGGATGAACTATACAACATGACGGTGATCCCTATTACAAAAGGAATCGCTCATGTGCTTCGCTTATTTGAAGTGTATGTAGTCGAGGGAATTGCAGTTTTAATTGGAAGCGTAGTTAAAGGTACAAGTAATCTTGGATCGAAACTTCAAAACGGGAATGTACAAGTGTACGGTACTGTAACGGCGGTTTCGCTCGCTGTACTCGTCATTATTTTGCTCTATACAGGAGGGGATTTACGATGAATGATTTGTTGTTAACGTTCTTCATTTTTTCCCCGCTTTTAGGAATTTTATTGCTTGTATTAACACCGAAAAAGGAATTGCGTACAGTGCGGGCGCTTGGCTTATTTGGGACGGCACTTCCATTTGGAATCGCTATCGTCCTCGCTTGTACATATGCTTCTGGAAAGAGTTTGTCACTATTTGATGAAAAGGTGAAATGGATTAAGTTCGGAGATTTTACAGCGGTGGATAAAAGGTGGTTTTCTATTTATTACGAGCTCGGTATTGATGGTTTGTCGCTTGTTATGATGGTGCTGACGGCTCTTCTAGCGATGCTCGCAGCAATTGCAGCCTTTTCTATTAAAAGAAATTTAAAAGCATTTTATATGCTGTTACTCATGCTAGAAATAGGGATGCTCGGCGTCTTTGCTGCTCAAAATCTAATGTTGTTTTTTATCTTCTTTGAAATTACGTTGCCACCAATGTTCTTATTGATTGGGAAGTGGGGGAAATTGTCGAGCGAAAAGGCTGCGTATAGTTATTTAATATATAACGGTATTGGCTCAGCTATTTTGCTCATTGTTTTCTCAATTTTGTTCGCGAAAACAGGTACAACAAATATTGTGGAGCTGAAAGAGATATTAAGAAGCGTAAGTGCAGAAGGAGAACTCATCATCCCAAGTAGCTTGCAGCTTGGTGTATTTATTTCCATAATGATTGCCTTTGCAATTAAACTACCTGTTTTTCCGTTGCACCGTTGGATGGTCAATGTGCACATAGAAGCGCATCCAGCTGTAGTTATGCTTCATGCTGGAGTTTTGCTGAAGATTGGAGCATACGGTATTATTCGCTTCGGAAAAGGGCTATTCCCGGAATATTTTCACGATGTTGCAACGCTAATTGCGATATTAGGTGTAATTAATTTATTATACGGTTCCTTTTTAGCGCTCATCCAAACGGACTTTAGGAAAGTACTGGCTTACTCTAGTATTTCGCATATGGGAATTGTGTTAATGGGACTTGCGTCACTTAATGCACCGGGTACACAAGGGGCGTTATTCCAGGTTGTATCGCACGGTTTAATTGCAGCCTTGCTGTTTTTCTTACTCGGTGTTATAGAACAACGTTTCGGAACATCAGAAATTACAGCGCTTGGTGGACTCGCAAAAAGTGTCCCAGTACTTAGCGGCTTCTTCTTAGCAGGAGGAATGGCATCGCTTGGATTACCAGGGATGTCTGGGTTTGTTAGCGAATTTCTTGCCTTTCTCGGTTTATTTCAAGGAGAGCCCGTCATTGCTGCAGTCGGTGTGATTGGCATCATTTTAACTGCTGTATACGTATTAAGAGCGACACTTCAAGTGACATTTGGAAAGAAAGAGTGGGAAGAAAAATCTGATATACATGGATGGGAGTACGTCCCTGTTTTACTACTTATCTTTTGTATTATTGTAATTGGAGTTATGCCAGAGATACTAGGGGATCCGCTTCAAAATACATTGAAAACATTGGGGGTGAAGTAGGATGGATATGAATACGTTACTTAGCTTATCGTGGCATCTAATGGTGCCAGAATTTATTATTCTCGGGGCCGCCATCCTTCTTTCCATATGTGATTTGTTTTTTAAGCTGAACCATAGATATGTAGCTCTTGGTGCGATTGCTGCCATCGTATTAGCAATTGTTTCATTAATTACGCTATATAGCGAACCAGCTGGAGATATTTTAAATGGATCGTTTGTGTTAGATGGATTTTCAAAAGGGTTTAAAACGTTGTTATTAGGCGCCTCAGCGCTCATTTTATGCATCGCAATGAGCGATGATAAGAAGAATCCGATTGAAGATAAGGGCGAATATTATTACTTATTTTTAATGGCACTTCTTGGTGCGATGTTCATGGCTTCTAGTGTTGACTTTATCACCCTTTTCGTTGGTTTAGAGTTACTTTCACTTTCTTCTTATATTTTAGTCGGAATACGAAAAAAGAACCGTGCATCAAATGAAGCGGCAATGAAATATGTCATTAGCGGAGGAATTGGAACGGCGATCACGCTCTTTGGAATGAGTTATTTATACGGTATTACAGGTTCAACTAACATTGTAGATATGCAAAAGGTACTCACTGGGGAGCTCGCTAGTGGTATTCAGTTATTGCTAGCTCTGGCATTTCTTTTATTGCTAGTCGGTCTCTCATTTAAAATTGCCACAGTGCCGTTTCATATGTGGGCACCTGATGTGTATGAAGGAGCGACTACACCTGTTACCGCTTTTCTTGGAACGATTTCTAAAATTGCTGGGTTCCTACTCATTATTCGTTTGTTCCTTATGGTTTTTGCAAGTGTATTAATACAAGGAGATATGCAATCTTTATATGGGCATATGAATATATATATTGCGGTGCTAGCAAGTATTACGATGATTGTTGGGAATGTAGTCGCGTTAAAACAATACAACGTAAAACGTTTATTTGCTTATTCAGGCATTGCGCATGCTGGGTATTTGCTCGTTCCACTTGTGGCATTATCACCATTTACGCTGGATAGCATGTGGTTTTATATGCTGGCATACATGCTTATGAATATAGGCGCGTTTGCCATTATCCACGGCTTAATCTTACAAAACGATAAGGAAAACATAACGATTTTCACCGGATTATATAAGAGATCACCATTTGCAGCGATCATGATGACAATTTTTATTTTATCGCTGGCCGGGATACCAGGGACGGCTGGCTTCATTGGAAAGATTAACATCTTTTTAGGCGCGCTTCATGTAGAGCCAGCACATTACGTACTAGCTTCGATTATGATGGGTACGACAGTTGTTTCATTCGTATATTATTTCCGTATTTTACAACAAATGTTTTTCCACACCGGAGAGACAGAAGAGAGGATACGGTTACCGTTAAATATAAAGGTTGTTATGAGTCTTTGTGCAATTTCGATTGTAATACTAGGGATTATGCCGATGATTGGGTACAATTTCTTTTATGAATATTTTCCATTAATGAAAGATTTCTTCTTCTTAGGGAACGTGGTACAATAGTGAAAATAAAAGGTGTGGAGTCAGTACTCTGCGCTTTTTATTTTGTGTTAACTTGTAATGTAGATATACGTTTTTTGAAAGAAAATCACGATGTAAAATGTAAGATGTCTATTTGCATTTGAAAAAGTGTGGCTCCTACTTATTATGGTATCGTTTTTATATTCTTTCATAAGTAGTAGCTGAGTAAAAAGGGGTCGATTTTTTGGCACAACTTTTAGGGCAACAAGCACTGATTGCCATTGTTTCGCATTTATTGTTTATTACCATTACGTGGTGGGCTTTGCAAGGCATTCACATTGAGCGTTTAATGAAGTCCGGAAAAGTGCTGCAGACGCGAGTATTACTCATCTTAATTACAATTGCAATTGGGACATCTGTAAGTAACTTTTTCCTTGATTATTTAGGCTATTCGAAGAGTTTAACGTATTTAGTAAAGTAAGTGTATAGAACCTCAAATCTCCGTTAACAATGGGGATAGGAGGGGATGAAATTGAAGCTTAAAGCCATTCTTATTGTTGCACTTAGTGTTGTTTTATTTTTGGTTGGATATAGAGAGATGAAACCGATAAGCGATGAACAGAAAATGGAGAGCATGATCAAGGCTTTAGAGAAAAATGATGCTAAAGTAGAAAAATGGTCATGGTTAGCTAGAGAAACAAAAACAATTTCTAATATACATACGTTTCAAAAGTTGTTAAACGATGTGAAGGACAAGGCAAATATTCAAAAGTGGGAAGTAGAGCAATCTCCAGATGGATATAAAGCTACATCCTATAAAAAGTTTGCTTCTCATGAAGAACGAGTAGTAGTAACTTGGAGTAAAGAAAATACTAAAGAAAACACTTTCATTATCTTTGAAGTAAGTGGGGCGAAATGGGACCCGAAGTATGTTCAAAAAGTGAATAAAATTTTTAGTGAAAAACCTATAATTTACACTTGTGTTCAAGGTGTACTGAATGATAAGATTGAAGGTGTTTTGCAAAATAAAACCAATCAGGTTTTGAAAGATCTTTCAGCAAGAGCGATCGAACAAGTAGAAGAAAGAGCATTTGTGTCAGTCTCCGCATACAATAAAAAGTGGGATGACGCTCTTTCAACAAATAGAGAGAAAATAAATGTGCAAATAGCAATACGTTCTACAGACAACAAAGATACAATTGTGGTTGGCACACCGATCATAACTTCTGAGTATTGAGTGAATAGATACTGAAAAAAGGACACGGAGGGGAATAATTTGGAAAAGATCATCGTCCGTGGCGGAAAGCGGTTAAACGGCACAGTGCGTGTTGAGGGCGCAAAAAATGCTGTATTACCTATAATCGCTGCAGCCCTATTAGCGAGTGATGGAAAGAATGTACTATCTGAAGTACCAGTTTTGTCTGATGTATACACAATTAATGAGGTATTACGTCATTTAAATGCTGAAGTCGTATTTGAAAATAATCAAGTAACAATCGATTCTTCTAAAGAACTAAACATTGAAGCACCATTTGAATATGTACGTAAAATGCGTGCATCTGTTCAAGTAATGGGACCATTATTAGCACGTAACGGTCGTGCTCGTATTGCACTTCCTGGTGGATGTGCAATCGGTTCACGTCCAATTGACCAACATTTAAAAGGCTTCGAAGCAATGGGAGCAAAAGTACAGGTTGGTAACGGTTTTGTTGAGGCATATGTTGAGGGAGAACTAAAAGGAGCTAAAATCTACTTAGACTTCCCAAGCGTAGGCGCGACAGAAAACATTATGTCTGCAGCTACATTAGCAAAAGGGACAACAATTCTTGAAAACGCAGCGAAAGAACCAGAAATCGTTGACTTAGCTAACTTCTTAAATGCGATGGGAGCGAAAGTACGCGGAGCTGGAACTGGAACGATTCGTATCGAAGGCGTTGATAAATTATATGGTGCAAACCACTCTATTATTCCTGACCGTATTGAAGCGGGAACATTCATGGTTGCAGCAGCAATTACTGGTGGAGACATCTTAATTGAAAATGCTGTACCTGAACATTTACGCTCAATTACAGCGAAAATGGAAGAAATGGGTGTTAAAATTATTGAGGAAAACGAAGGTGTACGTGTTATCGGCCCAGATAAGTTAAAAGCGGTTGATATTAAAACTATGCCTCACCCAGGTTTCCCAACAGACATGCAATCACAAATGATGGCATTATTACTACAAGCTGATGGAACAAGCATGATTACAGAAACGGTATTCGAAAACCGCTTTATGCACGTTGAAGAATTCCGTCGTATGAATGCTGATATTAAAATTGAAGGTCGTTCTGTTATTATGAACGGTCCAAACAGCTTACAAGGTGCTGAAGTAGGCGCAACTGATTTACGTGCTGCAGCTGCATTAATCTTAGCTGGTTTAGTATCAGAAGGTTATACTCGTGTAACTGAGTTAAAACATCTTGACCGTGGTTATGTAGATTTCCATAAGAAATTAGCTGCATTAGGTGCAACTATTGAACGTGTAAACGAAAAAGTAGAAGAAGTGAAAGAACAAGAAGTTTCTGATCTTCACGCTTAATTGAAATAGTCTCTATGTCTTTTGACATAGGGGCTATTTTTTTTGGGTTATTACTGTTATAGTCAATAAATTCTATACTTATGCACGTACCAGTAAAAATATTTAGAAAATTTCCGTTTTATGCTCTTCCCCTTAAGTATGTTCTAAAAGAAAGAGTTGTTCCATAAGAATGAATGGAGTAAAGCTTTTATATTGGGGGAAAAATAGGATGAAATTTTCAAAGCCACTTTTTATTACAGTAGCGCTCTTAATAGCGCTCGTTATCATTGTACCTGCAGCCCTTGTTATCCCATTTGCGAAAGCAAAAGTAGGGGAAGAAACGGCCTCTAAAACTCCTCCAGCGATAGAAAGTATACCAGCTCCAGGAAAAGTAGATACAGCTGTTCAAGTTGCTGTATATCGTGAGAAACAAAAGAAGGTAGAATCATTACCTATGGAGGAGTATGTGACCGGTGTAGTAGCTTCTGAGATGAATGCCAGTTTTGAAATAGAGGCACTAAAGGCACAGGCATTAGCAGCAAGAACATTTGTAGTGCAACGTATGCTAAGCGGAGGAAAGAAAAATAATGCAGACGTGACAGATACGGTGAAAGATCAAGTGTACAAAAGCAAAGATGAATTGAAGAAGCAATGGGGCAATAACTACGAAAATAATTTGAAGAAAATCGAAGAAGCTGTTTCGAAAACAGCAGGACAAGTTTTAACGTATGATGGAAAACCAATTTCAGCATCCTTCTTTTCAACGAGTAATGGTCGAACAGAAAATGCAGCTGACTATTGGGGAAATGATTATCCGTACTTGAAAAGTGTAGATAGTCCGTGGGATCAAGCCTCACCAAAGTTTACGAGCGAGCAAACATTTACAGTAGCTGATTTTCAAAAACGTCTCGGTGTGAAAGTGCTAGCAGACGGGAAGGTTGGAAACATTAAAGACCTTACGGAAGGAAAGCGTGTAAAGGATGTAGCTTTTCAAGGAAAAACATTAACAGGAAAAGAAGTTCGTGAAAAGTTAGATTTACGTTCTTCTGATTTCACGTGGAAACAACAAGGAGATAAAATCATCGTTACGACGAAAGGCTTCGGTCACGGCGTTGGTATGAGTCAATACGGGGCGAACGGCATGGCAGCGGAAGGAAAGAAATATACAGATATCGTCGCTCATTACTATAAAGGCGTTGAAATAAAGACGATGAATGATTATGAAGGAAAATTGATGGTGAAGAAATAGGTGTCAGAACTCTGGCATCTATTTTTTTGTTTGAAATAGGATAATTTTCCATTAATTGTTTGATATAATAGGATAAAAAGTATTTGGAGGAGACGGAATGGCGCTACTGGAGTTGAAACAGTTAGAGAAGACGAACCAGTTACCAGAAATTGAGCTAAAGGTTGAAAAAGGACAATGTATTGTTTTGCAATGCAATAATCATACAGCTAAAGTGTTACACCGCATCATTATTGGTGAAGAAGAAGCTTCAACTGGCAATGTACTGTTTGAAGGAGAAGCAATTGGAAAGAAAAATTATTCCCGCATCGGTTTTTGTTTTTTGAAAGATGAAGCATATGATCGTTTGAAGGTGAAAGAATACTTTAAGTTTTTAATAGGGCTTTATGAATCAAAGATAAGTATAGAAGAAGTTGTGCAGCCTGTTGGTCTCCTAGATAGACTAAACGTTAAAATAGAAAAACTATCATTTTCAGAGAAGCGTCGTCTTCATATTGGACGAATTATGATTCATAATCCGGATTTAATCATTTTGGAAGAACCGGAGCAAAATGTAGATACAGAGAGTACGGTTATTATTCGAAAAGCAATCATGAAAATGAAAGAGCAAGGAAAGGCAATCTTTATTACGTCATCATTTCTATCGGATGCCCTTTCGTTAACAGAGGATGTATACATATTAAACAACGATGGTGTGAAAAAGATAGAAATTGAGCAAGAGGAAGTGGAAGAAGTCGATGAAGAAAAAGTCATTCAAATGATTCCGCAAATGAAGTTAGAAAGAATACCAGCGAAAGTGAACGATAAAATCATTTTACTTGATCCGATGGAAATTCATTTCATTGAAACGCAAAATGGAGTAACACATATTCACGTTCGTGAAGGCGATTTCGTATGTGCCTTAACATTAAGTGAACTAGAAGCGAGATTAACAGGTTTTGGTTTCTTTAGATGTCATCGCTCGTACCTTGTAAATTTACAAAGAGTACGAGAAGTGATTACATGGACTCGTAACAGTTTCAGTTTAATTTTGGATGACGAAAGAAAAAGTTCAATTCCGCTTTCAAAAGGACGAATGGATGAATTAAAAGGCGTGATTGGGCTATAAAAAGTGCTCCAATAAGCTCAACATGCGATTCATTCACCGGTAAAAATACTCCTTTTACCGGTATTTTACTGCGCCTACCCTTTGTTTTTCATATGATTGAGTCAAGAAAAGCGAAACAAACAAACGAAAAGCGCTAAAGCGACTTTCATCTATAAAGAAGAAAAACAAAGGGGATGAAGAAATGACATTGGCAATTGAAATGAAAGATGTAATGAAAAGTTTCGACGGAAAAACGGCACTTGGAAATGTAAATATTGAGGTGAAGCAAGGAGAGATTTTTGGATTCCTCGGACCGAGTGGATCTGGTAAGACGACAACAGTAAAAATTTTAACTTCTCAATTGCTTCATAGTGTTGGAACGGTAAGAGTATTAGGGAAAGATATTACAGGACCAAGTAGCATCGATTACAAACGAATTGGTATTTTAACAGATAACAGCGGCTTATATGAAAGACTTAGCATTTATGATAACTTATTATTATTTTGTGACTTATACGATTGCAAAAAAGAAAGAATCGATGAAGTACTAACACAAGTAAATTTATTAGATGATAAAAAAACACCAGTAAAGAAACTATCAAAGGGAATGAAGCAACGCGTCACACTGGCAAGAGCAATCCTTCATAAACCAGATATCCTCTTCTTAGACGAACCAACATCTGCACTCGATCCAGTAAACGTACAAAACATTCATAAAATCTTAAAAGACTTAAATGAAGAAGGAACGACAATTTTCTTAACGACTCACAACATGGATGAAGCAGAAACGCTTTGTAACCGCATTGCCTTCCTGTGTGGCGGAGAAATTGTAGCGCTGGATACGCCAGAGAACCTACGCTTACAATACGCTAAGGATCAAATACAGGTCGTATTAAAAGATAAACAAAAAGAAGTAGTGCAAAAAGATGAATTAGGCGCAAAACGTATCTCAGAATGGATGAAAAAGGGCGAACTGTTATCTATTCATTCACACGAACCAACGCTAGGCGATATCTTTATTGAAGTTACTGGGAGGGGATTATAATGACATTTTCAATGAAACGGTTTTCGGCTATTGTAAGAAAAGAAATAAATGATGCAGGTAAAAACTCACAAGTTATATTAATGGCGCTATTACCTATTCTACTTGCTGTATTCTATAGTAATATGGATTCTATAAAAGAGTTCTTTGCAGGTTTTATTATTGTAATGACGATTACCATGGTGGGAAGTTATGTGCAAGCAATTATTATTGCAGAGGAGAAGGAAAAACACACGTTACGAGTATTGATGTTGTCTCCAGCAAGTCCAATAGAAGTTATTTTAGGGAAAAGTGTATTAACTGTATTTTTTGTACTAGCATCTAGTTTTATTAGTTTAGTGATTTTAGATACTTTTAAAGGAAATATTGGTATGCTAGTTATTATTATTTTAATAGGAACATTGTTATGTGTCGTTTTAGGTACTATAGTTGGCTTACTATCCCAAAATATAGCACAAACATCTATATTGGGGCTTCCAATTTTTATAATATTCATAATGGGGCCGATGTTAAAGGAAATGGTTAAGAATGAATTTATTATAAAAGTAGTTAATCTTCTTCCGACAAATCATGTTATGGAAGCATTGCCAAAAGTTATAAAGGGAGAAGGATTTATTGCGATTCAAGAACATATTTTAAACAATACAATTTGGACTATATGTCTTATCATTCTTTGTATTATGGTGTATAAAAAGAAACAATTAGACTAAAAACTGAGCTAAAAGTGCTCAGTTTTTTCTTTTTTCTATCATTTCCTCGGAAATTTTACAGTTCTTATACATATTTTTACAAATTTTGTCGAAAAGTAATTAGTTATACGTTGTATAGGATACGTGAATATTGTTCAAAATGATTGCTGAGGTGATGATGGAATGCGAGGAAGAAATAATAAAAAGTCGCAAAAGGTAGTACATTTATTTCAAAAAAGATGGGTGTTTCCGGCACTATACATTGCTTGTGCAGCGGTAATCTTAATGGTTGCGCTATGGTTCCAAGGAGCTAATCCGAAGAAGACTCCAAACCACGATCAAGCAACACCGTATACACAATCGGAAGATCCAGCAGTACCAGTAACGAAATCTTCAGAAGTAGTGAAAATGCCAGCTGCCGCGAATGCGGAAGTAGTCGTACAAAAGAAATTCTATGAAGATGCAGCAACTGAGGCGGAACAAGAAAAAGCACTTGTCTTTTATAACAACACATATTCCCCAAACAAAGGAATTGACATTGCTGCGAAGAATGGAAAAGAATTCAATGTTGCCGCTGCTTTAAGTGGTACAGTAACGAAAGCTGAAAAAGATTCACTTCTTGGTTATGTTGTAACAGTTGATAGTGGAAATGGTGTAGCGGTATCTTATCAAAGCTTAGGCAGTGTGAAAGTAGAAAAAGGTGCAAGAGTTGCACAAGGTGAAGTATTAGGAACATCCGGTCTAAGTGCAATGAATAAAGAGGCAGGCTCTCACGTTCACTTTGAAGTACGTAAAGACAATGTGGCTGTGAACCCTGAACGTTACTTAAATAAATCAGTAACAGAAATTAAAGCTGATGCAGGTGCTGCAAAGGCTACGAATGCTTCTGGTAAAAAAGCTGATGACAAATCTCAAAAAGAAGAGAAGTCAACGAGCACGAAACCAGAAAATAAAACAGAAGACAAGTCTCAAAAAGAAGAGAAATCAACAAGCGGTTCAACTAGTGACAAAAAAGAAGAACCGAAGAAAGAAGAAAAATCAACAAACGGTTCTACAGAATCATCTAACGATTCTTCTTCACAAGAATAATAAAGTGAAAAAATCAGTTCTCATCAAGAGAATTGATTTTTTTATTTTTATATAAAAATAATCAATTTCGAGAAAAAATTTGTAAAAACAAGGAAAAATGACGAGATTCTCGAATATATATTACAAAAGGGAGGGGATACTGTGTCATTTTTGTTTGTTCTGTCGACTGCTATTATTTTATTGTTTGTTTTATTCACTTTATATTATTATATTGCCGGTAAGAAAGAGGTTCCCCACCATCAGTTGTTAGAAGAAGAATTGGAACGAGAAGAATGACGCCTTTTATACAAGGTGTCATTTTTTTTGGCCATAATAGTCAGTTTTAACGTATTTCTCACAAAAAAATGTAATTTTTCTTAACTTAGTCCGCAAAAATAGTGAACATGTAGCATATATCAGTAGTGCGGGCAATACAATGGTATAAACCAAAGCAAAGAGAGTGTTTGAGGTGAGAAATCGTGAATCATTTCATTATAAATCCAAGAATGTTTAACGCTTACAAACAGCACTCACACTTACTTCTTAGTCGTATGCAGCGAGGCTCATTTCACCCTTCTCACATCCAAATTAGGGAGGCGAGTGGTGTGCACGATTACATCAAAGAGAGAACTATCAAGATTGGTAAGTATATCGTGGAGACAAGAAAGACAGTGCGTGTCATTGCAAAGGAATTTGGGGTATCAAAGAGTACAGTCCATAAAGATTTAACAGAACGTCTACCAGAGATTAATCCAGAGCTCGCAAATGAAGTAAAAGAAATTCTTGATTATCATAAGTCTATTCGTCATTTAAGAGGTGGAGAAGCAACAAAACAAAAGTATAGAAAAGAAGATGTAGAGAAGCCTGTACGTCAATAATGTTACAGTAGCAAACATTCCGTTCACATTCGGTAATATTTTTCAGAAGAATTCTTTTTGCGAATATTACGTTTCTGTTAAATTTATGATAAAATCAGAAATTAGGTGAAAAGAATTCGGGTGTAACCTGATTTTGAATATCGAGGAGGAAAAAACGGGAATGTTTGCGCGAGATATCGGAATTGACCTAGGTACGGCTAACGTATTAATTCATGTTAAAGGTAAGGGTATTGTATTAAATGAGCCATCTGTTGTGGCCATTGATCGTAATAGTGGTAAAGTATTAGCAGTCGGTGAAGAAGCGAGAAGTATGGTGGGACGTACGCCTGGTAATATTGTAGCAATTCGTCCACTTAAAGATGGTGTAATCGCAGATTTCGAAATTACAGAAGCAATGTTAAAGTATTTCATTAACAAATTGGACGTAAAGAGCTTCTTTTCAAAACCTCGTATTTTAATTTGTTGTCCAACAAATATTACATCAGTAGAACAAAAAGCAATTCGTGAAGCTGCTGAACGTTCAGGTGGTAAAACAGTATTTTTAGAAGAAGAACCAAAAGTAGCCGCAGTTGGTGCTGGTATGGAAATCTTCCAACCAAGCGGTAACATGGTTGTTGATATTGGTGGAGGTACAACAGATATCGCTGTACTATCTATGGGTGATATTGTTACCTCTTCCTCTATCAAAATGGCTGGCGATAAGTTTGATATGGAGATCTTAAACTATATTAAACGTAAGTATAAGCTATTAATCGGAGAACGTACTTCAGAAGATATTAAAATTAAAGTTGGTACAGTATTCCCAGGTGCACGTAGCGAAGAACTTGAAATTCGCGGACGTGACATGGTAACAGGCTTACCACGTACAATTACAGTATGCTCTGAAGAAATTACAGAAGCATTAAAAGAAAATGCAGCTGTTATTGTACAAGCTGCAAAAGGCGTATTAGAGCGCACACCACCAGAATTATCTGCAGATATCATCGATCGCGGTGTTATTTTAACAGGCGGTGGAGCTTTACTACACGGTATCGACATGCTTCTAGCAGAAGAACTAAAAGTACCAGTATTAATTGCTGAAAACCCAATGCACTGCGTTGCGGTTGGTACAGGTATTATGTTAGAGAATATCGACAGATTACCAAAGCGTGCTTTGAGATAATTTGAAAGAACTAAGGCTGATGCCTTAGTTCTTTTTTTCGTTTTTATATTTTTTTATTTTGTTTTTTTGCGAAAATGGAAGGAAAATAGAGAAATATGAAGGAAACAGGTAAAATATTCATATATATGGTTAAATTTAATATTTCCTTAATTGAAAACGTTTATAATATAATGAGTCGAATACGACATTAAGGCAAATAATGTTTCAATACATATTGCCTTTCCCTAATTTGGGCATACACTCTTTTCCACCTCCGTGTCAGTTGCAAAAATGTGCAACTATTTTAATGGAATAGAGTGTGTGCATTTTTTTTAGGAAGTTGTACTAAATATAAAATGTTACTTTGTAATGACAAACAATAAACAAAATGGGATAATAGCAATATGTCCAAGTGGTAAGACCAATATTACAAAAGGGGCGATTGTTACATGCTAAATATAGAACAAATTAAAGAAATCATTCCTCACCGCTATCCATTTTTACTTGTTGATAAAATATTAGAAGTAGATGAAGGAAAAAGAGCGGTTGGGATTAAAAATGTATCCGCAAACGAAGAATTCTTTAATGGACACTTCCCTGACTATGCAGTTATGCCTGGTGTACTTATTGTAGAAGCATTAGCACAAGTCGGAGCAGTTGCAGTATTAAAGAAAGAAGAAAACCGCGGAAGACTTGCTTTCTTTGCAGGTATCGACAATTGCCGTTTCAAAAAACAAGTACGCCCAGGTGATCAGCTTCGTCTAGAAGTAGAAATGACACGCGTACGCGGCCCAATTGGAAAAGGAAAAGCAATCGCAACAGTAGATGGTGAAGTTGCATGTGAGGCAGAAATTACATTTGCGATTGGTGATAAAAAAGAATAGATAGTACTAAAAAATCTCCTTGTAAAAAGACAAGGAGATTTTTTTAATTTCTGCTATATAACGATGAAACGATAATATACAAACTAATCAGAAAATTACTTGTAAATAGATGGCAATTACCATATACTTACTTTATTGTTTATCTAGAAAACAGGATAAGTGATAAAGGTAATAAAGAAATAAGGGCATTGTCATATTGTTAAGGTACTTAAATAAGACAAAGTAGAATGTTATTGATTATGATGAAATGTGGGGAAATCAGCAAGAATATTAATTAGACGTATGAAATCGAGCATAAGAGAGAGAAAAGGGAAATGTCGCATTTCACAAAAGGAGATTATGAATATGTTCGGGAGAAAGAAAAGAAAACCATTACGACAATTAATTACACATAAAGAGCCTAAATCGCGTATTACAGAACAATACCGTAACATTCGTACAAACATTGAGTTTACATCTGTAGATAATCATGTTCGTTCTATTATTGTTACTTCAGCAGATCCAGGTGATGGGAAAACAACAACAATCGCAAACTTAGCAGTTGTTTTCGGACAACAAGGAAAGAAAGTTTTATTAATTGGAGCTGACTTGCGTAAGCCGACGATACAAAACTTATTTGCTATTCATAGTTCAAATGGGTTAACGAACTTATTATCAGGACAAGCAAAACTTATGCAATGCATTCAAAAAACAGATATAGAGAACGTATACTTAATGGCAGCAGGTCCAATCCCGCCAAACCCAGCAGAACTATTAGGGAGCCGGGCAATGGACGAGGCGTTGCTAGAAGCATATAACATGTTTGATATTATATTAATTGACACACCACCTGTCCTTGCGGTTACAGATGCACAAATACTTGCGAATAAATGTGATGGAATCGTACTCGTTGTACGAAGTGAAAAGACGGAAAAAGATAAAATCGTAAAAGCGAAACAAATATTAGATAAAGCATCAGGAAAACTACTAGGTGTTGTTTTAAACGATAAAAGAGAAGAAAAAGAACAGTATGGTTATTACTAAAATATAAAAAGCTAACAAAAATTTTGTTAGCTTTTTATTGTTTTCTGAAAATTCTTTATCAAGTTACACAGTATGAAAAACGTGATAAAATAAAAATTTTGGAAAATGATTGGAATGTGTTGTCATATTTAAGATTATTTTGTAAGATTAAACTTGTTTCTTGTGAACAAATACAGAACTGAATTATTAAAAATAAAAAATGTAAGATTTATATGTTATAATTTTTCCTATGTGTAAATTTTAGAAAGTTGGAGGAACCTATGGAAGAAACAATTAGTTTAAAAGAGTTATTTCATATCTTAAAAAAACGTTTAGCAATGATCCTCGTAATCGCCTTTGGTGCAGCTATTGTAAGTGCTATCATTAGCTTTTTCTTCATGACACCAATCTATCAATCTTCGACGCAAATTCTTGTTAACCAGAAGAAGCAAGAAGGGGCAATGATTCAAGCTGGTGAAATTCAAACGAATATTCAATTAACGAATACATATAAGGTTATTATTAAAAGTCCAGTAATCTTAGAACAAGTGAATGAAAAATTAAATTTAAATATGACATCTCAAGCGCTAACAGGAAAGATTAATGTTGCGAATGAAAAGGATTCACAAGTAATCTCTGTAACAGCTGAAGATAAAGATCCGAAACTAGCTCGTGATATTGCTAATGCAACTGCAGATGTATTTAAAGGTGAAGTTGCAAAAATTATGAACGTTGATAACGTAACAGTGCTATCTAAAGCAGAAGTTGCAGAAAATTTATCTCCAATTAAACCACGTCCAATGCTAAATGTAGCAATTGCTTTCGTTGTTGGTTTAATGGCTTCAGTTGGTCTTGCATTCTTACTGGAGTACTTAGATAACACAGTGAAGAAAGAAGAAGATGTAGAAAACTTACTTGGCTTACCAGTGCTAGGTATCGTTGCTCGTATGGATGAAGAAACAATGAACGTGAAATCACACGCTCCATCATCAAGAAAAGTGAGGGGACAAACAATTGGCTCTTAATTTATTTAAAAAGAAAAAGAATCATCGTCAACGTCGTCAATTAATTGCTCATCAACAACCGAAATCACCAATTTCAGAACAATATCGTAATATTCGAACGAATATTGAATTTGCAGCTATTGATACGAATTTACATTCATTAATGGTCACGTCTGCAAACCCAAGTGAAGGGAAAACGACAACGACAGCGAATATGGCAGTTGTGTTTGCTCAACAAGGAAAAAAAGTATTATTAATTGATGCAGATATGCGTAAACCAGCAATGCATCAAATGTTCCAAGTTGATAATATTTTTGGACTCACGAACGTATTAACACATAGTGAACATTTAGAAAAATGTGTACAAACGACATCTGTAGACAATCTACACTTTTTAGCCTGTGGCCCAATCCCACCAAACCCAGCCGAATTGTTAGGTTCAAAATCAATGAAAGAACTTCTTGGACAAGCATACAGCATGTATGATTTAGTTATTTTTGATATGCCGCCTATTTTAGCTGTTACCGATGCGCAAATTATGGCAAATGTATGTGATGCTTCGATTCTTGTTGTTCGTAGTGAATCAACAGAGAAAGAAACAGCAGTAAAAGCAAAGGGATTGTTAGAATCGGCTAAAGGTAAATTGTTAGGCGTTGTTCTAAACGATCGTGAACGTGAAGAAGGCTTATATTATTATTACGGTGCAAACTAATTAAAAGAGTGAGATATGGTTGAAACATATCTCCTTTTTTCCCTTGAACATGAGAAATCTCTCATATTCAAGGGAAAAAAGATTTTTATATGAGAGAGGGATGATGAAACAAATGATAGATTTACATTGTCACATTTTACCTGGTATCGATGATGGTGCACAGACAGTAACAGATAGTTTAGCAATGGCACAACAAGCTGTAGCGGAAGGAATACATACAATTGTCGCAACGCCGCACCATCAAAATGGAAAATATGTAAATGAACGTACCCCAATTATTCATCACGTAAAACAACTAAATGATGAACTACAACAACATAATATTCCACTTACTATTTTACCTGGGCAAGAAGTCAGGTTATATGGCGATTTATTAGAAGACTATGAAGCTGATAAAATCGTTACTTTAAATGAAACAAATAAATATATATTCATTGAATTTCCATCGAATCATGTACCTCGTTATGCCGAACAATTATTATACGAATTACGTGTAAAGGGAATGATTCCAATTATTGTTCACCCGGAGCGTAATGCCGAGTTAATCGAGCGGCCAGATAAGTTATATAACATTGTAAATAAAGGGGCATTAACGCAAGTAACGGCAGGTAGTTTATTAGGGAAATTCGGTAAAAAAATTAAAAAGTTTTCACTACAACTTGTAGAACATAATTTAACACATATGGTCGCTTCAGATGCACATAACACAACGTCAAGAGGATTTCATTTAGCGGAAAGTTATGAATTAATTGAGAAAGAATTCGGAATGAATGTTATGAGTGATTTGAAAGAAAATCCGTACTTATTAATTAGCGGGAAGGCAATTTACAAAGAAGATCCAGAACAAATTCGCCGTAAAAAATTGTTCGGTATTTTTTAAATAAAATTGGTGATGTCTCCTAACCGTTATCAAGGGGGGCACTCGGTCGTGCTGTGGGTAGAAATTTTTATTTCGAACCTACCTTAGACGCTTGTCGTCGGGAGTATGACGTGAGGGTGGGTTAGATGCCCATAATTTATTTGTAATAGAAACTCTACCTATGGAGTTATAAACATGACTCTATAGGTAGGGTTTTTGTTATTGCTACATATAAATAAAAGGATGCAGGGGGACTACAATTGAAAAAAGTAAGAAAAGCAATTATTCCAGCAGCTGGTCTGGGAACAAGATTTTTACCAGCAACGAAAGCGATGCCGAAAGAAATGTTACCTATCGTTGATAAACCGACAATTCAATACATAATAGAAGAAGCGATGGAATCAGGAATTGAAGATATTATTGTTGTCACAGGAAAAGGAAAGCGCGCAATCGAAGATCATTTTGATCATTCTTTTGAATTAGAACAAAGCCTTTTAGAAAAAGGGAAGTATGAAATGCTTGAAAAAGTACAAGCTTCTTCAAAAATTAATATTCATTATATAAGACAAAAGGAACCAAAAGGTTTAGGACACGCAGTATGGTGTGCACGTAAATTTATTGGAAATGAACCATTTGCGGTATTACTTGGTGATGATATTGTGAAAGCAGAAACGCCATGTTTACGTCAATTAATGGATCAATATGAAGGAACACAATCATCTGTTATAGGTGTACAAACAGTACCAGAAAATGAAACGCATCGTTACGGTATTATCGATCCAGTTGAACAAAATGATCGACGTTATCAAGTACGTCAATTTGTAGAGAAGCCAGAGCAAGGAACAGCACCATCAAACTTAGCTATTATGGGTCGTTACGTATTAACACCAGAAATTTTTATGTTTCTAGAGAATCAACAAACAGGTGCAGGCGGCGAAATTCAATTAACAGATGCGATTCAACGATTAAATGAAATTCAGCGTGTGTTTGCTTATGACTTTGAAGGGATTCGTTATGATGTTGGGGAGAAATTTGGATTTATTAAGACGACAATTGAGATGGCATTACAAAATGAAGAGTTAAGAGAGTCATTAATAGATTATATGGATGGAATTTTGAAGAAGAGAAAAAATATATAGGTGAGGTGGAATAATTTTGAATTTGGTAAAAGTATCAGAGAATAAACTGAAAAAAGAAGCAAATGAAATACTAGTTTGTGAGCAAGTACCTGTCCGTAAAGGGTATATATTGGCAAAGCGATGTGTGGACTTTATGGGGGCATTGTGTGGGCTAATAATTTTATCTCCGGTTTTTCTTATGGTAGCAATACTTATTAAATATGAAGATCCAAAGGGCCCTGTATTTTTTAAACAAATTCGTATGGGTAAAAATGGACGTAATTTCTATATGTATAAATTTCGTTCTATGGTTACAGATGCAGAAAAACGCTTAGAGGATTTGTTAATTCAGAATGAAGTGTCGGGTGCAATGTTTAAAATGAAGGATGATCCTCGTGTGACACAGATAGGGAAATTTATTCGTAGAACAAGTATTGATGAGTTACCACAACTAATTAATGTCTTAAAGGGAGAAATGAGTTTAGTTGGTCCGAGGCCACCACTACCAAGAGAAGTCCAGGAATATACTAATTATGATCGCCAAAGATTAATGGTGAAACCTGGGTGTACAGGCATTTGGCAAATTAGTGGGAGAAGCAGCCTGAGCTTTGCTGAAATGGTGGAACTAGATATTGAGTATATAATTAATAGAAACTTAATATTAGATTTTAAAATTATTATAAAAACAGTAGGAGTAATGTTATTTGATAAAAATGCATATTGATTTTAAGGTGTTATTGTATATTTTCGATTTAACAATAGGGAAGTGTAAAAGTGTATAAATTAGAGAAAATTGAACTGGTGTACAATACAGTTAAGTTTATGAGAAGAAAACAGATCAAATCACGCATTATTTATCAATTAAGAAAAAAAACTTCAAGAAAAATTCAATTGCTGGAAGTAGATAATGTAAAGAATAATTTTACATATTATGATTCAATGGTTGTCAATTCTTTAAAGAATTCTTCAGAAATAGTAGTAGATTTCCAAAAAGTAAATGATTTATACAATAAAAAATTTACTTTTCTTAATAATTTGAGTTTTGGATTTCAGGGAAGAATAGACTGGAGTGCTAACCCATTTGATTATAGATTATGGAATTTTAATTTAAATTATTTTGACTTTTTGAATGATTTCTCTTACGCATATCTAATTGATAGGGATATCAAATGGATGGAAAAGGGGACGGAATATATATTAGACTGGTGGCATACTAATAAAAGTCACTATGATTCAAACTTATGGGACCCATATGTGGTAGCTAAGAGGGTTTTTAATATATCTTTGTTTTTCTCGGTTTTAGATGAAGCTAGTAAAAAGAGATATAAGAAAGAATACGGAAATATAATTAAAACACACGTTAATTTTTTGGAGAAAAACATAGAAGAATACTTGGGGGCAAATCATCTGATAATGGATGGGAAAGGTCTAGTCTTCGGAGGGGTCTTTTTAAATGAAATTTCGATTATTAAAACCGGAATAAATCTATTAAAAAGAGAGCTTCAGGAACAAGTCCTTGAAAGTGGAATGCACTATGAAATGTCTTCGTCATATCATATTGAGGTTTTGATGCATTTTATGGAGGTTGGAATTCTATTAAATAGAAATGGATTTCAGGATGAGGGGAAATATTTTATAGACCAAATTCATAAAATGTTTGAGTGTTTATATGAATTTATGATGCCTAATTCTGAAATACCACTTATAAATGATTCCACATTAGATTATCCAATACAAGCTTCAAATATTCTTGAATGTGGAAGTTTACTGTACTCGGATTCAAAATATCTAAAATATTGTCCTGAAAAAACAAGTACTTATACATATATGCTGTTTGGTACAGAGGGAATAAAAAAGATACAAAAGATGCGTAGAAATCCCGTGACTTGTGCTGGTCTTAGTGTTCACGAACATGGTGGATACTATATTATTAAAGATTCATTAGAAGGAATAGGTGGGTTGTATCTATTATTTGATTGTGGAAGTTGTGGGCCAGATTATAACTTAGGTCATACACATGCAGATTCGTTGAATGTGATTTTGACATTGGGTGAAAAAAAAGTTTTTGTTGACACTGGAACGTATACTTATCAAATTTCGAAAGAAAGGGATTATTTAAGATCTACCGCTGCACATAATACTTTGTGTATTGATGGTATTTCAAGTTCTCAGGTATGGAAAGCATTCAGAACTGCCAAGAGGGCATATTCTCATATAATAAAATATGATCAGAGCGAAAGTTATGTACATATAAGTGCAGAGCATGACGGCTATACAAAGACTTTAAAAGGTTCTAAGTTATTTCATAGACGAACGGTTATATACTTTAAAAATATAGGTATTATATTTGTTGACAAGGTGTATGGACGTTTTGAGAAAATGCATAATTTAGAGGTTAATTATTATTTAGGAGAGGAATTTGATCAAATAAATTCCAGAGGTATTAAATTTAAGAATTCGAATACGATAGTTAAAACAAATTTTGATATGAAGATAAAAGATAGTAAGGGAGCAGAGCAATTTAATATACATAAGATGCTCAAGAATATAAAATCAAATACTACTGTAGGAAGTGAAGCAATCTATATTACAGTGGTAGATTTATATGGAGATAAAATAAATATTTTAGATAATGGATCAGTAATATTTATTAATACTACAGATACTTCATATGAGTACGATACAAAGCTAGACAAAATTTGTGAAATTAATAAGGAGAATGGATGGTAAATATTACATGAAATTATTATATATTTCCCAATTTTATTATCCTGAGCGTGCGGCTGCAGCATTTAGGGCTTATGAGAATTCTAAATATTGGGCTGGTGAAGGACATAATGTAACTATTTTTACTGGGAATCCCAACTTTCCAACGGGAACTCTTTTTGAAGGGTATGCCAATAAATTGATTGATATTGAAACAAAAGAAGGAGTTAAAATTATTAGAAATAAAGTTTTGGCTAGGAAAAACACGAATATTTTTAATAGGTTAATTTGTTATTTGAGTTTTCCTTTTTTTGGGGTATTAAATATGTTATTTAATCGTAAAAAAATTGGTCAAGATTATAATATGATTTTAGCAACTACGGGCACAATATTTGCTCCATTTTTAGGTATATTGTATTCGAAAATACTAAAAAAACCATTAATAGTAGAATTTAGGGATATAACATACTCGCAAATGGTGGCTAATGGAAAATCAAAATCCAGTTTTGCTTACAAAATTGTTAGGAGAATTGAATTATTGTTTTGTAAGCATGCGAAGCATATTGTAACTGTAACAGAGGGGTTTCGGAAGGAATTAGTAGAGGAAGGAATTCCTAAGGAAAAAATCTCAGTAATATATAATGGAGTTAAAATTGAAGAGAATAACTATGGATTGGTGAAGAATAATTCTAAAAAAGAAGTTACTATAGGTTATTTTGGGGCATTGGGAAAATCTCAAAACTTACAGTTTATTATAGATGTATTTAATAAGATACAGATTAGTAATATGCAAGTTAATCTGTTGTTTATAGGGGACGGAGCAGAAAAAGAGACTCTTAATGAATATATTAAAAGTAATAACCTCAAAAACATTAAACTAATGGATAATATGGAAAAAAACGAATTAGACGTCTATTACGAAAAATGCGATTTTCTTATAGTTTCTTTGAAAAATAATAAGGCCTTTAAAAATACAGTGCCATCAAAGATATTTCATATAATGGGTAAGGCCAAGCCAATAATTTATTTTGGGCCAATAGGAGAAGCAAGTAATATAATAGAAGAGGCAAAGAGTGGGGTTATTGTTAATACAGTAAATTTAGAGGAAGCTCAACAGGTTGTTCAGGATAGTTTACAAAAAAATGTATATGAAACTAAGAATATGGGTAGTGCTGGATATGAATTTGTAAAAGCTAAATTTGATAGAGAGCACTTGGCTAAAAAATATATGGAGATTATTAAGAAAGTATCGTCCCAATAAATCTGTATAGAAGATAGGTGTAATTAGTTATATGAAAGTGCAGTTAATTCCTAAAAGTTATTTAATAGTTATAATAACCCTCATATTTTATTATTGGAATACATTTTTTGAAGGGGATTTTAAAAATAAATTGGCTGTATGTATATTTTTAATAGGAATAGTTATTGGCAGAATGTATGTGAAAATCATTCCAATATATAAAATTAGTCGAGATACGTATTCTTTAAATAATAAGTTACTAATAAAACTAGGGTTTTCAATGTTTATTGTTGGGTTACTAAGTCATTTTATGTATTATGATATATCGGTATTTAGAACAACAGAATATGCTGAAGGGTACTTAAATAGTAGAGGTAAGGGATACATCACAGTTTTTTTTGAGTGGTTACCATTAGGCCTTCTTATAGCACTTCAGGGTTTCAAGGAAGAAAAGAGGAAGAGTGCAATAATATTCTTACTGCTACTTTTAATAATTTATTGTGGGTTTTACTTTTTTATTCTTATGAAGAGAAGACAAATTATTTTGGTGGCAATATGTTTGGCTGCACTTTTTATTCCAAATAAAGTTAAGCTGAGGAATGTAATTAGTATTTATATAATTGGGGTTTTAGGATATCTTATCTTTGGTATTTTCGGTAAAGTTAGAGGAGTTTATCAAAATTCAACTTTGGCTGAAACCATGACCTTTATTAGTAATAATTTCGATTGGGATTGGATAGCGCTCGATACGGGGTTTGAAGGGAAATATATTTCCATGATACTAGTCGATACAATGAACTATGTAGAAAGTATGGGGTTGGATTTAAAGGTTATACTAGGATCTATTATCGTGATGGTCCCAAGATCGTTACTTGGGGGGGAAAAACTTTTGGCATTCCCTGAATGGTATACATTTAACTTCCATCCATATGAATATAGCCAAAATATAGGATATGCAGGTTCCATTGTAGCTGAAAGTTACTTATTCTTATCTTGGGCTGGTATATTTTTAGTTGCCCTTTTTATTGGATATATATCTAAGTTTATAGATGGTCTTAGTAAATCTAGCTATAAGATTATTTATGGTATATGTATTTATACATTCTTAATAATTCCAAGACTAGATTTTGGATCTTTATTAATAATATTTATGTTCTCCATAATACCAATTTATATATTAATAAGGATTGCAATTAAGAAGTTTGATATAAAATAATAATATTTCTTAAGGGTGGAGTAGCTGTAGGTTATGAAAAAAATTATTAAGTATGTCGGTGTAATTGCATTAGGCAATATCCTTATTAAGATGTTAGGGTTTATAAGGGAAGTGGCTATTTCATATAAATTTGGTGCTTCACCAATAACCGACGCATATTTGGTTGCATTTACCATCCCTTTAATACTATTTCAATTCTTAGGGGTGGGATATGCAACCTCTATAATTAAAGTGTTGAGTTCATTAGAAGAAAAGGTTCAGGAAAAAAGGGTGTTTATTTCTAGGGTGTTTTCATATACATTGCTAACATCAATTCTATTACTTTTTCTAGGACTTGTTTTTAGTAAACCGATTGTTAAAATATTTTCTCCTGGGTTAGAACCTCAAACTATAGAGTTAGCATCAGAGTTATTAAGGCTCTCTATGCCGATGGTTATTAGTAGTATGATTATTGCTATTTCAAGTGGAATACTGCAATATTCTAATAAATTTGCAATTGATGTGTGGTCAAATTTACCAAATAATTTAATAATCATAATTTCAATAGTTTGTTTTTCCGGGATTGGTGGAATTTATGCAGTAACTTTGAGCACTGTTATTGGTTCTTTAACCATATTATTAATTCAATTACCCTTTAGTTTGAAATATGGGCTAAATCTTAGATTGGATTTTAAAGTAGATGAAAATTTAAATAAATTTGTGAAAATCTTGATACCGGCAACACTTTTATCTATGGTACAAATGATAGGAGCATTAATTAATAGATTTATAGCATCATTTATGGAAAATGGTAGTATTTCTATTTTGTATTTTGCTGATAGATTATATAATTTACCTTATTTAGTAGTAGTAATGGCAATTACTACTGTATTTTTCCCTAAATTAGTTAGTCTTTTTAATAATAATGAATTAGCTAAATTTAAGATATATGTGGCAGGTTTATTCAAAGTAATCATAATATTAATGACCTCTATCGCAATAGTAATGTTTGTTTTAAGGCAAGAATTAGTGGAAATAGTTTATCAAAGGGGAAGTTTTTCTAAGGAAGCAGTTTCTTTGACAGCAACATGTTTTGGAATTTATTCCTTAGGAATAATCTTTTTGAGTCTTAGGGAACTATTTATCAAAATATATTTTTGCTTAAATGATACAAAAATACTACTAATGAACAGCTTATACATGTTTCTACTCAACCTTATTTTAGGTATAGTACTGTCTTATTTTTACGGGATTTATGGTTTAGCAGCAAGTACACCATTATCAGTATTAATTTCAAGCTTATATTTATATAAAAATTTGAAGATGAGTGGTTATTTGAATGTTAATAAATTCTTTTTAATAAAATATTTAATGATTAGTTGTATTACGTTTGTTGTAGCGAAGGTATTTTTAGAAATTTTTTATAGGTATACTGATAATCTGTTATTAATAGTTACTGTAATTTCTTTTATAGTTATCAGTATATATGGTAGTTTAATATGGATTTTTAGACTAATACCTAAATTTAAATAAAAATATTTAGGTTTAACCCAAGGAGATAGCTTTTATGAAGGATGAAATTATTCTGGTTGGGCCAGGGACTGATTCTATGGGGGGCGTTGCTACTCATATAAGGACTTTACAAACTTGTTTTGAAGAAGGTGGGAAGTCTGTTCTGATACACGATATTAGTGGAGGGAACGAAAAAAATTTCTTGTTAAGAAAGATTAAAGAGTTCAGTAAAATATGGAGATTGAGAAAGGTGACGAAAAATAAGAAGGACAGTGTGGTACATTTAAATCCTTCGATTTATTATGGTTCTTTAATGAAATTATGGCTTACCCTGTCGATAATTAAGCATGAAAATATTATTGTCCAATATCACGGTGGTTATTTTTCGGAGTTGAAATTATTTAAAAATAAGTTTATTAGATTTTTATTTAAAAAAATTAATACTAAACCCAAAAAAATTCTTTTTTTGAGTAAAGATCAAAAAATGGAGTTTGAGGATGTTTATCCAGATGCCAAAGTGAATGTGAGTCTAGTTCCAAATTTTATTGATGTTAGAGGAATTGAGAAAAGAAATGTCTTTACTGATGGGAAAGTAAAGTTCCTTTTTTTATCCAGGTTAATACAAGAAAAAGGTGTATTTGAAGTCTTAGAAGCAGCTAAATTACTTCAAGATAAAGAAGTGGAATTTACAATTATAGGTTCAGGACCTATAGAAGGACAAATTATAGAATACATTGATAAAAATAATCTTCATGAGGTAGTCAAATTTGTAGGGGCAAAATTTGATAAAGAAAAAGAAGATTATTTGAGCACAGCCCATGTTTTTATACTTCCAAGTTGGAGGGAAGGAATACCATATTCGGTATTAGAAGCAATGAAATTTAGTTTAGCAGTTCTTTGTACTCCAGTTGGTGGGTTAAAAGAAATTATTATTGATGGAGATAATGGCTTATTTATACAAAAAGATTCAAATAATATATGTCAAAGAGTATTGTATCTGTTAGAGGATACAGATAAAATTAATCAATTTGGTGGAAATGCATTTGATTATGCGTCTAATTATTTATCTTATGAAAAAGCGTTTAATACATTTATGAGTATATATAGTGAAATGAAAAAAGCTTAGGAGGAAATAATTATGAAGAAAATATGTGTTGTAGGTTTGGGGTATATAGGATTACCAACTTGTGCAATGTTTGCAAAGGCAGGATTTCAGGTAACGGGAGTAGATGTTAATCCGTTAATAATTGATACAGTAAATGAAGGTAAAATTCATATAGAGGAAGTTGGATTAGGTGAACTGGTGAAAGAGGAAGTTTCAAAAGGGAACTTAAATGCAAGTTTAAAGCCAGTATTAGCTGATGTATATATTATTGCTGTTCCAACTCCTCATAATTACGACCATACTGCAGATTTAAAGTATGTACAATCTGCAGTAGAATCAATTAAACCATTTTTACAAAAAGGAAATATATTAATTGTAGAATCTACTATTCCACCACGTACAATTAACGATATTGTTGCCCCGGCAATAGAAGAGGCTGGTTGGAAAGTTGGAGAAGAAATTTATTTAGCACATTGTCCAGAACGTGTATTACCTGGAAGAATTCTTATTGAATTAGTAGAAAATGCACGAATAGTTGGAGGGATTAATGAAATCTCAGCTAATAAAGCAGCGGATATATATAAGAGTTTTGTAAAAGGAAATGTTATTACAACAACTGCAGTAACTGCAGAAATGGCTAAATTAATGGAAAATACATTTAGGGATGTAAATATAGCATTAGCCAATGAATTAGCTAAAATATCAGCGAATTTAGGGATTAACGCTCTAGATGTTATTAGTTTAGCTAATTTACATCCGAGAGTTAATTTACACACTCCAGGTCCAGGTGTTGGTGGTCATTGTTTAGCGGTTGACCCGTATTTTATCATTGAGAAAGACCCTCAAAACGCTCAATTAATTAGTGATGCTAGAGAAATTAATAACTCTATGCCGAGGTTTGTAGTTGAAAATGTTGGTAAAATATTAGGAGGAAGTCGTGGTAAAATTACGGTTATGGGCCTAACATATAAGGGAAATATAGATGATGTACGTGAAAGTCCAGCTATGGAAATAGTAGAATTGCTAGGAAAAGAAGGCTATGAGGTGGCGGTTTATGATCCACATGTGGTACAAGAAGCAGTTCCTTATGAGTTAAAAACATTTAAAGAGGCAGTTGATAAAACGCAATGTATTTTAGTTTTATCAGACCATAATGAATTTAAGAATTTGGATGAGGAAATTATAATTAAAAGGGCAGAAAGACCGATAATTTTCGATACTAGAAATTGTGTGCAGATAAGTAATAAAGCTATTTTATATTACAATTATAATAATCTGCACGAAGCTATTAATAATTTAGTTTGCAAAAATATTTAGTAATGAAACAATTGTTAGGTGGCAGATATAAATGAATGTTTATAAATGGTATAGGGTATCAAGAGTACTTTATGAATGGAAAATTCCCTTTATTCCTAGCTTTATTACTTATCTTATTCGCTTTATATTTGGTTGCTATATTCCATTCTCAGCTCAAATAGGGAAAAAGACAACTTTAGGATATGGGGGACTAGGGATAGTCATTCATAGAAGGGCTATAATAGGAGATAATTGTATAATTAATGCTGGTGTTACCATAGGAGGCACATCGAAAAAAAACAATGTACCCAAATTAGGAGATAAGGTCTACGTGGGTACAGGTGCCAAAATATTAGGTCCAGTATCAATAGGAAATAATGTGGTAATTGGGGCAAATGCAGTAGTATTAAAGGATATTCCAGATAATTGTATGGTTGTGGGTATTCCTGCTAAGATAGTAAAAACTGATATTAATATTGATAGTTACCTTTAAATATGGATAGCCAGTAAAATTCTTACTATGAAAATTTGATAGAGAAATGTTGCTTCATATCTTAAGAGGTACCAATGATAAGGAGGAAAGGTTTGTGAGAAAAAAGATTTTTCTATGGGTTTTAAGTATTCTAGGTGTGCTTCTACTCGTAGGAGGAATATATGTTTATCGTGTTTATTCTAATGTATCAAGTACGTTAGATTCCGTGCATCAACCACTAAATCGCGATAAATCTGAAAAACGTGACCAAAAAATAAATCTTACTGATCAAAAGCCCATTTCAATTTTATTAATGGGAGTTGATCAAAGAGGTGAAGAGACCGGTCGATCAGATTCGCTTATGTTATTTACTTTGAATCCCAAAACTAAGTCTATGAAAATTACAAGTATTCCTCGTGATTCTTATACAGAAATCATTGGAAAGGATAAGAAAGATAAAATTAATCATGCTTATGCATTTGGTGGTATTGATATGGCTGTGAAAACAGTAGAAAATTTTCTTGATATCCCAGTTGATTATTACATTGAAGTAAACATGGCGGGCTTCAAGGATATTGTAAATGCTGTAGGTGGTGTAGAGGTTAATAATGATTTAGAATTTACATCAGTAGGTACACATTTTGAAAAGGGTAATTTACACTTAGATGGTGAAAAGGCTTTAAAATATACACGTATGCGCTACGAAGATCCACGCGGTGATTTCGGCCGTCAAATGCGCCAACGTCAAGTTATCCAGGCAGTAATTAAAAAAGGTGCAAGCGTATCTTCTTTAGCAAGTTACGGTGATGTATTAAAAGCAATTGAGAAGAACGTAAAAACAAGCTTAACGCAAGATCAAATGTTTGATATCCAAAAGAACTATAAAGATTGCATGCAAAATAGTGAAGAAATCCAAATCCCAGGTGACGGCCACAAAGCGGCTGATGGTATTTGGTACTACTACGTTCCAGATGCAGCAAAACAAGATATAACGAATAAGTTAAGAGCGCATCTTGAAGTGACTAAGTAATATGTAATAACCCAACTCCTTTGGAAGGAGTTGGGTTTATTTTTGCATGGATTTATATTAGTATTATATATTGTGAGATTAATAGATGAGGTGAATCGATGAATAAGAAAGCAGTACTTGTCCTTGTTATTTTTGTATTGTTTGTTGCTTCGATTGTGAGCGGTAAATTGTACTGGAATAAGAAAGTTGCAAATGCAACAGGACAAACGAGTGAAGTAACGAAAACAAAGGCTGAAGTGAAAGATAGCGGAGCGAAAAAAGAAGAGAAAAAAGAAGAGAAAAAACAAGATGCGAAGTCATCTTTTAACGAAGCATATGCGAAGAACTTGCCAGATGCAGTGAAAGAGAAGTTAAAGAAAGCTGCCCAGGATAAAAAGGCAGTAAACCTTATTATTGTTGGTGATGAAGCTTCTTCATCTGAAAAAGGTGCTTGGGCAGCTAAGTTAACGTCTAATTTAGAAACTGCTTACGGTAAAGGTTTATGGAATGTGACTGTAAAGGAATATAAGGGTGAGAGCACAGAAGAGTTAATCGCGAATAAACGTGATAAAGAGATTGCGAAAGAGAATCCAGATGTAATTTTATTTGAGCCACCATTTATTACTGATAACGGTAAAACTGGTAATGGAAACTCTGTAGCAAATACACAGAAGTTCGTTCAAGCACTTTCTACTAGTGCAAAGGGTGCTACGATTATGATTCAACCATCAAATCCAGTGTATGGTGCGAAGAATTATCCGAAAGCAATTGAAGCATTAAAACAATTTGCAACGCAAAATAATTATACATATATTGATCATTGGGGAGCATGGCCGGATGCTTCAACGAAAGGTATTTTACCATACCTACAAGAAGAATTTGGTTTCCCAAGTGCAAAAGGACATGACGTTTGGGCGAAATATGTAACTGATTATTTTGTAGCTAAGTAATGAAGGAGAGATAAAAGGTGTACGAGTTCTCGTATACCTTGTCCTTTTATAATTAAGAGATTTGAAAATAGTAGGAGGAAAACAATGAACTCAATCCTAATCTGCGGCGGAGCCGGGTACATCGGTTCTCACGCTGTGAAAAAATTAGTAGACGAAGGTTTATCTGTAGTAGTAGTAGATAACTTACAAACTGGTCATGAAGATGCAATTACGGAAGGCGCGAAGTTTTATAATGGCGACCTTCGTGATAAATCATTTTTAAGGGATGTTTTTAAACAAGAAAATATTGAGGCGGTTATGCACTTTGCAGCTGATTCTTTAGTTGGAGTTAGTATGGAAAAGCCCCTTCAATATTATAATAACAATGTGTATGGTGCACTTTGTTTATTAGAGGTAATGGATGAGTTTAAGGTAGATAAGTTCATTTTCTCTTCTACTGCGGCAACGTATGGTGAGGTAGATGTGGATCTTATTACTGAGGAAACGATGACAAATCCTACGAATACGTACGGAGAGACGAAGTTAGCAATCGAGAAGATGCTTCATTGGTATAGCCAAGCTTCTAATTTACGTTATAAGATTTTCAGATACTTTAACGTGGCTGGTGCAACTCCAAATGGTATTATTGGGGAAGATCACCGTCCAGAAACACATTTAATTCCTCTTGTGCTGCAAGTGGCTTTAGGTCAACGTGAGAAGATTATGATGTTTGGTGATGATTATAATACACCAGACGGTACTTGTATCCGTGATTATATTCATGTTGAAGATTTAGTAGCGGCTCATTTCTTAGGGCTTAAAGACTTGCAGAACGGCGGAGAGAGTGATTTCTATAACTTAGGAAATGGTAATGGTTTCAGTGTAAAAGAAATCGTTGATGCAGTTCGTGAGGTTACAAATCATGAAATTCCTGCTGAGGTAGCACCGCGCCGTGCGGGCGATCCAGCACGTTTAGTTGCTTCTTCTAAGAAAGCGAAAGAGAAGCTAGGATGGGATCCTAAGTATGTAAATGTTAAGACAATCATTGAACATGCTTGGAATTGGCATCAAAAGCAACCGAATGGATATGCTAAATAAATATAATAAGTGAAAGAGAGGGTATCGTCGACAAAATATGTTCGACAATACCCTCTCTTTTTTTGTACGATTTTTGCTATACTAAACTGTACTATAATACATGATGGAAGGAGGAAAATAATGAAAATACTTGTGGTTGATGATGAATCGAGTATTCGTAATTTGATTCGGATGCAGTTGGAGATGGAAGGTTATGAAGTATTGGCAGCGGCTGATGGGAGAGAAGCTTTAGAGCGATGGAATGAAGGGCCGGATGTATTGATTTTGGACGTTATGCTTCCGGATACGGATGGGTATGAGTTGCTTCGTTTGTTCCGTGAGAGGGATAGGGATATTCCGGTGCTTATGTTAACGGCAAAAAGTCAGATGAATGATAAGTTGCTTGGATTGCAGCTTGGTGCTGATGATTATGTGACGAAGCCGTTTAATTATGCGGAGCTTATTCTTCGGGTTAAGAATATGGCGCGGCGTGTAAAGAAGACGGAGGTAGCTGTAAGTCATGAAGTAATTGAGGCTGGAGAGATAGTGATTTGTCCTAAGGAAAGAAAGGTACATGTGAGTGGACAAGAGATTCAGTTAACGTACCGAGAGTTTAATTTATGTCAGTTGTTTGTTTCAAATCCGCAGCGTGTGTTTATGAGGGATGAGTTGCTTGAGAAAGTATGGGGGTTTGAGTATATCGGAAATACGAGAGCAGTTGATATTATGGTGCAGAGACTTCGAAAGAAGCTTGGGACGAGCGGAGAATATATTAAGACAATTTATGGCGTTGGCTATAAACTGGATTGTTAAGTGGTGATGGTATGTCTTTAAAGCGAAATATGGTGTTTGGAATAGTTGGGCTGTTAATTCCGATTTTTGTTCTTTTATATGCAGTTGTTTATATTACGTTAGAAAAGAATATGTATCATAACGCAGCAGATTCTTTAGAAAAGTTAAGTGTAGAAGCACAAATTTACACGATGAATTATTTAGAGAAGGAAGCAGAAGTGGATACGCTTGGTCCGAATTCACTTTTAATTGCGTCGTATTTAGCGAAGCGTATGGATGTCCGTGTACAGATGATCGGGAAGAATGGCGATGTTGTTGCAGATACACAAAAAGGAGCATTGCTTCACCGTAACATCGACATTGAGAGTTCCTTGAAGGGAAAGAAGTCTTATGTTTTTGAGGAGGCGGATCCCGCTCCCATTCTTTTGTTTTCAAGCCCGGTTTATTATGGAAACGATGTCATTGGAAGTATTCGTTTTATAAATGAGTTAACGGGTGAGAAGGAAGTTTTAACAAATGTGAGCTGGACTTTCTTAATGACCTCTCTTTGCCTAGTAGCTACCGGTATTTTCTTTGCGATTCGTTTGGCGAAGTCTCTTCATAAACCAATTGATCAGTTGAGACAAATGGCACAGCGGCTCGCGAATGGTGATTATAAGAGTAAGATTGAGTTAAATGAGTACGTGGAAATCGCTCAGCTTTCCGCATCTTTTAACGCGATGGCCGATGGAATTGAACTGCATATTAAGCAATTGCAGGAGGAGAAAGAGAAGCAGAAAGATTTCCTAGACCGCATTACGCATGAGCTAAAAACACCGCTAACGGCAATTATCGGTTATGTTGATTTAATTCCGAAGTTACAATCGAAAGAAGATGTACAGGAAAGTCTTCGTTATGTGGCGGTGGAAAGTGAGCGTTTATTATCACTTGTAGAGGAACTGCTGAAGTCTTCGAAATATGGGACGAGTACGTTTGAAGTGTCACCTACAGTTGTGAATATAAAGGAATTGGCAGAAGAAGCAGTTTCAATTGTGAAACCTCGTCTAAATCAGTTTGAAATTGAAGTGATAAATGAGTTAACAGATGTACATGTTGTTGCAGATTTTGATAAGACGAAGCAAATTTTCTTAAATGTGCTTGATAATGCAATTAAGTACAGTGATGCTTCGCACATTCGTATGAATGTAATTGTAAATGAGCAGGAGGCGAAGGTTTTTGTTCATGATGATGGGATCGGTATAGATGAAGTGGTGCTTGCAGAGTGGAATGAGTCTCCGAAAGGAAAGGCACTTCCTTCTAGTTACGGGAATGGTTATGGTTTGTATATTTGTCAGGAGATTATGAATAAGCAGGGCGGAAGCATGCGGATTGAGAGTAGTGAAGAAATAGGTACTACAATATTCATTACATTTTTGCTTCCGAGAAGGATGGAAGACATAAAAAACTTGAAAGCGGTTAAATGATACATTTATGAAACAATTATGCGGTATTTTCGAAACAACGTTTTTTTATCTTGGAGGTAGGCAGAAATGAAAAGGCTATCATTTCAAATTCTTATGTTTGTCATTTGTATGATTGTTTCTCTTGTTTTGTTTTATGTTATGGAGAAGCAAATCTATAATCGAATTAACATTGTAAATGATAAACAAGCCGTTTTACAAAGGGTGAATGAATCTCTTCCAATTGAAGTGAAAGTAAGACATGAAAAGTGGGGAGAAATTGTTGTAACGGATGAAGTTCGTTTGCATACGATTGTTTCATTCTTTGACCGAATTCGAATAGAGCCTGAGGGCGTTAAGAGCCAAGAACAAGTATTTACTGGAGAAGTAACGTACTTGAATGGACATAAGCGTACTTTTGCAGTAGGTGACTTGTTCCAGTATGGGGAAAATGTATACGGAAAGAATGGCATGGATCCGATGATTTCAGCACTTCAAACGTATTTATTAAGCCTGTATTACACGCCAGAGCGTATTAGTGATTTCTTTGCTTCAGCAAAGGACGTCGTAGTACGTCAAGGCGATGTGGTACGTACTATCAATCTTACGCACATACTTGATTCTATTCGATACGCAAAGCAAATTACAGATTACGGAGAAATTCAGAAGTTATTACAATCGCAGAATGAACCGATTGCTTATATTACAGCTTATAAAACAGGTAAGCGTGTAAAAAATGATCGTGAAGATATTCTTACGATTTCTGTGTATCCATCGTACTTTGTTGTGCAATATCTCGGTGATAATAACGGAAATGTCATGTATATGAAAGGCTCTCTAGCAGAGTTATTCGTAAAGGAGAATGCGTCATGAGAAAGATAGCCTTTTTCTTCTTTTTGCTAGTAATTGGAGGAGCGATGTCTAGTTGCTCTCGAGATACAACCTCTATTAAATATAGTAAAAATGGTCTCCCTATTTTGGATGATCGTCATATTGTTGCGTATGTAGCGGCTCGTGAGGAAGTTGGTGAAGCGTTACTTTCATCATTTTGTAAACCGCGCGGATGTACGTATGAATTTATTCGTCTTTCAACAGAAGAACTTCTTCGTAGAGTGGAAGAAGAAGCTGGAAATCCGAAGGCGGATATTATTATTGGCGGTACAGTAGATGCGCATCAAATGATGAAGCAAAAAAATCTTTCTATTCCTGTGATAAGCCAACATGCAAATCGTATTTCGAAAACCGTTAAAGATAAAGATGGTTATTGGTACGGTTATGAAGTGGAGAAGCTGGCAATTGCGATTAATAAAGAGCGGTGGAACGAGGAAATAGCGCCGCTCGGTCTCTCGTATCCGTTAAGATGGAAAGATTTATTGAATCCAGTATATAAGGGAAAGATTGTCATGCCCGATCCAAATGTTTCAGGTACAGCATATACGTTTTTCCAATCACTTATTGATACATTAGGTGAAGAGGAAGCGAAGGAATATGTGAAGAATCTGGCAGAACAAGTGGGAGAAGTAACAGTGAATGGTTACATCCCAGCAGAACTTGTTGCGAGTGGTGAATATATGATAGGCATCAACTTTATGGGAGATCAGAGAATGCTTCAAAAACAAGGCTTTCCGATTTTAAGTAACGAACCTGAGCAAACAGGGTTATCCGTTAATGCGATTTCTAAACTAAAACGTGCACCGAGTGGTATTATTGCGGATTTATTTATTGATTATTGTTTATCAGAAGAAGCGGGTCACATTTTAGAAAAAGTGTCGTTTGGCGTACCAACGATGTTTGCGAAGAATGAGAAAGAAATAGAAGGACAGCCGGTTAGAAGGACGAATCAAAATATATCAAATAGCGGAATAATCGAGATATGGAATAGACAGCGTCTCTCTCTGAAGTGAGAAAAGGAGACGAAAATATATGTTTAAATGGCTCAAGCCAGCACCTGCAATTGAAAGATTGCCAGCGGATATGATCGACCGTGTATATCGATTACTACGTATTCGTGTGTTAATCGGGATTTCAGTTGGATATGCTGCTTATTATTTAGTTCGTAGTAACTTTACGTTATCAAGTACGTATTTAGTACAAGAATATGGTTTTAGTACAGCTGAAATTGGTCTACTAGGTTCAGTAATGGCAATTGTTTATGGATTTAGTAAGTTCTTTATGGGTAATTTATCAGATAAAGCTTTCGCCCAGCGCTTTATCGCAGTCGGTTTATTCTTATCAGGGCTTGTAAATATTTGTTTCGGCTTTGCATCATCATTTGGGATGATTGTTACATTACTTGTTGTTAACGGTATTGTACAAGGTATGGGAGCACCACCTTGTAGTATTGTTATGACAAAATGGTTCTCGAAGAAAGAACGCGGTACGAAAACAGGTCTTTGGAATATTTCACATAACGTTGGTGGAATGCTTGTGCCACCACTTGTCGGAATTGGTGTAGGTATTTTTGGTGAAAACCATTGGCAAGGCGGCGTGTTTATTTTCCCTGCAATTATCGCAATGGTAATTTCAGTTCTTGTTTGGATTAATGCGAAGGATACACCAGAATCTGAAGGTCTTCCTCCAATTGATGAGTATCGTAATGACTATGAAAATCTTGAAAAAGCAGATAATGCTAACAAGATGTCACCAAAAGAAATTTTAATGAAGTATGTAGTGAAAAATAAATTTGTATGGTTCTTATGTATTGCAAATGCATTTGTTTACTTAATTCGTTTCGGTGTTATTAACTGGGTTCCACTTTATTTAACGACAGTTAAAGGATTTTCAAAAGCAGAAGCGCATGCGGCATATGCAATCTTTGAAGGTATGGCAATTCCAAGTTCATTAATCGTTGGTTTTTTAAGTGATAAATTATTTAAAGGAAAACGTATGCCATTATGTATTATTAGTATGGTTGGAGTTGTTATTGGTACGTTTATATATTGGCAAGCAACTAGCGTACTTGTTGTAAGTATTGCAGTTTCTATTATCGGTTGTTTAATTTATGTACCACAGTTCTTAATCGGTTTAAGTGCGATGGAATTAGTACCGAAATTTGCAGTAGGTACGACAGTTGGTATGTGTGGTCTATTCGGTTATGTAGGCGGAAGTCTTGTAGCTAACGCAGCAATTGGTGTTATTGTTGATCGTTCTGGCTGGGATGGTTGTTTCATCTTACTATTAACAGGTGCGGTTTTATCAACAATCTTCTTATTTATTGTTCAACGTGGACATGAGAGAAAAGATCCTAAAGTAGCGTAATATTTTATTTGAAAAAGCTATCCAATTATTATTTTGGATGGCTTTTTCTATATAATATAATCTTTCCTTAAATCTATCTTAAAAGATATAATGTCATATTTCTAATCATTGGAATTTTTGTTACAATATAAATGGATGTGTAAAACTTTGTAAAAAGATTGTAATAATATACAGTTTATTTTCAGAAAGTTTTATACAATTATGTTATTTATTAAACTATTAATTTATAAAGGGAGAGAGAATATGTTACCAAATACGGTTCGTACTCCAAACAAGAAGAAGAAATGGATTATTATTGGGGTTATTGCACTAATTGTTATTGTAGCGGCAATTAATATTTTTGTTATGCAAGGTAAGAAGAAGGGTGCATCAACAAATGCTGATGCTGTAAGTTTTGAGAAAGTGACAGAGCGTAAGCTGAATAATACAAAGTTAATTTCTGGTCAGGTGAAGCCTGGTAATATCGAAAGCTTCTATGCAGATCCGGCCAAAGGAAAAGTGAAAGATATTGAGGTAAAAGAAGGGCAAGAGGTAGAAAAAGGTACGAAGTTATTCTCTTATGACAATGAAGAGATTAACCTTCAAATGAAGCAAGCTGAGCTTGATCAGAAGATGGCGGATATGCGTTATGATCAAGGAAAGAAAAAGATTGATTCGCTCAAGAAAGAAATTAAGAAGGCAAAAGATAGCGGAGCTGGAAAAGAAGTAACAGATCCGATGGAAGAGCAAGTAAACGAGTTAGAGATAGCTCAAAAGACAACTGACCTTGAGAAAGAAAAAGGAAAGTTGCAGAAAGAAGAGTTAAGTAAGAAGCAGAAAGAGCTTACGATCTATAGTAATTTCGCTGGTGTTGTTCAAAAGTTAGATAAAGATGCGGCACAAAGTTCATCTCAAGCGTTAGGTGGTCAAGGAAAATCGTTTTTACAAGTAGCTTCTAAAGATCCATTCCAAGTTCAAGGTACGTTAACTGAGCTTCAGAAGTCACAAATTCAAAAGGATCAAACATTCACTGTAACAGCAAAAGCAAATAATAAGAAGAAGTGGACTGGTAAGATTACAGAGGTAAGCGAATTCCCAACAAGTGCAGAGATGGCGCAAGCTGGCGGCATGGGTGAAGCAACTCAAAATATGTCCCAATATACATATAAAGCTAGCCTTGATAGTCAAGACGGTTTATCTCCAGGTTATCATGTTTCCCTGCAAGTAAACTTAGAGAATAAGACGATGATTGCTGTTCCAAGTAAAAGCATTGTAGAAAAAGGTGATGATGCATTTGTTTATGTTGAGGATAAAGGGAAGCTTCGTAAACAAAATGTGAAAAAAGGTTCTACTGATGGAGACTGGACAGAGGTTGTAGAAGGCGTAACAGTGGGGCAAAAGGTGGTTAAAAATCCTTCCGACGATGTGTATGACGGAATGGAAGTGAAAGAGAAATGATTACGTTAAATAATATTGCTAAAACGTATTATCAAGGAAAATTGGCGGTGCCGATTTTGCATGGCATTAGTTTAACGATTCAGAGCGGTGAGTTCGTTTCGATTATGGGACCGTCTGGTTCTGGTAAGTCAACGCTTATGAACATTATCGGTTGTTTAGATCGTCCAACAGAAGGCGAATATATGCTGAATGACGTGAATATCTTAACAGCAGACGAGTCAAAGCTTGCTTTAATTCGTAATGAATATATTGGCTTTGTATTCCAGCATTTTAATTTACTACCTCGTCTTTCCGCAGTGGAAAATGTTGAGCTTCCGCTCGTATACGGTGGCGTGAAGAAAGCGGAGCGTCGCAAGCGTGCTTTGGAGGCGTTAGGTAAAGTTGGATTGGCGGATCGCGTGCATCATTTACCAAATGAGTTATCCGGTGGACAGAAGCAGCGTGTAGCGATTGCAAGAGCGATTGCAAATAATCCAACGTTCATTATGGCTGATGAACCGACTGGTGCACTTGATACGAAGTCTGGTGAGCAAGTTATGGATATTTTCACGAAGCTTAATGCAGAAGGTACGACGATTGTTATGGTTACGCATGAAGAGGAAGTAGCAGCGTATTCTTCCCGCCGCATTGTACTACGAGACGGGAAAGTTACAGAAGATAGAAGGTGTGCGGTATGAGTTTACTAGATAGTATAAAAATTGCCCTATCTTCTATTTTAGCTCATAAACTACGTTCAGCTCTTACGATGCTCGGTATTATTATCGGGGTAGGTTCGATTATTACTGTCGTTGCAATTGGGCAAGGCGGGGAAGCTGCATTGAAATCGCAGTTTGTTGGGGCAGGTAATCAAACGGTTCCGATTCATTATAGTGCAGATATAAACGATCCTTTCGGTATGGGAATGGTAGAAGCACCGAAGATAACTGAAGAAGACATTTTTGAAATTAAAAAAATTCCAGAAATCGCACATGTGGTAACAACAAATTCAACCATGGAACCACTTGATATTGAAGATAAAAAAGAAATGGTGAGTATTACTGGATTAGATAGTGAGTACTTTGCAGTAAATAAAGTAAAGTTGTTAAAGGGACGTTCTTTACAAGAATCAGATGTGGATCAAGGTAATAACGTTGTCATGATTAGTAAACAAATGGAAGAAAAGGTGTTTAAGGATGCCAATCCAGTCGGTAAAATTATTGAAATGAAAGGTCAACCGATGCAAATTATCGGTGTCTACAAATCAGATAATGAGTTTATGGGAATGGGACCATCAGAAGCACTAGTTCCAATTTCATTATGGCCGACACTGTATGGGAAAGATGAAATTCAAAATATCTCTGTTCAAGCAAAAAATGTAGATAATCTAGAAAAAGCAGGTAAAAAAGCTGCAGATGTTTTAAATAGTCGTAAACCGACTGATGCAACTGGTAAATATGAAGTTATGAATTTAAAAGAAATTCAAGAAGGTATTTCGAAGATGACCGGTATTATGACAATGATCATCGGTGGTATCGCTGGTATTTCATTAGTCGTTGGTGGAATTGGTGTTATGAACATCATGCTTGTATCTGTAACGGAGCGTACGCGTGAAATTGGTGTACGTAAAGCACTTGGAGCAACGCGTAGTAAAATTTTATTACAGTTTTTAATTGAAGCAGTTATGTTAACACTTCTAGGTGGTTTAATCGGAATTGGTCTTGGGTATGGCGGAGCATATATCGTTTCTACATTCGCAAAATGGCCACCACTCGTTTCATGGGAAGTTGTCGTTGGAGGCGTACTGTTCTCGATGACACTTGGTATTATTTTCGGATTAATTCCAGCGAACAAAGCTGCGAAATTAGATCCAATTGAAGCATTGCGTTATGAATAATTAATAGTGTGGTAGAACTACACATTACCGTTCTAGTGGGCGGTTCGTAGCCTCTGCATGAGGAAGTGAACCGCCCGTTAGAACGGGTTATATAAATAGAAGGAGGCGTTATAATGGAAGCGAATATTAATACGCAAGATGTAGTTTCAAAAAAGCCATCATTATTTGGAATGATTACTTCTCCAGGTGAGCAGTTTGAGAGAATGAAGACGAGTAATGCAGTTTGGGGTGCATTTTGGCTACTTGTTTTAATAGCTGGGCTTGTTGGGGGATTTGCTGCTTATGTATATTCTCTAACACCTGAGGCAATTAACCTTAATAAGGAATTAGGTGTTACTGTTTCAGCTGCAATGACATACGGTATGGGATTTGGGGTAATTGCTATTAGTATGGCATTTGTCTTTCTACTTAGTGCCGTGGTGTATAAAGTGTTAATGGTGTTTATAAGCAATGATACTTCTTATAAAAAATTATTAGCGATTACTGTATATTCAAGTGTTATTTCATTACTTGGTTTATTAATAAATACGATTTTAGCATATATTTTAGGTGGAACGGGTCAAGAAATGTACACTGGCCTAGAACCGATTTTCGCCTCAAGTAGTGGTGTTGTAAAAGGTATTGTAAGTAAATTTGAAGTGTTTACAATCTGGGGATATGCAGTTACATGGCTAGGTCTTCAAATTACAGCAGGTTTAACTAAAAAGCAGGCAACAATTATTACTATTGTTTTCTTTGTTTTAACTCTTGGAATGGGAGCTTTACAAGGTATGTTCCAATAAGGAAATAAAATAGAAAGGGTGACTCTTCAAGAGAGTCACCTTTTTTATTTTTACCCTTATTTCAAATACCACCAACAAAATTTCAAATACTACATAGTGTAATTTCAAATTCCGTCGGTAGTATTTGAAATTACTCACAGTGAAATCTTTTCTTTATTTTTATATTGTGAAGGTACCGCGGAATACTAGAAAGGTATACCTTTTAGAAACGGGTACTGTGTGAAGCCAGCGACTTTTACAGAGGCAGTTGTTTTGTATGAAGGGATGATTGTAAATCAAATAAAGAAATTAGGTATTCGCCAAGATTATGAAGAGTATTATCAATGTGGTTTAATTGGTCTTTGGCATGCATATGAAAGATTTGATGCGGAGAAGGGGTGTTTCCCTGCATATGCACTTGTAACGGTGCGTGGTTATATATTAGAAAGATTGAAGAAAGAATCTACTGTACAAGAAAGATGTGTATGTGTAGGTGAGTATGAGGATATTTTTCATTTTGAAGATGTTGAAATAAGAGTGAAGGATTTTATGAGTGTGTTAGATGAGAAGGAGAAGTATATTATTTTTGAACGTTTTTTTGTAGGAAAGACGATGGGAGAAATCGCTTTAGAGACGGAAATGACATATTATCAAGTAAGATGGATGTATCGGCAAGCACTCGAGAAAATGCGAGATAGTGTAAGAGGATAAAAATAGCAAATAGAATGGAAGGTAAGGAAATACTACCTTCCATTCTATTTGTTATTAAGGTGATGAATCTTGCATGTTCATTTGGGATAATACATATCCAGCTTTCCATAATTGCTGACTTAACTTATGGGAACTAATTTGTATCGTTACGGTAGCTCCGTTTGAAAAATGAATTTTAGCTTGTTTAGCTTTTTGGAAAAACTCTATTGTATGAACATGTTTGAAGAAAAGCCAAATACAATTTGGAGAAGCAGGAGATTCTGTTGGGAAAGCACAAATATATTCTCTATGGTTGATCGGAATTGGGACGTTTTGTTTAAATTTAAATTTTGTTTTTACGGCATTACGTCTCCCTTGATAAGTAGAATGAATATTTGTTAGACAAGATTTCTGTATAAGTTGGAGAGCGGTCTGACAGGAGTAAAGATGGTTTCCGCTACTGTCGATGATTTTTGTACGGTAATAAGGGTGTTTACATGGTTCAAGCATCATTGTAGAACTAGAAATAAAAATGTTGTTTTCATTATCCATAATTCTATATCCTCCCTTATAATTCTTATTCTGAATATAATTATATATAAATTAAGTAAATTAATTGTTAATATTCTATTTCATATTGTAAATTTTGGCTATTCGTTTACAATCAATAGGTGATAGTCTTTCTAATTTGCATCGCTTGTACATATATATGAAAATAGAAAAGAGTAGGCGGTGATATAGTATGAAGAAAAAGTATATTATTATGGCTTTAGTTGTCGTTCTCCTAGTATATTTAGCAAACAGTAATCCGAGTAAGGGCGAATATACAGAATGGGCAGCGAAGCAGTTTATGAAGCGTAATGATGTGAGTAAGAAGCTAGATGAAGTTCAAAAAGAGAATGAAGAGGGTCTCCTTGGCGACTTGGCATCGGCCGGTAAAAAGTTAGCGAAAAAGTATGTTGAGCCACAAGTTGGGTTATTAATCGATCATTATACGAAGCAAAATGATTATATATTCTTCTCAACATATACGACTGAGTTTGATATAGGGGAAGAACATTATAAGTATGTATGCGTCGGTTTTTCAAAGATTTTTATCCCGATTGAAATGCCGAAGAAAAAAGACGAATCTGCAAAATGATGCAGATTCGTCTTTTTCATTTTATAGAGTAATTGGAACTTCAGATACATTTTTTTCTACAAGGCGAGCTCCCTTTTTTCTTGTATTTTCATCAATGGATGAAAATACAGATGAGGCAAGGATTGTATCCATTACTTGATTTACGACTTGTGCATCGATTGGTGTGATAGGCGTATCGATAGAAAAAACGACTGTTTTTCCATCTTCTTTCGCGAAAATTAACTCTAGTACTTGCATGTGTTATTCCCTCCTTTGTATTTATCCCGCTATTTACGGGGGTTGGGTCTGACGGTTAAATTGCGGGCTAATAATCAGCGGGGATGAATAAAATCCCCACTGATCCGAGTTTTACTTTATAGTTTAGAAAGATCTGATGTGCTTACAAGTTGCACAGAGTGAAGTGGTGATGCTTGTAAGGAAGCGAGAGCATGAGCTACGTTGTGTACTTGATCTAAGCTCGCATTTGTTTTAACACGTTTAAATTGTTTGCTCTTGAAAACTGTTTTGCCGTTCTTATCTAATCCGTTGTTTAAGACAAGACGTAAAGTTAAATCCATTACGATTGTTTCAATTGCCATGTATATCACCTCCTTTCACTTTATAAATAGGGTACAAATGTCATGTTTTGGCGTGAAATTTTTTCTTTTTTTTGGTACCCTTAAAAGATTAAGAGAGGAGAATTCTGGATAATGAATCGTAAATGGTTATTTTGGATTCCTGTATTACTATGGATGGGGCTGATTTTCTATTCTTCGGCACAACCATATAAAAAGCAGGATATGCGTTCAGATATTGAACAATATGTAAATGTTGAATTTGTGAAAGAACATTTTTCATGGGTATCTATCGATTATGGTGGAGGAACCCCTGTTAGTATTGCGAATAAAGGTGTAGGCGGATTTATTGAGTTTTTCCTTCGTAAAGGTGCTCATTTTATGGTGTTCTTTATGCTAGGTTCATTGATTTATTACGCTTTTCATCGATCAGGTCATTCGAGGAAAAGATGTTTTATATATGCCCTTCTTTTCGTTGCAGGTTATGCAACATTTGATGAAATCCACCAATGGTATACGGGGGACCGTACACCAATGTGGCAAGATTCATTGCTTGATACATGCGGCGGGTTAACGGGGATTATAATAAGTAATTGGTTTTGGAATAGAAAAAAGCGCTAATCTCATTTCGAGATTAGCGCTTTTTTTGCGGGTAGTAAAATTTCCCGTAACTGGCCTGATTAAAGTTTCACTTTATACACCAAGTAATTCTTTTAGTTCGTCTGTTGATAGTTCAGTCATCCAACTATCGCTTGTGATGACCGCATTGTTTAGAGATTGTTTTCTCTCTAGCATTTCATCGATTTTTTCTTCTAATGTTCCTGTTGTAATGAGTTTGTGAACATGAACAAATCGTTTTTGACCAATGCGATATGCGCGGTCTGTTGCTTGATTTTCCACAGCTGGATTCCACCAACGATCGTAGTGAATGACATGGTTGGCAGCGGTTAGGTTTAGTCCTGTTCCGCCAGCTTTTAAAGATAAGATGAAAATGTCATACGTTCCATTTTGGAATTCCTCAATCATCTTGTCACGATCTTTTTTCGGTACACTACCGTTTAAGAAGAGGACACGCTGGCCGAATTTTTCTTCTAGCACACGTTTTAGCATGTTCCCCATGCCGATGTATTGAGTGAAGATGAGGCAACTTTCATCTTGATCCTTTATATTTTCGATGAGCTCCATTAACGTTTTTGTTTTCATGGAGCGTTCAACAACATTTTGTGGCTCTTCTTCTTTTAAATAAAGAGCAGGATGATTACAAATTTGTTTTAGCTTGTTCAGCATAAGCAATATAAAGCCGCGTCTTTCAATTCCGCTTAATCCTTTGACATTTTGCAGTGTATCTTGAACAAGTTGTTCATATAAGGAAGCTTGTTCACCAGTAAGAGGACAGTAAGCTTTTTGTTCTTGTTTATCTGGTAAATTTAATGCGACTGTTTGATCTTTCTTCGTTCGTCGCAGTAAAAATGGTGAGATAAACCGTTGAACTTGCTGGATTTTTCCTTCATCACGATCTTTTTCAATCGGTGTGACGAAGCGGCGCTGGAATTGCCCTAAGCTTCCGAGATATCCATGATTAATAAAGTCAAAAATGGACCAAAGTTCAGCGAGGCGATTTTCCATCGGTGTACCAGTTAAAGCGATTTTGTGATTTGCTTGCAAGTTTCGTACTGCTTTCGACTGTTTCGTATGTGGGTTCTTAATATTTTGTGCTTCATCCAAAATAACAGCATCCCAGCATAATGAAGTCAGTTCTTCCTCATCGAGCTGAGCCAATGCATAAGATGTTAATACAACATCTGCCGATTGAAGGAAATCTTCAAATGAATTGCCCTTATCTCTATTACTTCCGTAATGTAATTGAACACGTAAATTCGGTGCGAAACGCTCAAATTCTTTTTGCCAATTTCCAAGAACAGATGTCGGTGCTACGATTAATGCAGGGCCTGTTTTGAGATTGTTTTCTTTTATATATAGTAAGTAAGAGATTGTTTGAATACTTTTCCCGAGTCCCATATCGTCAGCTAGCAATGCTCCAAATCCAAGCTTTCGTAAATATAATAACCATTCAATACCGTGTTGTTGATACGGACGAAGTGTTGCGTTTAGTGAAGTAGGGACATCTACTTTTGGAATATCTCCAATATGAAGCAGCTTCTGGAAGAGTTCTTCATAATATCCATCTAGTTCGATTTCAATATCAGTAAACGGACTATTATCTTCTACAATTTCCGTTTCAGCCGTATTTGATAAATGTTGCTGCAGGACATCTTTCATCTCTAGTCCGTATTTATCGGCACGGTTCATGAGTTTCCTTACCTCTTCGATAAAGGCTGGATCTAGTCGCATCCATTGACCGTTTATATTAAATAGACGTTTGTTTTGTTCAACGAGTTCGAAAAATTCGCTTTCCGATAAATCAATGCCGTTTGTCGAAATGCGCCAGTCAAAATTAACGAGCGTATTCATACCGAAGAACGATTGTGTTTGTGCTGTATTTTGCTTCAACTGGACACGTAATTTCGGTTTTGTTGCTTTTAAATTTTGCCACCATGATGGTAGTAAAATTGTAATGCCGGCTGCAAGTAATTCATTGCTTGCTTCTGTTAAGAAGTTCCACGCTTCTGTTTCAAAGAGCTCGTTTCGGAACGTATCTTCTTCTTTTAACCACGGTATGAGCTTACTAAAACCTTCTTGTGTTTCTGTAATCCGTTCTTCGTAATCGTGCCATCTTTTCGGTAAGGAATCGATGTTTTCATATACATATATGCGATGCGCCCCACGCTTTGGTGTCACAATTGTTTCAAGCTTCCACATTTCAAATTCTTCTTGTGGTTCTTGCAGTCTTAGTCCGATTGTAAACGGAAGATCATCTTCAATATAACCAATTTTTCGAAGCCAATCTTCTTCATGTAGTGCTGTTTCCAATTGTCTTTTCGTAAAGTCGTAATGTTCATATAGTCTTTTGGCATCTTCCCAGCCGTCATTTGAGCGATTATCTTGTAATATGCTTTCATTAACTGCTGCTGAGAAAAGAGATGCTAATGTGTCATCTTCAATTGCTGTATTTTGAACTTTCCAAGATGGTTGTTTGGACCAATGATTCATATCTGGTACGAAGTTACCACTCGTAAAGGCATCCCATAATTCATTTGCATCTTTCGTAAGGGCTGTAATAGGTCCGTTTATTTGCATATGTGCAAATGAATTCATCGGTTTGTTTGCAATGTATTCAAATGCTTGTGCGTTTGTTAGCATAACACCTTGTTTTCCTTCGAAGGTTGCTTCTTTTAGAAACGTACCGTAGAAAGAAGTGGAGTGCCATGTGAATGCATTTCGTTTCCAACTTGTTACGGATAATGGAGTACCGCTGTCATCTTCTCCCCAAAGGAACCAACCTTGACTAACATGCTGGAGCCTAATTGTTACTTCAGTTTGATTGATCATCGATTAATTTTCCTTTCCGTAATTCCTCTTGTAGTGCACGCAGACGTGAATGGAGATTGGCGATGTGAATAATGAAAGCATCCCATTCATCGGTGCGTTTTAATCGTTTATATAATGTGCGTAATTTCTTTAAGTAACGAACTGCGCGTTTATATGATTTGCGATTTCGTTCTTCAATCGCCTCTACAGCAGCAAGATGGTAAAGAGGAAGTGCCGCTTCTGGCGCTTCTTTTTCAATATCTTTCAGTGGCTCTTTTAACAGTTCAATTGCTTCAAATCCATATAGGAGATGAAGCTCTGCCCATGTGCGATACTGTTTTTTCGCGAGTACGTACTGTTCATAGTTTGTGAAACTATACGGTAATAGTTCTTGTAAGATCATTTCGAAACCCGCTTGTTCATTTGTATGTGTTGCATATGTTTCATACATGATTACAAATAGGCGAACGACATCTTTTATAAAAATCGTATTTTCGTGATCTTGGATTGTTTTCTTTACTTGTTTATACGTAAAGGAAAGCCAATTTTTCGCACGATCCCACTGCATGGCACTTAATAGTTCTTCTAACCAATAGAAGTATAGACTCACAACAGAAGCAGGCTGTTTTTTTAGTAAGTCCATCGCTAGTAGATCTTCGTCATTCAAAAAGAGAAGATGGGAAGACGCTAACGCTTTGGATAGTGGATTGATTTTCGTATCGATTCGTTTTTCTTCTTCTTGTATTTTCTCTTTATTGTTTAAAAGTTCACTCCATATGTGACGATAAATGAAAAATCGCTCTTGCGTATAAGTGTCGGTAGAGAAGAATACTTCATGAACGAGACGAGCTGTTTCTTGTAAAATTATTTCAGACTCTGAAGGAATCGCTTCTGATTGTAAGTCCCGAACGATGGATTCCACTTTGTCTACAAATAGGCGAATGACATTAACAGGTTGGTGATAAGAATACGTTTTGTTTGCGTCGAATGCCTGAATTTCTTCTAATAACTTTTGAAAGCAGTAAAGTGCTGCGTGTAACCTGAATAATTCATGTATCGCAATGACACGCGGAGCTTTCCGCTCAAGTTTCGTATAGAAATCTGTAAAGATACTCATAAGAAAATACATTTGTTTATAAGTAAGCCGAGCTTGTTCTTTTTTAAATGATTCATATTCTTTTTCAAAATACGATTGCCAACTTTTATAATCGGTTTCTTCAAAAGCTGATGATTGCAATACTTGTCTTGCAGTTCGAATAGGAGGAAGGGAAGGTTTCGTATTATTTTTAAATAAAGTTAATACATCTCCTACTTGCCCGAAACTAGACGCTGCAGATAGTAATACAGCAAGCATATGCTCACATTGTGTTGGTGCGAAGCAATCACAATAACTTTCAGCGACGTTACGAATCGGAATATGAACGCTATATACGTTGCCTTCCGCATCTACAGTTCCTGATAGTGTATAACCATCAAAGTCAACATTGTAGACAACACCACTACGATATAGGTGCCGAGCTGTAGCGACATGTTCCTGATCAGCTGTTTGCTGTGGATCTAGTCCTTGAACGAACTCATTCGCAATCATCATAATTTCATCTTTCGTAATTGAGTGTTGCAGCATAATATTCCTCCGTACACATATTTCTTTCCTTTACCATTATAAACAAAAAATGCTCAAAACAGAAAAAATGAAATTTGGATTACATAACTTGAAAATCATGGTAATATATAAAATGTTAATTTCATATATGAATATATACGTATAGGAGGAGAAATAATTTGTCAGATTTACAGACGAAGTTAGGTAGTGGAATGAATAAGTTACAAGAAGGAATAGAACAAGGGAAAATGAAGTTGCAAGTTGCACAAGAAATTGCTCAATTGAAAAAGGGAATGCAAGTGCAAATGCAGAAAAAAGCAGAGGTTCTATTAGAGGTTGGACAGCAAGTGTACGTTCAATTAAGAGGAAATGGAGTAAATGAAGCGAGCTTAAAAGAAATGATTGCTCCAGTTCAAGAATTTGATGTAGCTATTTATCAAGCAAGAAAACGCATTGTTGAATTGCAAAAACAACAAGGTGAAAAAGCTACATGTGAATGTGGTGGACCTTTATCAATAAATGATAAGTTTTGTGGTTCGTGTGGAAAGCCTAACCCAATGTTAGCAGTAGAAAATGAAGGTGAAACGGTAAATTGTATTTCATGTAATGAGCATATCGATAAAAACTCTACTTACTGTCCAGTTTGTGGAATTAAGCAAAGTGGGGAGTGAATTAAATGTATTGTCGCACATGTGGAAAACAACATGGTGAAGAAGTAAATTATTGTCCAAATGAAGGTAGTATGGAGATTGCAGGAGCTATAGATGCAATAACATTAGAAAAAGATACTGCAAAATACTGCAAAGGTTGTGGCAATGAAAATGCTCAAAAAAATTTATATTGTCAAAAGTGTGGGTATTCTTTATTTGTTGCGAAGAAAAAAGAACAATCTGTAAAATTGCCTACAATGGATGGTGCTCCTAAAGTTGAATTTAAAGCAGATAAAGCCGTTTTACAAAAAGGTTTTATTGGTGGGGCTGTTGCAAGTATTCTCATGTTAATTGCTGGTTGGATTGGTAGTTTATTATTTGCTTCTATGTTAAGTGAGATGTTTAGCAAATTTGCGAAAGAATTAGAAATGTTGCCGAATTTTTATTCGAGTGCAACTTCTACGATGTTAAGTTATCATTTACTTGGTTTTACAGCTAACGACGATAGTGGATTGATATTTTCTTTATCTTGGCATACTCCATTTACATTACTATTAATCATTCCATTTATTATTTTCGCTGGTACAGGAATTTGGTTAGGGAAGCAGCATGTTGCGAAAACGATTAAAGATCAAATTTTTATGGCATCAACAGTTGGTATTATTTATGGCGTCTTTTTATTCATTATAAGTTTTATAGCATCACAATCTTTTGCAATTCCATTCTCAGAAGCAGGTAAGATTACGGTTGGCTATTCAGCGATTAAGAGTTTATTGAGTGGTTTTGTATGTGGGACATTATTTACCTTATTAGGATTTATCGCTCATACAAGCAAAAACAATATGGCAGCAGCATTTCAAGAGTTAATGCCATATGGAGCGTCTGTTTATTACGGTGTTTCAGCTATGATAAAAGGACTTTTAGTAACAGCAGTAGCGGTTTGTATTATGGCATTAGTAAGTAAGGAAGACGGTATTGAACCATTAAAAGAAATAACAACTTTAAAATCTGAAAGTACATTATTAGCATTAGAGTTAACACCTCAATTATGGAGTATGGCTCATTTTGCACCGTTAGAAGTATCAAGTCCAGCACTTAGTAAGGAATTTACTGGAATTGGGAAGAAATCAAAAGCATATGAGAGCACATTATCATTTTCATTTATATCAGGCGTCTCTGTAAATGGCGTAGAGCTTAGAGAGATATTAATTTCAAAAGGAGCAAATGAGGAAAGCCTTGCAGAATTTGATAGAGTGAATAACGTATTCCATTATGGTTTATTACTACTTATTATTCCATTGTTCTTTATGTTTAGAGCGGGAAGAAAGTTAGCTAAATTACCGACTACCAATATATATATTACATTAGCGGTATGTAGTGGTTCTTACACAATTATGATGATTGTAATGAATATGATTTCTAAGTTCCAAATTAATGTTTCAGGAACGGTAACAGGTTTATTTGGAACAAGTGGAACGGTATTATCTATGCAAAATTCATTTGTATATTTAACTTTGTTTAGCTTTATTGTGACATATGTAGCAGCATTTGCTGGAATGAAATTAGCTAAAAAATAGGAGGAGAGCACGTTGAAGTTTTGTGGAACATGTAAAAAGAACGTTGCAGACCATTTGAACTTTTGTCCTGAGTGTGGGAGTAAAGTAGAAGTAATCGTTGATAACACTGCTGCTTCATATACAGAATTACAAAGCGAGACAAAACCAGTGAAAAGTAAGAAAAATGTGTTTTTAATCATTGGTTTAGCTATTATTGTTATTTTATTATTTGGGGCATATAAATTTGGAGCATATAAGTTTTCAAAAGAAAAGCAAGTAAATGTAATGATTGAAGCATTCCAAAAGAAAGATATTAACGCAATTGATGAGTTTGTGAAAGCAAATGATTCAAGCTTAAAGATTAAGACAGAGGATATTAAAGTGTACATGCGTTATTTAAAAGAGAATCCTTCTTACAACAAACAATTGTTGTCTTATTTACAAAAAGAGACAGTAGATCAAAAGTTAACAAAAGATAAACCTGCATTTAAAGACGGGGAAATAGTAGAAGAGGGAAAAGAGTGGTTCTTATATCCAAAGTATAAGTTCAGCATGAAATCTTATTATATGAATGTAAGTACAACTGCAAAGAATGCAGAAATATATGTGAATGACAAAAAAGAAACAGAGCTTTCTAGTGATAAAAATTCGAAAGAGTTGGGGCCATACTTCCCAGGTACATATGTTGTAAAGGCAACGGCGAAGACAGAACTTACTGAATTAGAAACAGAGAAAGAAGTAGATTTAGCGGATGAGCAGAGCGAGAAAGTGAAAATTGATTTATCGCTTGAAGGCAAGTATGTAAGCATTTCTTCTGATGAAAGTGATGCAACTGTATTTGTGAATGGGAAAAAACGTGGAAAATTAAATTATGGAAGTTATAAGCTTGGCCCTGTATCCACAGATGAAACAGTAGAAGTACATTTAGAGAAAACTACTGATTTTGGTGTGATGAAATCTGAAAGTGTTAAAATTGGAGACCAAAGCACGTATTACTTAAAATTCCCGAAAGAAACATCAAATTCAGCAGTGGGCGACTTTGTAAAAAATCATATTTATGATAACGTACGTGCAATTTCATTAAATGATTTTAGTTTAATTGAAAATAATTATGATAAGAGCGGGAAATCGTATAAGGAAGACCGTGATTATATACAGTATTTACACAAAAAAGGAATTACAGAAGACTTATTAACGATGGAAGTTCGTAATGTAGAGCGTCAAAGTGATACGAAATATAAAGTAACGACATATGAAGAGTACCATATTCGTTACGGTGATGGATCTGTGAAGTTCAAAAGTTTTAATAACGAACATATTGTAACTGTGAATGGAAATGGAAAGATGCTGTATCATTCTCTTGGTGCAAATAATACGTTGAAATCAGAAGATGTATCTGGTCCAACTCGTTAATATGAAAGAGGCTGTTCAATATTTGAACAGCCTCTTTATTTTGTAGCTAAATCAATATTTCGTGTCAAACCGTTGATATATCGTAAGTTATGATAGATATAATTGAAAAATCGTTGATATATTGCGATTTATGATAGATATATTCGAAAAATCGTTGATATATTTTTCTTAAATTTTGTTCATGAAGGGAAAATAAAAAAGATATCACTTAGCCGAAAAATCCGGCGAGATGATATCTTTTTTTACGATTATGAGTGCGTTTCCTTTAATATCGCTTGTACATACGAATCATGTAATATTTGCTCTATAATTGGCAACATATTTTGTTCAAATGGAATGTCGATAGGAAATGGTTTTTGAGAGCCTGGTTTTATTCCATATTGCACAATTTTGTAATGTGTATTGTTTTCAGACTTGAGCACAATTAACTTATAGCGATTATCATCGCCAGCGAGTGAGAAATCAATAGAAGTAGCGTTATATGTTACTTCATCTTTATATATGTACGGCTTTGGCGTACCAATCCAGTCTACTTTTGCTTGTACATTCATGGGCATAGCCTCCTTATATGTATTATAAATAAATAAAAGCCAGCTCTCAATAAAGAGAACCGGCTTGTAATTTAGCAGTCATTGGTTATTTTAAAATTTTCACTTTAACAGTTTTGCGTCCCCATTTTTGAGCAGCGCTATCTGATCCAAGTAAGATGTCGATACGGTTACCTTTAATTGCGCCACCAGTATCTCCAGCGATAGCTTCTCCGTAACCTTCTACCCATACTTTAGATCCTAATGGGATTACTTTCGGGTCAACAGCGATCATTTTCATGTTTGGATTCGCAGTTAAATCATGACCCATTGCAGTTAATACACGGCCTCCATATGTGCCACCGTTTTCGCTCGGGTGAGCTGTATATGCTGTAGCTACAACTGTTAACTCACGACCACCAGATGGTGTGCTAGTTTCAGCAGCTTTCACAGCAGGCTTAGCAGCTGGTTTTGCTTGTGCTGCAGGTGCTTGAGCCTTAGCTGGTGCTTCAGCTTTAGCAGGAACAGTCGTTTCTTGTTTCTCAATTACAGGTGCTGTACCCGTTAAGAAAGGAACATGAACATAAGCTGTTTTCCCGTTATATTCAAATTGTAACCACTCATTTTGTACTTGGTTCGTTGTTTCGATTACATCGTCTTTCTTCAACTTTCCAAGAATTTCTGAGTTTGTGTTCGCTTCAGCACGTACGTTTAATACGTTAGCTGTTACGTAGTAGATGCTTTTTGTGAACTCTGCACTTACGAATGCGTCTTTACCGTCTAAAGTAACTTTTGACCATCCGTTCTCTGTATTTTGAACATCTATCTTATTACCGTTTAGTAATTTACCGACAACTTTTGATTCCGTAGTAGGGTTTTCGCGTACGTTTAGTACGTCTGTTGTTACAACAGTTTCTGCATTAGCAGATGATGTGAAAATCCCAAGACCAAAAACTGCTGCTGTTGCTATACCAATTAATTTTTTCATGATAGCCTCCATTGCGTTTGTTTTCGTGTCCTCATTATAGCAACAGATTTTTTCGGATTTGGGGAAAACACACAATTACAAACCATTCGTAATCAGTCGTTAACATCCTGTAATATAACAAAAAATATAGGAAAGCGTTTTTCATTCTATATGACTCATAGGTTTCTGGTTATATTCAAAATATTTAATACAACATGTTTTTTTCGACGTAAATAAGAATGTTACAGGAATATTACATGATGTTTACTAAACGATTACATTCCTTGAGTATTTTACCGTTTTATGGGTAATATAGTTATATAAACATAAACATTTTGTTTGTGAAGCTATAAACACGTGCTATATACTAGCAAAAAAACCGCATAATTGTTACAAAACGAAAGGGTTGCAAGGAAGAACTTTGCCCTTTTTTACATATGTAACACATCCTTTTTTAGGAAAATACATTCCTATCCGCGTTTTTCTCACACAATTTGACAGCAGTATTTCTAACTTGTAGCTCTTGCAGAGTGAAAAGGTTATACGAAAGGTAAGGCTGTCCATAAGAATTCGAATTGGTGAAGGTGAAAGTAAGAACATCACCGCAAAATTATAGTTTTCTATCCGATTTTACATATCGGAATTTATGTTATTTACAAAAACGAAACCTACGAAGGGGGATTTGATGAGGAAACTGACAAAAACATTCATCGTTTCATTAACATTATGTATTGCATTTACAATTTGGGGGATTATTCCCGAATCTATTATTGGAAAAGGTAGCTTAGGAAATGTAACAACCGCAATTCAAACGGCATTAGTTAGTAAGTTTGGATGGTTTTATATTATTTCCGTTTCTATTATTTTAGGTGTATCTATCTTTTTAATTGTTTCGAAATACGGTTCTATTCGTTTAGGTAAAGATGATGACGAACCTGATTATAGTTATATGACATGGTTTGCTATGTTATTTAGTGCTGGTATGGGTATTGGCTTAGTTTTCTGGGGCGTTGCCGAACCATTAAACCATTTATACGCACCTCCGTTTGGAGATAGTGCAACTGAGGAAAGTGCGCGCCTTGCACTGCGTTTTTCATTTTTCCATTGGGGATTACATCCTTGGGGACTATATGCGTTTGTAGCGTTATGTATTGCTTACTTTACCTTTAGAAAAGGAAAAGCAAGTACGATTAGTGCGACAGTAGGTCCGTTATTTAAGGGCGGGGAACACGGGCGTATTGCTCATTCATTTGATGTGTTAGCTGTTTTCGCAACTGTGTTTGGTGTTGCAACATCATTAGGTCTCGGTGCAAAACAAATTGCAGGTGGTGTTAGCTATTTAACATCTATTCCGAATTCATTAACGACACAGTTAGTTATTATTGCAATCGTAACAGTTCTTTTCATGTTATCTGCACAAACAGGTCTTGATAAAGGAATTAAATATTTAAGTAATACGAACATTATTTTTGCATTTGCACTTATGATCATTGTATTATTTGCAGGTCCAACAAACTTTATTATGAATTACTTCACTTCAACAATAGGTTCTTATATTCAGGAATTGCCAAGTATGAGTTTCCGTTTAAGTCCATTGGATGAAGGCGGAAATCAATGGATTCAGTCATGGACAATTTTCTATTGGGCATGGTGGATTGCGTGGTCACCATTCGTAGGTACGTTTATTGCTCGTGTTTCACGAGGCCGTACGATTCGTGAGTTTGTTATCGGTGTGTTACTCGTACCGACCGTAATTGGTGCACTTTGGTTCTCCGTTTTCGGCGGAACAGGTATTCATATGGAGCTGTTTGGTGATGCACATATCTTCGACAAAGTGAAAGAGATGGGAACAGAAGTAGGATTATTCGCTATGTTCGATCAGATGGGCAGCTTTGGATCAGCTTTATCAGTTTTAGGTATTTTACTTATTGCAACATTCTTTATTACATCTGCAGACTCTGCAACATTCGTTTTAGGGATGTTAACGACACATGGTAGTTTAAACCCACCAAATCGTATTAAAATGATTTGGGGTATCGTTCTAGCCGCGATAGCTTCTACGCTATTATATATTGGCGGATTAGAAGCCTTACAAACGGCAGCTATCATTGCAGCATTCCCGTTCGTCTTTGTTATTTTCTTTATGATGGCAGCATTATTTAAAGAGTTACAAAAAGAAGGACGTATGAAGCGTCATTAATAATAGAAGGAAAAGAGCTGATTTCATATCAGCTCTTTTTTTATCCCTCTATTTGCTGAGCAGTAAGAACCCCACCTCAAAATTCAACAAAAGCAAATAAATCGAGCTGCTTGTAAAAGTCCGATTAGTGAGTGCTGATTAAAGTTTCACTTTATATAGAAGGAATTTGGAATGCGGGTAAGGGAAATAAAATACTTTACTATATAAGTAGTATGCCTTTTATACGAAGAAAAAACGATTGATTTCGACAATATTCGATACCTTATGAATTCTATTCGTATTTTTGTCAAAAATATGTCGGAAATGTGTTGTCACGTTTATATATATGTGCTATATTATTTCCTGTAAGCGATTTCAAATAGTTTTAAAGCGCATTCAAGGGGGACATCTAGAATAATGAAACGTTACGAAAGAAAGTGGAAGCATATTTGTTTGAAACGTGTGGCACATCGTAGTGTCCAAGAAAGCACGGAACCTAAGACTGAAACGCGCAAAGAACAGCAAGAGAAGCAATTGGTTCTACAAAAATAGCAATCACTTTTTCGTATATAAATGAAGGTCGATCGTTCGTTGGGGGATGGACGTGAAATTACTTTCAGCTAAGGGGTATTGTCTGATATATAATTTATACGGCAATAAATAAGCACAGAGCATACGGCGCTCTGTGCTTATTTTTATTTATCTTTTTTGAATCGAACTGTCTTATCCCAGCCAATGACTTGTTTCTTGCTCTTCGCACGTAAGTATAAGATTAAGCTGCGAATAAATAAGTACGTAAAGAGCTGTGCGTACGTAAAGTACATAATAACGCTAATAAAAATATTAGTCGGTGTAAAGGTTCGTTCGACACTCTGGGCACTAAATAATTGAGAAACATATGTAATATATGCGACATACCACATAAATAGTAGCGGAATGCTATATTGAATTTGGAATATCCCGAGTAGCCCAATTACAAACCAAACGTTCGAAATGATTAGGAATAGCCAAAATACAACATACACTAGAACTTGTTGTAAGGAATGAACGAGCAGTTTTCCTTTAAAGAAGCTTAATGACGAGAACATTTTTTCTAAAATGTATAAATTCCCTTGGAGCCAACGTGTACGTTGTTTAATAAGAATTTTTAAATGCTCTGGTTCTTGTTCCCAAGTAACTGATTCTGGGACGATTGGTAAGAGATAACCTTTTTGTGTAATTCGTAATGTTAATTCGGCATCTTCTGCAATTGCATAAGGGTCATAGCCACCAAGCTCTTCTAGTGCAGAGCGACGAAGAAGCATGTTTGTTCCTGTCAGTGAGCCTGTTTGGAATAGTAACCAGCGTCCAGATTGCATAAGGAGCTGGAAGATTTGAAATTCTAGCGAAATCATTCGCGTCAGCCAGTTTCTTTTTTCATTTACTGTACGAACATGTCCAACAGCCCCAACAGCATCTTCAGTTGTTTCAGCGTGCTCTACAAGCATTCGCAGTGCGTGTGGCTCAGGCTGGTTATCTGCATCGTAAACACAGAAGTATTCACCATCTGAAATACTAAGGCCGTAGTTTAGTACACGTGATTTACCCTTCGGTTCACCGGGTGGAACACGAATGTGACGAATGTGGGCATAAGCTTTGTCGAAATCATCGCCGATTTCAGGTGTTTCATCTTGAGAGTTATCATTTAATAGATAAATGGTTAGCTTTCCTGGATATTCAATCTTCGCCATTGCCTCTAAAGTATCTTTAATAACGACCCCTTCATTATGAGCAGGGATGAAAATATCGACGCTCGGATAATGTTCTAATGTACGATCTTTTCGTTTACTATTTCGGTGAATTAAGCCCGCAATTGTTAAGAAAGAGTAGTAAACGAGTAAGCCAGAGAATAGAAAGGCCGTAAAAATAAGAACATATTTAATTGAAAATGTGATACTGATCCAAAAAACGAGTACGCAAAACAGAAGAAATAAAAGAAGTATAACGAGAGTCATCATAACAATGTCTGTCCTTTGTTTCCAATTTGCTCTCGTGAAATTTTTATATCTCGGATTGCTTCAGCTGCAAGCCATTGCTCCATTTTTGGCTTTAGGCGGTTCATTACAATGTCAGCACCAGCTTCATTTGTGTTTTGTAATAAAATAACTAGTGTATTATTGTCATATTCAGCAGCAAGGTCAAAATCATTCCTTACGGTTTCAACTAATAAGGAAGCTACACGGTCCATAACACTTTCCTTCGTATATTTACTAAAGGAAGTGAAATCAAAGTAAACAATAAAGCCTGTTTCATTACGACGATTCATTGCAGTCGTTAATAACGCTTGGCGTCTCTCGAATTCTTGTCTCGTTAGTAATTTTGATTCTCCAATATATTGTTCCAACGTTCTCACACGCTCAGTTAAAGTTTTATTTTCATGAATCACTTTTTTCAATAGGTGAGTTGTTATGTATACAATGAAGAAGTTAGCTGCCATCAGGAAGTGGGTAATCATATATTGCCATTGAACTGATGTACTCCATAAATGAAGCCATGCTTCATAAAACAAATAAAATACGGAAATAATGGTTCCTAGTATGAAGAAAATAAATGCTGTTTTGTCAGCTAAAAATAAGAATAGTACATTTACGATTACGTATATTATTGTAAAAATGAGCGCATGCTCATAATTCGTCACATGTACAGTAGTAAAATAAAATACAATTTGTAAAATCCACATAGAGAGGATTTTATAGAACTTATCTTTCACAAAACTTTCCTCCTTAAAGCTATTTCATCCATAGATACTTGTAGTATGCGCAATTATTAAGAAATTGACCATGTCGTTAAATTCTTTTGAAGGGCAACCACAAGTAGTATCTCTATTTTCATCAGAAAAATAAAAAGACCTAAACATTATTGTATCATAATGTACTTATATTTGGGATAAAGTGATTAACAGATACATAAAAGACGTTTTGATTGCATGAAAAAAGTCTTCTCTTGTAGAAAGAGAAGACTCTATATAAGTTTATAGGAACATCATACCTGCAACTGCTGCATTTAAGAAGTTCGCTAATGTACCAGCGATAACTGCTTTAATCCCTAATTGTGCAATTTGTTTACGGCGAGTAGGAGCTAGCGTTCCTGTTACACCTAATTGAATTGCGATAGAAGAGAAGTTTGCGAATCCACAGATTGCGAATGTTAAAATTAGATTTGTTTTGTCAGAGAACTCTGCCATGTGTGGTCCTAAGTTTGCGTATGCAACGAATTCGTTGATTGCAAGTTTTTGACCGATAAAGCTTGCTGCTTGTACAGCTTCACCTGGAGAAACTCCGATTAAGATTGCAAATGGTGATAATAAGTAACCGAAGATTAAATCAAGGCTAAGTTTAATATGGAATAAAGATCCAACTAATCCTAATAGACCATTTAATAAAGCGATTAATGCGATGAAAGCCATTAACATTGCTGCTACGTTAATAACAAGTTGCATACCTTCAGATGCACCGCGTGCAGCTGCATCGATAACGTTTGCATCTTCACGTTCTGTAGAAAGTTCAACGTTATTATCTACTTTTTCTGTCTCTGGCATGATTAGTTTTGCAATTAATAAGCTTGATGGAGCTGCCATAATTGCAGCTGCTAATAAGTGCTCTAACGGAATACCCATTGCTGCATAGCCGACAAGAACTGATCCGGCAACAGCTGTCATACCGCTTACCATAATAGTGAAGAATTCACTATTTGTTAAGCGTGCTAAGTAAGGTTTAATTAAGATTGGAGCTTCAGTTTGTCCTAAAAATACAGTCGTTACTGAGTTTAAGCTTTCTGCTTTAGAAGTGCCAAGAAGTTTACTTAATGCACCACCAACGACGCTAACAAATTTCTGCATAATACCAAAATGATATAAGATTGCTACTAATGAACTAATAAATACGATTGGAAGTAGTGCTTGAATAAAGAATACAAATCCCCAAGGTCCTTTTGCGTTGACTAAATCCCCAGCAACGAACTTAATTCCCTCGTAAGAAAAATTAATTAATCCTTGAACACCGTCAGCAGCGTGTTTTAAACCTGCTTTACCAGCATCCCATCGTAATACGATAAATGAAAATGACATTTGTAATGCTAGCGCGATTAAAATTGTGCGCCAATTAATAGCTTTGCGGTTGGAAGATAGTAAGAAAGCAATTGCTAATACCCCAATCACGCCGCCAATTCCCCATAAAAGATTCATGCAGTGTATGCTCCTTCCTCATAGTAAAAACAGTGTATAAACCAGTTGTCTATACGTTTACGAATATAACATCTTAAGTAACTTATCATAATGGACATCGGAGGTCAAACGTCTGATGAAAAGTTTAAATAAAAAGAAAATTCTTCAAAAAAACACATATAAAATAAATAGACATGAAATAGGTTATGTTTTTTATGAAAATATATACATTATGATAACGTTATGCATTGTTTTTGCAGAATAAAGTGTATGAAATGGAAGAATAGATACATTATTTTTGTAGAGGGAAAGCTAGGGGAAAGGGAGTAATGTGTTGAAATCGTACAAAAAAGCCTTCTAGTAAACTAGAAGGCTTTGAAACTATTAATTAAGGTGCTTTCGTGTATCCTAAGAAGTGGCTCTTCCAATAAGAGTTACTTAATGAAGCGATTGCTACACCTTTATCTCCAGCTTGGATAAATGATCCGCCCCCAAGGTAAATACCCATGTGAGAAGGGCCAGATTTATAAGTGTTTTGGAAATAAATTAAGTCACCTGGTTGTGGACTTGAAGTTTTTGGTAGGCTACTCCAATATCCCGCAACACTTTGACGGCTAATGTTATGACCAAATTTCTTAAATACGTGGTAGATGTAGCCACTGCAGTCTACGCCGTTAGCAGAACTTCCGCCCCAAACGTATGGTACACCTTGCATTGATTTTGCATATGCAAGTACGGAAGAACTGTCGCCACTATTGTTGCCTGTATTATTATTGTTGTTATTGTTTTGATTGTTATTTTGGTTATTGTTAGGCTTATTATCTACTGCGCCTCCAACTGGTGTTTTAGATAGGTAACGTGTTCCGATATAACCATTTTGACCGTTGTAGTTAATTTTGCTCCATCCAGAGTTTTCAGAGATTACTTGAACCTTCTGACCTTGTGGAAGTGCGCCTATGATTCTATAATTTGTACCTTCGCCGCTACGTACATTTAGTGCAGAAGCATTAATGTAATAGTCGCCAATTGCACCTTGGTTAGGTTTTTCAGGTTGTTTTGGTTGCTCAGGAGTAGTAGTGCCACCTTTAACGAATTTTACAAATTCGCTACTAACAAAGCCTGTTTTTCCTTGGTAATTTACTTTAAACCAACCGTTTTCAGATCCAACTACGTTTAATGTTGTACCGTTTAAAACGCCACCAATTACACTATGGTAAGCAGCAGGGCCTGTACGAACACGTAAAGATGTAGCGTTAACTACGTAAGAACCGCCAGTTTGAATAGTTCCATTATTATTGTTTTGCTCTTGTTTGTTGCCTTCTGTAACGTTTTCGTTAGAACCGCCTTTTGTTACGTAGTCTTTGCTTATATAAGCAGTTTGTCCTGCGTAATTGATTTTGAACCAATCTTGAACTTCGCCAACAACTTGTACTACTTGTCCTTTTGTAACAGAACCTACAGTTGTGTGAGAAGTGCTAGGACCTGTACGAACGCGAAGGGAAGATACATTTACTGTATAGTTTCCGCTTGCTGGTTTTACTTCTTGGTTGTTATTATTCGTATTGTTGTTTGAAGAACCCCCATTAGAAGAAGCGCCAGATACGAATTCGCCACTTACATAACCTACTTGTCCATTATGGTTAATTTTCACCCAACCATTTTCTTGTCCAATTACGTTTAATGTTTGTCCTGCATATACACGTCCAGAAACAGAACTAGAAGTGTTAGGAGCTGTACGTACACGTAATACATCAGCAGTAACTTTATTGTTTCCACCTGTGCTTACATTGTTGTTTGCTGCTCCACTTTTTGATACAAATTCGCCACTAACAAAACCTGTTTTTCCGTTAATGTTAATTTTGAACCAACCATTTTCTTCGCCAATCACGTTTAGTGATTGACCGCTATAAACGCGTGAGATGATGTCGTGAGAAGTGCTTGATCCTGCACGAACATGTAATACGCTCGCGTTTACCTTATAAGATGAGTCGTTTGATGCAGAAGCTTGGACAGTTGTAGCAGCTTTTTGTGTATTTTGTTCAGGTGCAGCTTGAACACTATCAAGTGTAGGTGCTGCTCCCCCTGCTACAGACACTGCCGCAAGACCGGCAAGGTACTTTTTCATAATTTGTCGATTCCTTTCTGTCTGTAATGTAGTGAAGAAATATTTACCAACTGTTAAAAATTCTAAAGAGCATGTCGATTACTGTCAAGACTTATATAGGAATCTGAATATGACAAAAAGATTACAAGAAAAAAATCAAGGCATAAAATTACACCTTGATTTCCATTTAAATGCATATATTGAATATGAAAGGACAGAAATTATTCGTGTTTAAGAAGATGCCATATTGGATTGTAACAAGATTTGATTAAAAGATTTTTGCAGTTTTTTGGTGATAGGTCCAACTTGCCCATCTTGAATCGCGGTTCCATCAAGGTGGGTCATTGGTAAAATTTCAATCGTTGTGCCTGTAAAAAAGCATTCATCTGCTTGATAAACGTCACGAACGCTGAAAAGTTCTTCCTGTACAGGAATGTGAAGAGTATTGGCTAAAGAAAGGACATATTGACGAATAATACCATTTAAAATAAGGTGATTGGCTGGATGTGTGTAAAGAGTTCCGTTTTTAATTAAGAAGAAGTTGGAATGGCTTCCTTCCGTTACAATACCATTCCTTACGAGAAGTGCCTCTTTACAGCCTTTCCGTTCAGCTTTCGTAGTAGCTAGTACGTTTGGTAATAAATTTAATGATTTAATGTCACAGCGTAACCATCGAGTATCCGGTTCTGATATAGCGCGTATACCATATTCGATCCATAACGCTGGTCTTTCTTTTTTTGTAATATAGGCATAAATTGTCGGAGGGTTGTCATATGAAAATATATGTGTGCGAGCTTGTACACCGCGAGATACTTGCAAATAAATTGTGCCATCTTCGTGGAAATGGTTTCTTTCAATTAATTTGTAAAGTAAAGTGATGAGTTCAGCTTTTGAGAAAGGGAGCGATAATTCTATTTCTTCCATGGATCGATATAATCTCGTTATGTGCGGATCTAATAAGTGAAAGTTCCCTTTATATAGGCGAATAACCTCGTAGACACCATCTCCGAACTGCAAACCTCTTTCTTCAAGTTCTATGTACGTTTGTTGTTTTGTTGTATCAATAACTTCATCATTCCAAAGTACAAATTTTTCGTATGCCAATTTCCGTCCCATCCTTTCGTAAGTACGTAAGTAACGTGAAACTTTCATTCATGCGAGATAAGAATCACTATAGTAATTTTTATGTAAGTAATTCTCTACATATGCCCGTAAATGCCCGATTGGTGAGGGCTGATTAAAGTTTCACTTTACAGCATTTTGTATATACAAATTCGAAAATAAGAATGAGAATCCTGCTTTTAGATAAAAAAAAGCAACATTCTTATGGAATGCTGCACAAGGAGGGTAGCTATCTTTCATAGGGACATTGTCTCGTTGAATGCTTTGTGTATGGAAACAAAACATGTTGAAAGACAATTATAAGAAAGTAGAAACAAAAGATTTACACATTTCTTTAAGGGATCTTACGAAAGATGAGAGATAAGAAATATGTAGAACCTTGTTTACATATTTTATTATAGAGATTCTTCATTAACACTATGTGAATATTTGGTAAAGGTTATGTAATTTTAAAGTTAATGAATATAAGTAGTTGTATGGAAGAAAATAAAAAAAGAGGCTGAGATTACTCAGCGCTCTTCTTTTCTTCTTTAATAGCTGTTTTTACTTCACCAGTTTTGATCTTATTACTTTCAGAGAAGCGAAGTAAGTCACCTTCAATGATTTTATCAGACATGTTCAATTCATTTTGGGCACGATCAATTAGTGGTTGAGATTCTTCTTTCGGTAATTGTACAACTTCGCCAGTAGCACGGTCGTAGAATGTACTGTTTGTGTACATGTATTTATCTGTAACGAAGCTACCGTCACGAAGAACAACAAATCCTTTATTATCAGGTGAGAATACATCATGACCGAATCGAACGTCATTTGTAGAATCTACACCAAGTAAGTTTAGAATAGTTGGTTTAATGTCAATTTCACCAGTTGGTTTCGAAATTGTTTTACCTTCTTTTTGACCTGGAACGTGAATAAACATCGGTGTTTTTTGTAAGTTCATATGGTCAAATGCAGTGATTTCTTCTTTTCCTAAGAACTGTGCCATTGCACGGTTATGGTTTTCAGAAATACCGTAGTGGTCACCGTAGAATACGATTACTGAGTTGTCGTAAATACCTTCTGCTTTTAGACGCTCAATAAAGTGTTTCATTGCTTCGTCTAAGTAACGAGCAGTTACCATGTAACGGTCAAATACTCCATCACCAGAATTATATTCGTCGATTAATTTTGTACTGTCATCGTAAGTGAATGGGTAATGATTCGTTAAAGTAAGGAAGCGAGTATAAAATGGTTGCTTCACTTCTTTCAACATATCAATAGATTGATCGAAGTATTCGATATCTTTTAATCCCCAGTTTAATTTTGTTTCCGGCGTAATCTTGTAATCAAGCTCGTTGTAGTAACGATCATAACCAAGTGCTGGATACATAATGTTACGGTTCCAGAATGTTGCGTTGTTTGCGTGGAATACCGACGTGTGATACCCTTGCTGACGTAAAATTTCTGGAGTTGCTGTATATTCATTGTTACCGTGTGTGAAGAATACAGCACCGCGGTCTAGTGGATATAAAGAAGTATCTACTAGGAATTCAGCATCAGATGTTTTACCTTGCCCAGTTTGATGGAAGAAGTTATCAAAGTAATAACTTTCTTTCGTAAATTGGTTTAAGAATGGTGTAACTTCTTGTCCGTTAACTGTTGCGCCAATTAAGAATGTTTGTAATGACTCAAGAGAGACAACAATTACGTTTTTTCCTTTTGCAGTACCGAACATATTTGGATCTGGTTTACTTTGTGTTGTTTTCACGTAGTTTTCTGTTTCTTGTAATTTACTACCGTCAGCGAATGCTTTTTGTGAACTTGATTTCGCTTGTAAGCCAAGATCGTATACTTGGTGTACATATAATCCTAAGTTTTTAACAAGCATAACGCGGTCGAATGAACGTGTTAATAGTTCTGGGCGTTCAGCTTCTGCAAGTCCTAAGTTTGCGAAGAAAATAGCAACTGTTGATACGAAGTATAGAGAACGCATCGGGCGTGCTACACGCTCTGTAGGTGCAAAGTTTTTCATTTTCTTCAATAGAACGAAGAATATGATAATGTCTGCAAATGCAAGAATAATTTTGTAGTTAAATAATTCTTTCACACTAGAACCTAAACTTCCGAAGTTAGATGTTTGTCCGAGTACTGGTAAAGTAACGAAGTCATTGTAGAATCCGTAGAACATTACGTTACCAACAAGAACGATTGTTAAGACAAAATTAATTCCAAGTGCTATATAGTTACGTTTTTTCCCTTTTGCAAATAATGCAAGACCAACAAGCAGTAATGATGCTGCTAATGGGCTAAGGAATAAAATGAATTCTTGCATGAAAGATTCAAGTTTTAAATCAAAGCTTGTGCGTGTAATAATGTAAGTTTTCAGCCATAAGGCTAATGCTACGAATACAGTGAAACGCACATTTTGAAATTGTGATTTCAAGGTTTCTTTCATTCATTTCCACCCTTTCTCTATCAGGCTTGGTCGATTTTGGAGCGAAAAATGCTAAAATAAAAAATACATAGTTTTCTTGGCCATAATTAAAGGTTCTATATTCACCCATATACGACTATAACTATGCATACCCTTTTGGTTTCTTTTGTTGCTCATAAGCATAACGTCATTTCTGTATTATACAACAAAATTCATTTCTGAGAAACACTATAACATTTTACATTTTTTGTATAAGATTTGTCACTACCAGAGAAAACTTTAACATTCGTTTATATGTCCGTCAACTAGAAAATATAACAAAGATAGAGCAGAATGTTAAGTAGAAGTGAAAATTTTCTTTGTTGAGAAATAAGAAACGAAGATGGGTAAGGGTTATCTAGAAATCTATTATATGAAGGAAATTGTGTAAAAATTAACGAACACTTGTTCTTTTTTAGTTTGTTTGTTACAATGAAAGTTCATTGATAGGTTTTGTGTAATTTCTATGAACTTTTACTGATAACATATTGTAGCTTATTTCTTTTTAAAAATAGGGAGGCTTTTACATGAAACAAAAATTTTCAGTTGAAGCGTTTTGGAAGAAAGTAAAACATGTTGCAAAGCAAGCAGGGCAGTCGGTCATTTATACAAGTTTATTACTGTTTTACGTTTTGCAAAGACCCGATGTTCCAAAACGAGTGAAAATTATTGTAATTGGAGCACTTGCTTATTTTATTGCACCGATTGATGCGATTCCAGATTTCATTGCTGGAATTGGCTATACGGATGATTTAGGGGCGTTAACGGCCGCACTAATACAGGTGTCGTTATACGTCAATGAAGATGTGAAAGATAAGGCACGAGTGAAGTTGGCAGAATGGTTTGGTTCGGATATAGACACAACATTTATCGATCAGAAATTAGGTCAATAGGTGAAACCTGTCATAAGGTGACAGGACGAACGTAAGCGAGGAAGTGCATTATGCCATCAGGAAGAACGCATACGAAAATAAACTTAATATCCCTTCCGGTTGTTTTGTTTTTGCTTTTTTCGTATGGATTAACAAATTTTGATTTTTTATTAACTTTTGCAATTGGTTTTTTAGTAGGTACTTCATTTTTAACACCGGATTTAGATACGTACAGTAATGCTTATAACAAATGGGGTTTCTTACGTATATTTTGGTATCCTTATAAAAAAGTAATGCCGCATCGATCTTTCTTTACGCATACGATTATACTTGGTGATGTGATTCGTATTGCGTACATGTTAATCGTCTTTTCTCCATTTTTATTCCTATTAAATGTAATCGCACTGGATGGTAATTTAATAGAAATTGCGAAGAAACATGAGGTTGAAATTGTAACGTTCTTAATGGGAATTGTTGTGGCAAGTACGCTCCACATTATAGCGGATAAAGTGAATACGCGCCGAAAGAAAATGATGAGAAAAAAGAAGAAACGCAGAAGATAAAGTGAACGGAAAAGGACCCTTGCAATTTGCAAGGGTCCTTTTTTAAACAAACGTTTGTTTCAAATTAAGCTTTCAGTACTTTAATTCCTTTTACAATGTTCCAGATGAAGTAGTATAAGCTGATGATTCCGCAAATAGCTAAGACAATCATTGATCCAATTCCAAGTGTTATATCTGCTTGTTCAGATCCCATGCCCATAATTCCTAAAATGGCTACGCCGATAAATGTAGCGATACTTGGAATGATGTGTGTCCATAGAGCACGTTTTGCATGTGGTTTTGTTTCAGCGTCTCCTACAATCCAAACGATAATAGGGAATAAGATAGGGGCAAATAGTACACTAAAGTATGATAACGCAGCTAATATTTTATTTCCGTTCATATATATCACCTCATGAATAATTTCTGTTGTTATACTATTATTATGCAATAATTTTGGCAAACTTCCTATCGATGAACATTACAAGAACGTGACGATTTTGTAAGATTTTCTGTTAAATAATAAAATTTTCAAAAAAATCTTTTTTAATAGAAATTGTTATGGTACAGTATAAATGAAAGTTGTTGAAAGCGTTTTCTTAAACGTTTTTTTATTTTAGGCTTAAAGGTATGATGACCTGATAGCCTATTGATGAGGTTATTCTATTTAAAAGGGGATTTTTTAGGGGGAGAGAACAATGAACACATGGACACAAGTTTATGATCCATTCGGAAACATTTGGATTTCGGCAGCGGTTGCACTTATTCCGATTATCTTTTTTTTCTTAGCTTTAGCAGTTTTCCGCATGAAAGGGTATGTCGCAGGATTTATTACAGTCGTACTTACAGTTTTAGTAGCGTTATTCGCTTATAAAATGCCGTTCACGATGGCAATGGCAGCAACCGGGTACGGTTTTTTGTACGGATTATGGCCAATTGCTTGGATTATCATTATGTCGGTATTTTTATATAAGATTTCTGTGAAAACAGGTCAATTCGATGTGATTCGTGCATCGGTATTATCGATTACGAACGATCATCGTCTACTCGTTATTTTAATTGGATTTTCATTTGGAGCATTTTTAGAAGGAGCGGCAGGATTTGGGGCACCAGTAGCGATTACAGCAGCACTTCTTGCGGGTCTTGGGTTAAATCCTTTATACGCAGCAGGTCTTTGTTTAATTGCCAATACTGCACCAGTGGCGTTCGGAGCGATGGGAATTCCGATTACAGTTGCTGGACAAGTAACAGGTATTGATCCACATAAAATTGGACAAATGGCTGGGCATCAATTACCGTTCCTATCATTATTTGTTCCATTCTTTATCGTATTTTTAATGGATGGATTTAAAGGGATAAGACAAACGTGGCCTGCGTTACTTGTAGCGGGTAGTTCATTTGCGATTACGCAGTTCATTACAGCGACATTTTTAGGGCCAGAACTTCCGGATATTACATCGGCACTTGTAAGTTTAATTAGTTTAGCGCTGTTCTTAAAAGTTTGGCAGCCGAAAGAAATCTATCAATCCGGGCAAGCAAATAGTGAAGTAGCAGCAACAACGACAGCAGCATCGATGCCGAAATTAACGTTTGGAAAAGTAGTAAAAGCATGGTCTCCATTTATCGTATTAACGGTTATGGTAGTCATTTGGAGCCAAAGTTTCTTTAAGGCATTATTCGCTCCAGGAGGGGCTTTAGCAAGTCTTGTATTTAAGTTTGAAATTCCAGGTCTGCATAATCTAGTAATGAAAGCAGAGCCGATTGTAAATAAACCAACGCCTTACGAGGCAATTCTGAAGTTTGATGTATTATCAGCAACCGGAACGGCGATTTTAATTGCTTGTATCATTTCCATGTTTATTTTGAAAATGAGTGTAAAAGATGCAGTAGTGACATTTAAAGAAACGTTAAGTGAATTAAAAATGCCAATTCTATCAATCGGATTCGTACTAGGGTTTGCATTTATCGCAAACTATTCTGGTCTATCTTCTACGTTAGCGTTAGCATTAGCCGGAACTGGCGGACTATTCCCGTTCTTCTCACCTTTCTTAGGATGGATCGGTGTATTCTTAACAGGGTCTGATACGTCAGCGAATGCACTGTTCTCGAATTTACAAGCAATTACAGCGCAGCAAGTCGGTGTATCTGAAGTGCTTCTCGTTGCAGCAAATACAACAGGCGGTGTAACAGGTAAAATGATTTCCCCGCAGTCGATTGCGATTGCTTGTGCAGCAGTTGGTCTTGCTGGAAAAGAATCGGATTTGTTCCGTTTTACAGTGAAGCATAGTTTGTTCTTCGTAATAATTGTAGGGATTATGACTTATGTTCAGGCTTATTATTTAACGTGGATGATTCCATAAACAACAAAAGAAATAAATTTTGAATTTTCCAGATTATAGTGTATGATGGGAAAGTATTGAAAATTAAATCAGTGATAAACTAGGGGTGCCTAACGTATGCGTAGGTTGAGAGAGAAGCGCGTGAACTTCTTAACCCTTTGGACCTAATCTGGCTCGTACCAGCGTAGGGAAGTTAACGGCTTTACATAATGATGTCTTTATGAGCCAGGTCCTTATTTTTTTATGGACCTGGCTCTTTTTATGGAAGATGCGCAAATTGGGAATACCGACAGTAGTGGATAGGGTTGTTCAACAAGCAATCAGTCAAGTGCTTGGTTCAATATTTGAAAAACAATTTAGCGAATCTAGTTACGGCTTTAGACAAGGGCTCTTTTATGTTTGTATTTCGGAACTTCATCATATTTCTCTAAATAATAAGCACGGTAAGTAGCTTCACGAAGTTGTACAGAGTTGGCAGCTTCAACCATGTAATAACGAAGATACTGGTTTCCCGTTCGTGTCATGGGTGTTCGTTCCGATTCAAAGTTTCCAGATTGCGATTTTTTCCAGTAAAGACCGGTGTATTTGGCCAATTGTGCTTCGTTCTCAAAGCGTTCAATTTGTCCAACTTCCGCAATGATTCCCGCGGCGTATACGACTCCAATTCCTGGAACACTTGTTAAATATCTCGCTTCTGGAATGGCTTCGAAAAAAGCAGTAATGCTTTTTTCTATTTCTTTGATTTGTTTTTTCAATGTTTGAATCAATCGTGCATAAGTGGCTAATACAACGTCCACAGAGTCTTGAACGACCTTACCTAGTCGGTAGGATTCACGTATGGCTTTCTTGATGGTTTTCGCTAAATCTTCCGGGTCGTTAAAGCGTCCTTTCCCCTTTTTCTGAAGAAGAGTAGCGAGTGCTTCTAGATCCATTTCTGCGATTTCATCCAACGAAAGGGAATCTGAGAGTATTTCCATCATCGTCGCACCAAAAACAGAGGTATTTAACTCTTTCGATAACGTATTACATTTGTAGTAAAGGTTCTCCAGAAAGTGTTGCTTACATTCTGTTTGCTGGTGAACGAGTTGATATCTAGATCGTGTTAAACGTTGAAGGGCAACGTATTTTTCCTCCTTGATAAGAAACTTATTATACCGCCCGATTCGTAAAAAATCGGCAATACGGAAAGCATCTATTTTATCGGTCTTATCTTCTTCAAAGAGTTTTTTATACCGATGGATGGCTTTTGGATTTTGTACGACCACTTCCACGTCTAAAGCCCTCAAATCCTTATCTTCCGTTAGGAACATGGAAGGATGGAAACTATAGACGGAAGTAGATTCCATGCCAATGACAATTTTTTTATAGTTGTACAACTGGTGAAAATGGAGAACATCCTCCTTAATGGCGTTGGCACCATTCACATCGTTTGAAAGACAAATTTCTTTCAAAACAGTGTCATGACTGTCAAGAAAACATACATCAAGTTTTTCAGAGCTTACATCAATAGCTACGAATAATCTCAAAGAAAGGAGCTCCTTTCTTTGAATAGTATTTGGAATGAGCTTGGATACTGTGGGATCTCCCTAGAGTCCAAAACATAGCCACAACCTCGCGTATGAGTATTCAATGATTGCCTTCATCTAAGCTGCCCTCCCACCACTATGAGAGGTAAGTGAAGGAAACCGATACAGCTTGTGCGTATGCAGTGCATTTCGGTCTGGATCACAGTCTTTTAACGTGGTCGAACTACAGGAGGAGTAAGCATATTCCCGATGGGTCCATTTCTACACTTCCATTATCTGGGTAAATCCCCCAGTATCCAAGACTAAATTTTACCCATACATCATTTTTTTGATGTAGCTCTTGAAGATAAAAACTATTTAATTTTCAAGGAACAGTTATTAACTTAAAACTTATTATACGAGGAGGGTGTATCATGAAAAAAATATGTTTTGTATTAATTGTCGACGCTGGTATAAATTATGGTTCAATATTTTCTCTACCATTTTTAAGGAATCAGGATGATTTGAAGGGATATTTTTCTAAGTATTATGATGTTTCAATTAATTATATTAGGGATAAAAACTCAGTTGACTATTTGGTAGTTCCCAAACCGTGTCCATCTTTTGATAATGAAAATAATCTTCCAATAATTGAAGTACCAGCAATCTTATTTATGAAAAAGGATTTTGAAAAAATAAAGACTTATATAGACAATTATTTTTCTAATAACTCATAAAGAAAATAAAAGTACAGTAAAAAGAAGTCCGATAAAAAACGAGTGGTGTAGAATATTTCTATTAATCATTCGTTTTTTATTATATTTACATATATTTTTTAAAAGAGGATTATAGACGTTCTGAAAAAAATTAATTATAACAAGAACAGTGTTCGTGCTACTATCTACGGTTATTTTTTATACTAAGTACCCCTTTAACTAACAAGACAACAAAAAAATATTAACATATTAAGGAAAAAGATTAACATATTAAGGAAAAAAGATTAACATATTAAGGAAAAAATGTTACAATAAATGTAAGAGCTTTCTCTTTGAGTTTTAGCTCTGAATAATAAAGATAGTTAAATCACTAAATGGAGGAGAAAGTAATGACTAATTTATTGCGTAAACTAGCAGATGAAGAAATGGAAACGTCGCTATCTAATGGAGGAGCAAGTTACATTTGTTCCTTGTATAGTAAATTGTTACCTGTCGCTATTGCAGGTTGTATGGCAGGTAACAGTAGCAGTTGTAGCGAAATGCAGCATTACACACAATGGCTTCATGATAACTGTTAATAATAATTATTTTTTCAAAGTAAGATAATACAATAATATGGAGGAGCAGGTCAATTTTGTTCCTTGTATAGTAAATTGTTACCTATCGCTATTGCAGGCTGTATTGCGGGTAACAATAGCAGTTGTAGCGAAATGCAGTATTACACAGAATATCTTCATAAATACTGTTAATAATAATCTATTTTTCAAAGTAAGATAATACAATAATAGAAAAGTGATTTAACTATCTGATTATTCTAATTTTAGGAGGATAAAATGAGTCAATCATTTTCAATAGTCATTATATGTAAAAATGAAGAAAGAGTAATAGAGAGATGTATAGAAGCTATACATGAGGACTTACGAGAAGATGATGAAATAATAGTTGTTGATACTGGTTCAACAGATAATACATTGAGTATCTTAGCTACAATGGAAAATATAAAAATCTTTCATTTCGATTGGAACGATGACTTTGCAGAAGCTAGAAATTTTGGAATTTCTAAATCCAGTAAAGATTGGATCTTTTTTATAGATTCTGATGAAATTTTAGTAAAAGGTAGTATTGATCATCTTGATGATGCTATTAAAAATACGTTGAAACATGCTAACAATAGAGAAAGAATTGTTTTTGCACCGAAAATAATAAATACAGATGATTCTGTTTTTTATAATGCTGGTAGAATTCTGCCTAACGATAACACCGTTAAATTCGAAGGAGTTATTCATGAATACCCTATTGTGATAGAGGAAAGCTTAAATCTAGTGTCTATAAAAATATCTAAAGTAGTGGTAAAACATGATGGGTATGAAGATGTCGTGATAAAAAATAAGAATAAAGCACTCAGGAACACAACTTTAATAGAAAAAATTCTTAAGCAAAATCCCAATAATTCTAGGTACTATTATTTTTACTATAGAGATGCTAAGCCGATGTTGACTGATCAAGAGTATGAACAAGGAATGCTTAACTTTTTTAAAAAATTTCCTGATGACTCTTATAGTAACCAGGTTGCTAAGGATTTAGGCTTTTATTATTTAAGTAAAAATAAAAATGATGAAGCAGAAAAGTATATTACTATGCTTTTTGAAAGTGCCGAGAGGGGAACTGTGGAAGATCGTTCTGTAGCAATATATCTCACAGGAATAAAAGAAATTCAAAAATTGAAATCCCAACAAAAAGAATTACTTAGGTTGCTAATTTATACTAGAGACAATGTTTTAAATCAAGAAGAATCACTGTTTGAAAATGGATATGCATTTGATGATTTAATAGGATTATTATTTTTTGAGTTGGAAGATTACAAAACTGCTTATGAAATAGCTCATAAGCTCAATTTAAATAATTTTTCTTCTAATCTTTCAAAAATGTTAAAAAAGCTTGATCAGATATATAAATAAATTCAAAAAAAATCACTTAATATAATTTTCAATAACATTAAAAAATGACTGATTTTTCAGTAGAAGGAGAGTAATTATGAAATATGAAGTCATTCCTCAGATTGGTAAGGAAGACTGTGGCGCAGCGTGTGTGGCTATGATAATGAAGAACTATTTTGCAAAAAAGTCTCAATCTGTGAAGTTCGACCATTAATTAAAAATACTTCGTTGGGGACTAACTTTTTTGATTTAAAAAAAGGTCTAAAACGTTTAGGAATTAATGGAACTGTTTCACAAGCAACTAAGCAGAGAGAGGTATTTGATGAAGTTTCTTATCCGTTTATTACACAAATTGAGAATGAAGAGGGAATACATTTCGTTACAGTTTTTGAAAAGAAAAAATCTAGTTTAATTATTGGAGATTCTACTAAAGATAAGCAACAAGTAATGACAATAAAGAAGTTCATAGAAATATGGCAACCGTATGTATTAGAAATTGATTTAGAAAATTCTGAAATACAGTATGAAATAGAACAAAATACTAAAGAAGTGAGTATCTGGAAAATTTTGAAATTAGTAAAATGGCAACTTGTTATATCATTTGTCCTATCAATTGTAATTTATCTCCTGGGTGTAGTGCTTGCAAATATTTATTCTCTGTACTTCAACTTTCTGATACCACAAAAGCTAAGTGCACTTGTATTAGAATTAATGGGTGTTTATCTAGTGATAAATATCTTAAATTTCGTATTATCTTTTACTAATAATTTTATGTATAACTTGATGAGTAAAAAAATTGACAAAAGAATTATTGAAAAATATTTTAAAGGCTTGTTAGCTAAACCAAATATGGCAATTGAATCTTATGAGGTAGGAGAATTGCTTACTAACCTCTCAAACGTATTAATGATCCGACAAAGATTTTTAACTTATCTTCAAATGATTCCGGTGAATGTTATAACTATGGGATTCAGTTTTTATTTGTTATTCAAATCTGAAAGTAGATTATCCGGTCTTGTTCTTGTATTAATTGTTACGCTTTTGCTTGTACTTTATTTATCACAAGGACGTTATGAAAAATTGAGTAAATCGTTGGTCAAAACGGGCCAAGAATTTAATACTACAGTAGTCAATATTTTTAGCAACATGAGTATTATTAAACAGCTTAGTTTAGAAACTGAATTTGGAAACAGAGGAGTAGATAAACTTACGGACTATATTGGTACGAGAACAAAAATGTTTAATTTTGATTCTATGCAAAATCAACTTAAAACATTTATTTTATCTTCATTTAACATTTTGCTATTTTCATGCGGAGTGTATCTAATTATTAATAACCAATTATCAACGGGTGTTCTGCTAACATTTAATGCATTACTTTCTTATGTGACAAATCCAATTCTTAATCTTGCTAACTTACAGTCATCACTGGTACAAGGAAAAGTAGCACAAGCTAAACTCTACAATATAATTGAATCAAGAATTAAATTTTTTGGAGATGAGGTACTTGAAATACCCGCAGAAGATATAGAAGTTAGTTTTGAAAATGTATCCTTTGATTATGATTCAACAGCTAAAATATTTAGAAATCTTTCAATAGATATTAAGGGTAATAATCTTGCTATTAGTGGATTAAATGGGGTAGGAAAGTCAACATTTGGTAAATTGATCGCTCGTCTTTATATTCCTGATAATGGGAGTATTAAGGTTAATGGACAAAACTTACAAGATGTTTCAGAAGAATCTATTAGAGATAATATTATTTATGTAGATGGACGTGAGAGTTTATTTGAGTCTGATGTTTTAGATAATATCAAGTTAGGACGGGATATTGAAGACAAATATATCATAGAAACTATAAATGAACTCAACGCTGATTCTGCTTTTCAAAATATAGACTTTGAAAATGTAGATGGTACACAGTTAAGTTTAGGGCAAATGCAAATTGTTAAAATACTACGTTCTACATTGATCAAAAAGAAGATTTATATTTTTGATGAAATTACAAATGGTTTAGATGAAGATGTAAAATTATCTGTTATTAACTATTTGCTAAACTTAGAAGGATTGAAAATTTTTATAACACACGATAAAGAGGTAACAGAAAAATGCCTGGAAGAATTTATTGTCAAAGATAACAATATAATAAAGAAGGCGATAATATGAAAAAAATAATTATTAGTATTTCAATTCTGGTGTTAGCAGGTTTTTTTGGAATGTTTATGTATCACAAAATGACCTATGAAAAGACTAATTATGAATATACAAAGTTTAATCAAATTCCGAATATAGTAGAAGAAAATGAAAAAGTGATTATTTTCGTGAAGCAAGATGGTTGCGCACCTTGCAAACTAGTTGACCCTATTGTGAACGATTATGCAAAGAGAAATAAAGGGATAGTATACACTATCATTGGAAACAAAGACAAAGATTATGTCAGCCAATCAAAAAAATATCATATTGAGGGAACCCCTACATTAATATTTTATCGAAATGGAAAGGAAGTTCAACGTATGAATACTGCTTTTACTGACACAGAATTTCAGCAAACGATAAAGGAAGTGGACTTCTGATATGAAAAAATATGGAGTTTTAGGAGTAATTATTATTATTTTTTTGCTAAGTATTTTTTTTCTTTATAGAGAAAATACAGTGTTAAAAAGAAATAATTCTACTTTGGAAATAGAAAAACAAATTGTTATTGATAATACAGGAAGTTATGATTATCTCAATTCAATTACAGTAGATTCATTTGAAAAAAGAATTAAAAATGGGGATGATATTTTTGTTTATATCGGAAATAGTCAGTGTTCCGATTGTTCTTTTTTCTCAAAAATATTAGAGAAGGAAGTTAAAACTTTTCCTCTTAAAGACTCACTTTATTTAGTAAATATAAGTAATATACATCAAGATAAAAATAGGTGGTTAGCGTTCAAAAAAAAATACGGTTTTGATCAAACGCCAGCATTTTTATTATTTCAACAAGGTAAAGTAAAAAGCATGATTCAGTGGGATGAAAAAAATGGCTTGAGTGAAGAAATTTTTCATAATTGGTTAGAAGAGAATGAAACATTTATTAGGAAACTTGAAATGAAATGATTTGTCACGTTTAGAATTCCAAAAAAATCACCTTCGCAAGATTTTTCAAAATTAGATTATAGAAGAAAAGTTCATAAATGACTATAATAAAGTATGTTAACGAACGAAATGAAATAGCAAAATGCAGCAGAGACAAAGGCTCTTTGTCAAACGGGACTGATGAATGTATTTGGCAAGTAAAAAATGGTTCTTCCCGGAGTTAGTTGAAAAGTCTTATTCTCTCCAAAAGTAGAATCTTTGTCCGCAATGTGGAGAATTGGCATCGACCATACATGATTCTTTTAATAAGCTTTAACTTGTTTATGCTCCCTTCGGCAAGACCATTATTATTCTCATAAGTTACCGCATTTCTGACAGCTTCAATATCCCGGGCTAATCCATTCGTAAAGCTCTTAAACTCTTGTATATTAGTATTCTTAATTTTCTCGATACAATGGTCGAGATTCTCAACACTCTTTGTGGTGAAGATGTTTTTAAACTCACATGTTAAGTCATAAACTATTTTTACAATAGGGTGTTCTTCACAAACACGTTCAAATTGCTCTTGTGTAATAGCTTCTACCTTTTCCAGTGGCTTGTAAAGAAGTTTTAAGATATTTGAACGTTTTATGGTTTCGGTTAGAGTATGTGATTCACTAAAGGTTTGAGCGCGCTCTCTCTTCCTCTGCTTTAATTCATGTACATATTTTCGCAAGTTAGATGATGAGCCGTTATAACCCTTTTCCTGGATTATTTTTTCTATTTTCGAACTCATTAGCCCTCGCTCGAATAAATCTTTAATCTCCTCTTTGTAAGGATCCAATTTACTACTCCGTTTTTTTCCATAAGAAGCATGTACCGGCGTGAAGTCTTCATCGAAATACCGCTTTATCGTTCTACGATCAAAGCCCGTTCTACGGGATATTTCCTTATTACTAAGCCCAAGCTTCTTTAACTCTCGTACTTCATTTATATCGTTCATTTTCCTTTGTACCTTTTCTTAGTGAATAATCGTTGCTTGCTTTTTAAATTTTTTCTGCTTTTCCTCTTCTGATAGACGTATTAATTTGTCATATGTCCGAACGTCCATATTTAGCTGGCTACATATCCAGCTTTTACTGTTCCCATCAGCTTTATATTGAAGTGCACGTTCGTACTTTTCCTTAATAGTTAGTTTACGATTGATATTGCTTTGCGGGATATTATCTTGTTGCGTACAAGTTTCCTCACATTTTGATTCATCCACAGGGATTTTTACGGAGTTCTTTAGTTCCTTCTTTAATACATCAGACGCATAATCTGTTAGATTTTTTAAAATGTGGAAGCAATCGCTTACTTGTACAGCTTCTGGGTGTGCTTCGGTTATTGCGTTATGATATGTGATAGAACCATCTCTTGCTACAATTTCCAGGATGGATCGGTGTATTCTTAACAGGATCTGATACGTCAGAGAATGCACTGTTCTCGAATTTACAAGCGATTACAGCGCAGCAAGTCGGTGTATCTGAAGTACTTCTCGTTGCAGCAAATACAACGGGCGGTGTAACAGGAAAAATGATTTCTCCGCAATCGATTGTGCAGCAGTTGGGCTTGCTGGAAAGGAATTAGATTTATTCCCCTTTACAGTGAAGCATAGTTTATTCTTCGTAATAATTGTGGGAATTATGACCTATGTTCAGGCTTATTATTTAACTTGGATGATTCCATAAGTAACAAAAGAAATAAACTTTGCATTTTTCAGATTATCGTGTATGATGAGAAAGTATTGAAAATTAAATCAGTGATAAACTAGGGGTGCCTAACGTATGCGTAGGCTGAGAGAGAAGCGCGTGAACTTCTTAACCCTTTGGACCTGATCTGGCTCGTACCAGCGTAGGGAAGTTAACGGCTTTACATAATGATGTCTTTATGAGCCAGGTCCTTATTCTTTTATGGACCTGGCTCTTTTTATTTTGGCATACGCTGGCCATATCTCGTCCTTGTCACGTACAGGGGGGCAAAAAAGGTTATGAAACAATCTGTTTCATCTGAGCAAATTGAATTGAAATCGAGTTTACCAGGAAGTAAGAAAGTATATGTGGATGGGCCACGCGCGGGTATGAAAGTGCCGATGCGCGAGATTGAACAAAGTGAAACGAACGGCATTCCGAATCCGCCAATTCGTGTATATGATACGAGCGGTCCTTATACAGATCCTGCGTATAAAGTGGAGCTGGAAAAGGGGTTGCAGGCGCCGCGCCATTCTTGGATCCTGGAGCGCGGAGATGTAGAAGCATACGAAGGGCGTGAAGTGAAACCAGAGGATGACGGTGTGAAGGTGGCTTCGAAACATACACCTGTCTTTCCACAAATGGATCGTCAGCCGCTTAGAGCGAAGCAAGGGGCAAACGTTACGCAAATGCATTATGCACGCAATGGCATCATTACGTCTGAGATGGAATATGTTGCGATCCGTGAAGGAGTAGAGCCTGAGTTTGTTCGTAAGGAAATCGCGGAAGGTCGAGCTATTTTACCAGCAAATATTAACCATCCGGAAGCAGAACCGATGATTATTGGACGTAACTTCCATGTGAAGGTCAATGCAAATATAGGAAACTCTGCTGTATCTTCTTCTATCGCAGAAGAAGTAGAGAAGATGACGTGGGCAACGCGCTGGGGTGCAGATACGATTATGGATCTATCTACAGGTAAAAATATTCATACGACACGTGAATGGATTATTCGTAACGCGCCTGTACCAGTTGGAACTGTACCGATCTATCAAGCGCTGGAGAAAGTAAATGGAATTGCAGAAGATTTAACGTGGGAAGTGTATCGTGATACGTTAATTGAGCAAGCGGAGCAAGGCGTTGATTACTTTACAATTCACGCGGGCGTATTACTTCGCTACATTCCGATTACTGCAAAGCGTACGACAGGTATCGTTTCACGCGGTGGTTCGATTATGGCACAGTGGTGTTTATTCCATCATAAAGAAAACTTCTTGTATACTCATTTTGAAGAAATTTGTGAAATTATGAAGCAGTACGACGTTTCGTTCTCTCTTGGAGATGGATTACGTCCAGGTTCGATTGCAGATGCAAATGACGAAGCGCAATTCTCTGAACTTGAAACACTTGGTGAATTAACGAAGATTGCTTGGAAACATGATGTGCAAGTGATGATCGAAGGACCTGGACACGTACCGATGCACTTAATTAAAGAGAATATGGAGAAAGAACTTGATATTTGTCAGGGTGCGCCGTTTTACACACTTGGGCCATTAACGACAGATATTGCACCAGGTTATGACCATATTACATCCGCAATTGGAGCTGCGATGATTGGCTGGTTTGGAACGGCAATGCTTTGCTATGTAACGCCGAAAGAACATTTAGGTTTACCGAATAAAGATGATGTACGCACCGGTGTTATTACGTACAAAATTGCAGCGCATGCGGCTGATCTTGCAAAAGGACATAAAACGGCTCATCAGCGTGATGATGCACTTTCAAAAGCACGTTTCGAATTTCGTTGGCGCGATCAATTTAATTTATCTTTAGATCCTGAACGTGCGATGGAATATCACGATGAAACGTTGCCTGCAGAAGGGGCAAAGACAGCTCACTTCTGTTCAATGTGTGGACCGAAGTTTTGTAGTATGAGAATTTCACATGATATCCGTGAATATGCAAAAGAAAATGATTTAGAAACGACAGAAGCAATTGAAAAAGGAATGAAAGAGAAGGCAGAAGAATTTAAAGAAGCTGGTAGTCATTTATATCAATAACACATTACACCTCTTTACTTGATTGATCACACTGTGGTACCTAACTTTATTATAGAAGAAGCCCCATTTGCTAAGACGGTAGCAAATGGGGCTTCTGTTGTTTATCCCGCTATTTGTGGGCAGTAAGACCCCCACCTCAAAATTCAGCGGAAGCAAAGAAGTTAGGTCGGGGTCGGGCTGCCCGTAAATGCCCGATTGGTTAAGGCTAATAATCAGTGGGGGATGAACAAAACCCCCACTGATTAAAGTTTCACTTTATAAGGCGAAGAAGAGATGTACCCAGTAGAATAAGAGGAATAGTGTGACCACTGTTGTGAGCGGGATAACGATAAGGGATACACTTAAATAGTCTTTCCATTTTACTTTAATTTTGTTTTGTTTCAGAATATACATCCAAATGAGTGAAGCTAGTGTACCGATTGGTAGTAATAGTGAACCGATGTCACTACCAATGATGTTTGCAAGATAGATTGTTTTTAATGTGACTGGATCTAGTCCCATTTCTGTTAATGTAATTGTACCAATCATAAGGGCAGGATGGTTATTGAAGACGTTAGAGAGGATGGATACAAGTCCGCCCATTGCAAAGCTAGCATAGAGTAGATGCTGATTCACAATTGGCTCGAGCCATTGTACAAGTGCAGCTGTTAATCCTGCGTTGTGGAGTCCGTAAATAATGACGTACATAGAGAAGGCGAAAATTAAAATGTGCCACGGTGTCTTTTTCAAAATGTCGACAGGATTTGTTCGTAAGTAGTACCATCTCCAAATGAGAAGAACTAGTGAACCAAGTACTGCAACGATTTCAATTGGGATGGATAAGAAGGATGCAACGAATAGAAGACAGCGCATAAGGAAGACGAAACCTAATACTTTTAACATGAATCTTGTCCGTTTTTGTTTCGTATCAACAGAATTATTTCCTTTTAGTGGATGGAAGTTTTTCGTGAAGAAAATTTCTTCAATATCATATGAAGAAACAGGTAATTTTTTCGGAAGTTTTTTCTTCAAAACTGTATACATGAGCCATGACATAAATAATAAGCCTAATGTTGCAGGTACAAACATCATAGCAGTATGCATATAAAGAGTCATATTAACGATATTTAATGCGATTAAATTTACGATATTACTTACACCAATTGGTGCACTAGATGCCGTAGCGATTAAAGCACCACTTAATAAATAAGGAATTTGCTGATGAGGTTTTAATTGAAGATTTTTTAGAAGAAGAATTAAAATTGGAGTTGTAATTAAAATACTACCGTCGTTATTGAATAAAAGAGTCATGAGAAAACATAATAATTGAATATACCAGTATAAGCGGCGTCCAGAACCCTTTGCTAGATTTGCTAGTTTCGCTGCGGACCAATGGAAAAAGCCGAAGCTTTCTAATATAACTGCCATGACGATGGTCGCTAATATTGTTATGGAAGCACCGCCAATTTTACTTATAATATCCATGACGTCTGGTTTTGATACAAGTCCAGTAATTATGATGATACCAGCTCCGATTGCTGCTGGCCACGCCTCATTTAAACCTCGAGGCCGCCAAAAGATAACAATCATCGTTAAGAAGAATACAATAATAGTAATCCATATTTCAATGCTCATATTTTGCCTACCTTTCTATTTTCCCTTGAATAGATGTAGCTTGTCTCAAGGTTATATTGGTAGTATATTCAGCAAAAAATAAGAAGAACTAGACGTATAACGAGATGAAGCGAATATGTGTTTTTCATGCTAAAGGACAAGTGTCATTAGTAGTGAAATAACTATTGTGATAGGAGTCTATAAATTGATTGGGTAGTAAGGTAGTAAATGAGATTTATATCGGCGCAACTCAAAATATATCAGCGATTTTTAAAATATATCGACTTATCGACAAAACATGACAAAAGGAGCCCATCCCAAAATGCCTTTTGGAACAGACCCCAAGACTATATTATTTTTCCTTCAAAAAAGTACGATCCTTCAAGAATAAATTCCAGAAGAAAATAAATCCTGGTAATAAAATTGCAATCCCAATTGCGTATAGAATGAGCAGTGCATAGAACGTTTCTGTCGTTGTAAAGCTTGTAAATACAGTTACGTCAGGATAAATAATATAAGGTAAATGCGCGACGCCGTAAGCGTAGCTTGCAAATGCATATTGAGCGACGACAGCTAAAACGGCAATACGAGGATATCCTAGTGTATTGTACTTTTTGTTTGTCCACCAAAGGGACGAGTATCCGATAACGAATAAAACAATAGAAACTGTAAACCACGGGAATTGCTTTATTAATCCTTGCATAAGCCAATGTGTTTCAGGATCCATTACAACGAGGGCGATGATCGCCGTAACGAGCGTTGCAGGACCAAGGATGATGGCATTTCTTCTATAAATTCTATACGTATCTTCTGAACTTTGTTCTCTCGCAAAATCAGCAAGAAAGAGAGAGGAGAGAAATAGTTCAGACGTTATTCCGAAGAGCATATAGCAATAGATAACCGGGCTAGAAAGAAGTTTTCCATACAGGAGTACTTCTTTCCCTTCAGACATTGTAATATAGGCTCCCTCTGTAACGGGTAAAACGGTAATTAATAGTGCTGGAATTAAGAGACCAGTAATACCTGAAATAACCCGAAGAAGGTACTGATATTTTGGCAAGGAGTAAGCAAATACCATAAATGTACTACGTACTGCAACGAGCACTAAAATTAACATAACTGGTACGAACATTACTGTCGCAAGAGTAAAGGCTGCTTTCGGAAAGAAGCCGAGAAATGCGACAACGACGAAGACGAGAAACGTATTTGTTACTTCCCAAGTGGGTGATAAGTACCGATTCGCAAGTTTAGCAGCGAGCGTTGGATGTTTTGCGTATACCATGCCCCAAAAACCAGCTCCAAAATCGATGGACCCTAGTATACTGTATACGAAAATAAGGGCCCATAAGATGATGATTGCAATACTTTCCTCATGCATGAGAATCGCCTCCTTGGTGTTGTAAATCATTCTTTAATGGATGTCTTCTAAAGAATGTCCGTAGAACAAAGACTGTTAAAATAGCGAGTCCAATATATAAAATGATGAACAAAATAAATAAAGGACCGACGAAATCAGCGCGTGTAGCTGCATCGACGGTACGTTGCATACCATAAATTGTCCATGGTTGACGACCGCTACAACTGAAAATCCATCCGAATTCAATACCGAGCATCATAATTGGTCCGCATGCGGCAGCCCCCCAAAGTAGCCACTTCGGTAGTTCTGTTCCCTTTTTTCGGTACACGAAATACCAATATAAGAGTGCAATTGCTGCAACTGCAAAGGTGAATGCAGCAGTGCCGACCATTAAGTTGAATAGTGTATGTGTATAAAATGGTGGCCATGTTTCTTGTGGGAATTCCTTTAAACCTTTTACGACAGTGCTAGGGTCTAGTCCCACTAATAAGCTAAGCATGTTTGGAATTTCAAGTGCGTAGTTTAGTTCAAGTGTATTAGGATCCACAACTCCGCCAATGGATAGCGGTGCGTGTGATGTCGTTTCAAATAAAGCTTCAGCAGATGCAAGTTTTTCAGGTGAGTGTTTATGTAAGGCAATCGCTGATTCATGTCCTGAAAGCCACATCGTAGCGCCTGTAATAAATGTAACGACAAGCCCTAATAGTAGCCCTTTTTTATGATAAGCAATTTCACGTGTACTTAAATTTTTCTTCAATAATTTAAATCCAGCGATAGAAGCAATGACAGCCGCACCAGTTGCATAAGCCGTAATAACAACATGGAATGCACTTGTGCCAAAACTCGGATTAAAGAAAGCTTTCCACGGATCAACGTTAAAAACAGATCCATCTGGATTCATTGAAAATCCTGCTGGTGTATTCATCCATGTGTTTGCTGATGTAATAAGCACGGCGGATGCTGTGGCACCAAGCATGACGAAAAATAGCGAGATTAATCTCATAAATGGAGGAAGTTTATCGGCTGCATATACGTAAATCGACATGAATAAAGCTTCCAAAAAGAAGGCGAAAATCTCAATTTGGAAGGGAACAGAGATAACTTGCCCAACAATTTTGGCGAAACCAGGCCAAAGAAGTGAGATTTGCACACCAACAATTGTTCCAGTTGGAATTGCTACACCGAGAAGAATAGCAAAAGCCTTTGTCCATCTTTTCGCCATAATGGCATAGTCGGAGTCTTTCTTCCAGTGATAGAGTATTTCGCTTATAAAAATCATCAATGAAAGTCCGACGCCAAGTGTTGCAAAGATAATGTGGAATGCTAATGAAGAACCAAAAAATGCTCTTGCTAATGTTACCGTATCCATATGTAAACTCCTCTTCTTTTTTGCCATTATTTTCTGATTGAATTGGAAGATTTATTCAAAAAAACTACCAAAAATATATATGTATTTAAAAAGTGAATATGATAATATAATGTTGTAATATTTTGAATAGAAAGAAATAAATAGTTGGTCATGTTTTGTTTGTTTTTTGCTCAGGAATCTTTTATAATCTTTTATGCGAACATAAGTTCTGTTTTTCGGAATCAAGAAGTTTATGTGAAATGGAGAGGGTGTTTTATGTATCCTGAAGTCATTAAAAAGATGGCATTTTCAAAAGAGCATAGAGATTTATTATTGAAGCTATATAATAAAGAAATTACGCGTCGTGAATATGATCGACTTGTACAATCGCTATATAAACCTTCTAAAGAGGTTTGCGGAGGATAGAAATGGGGGAGACAATCTAGTGGATTGTCTTTTTTAAATTTATGTATGTTCTGATAAAATTAAGGTTAGCCTTACTAGGGAGGTGAAAAGATTGCGGAAACGTTTATATATAGGGATTGGAGTTATCTTCTTAATCGCTTTAGGTGGAATTGTATTTTGGTCAGCTTTACAAGGAAACCGTACAGAAAATTTTATTTTAAGACATATGGTGAATGACAATGGAACACTTGCCACGTATCGTTTAGTAGATACTAAGGCAGGTACGGGTGAAGCTAAGGGACGTGAAGCTTTATCAGAATCGGCGGGATTATGGTTACAATATACACTTGATAAAGATGATCAGGCGTTATTTGATGAGCAAGTAAAGGTTATTCAAGATAATTTCATATATAAGAATTATATCGTTTTATGGAAACTCTCTGAAAAGGGAGAGAGGCAGTCAGCTGCAAATGCACTTATAGATGATCTTCGTATTATAGAACAATTATATCGTGCTTATGAAATGTATAAGGAAGAGCGTTATAAAAATCTTGCCGATCAATTAAGTGATGCTGTACTTCGTTATAATAAAAAAGATAATTATTATGTTGATTATTATGATGCAGATGCAGGGAAACAAAATAATTTTGTAACAACATCATACATAAATCCGCGCGCATTCTCCTATATGAAGAAGTACGGAAAAGTTTCTGCTCAGCAATATCAGGAAGTTGTTCAATTTTTAGCAGATTATCCAAGGCATGGCTGGGCATTCCCAAAAGAGTATAAAGAAGATGGTACATTTACGTACGATAAAGAAGTGAATCTTATTGACCAATCATACGTTGCATATCATCGGAGTTTAGGAGGTCTTTCATCAGCTGCTTATTTGGAATTTATAAAGAAGAAGTTCCAAGCGGATGGAAAGCTATACGGTCGTTACAATTTAGAAACGGGAAAACAAACTGTGAATTATGAATCGCCAGCCGCTTACGGACTAACGATTTTGTACGTACTACAAACAGGTGATACAAAGTTTGCGAAGGAATTGTATGATCATATGTCCACATTCCGAAATGACAACGTATTTAGTAGATATTACGGTGGATATGTAACAGGTGAAAATAATAATACGCATATTTTTGATAATGTACTACCACTTTTAGCTGAAATGGAATTAAAAAAGAGTGAACAATAAAAAGTGCCACCATATGAGGGTGGCACCTTTTATTTGTTCATATAATTTTACGTCCTAATATTAGAGAAGTAGTCAATCACGAATTCACGGAATTGCTGAGCTGTTTTTGATAAGTAGCGTTTTTTTGACCAACTTAATCCGATGGTTCGCTGACAAGTGGGTTCAATAATACGCAACTTGCTTGATGCTAAAGTAGAGTTTTTTAATAAAGTTAAACTTGGAACAAAAGCGATGCCGAGACCTTGCTTAATGAGGTCGCTAATCACGGTCGGTTCATCTACTTCAAAAGCAATATGCGGAGTGAAACCAGCTTCTTTACAAAATTCATCCGTTAAGTGCCGAAATCCGTAGCCAGTGTTCATACTAATAAACGGTTCGTCTTTTACTTCATGCAGGTGGATATTTGCTCGGCCGGATAAACGATGGCCTGAAGGGACGACTAAGAAAATTTCTTCTGTAATAAGTGGTTCCCAAACAACCTCCTCACCTTCAATTGGCACAGAGGAGATACAAAAGTCAATTTCTATATTATCTAGTTGTCGTTTCATAGAAGGAGTGGATGCAAGAAATTGTTGGAACCGAACGTTAGGATGTTCTAGTAAAAAAGAGCCAAGTAGTTCTGGTAATATTCTCGGAATAGAAACGGCCAGTGTAATAGAGCTTTGTTGTAATTCGGCTAAATCTTTAATTTCTCGTTCCCCTTCACTTAATTCATGAAAAATACGTTCTACTCGTTTTAAAAATACTTTTCCGAAAGAATTTAAAGTAATCTGTCGGCCTTGGCGATCAAATAAAGGGACGCCTAAATCCTTTTCAAGTCTAGCGATTGTTTTGCTGAGTGAAGGTTGCGCGATATGCAATTCTTCAGCTGCCTTTGTCATATGTTCTAGTCGTGCGACTGTCTGAAAGTATTTTAACTGGAGCAGTTCCATTTAGAATCCCCTTTCTATAGACCAAAAGGAATGAATTGATAATTAAAGATGTATTATACAGTATGGAAAGTGACGTGTATAGTAAATCTGTTAAACCATTCGAAGGGTGTTAAATTAGAAGAGGAGTATGTTTCATGAAGGGAATTAAACTTATATTTAAAGATTGGAAAGCGATGTGGCACCATAAACATGGACGTATCGCTTTAATTTTTTTATTAATCGTTCCATTAATTTATTCAGGATTCTTTTTAGCTGGGTATTGGGATCCGTACGGAAAATTAGATAAATTACCTGTTGCAGTTGTGAACTTAGATAAGGGGGCTGCGATGGATGAGAAAACAATTCATGCAGGAGACGATTTTGTAAAAAATTTAAAGGAGAATAAAGAACTGGCTTTTCATTTCGTATCAGAAAAAAATGCTGATGAAGGGTTAAAAGAAGATAAATATTATATGGTTGTTACGATTCCAGAGAATTTCTCTAAAAAGGTAAGTACACTTATGGATGAGAAACCAGAGCCGGCAAAGTTGCAGTACAAAGTAAATCCAGGTAAAAACTTTGTAGCAGCTCAAATTGGAACGACAGCTGTTGAAAATATGAAAACAAAAATCTCAAACAGTATTACGAAATCTTATACAGAAGGTGTCTTTTCAAAGTTTCAAGATTTGGCACAAGGATTGAGTGATGCAAGTAATGGTGCTGGGAAGTTACATGAAGGAACGACCGATGCAAGAAATGGAGCGAATCAGCTTGCGGATGGTATTGATCGTTTAAGTGATGGGACATCGAAATTGAAAGAAGGAAGTGACAAGCTTGCATCCAGTCAATCTGCTTTAACCGGGGGAGCAAATGAGCTGAGTCAAGGAGCGACATCACTTCATAGTGGTATGGAATTACTAGCACAAGGTGAAAAAACGTTACAATCAGGAGTTAGTGAATTAAGTGCCGGTACAAATGAATGGGTGAGCGGAAGTGAGAAGCTTGCTGAAGGGCAAGTAAAAGCGGATGGTGCAGCTAATAGTATAAAACAACAATTAGAAGAGTACGTGAAAAATCATCCGGAAGTGCAGCAAGATCCCGCCTTTCAAAAAATCGTTGCTACGTCTAATGGACTAGCTAAAGCAACAAGTACTTTAAATAATAGCCAACAACAATTGACACAAGGTGCGAAGAAGCTTACTGACGGCCAACATAAGATTGAAGAAGGCATAAATACATTCGGAGTTAAGTTAAATGAAGCTACTGCTGGAACGCAAAAGATAGCAGATGGTGCATCGAATTTGGCTGATGGATTTACGAAGTGGGGAAATGGATTTACATCATTGCAAGAAGGTGTAAACCAGCTTGCGAGTGGTGGAACGGAGCTGAATAACGGTGCTAGTAAATTAACAAATGGACTTGTTAAACTTGATGATGGTGCGAAAGAACTTTCTGCGAAATTGGGAGAGGGTGCAGAGAAGATAGCGAATGTTCGTAATGATGATGCACGTAATACGATGTTCTCAGAGCCAGTTCAGTTAGTGAAGTCAACAGTTTCTGACGTTCCTAACTACGGTTCAGGCATTGCACCATATTTCTTATCGCTTGCATTTTATGTTGGCGGAATTATGGCATCGAATATTTTACCGCTTGGTCGTAGACAAAATATGAAGGTAAGCGGAACGGTACATTTTATTAATAAACTAGGATTGGTATATTTAATTGGACTTATTCAAGCGCTACTCGTAGATGTAGTTGTGCTAGGTGTTATGAAATTAGAAGTTGCCAGTGTGCCACTCTTTGTTTTATCAAGTATTGTGATTTCCTTTACGTTCATGACATTTATTCTTATGTTAGTAACAGTATTTGGTCTTGTTGGAAAGTTCTTAGCAGTAACGCTTCTTGTCTTGCAATTAGCGACAAGCGGGGGGACTTTCCCAGGAGAATTAAATATAGCTGTTCTTAGTAAAATTGGACAGTTTCTCCCAATGTCTCATTCTCTTAGAGGATTACAAGATGTTATCTCTTTAGGAGATTGGTCGCAATTAAAAATGCAAATTTTAATATTGTTATGTTATCTCGTTGTTGCCGGTGGAATTGCTTGGATCACGAGTCATATACAGCATAGAGAAACGAATGTAGAACAAGTTTCTTAAAATGAAAGAAGCTATCCGATTTTTTCGGATAGCTTCTTTTTTATTTACGTTCCATTACTGCAAAGTAATTATTTTCATTATCAGCAAAGTTGAATGCTCTACCAGTAGGTAAATCTACAACCTGTCCAACTGTGACATTTTTCTCAGAAAGGTCTTTATATAGACGGTCTAAGTCATTTGAGAAGAACATAAGTGAAGGTGTATTAAGGTTTAGTTCAGGTTGCATCTTCGCGATTAACGCTTTATCGTGAAGGACGATGCTTGTTCCTGCTTCTTTCGCCGGTGCAATTTCAATCCAGCGGAATCCGTTTCCGTTATTCTCTTCCGCAATGATTTGGAACCCTACTTTTTCTGTCCAAAATTGTACTGTTTCGTCTTGGTTATGTACATATAGCATAATTTGTCCAACTTGATTAATCATAGGTGTCTCTCGCTTTCTTTTTATATGCGTATCATTATATCAAATATATGGCTTGAATAGTTTTTTATGATTTTTTCGGAATACAACCTTCGTCCATTTCATCTTTGTTGTAGGAGAAGGACCTGTAATCCAAGTATGAAATGGTATTGTGCTATAAATGACCATTGTTGAAATAGAGATAATAGCCGTTAACACAAATAGTAATAGGCTATATAATATAGTATTTTCTTGCAGCGTGAATAAGGAAAGAAGTTTTGTGCATAGTTGCAAGAAGAATAAATGAGCTAAATAAGCACCATACGTGTAATTTCCAATGAAACGTAACGTTTTATATAAGAAACCACGACGCTGTACTATCATAATAGATAACACATACAGTATGATAATTTCGCATACGATATATAAAAACATAGATGGTTTTAAATAGGTAGAAACAGTTAAATGAATAGAGTTTGCTCCGTAAAAACTAAACAACTCATAATTGATGAATAAAAATAAGATGAAAAATAATATTGTTATAAGCGGGATATGTTTCATGACGAATAGCCGCCAAGTTTTTAGTGCTACAGCGGCAATGCCGCCCATAACGAAATAGAATGAGTAGAATAGAAATGATCGATCTGTATAATGTAAAATTGTTGAACTTGTTAATTTTTCTCCATTAAAAATATAGTGAGAAGAGAACCACATTAATAGAAAATATAGGCAAGCGAAAAAGGTCATATATTTATATATGTCTTTTTTATTTTCTGTTCGTTTTTGAAACCAATAAAAAAGTGTGCATAGTAAAGGGAACAATAAGTGAATTTGGAACATCATAATAACGTACCAAAGATGGGGTGCGGCTGTTCCGAGTAATAAACTTTTTATTCCACTTTGTAACGTAATAAGATCATTTGTTGTTAATAAGTAAAGAATAGACCAAAAGAAATAAGGAATGAGTAAGTGTGTCGCTTTTTCAGAAATATATTCTTTATATACTAATTGCTTCGTATAGTGACGAATTAAGTGAAATCCAACGATAAATATGAATGCTGGTGCTGAGAATTTTGCAAGATTAAATAGCATGCTCATAATGAGGGATTGCTCAAGTAAGACATTTCCTTGATTCATTGTATATAATAAAGAACTTTGCAAAACGACAGCGAGAAATGCAATGCTTTGCAAAACTTTAAATTCAGGTGCGCTTTGTGTCATTATTTCCATCTCCTTTTCCATACATGATTATAGTACGGAGAATGGATAATGGATGTGGAATATTTGTGAAGATTTTAACAAATTTGTGGCGAGAGGAAATATCAACTTATCAACAAATAACGACAAAAAGAGGATGCTCGTTTAGAGCATCCTCTTTCTAGCTATTAAGCAAATTTGTTTTTGATCCAATTCTTACCTTCTACAAGGCGAGCTGTCATTACCGCACAAGCGTTATCTGCTGTTACGTTTAACATCGTTGCAGGTGGATCAATGATTGTACTAATTGCTGCGATAATTGGCAATGCTTCTGGCGGGAAGCCGTATAGAGAAACGATTAACATTTCACCAATCATACCGCCACCTGGAATAGCGCCCATTACTGTTCCTACTAATAGAGAAACAACAAGTGCGATTGCTAATGTTTTCGGTCCTTCAAATTCCATGTTGAAAATACCGAATAAGAAAGCAATTTTTAATACGCCGCCTAAAACAGAGCCGTCTTTATGAAGTGTAGAACCAAGAAGGACAACTGTTTCACGAACGTCTGAAGAAATACCCATTTTCTTCGTTGCTTCTAAGTTCGCTGGAATACTTGCGGCACTACTACAAGTTGCAAGTGATGTAACTGTAGGAGAGACCATGTTCTTCCAAAATACTTGTACACCTTGTTTGCGACCTGCAAGGTATGCATAGAATGTGAAGAATACAAAGAAATAAATTAGAGAAGCTGGATAGTATACCATTGCTGCTCGGAAGTAAGTTCCAAGAAGTTGTGGTCCGAATTCACCAACTAATGCTGCGAAGTAAGCAGCAAGTCCGATTGGAGCGTAGTACATAATGAAAGATACAACCTCCATTGAAATCTCTGCACCAGCTTGTAGGAATGTAGCGAATGGTTTTCCTTTTTCGCCAACTGCTGAAGTTGCAATCCCCATTAAGATAGAGAAGAAAATAAGAGCTAACATATTTTCACGAGATAGTAACTTCGAGAAGTCAGATACTGTTAAAATACCGACGATTTGATCTGCAACACTAACAGCTTTGCCGGCTTTGTCAGGTTGTGTTAGTTCTAGTACAACACCTTGTGCTGGCGGGAATACTTTCACGACAATAATCATAAAAATAGCAGCTAAAATACTTGTAAATAAGAAAGTCCCAGCCATACTAGACATAATTTTACCGAAACGTTTTAATCCATCCATATTAGCAATAGACGATGCGATGCTAAAGAACACTAGAGGTACAACAATCGTAAACATTAAGTTTAAGAAAATGTCACCAAGCGGCTTTAAAGCAACTGCATCGGCACCCATGAAATAACCAATGAAACCACCAATTAGGATAGAAGATAATAAAATAAGTGGAAAGCGATATGCCTTCATAAATATATCCTCCTATCAATTAAAAAATCATACTGAATCATTATAGCGAGTTAGAGTCCTCTTTACTAGGAGAATACGGATAAATGGAATAGCGTGAAAACCAAGAAATTTTTGTTTTTAAGCTCGGCATACAGCAGGAAATCTAGACATATATATTTGTAACCTAGTGGTGGCAAGGGATGCACCATAACTTAGGTTTAGAAAAAGGGGGAGGGAAGCGGAATGAATATTTTGCTTTGCTGTGCAGCGGGAATGTCTTCCAGTTTGATTGTTACAAAGATGGAGAAAGCAGCAGAGGCAAGAGGGATAGAAGTAAAAATCTGGGCAGTATCAGGTTCTGAAGTGAATAGTCATATTGATAAAGCTGATGTCCTTTTACTTGGACCGCAAGTACGTTATTTATTACCGAAAATGAAAGAATTATGTAAGGATAAAGGGATACCTGTTGATGTCATTCAATCCGTTCATTACGGACTTTGTAATGGAGAAGCTATCTTGCAAGCAGCTTTGTCAATGAAACCATGAGGAGAGTGGGATAGATGATACGGTTTTTAGAGAAGTACGTGATGCCGGTAGCAGGGAAGGTTGCAGAGCAGAGGCATTTGCAAGCAATTCGAGATGGAATTATTTTAACGATGCCTTTCTTAATTATTGGATCGTTTTTCCTCATTATTAGTGCACTGCCGATACCTGGATATAACGAGTTTATGGCAGGTTTGTTTGGTGAGAATTGGCAGAGAGCTTTAGGGTATCCAGTTAGTGCAACTTTTAATATAATGGCTTTAATAGCTGTTTTTGGAATCGCTTACAGGCTTGGAGAGTATTATAAAGTGGATGCTTTAGCATCCGGGGCATTGTCGCTTGTGACGTTTTTACTTGCGACTCCATTTCAAGTTGCATATATTATACCAAGTACAAAAGAGAGTGTACTTGTAGAAGGCGCTATCCCAGCAGCATTAATGGGAAGCCAAGGGTTATTTGTAGCAATGATTATTGCACTTATATCTACTGAACTTTATCGGTTTATTGTACAAAAAAAGATAATTATAAAGATGCCAGAGACAGTTCCACCAGCTGTCACGCGTTCATTTGCCGCACTTGTTCCAGGATTTATTGTTGTAACAGTTATTTGGATTTTACGCTTAATTATAGAAAATACTTCTTTTGGCAGTATCCATAATATCGTAGGACAAATTTTACAGGAACCACTTAGTGTACTTGGTGCTAGTCTTTGGGGCGCAATAATAGCAGTTATTCTCGTTCATGTTCTTTGGTCGTGTGGAATTCATGGTGCTACTATTGTTGGTGGTGTAATGAGCCCCGTTTGGTTGTCGTTAATGGATCAAAACCGAGTTGCTTTTCAAGCTGGGCAAGATGTACCAAATACAATTACGGCACAGTTTTTTGACTTATGGATTTATATGGGCGGTTCTGGTGCAACGCTTGCTCTAGTTGTCGGAATGTTACTATTTGCACGAAGTCAACAATTAAAAAGTTTAGGGAGATTGTCAATTGCACCTGGTATATTTAATATTAATGAGATGGTAACTTTTGGTATGCCGATTGTAATGAACCCACTTTTACTAATTCCATTTATATTAGTTCCAGTTGTGTTAACAATTGTTTCTTACTTTGCAATGGAATGGGGATGGGTCGCACGTCCGAGTGGGGCCGCTGTACCTTGGACGACACCTATTCTTTTTAGTGGATATTTAGGATCGGGCGGGAAAATTTCAGGTGTTATTTTGCAACTTGTTAACTTTGCGCTAGCATTCTTCATTTATTTACCGTTCTTAAAAATATGGGATAAACAAAAACTGGCGGAAGAAAAGGGGGAGTAAATAACTAAAATGGATACGATAGAGACGAAAGCTTTTCATTTAATCTTGCATGGAGGAAACGCGAGAAGTTGTTCAATGGAAGCAATTGATTGTGCGAAGCGTGGGGAGTTTACAGAAGCTGAAGCTAAATTACAAGAAGCACTAGAGGAATTAAAAGAGGCGCACCGTGTACAAACGGAGCTTATCCAGAAAGAAGCTGGTGGCGAGAAGACCGAAGTTACTCTTTTAATGGTACACGCACAAGACCATTTAATGAATGCAATTACGGTGAAAGAATTAGCGAGTGAGTTTGTAGAGTTATATAGGAAGATGTCGGTGGATGAATGAACCTTGCTTATGCAAGGTTTTTTTATCTCGAATTAACGGGCAGTAAAACTCCCAGTAATTAAAATTTCATTTTATGTATGTGCCTGTACCATCAGTGGAATGTTCATCCCACTGATGGTATTTACAATCCTCCTTTTTTCAGATGAGTAAGAGTTATAATTAATCGGCAGTAACAATTTCTCCTATACCACGAATTAATCTTTTTATATGCATCCGTTCCGGTTTTAATATATTTACGATATAATCAATCGTTATTTGTGGTTCAACGGTTGTACCGCAAGTATAACAGTCAATAGCTGCAAAATTTTGTTCCGGGTAAGTGTGAATGGAAAGATGGCTTTCTGATAATAACACTAATACAGTAACACCATATGGCTGGAACTCTTTTTTACTTACGTTTAAAACATGGGCACCAGAGCAATCTGCAGCGTTAACTAAATGGTATTCTAAAAAGTGAATATCATCTAATAGGGAAAAATCCACTCCCCATAAATCCACTATTATATGCTTGCCAAAGGTAGAGTATTCCATAGGGCAGCACTCCTTACTATTAATATCGTCAAAACTTCATTTCCTGTTTGTAGCATTGATGTAAGATAAGATTTGATTCTGAATTTAAGAGAGCGAGGTTACGTTGTTCTAGATGTTCTTCTTTAAATTGGAATAAAGGAAAAAGAAGAGAAGGCAATGTTCGAGGATTTGGTACTACATATAATTGTTCAATTTGATCGAGTATATGTGCAGAATTAGTAGCAAGATGAAATCCCCAGTCAGTTCCGAAAGAAGGAACTATTGTATGATAACTTTTCACAGTTAATCCAGCGTGTTCAATTGTATTACCGATACTCCAATATACTAGAGGTGCATCAGCAGGTGAATTAGATTGACAGACGAAAGCACCATCTTCTGTTAAGAATGTAGCTATACGAGCAAATAGTTCGCTTGTATATAAAGTACTTAACAACTCTGTCGCTGGGTCTGGAAAATCAATAATGATTACATCATATAAAGATGAAGGTGAATTTAGAAATTCTTTTGCATCGCATACGTGCACGTTCACTCGATTATCAAAAAAAGCGTTTTTGTTTAAAGATACTATTTCTGGAACATTACGTGCCATATTAATCATCGCCTCATCTAAATCAACAAGGTCTACATGTAGCACAGTTTCATATTTCAAAACTTCTCGTAAGGCAAGACCATCGCCACCACCTAATATGAGAACACGTTTTGGATCAATTACTTTTGACATAATTGGATGTACAAGTGCTTCATGATAAATTTGCTCATCAACGGAACTAAATTGTAGTTGCTTGTCCAAGTATAATCGAACATCGTTTACTTGGACTAAATTAATATTTTGATAATTACTCTTTTCTTCAAATAGGTTCTTATGTTCACCAGCTTGTATTTCCTTTAGAGAAATTTCATCCCACACATCTAAGCTGTGTGAATCTGTAGGTACTATAATTACATTTTCCGATTGTACTTGCTTATCTTGCTTATTCTGCTCATTCTGTTTGTCCTGTTTGTCTTGTGTATCATGCTTGTCCTGCTGTTCTAGTTCAAATTTGTCAGAGTCTAATTCAGAACGCTTGTCCTTTTTATAGCTTGTTATTCTATAAATCTTTATTTTGCTTTGTTTTCTATGTTTTGGCATAGGAATCCCCTTTCGAATTGTGTTATTTTATTCTATTTTATTTTATGTAATTTAGTAGAGTGTGCTTGGACAATAGAATAGATAGAAGACTGAGCTCAAGAAAATGTTGTTTTTTACTAGATTTCTACGATAAAAAAATTTTTTTAGTGTTTTTTCATATTAAACATAACTAGACAACTAAACACTAATCTATTTTCATACAGTTATGTGTTAAAAGCGTGTTGTTTTATAACACACTGTGTGTTTTTTGGACGACACACTAATTGAAAGCGTTAACACACAAAGAAAATGCTCGAAAAAGCACTGATTTTAGTGGTTTTAAAAAGTTGGCACGCTAATTGCATTAATAAATAGCGTAAAGAAAAATAAATAAACATAAATTTTTTATACTACACAAGGGGGATTTTCAAATGAATATTTTATTATGTTGCTCAGCAGGGATGTCTACAAGTTTACTAGTTACAAAAATGGAAGCGGCTGCAAAAGCTCGCGGTTTAGAAGGCAAGATTTGGGCTGTATCTGGGGATGCAGTAAAAACGAATATCGATCAAGCAGATGTATTATTACTAGGACCACAAGTTCGTTACATGCTCTCTTCAATGAAAACGCTTGCTGACGAGAGAAACGTTGGAATCGACGTTATCAATCCAATGCACTACGGCATGATGAATGGGGAAGCAGTTTTAGATCACGCATTAACACTTAAAAAATAATTAGGGGGGAAGCGAAATGCAAAAGTTTATTGCATTTATGGAGAAATATATTGTTCCTGTCGCTGGTAAAATCGGATCGCAACGTCACTTAGCTGCAATCCGTGACGGATTTATTGCAGTTATGCCACTTATTTTAGTTGGTGCACTGGCATCACTAATTAATGGTTTTCCGTCTGAAGCTTTCCAAGATTTCATGAAAGGTATGTTTGGTGAAACGTGGAAACAAGTCGGCGGTGGAATGTGGACGGGTTCTTTCGCGATTCTAGCACTAATCATAGCATTTACAACAAGTTATAACTTAGCAAAATCTTACGGCGTTGATGGTTTGTCAGCAGGTATTATTTCATTTGGTGCGTTAATTATTCTTACGCCAACAACACCGAAAGAAGGCGGATTGAGCTTAGCTTGGACAGGTGCACAAGGGTTATTCGTAGCAATTATTGTGGCGCTCCTTGTTACTGAAGTATTCCGTTTCTTTGTACAAAGAAACATTACATTTAAAATGCCTGATGGAGTACCACCAGCAGTTTTAAGATCGTTCGCAGCTATAGTTCCAGCATTTGTTATCTTAACAGTAGTTGCAGGTATTCAATTAGCAGTGAAATTAGCTGGTACAAGTGTTCATGAATTTATCTTTAATACGATTCAATCACCACTGCAAAGTTTAGCAGGGACATTACCAAGTGCAATTATCATTGTAATCCTTGTTCATCTTCTTTGGTTCCTCGGTTTACATGGTCCAAATATCGTTGGTGGTATTATTGAGCCATTATACTTACCGGCATTAGAGGAAAACATCAAGTTATTCAAAGGTGGTACATCTGCATTTGATGTTCCAAACATTGTTACAAAACCATTCTTTGATACTTTCGTATATCTTGGTGGTTCTGGTGCAACATTAGCGTTCTTAGTAGTTGTGTTACTTGTAGCGAAAAGTGCACAATTACGCGGTGTATCTCGTTTATCAATTGGTCCTGGTGCATTTAACATTAACGAACCAGTAATCTTTGGTACACCAATTATTTTAAACCCAGTTTTATTCTTACCGTTTATCATAACACCAATTGTATTAGTAATTACTTCTTATACAGCTATATCTATTGGCTGGGTACCAAAAACAGTTGGGATAATTCCATGGGCAACACCACCAATTATTAGTGGTTATCTTATAACAGGTGGACATCTTTCAGGTGCACTCCTACAGTTATTCAACTTTGTAATTGCGATGGTAATCTATTATCCATTTGTTGTATTATGCGATCGTTCTGTTGTTCGTACTGAAAAAGCAGCAGCACAAGGAAATAATAACTCTGTACCTATGTAACATAGTAATTGTTCTCACAGATAACACTATCTGTGAGAACAATCACCTTTATATCATGTTCAAAAAGATGAAATCCATCTACAAGAACACCAAACTATCATTCATAAAATAATAATGTAATAGAAATGTTCAAACTGAAGGGGTATGTAAATCGGTTGAACCATAATAGAGAGGGCGGTAATTATGATGACTACAGCAGAACAAATTCCATTCCAATTGATTTTAAATAGTGGTAACGCACGAAGCTTTGCGATGGAGGCACTTCAATTTGCCAAACAGGGGAAAATGGTAGAAGCAGATGAAGCGATGGTAAAGGCAAAAGAAGCGATTAATGAAGCGCATCATTTCCAAACAGAGCTCATACAATCAGAAGCAAGAGGAGAAAAAACAGAGGTTAGTGTTCTTTTAATTCACGCACAAGATCATTTAATGAATGCGATTACAGTGAAAGAATTAGCAGCAGAGTTTATCGATCTTTATAAAAAGCTTGAAGCGAAAGGGGAATAAAGCATGACTGGAATTAAAATTGCTACAATCGGCGGTGGATCTAGTTATACACCAGAGTTAATTGAAGGATTTATTAAGCGTTATGATGAGCTTCCTGTTCATGAAATTTGGTTAGTAGATATTGAGGCAGGAAAAGAAAAGTTAGAAATCGTTGGTAACTTAGCAAAACGTATGGTGAAAAAATCAGGTTTACCAATCGAGGTACATTTAACACTTGATCGCCGTGAGGCATTAAAAGATGCTGACTTCGTAACAACACAACTTCGCGTTGGTTTATTAGAAGCACGTGCAAAAGATGAAGCAATCCCGTTAAAATATGATGTAATCGGTCAGGAAACAAATGGTCCTGGTGGTCTATTTAAAGCGTTGAGAACGATTCCTGTTATTTTAGATATTTGTAAAGATATGGAGGAGCTCTGTCCGAATGCATGGTTAATTAACTTTGCAAATCCAGCTGGTATGGTAACAGAGGCTGTCCTTCGTTATACAAATATTCAAAGAGTAGTTGGTCTATGTAACGTTCCAATCGGAATCCGCATGGGTCTTGCAAGATTACTTGAAGTAGATGCAAGTCGTGTCCACGTTGATTTCGCAGGTTTAAATCATATGGTATACGGACTAGATGTATACTTAGATGGCGTAAGTGTAATGGATCGTGTGTTAGAGCTTGTGACAGATCCAGAAAAGCAAATTACGATGGAAAATATCGCAGCGCTTAACTGGGAACCAGACTTTATTCGCGGCCTTCGTGCAATTCCATGTCCATACCATCGTTACTACTACAAAACACGTGAAATGTTAGAAGAAGAGAAAGAGGCTTCTGTTGAAAAAGGTACACGTGCAGAAGTAGTAAAACAATTAGAAAATGATTTATTTGAGTTATATAAAGACCCAAACTTAGATATTAAACCACCACAATTAGAAAAACGTGGCGGAGCTTATTATAGTGATGCAGCATGTAGCTTAATTACGTCTATTTACAATAATAAAGGTGATATCCAGCCTGTTAATACACGAAACAACGGAACAATTGCAAGCTTACCACATGATTCAGCTGTTGAAGTGAACTGTATTATTACGAAAGAAGGCCCAAAACCAATTGCAGTTGGAGATCTTCCAGTACCAGTTCGCGGTTTAGTACAACAAATTAAATCATTCGAGCGCACAACAATTGAAGCTGCTGTTACAGGGGATTATCATAAGGCGCTGCTTGCTATGACAATCAATCCACTTGTACCATCAGATAAAGTTGCAAAACAAATTTTAGATGAAATGTTGGAAGCACATAAAGAGTATCTTCCACAGTTCTTTAAAAAGGTAGAGAAGTAAAAGCGGCGCTATTTAGCCCGCTTTTTTTATTCTATTAGGAGGTATTATGATGATTAAGTTAATTGTAAATGCAGATGATTTCGGTCTTACAGAAGGTACAAATTACGGCATTATTGATGGGCATATAAATGGACTTGTAAATTCAACGACGATGATGATGAATATGCCAGGAACAGAGCATGCGGTACGCTTAGCAAAAGAGTATAAAATGTTAGGGATAGGAGTACATCTCGTATTAACAGCAGGGGAACCACTTCTTGGAGACGTACCATCACTTGTAGGTAGCGACGGATCGTTTCATAAACAAAGTGTTGTAAGGGAAGGGAATATAAATCCAGAAGAAGTTGAGAGAGAATGGACTGCTCAAATTGAGAAGTTTTTATCTTACGGATTAACACCAACTCATTTAGATAGTCATCATCATGTGCATGGTTTACCGATTTTACATGATGTTCTTGAGAGATTAGCGGCTAAATATAATGTTCCGATTCGTCGTTGTGAGGAAGATAGAACGGTGCATCCATTTTCTGATGTGTTTTACAGTGACTTTTATGCGGATGGTGTGACGGAAGATTACTTTGTGAAGTTAAAAGAAAGAGTACAAGGTGAACAAACGGTAGAAATTATGGTTCATCCAGCTTATATTGATCCAGAGCTTGTGAAGCGTTCTTCTTACGTAATGGATCGTGTGAAGGAATTGCGTATTTTAACAGAGAGTGAGTTGCCAGAAGGAATAGAGCTTGTGAAGTTCTAATAGAAAAACGACGGCTACATCATGCCGTCGTTTTTTCTATTTATAAAATGGACAGAATATATCCGCCAAAGGCTCCGAGTATAACGATAACCCAAGGTGGTGTTTTCCAAAAAGCTAGTAAGCAAAAAAGAAGCGAAGCGAAAACGAAATCTGAAGTATTTATAATTGTACTCGTCCAAATGGGATCGTAAAAAGCGGCAATTAAAATACCAACAACTGCGGCATTAACACCAAGTAGTGCGCCTTGTATGAATGATATTTTTCTCACACTGTTCCAAAATGGTAAAACACCAATAACGAGTAAGAAAGCAGGGAGGAAAATCGCAATTGTTGCGAGTATTGCCCCAAGCGTCCCGTTTAACACTGCTCCTATATACGAGGCGAATGTAAATAGTGGTCCTGGTACTGCTTGTGTTAATCCGTATCCAGCTAGGAACTGTTCTTTCGTCATCATGCCGTTTTGTACGAACTCACCTTCAAGAAGGGGCAGCACGACGTGTCCTCCTCCAAATACAAGTGCGCCAGAGCGATAGAAACTATCAAATAAAGCGATGTAATAAGAGAAAGGTCTTAATATCGGTAGCAGTAGTAAGAGTCCAAAGAATAAGACGAGACAAGAAACTGCTATCTTTTTTGAAATAGGTACTTTTATATGCTGAGATTGGCTAATTGGTTGGTTGCGATATAAAAACCAGCCGATAAAGCCACATATTATAATGAGGATCACTTGCGTCCAGCTACTTGGCCATAATAAGGCGATTGCGGCAGTTACAATCGCAATCGTCGCACGGTTGCGATCTGGAGTTAACTTTTGCGCCATTCCCCATATGGCGTGAGCGACAATAGCGACTGCTACAAGTTTTAGTCCATGAATCCAGCCAGCACTCCCAAGATCGAATTGATTAAGGAATGAGGCGAAGAAAACTAAAACAAGGACAGACGGTAAAGTGAATCCAATCCATGAAATAATAGCTCCTAAAAGCCCGCCCCGTAATAATCCAACCCCCATACCGACTTGACTGCTGGCAGGACCAGGAAGGAATTGACATAGCGCTACTAAATCTCCATAGCTTCGTTCATCCATCCATTTTCTTTTTTGCACGTATTCGTGGTGAAAATAGCCGAGATGAGCGACAGGACCGCCGAATGAAGTAAGTCCTAATTTAAATGAGACGAGAAAAATCTCTAATAATATTTGAAAAGTGTATTTGTTAGTTTTCAATGGAACCCCCCATAATGTTTTTTCTATGTGCATTATACAAGAGACTGTAAATCTAAAGGAACAATTACAATGTAAAGATTTTGTGAATCTTTTCTTTGTAATTAAAATTGAAAAAGTCATAAATGATTATGTCTAAACCATAAAGTAGTAGAAGTAGTGCTGGGAAATTTATATAAGGAGAATGCCTTATGACAACACATTTCTTTGCCAGGTTAACAGGTAAGAGGGAAGTGCCTCCTGTAAATACAGAAGCTTTTGGGGTAGCAGAGTTTATTTTTAGTGATGATTTAACGAAATTGCATTACAGAGTAATACTAAAAAATATAGAAAAGGTTACATCGTGTCAAATTCATTTAGGGAAGTCTACTCAAATTGGTCCTGTTGTTTTATATTTGTATGGTCCACTGGAGCAAGGGATTAGCTTGAACGAGGGAAGTATTACTGGTGTAGTGAATGTGGAGGATTTTGAGGGACCTTTACAAGGGAAATCATTTGTACATTTACTTCAAGAAATTATTCAAGCGAACGTATATGTTAATGTTCATACGAAATCACAAAAAAGAGGAGAAATAAGAGGGCGAGTTAGAAAAGTAAAGAAGTAGAGGAAAAGGCTGTCCATATGTTGGAACAGCCTTTTCTCATTATATAAGGTGCTAGTTTTAGCGATTATTGTCGGTAAATCGATATATTTTGAAAATCGCTGATATAACTCGCGTTACGCCGATATATTTCAATAATCGCTGATATAACTTACGTTACGGTCGATATTTTTAAAAATTGCCTCGATTAATTTTTCACAGGTTGATTTTTAATAAAGAAGTCCATAACGTAAAATACTTCGTCATCAGGTATTTGTATTTCAAATGTATTTTCAATTGGTTGCAATGCTTTTTTTACTTTCATATACATCCAGTATTCATCTTGTCTTCTTTTCTCTTTATCAGGGTGAGGAAGAAGGCTTTCTCCTTTTTGAAGACGGTCAACCATACAGCTCATATGCAGAATAACACCCATTAAGCTATCAGGAGTTAGCTGTAAGGAAATTAATTCTTGGATTGTATTTAATGCGTAACGAATTGTTTTAATCAGTAATGCCCCATCGTTACGTTGCATTTGTTGTTCAAGAATATCCGCCATTTTTGCATATGTTTCTTCATACGTAATTAATTCTTGAATGGGCTGAATCGCTGTGTAGTTTACGATGTCTTGGAAATGATATGTTAAGCATGGTACTTGCACATCGAAATTCGTAACGATACAAATGATGTTACGCTCTTTTTTTATGTTCTCGATCATTTTCGTTAAATCTTTTTCATGGACGATACTAATCGGAATAATTTCAATTAAGTCTTTATCAAATCGTAAATAGTTCTCTAACATTTTTTGAATAGCTAAAGCACTTCCTTCACCAGTTAAACAAGCTGTTAAAATAACAGATTTCATTGGAGAGAGAGGTTTTTTCTTTTCTTCTTGTACGTTTAAGTAAAACGGTGTTAAATTTTTTACTGTTTCATATAGCGCATCTAATGAATAACCGAGCTGAGCTTTTCGAGCTGCTTCTAGTGCATGTGGTGTGCTCGTCATCGAGAGAACACGTACAGGAATTTTGAATTCCGTTTCTAATATGTCACCGATATAAGCAAGTGACCCCATATCAACAAGTAAAAGAAGCCCATTTACATTTTGGAGTGTTTTCATATAAACTTTCACACGCTCTAAGAAATCTTTCGGTGATTCGTGTAACGGCATATCAATACCGGTTACTTCCTCAATGCCGAGAAGTTCGTTTGCAACGTTTGCCATTTCAGTTGCGATGCCATTACCGTGTGCTAATATTAATACTTTTACTTCTGTTTGTGAGGCAGGAATTGGATCAACAACGAAGAACATTGTTAAAAAGCCAGCTTCATCAATAGGCATTGTTATTTGTAATTCTTCCTCCAGTAGTTGAATGCATTGCATGGCTACGGAAAAAGCTTCTTTATATTTCGTACGAATTTGATTTAATTGTGGGTGATGTATTTGTTTTCCGCTTTGTAAACGTTGTAGAGTTGTCTGTACATGTAAACTTAAAGCGAGAAATACTTTTTCATCAAACGTCTTAGATAAATGCTTTTCAGCAAGTTCCGCTATTTTTTCACATACGGAAACGATATTACGATCCACAATTTTAAAAACATTTTCATGGCTTGTTTTTTTTGATATTTGGTTAAAATATTGTACGAAAAAGCTTTGAACATCATTTTCTATTAGTAATTCTAATTCTTCCTCTTCAATACCACGTGCTTGAAGTTCTTCGTATTTATAGTCAATATAATCGTAAATAGAAGAGCGTTTTTCATCTTCTGTTTTATGATTACTCCAACCTTCATCACCTGTAAATACAAATGTTTCATTTGGTATTTGGTATAAGTGACGGCTCTTTCTTTCGATGAACAGCCCCTCTTTCATATACCAAGGTAAGTCTGTACTTGAAACATAGACAGAATCACGTTTCTTTGTTACGAATTCAGAATAGGCTTTCGCACAGGCGATTTGTACATCCGTTTTTAATTGACCGATGTTATTGGGACAATTGTAAAAGACGAAAGCACGCATTGCATTCGGACTAACGTGAATTTCTTTTCGTAGACGAATTGCTTCATTTGTAAAAAATAGTTGTAGTAAAGCAAAGCGCTCTTTATGTGTACGCTCACGAAGTGGTGGCAGCGTGATAGTCATCGGTATACGTCTTGTAAATGTTTTTAATAAAAATGAATTTGGTTCTTCTGTTGTTGCAGTAATGATTAATACTTGTGCTTTACGCTCGTTCTCTGTTTCTCCAAGGCGGCGGTATACTCCGCGGTCGATAAAGGTGAAAAGCATTTCTTGGCCTTCTGGAGGCAGACGATGTACTTCATCTAAGAAGAGAATTCCTTCATGAGCTTTTTCGATTAATCCTTTTTGATCACTTGCACCTGTGTAAGCCCCTTTTTTAATCCCAAATAACTGTCCAAGTAGTAGTTGTGGATTGTTTGCGTAATCAGCACAGTTAAAGACGATAAATGGTGCATTTTTGGGAAGCTGTTCAACTTCAATTGCATATTCGTGCATTAAAGAAGCAAACATAGACTTTCCGACCCCTGTTTCTCCCAGTAGTAAAGTATGCATACCGTTTGGAGGGTAGAGAATAGAAGCTTTCGCTTTTTCAATTGCGATTTTAAGGCTCGTATTTTCAATTGCAAATGTATCTAATGAAGTTATGTCTTTTGAATGCGTTTCCAACGAAGTGTTCGTTTCTATGTAAAAACGAACAGGTCGCGTATTTGTTTTTAATAACCGTTTATCTTTTACAAGTTTGTTTAAGTCGCTACTTACATTGGCGCGATCTAGTTGTAGAAATGTAGCGAGTTCTGATGCGGTTACACCTTCTGTATAATTTCCTTCTTGTATTGCATTAAAAATGAGATCTATTCGTTTCATTTCCATTCACCTCGAAACTTCATCACTATTTAAAATTTTACACAAAAATGGGAAGGGTGGGAAGAGAAAAATAAAACAGCTTTAGTCTAGAAGTACTAAAGCTGTTACAATCTTGTGTCTTTCCAAAAATTTACCTCGAGATGAGAAGATGGATTATAGGGAAGAAGTTTGTATCCTTGTGACTGTAAATAATCAATTACTTTTGGCAGTATTTGTACGGTCACACTCGAATCATGCATTAAAATAACTTCGACTTGTTCATCACTTTGATTACGCACTCTTTCGAGTATGGCAGAAGGATTATCATAGCTTTTCCAGTCATAAGTATCGATCGTCCAATCCCACATTTTATACTGGGCTGATACAAGTGCGTCACGGTAATTCTTTTTTAAGTAAGGCATACTACCATATGGAACGCGAACGAGATGTGTATTTAATTTCGTAACTTGCTGGACAATACTTTGTGTTTGTTCCATTTCTCCAATTAAAGTGGAAGGGTCACCAGTGTAAAGGCGTTTTACATCATGTGACATGCTATGGAGCCCGATATAATGTCCTTCTTTAATTAATCGTTGCATCGTTTTTCTGTAATGCGGCACTTTTCCGCCAATAACAAAGAAAGTTGCTTTTCCGTTCTTTTCTTTTAAGATGTTTAAAATTTGTGTAGTGTATTTGTTTGGCCCGTCATCAAATGTTAAGTACGCAATTTTTTGTGTAGGAGAGGTCGTTTCAGTATTTGGATGATGTTCAGCAGGAATAACGGTTGTTGCTTCAGTATTAGATGATGCGTACATAGTAATTGTTAAGAATAAAATAATACATTGAAATATTCGCTTGATCATAACATTCACCCTCAGTTTGACAATCAAGATGTAAAAAAACTTGATACTTTTCTTATTATGTATATCTTTCTCCAATAGAGGAACTCTCAAACAATCTATATTTTGGAAATATAAAATAAGGAATAAAAAATAGCATCCTAAAGGATGCTATTTGAATATTTCATAATGGTAAAGGCTATACTACAATTAGTCTTCGCGTTTTTTCACTTTTTTATAAAAGGAAATAAGTGGTTTGTAACGTTCATGTACAAGCCCGATTATTTCAGCAATGATTTCTGTGAAGAAAATCAAAGCGAAAAGAAGAATAATGGATAACCATAACGTTGCACTAGTGAAAATAATGGCATTTACACTAAAGAAAATACCGAATGCGTATATAATTAGTACCGTTTTACGATGAGAGAATCCCATTGCAAGTAAGCGGTGATGTAAATGCGATTTATCTGGTGCTGAAATAGGTTTTTTATTTACGATACGACGGATGATTGCAAATATCGTATCAAATATAGGTACACCTAAAATGATAATTGGAACGATAAAACTGAATAACGTTACACTTTTGTATAATCCAAGTAACGATATAACAGAAATACAGTATCCTAAAAATAGTGCTCCTGTATCTCCCATGAAAATTTTTGCTGGATGGAAGTTGAAGAATAAAAATCCAATTGTACTTGCTAATATAATTAATGCGAGTGGCAAGATAATAGCTGTTCCAGTACCCCATGGGCTAGTGAAGGCCATATATGCTAGCGTTGCAAGTACGATAGATGAAATACCAGCAGATAATCCATCTAAGCCGTCAATTAAGTTGATTGCATTCGTAATACCTACAAGCCAAAATACTGTAATTGGATAAGCAAGCCATCCAAGTTCAGTATCCCCAAGGAATGGGATATATAATACTTGCACTAATAATCCACTTTTTACAATCATAATGGCAACTAACAGTTGTCCACCGAATTTTACTTTTGCAGATAACTCGTACATATCATCTAAAATTCCGATGATTACAATGATAATCGCACCTAGTGTTATCGATAACATTCTTTGCTCATATAAGCCGCCGACCACAAATCCTACAGCTACACCAATAAATATTGCTAACCCGCCAAGACGTGGCATAATCTTTTGGTGCACTTTACGTGCGTTTGGCTTATCTGTCGCTCCTATTTTAAAAGCTAATTTAATAACTAAAGGAGTAACGACGAGTACAGTGATGAAAGATGCCAAAATGGCATAAATCACTTGTGAGTCCATTAATACCCCACCCTTTATATTCTAACGTAATTTTTTTTTTGAAGATATATTTATCTGAAAATTATGATGTTTATTTACAGGCTCATAACATATGGTATCACAAAAAGATTAGAATTCAATCTTTTTTTCTCTTTACGGTTAATGGAAGCGGATAGAATATATGACAATTGTATATAGAATGTTGCATCATATGAGAAGGTTAATCGTACTGGACTTTGGAATATGACAGTTCCTTTTTTTCTTCGATAGTGAATACTTTTAGTTCAGTATTATAAGTGTTACACGTAGAAATGAGTAAGTTTCATGTTAAAATGTGGGAATTTATCTCGCGTCAACTAGTAGCCCCGTTCCTACTAATTAAAGTTTTACTTTATCCCGCATTAACGGACAGTAAGACCCCCACCTCAAAATTCAGCGAAGCAAAGAAGTTAGGTGGGGACCAACTGCCCGTAAAAGCCCCACTGATTAAAGTTTCACTTTATATTATAGTGCATTTAATTTTACAAAAACTTTAAAAAGAATGAGGGAAGTAATTCATATAATGAAGAAGGAAAAGGGTTTTCTCATTTTTAATGTGAGAGGGGGAAGCACAGGGAGAATTCTGTATTTCATATCTTTTCTATTGTAAATTCCTGTGCGAAAAGGAAATGAAAATTACGATAATAGGTACTGGATATGTTGGATTGATTACAGGAGTAGGATTGGCAAAGTTGGGGCATTCAGTTACATGTTTTGATATAGATGATGAAAAAATTGAACGGATAAAACAAGGGGATTTACCTATTTATGAGGTTAGATTACATGAATTAATAAATTATGCATATGAGAATAACGCTTTAACTTTTACATCAAATAAAGAAGAGGCATTTGATGATGTAGAGTTTATATTTATTGCAGTTGGAACACCATCTTTATTAGATGGGACGGCGGATTTAACGTATATTCAGAGTGCTTGTAAAGATATTGGATTATATGCGACAAACGATATTATTGTTGTTACGAAAAGTACAGTTCCAGTAGGTACAAATGATGTAATGAAGGGATGGATTGAGGAGAATTTAAAAGGGAGGCATACAGTACATATCGTATCGAATCCAGAGTTTTTGCGTGAAGGTTCAGGTATTTATGATTTCTTTCATGGAGATCGTATTGTAATTGGAGCGGATAGTGAGGAAGTAGCAAGAAGAGTAGAGAGTTTGTATAGCCAATTATGCTTAGAAACGTATGTTACAGATATTAAAAGTGCAGAGATGATTAAATACGCATCGAATGCCTTTTTAGCTACAAAGATTAGTTTCATTAATGAAATTTCAAATATATGTGAGAAGGTAGGCGCAAATGTATTGGATGTTGCCAAAGGGATGGGAATGGATAAGAGAATTGGTGCATCTTTTTTAAATGCGGGCATTGGATACGGGGGATCGTGTTTCCCGAAAGATACGAAAGCACTGGTGCAAATTGCGGGAAATGTTGCTCATGATTTTCGTTTGTTAAAAGCGGTTATTGAAGTAAATAATAAGCAACAGCTGCTATTGATTGAAAAAGCGAAAAAAGTTATGAACATGAATAAAAAGCGGATTGCAGTTCTTGGCGCGTCATTTAAACCGAATACGGATGATATTAGAGAGGCATCATCTCTTATTATAATAGAAGCATTACTTAATATAGGTGCAGAAATTGTTCTGTACGATCCAAAAGCAATTCAATATGTGAAAAATATATTTGGAGATGCTATACAATATAGTAGATGTATAGATGAATCGATTCGAGATGCGAGTGCGGCTTTTATCGTAACAGAATGGGAAGATATTCAAACTTATCCGTTAGAAAAGTACGTACAACTTATGAGAGAGCCTATTTTATTTGATGGGAGAAATTGTTATACTGATGAAGATGTTAAGAAACAAAAGATAGATTATTATTCAGTTGGCAGAAGAAGTATTTGTAATAGACATGTTTCTATTATGCGTTAAAAAGGGATGTACTCATCCATATTTTTATATGTCATAATAGAAGCTGTAAATAGTGAAAGAAAAGAGGCAATCATATGACTGAACGTTTAAAAGTAATGACAATTTTCGGGACACGTCCAGAAGCAATTAAAATGGCACCTCTTGTATTAGAGTTGCAAAAACACCCAGAAAAAATTGAATCGATTGTGACTGTAACAGCACAGCATCGCCAAATGTTAGATCAAGTATTAAATATCTTTGGAATTACGCCAGATTTCGATTTAAATATCATGAAAGACCGCCAAACTTTAATTGATGTTACAACGCGTGGTTTAGAAGGTTTGGATAAAGTAATGAAAGAAGCGAAGCCGGATATTGTACTTGTACATGGTGATACAACAACAACATTTATTGCAAGCTTAGCTGCTTTTTATAATCAAATTCCAGTAGGTCATGTTGAGGCGGGCCTTCGTACGTGGGATAAGTATTCTCCATACCCAGAAGAGATGAATCGTCAATTAACAGGCGTAATGGCGGATCTTCATTTCTCACCAACAGCAAAATCAGCAACGAACTTACAGAAGGAAAATAAAGATGAGTCACGTATTTTCATCACAGGAAATACAGCGATTGACGCGTTGCAAACGACTGTAAAAGAAACATATAGTCATCCTGTACTAGAGAAACTTGGAAATGATCGTCTTGTACTTATGACAGCTCACCGTCGTGAAAACTTAGGTGAACCTATGCGTAATATGTTCCGTGCAATTAAGCGTCTTGTTGATAAGCATGAAGATGTACAAGTTGTGTACCCTGTTCATATGAACCCTGTTGTTCGTGAAATAGCAAATGAAATTTTAGGTGAACATAATCGTATTCATTTAATTGAGCCGCTAGATGTAATTGATTTCCACAATGTTGCAGCTCGTTCATACTTAATGTTAACGGATTCTGGTGGTGTACAAGAAGAAGCTCCATCACTTGGGGTACCAGTTCTTGTTCTTCGTGATACAACAGAGCGCCCTGAAGGTATTGAAGCAGGTACGCTGAAATTAGCAGGAACAGACGAAGAGACAATCTTTGGTCTTGCAGATGAGTTGTTATCAGATAAAGAAGCTCATGATAAGATGGCGAAAGCATCTAACCCTTACGGTGATGGTCGTGCATCAGAGCGCATTGTAGAAGCGATTTTACAACACTTTAATAAGTAAATAAAAAAGGCCCAATCGGATAGATTGGGCCTTTTTGTTACGGCTGATTGCGCATAATCCACTCTGCATGAGCATTTGTAGAAGGTGGCGGATCAGTTGGTGTTTTATTTTGGTTTGTTTCTTTTTTTGCTTGTTCGTTAGAATTAGAATTAGAACTTGAATTTGAATCAGGATTTGATTTGTTTTTTGTAGTTGGATTTTTTGCTTTTTCCCCTAATTCTTTTTCAATTTCGTTACGCACCGTTTCTACACTGATTGGATCTGGAAGGAAGTAATAAATACCGCCTATCTTTTTGTCTTCGCCTTCAAGCTTTAACGTTTGCATTGTAGAAGGATCAAATCCAGAAAGTTTATTGTAAAGAGCAAGTCCGTCTGAAATAGGAATGTCGGTTTTTATATATTTTCCAACGACAGCTGTTAAATCTTTAATTTTAAATACAGTAGAGGTGGAGTTTAACTTTTGGGCAACAGCGGCTAGTAATTGTCTTTGTCTAGCAGCTCGACCATAATCGCCATTTGGATCTTGTTTTCGCATACGGACGTAAGCAAGTGCTTCTTCACCGTTTAAGTTTTGCTGTCCTTGCTTAAATTGAATTTTTTTGTAGTAATCTACGTCAGAGCGCTCCCAGAAATCGAAGGGTACGTCAACCGTAACGCCGCCGACAGCATCAACGATACCTTTAAAGCCTTGGAAATCAATTTTAAGATAATGGTCTACAGGAACTTTTAGAAAGCCTTCGACAGTTTTGATTGCCATTTCTTCTCCGCCGTAAGCATGGGCAGCGTTAATTTTGTCTTCCTTATTTTTACCAACAATTTTAACTCGAGAATCACGAGGAATACTCATAAGTGAAATCTTTTGAGTTTTCGGATTGACTGTTGCAAACATTAATGAGTCTGTACGACCATTTTGACCGTCTGTCGCATAATCTTCTATACCCATAATGAGAATTGTAAAAGGTTCCTTTGTAATTTCTACATCTTTGTTTCTTAAATCCGATTTTTCACGAGTAAAACCACTATACATCCCCATAAGAGAAGAGTAAGAATTTAACACATAAACTCCTATGCTGCCAAATAAAAATGCGAAAATAAGGAAGAAGAAAAGTTTCCTTCTTCGCTTCTTTTTTATTCTGCTATTTTGGAGATGATAATAACGTTCTTCCATATATAATCTCCTTAGTTCGTTAGTTCATTTGTAGGGAAGTAATTCACTACATTAATCTTTGAAGGTGATAAAAGAGTTATGCTTAGATAACATCTTGTTCTAAGTACAACATATCTCCTTCTGTAATTGTACATTTCCCGTTTGTTAATTCAATCATCCAATTTGTAAATGCTTGTTTGCCGTCTTCTTCTACATAAGTATCAAATGTGACATTTTCTAGATAATGTATATCTTTAATGGCATATTTTGAATTACGTAATTCATTTTCTACTTTGCCAAGTAATGTGTAATCAATCTCGGTTTGCATCACACGCATTAGTTTTCGCTGGACAACACCGACATGATTAATGCCTTCGCTTGTACACTTTCCATATGCACGAATTAATCCACCTGCGCCAAGTTTAATGCCACCAAAATAGCGTGTTACGACAACGACGGTATCTTTTAGCCCACGTTTTTTTAGTACTTCTAGCATTGGTACGCCAGCTGTACCGCTCGGCTCGCCGTCATCATTTGCTTTTTGAATATGATCTTGTTCGCCAATTAAATAAGCGGAACAATTATGTGTTGCATTCCAATGCTGTTTTTTTATTTTTTGTATAAATTCTTGAGCCTCTTCCTCAGTCGTTGCTCGGCTAATATAACAAATAAATCTTGATTTTTGAATGACGATTTCGTGTTCGCCGTAGTCTTTGATTGTTAAATATTGTAATAGCACTTGTATACGCCCCTATCTATCAAAATGACTAGTACTTTCCATTTTAAAAGGGAGCCTTTTTATATTCAAACATTTTTTCTAAATAGGCTGAAGTTTTTGGTGAGTATTTTATCTTTTTGTTGTAATTTGTCGAGATGGTGAGTATAATTTCAACCGGCATTTCCCTGTATGGATGCACCATTTGTAGTTTTCGTGTAAAATTAGGAAATAAAACTTTTTATAAGGCAGGTACGAAAATGAAAATAGCTATTGTTACTGATAGTACAGCATATATACCGAAGCAAATCCGTGATGAACTCAATATATATATGATTCCATTAAACGTTGTGTTTGGAACAGAATCTTATCAAGAAGAAGCTGAAATTTCAGCAGATGATTTTTATGTGAAAGTACGTGAACAAGAGGAACTTCCAAAAACTTCTCAACCAGCAATCGGAAAGTTTGTTGAGCTATATGAAGAACTAGCTAAAGATTATGATGCAGTTATTAGTATTCACCTATCAAGTGGAATTAGTGGTACATATCAAACATCAACGACAGCTGGACAGATGGTAGAGGGTATTGATGTATACACGTATGACTCTGAAATTAGTTGTGAAGTACAAGGATTTTATGTGCGTGAAGGTGCAAGGTTAGCAAGTGAAGGAAAGAGTCCAAAAGAGATTATTGCTCGTTTTGATGAAATGAAGAAAACGATGGACGCCTATTTTGTAGTTGATGATTTACATCATTTACAACGTGGTGGTCGATTAAATAGCGCGCAAGCTTTCATCGGCAGTCTGTTACAAGTGAAGCCAGTTTTATATTTTAGAGATAAAATCATTATTCCGTTTGAAAAGATTCGTACACGTAAAAAAGCATTAAAACGTATCATTGAAATTTTTGATGAGCAAGCAAGTAAAGGTGTACCTATGGAAGCAGTTATCATTCATGCGCAACGTGAAGAGGAAGCGAATGAATGGAAGAAAGAATTAGAAGCAAAATATCCTCACGTCACAATTCGTACAGGTTATTTTGGAGCTGTAATTGGTACGCACTTAGGTGAAGGTGCATTAGGTCTTGGATGGTATACGAAGTAATAAAGATATAAAAAGCTCTCTTTTTAAGAGGGTTTTTTTACGGGTATGTTACGTTTAGTTGACAAGTTAATATTTGGAAATGGTAAAATGTACGTAAAATAAAATAATGAGGAAAGTTTTATAACTTACTTTTTACAAGAAACTATATTATAATAGAAGAGAGGTGAAACATATGGAGCATAATTCTTGTTTATGTCCAAAGTTTGAGTCAGCTTTTACTCTGCTTAGTAAGAAGTGGACTGGCTTAATTATTAAATCTTTGCTTGAAGAGTCGAAACGTTTTAGAGAAATCGCAGATATTATCCCAAATATGAGCGATCGTATGTTGTCAGAGCGTTTGAAGGAATTGGAAAGCGAGGGCATTGTAGTTCGTAATGTCTATCCAGAAGTACCAGTTCGAATCGAGTATGGCTTAACTGACAAGGGAAAAGCGTTAGAAAGTGTTATGGATGAGGTCCAAAATTGGGCTGAGAAATGGATGAAGTAGCATTTCATTTGTATTCGTATATTTAATAAAACGTAAGGGATTCCTTACGTTTTTTCTTTGTTTATAGAAGCAAGAAAATTATATAAATTTCTACACACACATACAAAAATATACGAATTTTGCGCTAGAGCTACATATAATATTACATTTGTTTTACAAAAACGTAACATTAGCAAAAAAAATCCCGAATTATGGTATAAATTTTATAGGTTATATACGGAAAAAGAAAAAAGAAAGCGGTGTAAAAAATAAAATGAAAAAGCTAAAAATGGCATCTTGCGCATTAGTTGCAGGGTTAATGTTTTCAGGGCTAACACCAAATGTATTTGCAGAAGATAAAATTTCTGACGTGAAATCACAAATTAATACACAAAATGACACTTTACATAAACAACAACAAGAACGTGATGAATTACAAAAACAAATGAATGAATTAAACAAAACAATTCAAGGTTTAGATAAGTCTGTTCAAGAGAATGCTGCAAAGCTTGATGAAACAACGAAAAAAGTTTCTGATACTGAGCAATTAATTGAAAAGAAAAATAAAGATATTGCAGAATTACAAACGAAGATTGCAAAACGTGAAGAGTTATTAAGAAAGCGTTTAGTTGCACTTCAAGAACAACCAAATACGAACGTTGTAACAGAAGTTCTTGTAAACTCTAAAAACGTTGCAGATTTAGTTGATCGTTTAACTTCTGTCTCTAAAATTCTTGAGTCTGATGAAGATATCATGAAAACACAGCAAGAAGACCAAGCTAGTGTGAAAAAAGATGTTGCAACGGTAAAAGAGAAACAAAAAGAATTAAAAGAAGCACAAACTCAAATTGAAACTGCTAAGAAAGAACTTGACGCTGAAAAAGAGAAAAAAGCAACAGCGGTAAACGATTTAAGCGGTAAAATGGATACAGTTGTAACTACAATGACAAGTACAGAAGGTCAATTGAAAGAGCTTGAAAAACAAGCGTTACAATTACAACGTATTGCAGAAGAAGAAGCACAAGCAAAAGCTGCACAAGAAGCTGCTGCTCAAAAACAAGCAGAGCAAGCTGCTAAAGCTGCGCAAGCTCAGCCAGCACAAGCACCTGCAGAGCAAGCTGCACCAGCAAACAATGGTGGACAAGCTCAAAAAGAAGAGCCTAAAAAAGAAGAACCTAAAAAAGAGGAACCAAAAAAAGAAGAGCCTAAGAAAGAAGCACCTAAACAAGAAGAGAAAAAGCCAGCTCCAAATGTGGGTGGCGTAATTGGTAAAGCGCAAAGCTACTTAGGTTTACCATATGTTTGGGGAAGTGCATCTCCATCAAACGGTGGTTTTGATTGTAGTGGATTCATTTCTTACATTTTTGGTGTAGGTCGTCAAGACGTTGCAGGTTACTGGAACTCAGTTTCTAAAGTAGGTAGCCCACAACCAGGAGACTTAGTATTCTTCCAAGGTACTTATAAAGCAGGTCCATCTCACATCGGTATTTACGTTGGTAATGGCCAAATGATTCATGCTAGTGATAAAGGAATTGCGTACGGTGATATCAACAGCTCATATAACCAAAAACATTTCTTAGGTTACGGTCGATTCTAGGATTTATAAAAGAATAAAAAACGTGTATAAAGTCGATAGCTTACTATTTTATAAGTAGGTTATCGGCTTTTTTGAGTTTTTACGGGATTTGAAGAAGGGTTTATAGTAGTGCTGGAGGTGATTGTCGATGCTACCGGGGAAACAGTTGCTATTAGACGAACTTTCTTCAGATTTACAGAGGGAATTAAATGATTTGAAAAAGAAGGGAGAGGTCGTGTGTGTACAAGGTGTAAAAAAGAAGGCTTCTAAATATGTATGTCAGCGTTGTGGAAATATAGAACAGCGGCTATTTGCGTCGTTTTTATGTAAAAGGTGCAGTAAAGTGTGCACATATTGCCGGAAGTGTATAACGATGGGGAGGGTAAGTGAATGTGCTTTACTTGTTCGCGGGATTGCTGAAAGAAAGAGAGAAAAGAATTTAAACTTGTTACGGTGGAGCGGAACGTTGTCTACTGGTCAGAATTTGGCGGCGCAAGGAGTTATAGAGGCTATTAAGCGAAAAGAATCATTTTTTATTTGGGCTGTATGCGGGGCTGGGAAAACAGAGATGTTGTTTTACGGTATTAACGAAGCGCTTCAAAAAGGAGAAAGAGTTTGTATCGCAACGCCGCGAACGGATGTTGTTCTGGAATTAGCACCGAGATTACAAGAAGTATTTCCATATATAAAGGTAGCGGCTTTATATGGAGGGAGTGTGGATAAAGAAAAAGATGCAGTACTAGTCGTTGCAACCACGCATCAATTATTGCGTTATTATAGGGCGTTTCATGTCATGGTTGTAGATGAGATAGATGCTTTTCCATATTGTGCAGATCAAATGTTAAAGTACGCGGTAAAACAAGCGATGAAAGAAAGAGCGGCGCGTATTTATTTAACTGCGACTCCAGATGAAACGTGGAAGCAAAAATTTAGAAGAGGTGAACAAAAAGGTGTTATTGTTTCTGGACGATATCACCGTCATCCTTTGCCAGTTCCTTTATTTTGTTGGTGCGGGAATTGGAAAAAAAGCCTCATTCATAAAAGAATTCCTCGAGTTTTACTACAGTGGTTACAAACGTACTTAAATAAAAAATATCCTATTTTTTTATTTGTCCCCCATGTGCGATATATAGAAGAGATAAGTCTGTTGTTAAAGTCATTAAACAAGCGAATTGAAGGTGTACATGCAGAAAATCCGGGTAGAAAAGAAAAAGTAGCGGCTTTCAGAAAAGGAGAAATCCCATTATTAGTTACAACGACAATTTTAGAGCGAGGCGTAACAGTAAAAAATTTGCAAGTAGCGGTTTTAGGGGCGGAAGAAGAAATATTCTCAGAAAGTGCACTCGTACAAATTGCGGGCCGAGCAGGACGGAGCTTTGAAGCACCGTATGGAGAGGTCGTTTATTTTCACTATGGTAAGACAGAGGCAATGGTGCGCGCGAAAAAACATATTCAAGGTATGAATAAAAATGCGAAAGAACAAGGATTGATCGATTAATGCATTGTTTACTTTGTGATGAGTGTTTTGTAGAAACGGTTAGTTGGTACAATTTTTTTGTAAAGTGTCATAGAAAATATATATGTGATAGGTGTGAGCAGAAACTTTCCTATATTATAGGAGAAATTTGCATGGAGTGTGGGCGGCCTTTAGAATATGTTCCTGCCTCATTTCAAGAAGATGGTATTTGTATAGATTGTCTAAGGTGGATGAAAGAGGCGAAGTATCGTTCTTTTAAAAACCGTTCGTTATATATGTATGATGATGAGATGAAAGAAATAGTAGCGCAGTTTAAGTTTCGGGGGGATGCAGAGTTAGTGCGCATTTTTTATCGTCCTTTTCGAAGTTTATTTCAAAAGTATTTTGCTAATGTTTCAACCGTTATCGCTGTTCCGCTTAGTAAGGAAAGGGAAGTTGAACGTGGTTTTAATCAAGCTGAGTTATTAGCAACTTGTTTACCTGTCAAAATTTCTTATCCATCATTAAGAAGAAGGGAAACAGAAAAGCAAAGTAAGAAGACACGTAAAGAAAGGGTGTCAGGGAGCAATCCTTTTTATTTTCAGGGAGAAGAGATGTTTTCTGGGCAACATATTTTACTCGTTGATGATGTGTATACGACTGGAATTACAGTTAGGCAAATCGGAAGTTTGTTATATGAAAGAGGGGCGAGGGAAGTATCTAGTTTGACACTTTGTAGAAGTTAATATGGCAGTGTCGAAAGGGATAATAAAAAGGCGATAAGTCTTCTTTGACTTCATATGTTGTCATTCGTTATAGTCAAAATATGGGGCGAATGCCCTGATTTTTAGAGTGAAGGGAATGGAATGAACATGCAAGGAAGAGTGAAATGGTTCAATGCAGAAAAGGGATTTGGGTTTATTGAGCGTGAAGATGGTGACGATGTATTTGTCCATTTTTCTGCTATTCAACAAGATGGGTATAAGTCATTAGAAGAAGGGCAACAAGTAGAGTTTGACATTGTAGATGGAGCACGTGGACCACAAGCAGCTAATGTTGTGAAACTGTAGGGGATATTGTTTTGGGAAGAGAAAGCTGCGTTTGTGGCAACGTTATATATATGTAGTAGAACCTCTTGTTTTTCGCAAGGGGTTTTTTGTTATAGGGTAAGTTGTCAAAAAGTTGTTTCTTTTCTGTAACGAATTGTCCACAGTTATATTCGTTATTCACGATGTTAATAGGATAAAATAAAGATAGAAAGGATGCATCTTTTCATTTCAACAAAAAACGATAAAAAAATCGCAATTCCACTAATTTTTTTAAAAAAGTTAGAAGGAGTTTTTAAGCCAGTGTCGAAATTATAGTACATAGGCTTGAAAGGAGGAATTCATCTATGAAATTCAACATTCGTGGTGAAAATATTGAAGTAACTCCAGCATTAAAGGAATATGTAGAGAAAAAACTAAGTAAGTTAGAGCGTTATTTTGATACATTCCCAGAGATTAAAGTTAATTTAAAAGTATACTCTGACAAGCAACGTGTCGAGGTAACAATACCATTTACTGATTTATTACTTCGTGCAGAAGAAACTAATAGCGATATGTACGCTGCTATCGATTTAGTAGTTGATAAACTTGAGCGACAAATTCGTAAACATAAAACAAAGGTAAATCGTAAGTTACGTGAGAAAGGTTCTGTGAAAACGAACTTTATCCTTCCAGAAGCAGTAGCTGTTCTGGATGCGGTAGAAGAGGATGAATTAGAACTTGTACGTACAAAACGATTCGATTTAAAACCGATGGACGTTGAAGAAGCGATCCTACAAATGGATATGCTAGGACATAATTTCTTCGTCTTCACAAATGCTGATACAAATGAAACTAATGTTGTATATGGCCGTAAAGATGGGAAATACGGTTTAATCGAAACTAAATAATAATTCAAAAGCGCAGCCGAAATGGCTGCGCTTTTTTGTATTGAGATTTTGAATTTGATTATCTCCATAAATATGTACTTGTTAGGAGTATACTAATATTGTTTAATTTAACAATATTTTATAATTGTAAATAAAATATTAAGTTTTCTGGAATCAATTGATAGTGTATTTTGCTTTTGTTATCTTTAAATTGCATTATACAGATTTACTTTGTTTCTTTAGTAAAAAAATAAAATCGATATAATGCTACAAATTATCGGAGGTGCTTTTAGTGAGCATTAAGAAAAAAAGTCGTTTTATGTTTGGATCTGTTTTATCGTTAGGTATTTTAGCTAGTACTTTTGCTTTAACCGAACCTGTTAAGGCTGATACAAAGGATGATCATGTAGAATTTACCTTTAGACTTTGGAATGCATATGATTTTACTAATGCACGTCCTAAAGAGACACCTACTTCTATGTATATGCGTGTAAAGAGTAGTGAGAAGGGCGGTGGTTCTTTTAACGTTTGGACAGAAGCTGATAAAAATAAAGGTAAAGGTAATAGAGATTGGGTAAATGTTTCAGGTGAGTCGGGTAAGCATGAAGGAACGGTGAAACCAGGTAAAACGTATCTTTTCCAAAATTACGCATATGAAAACTATGGAAAAAATGTACCTGTGAGATTTGGTGGTTATTCTAGAGAAAATAATGCTTATCCTACTGCTTGGAGTCCTGATAGTGTAAGACCGAGTGGACCTTACACTGAATATTGATTTAGAAATTATAAATTGAAATTATTTATTGTGTAGTACTAGAAAAAGTCGTATAGTTCCGAGTCTTGATTATACGGCTTTTCTTGCTATTTCATTTTTAAAATAGGAGGAGTTGTAATGAGGTTTATCTCAAGATATATTTTAGTTTGTTTTTTTATATTGAGTATTAGTTTCTTAGTTTCTTGTCAAAAGAAAGTAGATGAACCGATTGTAAATATTGAAGATACTTTAACGGAAAAAGATAATTTGAAAAGTATTCAGTTACAAGAAATTAAGAAAAATACTATTGTTGAACAAGTGTTTTTAAAAAGTGAAAATGGTCATGATTTCTTTCAAGGTCAAATAGAAAGAAATGATAGCTTAATAGAGGATAAGCTTTCAAATAAAAAATTAAAGTCAGGAGTTATACCGGAAAATTATTATGTTTTTTTAACGGGTGTGACGAATAAGAAAAAACCAACGTATCTTTTGGGACGGATTGAACAAATTGATGGAAAAATAATTCAGTGGAAACAAGAAGTTAAGAGTGTACAAAGAAAAGGTACAAATGATGTTTATCAGTATGAAGTTGAGTTTCCTAAATTTGAAGGAGAGAGAGCAAATGTTTCTTTTCGTTACATTTGGTTAAATAAAGAAAATAAATGTTATGGTGTTGCGGATCAACTTTTCATATTAAAAAAGATTTAAATTTCATTAATGGTTTATGGAGGAGTTGTAGATGAGTTACTTTTTAGGAAGGATTTTAAAAGGTAGGATGTTTTGGTTGTCTGTATTTATTATGTTAGTAATTGTCATTGCTCAATATATTGCTATGTGTGTAACAACGAAAGGATTTAATGATGCTGGGATTATAAAGGTATCTCCATATTTATCTAACATTTTACATTTTAATAGATTACCATTTTATAGTGAATTTTATCTACTTATATTTCCTATGATTTCTGCAATGGCTGTAGCTGGGATTTATAGAATTGATAAAAATTATGGATTTATTTATCCTGTCATTTCTAAGATGGGAACGCGTCATTATTTTAGATTACTTTATTGTATTAATTTTATAGTATCTTTTTTTATTATAAGTGTCCCTTTACTATTTCATTTTTATTTATATGCGATGACTTATCCGACAGTTGCTCCGCATCCGATATTAAATTATATGGCGGCTACTGTTTCACCAACAGCTCAATTTAATACGGTTTATTATGAGTACCCTACTTTATATTTTCTAACGTATGTATTTTTAAATGGTTTATACGGTGCGGTATTTTCGAGTTTGGCTTTATCAATTTCGTTTTTTATAAAACGAGTTTATTTTATTTATTTAGTTCCATTTGTTTTACATATTGTTTGGCTTGGTATTGGGAGGGGGATTCTCTATCCTAAAGATTATTTAATTAAAGACTTCGGTTTTTTTGAATTGCAAATTTTTCTTAGTGTCCTGTTATGTATTTGGTTTTGTTCTGTAGTTCTTTATTTACGGGGGAGTAGGAAGCATGTTCTTTTATAATGTAATGAAAGAAACTATAAGGATGAAGTACGTTTGGTTAAGTATTCTTTTTTTACTTAATGTTAGTATCATTGGTTGCTTGTTCAATTATTTTGAACAGGGCATTGTAAAAGAAAAAATGAACGAATTAGAAACTTTGTATAAAGTTATGTCGTTTTATAATTTGTCGACTATATTTATTCCTTTAACCATCGTTTTTTCTGTATATTCTATGTCGAATTTTTTTAGTGTTTATGTAGTTTATCGAGTGAATAATGCAATGAAATTAGTTTCTATATATTATTTGAAACTATTCGTTTTTGTTTGTTTTTTCGCTGGGAGTATGATTTTACAGTTATTTTTACTGTCAAATATGATGGCTGTAACTAGTGTTGATGTAAATTATCCATTATTATTTTGTATTCAATTATTTGCGAATGTTTTTATATGTATGATAAGTGCTTTATTGCAATTATTTTTACCTAGTTTACTTGTAATAATATGTATGATCACTGCTGTTTTACTAGATAGATTTATATTACATGGATTTTTATTTGCAAATGTTTTTTATATAAATGTCTTTGAAGATGCTACTGGCTTATTTATACGCTTATTTGGATGTTTTTTTATCTTTTTTATAAGTGTATGGATTTTATCTAAAAAAAGTTATATTTCTATGAATGATGAGACAGAGGTGATCTAGTTTACATTATGATCTTATATTATTTGTTAAAAAGAGATTTGCATGTAAGGTTTAGAGACTCCATCAAGATAATGGCTTTTTTATTCTTAATTTACGCTATTATTGCAATTGCTTTTTTATACAATCAACCTCTTAGTAATGGTAAAGAATCTGTATTAGTAGATGTTACCTTTTATCGATTTTTTCATGGAGTAGACTTTGTGGATTTATCTTATTTTTATAAGGAGGGGCGATTTTCTATTCCTTTTTATTGGATATTCTTTCAAATCACTCCTTTGTTGCTTGTAGGGAATTTTGCTTTTTCAGATATTCAACAGAATGGTGTTTATTTATTTCCTCGTGTTAAGAAGAAGCGTTTTCTGTGGTTAACGAAAATGCTATCTTTGTTTTTTTACATAGTTTGTATTTGGGTTGTTATGTATTTTATTTGGTTTACGGTGTACTATTTGCTTACTTTTGGCGAGAGTTCTTTATATAGTCAATTTCCTTATAAGATATTAGGTACTATGCTAATTCAAATAATTATAAGCTTTTTATTAGCTTTAATTTTTGAGTTTTTAACGTTTTATATACCGATAACTATCGTTTTTGTACTAATGTTGTTGTACCTATTTTTGTCTATTTTCTTTCATAGTATTTATTTTTTAGGATCTTTTGTTATGCCAAATCGTTGGTATTTTGTTGATCACAGTTCAATTCAATTGACTTTAGGTAATAATCAATCTATTCAATGGAATGATTTACTTCTAATAGGAGTAGTAATTGTTGTTGTAATGATTTTATTAGGTAGTTTTTGTTTTAAAAAACTAGATGTGATAGGTGAATAATTTATGGACAATTATATTAAATGTGAATGTATGACGAAAAGATTAAAAGGAAATATTGTGTTAGATAATATTAGTTTGTCAGTAAAAAAAGGAGAGTTTTTAGTTTTGAAGGGGCATAATGGTTCTGGTAAAACAATGATTTTACGTGCTATATCAGGGTTAATGCGTTTGAATTCTGGAGTTGTTTATGTAGACAATGAAATAATTGGAAAACAAAGGCAATTCCCTGATTCTATGGGGATATTGATTGAATATCCAAGTTTTATTCCAGCGTATACTGGTTTTCAGAACTTGAAATTTTTATCATCGATTAATAATAAAATTTCTGATGAGGAAATTTATAATATTATTCAGAGGGTTGGACTTGATAAAACAGATAAGAGAAAGTATAAAAGATACTCTTTAGGTATGAAACAACGTTTAGGGATAGCGCAAGCTTTAATGGAACAACCAAAATTATTGTTATTAGACGAGCCAACTAATGCTTTAGATAGTGATGGGATAAAAGATGTTTTAGATATTTTGGAAGTAGAAAAATCTAAAGGAACGACTATTATAGTAGCTAGTCATGATGTGCATGTCCTGGATAATGGTATAGTAGATTGCATTGTACATGTTAATAATGGAAAGTTGGTAGATTAAGAGTGACAAGAAATCATATCTTAATAATCATTGGATTGTGTCTGTTGCTATGTATATTTGCTAGTTTATTTAGATTTAAAACATTAAATCTAAATAATGAATCTTATAAAGTGGTAAAAGATGAATTTTTATCTAATAGAACTTTTGAAGATGGACAAGGAGTTACGTTTCATGCTCTTGATCCTCTTGATCCTACAAAAGTTTATGATCCTTATGAAGACCGTGAAGTAGTGACGTATGTTTTACCTTTAAATATTACAAATACAACAAATCGGGATATTAACTTGCTTAGTAATGAGTCTATTTCCGATACATTGTTTTATTCTAAAATAGGTGAGTTTTATAATGTAATTCCGTATGCAATGGAGTTACCTAAACAATATCAGTTTGATCCTGTAATACCTGCTGGTAAAACAGTACGAGGATATATAGGGACAAATTATTTTATAGGAGATGACCCTTATAAAAATTATAAAAACTTTTCAAATGAATCAACTAAGGTGAAATTTATTTCTTTTATGAAGGATAAGAAAGGGAAATATCATGAATTAGAAATACCAATAAATTAATAAAATTCGTGATTGATCCAGATATATTTTAAGGGTGTTTTTTGCTGTGGTTGAGTAGATCTTGCAACATAACAGTATCGTTTAAAGTCGGAGTTGTTTCGCAGGTGTAAGTATCTATGGATGCTGCACCTGCGGAATTTCCGGCTTTTTGTAATTGTTCATTTAAAACTAATAGATTTCCTTCGATTATCCTCTTTTAAAGGGGGATATTTAATACGAAATTTGCAATAGAGGGATGGAGAAAAGGCATGTTAGTTTGTTAGAATAAATGAAATGAAAACTTTTTTGAATATAAGGCCTGACATTCGGCCGATTGTTGTCATAGTTATAAGACAAGTGTTACAATTATCATTAGGTATATACATTTTAGTTTTTTTAATTAGGAGAAAAATTGGCATAACATACATTTGATTTTTACAACGACTGATTGTAATAGAGAAAAAGAAAAACAATCGGAAGTTTTATTTTAATAAAAGAGGAGCGTATTTCCTATGATCGGTATTTTAAAAAAGGTGTTTGATGTAAACCAACGCCAAATTAAACGTATGCAAAAGACAGTTGAGCAAATTGATGCATTAGAGTCATCTATTAAGCCACTAACTGATGAACAATTAAAAGGCAAGACGCTTGAATTTAAAGAACGTCTAACAAAAGGTGAAACAGTAGATGATCTACTACCTGAAGCTTTTGCAGTTGTTCGCGAAGCGGCAACTCGTGTTCTTGGAATGCGTCCATATGGCGTACAGTTAATGGGTGGTATTGCCTTACATGAAGGGAATATTTCTGAGATGAAAACGGGTGAAGGTAAAACGTTAACATCTACATTACCTGTATATTTAAATGCTTTAACAGGAAAAGGTGTTCACGTTGTTACAGTCAATGAATACTTAGCACAACGTGATGCGAACGAAATGGGACAACTTCATGAGTTCCTTGGCTTAACGGTAGGAATTAACTTAAATAGTATGTCACGCGAAGAGAAACAAGAGGCTTATGCTGCTGATATTACGTATAGCACAAATAATGAGCTTGGATTCGATTACTTACGTGACAACATGGTTTTATATAAAGAGCAGTGCGTTCAACGTCCACTTCACTTTGCTATTATCGATGAAGTCGATTCTATTTTAGTCGATGAAGCGCGTACGCCGCTTATTATTTCGGGACAAGCTCAAAAATCAACAGAGCTATACATGTTTGCAAATGCATTCGTTCGTACGTTAGAAAATGAAAAAGAGTATTCATTTGATGTGAAAACGAAAAATGTAATGTTAACAGAAGATGGTATTACGAAAGCAGAGAAAGCTTTCCATATTGAAAACTTATTCGATTTAAAACATGTAGCACTTCTTCACCATATTAATCAGGCGCTTCGTGCACACGTTGTTATGCATCGTGATACAGATTATGTTGTACAAGAGGGCGAAATCGTAATTGTAGACCAATTCACTGGTCGTCTTATGAAAGGTCGTCGCTATAGCGAAGGTTTGCACCAAGCGATTGAAGCAAAAGAAGGTGTAGAAATTCAAAATGAAAGTATGACGCTTGCAACAATTACGTTCCAGAACTATTTCCGTATGTATGAAAAGTTATCTGGTATGACTGGTACAGCGAAAACGGAAGAAGAAGAATTCCGTAGTATTTACAATATGAATGTTATCGTAATTCCAACAAACAAACCGATTATTCGTGATGATCGTGCTGATTTAATCTTTAAATCAATGGAAGGTAAGTTCAATGCAGTTGTTGAGGATATTGTGAATCGTCATAAACAAGGGCAACCTATTCTTGTAGGTACAGTTGCAATTGAAACTTCAGAGCTTATTTCAAAAATGTTAACGCGTAAAGGTGTACGTCATAACATTTTAAATGCGAAAAACCATGCGCGTGAAGCAGATATCATTGCAGAAGCTGGTATGAAAGGTGCTGTAACGATCGCAACGAATATGGCTGGTCGTGGTACAGATATCAAGCTTGGAGACGATGTGAAAATCTTCGGTCTAGCAGTTATCGGTACAGAACGTCATGAAAGCCGTCGTATTGATAATCAGTTACGTGGTCGTGCTGGTCGTCAAGGGGACCCTGGTGTGACGCAGTTCTACTTATCAATGGAAGATGAATTAATGCGCCGATTTGGTTCAGATAATATGAAAGCAATGATGGATCGTCTTGGTATGGATGATTCTCAGCCAATTGAAAGTAAAATGGTTTCTCGTGCGGTAGAGTCTGCACAAAAACGTGTTGAAGGAAATAACTATGATGCACGTAAGCAGTTATTACAATACGATGATGTACTTCGTCAGCAACGTGAAGTTATTTATAAGCAACGTCAAGAAGTAATGGAATCGGAAAACTTACGTGGCATTATTGAAGGTATGATGAAATCTACAGTAGAACGTGCTGTTGCGCTTCATACACAAGAGGAAATTGAAGAGGATTGGAACATTAAAGGTCTTGTTGACTACTTAAATACAAACCTTCTTCAAGAAGGAGACATAAAAGAAGAAGAATTACGTCGCCTTGCTCCTGAGGAAATGAGCGAACCGATTATCGCGAAATTAATAGAGCGTTATAATGACAAAGAAAAGCTTATGCCAGAAGAGCAAATGCGTGAGTTTGAGAAGGTTGTTGTATTCCGCGTTGTAGATACGAAATGGACAGAGCATATTGATGCGATGGATCACCTTCGTGAAGGTATTCATTTACGTGCTTACGGTCAAATTGATCCACTTCGTGAGTACCAAATGGAAGGATTCGCGATGTTCGAGTCAATGGTTGCTTCTATTGAAGAGGAAATTTCTCGTTACATTATGAAAGCTGAAATTGAACAAAACTTAGAACGTCAAGAAGTTGTTCAAGGTGAAGCTGTTCATCCATCTAGCGATGGCGAAGAAGCGAAGAAAAAGCCAGTTGTAAAAGGTGACCAAGTGGGCCGCAACGATTTATGTAAATGTGGTAGCGGTAAAAAATATAAAAACTGCTGTGGTATTGTTCAGTAATATAGGGCGGTAGCTTTGGCTGCTTTGCAAACTTTTATATCAAAAATGTATAATTAAGAAGAATTAAACTCTCTCCGTAATAAGTGGAGAGAGTTTCCCTTGTTTTCATACGAAAGTAACAGCAATTACATAGAGGTGAAGGAAATGGAATTAGTAGAAATTAGACAGGAATTAGAGAAAATGGCTAAGCGATTAGCGGCTTTTAGGGGGTCTCTTTGACCTCCCTACTAAGGAGAACCAAATTGCAGAATTAGAAGAAAAAATGATGGGCGCAGGATTTTGGGATGACCAACAAGGCGCACAAGTTGTAATTAATGAAGCGAATGCGTTAAAAGATATGGTTGGAAGTTTCCGTCAGTTAGATGAGACGTTCGAAAATTTAGAAGTAACGCATGAGCTTTTAAAAGAAGAATATGATGAAGATTTACATGAGGAATTAGAATCAGAAGTAAAAGGCTTAATTCAAGAAATGAATGAGTATGAGCTTCAGTTACTATTAAGTGATCCTTATGATAAAAATAATGCGATTTTAGAATTACATCCAGGTGCAGGTGGAACTGAGTCACAAGACTGGGGTTCTATGTTATTACGTATGTATACACGTTGGGCTGAAAAACGTGGATTTAAAGTAGAAACGGTTGACTATTTACCAGGTGATGAAGCTGGTATTAAGAGTGTAACTTTATTAATTAAAGGTCATAACGCTTACGGTTACTTAAAAGCAGAGAAAGGTGTACATCGTCTTGTACGTATTTCACCATTCGATTCTTCAGGTCGTCGTCATACATCGTTTGTATCTTGTGAAGTTGTACCAGAGTTCAATGATGAAGTTGAAATCGAAGTACGTACAGAAGATTTAAAAATTGATACGTACCGCGCAAGTGGAGCGGGTGGGCAGCACGTAAATACGACAGATTCAGCAGTTCGTATTACACATACACCGACAAATACAGTTGTAACGTGTCAGTCAGAGCGTTCACAAATTAAAAACCGTGAGCATGCGATGAAGATGTTAAAAGCGAAATTATATCAAAAGAAACTAGAAGAGCAACAGGCACAATTAGATGAAATCCGTGGGGAACAAAAAGAAATCGGATGGGGTAGCCAAATCCGTTCTTACGTATTCCACCCGTATTCTCTTGTAAAAGACCACCGTACAAATACGGAGGTTGGTAACGTACAAGCAGTTATGGATGGAGAGATTGATCCATTTATTGATGCTTACTTACGTTCTCGCATCTAATAAGCGAAAAAAAGCCAACAAAATTGTTGGCGCATGCTGAGGATATAGAGGATATAAGGCATTTGATTTTATTTTTATAGATGAAGTAAAGAGGAAGAGAAGTTGGAAACGACAACTTCTCTTTTTGATGGGATTATATGTAGATTACAATGCTGTATATTGTTTTGTAAAAAGTAGAGAATAGTAAAATAGAGCGGTAATAGGGTGAAGATTTATATAGAACTTTTCTAATTTTCCTTTTAAAAAGGATTCTTTATAGAAGTTTTTTAAGTTGTTCACAGAATTGAAACAACTTATGAAAGCTTTATTTTATCAAGGTTCTCACTGTATTTTTGAGGAATATGAAATACACCTTAGTTTTTCTATATAAAGATAATGCTTATAATGAAAATGAGTGTGTTAGGAATAAAAAGAATATCAACAATGGGGAGCGATAGAAGTGAAAAAGAAATTGTTGGCTATTGCGCTAGGGACATCGGTTGTTTTTACTTTAGGAGCATGCGGAAATAAAGAAGAGAGTAAGTCTTCGAAACAGTCTGCAAGCACAGACAGCGCAGAACAAATTTTCCAAAGAAGTTGTGCTGGATGTCACGCAACAGATTTATCAGGAGCAACTGGACCTGATTTAAGAAAAGTGGGCGGTAAGTACGACGCCGCAGATATCGAAGAGATTATTAAAAAAGGCCGCGGTTCAATGTCACCAGGACTTATTCAAGGTGAAGATGCGAAAAAAGTATCTGAATGGTTAGCAGAACATAAATAAAAAAGGTGAAATGGACGAGTTGATAATATATTCAACTCGTTTTCCTTTTTCTGGAATGTAACATAACTGTAACAAAAATGTATCCAAATTGGAAACCGTTTGATGTTACAATGGGGTTTGTAGAATTTTGCTGAAATATATTACATAGAGTGGTATTGCTTATGAGAAAGCATAAGTAAACTACCTTCAACAAGGATGAATAAGTGAAAATGAAGGATGTCTTTTATTTTCAGATGTACAGAAAAGTATTTCGAAAAAAATCATTAAGTATTGGGTGATAAATAATGATAAAAATGACGAATGTTTATAAGGAGTACCCGAATGGTATGAAAGCCATTGCTGGTCTTACAGTTAACATTAAACAAGGTGAATTCGTATACGTAGTTGGACCGAGTGGAGCCGGAAAATCTACATTTATTAAAATGATGTATCGTGAAGAGAAACCATCTACAGGATCTATTAATGTAAATGGACTTACTATCGAAACATTGGCAGAAAGAGACGTTCCGTATTTTCGTCGTCAATTAGGCGTAATTTTCCAAGATTTTAAATTGCTACCTAAATTAACGGTATATGAGAATGTTGCGTTTGCTTTAGAAGTAATTGAAGAAGAACCGGATGCAATTCGTGAGCGTGTAACAGAAGTTCTAGGTCTTGTAGGCCTTGAAGATCGTGCAGACGCACTTCCAAGTGAGCTTTCGGGCGGGGAGCAACAACGTGTGGCTATTGCAAGAGCAATTGTAAATAGACCAAAGGTTGTAATTGCCGATGAGCCAACAGGTAACTTAGATATTGAAACAGCTCTTGATATTATGAATATTTTTACTCGCATTAATGAGCGCGGCACAACGATCGTTATGGCGACGCATAATGCAGATATCGTAAATACAATCCGTCATCGTGTAATCGCGATTGAAGGCGGAAAAATTGTTCGAGATGAGATTGAGGGAGGATACGGATATGAAGGCTAAGACCCTTAGTCGACATTTGCGAGAAGGTGTAAAGAATCTATCACGTAACGGATGGATGACATTTGCTTCTGTTAGTGCAGTAACAGTTACATTATTACTTGTAGGTGTCTTTTTAACAGCGATTATGAATATGAACCATTTTGCGACGAAAGTAGAGCAAGATGTAGAGATTCGTGTACACATTGATCCAGCTGCAAAAGAAGCGGATCAAAAGAAATTAGAAGAAGATATGAGTAAGATTGCAAAAGTAGATTCTATTAAATATTCTTCTAAAGAAGAAGAGTTAAAACGTTTAATTAAAAGCTTAGGTGATAGTGGAAAAACGTTTGAGTTATTTGAACAAGATAACCCACTTAAAAACGTATTCGTTGTAAAAGCAAAAGAACCAACAGATACAGCGACAATCGCGAAGAAAGTTGAAAAAATGCAGTTTGTCAGTAATGTTCAGTACGGAAAAGGGCAAGTTGAACGATTATTTGATACTGTAAAAACTGGTCGTAACATTGGGATTGCGTTAATTGCTGGTCTTTTATTCACAGCGATGTTCTTAATCTCTAATACAATTAAAATTACAATTTATGCTCGTAGTACAGAAATTGAAATTATGAAACTTGTTGGTGCAACAAACTGGTTTATTCGTTGGCCATTCTTGCTAGAGGGATTATTCTTAGGAGTATTAGGATCAATTATTCCAATTGGCCTAATTCTAGTTACGTATAATTCGTTGCAAGGTGTGTTTAACGAAAAACTTGGCGGAACAATTTTCGAGCTTCTACCATACAGTCCTTTCGTATTCCAATTAGCTGGTTTACTAGTGTTAATCGGTGCTTTAATCGGTATGTGGGGAAGTGTAATGTCAATTCGTCGCTTCTTAAAAGTATAAAAAGTTGCAAACATAATTCGTACAAGCTTATCATATAGTAGAAATAGGTAAAGGCATCACACACTGTGTGATGCCTTTTGCTACACCACCTGTGTGTTTTGGAAAGGGGAATTCCGCATTGAAACGTAGAGTTGCAATTATTGGAATGGTTGTTGCATTTTTAATTGGTGCTGGCGGAATGTTTGCAGGCATGTCTGTATTTGGGGTTACCCCAGCAGAAGTAACGCAAACAATTTCGAGTGGGAATGCTAGCACTGCGCAAGGGAATTTGGCAAAAATTAATGAGGCGTATGCACTAATTGATTCACGTTATGTGGAAGACGTGAAAGATGAAAAGTTAGTTGAAGGTGCAATACAAGGTATGTTGTCTACGCTGAAGGACCCTTATTCCACGTATATGGATAAAGAAACAGCCAAACAGTTTAGTGAATCGCTTGATCCTGAATTAGAGGGGATTGGGGCTGAGGTGAACAAGACGGACGATAAGCTTATTATCGTATCGCCAATTAAAGGTTCACCAGCAGAAAAGATAGGAATTAAACCGAATGACCAAATTTTATCTGTAGATGGAAACAGTGTGAAAGACTTATCACGTGAAGAAGCGGTATTAAAAATTCGTGGTAAAAAGGGAACGACTGTCGCAATTGAAATTAAACGTGCGGGAGTAACTGATCCGATTGTATTTAAAATTAAGCGTGAAAAGATTCCAATCTTTACAGTGTTTAGTTCTGTGAAGCAAGAGAGTGGAAAAGATATCGGTTATATGCAAATCACTTCTTTTGCTGAGAATACAGCGAAGGAATTTAAGGATCAGTTAAAAGAGTTAGAGAAGAAAAATATAAAAGGCTTAGTTATTGACGTGCGTGGTAATCCTGGTGGCTATTTAAATAGTGTAGAAGATATACTAGGGGAAATTATGACGAATAAAAAGCCAATGCTACAAGTAGAACAGCGAAATGGTGAGAAGAAGAAATTCTCTACGGAACTGAAAGAGAGGAAACCATATCCAATTTCAGTATTAATTGATAATGGAAGTGCTTCTGCTTCAGAGATTTTAGCGGGTGCGCTGAAAGAAGGAGAAGGATACGATTTAATTGGTGAAAAAACATTTGGTAAAGGTACTGTCCAGCAAGCTGTTCCATTTAAAGACGGCAGCAACATTAAATTAACAATGTTTAAATGGTTAACACCGGATGGGAACTGGATTCATAAAAAAGGAATCGCACCAACAGTAGAAGTGAAGCAACCAAATTATTATCATGCGACACCAATTCAAATTGAAAAAACACTTTCATACAATTCAAATGATGTACAAGTAAAACATGCTCAAGAAATGCTTAAGAGCTTAGGGTATGTACCAGGTCGTGAAGATGGATACTTTAGTAAAGAGACAGAATCGGCGCTGAAAGCATTCCAAAATGCGAATGAGATGGAAGCGACAGGACAGCTTGATAAAAAGACAGCTGAAGCGATTCAAACTAAAATTATCGAAAAAATCCGTTCTGGAGAAAATGATTTACAATTACAGTCAGCATTAAAGTTAATGGCAAAATAAGAAGAAATACAGGCAGTTTGCTGCCTGTATTTTTTTGTGTTAAACAAACGTTTGTTTAGTTGTGATAATATAAAAAGAAAGAATGATATAAATGGTGGTGAATGAGTTCGTGGAGGCGTGGATTTTTGAAATAATGCGGGCAGTTGGACGTTTTTTCTTACACCCTGCTGTCTATATATTTGTAATAAGTAGTATCTTCGTTGGATACTTACGTATGTTAAGAGAACGAAAAGATTTTTCTTTTAAAGTTTATGATATTTGGTTTGAACTGCGAACCTCTCTATTTGCAGGGATTGGATACGGATTAGTAGTATCTATTATTACGATTGGGCTTGGACTTGTTGTTTCTAAAGCAAGCTTATGGGCTATTTTAATTTGGACATTACTATTTGGATTAACGGCTATGTATCGATATTTATCGGCAGCTTATACATTTAGCATTGCGATTGTATGTGTTCTATTATCTTCTAAGCTACCAGTTTCCTTCTTACAGCTTCGAGAAGGTGAAGAGAATACCATCGTATCCCTTGCTATTTTACTAGGCGTTATGCTTATTGTAGAAGGCTTATTGATTTCTAAAAACGCGGTAGGATACTCTACACCGAAGATTAGGAAGGGGAAGCGTGGATTAAAGATTGGTTTACACGAATCAAAGCGTTTATGGATCGTTCCTATTTTTATTCTTGTACCGGGTGATTCGGTAACGCAGTTTATTTCATGGTGGCCTGTCGTTTCAATAGGTTCAAATACATATTCTCTATTCCTCGTTCCATTTTTAATTGGATTTATGAGAAAGATTAAAAGTTATGAGCCGACGGAAGCTTTATTATTTACAGGAAGACGTGTTTATGGATTAGCAGGACTTGTGCTCGTTTTAGGAATCGCAAGTTACTGGTGGCACGTACTTGCAATTATCGCGATGGGAGTCGCGATGCTTGGGCGTTTCACAATTTCGATGCAAGAGAAAATTGCCGATGAAACAAGACCAGCGTATTTTGCTGCACGCAATGATGGGCTCGTTGTACTAGATACAATTCCAAATACAATTGGAGCAGAGCTGAAATTACTGCCTGGAGAAATTATTACGAAAGTAAATGGAGTCATTCCAAAAAGCGCCGAGGAATTTTATGATGCGCTTCAAACGAAGACGACAGGAGCATTTTGTAAATTAGAAGTATTAGATACAAATGGTGAGCTTCGTCTTGCACAAACTGCATTATATGCTGGTGGACATCACGAATTAGGTATTGTATTCGTTGAACAGGAGCATGAGTGGGATTCAGAAGCGATGTAATAGAAGGAATGGTATCACCTTGTGGTGGTACCTTTTTTTGTTTTTTTTGGGGGAGGGTAGTTAGTAAATGAAATTTATATCGGCGATTATTCGAATATATCGACTTTCCGGCCAAAAACGACAGCTATCGCAAAGCTTATTTTCAGTTTCATAGACGGATAACTTGAATAATTATTTGATAATGGTTATCATTTAGGGAGTCTTTTTAATTTTGGAAAATGGAGGTAAGATATGCTGCGTAAATTTTTCTCGTACTATAAACCGTATAAAGGTTTATTTATACTCGACTTTTCTTGTGCGGTTGTCGCAGGATTATTAGAACTCGGCTTCCCGCTTATCGTAAATCAATTTATTGATAAGTTATTGCCAGGGCAAAACTGGACGCTTATTTTATGGGCTTGTTTCGGTTTACTCGCAGTTTATATGTTAAATGCAGGCTTACAATATGTCGTTACATATTGGGGACATATGCTTGGTGTTAACATTGAAACAGATATGAGGCAGAAATTATTTGATCATATTCAAAAGCTATCATTCAGATTTTTTGATAATAATAAAACAGGTCATTTAATTTCGCGCCTTACAAACGATTTAATGGAAATTGGGGAAATTGCTCACCATGGACCAGAAGATTTATTTATCGCCGTAATGACTTTAGTTGGGGCATTCTCATTTATGATGATGATCAACTGGAAGTTAGCGTTATTAACGTTCTTCGTCATTCCATTCCTATTATGGTTAGCACTTTACTTCAATAAAAAAATGACAGGTACATTTAGACGTTTATTCTCAGACGTTGCTGATTTCAATGCATGTATTGAGAACAACGTTGGTGGTATTCGCGTTGTACAAGCATTCGGAAATGAAAAGTTTGAGAAAGAGCAATTCGCTGTGAACAACGCTCGTTTCCGTACAACGAAATTAATGGCGTATAAAATTATGGCTTTAAATTCATCGATTAGTTATATGCTCATGCGTCTCGTAACGCTCTTCGTATTAATATGCGGTACATGGTTTGTTCTGCAAGGAGAATTAACATACGGTGGATTTATCGGATTCGTTCTATTAACGAATATTTTCTTCCGTCCAATTGAAAAAATTAACGCGGTAATCGAAAGCTATCCGAAAGGAATCGCTGGTTTTAAAAGGTATGTAGAGCTTCTTGAAACAGAGCCTGACATTGTAGACTCTAAAGATGCAATGGAAGTTAAACAGGTACATGGTGATATTCAATATAACAACATTACGTTCGGATATGAAAATAAAGAACCGATTTTAAATGATATTAGTTTGAACATACATGCAGGTGAAACGGTTGCGTTCGTTGGACCATCAGGAGCAGGGAAAACGACGTTATGTAGCCTGTTACCACGTTTTTATGAGCAATCATCTGGATCAATTCAAATTGATGGTATTGATACGAAAGATATGACATTATCTTCACTTCGTAAGCAAATTGGAATTGTGCAGCAAGATGTGTTCTTATTCTCAGGAACAATTCGTGAAAATATTGCTTACGGGAACTTAAAGGCGTCAGAAGCTGAAATTTGGCAGGCAGTAAAACGTGCGCAGTTAGAAGACTTAATTTACTCACAACCAGACGGTTTAGATACTGTTATCGGTGAGCGTGGTGTAAAACTTTCTGGTGGACAGAAGCAGCGTCTAGCAATTGCTCGTATGTTCTTGAAAAACCCGCCAATTTTAATACTAGATGAAGCTACTTCCGCACTAGATACTGAGACGGAACTTGCAATTCAAAAATCACTTGCTGAATTAGCAGCTGGCCGTACAACGTTAGTTATCGCTCACAGACTTGCAACGATTAAAAATGCAGATCGAATTGTCGTTGTAAATAAAGACGGTATTGCAGAACAAGGTTCACATGATGAATTAATTGAGCAAGGCGGAGGATACAGTAGGTTATACGAAGCTCAGTTTAGTTCGTAAATATAATTTGTACTGAATTAGTGCACCATAAGTAGGTAAAAATCTCATATGGGAGGCTATAGAGTATGATTGTAACAACAACGTCTACAATTCAAGGAAAAGAAATTATTGAGTATATCGATATCGTCAATGGAGAAGCGATTATGGGCGCGAATATCGTTCGTGACCTCTTCGCTTCTGTCCGTGACGTTGTCGGCGGTCGTGCGGGTGCTTATGAAAGTAAATTAAAAGAAGCGCGCGACATTGCAATGGAAGAGATGAAAACTTTCGCAAGACAAAAAAATGCGAATGCCATTGTTGGTATTGACGTGGATTACGAAGTAGTTCGCGAAGGGATGCTAATGGTTGCTGTGAGCGGGACTGCTGTTCGTATATAAAGTGAAACTTTAATCAGTGGGGGTGTTTGTTCCCCACTGATTATTAGTTGAACCAATCGGGCATTTACGGGCAGTTGGTCTCCCATCTACCTTCTTTGCCTTAACCGAATTTTGAGGTGGGAGTCTTACTGCCCGTTAATGCGGGATAAAGTAAAAAGCCGTGCTGATGCATGGCTTTTTACTTTATATGTCGAAGTTTCAATATTTCTTGGGAAATGCGGAAGGTCCCGTCGATATATAGGGAAGACATTAGAGCGCTTCTTTACATTTCCGTATTTGAACTAATAATGTTTCGTATTCTTGGTTGAGAGATGTGATGTCATCGTGATGATTGGGTATAGAAATCCGGCTGATGACTTCAGTTAATTTTGTTTGTAACCTTAATAATTCTTGTTCAGTAACGTTTACAGAATTCCCGGTTGTTCTTTTTGTGTATTGCTCGTAATTACCGTGGAATACTCTTGGTTCACTCTCATCTACTTGTAGAATATGGTCTCAACAGAGCGAATAAAGGCACGGTCATGGCTAATGAAAAGTATTGTGCCAGGATATTCTTGTAACATGGTTTCTAATTCTTCTTGCGTTGCTAAGTCTAAATAGTTTGTCAAACTTATTTCTGTTCGCTATTTTTGAATTCGCTATTATAAATTTGTGCTTTTGCCAGCGCCTCAGCATCGTTTTTGATTTCATCTAATCCATTCGCATCTCCAATGATATATCCTTCAAATGATGAACCAACAAAATCGAAGATGTATTGAAACTGAGCAATAAGCGGCAATGCCTTCAGTTTTGGATTGTCTCCGCCAACGATGACAACATACATCTTTTTATCTTTCATTTTCTCTTTGAAATGAAGAGATGTATCGCGCAAGCTTTGTGACCAGCGATCAACAAAGTTTTTCATATGTCCACTCATTCCGTACCAATATAATGGTGTAGCAAAGATAATCGTGTCGTGCTCTAACATGCGTTTCGTTAACTGCTCGTAGTCATCATTTACAGGTTGGAATCCTTCTGCATCATGACGCTTATCTGTAATAGGATAGACTGTGTGATCACGTAAATAAATTTGTTCTGTTTCAATTCCATCAATCATCATATGTGTTAAAGCTTCCGTATTTCCGTTTTGTCTTGAACTGCCATGTATAACAAACATGTAATCATCCCTTTTCTTTTGCTTGTTTTAGGAGTGAAACGTGTTTTTGCAAATTCGTTTGGATGTTGGAAAGTAATGTGATTTGCTTTGTTACTTCATTGAGTTTATCTTCGTAAAGCGTAAGGATACTGCTGCACGGATTGTCGTACAGGTGCGGTTCAATTTCAAGGCAGCGCAGCATCCTTGCCGTCTCTTCTAAATTTAAGCCAATTTGTAAGTACATTTGAATAAGCTCCACTTTTCCGATGGCACTTTCATCAAAATCACGGTAGCCATTTGCGAGGCGCTTAGAAGGGAGTAATCCCTTTTCTTCGTAATGTCTTAGTGATCTTTCACTAACGCCAGTTTCTTTTGATAATTCTCCAATTCGCAATGTGTTTCACTCCTTTTACATGTATTGTAAACCTTCACACTAATGTGAAGGTCAATGCTGTTTTTTCGCAAAAGAATTTACATGATTTAAGAACACTTGAATGGCTTTAGAGGGAATGAAATATTTGCCGCGCACGATGGAGAACGGACGGATTAGTTGTTCATTTGGAACCTCGATGTGGAATAGTTCTCTTGCTAGTAGCTCTTTCCGTACAGTCCAATCAGAAAGTATAGCGATGCCAAGACCGGCGGCGACGGCTTCCTTCACACTTTGAATACTGCTAAATGTAAAGAATCGCTTCATTTTTAAATGGTGTTGATGAATAAATCGATCGCTATAAGCACGTGTACCAGAACCACTTTCTCTTAATACCCATACTTGGTCTTGGAGTGTGCTTTCATTTATTTCCTTTGTGCGGAGCAATGGATGATTTGGCGGAACGACGAGCTTCATTTCATCTTGCATAAATGTTTCAACGTTAACATCAGCGTATACGACTTGCCCTTCCACTAAGCCGATATCAATTTGATTAGAGCGAAGACTTTGCAAAACTTCTTCTGTATTTGAGATAAAGGTATGCACTTCGACGCGTGGATTTTCATTCGCATAGTTAGCGAGTATTTTTGGAAGTAAGTATTCGCCAATTGTAAAACTAGCACCGATGCGAAGTGTTCCTGTTACAACGTTATGTAGTTCATTAATTTCTTGCTTAGCATCTTCGTAAAGAGAGAGCATTTGCTTTGCATGTATATATAATATATTTCCAGCTTCCGTGACTTGGACATGTTTCGGAGATCGCTGAATGAGTGTAGTTCCAAATTCGTTTTCTAAGTTGCGTATATGCATACTTACGCCAGGCTGTGAAAGATTTAATAATTCCGCTGCACGAGAGAAGTGTTTCTGTTCAACGACAGTAACAAAAATTTTTAAAATGTCTACGTTCATATAATGGGCTCCTTTCTTTTCTATCATCTTATCATAAGTATTTCTGATGATAGACATTCGGTATTGGTATTAAACTTATTATAGAAACTCTCTTATAATGTAAGTAGAAAGAACATGCATGTTCCAATACGATTGTTGGGGTGGTACAAGGTGGAACAAACACTTGTTATACAAAAGAAGAAGGGCTTTGGATTTTCGCAAGGAATTGGGATTACATTATTAATCGCAATTGCCGCGAAATATTTAGCAGAGCTTCCATTTTTAAATATTATGGGACAATTAGTAATTGCTATTCTAATTGGGATGGTTTGGCGCGCTGCAATTGGAGTTCCTCATGATGCGATTGCAGGAACGAACTTTGCGAGTAAGAAGTTACTGCGCTTTGGGATCATCTTACTTGGAATGCGATTAAATCTTGTTGATATTGCGAAGGCGGGGCCGAAAGTATTGGTCATCGCGGCGGTTGTTATTACATTTACTATTTTTGTTGTATACGGACTAACGAAAGTATTTAAAGTAGAAAAGAAACTTGGGATTTTAACAGCATGCGGTACGGCAATTTGCGGCGCGGCCGCGGTCGTGGCAATTGCACCGCAAGTGAAAGCAAAAGATGACGAAACAGCAGTTGGAGCGGCGATTATTGCAATTTTAGGTACAATATTTACGCTTATTTATACGTTATTATATCCAGTGCTTGGCCTATCTCCATACGGATATGGAGTGTTCTCAGGGGCGACACTGCATGAAATTGCTCACGTAATTGCGGCTGCGGCGCCAGGAGGAAGCACGGCTGTAGATATCGCAGTTATCGTGAAACTAACGCGCGTTGCAATGCTTGTACCAGTAGCGATTTTAATCGGATTATGGTTTGGTAAGAGTGAAGGTAGCGAGGAAAAAAGATCATGGCGCGACCTTCCAATTCCATGGTTCATCTTCGGGTTTTTAGCAATGAGTGCAGTGCATTCGCTTGGGATTATTCCAGAAGTTGTTGCGGGGTACATTGTTGTCATTGCTTATATGCTAATCGCAATGGCGATGGCAGGGCTCGGTTTAAATGTAGAGTTTAAAACTTTCCGTAAATTAGGAAGTAAAGCATTCGTGGCAGGGCTGATTGGCTCGGTTTGCTTATCGGTTCTTGGATACGTTCTTGTATGGGGATTAGGATTTATATAAGTAGGACGAAGAAGCTGTTCCAAAAGATATTTTGGGGCAGCTTCTTTCTTATGCTTATGGTGCTACTGATGTCGATATATTTGGGAAATCGCCGATATAAATGGAGTTGCGCTGATATATTTGCAAAATCGCCGATATATTTTAAGTTGCGCTGATATATTAAAAAAATCGCTGATATAAATTGAATTACTCTTGTACTTTTTTAGAGAAGATATGCAGTGAAATGTTTTTCTAAAATTTGTAAAGATATCTTTACTTGTAACTGGAAAATATTTATAATTTAAGTAAAGATATCTTTACTTTTGAAGGTGGATCCTATGGGTGTGAAAAATAAAATAAAAGAGTTAAGAAAGCAAAATCATATAACACAAGTTGAAATGGCAAAGGCGATGCAGGTGACGCGGCAGACGATAGTGGCGATTGAAAATCATCATTACAATCCGAGTCTAGAGTTATCTTTAAAAATTGCCAAATATTTTGGAGTGAAGGTGGAGGAAATCTTTACGCTGGAGTAAGGAGAAAGAAAATAAATGATAAGCTTGAGAGATTTCAATTAGAGTAAACGTTTAAATATATAAGGATTGGTTTTGATTTATTAATTAGTATCGCATCAACGAGCGTGTTAGCAACAAGGAATAATAGATAGAAAAAGGGGAACTGGGATGGGATTACCGGTGTTATGTGTCGCTACAGCTATATTTGCGCTTCTTTGGGGAATGCAAAATTTTTCTCGTAATCCAGTGCCGAGTATTTGTATTATGATTGGTACTGTAGGTTTATCGTATTATTTATTATTATTAGCCCATTATCATAAAACGGCAACGAGTGTTGTTGTTGGAGCACTTATTTTATTTTGTGGGCGCGCCATACAAAAGGGGTTATTTCCATAAAAGCTGTTTATACACTTTGTATAAACAGCTTTTTGTATTTTTTTTACAAAACACTTGAAAGTTACGTAACGTCATCTTCTATAATGAGGGGGAAGAGGTGATGGTAGTGATTTCAATACAAGAATTGACGAGAGAAACAGGGGTTACAGTACGTACACTACGTTATTATGATCAAATAGATTTATTAAAGCCGAGCGGAAAAACAGAGGGTGGGCATCGGTTATATAGTGAAGCTGACGTTATTCGTTTGCAACAAATTTTATTTTTAAAAGAAATGGGATTTTCATTAAAAGAAGTTGCGAATATGTTAGTAAAAGGTGAGCTGGATTTGAAAAAATCACTTGAAAACCAACTTCGATTTGTACAAGAAGAGCAAAAGAAGTTCAATCGAATGGAGCGTGTTTTACAAGCGGTTGTTTATTCGGTAGATGTAGAGGGAGAACTTGATTGGAAAGTTATGTTTGAACTTATTCAGCTTTCAAAACAGTCTCCTCGTATACGTGAAATATTTCAAAATGAAGTATTTTCAAAGGAAGAACAAAAGTTGCTTCATAATTTGCCGAATATGAGTGAGGAAGATCCGAATGTTTTAGAATGGGTAGATTTATTAAAGCAATTACGTATTTTTATGAAAGAGGGTAAAGAAGCCACTAGTGATGAAGTACAAAGGGCAATGAAGAGATTAATGCAGAAGTGTTTAGAAATGGCTAATGGTGACGAAGCGTTTTTAGATAAGTTATGGGAAGTTAGAAAATCAAAGGAAGATTCACAGAAAATGAGCATGTATCCAATTGAAGAAGAGTTTTTATTATATATGGATGAAGCTTTTCGTATTTATGATGAAAGGGAGAAGGATAAATGAGCATACTCGCAGAATATCGTTGGTATTTTTTAATTGGAGCAGAGATTGTATTTTGGTTATCGGCTATCGGTTTCTTTTTACTCCGTTACGGATTCCGTTTGAAGAAGGCGAGCTTTATTATGGGGATTGTACTCCTCGTAAATGAAGTGTTTATTTTAACATTAGGGGCAGTGGACTATTATCAAACAGGAAAGTTCTCTAATTTTCAAATCATTACTGTAATTATTTTACTGTATGCAGTTTTCTACGGGAAAAAGGATTTGAAGAAGCTTGATATATTTGCGCAAAAGCTAGTTGCGAAATGGCGTAATGAACCGGCGCCTATTATTGAAGAACAGGTAGAATTAACAGGTATGGCCTATGCAAAGCAGGAAATAAAAAATTGGGTATTACATCTTGTTTTATTCGTTGGTGTGCACATATTCTTTTTCTTCGCGTATGGATTTATTCCATTTGAACAATGGGGTAATTGGTTAGAATCGGGAATCGTTTTAAATAAAGCTGCAAGTCGCGTGAGCCAAGTGTGGGCAATTATATTTTTAGTTGATACAGCGATTTCATTTTCATATGTGGTTTTTCCGAAGAAGGAGAAAGGAAAAGAAAAGCTACTTTCATAGTTGAAAGTAGCTTTTGGGTATACAAATAATTTTTATAGGAGAGGATGACAATAGAAAAAAGAACCAGCTTTATATGTCTATTTCTCTTGAGTTTAGTAGCATGCTCATCATCTAACACTACAATTGATAAGAAGAACGATGTCATTGTAAAGGGAACCAGGATTTCCAATCTAGATAAATTTGAAAATTTCGTTTTGAATGTCGAACAAAGGGAAGTTGATAAAATAAGAATTGTACAGTATACCCTTGAAGGGGACCCGATTTTTCAAACGTTAGAGTATAGTGGGAACGATATATTTTATGTTTCAGATAATAGAAAAGACAAATTTGCTGGGAAGGATAAAGGGTTACATAAAGATAGTTGTAAAAGTATTGTTAAAGAGCAGCGCGAATCAGAAAGTGCTTATCGGTTAATAGATTGTATGAATGAAGCTGGGCGCAATGGATATGACTTAGTATATGTACCTAAAAAATAGAATTAGTAGAGGAAGGAAGTATTTACTCCTTCCTTTTTCTATGTGTATATTGTCGAAAATTTTACCGAATATCTGTTCGTTTTTTTAGGTTTTTTATAGGCATTCGTGGTAAAATAATAATACAGATTTTTATGAGGAGGTCGGATTTTACTTGGAACATCAATTTGAAATTATATCAGCGTATTCCCCGCAAGGTGATCAGCCGGTAGCTATAGAGAAGCTTGTAGAGGGAATTAATAGTGGAAAGAAAAAGCAAGTGTTGCTTGGAGCGACAGGAACGGGTAAGACATTTACGATTTCAAATGTCATTAAAGAAGTGCAAAAGCCAACACTTGTTATGGCTCACAATAAAACGTTAGCAGGACAGTTATATAGTGAGTTGAAAGACTTTTTCCCGAATAATGCAGTTGAATATTTTGTTAGTTATTACGATTATTATCAGCCGGAAGCGTATGTACCACAAACAGATACGTTTATTGAAAAGGACGCGCAGATTAATGATGAAATTGATAAATTGCGTCACTCGGCAACGTCTGCATTATTTGAACGGGACGATGTAATTATCGTTGCGAGTGTATCGTGTATATATGGTTTAGGTTCTCCTGAAGAATATCGCGAGTTAGTTGTATCACTTCGAGTTGGTATGGAGAAGGACCGCAATCAATTGCTTCGTGAACTTGTTGATGTACAGTATGGACGTAATGATATTGATTTCAAGCGTGGTACATTCCGTGTGCGCGGAGATGTAGTTGAAATCTTCCCAGCATCACTTGATGAGCATTGTATTCGAATTGAATTTTTCGGCGATGAAATTGATCGTATTCGTGAAGTAAATGCGTTAACAGGTGAAGTATTAGCAGAACGTGATCATGTAGCAATCTTCCCAGCATCTCACTTCGTTACACGTGAAGAGAAAATGAAGGTCGCTATTGAAAATATTGAAAAAGAATTAGAAGAGCGTTTAAAGGATTTAAATGATAACGGTAAGTTGCTAGAAGCACAGCGTATAGAGCAACGTACACGTTATGATTTAGAAATGATGCGCGAGATGGGCTTTTGTTCAGGTATTGAAAACTATTCCCGTCATTTAACACTTCGTCCAGCGGGTGCAACACCGTATACGTTATTGGACTATTTCCCGGAAGATTTCTTAATTGTTATGGATGAGTCGCACGTATCAGTGCCACAAGTAAGAGCGATGTATAACGGGGACCAAGCACGTAAGCAAGTACTTGTGGATCATGGATTCCGTCTGCCGTCAGCTTTAGATAATAGACCGCTCATGTTTGATGAGTTTGAGGAGAAAACAAATCAAGTTATTTACGTTTCGGCGACGCCAGGACCGTACGAGTTAGAGCAGTCACCAGAAGTAATAGAACAAATTATTCGTCCAACAGGGCTTTTAGATCCACCAATCGATATACGACCTATTGAAGGGCAAATTGACGATTTATTAGGAGAGATTCAAGATCGTATTGCAAAAAATGAACGTGTATTAATTACGACTTTAACGAAGAAAATGTCAGAGGATTTAACGGACTACTTAAAAGATGTAGGAATTAAAGTGAACTATCTTCATTCTGAAATTAAAACGTTAGAACGTATTGAAATTATTCGTGACCTTCGCCTTGGTAAGTTTGATGTACTTGTCGGTATTAACTTATTACGAGAAGGATTAGATATTCCAGAAGTATCACTTGTAGCGATTTTAGATGCTGATAAGGAAGGGTTCTTACGTTCAGAGCGCTCATTAATTCAAACAATTGGTCGTGCCGCGCGTAATGAAAACGGCCGCGTTATTATGTACGCAGATCGTATAACAAGATCAATGGGAATTGCAATTGAAGAAACGCAGCGTCGTCGTACTATACAAGAAGCCTACAATAAAGAGCATGGTATTACGCCGAAAACGATTCAAAAAGGCGTACGTGATGTAATCCGTGCAACGACAACTGCTGAAGAGACAGAAACATACGAAGCAACTCCTGCTAAGAAAATGACGAAAAAAGAGCGTGAAAAGACAATTGCGAAGATGGAAGCAGAGATGAAAGAAGCAGCAAAAGCGTTAGACTTCGAGCGTGCAGCTGAACTAAGAGATTTACTATTAGAATTAAAAGCGGAAGGGTGAAAAGAGTGAGTAAGAGCAAGGATTTTATCGTTGTAAAAGGTGCTAGAGCACATAACTTAAAAAATATTGATGTAACCATTCCGAGAAATCAGCTTGTCGTTGTAACGGGATTGTCTGGTTCGGGGAAATCATCATTAGCATTTGATACGATTTATGCAGAAGGGCAGCGCAGATACGTAGAATCGTTATCTGCGTATGCGCGCCAGTTTTTAGGACAAATGGATAAGCCGGATGTAGATACGATTGAAGGATTGTCACCAGCGATTTCAATCGATCAAAAAACGACGAGTCGTAATCCACGTTCAACTGTCGGAACGGTAACGGAGATTTATGATTATTTACGTTTATTATTTGCGCGAATTGGTACGCCAATTTGTCCAAATCATGGGATTGAAATTACATCACAAACAGTAGAGCAGATGGTAGACCGTGTTCTTGAATATCCTGAACGTACGAAATTACAAGTGTTAGCTCCTATCGTTTCTGGGCGTAAAGGTGCACATGTGAAAGTACTTGAAGATATTAAGAAGCAAGGATATGTTCGTGTACGTGTTGATGGTGAAATGCTTGATGTGTCTGAAGAGATTACGTTAGATAAAAATAAGAAGCATTCTATTGAAGTTGTAATTGACCGTATTGTTGTAAAAGAAGGAATCGCAAGCCGTCTTGCTGATTCACTTGAAAGTGCATTAAAGCTTGGCGGAGGCCGAGTGTTAATCGATGTAATGGGAGAAGAGGAACTTCTATTTAGTGAACATCATGCTTGTCCGCATTGTGGTTTTTCAATCGGAGAATTAGAGCCGCGTATGTTCTCATTCAACAGTCCGTTCGGAGCGTGTCCTTCTTGTGATGGACTTGGTTCAAAGCTAGAGGTAGATTTAGAGCTTGTTATCCCGAACTGGGATTTATCATTAAATGAACATGCGATTGCACCTTGGGAACCGACAAGTTCACAATACTATCCACAACTTTTACAATCTGTATGTAATCACTACGGCGTTGATATGGATATGCCTGTGAAAGATATACCGAAAGATTTATTTGATAAAGTGTTGTACGGAAGCGGGGAAGAGAAGGTTTATTTCCGCTATGTAAATGAATTCGGTCAAGTAAAGGAAAATGAGATTTTATTTGAAGGTGTTATTCCAAACATTGAACGTCGTTATCGTGAAACGAGTTCTGATTACATTCGTGAGCAAATGGAAAAGTATATGGCAGAACAAGCTTGTCCGAAGTGTAAAGGCGGCCGCTTAAAGCCTGAAAGCTTAGCTGTTTTTGTTGGTGATAAAACGATTGCTGACGTAACGAAGTATTCAGTTCAAGAAGTACAAGAATTTTTCTCGAATGTAGAGCTAACGGAGAAGCAACAAAAAATAGCTCATTTAATTTTAAGAGAAATTCAGGAGCGCGTTGGATTCTTAGTGAACGTTGGTTTAGATTATTTAACGCTAAGTCGTGCGGCTGGTACGTTATCAGGTGGTGAGGCGCAGCGTATTCGCTTAGCGACGCAAATTGGTTCTCGTCTAACTGGCGTACTTTATATTCTTGATGAGCCTTCAATTGGTTTACACCAGCGCGATAACGATCGTCTTATTCGTACATTGCAAGAAATGCGCGATTTAGGTAATACATTAATCGTTGTTGAGCATGATGAAGATACGATGATGGCTGCTGATTATTTACTTGATATCGGACCAGGTGCAGGTATTCACGGTGGGCAAGTTGTATCGGCAGGGACACCAGCTGAAGTGATGCAAGATGATAATTCGTTAACAGGAAAATATTTAAGCGGTAAAGAGTTTATTCCAGTTCCACTTGAAAGACGTAAAGGTGACGGACGTAAAGTGGAGATTGTCGGCGCAAAAGAGAATAACTTAAAGAATGCAAAAATGTCATTCCCACTCGGTACGTTTGTAGCGGTAACAGGTGTATCTGGATCAGGTAAAAGTACGATGATTAATGAAGTACTATATAAATCGTTAGCGCAAAAGTTATATAAAGCGAAAGCGAAGCCAGGTACTCATAAAGAGATTAAAGGTCTTGAACATTTAGATAAAGTAATTGATATTGATCAATCGCCAATTGGTCGTACACCACGTTCTAATCCAGCGACGTACACAGGTGTATTCGATGATATTCGTGATGTGTTTGCACAAACGAACGAAGCTAAAGTGCGCGGATATCAAAAAGGACGTTTCAGCTTTAACGTAAAAGGTGGCCGTTGTGAAGCGTGCCGTGGTGATGGAATTATTAAAATCGAAATGCATTTCTTACCAGATGTGTATGTTCCGTGTGAAGTTTGTCACGGTAAACGATATAATCGTGAAACGTTAGAAGTGAAATATAAAGATAAGAATATTTCTGAAGTGTTAGGGATGACAATTGAAGATGGAGTAGAATTCTTCGCCAATATTCCTAAAATTAAGCGTAAACTTCAAACGCTTGTAGATGTTGGGCTTGGTTATATGAAATTAGGTCAACCAGCAACAACATTATCTGGTGGGGAAGCACAGCGTGTGAAATTAGCTTCTGAATTACATCGTCGTTCTACAGGTCGTACGTTATATATTTTAGATGAGCCAACGACTGGGTTGCATGCGCATGATATTGCACGTCTTCTAGAAGTGCTGCAACGTCTTGTTGAGAGTGGTGAGACGGTACTTGTAATTGAACATAATTTAGATGTGATTAAAACAGCTGATTATATTGTTGATCTTGGACCAGAAGGCGGGGACAAAGGTGGACAAATCGTCGCTTCGGGAACGCCAGAGCAAGTAGTAAAAGAAGAGCGCTCGTACACTGGTAAGTATTTAAAAGAGATTTTAAATCGTGATAAAGCAAGAATGAAAGAGAAAATAAAAGAAGTAGAGTTATCGCAATAAGTTTATTGATGAAAACCGAGTGGAAATGACGCTCGGTTTTTATTTTACGAGGAAAAACTGGTAAGTATGTTAGTAGGTATACAAGCATGAAAGATAGAATAAGTTGATATAAGTGTTTGTATCATACTTGCGTTTATTATCTATTAGCGTATGATGAAATATATATGTTTAAAAGGATGTGTAACGAAATGAGATGGATTGTATCACTTCTTGTAAATAGCGTTGTGTTAATCGCTGTATCGGGGCTTTTAAAAGGGATTGCACCAGATGCATTTTACGTAGCAAATATACAAACTGCAATTATTGCGAGTATTATATTGGCGGTTTTAAATGTGTTCGTAAAGCCGTTTTTAATTTTAATTACGCTACCAATTACTGTTGTAACTTTCGGCTTCTTCTTAATTGTTATTAATGCGATTACGTTAAAAATAGCAGATTCATTATTAGGAGATGCTTTTAATATATCAGGATTTGGTGTAGCGATTGTTGCGGCAATTTGTATTTCAATTTTTAATATGATTATTGAGAAGGCAATTGTGGAACCTCTATATGAAAAAAAGAGAAAATGACAAAAAGAAAAACATTTCATTATTCGTATGGAATGTTTTTTTCTATTTATTAGAAACCGTATTTCTTGTTTCCAGAAAAAAATGGTACAATATCCGGTAGAATGGAATTTTACATCAAACGAGACTGAACCCGCAGCGGAGTGGAGGTTTATACATATGCCAAAAGTAAGGACAAAAGATTTAATTGAACAATTTCAATTGGAGTTAATAAGTGGTGAGGAAGGAATTCATCGTCCGATTGATACAAGTGATTTATCACGACCTGGAATTGAAATGGCAGGATTCTTTACATATTATCCAGCTGATCGCGTGCAGCTTCTTGGAAAAACGGAGCTCACGTTCTTTGATACGTTAACAACAGAGCAAAAACAAGAGAGAATGAAAGCGCTTTGTACCGAGGAGACGCCATGTATTATTATAACTCGTAATCAAGATGTACCAGATGAGTTATTACAAGCATCACGTGAATCAGGCATGCCTTTATTACGTTCTTCTCAAACGACAACGAGATTATCAAGTCGTTTAACTAATTATTTAGAAGGTAAGCTAGCACCAACAACTGCTGTTCATGGTGTATTAGTAGATATTTACGGTGTTGGTGTTTTAATTACAGGTCAAAGTGGTGTTGGTAAAAGTGAGACAGCTCTTGAACTTGTGAAGCGTGGTCACCGCCTTGTTGCGGATGATAGTGTAGAAATTCGCCAAGAAGATGAAGACACATTAGTAGGAAGCTCACCAGATTTAATTGAGCATTTATTAGAAATTCGTGGTCTAGGTATCATTAACGTTATGACGTTATTCGGTGCAGGGGCAGTGCGAAATTATAAGCGTATTACACTTGTTATTAATCTTGAAATTTGGGATCAAAAGAAAAACTATGATCGCTTAGGTCTTGATGAAGAGAAGATGAAAATTATTGATACAGAACTTACGAAGATTACACTTCCAGTTCGTCCTGGTCGAAACTTGGCTGTTATTATTGAAGTAGCAGCGATGAACTTCCGTTTAAAGCGTATGGGAGTCAATGCAGCACAGCAGTTCTCAGAACGATTAATGAGTGCGATTGAGTTAGGGAATCAGGAGTAAACATTGGAGAGGGAGGTCATACATATGCTGTTAGGTTCTGTACCGCAGCTTGACCGCGTAGCTGTCCAACTTGGGCCGTTTCCTGTTTATTGGTACGGGATTATTATCGGTACAGGGGTGCTATTAGGTCTTTGGCTAGCAACTCGCGAGGGAGAAAGGCTAGGTATTCCAAAAGATACATTTGTTGACCTTGTATTAATTGCAGTACCGATCGCTATTCTATTTGCGAGAATGTACTATGTTATTTTTGAATGGGAATATTACGCGCAAAACCCGAGTCAAATTATTAATATTCGTCAAGGTGGCTTGGCGATTCATGGTGGTTTAATCGGAGCGGTTATTACAGGGATTCTTTTTGCAAAGCGACGCGGGGTTTCATTCTGGAAGTTGGCGGATATTGCTGCACCAAGTATTTTATTAGGACAAGCAATTGGCCGATGGGGAAACTTTATGAACCAAGAGGCGCATGGTGATGAAGTAACGAGACAGTTTTTAGAAGGTCTTCATTTACCAGATTTCATTATTAATCAAATGTATATTGAGGGTGTGTACTATCATCCGACGTTTTTATATGAATCATTATGGAATTTTGCAGGTGTAATTTTACTACTTGCATTAAGAAAAGTGAATTTACGCCGCGGGGAATTATTCTTCACATATTTAATTTGGTATTCAGTAGGACGCTTCTTCGTAGAAGGCTTACGTACAGATAGTTTAATGCTAGGACCACTTCGTATTGCACAAGTAATGTCAATTGGACTTGTTGTTATTTCTATTATTTTCATTATTGTGAGACGAAAAATGGGGCAAGCTGATAAAAGATATTCGGAAAATTAGAGAAAAGTAGCATCTTATTATAAGATGCTGCTTCTTTCATATTCAGGAAGGCGAAAGGACTAAGGCAATGAGAATAAATACAGTGTTATTTGATTTAGATGGAACTTTAATTAATACAAACGAACTTATTATTTCTTCTTTTTTACATACTTTAAATACGTATTATCCAAATCAATATAAGCGTGAAGATGTGTTGCCATTTATCGGTCCATCTTTGCATGATACTTTCAGTAAGATTGATGAAAGTAAGGTTGAAGAGATGATTACAAGTTATCGCGAATTTAACCATGATCATCATGATGAATTAGTAGAAGAATATGAAACTGTATATGAAACAGTTCGAGAGTTGAAGAAGCAAGGTTATAAAGTTGGTATTGTTACAACGAAAGCGAGACAAACCGTTGAGATGGGATTACAGTTGTCAAAGCTTGATGAATTTTTTGATGTTGTCGTGACAATTGATGATGTAGAGCATGTGAAACCACATCCAGAGCCACTTCAAAAAGCGCTTGAATTATTAGATGCAAAACCAGAAGAGGCATTGATGGTTGGAGATAATCATCATGATATTGTCGGTGGTCAAAATGCGGGGACGAAAACAGCTGCGGTTTCATGGACGTTGAAAGGTAGAGCGTATTTAGAAGCTTACAAGCCGGACTTTACGCTAGACAAAATGAGTGATTTGCTACTGATTTTGTCTAATATGAACCGTTCATAAAGGTCCAAGTAAGTTAGTAGAGGAGCGAGCTAAGTGCGACGGACAACGCGCTATCCTGTTTCAGGAGAAAATTCATTATGGAATGTGTATAAAACAGTGTCTTTTTGGAAGGTAATGAAAAACTTTATTATTATCCAAATTGCGCGTTACACGCCATTTTTATCTGTGAAGAATTGGTTGTACCGTACTTTTTTACGGATGAAAGTAGGAAAGAAAACATCATTTGCGCTTATGGTAATGCCGGATATTATGTTCCCGGAAAAGATAACTGTGGGAGAGAATTCGATTATTGGCTATAATACAACGCTTTTAGCGCATGAATATTTAATTCGTGAATATCGACTTGGGGAAATCGTCATTGGAAATGAAGTGATGATTGGAGCGAATGTAACAATATTACCAGGTGTGAAAATTGGAGACGGTGCGACTGTCTCAGCTGGCACACTTGTTCATAGAGATGTACCGAGCGGTGCTTTCGTAGGTGGAAATCCAATGCGTATTATTTATACGAAAGAGCAAATGACCGCAAGAGAAGGTTCATGGTGAAAATGTAACATTTCTCCTCTTTTTTTATGAATAAAAAGGAAATAATTGAGTATAATATACTGTTTTGTTTTTTACGGAATCGTTTATACTTATAGATAGAAGAATGTGTGAGCGAAGAAAACAAAAAACTGGAGGATATATGGGGAAAAATCAAAGGATATATAAGGAGAACGGACAAGTTATCTCTTTTAATCAATTAGCGGACTTCTTTTATAAAAAAGGGATGAGAGCTTACAAAGGGCAAAAATTGCAAGATGCAATTAAATATTTTCGAAGAGCGGCACAAAGTGAGAAGGAGCCGTTTATTTTATGTCAATTAGCAACAGTATTATCTGAGGCTGGTGAATATCAAGAGTCGAACCAAATCTTCTTAAAGTTAGTTAGATCTAATCCAGAACTTGAACAGTGCTATTATTTTATTGCAAATAATTATGCATATATGGGGTTATTTCAACAGGCGAAGAAATATGCGGATCGTTATTTAGAAGTTGCAAAAGAGAAGGAATTCGTAGAAGATACATTAGAACTTCTTGAGATTATGGAAGAAGAAGCAATGGGTGCGGAAGAGATTGAAGATGAAGATGATTTAATTGTTATGCAGGAAGAAGCGAATCGTTATATTCGTAATGGACAATTGGAAGAAGCAATTGCTACATTAGAAATTGTTACGAAAGATTATCCGGAATTTTGGTCAGGTCATAATAATTTAGCCATTGCACATTTTCAATCGGGTAATGTAGACAAAGCACTGAAGTTAACAGAAATGATTTTAGAGAAAAATCCTGGTAATATACATGCGCTTTGTAATACGCTTATTTTTCTATATTCAATTGGAGAGCATAAACAAGTAGAAGCGTTAGCGGGACAGCTAGTTTCGGTATATCCGATTTCATTTGAACATCGTTTGAAACTGGGAACTACACTTGCAACAATTGGTTATTTCGAGCATGCATATAAATGGTTCAAACTATTAAAGCGTCAAGGGTACGAAGGAGACGTTAGTTTTTATTATTGGTTTGCATATTCTGCGTATATGGTGAAAGATCAGCAACTAGCTGAAAAAATGTGGCAACATGTCGTGGAATTGCATCCTGATAAAAAGGGAAAAGAACCGTGGAATGCGCTGAATTTAGCAGATGAAGGACAAAATGTGTTATTTGAAGAATTACGAAAATCATTTCAGCAAAGTGCGACGCTAGAAGAACAAATGCTAGCTTTATATTTAATGAATGAATTGTCAACGCCGGAGAAGGTTGGATTCTTCTTTGATATAACGCAAGCGAAGAACGGTGTTCCCATCGTATCGCAACTTGCAAAGTACTTCTTTTTACTTAATAGTCATAAGAGTATTCCAGCTGATTTACAACAATTTGAGCAGTGCGCGAGAATCGCGGATGCCTTATACAATTATACGAAAAAAGATGATGAATTAATTGAAGAGTGTTTACACTTTTGGTTTTGTACGTTCATACGTTTATATACATCTGGAGACATATTTACAAATGTGTACGGCTGGTCAGCTGCGATTGAATACATTGTACGCGGCGAACAAGGAAATAAAATGACACAGTCGGAGCTTGGAGATGTATATAATGTATCTGTAGCGACTGTCCGAAAGTATGTGCAAGCTGTTAAGCGTACGCACACATAAGATAAGCAAATCATTGGGAAAAAAATGATGCTAACAGTATAATGAGGGTAACTTAATTGTGTAGGAATGGATAGGAGTGAATAGTGTGTCAGAAGAAAAAATTTATGATGTCGTTATTATTGGTGCAGGACCAGCTGGTATGACAGCTGCAGTATATACATCTCGTGCAAATTTAAGCACATTAATGCTTGAGCGTGGTATTCCAGGTGGCCAAATGGCAAACACGGAAGATGTAGAAAACTACCCAGGTTATGAGTCTATTTTAGGACCAGACTTATCAAATAAAATGTTCGAGCATGCGAAGAAATTTGGTGCTGAATATGCATACGGTGATGTGAAAGAAGTCATCGATGGTAAAGAATACAAAACAATTATTGCTGGTAAAAAAGAATATAAAGCACGTGCAATTATCGTTGCAAGCGGTGCAGAGTATAAAAAAATTGGTGTACCGGGTGAAACAGAACTTGGCGGCCGTGGTGTATCATATTGTGCAGTATGTGATGGGGCATTCTTTAAAGGAAAAGAACTTATCGTAATTGGCGGTGGAGATTCTGCTGTTGAAGAGGGTGTGTTCTTAACACGCTTCGCATCAAAAGTAACGATCGTTCACCGTCGTGACACGCTTCGTGCACAGAAAATTTTACAAGACCGTGCTTTCCAAAACGAAAAAGTAGATTTCATTTGGAACCACACTATAAAAGAAATTAACGAAGCAAGCGGTAAAGTAGGAAGTGTAACACTTGTAGACGTAAACAGTGGAGAAGAGAAAGAAGTCAAAACTGACGGCGTATTCGTATACATCGGTATGTTACCATTATCAAAACCATTTGTTGAACTAGGTATTACAAATGAAAATGGTTACCTTGAAACGAACGAACGTATGGAAACTAAAATCCCTGGTATTTTCGCAGCTGGTGATGTTCGTGAAAAAATGCTTCGTCAAATTGTAACTGCAACAGGTGACGGTAGTATTGCAGCACAAAGTGCACAACATTACGTAGAAGAATTATTAGAGGAATTAAAAACTGTATCAGAAAAATAAGGGATAACATACCTTGTGAGAAGAAAGCTACCGACAGGAGCTTTCTTCTTTTTTTGTGTGGAAATGTCAAAGTATTGTCAAAAAATATAAGGATTATAAGCTTTCTTATTGATATACTGGACTTTACGGAAAAAATCACTATAAGAAATGAGGAATTTATTCAGTATGGAATGGCGTAATATATATCGTGGATTTTGTATGGGCGTTAGTGATTTAATTCCTGGTGTGAGCGGCGGTACAATCGCTGTTGTGTTAGGGATTTATGAACAATTGCTTGCGGCAATTAGTGGATTCTTTAGTCGTGAATGGAAAAAACATTTAGGGTTTTTAATTCCACTTGCAGCTGGTGTGGCAGCAGCGTTTTTAACGTTAAGTCATGTTATTAAATATTTACTTGCAAATCATTATGAACCGACTCAATTTTTCTTCCTCGGTTTAATTATTAGTATATTACCGATGTTAATGAGAGAAGCTGATGCAAAGTCGTCGTTTAAAGGTAAGCACATTGTTTTATTAATAGTTGCAGCAATTCTTGTTGCGATCACAGCTTTCTTTAAACCAGATAAGGCAGCAGATCCAATTACGACGTTAACAATTTTAAATGCAATTGGTTTATTTTTCGCAGGATGGATGGCTAGTATGGCTATGCTACTTCCTGGGATTAGTGGATCGTTTATTTTATTAATTATTGGTGTGTATCCAACAGCAATTAACGCTTTAACTACACTTAACTTACCTTTAATCGTGGTTATCGGTGCTGGTGTTATGGTTGGATTTGTTGTAAGTAGTAAAGGCATTAGTTTTTTATTAGATCGTTATAAAAGTATGACATTTGCGGCAATTATTGGACTAGTTATCGGTTCGATTGTAATTGTGTTCCCTGGTATTCCAACTGGTGGATTTTCAATTATAAGTTCAATTATTACCTTTATTTTAGGATTTGCGATTGTTACTTATTTCGGTAAGAAATAAGGGCTTTAATCCCCTTGGCGATAAAAATCGTTAAGGGGATTTTTCATGCTATTCATTAAAAGTCTAAGCATTTACATTGCTTGTTATGGAAAGCTTTTTTAAAATTGTTGAGTAGCGTATGCTTAGCGAAAGAGGACTGGCTCCTTCGTTGTAGCAAACTGTTTTTGATAGTATAATGAAAGAAGTATGCAGTGAGAAATTTTACTGCAAGTAGCTGAGGTGAAGAAACATGCAAAGAGTGACAAACTGTGTGTTAATTAGAGATAATGAAGTACTCTTACTCCAAAAACCTCGCCGAAATTGGTGGGTTGCACCAGGCGGGAAAATGGAGCGTGGTGAGACTGTAAGAGATTCCGTTGTTCGCGAATATCGCGAAGAAACAGGTATTTATTTGAAAAACCCAGCGTTAAAGGGGGTCTTCACCTTTGTCATCCAAGAAGGTGATAAAGTTGTTTCTGAATGGATGATGTTCTCCTTTTTAGCGACAGATTTTGCAGGAGAAAACAAACTAGAGAGCGAAGAAGGCATCATTGGTTGGCATACATTTGATAAAATTGATGATTTAGCAATGGCGCCAGGAGATTATCACATTATTGATTATTTAATTAAAGGAAATGGCATAATCTACGGTACATTTGTATATACCCCAGATTTTGAGTTGCTTTCATATCGATTAGATCCGAGTTAAACCGTCAAGGAGAGGATACGATGACAGAGAATAATGATATAAAAATGGTAATTATTACAGGGATGTCTGGAGCTGGAAAAACAGTAGCTTTACAAAGTTTTGAAGATTTAGGATATTTTTGTGTAGATAATTTACCACCGATGTTATTGCCAAAGTTTATTGAGCTTATGGCGGATTCAAAAGGGAAAATGAATAAAGTGGCACTTGGTATTGATTTACGTGGCCGCGAGTTTTTCGAGCATTTATGGGGAGCACTTGATGATTTATCAGAACGTACATGGATTATTCCTCATATTTTATTTTTAGATGCGAAAGATAGTACGCTTGTAACTCGTTATAAAGAAACGAGACGTTCGCATCCACTTGCACCAACTGGTTTGCCGTTAAAGGGAATCGAAGCAGAGCGCAATTTATTAACAGATATGAAGGCACGAGCAAATATTGTGCTTGATACATCGGATTTAAAACCGAAAGAATTACGTGAAAAAATTGTTCACTTGTTCTCAACAGAAACTGAGCAAGCATTTCGTGTAAATGTTATGTCATTTGGATTTAAGTACGGTATTCCAATTGATGCAGATTTAGTATTTGATGTTCGTTTTTTACCAAATCCATATTACATTCCACATATGAAGCCATTAACAGGACTAGATGAAGAAGTTTCTTCGTATGTACTGAAATTTAATGAGACACATAAGTTTTTAGAGAAGTTGACGGATCTGATTACTTTCATGCTGCCTCATTATAAAAGAGAAGGCAAAAGTCAACTTGTAATTGCAATTGGATGTACAGGTGGACAGCATCGTTCTGTTACGCTTACAGAATACCTTGGGAAACATTTGAAACCAGAGTATAGTGTTCATGTATCTCATCGTGATGTGGAGAAGAGAAAGGGCCATTAAGGGATGAAAAAAGAGAGAAAGCCTAAAATTGTCATCATGGGAGGCGGAACTGGACTCTCTGTTTTATTAAGAGGATTAAAGCAATATCCTGTTGATATTACAGCAGTTGTTACAATCGCTGATGATGGTGGCAGTTCGGGTCGATTACGTGATGAGCTAGAAATTCCACCTCCAGGTGACATCCGTAACGTACTTGTTGCGTTATCGGATGTAGAGCCACTGGTGGAAGCTTTATTTCAGCACCGTTTCACAACAGGAGACGGACTGAAAGGTCATGCGTTAGGAAATCTATTGTTGGCAGGTATGACCTCGATTACAGGAGACTTTTTCCATGCAATTACGGAAACAAGTAAAGTATTAAATGTCAGAGGACGTGTATTACCAGCAGCGAATCAAAGTGCGGTACTTCATGCGGAACTTGAAGATGGGGAAATTGTAACAGGTGAATCAAAGATTCCTTATTACGGAAAGAAGATTAATCGTGTCTTTTTAACTCCAGAAGATGTAGAGCCATTGCATGAAACGTTGGCTGAGATTAAACGAGCTGATTTACTTGTTTTCGGCCCAGGAAGTTTGTATACGAGTATATTACCCAACTTAGTTGTTAACAAAATTGGGGACGCTGTTCTTGCTGCAAAGGCGAAGAAGGTATATGTATGTAACGTTATGACACAAGCGGGTGAAACGATGGGATATACTGCTTTTGATCATGTGCAGGCGTTACACGATCATTTAGGGCAACCATTTATTAATACTGCAATTGTAAATAACCGTGAGATTCCTTGTGAATTACGTAAGTTATATGAGGAAGAAATGTCTACACCAGTTGTAGTGGATGAAGAACGTTTTGCTGAAAATAATATTGATGTTATTCAAGAGGGATTAGCGAAGTATGATGATCGTGTTGTAAGGCATGATACGTTAAAGTTAGCTTCGATTTTATATTCATTGTTATAAATGTGCGTTGCCTCGTTTGAGGTGGCGCTCCTCATTCATATAGGACAAGAATTTTGTTCCATAATAATCGTATAAGGAGGTGTTGACTGTGTCATTTGCATCAGAAACAAAGAAAGAGCTGACGAATCTTGAAGTGAAAGAATGCTGTGAGAAAGCAGAATTATCGGCGTTACTTCGAATGAACGGATCGCTTTCTTTTTCAAACCGTCGTCTATCTATCGATATTCAAACAGAAAATGCGGCAATTGCAAGAAGGATTTATACGCTTTTGAAAAAAGGATATGATGTGACGGTAGAATTACTTGTTCGTAAAAAAATGCGATTGAAGAAAAATAATGTATATATCGTAAGGCTTGTTGAAAAGTCTCGCGAAATATTAGCCGATCTTCATATCGTTCGAGATGACTTTTCATTTATTCGAAATATATCACAAGAATTGATTGAGAAGAAGTGTTGTAAACGATCGTATTTACGCGGTGCATTTTTAGCAGGTGGTTCAGTAAATAACCCAGAAACATCATCTTATCATTTAGAGATCTTTTCGTTATATAAGGAACATAATGATGCTATATGTGAACTGATGAACGGATTTGATTTAAATAGTAAGACGTTGGAAAGAAGAAAAGGGTACATTACGTATTTGAAAGAAGCGGAGAAAATTACGGAATTTTTAAATATTATTGGTGCTCATAATGCACTTTTAAGGTTTGAAGATATTCGAATCGTACGTGATATGCGTAATTCCGTAAATCGTTTAGTGAACTGCGAAACAGCTAATTTAAATAAAACAATTGGTGCAGCGCTAAGGCAGATTGAAAATATCCGCTATATTGATGAGACGGTTGGTCTTGATATATTGCCAGATAAACTACAAGAGATTGCGCAACTACGAAGAGATTATCAAGATGTAACATTGAAAGAGTTAGGTGAGATGGTATCCGGGGGGAAAATTAGTAAATCGGGTATTAATCATCGTTTGCGTAAAATCGATGAAATTGCAGAGAAATTACGCGCGGGGGAAACGGTAGCAAAAAAATAAGAGGTTAAAGGGGAAATGGAGCTGTGGTTCAAAAACGAGTTCAGGTTTCATTAAAAAACGGTTTACAAGCACGTCCGGCTGCGTTGTTTGTACAAGAGGCAAATCGCTTTCATGCAGATATCTTTATTGAGAAAGATGGAAAGACAGTAAATGCAAAGAGCATAATGGGGATTATGAGCTTAGCAATTGGAACTGGAAGCATGATAACAATTACAACAGAAGGTTCAGATGCAGAAGAGGCTTTAGAAGCATTAGCCGCATATGTACAATAAAGAGCTATCGCGTATATGCGATAGTTTTTTTGTTTTGTTGTTTGTGCGGATTAGCGGGGAGGGGTATTTAGCTGGTTTGTCCTTGTCGGAGATTGTCGGTAAATCGATATGTTGTGTCGAACCGTTGATATATTAAAAAAATCGTTGATATAATTTGAGTTTTGTTCGATATAATTGAAAAATCGTTGATATATTTAGAGGGATACTGGATGGGGTATGTGAGCGGGGAACAATATATAAAAGAAGCGCCCAATTATAGGGCGCTTCCACTTTTAGTTATATCTAGCTCCAGCGGCTAGAATCTCCGGTTGTTTCGCCCCTTCATTCGAGGCAAAAAGCGCCTCGGAATCAGGGGCTCCATCGCCCTGCGATTCTAAACGAGCCACTTTCGCTTTTAAGTATTAACGATTTGTAAAAATCTTATCGATTAAACCGTATTCTAAAGCTTTTTCTGCTGTCATGAAGTTGTCGCGGTCTGTGTCGCGTTGTAGTACTTCAAGTGGTTGACCAGTGCGGTCAGCAAGAATTTGGTTTAGTTTTTCACGTAAGAATAGGATACGTTTTGCAGCGATTTCGATTTCAGTCGCTTGACCTTGTGCTCCACCAAGTGGTTGGTGAATCATTACTTCACTGTTTGGAAGTGCATAACGTTTTCCTTTTTCACCTGCTGCAAGTAAGAATGCACCCATAGATGCAGCCATACCGATACAGATTGTTGATACTTGTGGTTTAATAAACTGCATTGTATCATAGATTGCCATACCCGCTGTGATAGAACCACCAGGGCTGTTGATGTAGATGTGAATATCTTTTTCTGGATCTTGAGATTCCAAGAATAAAAGCTGGGAAACGATTGAGTTAGCTACGTTGTCATCAATTGCACTACCAAGCATAATGATGCGGTCTTTTAATAGTCGAGAGTAAATATCGTAAGCGCGTTCTCCACGATTTGTTTGTTCAATTACTGTAGGAATTAAATTCATCTGTTATTTCCTCCTTATAAAGCTTTCTTAGTCTTATAATACAATTATGGTCAATAAAGGTCAAACGAAACCACTTTAAATCAAAAAAATATGTAGTTGTATCATGAAATATTCGCTATGTTTTCGAAATTCCCTGCTTATGTATCTTCAACATCATAACCGAATTACATAAATTTAAACGTTATGAAAACTGGAGAAAAAAGAAAAGAACGCCTTTTAACTGAAGCGTTCTTTCGATAATTAGTCTTTTAAAAGATAGGTTACTTTATTTAAAATCTTTTCGATTTGTTTCGCGTTTTTACTATACATTTCGCTTGCTGATTTCGACTTTGTTTCTAGGGAAAATAGTTCAAGATCAGCATGACATTTTTTTAAAGATGCTAATAATAAAGGTTTGTTTTGAGGAGAAGGCATTTGGAGTTTGTCATTGTAAATGTCGATAGTAAGTTGTCCATATGAATCCACTTGACCGAGAAAGACATTTTCAATAACAACACCGAGTTTTTCTAATTCTGAATGTAGCCAAGCGCGGTTATGTCCGCTTGCTGAAAGAGGTTCATCTAGTACATTTCCATCCATAATAACAGTTTGTGGTTCTTTCTCGTTTGGTACTTTTAAACCGATATCTTTTGCTGTAAGTGGCTGGGAATCTTTCTTTAATAATACATTTAATTCTCCGCTCGGTTCTAAGACAGCAAATTCGACTTCAGCTACGCTGAACGCACTTTTTCCACGGAGAAGTTCCAGTAATTCGTCACTCGTATATTTTTCTTTCTTTAAGTTATCTTCGAGTATCTTTCCATCTTTTATTAATACGGTAGATTTCCCTTCAAAGAAGTCCCGAGCTGTTTTGTTCTTTAAAGAGAGGATTCCTGTTAAAAAAGGTACCACAGCGAAAATGAGTATCGCAAAGACGCCGTGAAAAAATTTTGAATCGAGCCCTGTAGATACTTGGGCAGCGATGTCACCAATCGTCATTCCGGCTATGTATTCAAAAAAGGAAAGCTGAGAGATTTGTCTTTTGCCTAACCATTTCGTAATAGCGAATAAAATAATTAATATGAATACAGAGCGAAGAATGACAAGTGTCCATTCCGGCAGGTGAGACATAGTCGTTTCCTCCAGTCTACTTAAAACCCTTTATATTGAGGTTCTTCACGTTCTAATACTGAAATTCTATCCTTTAAATCAGTGATGACGCTGTCCATTTCTAACATACATTCATGAAATACGCGTTTTGATTCTTCGTCTTGTGAATTTAATGAAAGGGAGCTTAAACTTGCTTGAGCGCCCCTTACACTAGCAAGGCAAGTTTTTACGCTAGCGATAACAGTCATATAAACACCTCTTATCCTTTCGGTTTGAATAACAATGCTCCAATGAAGCCGAAAATAATAGCCGCTGATACACCGGCGCTCGTTACTTTAAACATGCCGGTAATAACGCCAACGATGCCATGTTTTGCAGCTTCTTCCATTGCACCATGAACGAGGGCATTACCAAAGCTTGTAATAGGTACAGTTGCCCCGGCTCCAGCGAAATCAATTAATGGCTCATACAAATTAAATCCATCTAATATAGCTCCAGCAACAACGAGTGTTGCCATTGTATGAGCTGGTGTTAACTTGCCGACATCAAACATAAGTTGTCCGATTACGCATATGAGTCCGCCAATGACGAAAGCCCAGAAGAAAATCATTGCGTTGCACCTCCAAATTCAATCGAAACGGCGTGAGCGATACACGGAATCGTTTCTTCTTGTTGGAATGTAAGTGGAGATAGTAAAGCGCCTGTCGCAACGACAAGTATTTTTTTGAACTCTCCTCTTTTCATTCGGTTTAATAAATGACCGTACACGACTGTTGCGGAACATCCAGGTCCGCTAGCACCAGCTATGACAGGTTGTCCTTCTCTATAAATGATAATTCCGCAATCTTGAAATTGTTGGCTCGTTACTTTCGTTCCGTGTTTATGTAGTAAGTCATAAGCAATTTCGCGTCCTACATGTCCAAGGTCGCCTGTTACGATTAAATCGTAGTAAGAGGCATCAATTTGACGTTCACGTAAATGGGCTTCAATTGTATCAACTGCAGCTGGAGCCATTGCGCCTCCCATATTAAACGGATCCGTTAACCCCATATCAACCACTCGGCCGATTGTTGCAGAGGTTACTCTTGGACCGTGTCCAGTATCGCTTAAAATAGCAGCTCCTGCTCCGGTTACTGTCCACTGTGCAGTAGGTGGCTTTTGTCCACCGTATTCGGTAGGGTAGCGGAACTGTTTTTCTACAGCTGTATTATGGCTTGAAGCTCCAGTTAATAAATATTTTGCACCTTTTGCATTTACGATACTTGCCCCAAGTGCTAAACCTTCCATAGAAGTAGAGCAAGCCCCGAATAATCCGAGATAAGGAGTCCCAAGTGTGCGGCAAGCAAAGCTTGTTGGAGTAATTTGATTAATTAAATCTCCTGCGAGTACGAATTGAATATCATCTTTACGAAGCTCTGCTTTTTCAGTAGCGCGACTACAAGCTTCTTCGAATAAAATCTTATGTGCTTTTTCATAGGAATCTTGTCCGAGCCATAAATCTTCATGAAGGATATCGAAGTCTTCTGGGATGTTCCCCTTTGCTTCAAATGGTCCACCGACAACCCCTGTTGAGATAATGACTGGTTTGTTTTCAAATACCCACGTTCGGTGTCCTTGTAACATTTATAGCCCTCCCCATTGAACGAGAATCGTTTTAATAAGTGCGATGACGAAAGCGGAAAATACACCAAATAAAATAACAGAACCAGCTAGTTTAAACATATTGCCGCCAACGCCAAGGACAAATCCTTCCGTTCGATGCTCAATACATGCGGCAATAACAGAGTTACCAAATCCAGTAACAGGTACAGCTGTACCAGCACCGGCAAACTGTCCAAAACGATCGTATATACCAAATCCAGTTAGTAACATGGAGATGAAAATGAGAGTTGCGACTGTTGGATTGCCTGCTGAGCGTTCAGTGAAATCAAAATATGTGATGTAAAAAGTAGAAATGAGTTGTCCGATGAAGCAAATAAAACCACCGACGAAAAAGGCTTTTATACAATTTTTTAAGACAGGTCGTTTCGGTTCGCGTTCTTGTTCGAATTTTTTATACTCCTGTTGTACAGGGGTTAAGTTTTTATCTTTACTAGACATTGCAATCCTTCCTTTTCTTTTAAAAAGCGTTAAGTGTTAGACTCCATTTTTTTACCAATGAATTTTAATTGTTTATTAATTTCATCTTTAGATACTTCTTTCTCCTTAATTTTTCTTTCGAGTTTTTCGAGTAACATAAAGATTTTTTTATCTGTACTGACACGAACATCGAAAGTAGGGTGCTCATCACTTAGTTGCTTTTGAAGTTTGCTGCGCAGCGGCTTTAATCCAAACCTTTCGTGATGCTCAGGTGTAACTGCTATATAGAGATCTAAATTTGAATTCACTGCTGTGCTTTTTATAATTTCATCCATAGCGAGAGCTCTTTTCTTCGCTCCTTGTGATATAGATTGATTAAAGGATTCCGTACTCGTCTTTGTTAACTTTGGACCTTTTTCTTTCTCCGTTCGTTTTGCTTCTTCTTTCACTTTTTTATCTAAAGGACTATTATCACATCCGGTAAAAGAGCTAAATAGAAGTGCAAATAATGCGGTTATGAGGCCGAGTTTTCGCATAATTATCATTCCATTTCTATTGCAATATGTAATGTGATAGAAAAAGGATGACTGCATATCATCCTTTTTCTATTTCACAGCAAGACTGATTCGTTATTGCTGTGAGTATTGTGGTTCTTCTTGTTGGACTTCTTCAACGCGTGGGTTTAAAGAATCGATAATCGTTTGTGTTTGCTGCGCAGCTGTTTGGAAAAGTTGCTTAGCTTGTTGGTTATCCGTATCAAGAGCGAATCCCTCTAAGCTAGCTTGTGCACTTTTTAATCCAGAAACAGTTTGCTTTAATTTTGTAATAACAGTCATTGAATGAAGCCCCCTTTGGAATATCAATTCAAAGATTATAATTTGTGAGTTGGGGTGAATTTATGATTGGAAAATTTAGGGGTGGAATAGATTTTATATGCTTTTAGCTAAGATGCATAAGGTATTACGGGGATATTTTTATTGATTTAGATGGATTTTATTGCTATTATTATGAGAAGAAAATGAAGTGTTTTCTATAATCATGCGCCCATAGCTCAGTCGGATAGAGCGGTGGTTTCCGGTACCACGTCTGCCGGGGGTTCGAATCCCTCTGGGCGCGTTATATAAGCTTTAATATTATTTTGTGCAGAAGCCCTTTGTGTGGTAAGTAAAAATACCACGTGCAAAGGGCTTTTTTGATGTTATTGTTAGCCTATTATTGTTTATTTACTGTTGAATCCCGAGCTGAAATTCCTAACTTACATTTTGTAGGTTAGGAATTTTTTATTTTAAAAATGTTAAAAATATGCAATTTTGCGAAGTTACCTAAAAACTTTGAATCTTGTAAATTTATAACTGTAGAGAACAACAAACAAACAAACAAACAAACAAACAAACAAACAAATAAATAGAAAAACAAAAGGAGGAATGAAATGGTAAAGAAATTTAAATTTACAAAAGAGGAATTAGTAGAGGCGTGGAAAGATCCACAAGTAAGAGAAAAGTTAAAAGACTTACCGAAACATCCATCAGGAAAAGCGTTAAATGAATTAAGTGAAGAAGAACTAGCGGAAATTCAAGGGGCATCAGATGTACAACCAGAAACAACACCACTTTGTGTGGGAGTAATTATAGGATTAACAACGTCAATTAAGATTT